>DAICXZ010000022.1 GCA_027311945.1 Erythrobacter sp.
GCGGTGCCACGCGAGTATCTGCGCCTCTAACCGGTCGACCTCGTTGGCTAGCGCCCTAAGTTGGGCAGCCAGGCTGTGTAGCGCTGACCGAGCATGAACAGGCAGCTCTCCCTGCCGCTCATGCAACGCTTTGAGCATCGCGGTCACACCGCCGGCACCTACGCCGGTCACGATACCGTACTCAGCCAGGTGCCCTCGCAATGCGTTGATGAGCATGGTCCGCTGGCGCACCATCAGGTCGCGGCTCTTGTGAAGCATCAACACCGCCTGCTGTTCAGCGGTCTTTACCGCGACGAACCGCATCGTCGGACGCGTCACCGCCTCGCAGATCGCTTCTGCGTCTGCTGCGTCGGTCTTCCCGCGCTTAACATAGGGCTTCACATAGGCGGGTGGCATCAGTCGAACGTCGTGCCCCAGCTTTATCAGCTCGCGAGCCCAATGATGCGCCGATGCGCATGCCTCCATACCCACAAGGCAACTTGGAAGATCAGTGAAGAAACCGATTACCTCTGCTCGCCGGAGCTTGCGCCGGACTAGCACGGTTCCGTCGCCCCCGATCGCGTGCACTTGGAAAACACTCTTCGCCAGATCCAATCCGACGGTAACAATCTCCTGCTTCATCTGCCGACTCCTAGACGTGGACCTACAACGGCCGCATCATGGCACAACTAAGCTGATGCAGGGGCCGTCCACGCCATCACGTCACAGGGTAAATCCTTCCGAACGTCCCCGAATGCCCTTCAGATACCCGTTCTTTGTAAGGATATTCACCACCTTCATCAGATGTGCACGGGATATTCCATAAAGCTTCGATGTTTCCTCAATTGTTACCAGACGGTCGCCTGCTGAGGCTGCATACATGAGCACGCGCAGAGCATAGTCCGAAAATCCTGTCAGGCACATAGTTGCCCATTCGTATAAGAGTTGAGGGTAGCTCTATAGCAACTTCACCGAAAAAAGGAGTTTTCATCGAGCAGATACGCAGAGCAATATCTGCCTGGATCACGCCTGACACGGATTGCCGCTAAATTCCTGTTGGAATGTATCAAAATAATCAACGGGTCCTAGGCTTCCGGATCGTGTATCTTGGGACGCACAAGCAACCAATAACGAGAGACGCATATGGAAAGGCCCTATCCCGTTCTTGTCCGTGCCATCGGCGGTGCGAAACTGACCTCCGATGATGCCCGAAAGCTGCGCAATCGCATAATCGTGGAGCTTGGGAATTGTCGAACGTCGGTCATGGATACGGGCAGATGCCGGCAAACCGTTGAAATAGTCTTGGCATTTTTCGGACAACCAATGAGACGCGCGTTTTTCAGATAATGTGGGCCTTTGAACATCCTCTGTCGGCGATGCGATAACGATAAGCTTGCAACCCAATCCATCCATACTTTTGAATGAACTTGGAAGAAAGACCATGGCAGAATTTTCTGTTGGAGATCATGTGCGCTGGAACTCTGAAGCTGGACACGTAACGGGGCACGTCACGAAGGTCCATGAACGCGATTTCACGTATAAGGGACATCAGCGCCGGGCCTCCAAAGATGAACCGCAGTACGAGATCAAGAGCGACGAGACCGATCACATTGCGGCCCATAAAGAGGAAGCTCTCACGCGGCTGACGAATTGAATGTGAATTTTGTTACTTTCGGCCACTCCGACAGATCTCCCGAGGCCGTGATCGAGATGCTTCGCGAAGCTACAGTTGACCTCGTGGCTGACGTTCGCGCATTCCCGCGATCGCGTGCAAACCCCGCTTTCAATATTGATCAATTTCCGGATTTCCTCTCGTCCTTTGGAATGGGCTATCAGCATTTTCCTGATTTGGGAGGACGCAGGACGAGGCAATCATCGGTGAATGAAGCAATTAATGCTTTCTGGCGCGTGAAAGGTTTTCACAACTACGCCGATTATGCGCTCGGGGAAGCTTTTAAAACCTCACTTCAGAAGCTCGAACGTCTGGGGCGCGACACGATCGTTGCGCTTATGTGCTCGGAGGCAGTCTGGTGGCGCTGCCACCGACGGATTCTGTCGGATTATCTCTTAGCACATGGGCATCAGGTCGTTCATCTGATGGGGCGCAACCGCGAGCAACAAGCGGTCCTCAGCGATGGTGCGGTCATCAGGAGTGACGGTCATGTAGTTTACCCAAAGAGAACCGATTGACCATTTCGGGGCAGTCGTTGCGAGCCAGCTCAGCTGCTCCCCAATAGGAGTGGCAATCAAAAGGTTCCCAACTTTCGCTTCGCATCGGGAACCTTCAAGGCCTTGAAAACGGATCTGCGGACTGGTTTTTTCGCCATATCTCGCAGTGACTTGAATTTAGGACTAAAAATACAAGCCGCAAAGGAGGAGGAGAGACCGATGGATGAATATGCTCCGGTCCTTATCGTCGGAGGAAGTCTAGTCGGACTGACCGCTTCGGCATTGCTCGGCTTTCATGGAGTGCCTCACATTCTTGTCGAGCGGCATCGGGGAACGGCCATCCACCCCCCCGCGCCGCTTCCTTTCACCAGCGGACACTCGAAATATTCCGCAGTGTCGGATTGCAGGACGCGGTCGAAAAGGCGGCTGCCAAGGAATTCGTCCAAGACGGGGCGATCAACTCGGTCGACACGCTCGGGGGGCTGGAACTGGCGTCATTCTATCAGTCGTTCAATGAAGGCGTGGAGGAACTTAGTTCCACTCGCCGTTTGTTCATCACCCAGATCGGACTAGAACCCGTGCTGCGCGAACGCGCCGTAGAGCTCGGCGGCGAGCTGCGCTTCTCCACCGAGCTGACGCACTTTTCGCAGGACGAGACGGGGGTGTTCGCAAGATTGCGTTCACGCGACGATGGTGAGGAAAAGCGCGTCCGCGCTCAATTCATGATTGCGGCGGACGGCGCGCACAGCCCGGTTCGGAAAGAACTCGGGATCCCGATGAGTGGTCGGGGCGAAATCACGCAATGCGCCACGATCTACTTCAAGGCGGATGTGCGCCCGCTGATAAACGGGCGAAATCTGAGCGTCGTCTACGTCAATCAGCCTCAGCTGCTGGCCTTCTTCCGGTTCTCGATAGCGGGCGATGCAGGCTTTCTGGCCGTCTTCGCATTGCTCGACGAACAGGGCCGACGCGTCCCGCTGCGCGAAGAGAATATCTCGTCGGACAACTGCGCGACGCTTGTGCGAGCCGCTCTCGGTGTGTCACCGGAATTTCCTGTTGAGATCGAGGATGTTCAACCTTGGACGGCAACCGCCGCGACCGCAGCATCCTTCCGGCAAGGCAATATCCTTCTCGCAGGCGATGCGGCGCATGTGATGCCGCCGACCGGCGGCTTTGGCGGCAATACCGGTGTTGCCGACGTTCACAACCTGGCCTGGAAACTGGCCATGGTGATTGATGGTAGGGCAAGTCCGGAACTGTTGGACAGCTATGACACGGAGCGCCGACCCATCGCGGATATGACGGTAGAGCAGGCCTATCGCCGATATGTCGAACGGGTCGACCCGTCGCTTCCGACAAGCGACCTTGCGCCGAACATTGCTGACACAGCCATCGAGCTGGGCGCGATCTACCGATCGCCTGCCGTCGCCGGGACCGTCCAAGGCGATGACCTGACCGAGGCGCCCGAACAAGCGATCGCCCGTCCCGGCACCCGGCTGCCGCACCATTGGCTGCAAGTGGAAGGCGGTGAGGTTTCAACGCTCGACCTTGTCGGCCGTGGCTTCACCTTGATTGCTGGGCCCGATGGAGGCGCCTGGATCGAGGCTGCCAGTCGGGTCGACGATCTCGACGCATATCGCATCGCAGAACGGGACATCGCCAAAGCCATCAGCCTCGCGGATCATGGCGCATTAATCATACGCCCAGATGGCGTGGTCGGTTGGCGATGCGACGAAGCCGACGACGAGACATCGGCCTTGGCTGAAGTTCTGTCGCTATGGCAAGCGATGTGAACTGGTTTGGCCGCCGGGCTTCGCGGCAAATGGCGCTTTAACTTGCAGCCTGGCTCTTCTGCTGATCGGGCATCGGGCAGACAAGTCCGATCAGTGGCACGAACAGCATCGCACCGCCGGAGATCATCAGGGCCACGGCAACGCCTTGGGACTCGGCTACATGCCCCCAAAACCAGCTTCCGAGCGCGATGCCGCCGAAGGTCAGGCTGCTGACCATCGCCACAACTCGGCCGACCGCCTCGAGAGGCGCCCACAGCTGGCCAGCGACCGAAAAACCGGAAAGCGCCTGAACCCAGCCCGCACCTGCGACCACGAGCAGGAATGTCATCGCGAAAAGACCCAGCTGAAGCGCCACGCCAATGCAGCTCAGTCCGTATATAACGGCCGCCATGCGCACGAGCGTTTCCGCCTTGAACCGGTTGCGAAACCAGGTGCTTGTCGCTGCGCCGATCACGGCCCCCAGCCCCAGAGCCCCCAGCAAAATGCCGAACGTCGCGGAACCCTCGCCGAGAAGATCGCTCGCGACCAGAGGCATAAGTGCCCAGGCCGCCGCACCGGTGCAGGTGAACGTCACGGCACGCAACAATATGGTGCGGATTTCCGGAACCGCCCAGGCAATGCACAGACCATCGCCGATTGTGGCCCAGAACCCGGTGCGGGGTCTGGCGCTGGTGCCTTGCGGCTCTCCTCGCCAGCGCCACAACACTACTATAACCAAGAGGTAGCTCATGGCGTTGACGGTGAAGGCCGCTGAAGCCCCACCCAACGCGACAATGCCGCCGCCCAGCGCCGGACCGACACTGCGTGCGACATTGAACGCAAGGATGCTGAGCGCGACCGCAGCGGCAAGCTCCGCCTTCGAAACCGTGCTTCTCAGGGAAGCCGACAGTGCCGGGTTGAAACAAGCGACGCCGGCCGCGAGTACCGCCGTCAGCCCGATGATGGCGACGGGCGGCGCGGTGCCGGCCAATGCGAGGATCGCCAGCAATACCGACGCCGCAAACATGCCCGACTGGGCGGTGAGCATGATCATGCGGCGATCAAGCAGGTCTGCCCAGGCGCCTGCGGGCAACGCCAGCAGCATGATTGGAAGGTTGATGGCGGTCTGCACCAAGGCGACAATGTCAGCGGGCTGCCCACTTTCCGTCAGGTGCCAGGCTGCGCCGACGGACTGGATCGCATTCCCGAAATTCGACAACAGGCTTCCAGCCAGAATGAGGGCGAAAGCACGATGCCTCAGGGGCGCGAAAGTTGCTGTTGAATCCATGAGGGGTGAATACCGTCGTTTCGCGAGAAAGTCCTCAAAACATGCGAACTGCCACGAATAGTTCACAGAACCGGGATAATGCTAGATGAGTGATCGTCTTCGTGCCCCTGGAGCGGGAACCAGCGCTGCAAACTTGGCCTGTCCTGCAGTCAATTAGGTGCTGCTGAATCAGCTCTGTCGTGCTGTGTCTGTCATAGGATCAGCCAGTTCCCGCGGAGACGTCTCGCGCGCGCCTGGAAGCGTGTTTGTTTGCCGTTCAATCAACCGGCGAACCATCGGCTTTTCAGGACCTATATGCATGCTGAGGATGTCCGTCATATTCTGTGAATCCTCATTGGTTCGTCGCTGATTGTGTCGAATATAGTCCAGCCAAGTCGCGACATTGTAACGCTCAATCCATGTTTCGCTGTTCCCGAGATCACGCAGTAGGGTCCAGTGTCTCGCGCCGTCGCGCTTACGGATGCGCCGCCGTTCATCCATGACATTGAGGAAGCGCGGTATGTCCGTCGGGGCAATTCGATACTCGATTGTCACGACGATAGGTCCACTGCGCTCATCAACCGCGACCTCGGTCTCAGGCTCCGACCACTCGCGCAGCGCCAGGTCCAGATCGCGCGCGGACGCGAGGGGTAGAACGAAACCTGCCAGAAAGCTCAGCGCCAGAAAGCCTGTCGCTGTGAGCAACGAGATTTGCACGCCATAAGCATCCGCGATAATCCCGAACAGCCAAGCACCGACTGCTATTCCTCCAAATGCAGCCGTTTGATAAAGCGACAGTGCTCGTGCAACCACCCATCGGGGTGCAGACAATTGCACTGATACATTGAAGGTCGACAAGGCCAACACCCATCCGGCCCCCGCCAAAGCGAGGGCCGGCACGGTCACGAGCACCGTCCTGCTCAATCCCGTTACCGCGCTTCCTGCCACCATGAAGGTAACCGCAATTCTTATGATCGTTTCAACCGTAATGCGACTACTCAGACGACGGACCATGAGACCGCCACTGACCGCGCCGACACCGAATCCTCCCAGCAGCAGCCCGTAAGTGAGGGAATCGCCTGCAATGACTCCGCGCGCGATCAGTGGCATCATCGCCGGGACCGCGCTCCCTCCAATACCAAACAGTAGGGACCGCGTAAGGACCGTGCGAATGTCAGGGGACATTGCGACGTAGTGCACACCCGCGACCATCGCGCGGCCGAGCGCCTCGCGAGGCAACAGCCGTTCGCTGCCAGGCGGTTTCCAGCGGAGGAGGATCGCGATCAATCCGACATAGCTGAGGGCGTTGACGATAAAAGCAGCCGCGGCGCCTACCGCGGCGACAATAGCACCGCCAATCGCAGGACCAAAACTTCGCGCGATATTGAAGCCCATTGAATTCAACGCGACTGCGCTTGGCAGCGCCTCGCGAGGCACCATGTCGCCAACCGAAGCCTGCCATGCAGGACCATTTACCGCAGCGCCGCAGCCAAGCAGGAACGTGAAGCACAGCAGCAGCCATGGTGTAATCCAGCCGGCCAGAGTGACAGCTGCCAGCATCACCGAAACGACGAGCATGAAGCCCTGCGCCAAAAGCATTATCCGCTTGCGATCATGATTGTCGGCCAGTGCCCCCGACCATAGTGCCAAGAGAAGGATGGGGAGTGCCGTGGACGTCTGGACCAATGCAACGATCTGCGGCGAGGCGGTGAGTGACGTCATCAGCCAGGAGGCACCGACGGCTTGAATTAGCCCGCCGAAGTTGGACACCAAACTGGCGCACCAGACAGCACGGAAGATGGGTATAGACAGCGGCGAGGTAGGGCGGGGTTCGACCATGTCGTTCCAGATGCCCGCTCGCCTCGATAAAGCCAAGGCTGCGGTCTACACCGGTTGCCACTGGTCTGATCAGTTGAGATAACCTTGGCGTTCGCAATGGTCTCGAGAGATGCGCTGGCCGGAACCTGAGTGGTCGAGGATGTCGCGGGACGAGGCGCCGCAGAAGATCGCCTTCCATGGCGCTACGTCCTCGCTATAATGGGATTTGCTCTCATGGGCTTTCTTGGTCTCGAGCTATGGTCCGAAGTCGATGAAGGAGAGGTGCAGGCGATCGACAGCGCCGTTCTGTTCGGATTTCGCAATCCCACAGCTACGACTAGTCTGATCGGGCCGGATTGGATGGAGCAGGTGATGAAGGACTGTCCGCCGTCAGCGCCAATGGCACAGATTTGAGGTTGTGATTTAAGGAGGATTTGGGCTTCGTCGTAGTGACGAAGGAACGAATCTATGGACGCCTCCCGCGCAAGGCGATTTCTCGATGTTGCTCCGGCATTGGATGCGTGAATCTATCCGGCCTATTGATTGAGGCAGACTTGCCCCTGGCCATGATGGGAATCCGCTCGTTTCAGTGCCTTTTAAGATGAGCGGCCTCGAAAGCCATCGTTCCTTGCAGGCTGTGAAGCGGCGGTCCGTGCCGTTACACCATCAAGTCTTCCACCTCGCATTCGTAACTTCTGATCAGACTGTGGCCCGCTTCCGAACGGTCAGGCCATTTTGTAGTTTTCGCCGCTTCGCAACATCGCCCAAGCCATGCGTGCGGTCTTGTTCGCCATCGCGACGAGTGTCTTGTTGTGGCCCGCCCTCGATTGCAGTTCCTGCGCCCATTTTGAACGTCGGTCGTCATGCTTAGCGACCCGCAGCAACGCGGACCGTGCACCATGTATTAGCTGGCGCCTCAGGTAATGATTGGCTCTCTTCCCGATACCACCGAGCCTTGGCTTTCCGCCGGTCGTATATTGGCGCGGCACCAGCCCAATCCAGGCAGAAAGGGCTCGGCCCGATGCGAAATGTCGGCCATCATCAATTGCGGCGACTAGGGAGGTTGCGACAATCGGCCCCACTCCGGGTAGTGTAGTCAGGCGTTTGCAACGCTCATCCTCCCGGCAAATCTCAGCAAGCATGTCATCGAGGGCTGAGACCTTGGAGTCTAAGCCGCGATACTCCTCGGCCAGCTTCAGAAACAGGTTTTTCGCCAGGTCCGACAGTTCGGCAGTCTCGATCATCTTGTCGATCTGACGCCGGAATCGGGATGCACCTACCGGCATGACGACACCATATTCCGCCAAAAGGCCGCGAGTGTGATTGATCAGCGCTGTGCGCTGCACGATCAGTCTGTCGCGCGTTCGGTGTAGGGCTTGCAGATCCTGCTGCTCGACACTCTTCAACGGCACGAACCGCATCGTCGGCCTGTTAGCAGCTTCAAAAATGGCTTCGGCATCGACCGCATCATTCTTCGAGCCCTTCACGAATGGCTTCACGAAACGTGGATGGATTAGGTGTACCCTGTATCCCAGCTCCTCGAATACCCGCCCCCAATGGTGCGAACTGGCGCAAGCCTCCATCGCGACCGATTGCGGTTGCAACTTGGTCACCGCATCGGGCAACTTTGCCCTGCTGACCTTACGCGAAACCACTTCGCCATCGCCAGTGATCCCATAGATATGAAAGGACTGTTTGCCCAAATCGATTGCCAATATTTGAATGTGATGAACTCCTCTTGCCGGTTGCTGCTGCAACATGCTCGGCCCGATTGCGGGAGGCGTCCATCCCATAAGATGAAGCCCAAATCCTCCTTGAAAAAATCGGCGCCGAAGGCCCCAGCTGAGCGGGTGGTGAAGGACATACGGCGTGCGACGCGCCGGCACTTCTCTGCAGAGGACAAAATCAGGATCGTGCTGGAGGGGCTGCGCGGCGAAGACAGCATCGCCGAGCTGTGCCGCAAGGAAGGCATCGCCCAGAGCCTGTATTACACCTGGTCGAAGGAGTTCATGGAAGCGGGCAAGCGTCGTCTGGCCGGCGATACCGCCCGAGCTGCGACCACCGGCGAGGTGCACGATCTGCGCCGCGAAACCCGTGCCCTGAAGGAATGCGTGGCCGACCTGACGCTGGAAAACCGTCTGCTCAAAAAAAGCATGATCGCGGATGGGGGCGACGAAGAATGAGGTATCCCGCATCTGAGAAGCTCGAGATCATCAGGATCGTCGAGCAGTCGCATCTGCCCGCCAAGCGGACGCTGGACCAGCTCGGCATCCCCCGCCGGACCTTCTATCGATGGTATGACCGCTACCTCGAAGGCGGGCCGGAGGCGCTAGAGGATCGGCCATCGGCGCCGAGCCGGGGGTGGAATCGCATCGGCAACGATATCCAGCAGCAGATCGTCGAGATGGCGCTGAACGAGTCCGAGCTATCGCCCCGCGAGTTGGCTGTGCGCTTTACCGGCGAGAAGCGCTACTTCGTGTCGGAATCGACGGTTTACCGGCTTCTGAAAGCCCATGACCTGATCACCAGCCCGGCCTTCATCGTGATCAAGGCGTCCGATGCGTTCCACACCAAGACGACGCGGCCGAACGAGATGTGGCAGACCGACTTCACCTACTTCAAAATCATCGGTTGGGGCTGGGTGTATCTGTCGACCGTGCTCGACGACTTCTCCCGCTATGTCATCGCCTGGAAGCTTTGCACCACCATGCGCGCCGGGGACGTCACCGACACGCTGGAACTGGCGCTTGAAGCCTCGGGCTGTTCGTCAGCCAGGGTCGTGCAAAAGCCCAGGCTGCTCAGCGATAATGGTCCGAGCTACATCGCCGAGGAGCTGGCCCAATGGATCGGTGCCAACGGTATGAGCCATGTCCGCGGCGCCCCGATGCATCCCCAGACCCAAGGCAAGATCGAGCGCTGGCACCAGAACCTCAAGAACCGGATCCTGCTGGAAAATTACTTCCTGCCCGGCGATCTGGAGACCCGGATCGAGGCCTTCATCGACCACTATAATCACCGCCGATATCACGAAAGCCTCGGCAATGTGACGCCCGCCGACACCTACTTCGGCAGGGCAGACGCCATCATCCAACAGCGCGAAAGGATCAAACGGAAGACCATCGAACACCGACGCTTGCAGCACCGCAAGCTCGCCGCTTAATATCAACCCCAGGACGAGGCCCGCGCTCCGCTAATCAACGCCGCGATCTGCGCCAAATGTTCTGACGACAGACAGTCGTGAAGTAGTTCTGCTGGAGGCGCAGTCGCGGGTTCTGGCCCGTGTTGCAGGGGAAGAAGTGTCGCGCTTTATCGAAGCCGAGCACCGGGCTCACGGCGTTGACATCCATATCGAAGCGCTCGTCGAAGAGCTGCACGGTGTTGACGGGCAAGTTCGCGGGGTGATGCTGGCATCGGGCGAATATGTGCCATGCGATCTTGTCATTGTCGGGATTGGGATCGATCCGAACGTCGCCCCTTTGCTGGCAGCAGGCGCTGACGGCTCGAATGGCGTCGATGTGGACGAGTTTTGCCAGACCAGCCTGCCGCACATCTATGCGATCGGCGACTGTGCCGCCCATGCGAACTCTTTTGCAGGAGGCAAGCACCTGAGGCTCGAAAGCGTGCAGAATGCCAACGACATAGCCATTACGGTTGCCAAGTCGGTGTGCGGAACACCGGAACCCTATTGCGCGGTGCCTTGGTTTTGGTCGAACCAGTACGATCTGAAGTTGCAGACCGTGGGACTGAATGTAGGGTATGATCAGACAGTCGTGCGCGGCGAGCCTTCGCGCCGGAAGTTCTCGGTAGTGTATCTGCGGCAGGGACAGGTAATCGAGCTCGACTGCGTGAACGCAATCAAGGACTATGTTCAAGGCCGCCGTCTGGTAGAGGAGAGCGTCGTGGCCGATCCAAAACGTCTGGCCGATGAGGAGGCGTCGCTCGGGAATGTGCGATGAAATTGGTAGACCGATCTGGCCGATGAGACAGGGGTAATGCTGCGGGTATTATTTCAAAGATAATGAATAAAATGGCTATAAAACATATAGATGTGTTTTTAAATCGAATCCCTCCCTCTCCGCCAATCCTTTTCAAAGGCCGCAGTTTCCCTGAAGCCCCAGCATTTCAGGGGTTTTTAACGTCCTTGCTGCTACATTTCTTGCTACACATAGTGTCGTTGCAGGGGATGATTTTCGCATGAAGGCGGTCAAAGGCTACCGCTACCTGTATCGGCGCGGGGATCAGTTGTGTTTCCGCCGACGAGTGCCGTTGAACGCCCGTTCCGCGTTCGATGGCAAGGAGGAGGTGCAAAAGTCTCTAGGCACAAGCACCATCGCAGAAGCCCGGCACCTTCTAGCGATTGAAGTGGCAACCTTCGACAAGATGATTGCTGATGCTGCCGGGAAGCCTGTTGCCGATGCAGTGCGGCAAATCGTGCCGAGCAAGAAGCCCAGCGCGATAGAGATGGAAGAAGCGGTTCGGAAATGGCTATCCGAACGTGTCGAGCGGGGCATGAACAGCGAGTTGGCCTCGACCAGTCCCGATGACGTGCAGCAAGTGTGGGATGGCCTTCAGGTCCAAGTCGAAAACGTGAAGCAAGGGATTTGCGCCTACACCGGCGCACGTGTGAATGAGATCACCCAGCTTAGAGCGGAAGATGTCAAAAACGAAAAAGGCATCTGGACAATCTACATCACGCCCGAGGCGGGAGGGGTCAAGGACGGCACGGCGCGCACCGTGGCCTTGCACCCTCACCTTCTGGAGCAGGGGTTCCATCGCACTATTGCAGGGAAGAGCGGCCCACTTTTTTACGATCCCGCTCTCCATCGGGGAGGAAGCGAGGGCAACCCCCAATACAAAAAGGTAGGCGAGTTTCTGGCGCGGTGGGTTCGTGAGGTGGGCGTAGACGATCCGAATGTCCCACCAAATCATGGTTGGAGGCACCGCTTCAAAACAGAGGCGCGCCGTGTGGGAATGGACGCGGAAACGCGCGATGCTATACAAGGTCACGCTCCAAGGACCGAGGGTGAAGGCTACGGCAACATGCCAATCGAACCGATCTGGGCGGCAATCAGAAAGCTGAACCGGTATAAGATTGGCGGACCTTAGGCAGCATAGCTTCCCAAGGTCCCTAACATTTGACGCACTTCTAAATGTGTCGCCGAGGGCAATGCTTCGTTGTGCAACGGGTTGCATCGGTTCATCTGCCCACTGCCGCCCTTGCCGCTTCCTCGGCCCCATACGCACCGGCATCTAGTAGTTTCTCATAGACATCCATTGCCCTCGTCCGAAGCGGGCCGTCGTTACGCTGCAACGCTATGGCCACCTGAACAAAGTCCCCGTCAATGAACCCCCGATGCCTTCCTCCGTGCTGGCCCACGATGAGGTCAGCAACACGTTCGGTGACATACATCACGGGCTCATCGAAGCCGGGATAGAGTAGCAAAGACTGGAGGCCGTCCGCGAACCTTCCGGTTAGAGATGCCTTCAAAACTGACGGATTTTCCGCGATTGCCACGATTAACTCACGTGTGAAGTCGTCGGGCACAAGCGTGTCTTTCCTATCGACTGCCGAGGAAATTGCGTGGGCTTGATCTCCGTCAGCGCGAGAAACATGCTCCATGAGAAACGTATGCGCTCGCCTTCGCAGAGAGGGCTCATTCTCACGCCAAGCAGCAGCGGCAGAAAACAATCGTCCCGTGAGGTGCGAGGAAACGCCATCGTCGAGCATCGCTGCCATTGCGTTCGCGATCTCGCTGTCAGGTTCCACTAGGATAACGGAAGTGATCTTCTTCGATCATCCTCAAGGTGTGAAACCCGACAGCCTGTTAGTGAAAGCGGCAGCGCAGCAACTCGACCAGTGGCACGGGCGCTTCAGGACGATCTTGCAGGGCAATGAAAAAGCAGCATCACCACAGCCGTCATCGCTGCCCTCACAGGACGAAGCAACGCAACCGGGCTCATTCGGCAGACGGCGCGGTCTGATAGCACCAAGCTGACATCGAAAGCTTGCCATGCTCGCCAGTGCGGGCTTCAGCAATGCCAGTTTTCCGCCATTTACAGCCTGATCTTGCTCCGGCGATTTGCTTGGAACTCGTCCGGTGCTAACCTCCGCTACCGGGAAACGAAGTATTCAAGGCGGTAGAGCGCAATGGGCACAAGTGCGGCATGGACGCCGGAACGGCGGGCGAAGCAGGCGGAGAACATCCGCCGATGGAAGCCGTGGAAGAAGTCCACTGGTCCCCGCACGCCAGAAGGCAAGGTTCGATCCAGCCGCAATGCGGACCGGGGCGTCGCGGCGATGGAAGCTCGCATCCTTGAAGCGCGGTTGCGGGTCCGAAGCGAGTTCGCGGCGTCCGCCGAAGATATGCTCCCCAGCATGATTGTCTCTCGCATCATCTAATAGGGCCGTTGCTACATTTCTGGCTACACACGGCCCATGCGGTATGGCATCAATGCTTTGAAAAACGGGGCTTTTTGATATGTGGCGCTTTCTCCCTCCCTCTCCGCCACTTACTTTTCTACAGCGTTGAATGTTGGGATTTCTTTAGGTGGCTTAATGTCCGCCCTTTTTTAGCCCATGCAACGCGATCCCTTGGTTTGATCGCCGTAATCGGTGTCGAAACCGCTTACCCAGCTTCACCGCTTCCATGTCTGCTTGGACGATGAGATCGAAGGGCTCGCTCACGAGCCTGTGGCCGAGCCGCAGCCGGGCACCGAAACTGGAGATCTCCTGCTTCATTGTTGCCGTGCTCGGAACCGATCCAGTCGCCGACGCAGAAAGGCGGCGGGACCCTTTGGCCCAATCATAGGCCCCGCTAATCCGCGCCAGGTTCGACATCGCGCCGGCGACCTGCGCAGGATCGTCAACCTGCCACCCGAGGAACTGGAACGCGCGACGCTTGATGTCGTCGCGCCGAACTACGGGGCGACCGAGGACCAGGTTTCCCTCGCGGTGTCGCGTGCGCTCGGCGGGTAGGCTGCGGTAGGGACGATGTGCGCTAGGCTGCGTGTTTGCCCCGGCAGTAGGCGTGCCTGCCCACATCGCGGAGAACGCCTTCGGGCTGGAGGACGGGCTTTGCCCTGGTCCCCGCAGCCCGCCAACGTCAGACTCGATATGTATCGCGAATAATCTGTGCCGCCCGTTCTCCCACGACGGCGCAAGGCGCCTGGAGGTTGCCGGTCGGGACGGTGGGAAAGATTGATCCATCGGCAACCCGCAATCCTTCCACGCCCCGCACCTTGAGGCTCGCATCCACCACCGCCAGATCGTCGCGGCCCATCCGTGCTGTGCCGCTCTGGTGCCAGTAAGTCACAGCGGCGTCGCGCAGGAAGCGATAGTCGGTCGGGTTACCCTCGCCCGGAATCGCCTCTCGTTTGACGAACGGCGCAAATGAAGCAGCTGCGCCCAGGTCGCGGCAAAGTTTGACGCAGGCCCTAGCCGCCTCGACATCGGCCGGATCGGACAGCATGTTGGGATCGACGATCGGCGCCGCGTGCGGATCGCTCGAAGCGAGCCGCACATGGCCCCGGCTTTGCGGGTGGGCAAGCCCGCCGAACATCGTCCAGCCATGCTCCGGGACGCCCAGGGCGGCGGTGCGCTCACTCGGTACGGGAAATTCCACCTGGCACAGCAGCAGGTCGGGCGCGGTCAGATCGGGCCGCGATTTCCAGTACAGTTTGGCCTCGCTCCCGCTGTTGCGCGGGGCCAGCGGCTGGCGGTATTCCCAGGTGCAGCAGAAGGCGACATGATCCTGCAGGTTCTGGCCGACGCCGGGGATGTGCTCGACCACAGGAATGCCGAGCCGTGCGAGCTCACCGCGCTCTCCCAGTCCCGACAGCATGAGCAGCTTTGGCGTGTTGATCGCGCCGGTCGAGACGATCACCTCGCTTCCCACCCCGATCGACCAGATCTCGCCTGCCCGCTCGATCTCGACACCCGTTGCGCGGCGCCCATCGAAGAGAATGCGCCGGACCAGTGTGTCGGTCAGTATGGTCAGATTCGCGCGGTCCGCATAGGGTCGAAGATACGCCCGGTAGAGCGAATGGCGGCGACCGTCGCGCACCAGCATGTCAGAAATTGCGGCACCACCTTCGCCCTCCATCATGCGGCCGTTGGGGCTGCCGAAACGCGGGATGCCGAGTTCTTGCGCAGCATTTAGCAGCGCGCCCGCAATGGGGCTGGGATCGGCAGCAGGCTGAACCCAGACGGCGCCGTCGCTACCCCGGTAATGCGGGTCGGGCGCACCCTGCCAGTTCTCGATCCGGCGATAGATCGCCCGGACCGCGTCGGCTCCCCAGCCGGGATCGCCGGATATGGCAGCATAATGGTCCCAGTCGCTGCGATGGCCGTGCGCCCAGACCATGACGTTGACGCTGGATCCACCGCCGAGGCCCTTGCCCATCGACATCGACAGCGCGCGGCCATCGAGATGCGGGTTGGGTTCAGCCTGGAAGCCCCAATCGCGCTCGCTGCCCAGATTGGTCGGCCACAGGGCCGGGTCGAGCACGCTTTCGGCCTCGTCATCGCCGCCCGCTTCGATGAGGAGTACCTGGCAGTTGGCGTTCTCGGCGAGGCGTCGAGCGATAACCGAACCGGACGATCCTCCGCCGCAGACGATGAAATCATAGGACGGCTTCAAATTGGCATTGAGTCGTTTCTGGTTCTCGCGAGCGCGGCGTTCGAAATCGGCGATGTCGGTAGGGGTGGCTTGATGGTTCATGATACTATCCTTCGACCGGACAAAGCTCCGCCATTGTGCGCAAGGCGGCAAAGCCCGCCGACGCACATCGGAAATCCGGATTATGGTTCGTGGGGTAGGGGAACTTAGTTGGCTTCACCCGGGGCTTGGCGGGCTGCTTCATCGATCACGTCGGCGACCACCCTGGGCTGGGTCATGAAGACCGCATGGCTGGCCGCGACCTCGGTCACCTTCGCGCCGATGCGGTCCGCCATGTCGTGCAGCATGCGCTGGTCGAACGCGCGATCATCGGTGGCGATGACCGCCCAGCTCGGTTTGCTGCGCCAGGCGGCATTTTCGAGCACGGTGCCGAACACCGCCATGTTGATGGGAACCTGCGAATCCCTCAGGAACGCGGCGTCGGCCTCGGTAGCATCGGCGGCAAAGCCCGCGCGGAAGTTCTCGGCCTTGATGAAACCGAAGCCGTCATTGTGCGTGTCGATGACGAATTCGGGCGGCGTAGTGTAGCCGTCGTATTGCTGCGCCGTCGTCTCTCCGGCATCGGGCGAAAGTGCGGAAACGTAAACGAGCGCGCTGACCTTCGGGTGTACGCCTGCTTCGGTGATGACCGTTCCGCCCCAGCTGTGCCCGACCAGCACGGCCGGACCGTCTTGGCGATCAAGTGCCCTCTTGGTCGCAGCGACGTCGTCGGCCAGCGAGGTTAGCGGGTTCTGGACGATGGTCACACGGTATCCCCGCGCGGTCAGCTCGTCATAGACACCGCGCCAGCCCGATCCATCGGCGAAGGCACCATGCACGAGAACCACGTTGCGCGATTGACTATGGGGCTCGTCCGGAGTGGATTTCTCTGTCGATTGCGCAGCGGTGGACACCGAAAGCGCAAGCATGGCCGCGATGATTGGTCTGGTAGTCATAGGTCACGTCTTTCGTAGTTGCGATCCACGAGAGACAAGCAAGGCGCGTAATTATTCCCTCGGCCCAAATTAAATCGCGCTGTTTTGCCGACCGAAAGAAAATTTTCAGGCCGCTGGAATAATCGAGCTCCGTCGCTGTCTACTCACCATGGCTAAACATGGGGTGATCATGACATGACGTTCGAAAGAGGTGCCAGCGCCGTACTGGCCATCTGCATTATGGCTGCCGCGTCCACCCCGGCCTCGGCAAAGGAAGCCGGTCATCATTCCGCGATGGCGGATGCATCGACCTCTCGGATATCGCCGGAAGCTGCCGCTTTCCTCGCCGAAAACGAGCGGGCGATGGAGCGCATGATGGAATTGATGCACGCGGTGCCGACCGGGGACATCGACAAGGACTTCGTCACCATGATGATCCCCCATCATCAGGGCGCAATCGACATGGCGCGCGCCGTGCTGCGGTCGAGCCGCAATGAGGCGGTCAGGCGTCTCGCGCAGGAAATCATCGTCACCCAGGAAGACGAGATCCGGGCGATGCGGCTGGCGATCGGAATTCACGCAATCCCCGCCGCTTCGTCGGCCGGCGGTACAATCGGGCAGGGCCGCTGACCATGCACCGACCTTTTCACGCCCTCCTTCTCCTTGTCGGCTCCGCTCTCGCCCCGTTGTCGATAGCGGCCGCGGGACAACCGCCGCGTTCCGCCACAGCGCCGAATGTTGCGATCAGTGCGAGAGATCGGATCTATGCGGCCGACCAGTTCTCGAACACGGTGTCGGTCATCGATCCGGCGACCAACAGCCTGCTCGGTGTGATCCGGCTGGGCGATCCGTTGCCTGCGAACCTAAGCCCGCTCTATCGCGGCCAGCTTCTCGTCCACGGTCTCGGCTTCGCGCCGGATGGAAAGACGCTGGCGGTAGTGTCGATCGGCTCCAATTCGGTCACCTTCATCGACACCGCCACGAATGAGGTGAAAGCCACCACCTATGTCGGACGCTCTCCCCACGAGGCCTTCTTTACGCCCAACGGCCGCGAGCTGTGGGTCACGATCCGGGGCGAAGACTATATCTCGGTTATCGACACCACGAGCTTTGCGGAGACGAAACGCATTCGCGTGCCGGCCGGCCCCGGGATGCAGATTTTCTCCCCGGATGGCGAATATGGCTATGTGTGCTCGTCCTTCACCGCCGAGACGGTCGCGATCCGGCTGGCCGATCACCAGATCGTCGGACGGATCAAACAGGACTCGCCCTTCTGTCCGAATATCGCAGCGAGCCCCGACGGGACGCAGGTCTGGCTGACACTGAAGGATATTGGGCGCGTCATGGTCTTCGATGCGCGGCCACCCTTCAACGTCATTCGCACGATCGACACCGGCCCGCTCACCAACCACGTCAACTTCGCGCAGACGCCTGGCGGAACATTCGCCTATGTCACCATCGGCGGGCTCAACGTGGTCAAGGTGTTCCGCACGGACACCTTCGAGCAAGTAGCGGCGATCCCGGTCGGCAAGCTTCCGCATGGCCTCTGGCCTTCGGACGATGGCAGCCGCATCTATGTCGGTCTGGAGAATGCGGACGTGGTCGCGGCGATCGACACAGCGAGCAATCGCGTGGTCGCGGAAATCCCGGTGGGGCAGGCGCCCCAGGCCGTCGTCTACGTGCCCGATGCTGTGCCTGTAGGCGCTGGGACCACCGGGCTGACCCCTCTCGGTATCGCGGCGCAAGCCGTTCATCTCACGCTCGATAATGTCGGTTCATCATCGGGTTCGCCGTCGACGAGCGTGACACTCTTCGACCAGGGATTGACGCAGGTGCTGCAGGCGGCAGTCGCCGGACTGGAGCCGCGCAAGCCGTATGTCCTTGCGCTGACAGAGCAGCCGGATGGCAGCGGAGCGATCGAGCCACTTGCGAGCTTCACGACGAACCCGGCTGGCTCCGCGGTGGTCAACGCCGTAGGGCCGATCCGGCAGGTCGTGCGCGATGCATCGGGTGATCGATCGCGCTTCCTCGTCATCGTGTCAGGCTCTATAACCGAACACGGGCCGCCCGTTCAGGTGCAATCGCGCGCGTCGTGACAGCGAAACGATAGGGAGAAGGCCGTGCAGGATATGATGGCTCTTGTCGAACCGCTGATCCCCTCGCTGCGGCGCTATGCGCGCAGTCTGCTGCGCGATCAGAGTGCTGCCGACGATCTCGTGCAGGATTGCCTCGAGCGCGTAATCAGCCGTTGGCACCAGCGCCGGACTGATGGCAACACGCGCACGTGGGTCTTTACCATTCTGCATAATCTCGCGATCAACCGGCTCAAGCAGGCGGCCCGCCGCGGAGTCCATGTCACGGTGGAGGACGTCGATGAAGCCGCATTCGCGACCGCACCCGCTCAGGAGGACCGGTTGCATCATCGGGCGATCGTCGATGCGCTATCGTTATTACCCGAAGACCAACGCAGCGTGTTGCTACTCGTCTCGGTCGAGGACCTATCCTATGCAGAGACGGCGTCAGTGCTCGACATACCGATAGGAACGGTCATGTCCCGGCTTTCCCGCGCCCGTCATCGTCTGGCGCAGTCGATGGCCGATGGTCCGGGCCAAACCGCTACGGCGGCCACTGTACTGAGGAGCGTCAAATGAGCCGTCCAATCTCAGAGGACGATCTTCACGCCTTCGTGGACGGAGCATTGTCCGACAGCCGCCGCGCGGAGGTGGAAGCCTATCTCGAAAGCAATCCCGAGGTGGCGGAGCGTTACGCGCAGTTCGGCGCACAACGCGAAGCCCTGCGTGCGGCACTCGGCCCCATTGCGGCCGAGCCGGTGCCGCCGAACCTCAATCTGCGCCATCTGGTGGCGACCCGCCGCCGACCGAACCGGTCCGCCTGGCAATCAGCCGCGGCAGCTTGCCTCCTTTTGCTGGCCGGTGGAGGCAGCGGGTGGATGCTTCGCGGAATCGGAATGGAGCAAACCACTGGCATTAACGCCCTCGCTCACGAGGCGTCCTATGCCTATGCGGTATTTGGTTCGGATAGCGGCCGCCCCGTCGAGATCGCGGCGACGGACAGCGACGCGCTGTTGGGCTGGGTCGAAAAACGCCTCTCTGAGCCAGTCTCTTTGCCGGACCTTTCCGGGGCCGGTTACCAGTTCATCGGCGGTCGTGTCGTTGCTACCCAGAATGGCCCGGCGGGCCTGCTGATGTACGATGACGCGGAGGGCACACGCATCGCCATTCTGATGCGGCCGATGGTGCGGCGCGACGAGAATGCCCCCATGGCCCAACATCGCGAAGGCGATGTGGTCGGCTATGCCTGGGCAGACGACGGTATGGGCTACAGTCTTGTCGGCGGTCTCGACGTCGCCGAAGCGCTGCATCCGATCGCCGATGAAGCACGCCGGCAACTTTTGGCGAGTACATGACGCTGTGCACCGCCTCTTACAGCGCGCAACCCGCATGGATTGAATGCCACAGTCGTAACCTTCAGCAACCGGAGCAAAAAACATGGCTTTCGTGACAACCGATAACGGCGTCGAAATCTTCTACAAGGACTGGGGACCGAAGGACGCCCAGGCGATCATGTTCCATCACGGGTGGCCGCTCAGTTCAGATGACTGGGATGCGCAACTCATCTTCTTCACAAACAAGGGTTACCGCGTCGTCGCTCATGACCGGCGCGGCCATGGGCGGTCGTCGCAGGTTCCCGACGGCCATGATATGGATCATTATGCGGCCGACGTTGCTGCTGTGGTCCACGCACTCGACCTGACCAATGTCGTCCATGTCGGCCATTCCACCGGCGGCGGCGAGGTCGCACGCTATGTTGCGCGGGCTGAGCAAGGCCGGGTGAGCAAGGCGGTCCTCATCGGTGCCGTCCCTCCGATCATGGTCAAGACAGACGAATATCCCGGCGGACTGCCGATGGAAGTGTTCGACGGGTTTCGCAGCTCGCTCGCGGCAGATCGCGCCAGCTTCTATCGCGAAGTGGCCGCCGGCCCGTTCTACGGCTTCAACCGCCCCGGCGTGCAGCCGCTTGAGGCAGTGATCGACAACTGGTGGCGGCAAGGCATGATGGGCGGAGCGAAAGCGCACTACGACGGGATCAAAGCGTTTTCCGAAACCGATTTCACCGAGGATCTCAAGGCGATCGATGTGCCGACACTGATAATGCATGGCGACGATGATCAGATCGTCCCGATCGACAACAGCGCCAAACTGGCGATCGACCTTCTGAGTAGCGGCGAACTGAAGGTCTATCCGGGCTTCTCGCACGGCATGGCAACCGTGAACGCGGACGTCATCAATGCAGATCTGCTGGCCTTCATCAAAGGATGATGTGCGGTGGTGAAAACCCGAGGCATGGCGGATGACTGACAGCGATCACCTCGTGCGATGCGAATGGGCTGCCAGCGATGCGGACCTGCGCCGCTATCACGACAGCGAATGGGGCGTTCCCCAGCACAATCCGCGCATGCTGTGGGAGATGCTGATGCTTGAAGGCTTCCAGGCCGGATTGGCGTGGGTGATCATCCTGCGCAAACGCGCGGCATTCCGTGAGGCCTTTGCCGGGTTTGACCCGGCAAAGGTCGCTGCCTTCGATGAAGCCGATGTCGCAAGGCTGATGGCCAATCCGGGTATCGTGCGCGCCCAGGCGAAGATCCGCGCCACGATCGCGGGCGCGCAAATCTACTGCGACATGCGCGATCGGGGCGAAGCCTTCGACGAGTTCTGCTGGTCATTCACCGATGGAAAGACGATCACCAATCCGGGCACAGAATGGATCGCCAGTTCGCCCCTGTCCGAAGCTATATCGAAAGAAATGAAGCGGCGCGGCTTCAAGTTCGTCGGGCCGAAGATAGTCTATGCCTGGATGCAGGCTGTGGGCATCGTCAATGATCACGCGCGAGATTGCTTCCGCCGCGAGCAGGTGTAGGTGCCGTCGGTCACCCGGCCCGGGCTGATCGGGCAAGCTCGCGCGCCAGGTCCACGAACACCTTGAAGGCGGCAGGCGGATTGCGCCTGCTGGGATAATAGAGGCAAAGCGGCGATAGCGGGGGCGTCCAGTCTTCCAGCATCCGCACCAGCCGCCCCTCATCCAGGTCCCGCCGCACGTCGGATTCCATGAAATAGCCGATACCTACGGACTCCAGCACCGCCATGCGTGCAAGGCTGGCCTCGTCCAGTGTGATCGGGCCTTGGACATCTACCTGCACCGGCTGGCCTTCGGCTTCGAACTGCCAGCGATAGAGCGCACCATTGGGCAGGCGCGTGCGAATGCAGGCGTGGGCAAGCAGGTCGGAAGGGACGGCCGGAGTGCCGCGCCCGTCGAGGTATTCCGGCGTGGCGACAACCGCAATGCGCCGGGGCGGGCCAAGCGCAATCGCGATCATATCCGAGGGGACGAGCGACTGGCTGCGCACGCCGAAATCGAAGCCGTCAGCGACCACGTCGACCAGATTTCCCTCGGTAACCAGATCTATGTGCACATCGGGAAAGCGGCGCGTGAATTCGATCAGCAGCGGCGCCAGAATTTCACGCCCGGCCGTGGCAAAGGTGTTGATGCGCAGCGTTCCCGAAGGCTTCTCCTGCTGTGAGCGGACCGTGTCGAGCGCCTGGTGGATGTCTGTCAGCGCAGGCGTCACCTGATCGACGAACCTGCGTCCGGCCTCCGTCAGCGAAACGCTGCGGGTGGTCCGGTTGAACAAGCGCACTCCCAGCTGCCCTTCCAGCTTGGCGATCGCGTTGCTCAGCGCGCTGGTGGACATGCCGAGTTCCAGCGCGGCGGCGCGGAACGATCCCTTGCGGCTGATCGCCAGCACGGCATCGAAGTCGGAGAGGTTATAGGCGCCCATTATCCTGCTTATCGAAACTGCACGTCCTCTTTTGTCCCACTTACTGCGATTTATCAAAAGCCCTAATTCTTCAACCGACGCTGATCGCAGCGCCGCCGAATTCCAACGCCTCTACAAGGAGACACCAAATGTCCATCGAATTACCAAGCCCGATCGCGGCCTATTTCTCCGCCGACAAGAAGGCCAACGCTCACGCGATTGCCGAATGCTTCACGCAAGAGGCCGTCGTGATCGACGAGGGCAACACCTACACCGGGCGCGACGCAATCCGCCAATGGATGGCGAATGCTTCCACCCAGTACACGTACACGGTGGAGCCCTTCACAATCGTGGAGGATGGCGGCCGCACGGTGGTAACCAGCCATCTGGTCGGCAATTTCCCCGGCAGCCCGGTCGACCTGCGCTATTTCTTTGTCCTCGACGAAGACAAGATTGCCGAACTGGAGATCGTACCATGAGCGAACTCCTTACCCTGAAGGGAAAGCGCGCGCTCGTGACCTCCGGCACTCGCGGTGCCGGAGCGGCTACGGTCGCGCTGTTCCTGCAACTCGGAGCCCGGGTGCTGACGACGGCCCGCTCGAAGCCTGCGGACATGCCGGACAGTATTTTCGTGGCAGCCGACCTCACCACGGCGGCAGGGTGCGAGACGGTCGCCTCCGTCGTGGAGGAACGGCTCGGCGGGGTGGACGTCGTGGTGCACATGCTGGGCGGATCGTCGGCGCCTGCCGGCGGCTATGCCGCGCTTGGCGACGAGGAATGGCAAAGGGAACTGGACCTCAACCTGTTCCCAGCGGTCCGGCTCGATCGGGCGCTGCTGCCCGCGATGGAAGCGCAGGGGTCGGGCGTGGTGATCCACGTCACCTCGATCCAGCGCGAACTCCCGCTACCTGACGCGACGACCGGTTATGCGGCGGCCAAGGCGGCCCTGTCCACCTACAGCAAGAGCGTATCGAAGCAGGTCTCGCCCAAAGGCGTTCGCGTTGTCCGCGTCTCGCCGGGCTGGATCGAGACCGAATCCTCGGTCGAGCTGGCTGAGCGGCTGGCAGCGGAGCACAAGGTGGACGTGGAGCAGGGCAAGCAGATGATCATGGATTCGCTGGGCGGAATTCCTATCGGTCGGCCGTCGAAGCCGGCGGAAATCGCCAACCTCATCGCTTTCCTCTCATCCGACCTTGCCGGAACAATTACCGGCACCGAATACGTAATCGACGGGGGCACCGTGCCCACGGCTTGATACATTCGGGGTGCAGTTGGGGGAGTGGGCCGTGGCTGCACCACCGATGTCTTTGATGGAAACGGATCGCTACAGATATGGACGTGTTCGCAAACTCCGCAGCGCTGGCTGCCCTGCTCCTGTCAGGGCAGGCACCCCAGCAACAAACGCCGGCCGCGCCGCAACCGGTAGCCTGCCTTGCCGTGCCCGGCGCGGGGGTTGACGCGCTGATGGCGCGGATCGCGCCAGCCGATCAGGCGGTCACGGAAGTCTTCGCGGGTGTCGGGGCGTCGGACATTACCGACCACCAGCTTACACCGGCGGAGCGCGCGCTTGTGCGTGAAGTCCTGGCGGGCCTTCCGCAGCTGCATCGCGACATCCTGCACCATCACTTGCGACGACTGAATTTCCTCGATCTGCAACCCGGCTCAGGTTCGGCGTTGACCCGGGTGGTGAATCCGGGCGACGCCAGTCTGCAATTCGACATCACCTTGAAGGCCAGCCTGCTGCACGACAGCCTGACGGATTTCCTCAACACCAAGGAACAGCGACTTTTCGTAGACGACGGCTCGGGGTTCTCGATCGGGTTCGATGCCGGTGACAGCGATGCGCTGACTTACATCCTGCTCCATGAGACCAGCCATGTCGTCGACCAGGTCTTGCAGTTGACCGCCAGCCCCGCGAACCGCTTCGGAGCGGGCATCTGGGAAGACCCGCGGATACTCGCCATGCCCCATGCGGACAGCCTGGCAGCGCGTACGCCCTTCCGGCGGCATCCCCCAGTCCCTGGCCGCCATGCTCCAGCCTACTACCAGTCGTTGAGCAACAGTCCCTTCGTGTCCTTTTACGCCACGGCGGCTGCGTCGGAAGATCTGGCCGAAGCGTTTGCGTGGGAGCAATTGCACACGAGTCAGGGGCAGCGCCTAACCCTGACGGTGCGCGATAGTGAAGGCTTGCCCCTCTTCGCTTATGCGCCCTTGGAGACAGAACCCGCTCGAAGGCGCTTCGCCCAAGTACAGACCTTCATTG
This sequence comes from Erythrobacter sp., assembly GCA_027311945.1. Lineage (GTDB taxonomy): Bacteria > Pseudomonadota > Alphaproteobacteria > Sphingomonadales > Sphingomonadaceae > Alteraurantiacibacter. The sequence continues at coordinate 24,697 of DAICXZ010000022.1, forward strand.
CGCAGTATGAACAAGCTTGCCGGGTTGCCTCTTCGAGGATGCGCTCGGGCTTGCCGAGCGCAGATGAAACGACCGGAGGTCGACTTTGAAAGCAAAATTAAGCGTTCAGACCGGGGTATGTCAGTGGGTAGAAAAGGCTGAATCACAAATTGAAGGACTATAAATTCAACCATCGATAGGCTTGGATCGAATGCCTCCGTCTTCGGCAGCAGCGATTCTGGTAATTTCAGCCAAATTGTTACATCGCCGCCGAAGGGCAGCGACATTTCAATCTCGCATGCCATCTCATCGACTGCCAAACCTACAAGACCCGTCACTCGGCCACTGTGGCCGAGTGACGGAATCTTCTTGCCCTAGTTGTCACCGGGGAAGGGAAATGTTTGGCAAATCGGAGACGAGTTGCGATGCGGCTGACAGCATCCGGCATCAGGCTGCGACGCCTCAGGGTTTTTGAAGTTGCATCGAGTCTAACAGCTCGCCTGTCGCATCGTAGGCGCGATAGACCAGGTCCGTTCCGGCGACGTCGATGATCTGATAGGCCTGCGTGCGTTCGGCCGTGCGGCGCGCCCAGGCGAGGTCGGCAACCTCGTACATCTTCGGACCCGCCACCGAGACGACATAGGTCGCCCCGGCATCGTCGGCGCTCGGGCCGTCCGGTCCGATTGCGCCGCGCGCATAGCCGTGGTCGTGCCCCTGCAGTACGAGGTCGACGCCGTACTTGTCGATCAGCGGCTTGAGCGCCGCACGCACCTTCGGGTTGTCGCGATCAGGGTCGCTGGAGAACAGCGGGAAGTGCAGGAAAATCACGGTCCAGCGGTTGGGGTTGTTGCTGAGCAGGTCGTCGAGCCAAGCCACCGTTGCCGCGCGCTCGGCTTCGTTGCGGTCAAGCTGCGGCGCGTCGATCGAGATCAGGCGCAGACCCTGATAATCGGTATACCAATACGTTTCGAGCGCCTCGGGCACCGAGGAGGGACCGTTCTCGGGCAGGGTGAACTGCCGCCGCCACTGGCCATTGATCGACGATCCTGCGCGCGCATTCTGGTCCTTCACATATTCGTGGTTGCCCGGTGTCGGCATCTGCGGCGTCTGAGCATAGAGGAACCCGCCGGCGGCAAACCACTCGCCCCATTCGCGGTCCGAATCGTGATGGTTGATGAGGTCGCCCGCGTGGATGGTGAAGGCTGCATCGCCTGCCGTGCGGAAGGCCATGCGCAGCGTGCGCGAGGCCTCCGACAGAACCTGGTTCTGCATGTCACCCATGTAGATGAACCGGAACGGCCTGGCCTCGACGGCGGCGGTGCGGAACTGGAACCATTCGGACCAGCGCGTGCCGTCGCCCACGCGATAGGCATAGACCGTATCGGGTTCGAGCCCGGTCAACACCGCCGAATGATAGGCGGCGGAGAAGGCCGGGTCTTCCTCTACCGCGAAGGTGGCATCATCGGTGATGGCCGCCTGCGTTGCGGGGTCTTTCACGAAGTCGGGGCCGGGGGTGGCGCGGGCATATTGCACCAGCCCGGCAAGGCCCGGTGCGCTGCGCCAGGTGATCGCCATCTCATGCGCCGTATCGGCGGTGAGGTTGAGAACGATGCGCTCGGGCTGGGCCGTGGCCGGAGCAAGCACCGGGGTGTGTGCGTCCTGCGCCGCCACGGGGGCGGCGCAGGTTGCGAGAAGGGCGGCGGCGAAGAGAGCTTTACGAATGATCATGATCGGTTCCATCAGAAGATCAGGTTGAAGCCGAGCGAGATCGTCCGCCCGTTCTTGATGTAGGCGCGGCTCGCCCCTTCGCCGCTCGACACGGTCTGCCAGTAGGTGTGCGAGTCGAAGAGGTTCTGCACCTGCACCTGCACCGACGACTTCTTGAGGAAGCTCCGGCGGAAGGTCAGGTCCACGAAGCTGTAGGCCTGCTCGTAGGGGTCGTTGCCGAAGTCGTTGATGCCGGCCATGAACCGCGACTGGTAGTTCCACGCGCCATAGATTTCCCAGCCCTTGCGTTCCCAGAACACCTGGAGGTTGGCGATCGTCTCAGGCGTTTCCATCAGCGGGAGGGTATAGCCCTCGGGGTGCCACGAGAGCCCCGTTGCCGCTTTCGACCGTTGCAGCGTCACGTTGCCGCCCACGCCGAGCGAGCCGAGAACGCCGGGCAGCCAGTGCAGCAGCTGCTGGCCGCTGATTTCCACACCGTAAACCTCGGCCCACTTGCCGTTGTTGGGCATGGTGATCGCCACCCCTTCCGGATTGATGTTCTGGCCCGCCGTCCCGTTGCGGATGTTGCTGGAGGACGAGCGGAACAGGAAGTTCTCGATGTCCTTGTAGAACACCGCAATCGAGTAAGCCCCGGTGGTGCCGTTGTAGCGTTCGAGCGAGATATCGAAGTTGGTCGACCGCAGCGGCTTGAGATCGGGGTTGCCCATCTCGATGCCGGTCAAAATCCACTCGCTGGTGGGGTTCTGCACACCGTTGCCATCGGGATCACGATCGTAGGAGTATTCGCGGGCCGAACTCATGCGGGCGATATCGGGCCGGGCAAAGCTGGTCCATATGGCGCCGCGCAGCTTGGTCTTGCGGTCGATGTCGTAGTTGACGTGAACCGAGGGCAACCAGTTGGTGAAGCTGGTGCGGTCTCGGGTATAGCGCTCGCCGTTGACCGGATCGGTGTTCCACGCGTCGATGGTGTTGCGCGTGTTTTCCATGCGCACACCGGTGATGATCTGCGCCCGCCCGACATAGGCGGTGCCCATCAGGTAGGCCGAGATTACTCTTTCTTCGAAGGTGAAGCTGTCCTCGTCGGAGATTTCGGCCTGCGAGGGATCGACCGCGAAGCCATCGAACAGGCTGCTTTCGCCGTTCTCGGCGCGTTGCAGCTCTGCCATCATGGCGTCGTTGTCGAGCGTGGTGCCAAGGCGATAGTCGCCGGTATAGGCGCCGCCGAACAGGCTGGTGATCTCTTCACCATAGAGGTCGGAGAAATCGGCCATAGTGCCGTTGGCATTGAGGTCGAGGAACGAGCCTTCATAGGTTTGGCGGCGCGAGTTGTAGTACTTGGCACCGGTGCGGATCGTGTCGAGAAAGTCTGAACCGATTTCCCATTCGAGGTTGGCCTGGCCCTGCCAAAGTTTCTCGCTCGATCCGCCGATTTCGCCTTCCAGACCGCTGAAGTCGTATTCCGACGGGTCCTGCACCCCGGCAAGGCCTGCCGAGTTCAGCAGCCACTTGGGGTAGCGCGCATCTTCCGCCGCCGAGAACAGCACGCCGCGATTGCCGAGCCAGCCATACTTGTCGCTGCGGAATTCCAGCTCGTAGCCGTCGTCGAGGTTGTCTTCGGACTGCGAGTAGGAAACGTCGTAGTCGATCGTCACCGCATTGAAGCGCGAGACGCCGCCGAAGTTGGCCGAGGCGAGACTGCCGGTCTCGTTCGAGCCTTCCCAGAACCGGCGCAGGCGGAAGCCCGCCGGATCCCAGGTGCCCGACTTGCCGACCAAGCTGTAGGTCGAACGGGCCGAGCGGTCGGCATCGGTGATAACGCCGTCCTTGTCGCGGTCGACGATCTGATCGGTGGTGTAGCCATAGATCCGGCCCAGCGTATCGTCGAAGCCGACCACATTGTCGTCAGGCTGGACGAGGCTCGTATCGTCGCTGTCGACCTGCGAGAGGCGGGTCGAATTGCGGCTGGTGTCGTTGCGGAAGTTCAGACGGTTGAGAAACTGCGTCTTGCGGAACTTGTTGTACTGTCCGCGCACATGGAGGTCGTGGTTGTCCGAGCGGAAATCGAGGCTCGAGTTCACACCCCAGCGCTCGACCTCGGTCTCGCCAAAGCCCAGGTCCATGCCGCGCAGCACGAAGCGGTTGGGATCCCAGCCCAGCGTCTCGCTGTCTTCATACCAGGTGTCGGGCTGGTTATCGCCGTCAACGCCGTTCTGTTCGAACCGCGATTGGCGGCGGCTCCAGCTGCCCGAAACGAACAGGCCGAGCTGGTCCGAAAACTGGCGCGAGGCTGCGCCCGAGAACTGGCCGCTCAACGGATTGTCGTACTTGTCGATCATGCTGGCTTCGCCCGAAAGGCGCAGATAAGTCGGGTCCTGATCAAAGGCAGTGGGGGTGGAGATATCGACCGAACCGCCCAGCGCATCGCCGTCCCGATCGGGGGTGAGCGTCTTGAAAACCGTGATTTCCTTGATCCCGTCAGGCGGAAGCACCGACAGGCGCACGCCGCGATAGAACACATCGTCGCGCGAGCCGGCGCCTCCGAGGCGGACCCCGTTGATCGAATAGTTGTTCAACTCGGTCGACAGGCCGCGCACGGTAATACGGTCGCCTTCGCCGGTGGTGGCATCGCGCACCGCGTTGACGCCGGGCAGGCGGGCGAGCGCTTCGGAAACGTTGTTGGCGGGCAGGTCGCCCATGTCATCTGCGCTCACGGTGTCGGAAATGACATCGGAATCGCGCTTCTTGCCGAGCGAGGCCTGCACCGCTTCGAGATAGCCGGTGACGATGATCTCGCCGCCTTCGCTCGGCTCGTTATCCTGCGCAGGGCTGGACGTGGCACGCGCCGGTGCCGCGGCGACGGGCTGAGATGCCCGCGTCGCAGCAGCCTCGGCGAGCGTGACGATGATCGTGCGGCCCTGACGGCGCGTTGCCACACCCGCACCCGACACGATGCGAGCGAGAGCTGCATCGGGCGTCATCCGGCCCGAGATCGCGCGGCTGGTGCGGCCACGCAGCACGTCGGACGATGCGGCGACCTGAATGCCGGTGACGCGCGAATATTCGCGCAGAGCGCTGGCGAGATCCTGGGACGGAATTGCGAAGCTGTAGGCGCTTTCGCCCGCAGCGTAGGCCGGAGCCGAGGCCATGAAGAGCGGAGCTATGGCACACGAAAGCGCGAGCGCCGAAATACTGGCGCGACCAGATTTGAAACGAAGCATGTTTATCCCTGTCCTTGTGCTTGAAGGCATGGGGATGACGCTGGGCAACATAAAAACCCGACAAAAAAGTTTTGTTACAATTACGTGAAATTATTGCAGGTTTCTGCCGGCTTTTTGTCGACCTTCAGGAGCGTGATACAAGCAGTTGTTCTCCGGTGTCTTCCCAGCGCAGGCCATATATTAAAGCGAGCGTGTCGAGCACTTCGCGCGGGCGATCGAGCTGAAACCTTCCCGAGATCCGCAGCGCGCCCAGTCCGGGGTCGGCGAGCATGATCGGCCGGTCCGTGCTGCGGTTCACCTGTTCGACCAAGTGGTCGAGCGGAGTATCTTGCGCATCGAACCATCCGTCGATCCAGCCGGGCTGGGCACCCTCAACGTCGTCGAGGGTGCGCACGCGCGAACCGGCTATTGCTACGCCTGCGCCCGCTGGAACACGCCATTCGCCATTGCCCGCCGCGACGTTGACTAGCCCGCGAAAGACGCGGACCTCCCGCTCTCCGTCGTTTCGCAGGTTGACGTCGAAGGCCGTCCCCAGCACCGAAACGCTGGCATCGCCGATATCGACGGTAAAGCCTCGCAGACGTTCATGCGCGACATCGAAATAGGCCTGACCGTGCGCAATGGTAACGGTGCGCGACCATGGCGTGATGCGCACTGCAAGCCGCGTCCCCCCGCTGAGATGCAGGCGCGATCCGTCGGCCAGGTCGACGATCCGGTCCTCGCCGCGGGGTGCCGCATATTCGGCCGTAGGGCTCAAGGCACCCTGAGTGAGAATTGCCAGCGGCAGGAAAAGCGCGAGTGCAACAACAGCTAGCCGGGCAAAGCGCGCGAAAACCGCCATCGCGTCGGGCTCGGCGTCTCCTGTGGCTGAAGTCTCGATATGTTCGTTGTCGTTGCTCGGAAGGCCGGATTCGAGCGCCTTGACCAAGCCATCCGACTGCCACACCGATACGAGGCGCGCATAGGTTTCGAGGTGCAGGGGGTCCTGCGCAATCCAGCGGTCGAATTCCGCCGCATCTTGGCTGTCGAGCATGGGGCGGCTCATCTTCTCGACCCAACCCGCTGCCTGACTATTCAGGTCTGCCGTATCCAGCAGCATCATCCATCCCATCCCGGCCGGTCGATGCCGGCCTTTTCCATTGCCCGCCGCAGATCGAGCAGCCCGCGGGTTATATGCTTTTCCACCGCCTTCGGGCTAAGCGACAGGGCTTCGCCGATCGCCTGGCAGCTTTCCTGCCCCAGACGGCGACGGACCAGTACCTCGCGCCGCAATCTCGGCATGCGGTTCAGACACCGCTGAAAAACCTCCACCGCCCGGCGCGAGTCCATCACCCGGTCGAGCGAAGGAGCGTCGCCATGAATTTCCAGATCGGTTTCGAGGCCGTAACGGCTGTCGCGGCGATATCTGTCCACCAGCAGATTGTCCGCGATACGGAAGCCCAGCGCGAACAGACTGCCGACCTTCTTGTCGCGGGTGATCGCGACAAGTCGCGCGAGTGTTTCCTGCGCGATATCCTCCGCAACATCGATACTGGCGCCGCGCGCACGCAGATAGCGCACGAGACCCGTCTGAACCTGAGCCCAGTCGGGAATCCGCGAAGATTCGTCCCTGCAGTGCGCTGAGTTCTCGAGTTGCGGCAGAAGTTGGCCCCGATATGATTGGCTTGATCGGTGCCGCTAGCTCCTGATCATGACAAATAGGTGACCGGGACGATTGCATTTGCCGGCTTCGGCAGAAGGCGTCGCTTCGGATGGTTCGCGTCCATTCACGCAGACACCCCCAATCAGTTTGCTCGGCGGTCTTCGGGTCAACCTCGCACGCCATCATATTGACCCGCTCACCGGCAACGCCTGCCGTTTAGCGGAAGAGGTCACGACGGCGCTGTTCTCGCCCTCGTCGACAGGGCGCGGCAAATATATCGGGCAGTTGGCGCGCTGGAACCCGGCTGGCGACTGCAGGAGTTAAATTGCTCACTGGCCGACCCACTGGCGCGCAAGGGCGACTTATCCCATCTGTTCGCGCCTATTGCCCGCCCGCAAGAAGATAGCCGATCATGACCAGGCCGGTGGCGATCAGCGCGAGGTTCAATGAGCGCCAGCGCCCCGCACCCTGCCACATGCCCGCAAAGGCCTTGCTCAGGCGCAGAGTGGCGCTGCGTTCGCGCCCGATCCGCAGCGAATAGATCGCCGCGCCCGATAGCGCGAGCCCTGTCAGCAGCAGGCCGAACAGGAACCACAGGGCCTTGGTCCAGTAGCCGCCGAAGGTGCCGAAGTGCAGCGGATCGGCCATCTCGCTGATCCGCTGGTGCAGCGAGAGGTCGCGCCCGTCGGTGATCAGCCTGACCCGGTTGTTGCGCACATCCACCCACACCGCATTGGCGCGCGGGCGGACGAGCACGGCGGAAAACTGGCCCTGCAATTCCAGCATAGGGTTATCCGCAGCAGGTAGCATGGCCGCTTTCACGCGCAAATTCGGATGGGCAGCCAGCCCGGCGGCGAAAGCAGCGGCGAGGTCGGCCTCGGCCAATGGCGCGCTGACCTCGGCCGGTTCGAATGCCGTTTGCGGCGGCGCATCAAGGCCTAGGCTTTCGGCCAGATACCACAGACCGGTCAACGCGATGAGGGCCACGAACCACAGCGACCACACGCCAGCCAGCCGGTGAAAGTCGCCCCACCAGGTGCGGGCATCGCGGCGGCGCAGCGGCTTGGCAAAGCCGCGCCACCAGCGTTTATAGACCACGAAGCTCGTCACCAGACTGATCATCAACAGGATCGACAGCGAGGAGACGATCGGCACGCCGATCTTGGTCGGCAAATTGAGGTGGCGGTGCAGATTGCGCAGCACCCGCGCCGCGCCCACCCATGGCCCGGTGCCCTGAACGGCGCCGCTGGTGGGATGGGCATAGAGGAACCCCGGTTGCCCATCGGCAAATTCCACCGTTACCCGCGCCGCAAAGGCGGCGGCGGGCGGGGCTTCGATGATCGATACGGCGCTCACGCCGGGATGGGCGGCGGCATTTTGCGCAATCTGCGCCCAAGCGACCGGCCCTGACACGCTGGCAGGGTCCACGCGAAAGGCTGGCTGGGCCAGCCAGTCGATTTCCTGGCTGACCACTGCCAGCGTGCCGGTGAACAGGATGAAGGCCATGAACAGGCTCAGCTTCAGGCCCACCCACTGGTGAACCTGCCACCAGACCCGCGCCGCCTTGGGCGCGGACTTCGCGCGCGGGACCCGATCATCCGCGCCGAGCCGCGCCGTTGCCATCAGAACGAATAGCCCAGTTCGAGGAACACCGAGCGCGGCTCGCCGGGGAAATGGCCGGTGCGGTCGATGAAGCCCGAGGCGGCATAGGTGGCATCGAACAGGTTATCCACCCGCAGCATCGCCCGGTAAGGCCCGGTCTCGTAAATCAGCGAGGCGTCGAAGATCATGTAGGGATCGACCCGCTGGCCGCTGATGCTGATCCGGTCGGAAACATAGTCGCCGCCGAGCGCCGCCGCGAGGCCGAGTTCGGGAAACTGGTAGCGGGTCCAGAAGCCCAGCGTATGTTCCGGCGCATTGGCGAAGCGGTCACCCACATTGTTCGAAAAGCCGCCGCCGTCGTTGTTCTCGGTAATCCGCGTGTCGTTGTAGGCATAGGCGAGGGTGAGCACCCAGTCGGGGGTGATGTCGGCGGCGAGATCGAATTCGATCCCCTTGCTGGTGATTTCGCCGATGGCCAGCAGATCGTCCACGCCGTCTTCACCCACATCGCCCAGCGGATCGGCCTGGAGGATATTGGTGCGGCGGATCTGGTAAGCCGACAGCGAGGACTGGATCCGCCCGCCAAACAGCGCGGTTTTCACCCCGGCTTCAAAGATGTCGCCCGCAGTGGGCGCGAAGGGACCGCCCGCCAGCACGTCCTGGGAGGAGGCATCCTGCGGCTCGAAGCTGGTGGCATACTGGCCGAACAGGCTCACCTCGTCGGTTACGCGGTAGACCACGCCTGCGCGGTAGGTCGTTTCGCTATCTTCAAACACCGTGCCGCTGGCATCGTCGCGGAAACTGTCGCGGCGGATGCCGCCGACAAGGATCAGGTCGCCCAGGGTCAGTTCGTTGAGCAGGTAGAACCCGGTGCGTTCGGCATCGGTCAGCGTGATCGTATAGGCACCCTGATTGTAAGTCGCCGGATCGGACTGGCCATAGACCGGGTTGAACAGGCTCAGCGGGCTGGGCAGGCCTGCCGTCACCACATTGCGCCCCCGCAGCGAGCGGCCCTGGAAATACTCGTCGCCGGTGAAGTGATCGAAGCCGAGCAGCAGCCGGTTGCTCACCGTGGCAGAAATATCCTGTGCCCACACCGCATTGCCGCCGAAGGACCACGATTCCTCGGTGCGCTGCTGATCGCGGAATTCGCGGATGGTGGAATCGATCTCCCCGTCGCCATCGGAATCGAACAGGCCGCGCGGCTCGTGATAGTTCTGCACTTCAGTCGCCTTGTTGTAGCGCACCGTGGCATCAAGGGTGAGGCCAGCCACCGGCTCGGCCTCGATCCGGCCTTGCACCACATCGGATTCGAGGTTGAGGAAGTCGGTCGGCTCGTTGTGGTTCCATTCCCGGTCGGTCAGGAATTCGCCGTTATCGTCCACCGGCACGCCGCGCAGGCGGTTGGCATCGAGCTCCTGGTCGTAGTGGGTGGCTTGCAGAATGACCGTGAACGGGCCGGGATCGTAGGAGACGCCGCCATCGGCGATCAGCGTGCGCGAACCGGCGTTGGTGCGGAAGGTGCCGCGATCTTCGTAGAACACCCCGCCGCGCGCGGCGAAATCGCCGCCGAGCGGTGCGTTGATTTCCGCCGAGCCGCCGTATCGCTCCTCGTTGCCGACGATTGCACGCACTTCTCCGCTGAAGCCGGCGGTATCGGGGCGCTTGGTCACGTAGTTGAACAGGCCGCCGGGCGCGCCGGGGCCATAGAGCATCCCGGTCGGGCCTTTCAGAAACTCAACCCGTTCGATGTTGAAAAGCTGCGGCACGGCAAAGCCGGCATAGGGATCGCCCCGCAGGCCATCGTAGAAAATTTCCTCCTGCCGGAAGCCGCGCGCCGTCACCCCGGCGTAGCTGAAGAAGCTGACCCCGGAGATGTTGCGATAGAGATCCTGCGCATCGCGCGCGCCCTGATCCTCGATCAGTTCGCGCGTGATGGTAGTGACGGAGAGCGAAGATTCGAGCGGATCGGTGGGCAGCTTGCCGCTGGTCACCTCTTCAGCGCGATAAAGCTGCTGGGCGCGGCCTGTAACGACGATCGTGTCGTCAGCAGCGGGATCCTGTTGCTGCGCGAAGGCGGGCGAAGCAGAAAGGGCGGTGGCGAGCAAGAACGCGCGCGCGGGCGATGAGTGACCCATTGTTGTGACTCCCTGATTAGTGGCGCGCAAATGACGGTAATGCGAACCAAATGCAATTGCAAAAACTATGCAATGAGACGTTTATTGCAATTGACTCGCATTTGTATCATGGGTTAGCCGCCTCCCCGCAACAGGGAGCTATCAACCAAGTGCACTGCTATCGCTTTCTCGCCGCCGCCAGCTTGCTGGCCGTTGTTCCTCGCGCTGCGCTGGGCACTGGTCTGGCGATTTCCACAAGACAGGAGCTCAAGACAGCATGAACGACATGGTTCACCAGTGTTTTGCCATGGAGCCCACGGGCGCACTCAGCGTTGAGGAGGTGCGCTGGGTGCGACACTGGAACGAGGGGCTGTTCAGCTTTGCGATCAGCCGCCCCGCCACTTTCCGCTTCCGTTCGGGTGAATTTGTCATGCTCGGCTTGCCCGATGCGGGCCGACCTTTGCTGCGCGCCTATTCGATCGCCAGCCCGGCCTATGCCGAGGAAGTGGAGTTCCTCTCGATCAAGGTGCCGGGCGGGCCGCTCACCTCGCGATTGGCGCATATCCGCGCGGGCGACCAGCTGTTCCTTGGCCGCAAGCCAACTGGCACGCTGGTGGCCGATGCGCTGCTGCCGGGAGGCCGACTGTTCCTGCTTGCCACCGGCACCGGCCTTGCCCCCTTCCTCAGCCTGATCCGCGATCCGGACAGCTACGATCGCTTCAGCGAGGTCGTGCTGGTCCATTCGGTGCGGCGTGTTTCCGATTTGGCTTACCGCGACGAACTGGAAGGCCAGCTAGCGGGGGATCCGCTGGTGCAGAACGAGGCCCTGCTGCAATTTCACTATGTGCCCACCGTAACCCGCGAGCCGTTCCGCACCACCGGACGTATTGGCGACCTGATCGCCGATGGCCGCCTGTTTCACGGCCTGACTGGCGAGGCCCGCTTCGATCCTGCGCAGGATCGGGTGATGCTGTGCGGATCGATGGCGATGAACCGCGAAATGGCTGCCATGCTCGATGGCATGGGCTTTGCCGAAGGGGCCAACAACAGACCCGGCTCATACGTGCTGGAGCGTGCCTTTGTGGATTGACCGGATGTGCCGTCGCGGCGGTTGCCACGACAGGGTGCCACGGCGTTTCCACTCGCAGAAGGACGCCTATTTTTGTAGGCGCTTGTAATCATTGAAAAACTGGCTGGGGCGGCAGGATTCGAACCTGCGAATGGCGGCACCAAAAGCCGCTGCCTTACCACTTGGCGACGCCCCAGCAGCGCTCGCGGAAGGGGTGCCATATAGCGGCCCCGACCGCGTGCGCAAGCCACAGCTCAGACGTCGGCGCGTTTGCGTACCGGATTAAACAGGGTGCGGTCCTCAACCTTGTCGAAATCCGCTGCCGAGTGCCGCTCCGGCAGCGCCTGCGTATTGACCAGTCGCCCGCGGATCACACCGGGGCGCGCATCGATCGTCTTTACCCAGCGGCCGACGTTCTCGAACTCGTGCAGTTGCAGGAACTTGTCCGCGCCGTTGTAGGCCCCGTGGTAAAGGTTGCCGAGCCAGGTGTAGGCAGCGATGTCGGCAATCGAGTATTCGCTGCCGGCGAGGTATTCGGTCTCGCCCAGCTGGTTGTCGGCCACCGAGAAGAGGCGCTTGGTCTCCATCGCATAGCGGTCGATCGGGTATTTGTAGCGCTCGGGCGCGTAGACATAGAAGTGCCCGAAGCCGCCGCCGATGAACGGCGCGCTGCCCATCTGCCACATCAGCCAGTTGAACACCTCGGTGCGACCCCGGCCCGCAGCAGGCAGCAGGAAGTCATACTTCTCGGCAAGGTGCACAAGGATCGAGCCGCTCTCGAACACGCGTACCGGATCCACGCCCGTGCGATCCACCAGCGCGGGAATCTTCGAGTTGGGGTTGATGTCGACAAAGCCCGAACCGAACTGTTCGGCCTCGAAAATCTTGATCATCCAGGCGTCGTATTGGGCCTCGACGTGGCCAGCTTCGAGCAGTTCCTCGAACATGATCGTGGCCTTCACCCCGTTAGGCGTACCCAGCGAATAGAGCTGGAACGGATGCTCGCCGACCGGCAGCTCCTTTTCCTCGCGCGCGCCGGCGGTGGGGCGGTTGATACCGGAGAACTGGCCGCCGTTCTCGGCGTCGGAGGTCCACACTTCGGGCGGAGTATAGGTATCGGACATCGGCTTGTCTCCCACAGGGTCAAGTGTTGTCCGGCTAGATGGTCTGCTGCTGGCGGCTGCGCAAGCCAAGCATTTCTTGACGTAGCTGAGGGACGAGCTTTCAGGCACGGGAACCGGCAGGGCGCCGTCGGGGTTTGAGACTTTGTCATGGCCACCAAGCCCTCCCGCATAGTCCACGTCGATGACACCATGCCTGGCATCACGAGGCGCCGCGCGGGGAGGGGCTGGGCTTACTACGATCCGGTGGGTGCGCTGATTGCCGACCGGGCAGAGCGCGGGCGGCTCAACGCCATTGCCTTGCCGCCAGCATATAGCGCGGCGTGGTTCTGCCCTATGCCCAACGGTCATCTGCTCGCCACCGGTGTGGATGCGCGCGGGCGCAAGCAATATCGCTATCATCCCGAGTTTCGCAGCTGGCGCGAGGCGGAGAAGTTCGATGCCTGCCACGCGTTCGGACTTGCGCTGCCGAAGCTGCGCAAGCGAGTGGAGGAGGATCTGACGCAACGTGGCTTCACCCGTGAGCGGGCGATTGCCTGCGTGGTGCGGCTGCTTGATCTTGGCGCGCTGCGGATTGGCAATGCGGCCTATGCGCGCGCGAACAGGAGTTATGGCGCGACCACGCTGGAGCATCGCCATGCCGAGGTTCACGGGCAACGGATCAGGCTCGCCTTTCGCGGCAAGTCGGGCAAGGATCGCGAAGTGGCCTTGAGTGACCGCGCGCTGGCGACCTTTGTGCGCCGCTTGCACGATCTGCCCGGCCAGCGACTGTTCCAGTGGCGCGATCCCGATGGCACCTGCCACGATGTGACCTCCGCCTGCGTCAACGAGTATCTGTCTGAGACGATGGGCGAGGGCTTCACCGCCAAGCACTTCCGCACCTTTCATGCGAGCGCGAAAGGTCTGAGCTTGCTTGCGCATGCCAAGGAAGTGCTGCCGATAAAGGCCGTGATCGGCGAAGTGGCCGAGCATCTCGGCAATACGCCTGCGGTCACTCGCAAAAGCTATATCCATCCCGCCGTGATCGACCTCGTCGCAAGACAGGAGGAATGGCGCGCAACGCTCGAAATGCCGCGCACGACCCGCTGGCTCACCCGCGAGGAGCGGGCGCTGATCGCGCTGCTGGAGGGTGCCCCGGCTGCCGAGGTTCTGCTCGCCAATGCGGCCTGACCCATCAGCCGCCCCTTGCCGCGTGCGGCTACATGCGGCAATGCAATCGTAACGGGAGTTACGATGACCAGAGAGACAGACATTATCGTTGTTGGCGGCGGTTCGGCAGGCTTGCCGCTGGCCGTGCGGTTGGCCCAGGCGGGCAAGCGCGTTACCCTGATCGAGGCTGGCAGCGGCAAGTTCGATCTGCGCTCGAAGGTGCCTGCGTTGATGAGCGGGATTGTCCACACGCCGAATTTCGACTGGATGTACAAGGCCGAACCCGACCCGAGCGTCGGCGGCAGGCCCGACGTCTGGCCTGCGGGCAAGCGGCTCGGCGGTGGCAGTGCGATCAACGGGATGATGTTCATCCGGGGTGCCGCCTGGGACTATGACCATTGGGCGCAGCTCGGCGCGAAGGGCTGGGACTATGAGAGCGTGCTACCGTTCTTCAAGCGGCTCGAAGACAACGAGCGCGGGATGGACCAGTGGCGCGGAACCGGCGGCCCGATTGCCGTTTCCGATGTGCGTTCACGCTATCCGGTTACCGACCGCTGGATCGAGGCGGTCGAGGAGGCGGGTTATCCGCGTTCGAGCGACCTCAACGGCGAACAGAGCGAAGGGGTGGACTATATCCAGCTGTCGCAGCGCAACGGCCTGCGCTCGCCCACAACAGGCTATCTGAAGAACCGTCCCAAAACGCTCGACATTCGCACCGAGGCGCAGGTGCTGCGCGTGAACTTCACCGGCAAGCGCGCCACCGGCGTGACGATCCGCTGCATGGGCACAGAGCAAGTGCTGGAGGCGAGCGAGGGCGTGGTGTTGTCGGCGGGCGCGCTTAACACGCCGCGCCTGCTGATGCTGTCGGGCATCGGGCCTGCCGCGCATCTGGCCGACCATGGCATCGAGGTGCTGGCTGATCGGCCAGGGGTGGGGCAAAACCTGCAGGAGCATTCGGCGGTCCACCTCGTCAACGAGGTTTCGGCCCACACGCTCAACAACGATGCGCGCGGGCTTTCAGGGGCGAAATCGGTGCTCGGCTTCCTCGCCAAGCGCAGCGGTGCGCTTACCACCGGGATCGGCCATGCGCAGGCCTTCGTGAAGACGCGCGAAGAGCTGCCCGCGCCGAATATCCAGCTCGCCTTCTCGGCCTTTGCCTTCGATATCACGCCCGATGGCAACCTCGCCCTGCGCGAGGGCAGCGCGGTCACCACGCTGGTGGGCCTGATGCGCCCGGCCTCGCGCGGCACGATTACCCTTGCCGCCAACGACGCCGATGCGCCGCCGGTGATTACGCACCAGCTGCTCGGCGATGACGAAGACCGCGCGCAGCTGGTCGAGGGGCTGGAAGTGGCGCGCAAGGTGATGGATCAGGCCGCCATGGCCGGGCTTGTCACCAGCGAGGTGCGCCCAGGGCCGGACTTTGCCGATGCAGCAAGCCTGTCGAGCTATCTCGGCCTTGCCACGATCCCGATGTATCACCCGGTTGGCACGGCGAAGATGGGGGCGACAGACGATCCGCAGGCCGTGGTTGGGCCGACATGCGCGGTGATCGGGGTGGAAGGATTGTTCGTGGCCGATGCCTCGATCATGCCCACGATCCCGCAGGGCAACACCAATGCCACCAGCATCATGATCGGCGAACGGGCGAGCGATCTGATCCTGCGCGCACTGGCCTGATGTCACCAGCTTGCCCCGCGCGCGACGCGAAATAGTCACCAAGTGCAATAAAGCTGTCATCATAATCAGCTTGAGCGGGGCTCATGTGATGCGGGCGAATCGCCCCGCGCCAAATGGGTTTGTTTTATGCGCTTTGGTTTCTGCCTGCTTGCTGCCGTTTTTGCTGCTGCTCCCGGTGCCGCCTTCGCGGGCGAGCTTTCGGGCAGTGTGATTGACGCGCGCGGCCTGCCGGTGGCGGGGATCGAGGTTTCGCTGGGCGATAGCGACCAGCTTACGCAGACTGATGGTGAGGGGCGCTATACCTTCGCCGATGTTGCGGCGGGTGAGGCCAGCCTTGCCGTACGCAAGGCCAATGGCGACGTGCAGCGCGCCTTTGCGCAGGTCGCCGCCGAGGGCGTGACCCGGCGCGATGTGTTCCTTGTTTCGGCTGGCGCGCTGTCGGCTGTGCTCGCTCCGGCCCAGCCGGAAGCCGATGTTGACCTTAGCGAGACTCTGCGCCTTGCCGACCAGATGGTTGACGCTGTCCGCGGCGAACGGGCTGCCTGGCGCTGGAACGACCGCGAGGCCTGAGCGCCTCCTCCCCGCATCTCCCAAACGGCAGGCAATGGACAGGCGCGGCCAAGCGTCCTAGTCAGGCAACAAGTTTCAATTGTTGCCACATGGATGCCTGCCTCATGCGCCTGCTCGCCAAAGCCCTCCTGCCGCTGACCCTTGCTGTCGCTGCCTGTTCCTCGGGCGGGGAGCCGGCCGAACAAGGTGGCTACGACATGCTCGCAAGCCGCGCGTCGATCGTGCCGGTCGAGATGGAGGTCGACACCTCCTACCTCACCGACGAGGAGAAGCAGGTCGTCAACAAGCTGATCGAAGCGAGCCAGCTGATGAGCGAGATCTACCTGCGCCAGCGCGGTGCCGATCTGCCTGCGATGCGTGAGGAGATCGCGGCTACCGACGATGGCGACACGCTCGAAATGTTCGACCGCAATTTCGGCCCGTGGGATTCGGTGGCGGATAACAAGCCGTTCTATGGCGATGCCGAGTGGCCCGAAGGCGCTGGCTTCTATCCCGCCGACCTCACCCGCGAGGAATTTGACGCCTACCTCGCAGCGCACCCCGACCAGAAGGATGCGCTGATGAGCCCCTACACGGTGGTGAAGCGTGCCAAGAACGAGGACGGGGAAGATGGTTTCGTCGCCGTGCCCTATTCGGTCGAATATGCCGAGTGGCTGAAGCCCGCCGCCAAGCTGCTGCGCGAAGCGGCCGACATCACCAGCAATGCCAGCCTCAAGAAGTTTCTCTCCTTGCGCGCCGATAGCTTTGAATCGGATGACTATTTCGAAAGCGAAATGGCCTGGATGGATCTTGAGGGCACCCCCATCGAAGTCGCCATCGGGCCTTACGAGGTCTACACTGATCGGCTCTACGGCACCAAGACCGCGTTCGAGAGCTTCGTGACGCTGCGCAACCCGGAAGAGAGCGCTGCGCTGCGCCGCTATGTCGGCTATCTGCGCGATATGGAGGGCAACCTGCCCATCGCGGATGAATACAAGAACTTTGCGCGCGGGTTCGAAAGCCCGATCTCGGTTGCCGATCAGGTGCAGGGCGGGGGCGATAACGTGCCCGGCGTGCAGACCATCGCCTTCAACCTCCCCAACGACGAGCGCGTGCGCGAGGCCAAGGGCGCGAAGAAGGTCATCCTGGCCAATGTGCTGGGCGCCAAGTTTGACCGCATCCTCGACCCCATCGCCGATGTCGTGCTGAGCGCGGATCAGGCCGCGCTGGTCAGCCGCAAATATATGACGCTGTTCACGCTTTTCCACGAGTTGAGCCACTCGCTCGGGCCGGGCACGATCACCGTCGATGGCCGCGAGACCACCGTCAATGCCGAGCTGAAAGAACAGTATTCGGCGCTGGAGGAGAGCAAGGCCGACGTCATGGGCATGTATAACCTGCTCTACATGATGCAGCGCGGCGAGCTGCCCGAGGCGGAGAAGGAAGAACTGCTGGCGACCTACTTTGCCGGGATCTTCCGCTCGGTGCGGTTCGGCATCGAGGAGGCCCATGGCAAGGGCTCGGCGGTGCAATATGGATACCTGCTCGAAAAGGGCGCCTTCGCCTGGGACGAGGACGCGGGGCATTACACCATCGACATGGCCAAGCTGGAGACGGGCCTGCGCGACCTTTTGGCCGAAGAGCTGATGTTGCAGGCCAAGGGCGATTACGAGGGCACCAAAGCCTTCTTCGCCAAATATGCTCACCTTGACGAACATGCGCAGCGCGTGATCGCCGGGATGGACGAGATCCCGGTCGATATCCGCCCGATCTACCCGCGCTCGATCTGACTTCTTTGCGCTTGAGCTCGTCATTGCGAGGAGCCGCAGGCGACGCGGCAATCCATCTCCCCGATGTCTGCGCTTCAGGAAAACGTTGGAGATGGATTGCTTCTCCCGGACTAAGTCCGGGATCGCAATGACGAAGGTGGATCAGGCGCGGGAAAGCTGTTCCTGACGGCGCGCGATCAGCGGGTCGTTGAGGAAGGTGCCGGTCGGGAACAGCGCGAAGACGAAGGTGCGCAGCCATTCGGCAATGGTGAACCCCTTGCCGGGCAGGCACACTGCCATGGCCGCGAGATAAGCCAGCCAGGCCACGCCGTGGGCCATGCCGAAGGGCCGGATCAGCGCATCGTAGCCAAGCCCGTATTTCAACGGCATGGCGACGAGGAACAACAGGATCGTGGTGATCCCCTCGATAAAGGCGACGACGCGGAAGGCCTGCAGCATCTTCATGGCAATCAATCCAGCTTCATGACCCAGCCGTGCGGATCGGCGGCCTTGCCGCGCTGGATATCGACCAGCCGCTGCTTGAGGCGGCCGGTCAGCTGACCGGGGCCGCCAGTGCCGATGGTGAAGTTGTGCTCGCGCCCGGCGACGGTGCCGACCGGGGTGACGACGGCTGCGGTGCCGCAGGCGAAGGTCTCCACCAGGTGGCCCGAAGCCGCATCGGCCTGCCACTGGTCGATCGAATAGCGCTCCTCACGCACGGCGAGCCCCTCTTCGCGGGCGAGCGTGATCAGGCTGTCACGGGTGATGCCGGGCAGGATCGTGCCCGATAGCGGGGGGGTGATCATCGAGCCGTCGTCGAAGACGAAAAACAGGTTCATGCCGCCCAGTTCCTCGATCCATTTATGCTCGGCGGCATCGAGGAACACCACCTGATCATGGTGCAGCGCGAAGGCCTCCTTCGTGGGCACGAGGCTGGCGGCATAGTTGCCGCCGCACTTGGCTGCGCCCGTTCCGCCCGGCGCGGCGCGGGTATAGTCCGACACCCAGACGCTGACCGCCGGAGCGCCCGACTTGAAATAGTTGCCCGCGGGCGAGCAGATCACGAGGAACTTGTATTGCTTGGCCGGGCGCACGCCGAGGAAGTGCTCGTTGGCGAACATGAAGGGCCGGATATAGAGTGAGCCGCCCTCGACCGGGGGGAACCAGTCCTTGTCGGCCTCGACCGCGAGGCGGACCGCTTCGACGAAGGTTTCTTGGGGCAACTCGGGCATGGCAAGCCGGTGCGCCGAGGCGTTGAAGCGGCGCGCGTTCTCCTCAGGCCGGAACAGCGCCATGCTGCCGTCGTCGAGGCGATAGGCCTTCAGTCCCTCGAAGATTTCTTGCGCATAGTGCAGCACGCTCGATGCCGGGTGCAGCGGGATAGCCTCCAGCGGGCCGACCTTGGCGTTGTGCCAGCCGTGCGCCTCGTCCCAGTCGATCGAGACCATGTGATCGGTAAATACGGTCCCGAACCCCGGCTCGGCGATGCGCGCTTCGCGCAGGTCGTCGGGGGTGGGGGCCGGATGGGCCAGGGTCTCGAAGGCAATCGGGCTTTCGGCGAGCGTCGCCATACTATGTGGTCCTTGCTGTGGAAGGGCTGCTAATGACAGAAAATTACGTCAATGCAAGATTAGAAGAAATTTTCCATCCAATTGGCTTGTGTCAGCGCATTGTCTAGCCTGTTGGAGCAAGGATTTGAAGGGGCGCTCTGTGGAGCGCGCCCGGGCACAAATGAGAAGGGCTGCTTCGACCTCAGCCGAAACAGCCCTTCGCATGGTCAGCGGCCGGAAGTGCCGCCCACAAAGCCTCTACCGCGGTGTTTAAACCAGATAGTGCCTCGTGCGGAAACTAACCGACCTCCCTGCTGAACCATGAGACATCGGATCACCTCCTTTCGCGCTATTAAGCCAACACCCAAAACCGTTTCACCGGGGGCGAAGACCGCGATAACCGCTGGCCTTGTGTCCTTTGTGAATCGTGCTGCAGCGCAAGACAAGCCTTGAATTTATCTTTTTCACAGTCAGAATAGGTCGCCTGCGCAAAGCTGGGTTATTTGACGGTTTTATGGCAGCTTGGAAGGGACTGCTTAGCCTTCCCAGCCCCGAAGCGTTTGCGCCCAGCGAACTACCTTCTGCACTCTTCCACCACCCGTGTGACCTCGGGCCAGGCGGGCAGGTAGTAAGCGGGGGCCCCGCTCACCAGCGCGGCAAAGCGGCCCTTCGAAAATGCCATCGCATCGAGCAGCGGATCGCGAGCCGAGACCACATAGCGGGCATAGCTTGGGCCGCCCGGCAGGTTTGCAGGATCAAGCGTGCGGTCCATGCTTTCTGTACGGAGCAATAGCGTTCCGCCGCTCGCCCTGGGCGCATGCATCAGCACCTGTCCGGTCGCCTTCACGCATTCCAGCCCGAACAGCGGATTGGCCGGATCGGTGCCGAACTGGGCCAGCACGCCAGTGGGAATGAGCCGGAACGACCAGTCCCCCGGCGTCTGCGGCGCGTCCATCCAGTTGTCGTAGACGGGCGTGACCGCTTGGGTCGGCGCAGCGGTCGGTTGCGGCCGGGGCGCAGGAGCCGGGGCGGGCGCTGCCACCGGCGCCGGCGGGCTCGAGACGCAGCCGCCGAGGCTCAGGCTGAGGGCTGCCAGAATGACCAGTCCCGCGCCACCCAGCGCGAGGCGGCGGGCGGCTTTGCTATGAAGGGGGCGGATCGGTCGGTCGGTCATCAAGCGCATCTCCGGACGCAGAGTATTTTCGTCCGCACGCAGCTTCGCTCTTGGCAAGCGCGCGCGGTGCCTCCTATCGCTGCCCGCATGGCCGAGCGCAAGACATCTCGCATGAGGATCGATCAGTTACTGGTGGAGCGGGGGCTGGCCGAAAGCCGCACCCGCGCCGCCGCGCTGGTCATGGCGGGACTCGTGTTCCGGGTGGACGACAAGGGCGGCGATAGCAGGATCGACAAGCCGGGCCAGCAGCTCCCCGTCGACACAGCCCTTAGCGTGAAGGGCAAGGATCATCCGTGGGTGGGGCGCGGCGGGATCAAGCTCGATCATGCGATCAAGCACTTCGGGCTCGACCCGGCGGGTGCGGTGGCGATGGACATCGGTTCCTCGACCGGTGGGTTCACGCAGGTGCTGCTGCACCATGGCGCGGCGCATGTGTTCGCGGTCGATGTCGGCACCAACCAGCTCGACTGGAAGCTGCGGCAGGACGAGCGGATCACCCTGCTCGAACAGACCAACGCGCGCGAGCTTAACGCTGCCCAGATCGACCGCCCGTGCAACTGGGTGGTCTGCGATGCGAGCTTTATTGGCCTGGCCAAGGTGCTGGAAGTGCCCTTGGCGCTGGCGGCGGCGCAATGCCGGCTGGTGGCGCTGATCAAGCCGCAGTTCGAGGTCGCGCGCGGGGAGGTCGGCAAGGGCGGGATCGTGCGCGACCCGGCGCTGCACGATCGGGTGTGCCGCGAGGTGTGCGACTGGCTCGAAAGCAGCGGCTGGACGATCGAGGGAATCTCCCCGAGTCCGATCACCGGCACCGAGGGCAATGTCGAATTCCTCGTCAATGCGTACCGCGATGGCACGAAAGGCTCCGATTCCGACTAAACTGGCTCAAACGGCGGGTTGCAGGCGGCAGACACACGCGGCACAACCCTGCGCGGACTATCTGTCCGAATCGCAAACGGGGGAACGATGAATCGTCTTGCCAGCCCGGCACAGTTGCGCGCCAGCCTCATGCGCTGGTCACTGTTTCTTGTCCCAGCGGTTTTGCTGCTGGGATTCATGTCGGGCCAGTTGGCGGGAAGCGGCGATGGGAACCCTTGGTTCACGCAGCTCACCAAGCCCGGAATGTATCCGCCACCGGCCGCTTTCGGTATCGTCTGGTCGATCCTCTATGTGCTGATGGGGCTGGCCGCTGCCGGGGTGTGCTCCGCCTTCGGATCGCGCTATCGCAACGGCGCGATCATCGCTTTCGTGGTGCAGCTGTGCCTCAACCTGCTGTGGTCGCCGATGTTCTTCCTGTGGCACAATATCACCGGGGCGCTGGTGGTGATCGTGCTGCTCGACGTGGCGGTGGTGGTGACGATCTACCTGTTCCTCAAGGTGCGGCGCTGGGCCGGGCTGCTGCTCTTGCCCTATCTTGCGTGGATCCTGTTCGCCACGGCGCTTAACCTCCAGTTCCTGCAGCTGAACCCCAATGCGGCGGAGCTTGACCAGGGCAGCGCGGTGCAGCGGATCGAAATGTAGCGACGCAGCATCTTGCGCATCGCGCGCGCAGGGATCATTTAGACGGCATGCAGAGCCAGAACCCGATCATCGCCGACTTCGTCAAACTCGCCAATTCCGCTGCGGGCACGCTCGCCGGGATGAGCCGCGAGGCGCGGGACAATGCGCGCGAGAAGATGAAGGAAACGCTCGGCGGGCTCGACTTCGTCAGCCGCGAGGAGTTCGACGCGGTGAAGGACATGGCCGCCAAGGCCCGCGAAGAAAACGATGCTTTGGCGGCGCGGATCGCGGCGCTTGAGGCGAAGCTCTCGTAGTAGCATTCGGAGCCGCGTCAGACGGCTTTTGTTGCAGCGCAAAACGTGCTCTGATGCTTGCCTGTCAATCAGAGAGCTCAGTCTGCATGCGTCACTTCGCCCGCCTCCTTTTCACCGCCTCTGTCTTCGTTGCTGCGATCGCACCTGTCGCCGCGCAGGATAGCGCTTTTGGTGGCCAATCCGGCCCGGACCTGTCGATAGCGGCGATCGAACCTGACGGTGCGGCGGCCGACATTGGGCTTGCGGGCCAACAGCCGGTCGACATCGCTCGCTATCTGCTCGCCAGCGGTGCTTCCGAGGCCCGGCTCTCGCCCGACGGGCAGACCATTGCCTTCATCCAGCGTCTCACCGGCCAGCCCGAGCTGTGGGTACTGCCCGCCAGCGGTGGGCAACCGCGCCAGCTGACCTTCGCCACCGGCGTCACCATGTTCCGTTGGCTGCCCGATGGCTCGGGCCTGTTCTATGCCGCCGACCGCGACGGCAACGAGCAGCCGGGTTACTTCGCGATCAGCCTCGACGGCACGCGCGAACGCTCAATCCTGCCGGCCGCCGACGGCGACTTTCGCAGCTTCGCCGGTTTTGCCGATGACGGCAGGTTCGTCTATTCCTCCACGCTCAGGAACGGTCTCGACTACGATATCTATCAAGCTGAACTGCAAGGAAATTCCAGAATCGTATACGAAGGCCGCTATGGCACCATCGCGCAGTCGGTTTCGCCTGACGGGCGCTATGCCATCGTCGCCGAGACGGTGGGAGAGGATGCCGACAACCTCTCGCTGCTTGACCTTGCCAGCGGCGAACTGACCACCATCGATGCGCCCGCCGTGGAAGACCGCGCCAGCCACACGCTGGGAGAGTTCGAATGGCTGCCGGATAGCTCGGCTTTCTACATGTCCAGCAATTCGGGGCGCGAGTTCGGTGCGCTCACCATGGTCAATCCGTCCAGCCTTGCCAGCACGGTCATCGAAGCGGGCGATGCCGATGTCAGCGATATCGCCTTGTGTGGAGGCGGGCTCGCCTATGTCGTCAGCCGCGACGGGTTCGACAGTCTCTGGTACAACGACGGTGACGGGCCGCAGGGCGTCGCAGGCCTGCCCGAAGGCACCTACGATATCGATTGCTCCGCCAGCAGCCTGCTGGTGCGCGTGAACGGCTGGGCAACGCCAGGCGATATTTACGTGGTCGACACAGGAGACCTGAGCGCGCGCCAGGTCTTCGCTTCCACCTTCGCGGGCGTCGATCCCGCCAGCCTCGTGCGCCCGCAGGTTGTGCGCTATCCGGCGCGCGACGGGGTCGAGCTGCAAGGCCTGCTCTATCTTCCGCGCGGCGCCGGGACGGGGGCCGATGCTCCGCCGGTGGTGTTCGATGTTCACGGCGGGCCCTCGGGCCAGTCATCGCCCACGTGGGATGCGACCTCGCAATACCACGCCGCGCGCGGGGTGGCGGTGTTCTTGCCCAATGTGCGAGGCTCGACCGGGCTGGGGCGCACATATTCGACGCTCGACGACCGCGAGCGGCGGCTCGATTCGGTGCGCGATCTGGTCGACCTCAAGGCCGCGCTCGCTGCCGATGGACTGATCGACGGGGACCGGGCGGCGGTGATGGGCGGCTCTTACGGTGGCTACATGGTCAATGCCGTGCTGTCTGAATATCCCGATGCCTTTGCCGCCGGGGTGTCGCTCTATGGCGTTGGTAACTGGATCACCGCGCTTGAGGTGGCTTCGCCCGCGCTGAAGGCCAGCGACCGCATCGAATATGGCGATATCACAGAACAGCGCTGGCGTGATTTCTACGGCAAGATGAGCCCGGTGTTCCGCGCCGACCGCATCGCCGTGCCGGTGCTCTATTCGCACGGTGCGATGGACCCGCGGATCGACATCTCTGAAACCGAGGTGATGGTCCAGGCCCTGCGCGGCAACGGGATCGCCGCAGAATTCATCCGCATCCCCGACGAGGGCCACGGTTGGCGCAAGCTTGCCAACCAGCTGTTCTACTACCGCGAGCAGGCGCGTTTCCTCGAACAGCAACTTGGCGTGAGCGAGCCGACTGAATAGCTGACCCGCATGGGAACGGAGGTTTCGGTGGGAAGTTGTTCGGGCGAAAGGTCTTTTTGCCCATGTTCACCCAGCTTGATCCTGCATTGCCGGTCTTCGTCGAAGGGAAAGGTAAGGGCTTGGCGCTCGCTGTGATCGACTATGGTCCGGAGCATAACCTGATCTGGGTCACGGCCATCGATTCGAGCGGCGAGATCTGGTGTGCGCCCAACCCCAGGGTGCGGATGCAGGCCAACTGGACGATGGGCCGTAAGCGTTCTGCCCCCGAGATGGCCCATCTCTCGAAAGCCAACGATGCCTGCAACTGCGCCGAGCAGGACGTCCTGATGCGGCTCTAAAAACCTTGCGCCCGCGCGCGCCGGGGATAGGGCTGGCACGGTGAAACTGCGCACCTCCGCCATCCTCGTTGCCGCCCGTGCTCATGGCGAGACCGCCGTGATCGCGCGGCTGCTGACCGAGGAACATGGCCTTGTCGCTGCCTATGTCGCGGGCGGTCGCGGGCGGCAGTTGCGGCCCGTGGTGCTGCCGGGTAACCTCGTGGCGGTCGAGATTTCGGCTCGTTCGGAAAGCCAGCTGCCTTTTGCCCGGCTCGAACTGCTTGCCAGCCGAGGGCCGTGGCTGGTCGAGCCGCTTCCTGCCGCCGCCATCGCCTGGGCCACCGCGCTCACCGCCAGCGCCTTGCCCGAGCGCCATCCGTACCCTTCGATCCATGCTGCGCTGGAGGCTCTGCTGGACGCGATCTGCCATGCCCCCTCGGCGCGCGGCTGGGCCTCGGCGCTAGTGGGGTATGAGGCGCTGGTGCTGCGCGAGCTGGGCTATGGCGGGCGGGTCGAGCGGCCCGAGGGCGACTTGGCCGCGGTGCTGGCGGCGATGGATGCGCTCGGCCCGCCGATCGAGCACTACCTGCTTGCGGGCACGCGCGGCGATGTTATGGCCGCGCGCTCACGCCTCAGAGACTTGCTGGAAAGAATACAATGATGATCGCTTGCTTGCCCGGTGACGGTATTGGCCCCGAAATCATGGCCGAAGCGCTGCGCGTGCTGGCCGCGCTCGATCTCGGCATCGAGACCGCCATCGCCGACGTCGGCGGCGCTGCCTACAAGAAGCACGGTCACCCGCTGCCGCCAGAAACGCTTGATCTCGCGCGCACAAGCGATGCGGTGCTGTTCGGCGCGGTGGGCGATCCGACTTGCGACAACCTTGAACGCCACCTGCGCCCCGAGCAGGCGATCCTCGGCCTGCGCTCGGCGCTTGGCCTGTTCGCGAACTTGCGCCCGGCAACGATGTTCAAGGGCCTTGAACACATGAGCGCGCTGAAGCCCGAAGTGGCGAGCGCCATCGACATGCTGATCGTGCGCGAGCTGAACGGCGATGTTTACTTCGGCGAAAAGGCCCAGCGCGTGCTCGAAGACGGGCGGCGTCAGGGCTTCGACTTCATGTCCTATGCCGAGGACGAGGTGCGCCGCATCGCGCATGTCGCCTTCCGTGCCGCGCAGGGCCGAAAGGGCCGCCTGTGCAGCGTCGACAAGGCCAATGTCCTCGAAACCAGCCAGCTCTGGCGTGACGTGGTGATCGAGGTCGCCGCCGAATACCCCGATGTCGAGCTCAGCCACATGTATGTCGATAACGCGGCGATGCAGCTGGTGCGCAACCCCGGCCAGTTCGACGTTATCGTGACCGGCAACCTGTTCGGCGACATCCTGTCCGATCAGGCGAGCATGTGCGTCGGCTCGATCGGCTTGCTTGCGAGCGCCGCCCTAGGTGAACGCCAGACCGAAAAGGGCACCTTCGGCCTTTACGAGCCGATCCACGGCAGCGCGCCCGATATTGCCGGGCAGGGCAAGGCCAATCCGATGGCGATGATCCTGTCGCTGGCCATGCTGCTGCGCCATTCGCTGGGGCTGGAAGAGGCCGCCGTGCGGATTGAAAAGGCGGTGTCGCAAGCGCTGGCCGACGGCATCACCGGCGCCGATCTGGGCGGCTCTGCGGGCACCACCGAAGTGGGCGACGCGGTGCTTGCGCGGCTCTGAGGTACTATTACTGAGGAACCGGATCGACCCTTTGCCCGTTCCTGAGTCATAATCGCCGCAAACACTTGCGGCTCCATACTCAGGAGCGAACCATGGAATTTATCTTCGGCGTAGTCGTGCTGTTGCTCGACATTTGGGCCATCGTGAACATCTTCTCCAGCTCGACCACGACCCTCAGCAAGGTGCTCTGGACCATCGGCATCATCGTGCTTCCGATCGTTGGCTTCATCGCATGGTTCCTGTTTGGACCGAAGTCGGGCTCGCGCGCTATCGCGTAAGTCGATAGACCAACCTAACCAAAGGGCCGGTGCCGCATTGCGCGGTGCCGGCCTTTTTCGTGGCTTAGCGCCAGCCCTCGAACCATGCCCAGAGCAGGAACGACTGGTTGCTCGCCAGCTCAGCGCCGCTCAGCACCGGATACCAGAATGCGAAGGCCACCAGCGCACCCAGTGTTATGCCTGCCGCCACGATCCGCGCGCCGCGCTGCCACAGCTGCTCGACCGCCAGCGCCAGGGCCGCAGCAAGGAATATCGAGGGCAGGAAATAGTGAAAGTAGAACTGCACCGGCTTGGGCGCGATCATCCATAGCGCCATGCTGATGAGGTAAAGCAGCGCCACGCCGAGGCAGTCGCGCCGACCCTCCTTCAGGCCCGCCCACAGGCACCATCCCAGCGCGGGCACACCGGCGATCATCGTTACCGGGTTGCCGATCAGCATCACGCCGCGCTGCGCTCCGTCGATCACCTCGTAAAGATACCAGATTGCGCGACTGTTCGCGATCCACTGCCACCAGAGGCTTTGGTAAGGGTGCGGCTTAAGCACTTGTTGTTGCAGGTCGAGCATATGGCGATGGAGCGCCACGATCCCCTCGCCGGTTGGGCCCGGATCGGCAAAAGCGCCATAGGGCTGGAAGGCCAGCCAGTAGACCACCAGCGGCCACACACCGAGCCACACCGCCGCTTCCCACAAGGCCATACCGCGGATCGGCGGAAAGCGTGTGGCCGTCAGCGCCTGCCAGCCTGCCGCATGCACGCGAACGGCAAGGAAGGTCAGCCCCGGCAGCACGGCCAGCGGCACCGCGTTCCATTTGCAGGCCATGGCCGCGCCCAATGCCGCGCCGCCAATCAACAGCCGCCAGCGCGCGGTCTCGTTCTGCCGCCATGCGCCCACCACCATCCAGGTCGCCAGCATCACGAACGAGACCATGAACACGTCGAGCATGGCGATGCGCGACTGGATGAACAGCACGAAGTTGGTGGCCACGAACAGCCCGGTCAGCACGCTCGCGGTGCCCGCACGCCCGGTCAGCCACATCGCGCGCATCGTGGCGAACAGCGCCAGCGTGCCGAACAACGCC
The DNA here is from genome assembly GCA_027311945.1 of Erythrobacter sp. Classification (GTDB taxonomy): domain Bacteria; phylum Pseudomonadota; class Alphaproteobacteria; order Sphingomonadales; family Sphingomonadaceae; genus Alteraurantiacibacter. The sequence continues at coordinate 52,296 of DAICXZ010000022.1, forward strand.
GCCAGCGCCCGCCAGCCGAACGGACTATCGCCGAACAGCCAGATCGAGAGCGCGATCAGCTCCTTGCCCAGCGGTGGGTGCTCAAGGTTGAGCACGTTCGACAAGTCGAGGAAGCGGCGCGCCGCCGGAAGATAATGGACCTCGTCGAAATAGGGCGCGGACGGAATCTTTATCCGGATCAGCACCAGCGCGAGGAACACGAGGGCGATCAGGCCGTGCCACAAGATCGGATCGCTGGAGCGATGGGGTGGGGCGAGCAGCCGTCTCATTATTTCGGCGAATAAGAGGGCCGCGCGCCAAGGGCAATTGGCAAATCCGCCGCATGCCCGTAAACGGCGGCGCGATATGAAGAAGACCACCGGACTAGATCGCAGCCAGACCAGCTCCTGGCGCCCCGCCACCCGCGCCGTGCGTTCAGGCACCTGGCGTTCGGAGCATGGTGAGACGAGCGAGGCGCTCTATCTCAACAGCGGCTATTCCTACGACAGCGCGCAGGAAGTGGCCGACCGCTTTGCGGGCGAAGCCGAGGGCATGGTCTATTCGCGGTTCCAGAACCCCACGATTGCGATGCTTGAAGAGCGTATCGCGGCGATGGAAGGGGCCGAGGCGTGCAAGGTGCAGGCCTCGGGCATGGCGGCGATGACCACCGCGCTGCTGTGCCAGCTGTCGGCGGGCGATCATCTGGTCGCGGCCAAGGCGGCCTTCGGCTCGTGCCGGTGGATCTTGTCGAACGTGCTGGCCCGCTTCGGGATCACCCACACGGTGGTCGACGGGCGCGACAACGCCGCCTGGGAGGCTGCGATCCAGCCCAACACCAAGGTGTTCTTCTTCGAAACCCCGGCGAACCCCACGCTCGATGTGGTCGACCTCAAGTTCGTCTGCGGGCTGGCCAAGGCACACGGGATCACTACGCTGGTCGACAACGCATTCGCCACCAGCGCCTTGCAGCGCCCGCTCGAATTCGGGGCGGACCTCGTCGCCTATTCGGCCACCAAGCTGATGGACGGGCAGGGCCGCGTGCTGGTCGGCGCGGTCTGCGGCTCGAACCAGTTCATCCACGAGGTACTCTCGCCGTTTCAGCGCAACACCGGGCCGATCTGCGCTCCGTTCAACGCATGGGTGGTGCTGAAGGGGCTGGAGACACTGTCGCTACGCGCCTTCAAGCAGAGCGAGAACGCGCTCGAAGTGGCGAAGTTCGTCGAGGGGCGCGGGGTTAAGGTGCTTTATCCCGGCCTGCCGAGCTTTGCCCAGCACGAACTGGCGGCGAGCCAGATGGACGCCTTCGGGCCGATCTTCAGCTTCGTGATGCCGGGCGGGCGCGAGCAGGCCTTTGCCGTGCTCGATGCGATGCAACTGGTCGATATTTCGAACAATATCGGCGATTCGAAGTCGCTCGCCTGCCACCCGGCCAGCTCCACGCATCACTCCATGGGCCCCGAAGGCCGGGCCGACATGGGCGTTGATGAGGGCATGATCCGGATCAACATCGGCCTCGAAGACCCGCTCGACCTGGTCGACGATCTTGGCAGAGCGCTGGAAACTGCAGGCGTTTGATCGCCTGCATCGATAAATGTGTGGTGCGGGTTTGCTGAAACTCGCATATGTCGCGCTATCAGCCATTGGCAAAGTTCCACCACACGTGCCCAACATTCCAGACTTTTACGCCTGCCTCTTCGAATCCTGCCACGATGCAATGGTGGCGAAGCAAATCGATGGCACCATCATCGGCTGGAACGCGGCTGCCGAGCGTCTGTTCGGCTATTCGGCTGGCGAAATGATCGGTCGTTCGACCCGGGATTTGCTGCCCGACGACCTCCTCGACGAGGAAGATAATATTCTCGCGCGCATCGGTCAGGGCGAGGTGGTCGGCCAGTTCCTGACCAAGCGGCTGCACAAGGACGGCACGCTGCTGGATATTTCGGCCACGGTTTCACCGGTTTGCGACAGCCAGGGCAAGATCGTCGGTGTGAGCAAGATCGCGCGCAATGCCGGGCCTTATCTCGAAAACCAGCGCCGCATTCGCGAGGCCGACTTGCGCTTCCGTATGATGGCCGACAGCATCAGCCAGCTGGCGTGGATGGCGAACCCGGATGGCAACATCTTCTGGTACAACCAGCGCTGGTACGATTACACCGGCACAGATTTCGATACCATGCAGGGGTTCGGCTGGCAGACGGTTCATCATCCCGATCATGTCGAGCGGGTGACAGCACGCTATCGTGAGAGTCTCGCGGCCAAGGAACGCTGGGAAGATACCTTCCCCCTGCGCGGCAAGGACGGGCAATACCGCTGGTATCTGTCGCGCGCGCTGCCCGTGCGCGGCGAGGATGGCGAGGTGCTCTACTGGTTCGGCACCAATACCGACATCACCGAACAGCGCGAGCAGGCCGAGCAGATCCGCGTGCTGCTGATGGAAGTGAACCACCGCTCGAAGAACATGCTGGCGATCGTCCAGGCGCTGGCCCGCCGCACCGCGCCCGACGATGTCGGCTTCGTTGCCCGGTTCGAAGAGCGGGTGCGCTCGCTGGCAGTCAACCAGGACATCCTCGTTCGGCGCGAATGGCGCGATGTGCCGGTGCTCGAACTGGTGCAGCAGCAACTGCGCTTCGTGGAGACGGCCCCCGGCGGCCTGATGCTCGAAGGTCCGACCGTCTCGCTCAAACCGCGCGCGGCCGAAGTGATCGGCATGGCCTTGCACGAGCTGGCGACCAATTCGCTGAAGCACGGCGCGCTTTCGTGCGACGGCGGCAAGGTCACAATCGGGTGGGACATGCGCGGTGCAGGTAATGACGGCCCTGCGGGGTTCTCCATGTTCTGGCGTGAGGAGGGCGGCCCCCCTGTGGCCGCTCCGCAGCGAACCGGTTTTGGCACCAGCCTGATCAGCGACATCCCGAAACGCTCGCTTTCGGCAGAGGTTACGCTCGAATACCCGCGTGAAGGCGTGCGCTGGGACCTTTCCTGCGGGCCGGAAGTGATCGTCGGGCAGGGCTGAGGCCTTGTGCGCGCGCAACATTGGTGGCGAAGCTCTTGCTCCCTGCGGCAAAGCCGTTAGGCTGCGCGCACGATGACCGATGCCATGCTCCACTCGCTGTTCCAGCATGCCGCCACCACCAACGGCGTGACCGTACGCGTGGCGGTCAGCTTCATGCCCGAGCAATCGCGGGTGGAAGCTGCGCGCTGGTTCTGGGTCTATCACATCCGCATCGAGAACCACCGCGAGGAGACGATCAAGCTGCGCACCCGCCACTGGCGCATTTCCGACGCTGACGGAATGGTCAACGTGGTCGATGGCGAGGGTGTGGTCGGCGAGACGCCCGTGCTCGCACCGGGGCAGACGCACGACTATGTCTCTGGCTGCGAACTGAGCACGCGCCATGGCGCGATGGAGGGACACTATGCCTTCACCCATGCCGATGGCTCGCTGTTCGAGGTCGCTATCCCGCATTTCGTGCTCGAAGCGCCGGCCGAAAGCGCGCACTAGAAGGCTTGCCCGGCCGCACTCAGCGGCATAGACCGCCTGCCCGAGACAATGAAACGCACGCACCTGCCCCTGAACGCCCTGCGCGTATTCGATGCCGCCGCGCGGCACCTCAGCTTCACCCGCGCTGCCGATGAGCTGGCGGTGACGCCTGCCGCCGTCGGCCAGCAGATCCGCGCGCTGGAAGACGTGCTCGGCGTGGTGCTGTTCCGCCGCACCAGCAAGGGGCTCGAACTGACCGAGGAGGCGCAGGCCGGGCTCGAACCCTTGCGCGAAGGCTTCCTCCGGTTCGAAGAAAGCGTCGAGGCGATGCAGGCCGGGCAGGGCTCGTCCACCTTCGCCATTGCCGCCCCGCGCGAGTTTTTCGCCCAGTGGCTGGCACCCCGGCTGGCTTCGTTCCGCGCCGCCAACCCTGAGGTGCGTTTTGCGCTGGCGGGCGACGAACATGCCGATTTCACCGAGGCCAACCTCGATCTGGCGATCCGGCTGGTGGAAGGGCCGGGCGAACTGGAGGGCATCCAGCTTGCTCCGGGCGAGCGGGTGGCGGTGGCCGCGCCGGGCGGGCAGGAAGGCTGGATCAGCTGGCCCGGCTTCGAACCGGAAGACGATGCGCGCGTGGTGCTCCAGGCTGGTAATGCCGGGCAGGCGCTGTCGGCGGCGCTGGCGGGCATGGGCGCGGCGCTGATGCCGCTGCCGCTGGTGGCCGAGACGCTGGCGAGCGGCGCGCTCGTGGCGCAGGGTAAGGCGCAGAGCTGTCGCCGGGCGTTCTGGCTGGTCGCTCCGCGTCCGCAATGGCGGCAGAAAAAAGTGCGCGCACTGGTCGAGCACCTCACCGCCTGACTCCGCAGAAGTCCTCAGGGTTTCAATTGCCAGCAAGGTGGCGGTTGCTTAAGGCAATCTCCCGAATTGCGCCGGATAATGGAGACAATACGATGCGTGCAGGTTTTGTCATGGCGGCACTGCTCGCCAGCGCGGCGATAATCATGCCGGCCGCGGCGCAAGAAGCGCGCAATCTCGATCAGGAACAGAGCGACAGCCGCGTCTTCAACGGTGCCTATGATGGCAAGCCGGTATTGTTCGAACTTTCCGTTCCGTCTGGCGAGTCGCTGCGTGTCGACGTTATCTCCGATGGTGATTTCGATCCTGTTTTGCGCATTTACAACGCCGAGACCGGCGATCTGATCGTCGAGAACGACGATGGCGGCGAAGGCCTCAATTCGCGCGCGATTGTCTCTGCCGATGAGGCCATGCGCCTGCGCATCGAGGTCAACGCCTTCTCGGCTGAAGAGGCCGCAGAACAGGTGGTGGAAGCGGTTGTGGGCGATGAGGTCGTCGAACCTGGCGATGGCGGCTTTGTTGCTCCGCGCAGTTTCGATCTCAAGCTGACCTCGCTCGATTACGAAGCGCAAAGTGTGCGCGAGGTTGGCTGGAATGCAGAGGAAAAAGGCCAGATCTTCGGCGGCGAAGAGCACCTGTTCACCTTCACCGGCGAGGAAGGCCTGCTGCTCGAAGTGGCGATGGTGGCCGATACCGACATCGGCAACGAACTCGATCCCTATCTCGCACTGCGCGATGCCAGCGGCCAGACCGTGGCCGAGAATGACGATGGCGGCACCGATCTCAATGCGCTGCTCCGCTATGTCATGACGAGTGACGAGACCTACACCATCGTCGCCACCGGCCTCAGCGACAGCGTCGGCGGCTATAGCCTGCGCGTCGGGCCGCGGCGCGAACCGGTGGTTCAGGCACCGCTGCAGGTGGTGGGCATCGACGACACTGCGACCGGGCGCGTTGGCGCAGGTTATGAGAATGGCGATCTGGACCCCGCTTCGATCCTCTACGAGCTGTCGGACAGCGCGCTGGCCGCGATTCGCAGTGATGGCTCTGGCGGAATCACCGTGCGGATGACGAAGGCGGTAAGCGACGATCCCGATTTCGCCAATGGGCTCGATCCGTACCTCGAACTGGGCTTTGAAACCCCGCTGGGCTTTGCCGTGGTGCAGACCGACGATGATGGCGCGGGTGACCTCAACGCCATGATTCCGGTCGACCTGTCGGTGCTCGCTGCCAGCGCAGAGCTGCTCGACGCATTGCGGATCAGGGTCAGCGGTTTCGGCGAGTCGGCGGGTGAATATGTGCTCACCGTTTCCGAAGGCCTCGATCCGGTCGAGGCCGAGTACGAGGACTATGTAGAAAGCTCGCTCGTACCCGGCGCCGCACCGGCCATCGCGGTGTCCCTCGACAAGTAGGGCACAGGTGCTGAGCCGGCAGCAGCAGAGCGCTTTCCGGCTGGTCAATGTCCGAAGGTTCCACCTCTGGTGGGCAGGGGCGGGCTAGTCACGAGCAGCAGGCTGCATGGCCCCATCGCGAAGCAATGCAAGGCCGTGGATCTGCTCTGTCCTCGGTGGTTGCATCATGGATCGCGCCAGCAGGTGCCGCGATCACGCTCGCAACCTACAGACATTTTCTGAATGCAGTTCACCTGGCTTGTCGGCTTTCGGAACGGTGTAGCGCGATCGAATGCGGTTTTTCCGATGCGAAACAACCGCTTGCGGCCTTGGCCAAATCGGTTGGTGAAGATAATTTCTTCTTTGCAAATTGTAAAAACTTGTGAAGCATGATATTGAAAGTGCAGGTAGTTGAATTATGCAAGTGACTGACGCGTATGATAATAAGCACAAGCCGGCCGTGAGGGCTCCTGACGGCCGGGGGGAGAGTGAAACAATGCCGGACGATGATACCCAGCAGGAAAGCTGGGGTTTTGCACGGGGCGATGATGACCCGGCGAGCGACCTGGAAGCCGTAACCGACGAGGCCCTCGAGCGAGTGCGCGGGCTCAGTCCGCAATCGCGCCACCTTCTCGACCTTGTACTGGATGGATGCGGCATGGCGGACATTGCCGCAAAAATGAGCCTTTCAGCCGATGGGGCCGAAGAAAGACGGGCAGCGCTGCTTGCCGAACTCGGTGTTCCGTCGCTTACCGACGCGATCCGGATCGGGATTTGTGCGGAGTATCATCAGTCAAAGGATAGGTTTGTATCGCCTGATTGAGCTCATACTCCATGATCAGGCATTCCATGATTGCCGAGAGCAGGGCTTGAGCGGCCGTCGAGGCCACGGCCTTGCCGATCGCGCCACCCCGGAACAGGCGAACACTGACCATAGCCCCCTTGTTGCTGCGATGAATTTCCAGCTCTGGGCTTGAACCGAGCAGCAGCGTCGCTGCACAGTCGAACTGGTGGGCGCTGAGCAGGGCTTCCAGGCAGGCTTCGGTGTCGCCGTTCAGGGTTTTGATCTGGAAGGCCTTGGGTGCCAGAAGGCACAGGTGGTAGGCCAGCCGCAGGATACGCTCGAGAGAGCCTTTATCCAGCCCTTCGTCGCTCAGCGAAGTGGCGACCGTTTGCACCCTGCTGATCCAGATCTCTGGCAGCAAAGGTTCCACACCCTCGACATCGCAGCTGTCCATCCGCCGCCCCATCCCTTGTTGTCATCTGTCGCCCGAATGTCGCCAAAGGCGCACCTTTCGCGAACCGCGTCCGGGGGTGCGCTTACGTCAAAAACTGCTATTTTTCTGTTCTGTCGCGAAAACAACGCGTTCACCACAGAAGCTCATGACGCGCGCTTCGCTATGACGAAGCACAAGGCGTTGCAAGAGATTTCGCAGGGGGGAGTAGAAACTATTGCTCCTTGTTAGCTTTATCAGTCGCCGCGAGCAGGCCTTGGCCCGGTGCCGGGGTCGTGGTCGAAAGGCTGGGCGAAGCGGCTGCGGTCATCGTTTTCGGCGGTGACAGCCTCTTCCTCGCCTGCTGCAATGCGGGCCTGCTGGGCACGGCTCGCGCTGATGTAGTCGCGCGGCATGTAGTTGCCCTCGTGACAGGCATATTCGAAGAACTGGTAGTCCTCGTCGCGACTCCACGAGAGGCGAGTGGTCCATGGCTGGGTGTACACCTCGGGGTCTGAGTAGGTCAGTTCGTGGACGATCTCGTCGGGCCCGACCATGGTCAGCCGCTCGACCGTCATCGCTTGGTCGCTCATCGGCACGGTGTTGAAAGCGGGCACGGTGGTGGTGCCGGTAAACTGCGTCGCCATGTTGAGCGGGCTGGCCGAGCGTTCATAGGAATCGCGCGTGGCGCTGTCGCCCGAGACGATGTTGGTGGTCTCGATCACCAGCGTCCTGCCTTCCCACCAGCCGCGCGAATTGCCCATCCACGCCTCGACAGGCTTGTCCCACCGTGCCGCCTGCGCCGCTTCCTTGCTGTCGTAGATCTTCACCACCCGTGTGCCGAGCATCTCCAGCACGATGGTCATCACGCCGGGGCTCTGGAAGATGCGGATGCCGTTGTTGTAGCGGAACGGGTACATCGAAGCCGGAAACCCGCGCGAAACGCAGCGGTCCCAGCTGTCGAAGTCGCTCACCCAGTCGTAGCCCTGACCCGGCACCCAGCCAGAGCGGCCTTCCTTGAACAGCGCCATCGCCTGCGGAGTGAGCGCGGGCAGCTGGCCATCGGCGGGGCTGACCAGCATCGCGGTGCGCTTGCCGAAGCTGGTCGACTGGAACCACGCTTCCAGCCCCTCTGTGCCCGCAGTGCCGATGCCGGTTTCGGTCGCCTCGGCGAAGTTGCCGTCGTTCCCGCGCGCGGCGGCGAGGCGGCGTTCGAACTCCTCGTCGTTCACCCACTGGCGCATCCCGTAGGCGGCGGGGCGCTGGAACAGGATATAGCCAGTGTTGATATTCTCAATCGGCCAGGTGCCGGTGAAATCATAGTCGCCCCATGATGTCTTCGCCGGTTCGTAGTCGGTGGGGACGGCCGGCAGCTCGGTGAGGTCGGCGGGCCGCTCCTGCGCCGCGGCGGGAACGGTGAGCGCAAGTGCGGACGCGGCACACAGGACGGCGGCAAGGCGGCTGATCATTCGATACTCTCCCCAGAGGCTTGCCGGCTGTTGCGCCAGGCACAAATTGATTTTGTCCATTTCTAGTGGCGTTTGTCCGGCGCGGCAATGTTTGTTTCGCCTTAGGCGTCGGGCAGCGAGTTGCGCTCTGCTGCGGTCGGCCTTGCGGTCGCCCGAGACGACCGGTGTTTCTCACTCGGCATCCTTGCGAGCCTCAGCTTCCGTGGCGCGCAGCGCATCGACCTCGGCGGCGATCAGGTCGACCAGCGCGCCGCGGTTTCGCTCGGCCTGTTGCATGAGGTCGGTCAGCACCTCGGCGCGGATGCGTTCGTAGACCGCGTTGCCGGGGCGCAGGTGCGCGGAGTATTTCTCCGGCCGCCGGTTCTTCAGGAAAAACATCACGAGGTTCTCGTTATGCTTCGCACCGTGGACGACGATGTCGCCATTGGCGAGCACATGCTCGTGTGGCACGCCCTTGATCGCACGCTCCATGGCGGCAGCCTCGATCCGGTCGACCCCGCGATCGACGGCGGCTTCCCAGGCGGCGGCAAAGCCTTCGGCGCCGGGCTGCTGGCGCAGCTTGTAAAGCGCCTCGAGCGAGACCCCGATATGCATGGCCGCGCGGGCGACGATCCCGGTGGCGGCGAGCATGGCGATGAAGTCGCGCTGTTTTTCGGGTGTGATTGAGTTCCGGCGCGGCTGCTTGTGAAGATAGGGCACAAAGTCGAGCAGCGGATCGTCCGGCGCGGGGAGCGGGCCGGGGGCGGTCATATAGCTGGTGCCCTGACGCGGCGTAGCCCGCTGGTGGCCGTTGGGCGCGGGAGCGTCAGGGGCAAACGGCTGCGAGCGAGCGGGCTTTTTCGGAGACTCGGACATCTGCCAGTGTGGAGCAGATGTGGCGGAGTGTAGGAAAGGCCTGTTTCAAACAATCAGCTTCGGGCCACTCATCGCAGTCAGGAATTGTCCGCCAGGTTCTCGGCGAGTTCCTGCAACCTTGGCGCGTCCACTTCGCCAACCAGTGCAAGGGCAACCGAGCCCTCTTCCCAGTACGCCACCGTCATGCCGTGGTTCACTTCGGTGGCAGGGAGTTCGCTGATCGAGGTTTCCTCCTCCGCAGCGAAGAGCGATATCTGTTCGTCTTCTTCCGTCACCACGCTCATCACCACCGAGGTGCCGAGATCGGACGGATAGAGCTGGGTATCGGTCACGGTCCACTCCCCAGGGAGTTCGGGAAGCACGACCCCCGTGGCATCGAGAATCTCCTGGCGGTCGACGGCGCCGTTCTGAACTTGCGATGCCATTTTGGCGCGTGCCTTGCTTGCTTCGTAAGCTTCCTGCGCTTCATCAACCAGAGACGATGCGCTGGCAGGATGGGAAACGCCGATTTCAGCCTCATTCGCGATCCAGCCCGAAGCGAATACCGCAAGGATAGCGGCAGCCTTGGCCCACCGATTGCGCGAGCGGTTGTCGTTCGCGGCAGAGGTTGCCTGCACCCTGGCCGGTTCAGCAGCCGCTTGCTCGCTCGCGGATTGAGCCGACCAGTTCTCGCTGTAATAACGGGCAAAAAACGGGTCGAGATTGCGGTCGATGTAGTCGTCGACAAAGGCGATGTCTTCCGCCGTCAGATAATCGACGTAGCCACCGACCTTTCCGCGGCGAACCTTGAAGCTTTCCGGATTGTTCGGATCGGCAGGGCGAAGGCGCTCGTGCTTGAAGCTGTCCTGCAACTCAGCCTTGCGCATGTTGCGGAACGAGCCCTTTTCGACAATCTCATCGACCAGTTCGGCGCTCGGATCGGGCAGGCCGAAGAACTTGGCAGAATCCCGGATCACCTTTCGCGGATCGCTCTGCATATCCTCGTAGGTGATCCAGAGAAAGTCGCGCGGCACGGACCGCGCCTGCGCCCAGGCGTTGTAAAACGCCACGATGGCATCGATGCTGCCCTTCTCACAACGCAGATAGGTCGAGATGTCGCAATCGATCACCTTCATCCTGTTCTTGGCGTCAAAGTAGTAGGAAACCAGAACGTCGCGAGGGTCGCGGGTGAGCAGCAGCACCTTCTTTCTGCGATAGAACGACTTGTTCCACTCGACATCGCGCCCGAACTTCAGATTGGGATAATCATCGTGCGTAAACCCGATGTTCGGGATGCCGGGCGAGAGCTTCCAGAAATGCTGAAGCTCCATGGGATTATCGACCTTGAGGCCGAACTGCGCACAGGCCATGCTCCCGAACATGGTGCGAAACCATGTCCGACCGGACTTGGGATAGGAGAGGACATAGCCATCCCTCGCCCAGGCGCTCGCCGAACGGCGCATTGCCAGCAATATGCCCTTGTTCTTGATCGAGCGCGGCAGCAACACCTCACCTGCGGAAAAGGCGAAGTCCCGGAACATCGTGCGTAATGTCATCTGACTGATTCCCAATCCTGTTGAGCGATGGGCTGGCCGATGCCCCCGGCCATTTAAATCCTACGCTAATGTAGCGAAGGCCATACTCAGGAGGACCGGTTTGGCAAGCGGAGCCGGTGCCAAGTCGGCCTGATTGGTAGCTTGAAACGCTATCCGGTCACTGCCGGGGGCATGGGTTTGCAAAAGTGTGCCACTTAGAGACGTTTAGCGTAAAGTTCGTCGGCGGCCGAGTCTCGAAATTCCAACGTCCTTTTGTGCGATGATCGCCCGAAGCCGGCGTTGGTTTTGTTGCCAGGAGCTGCCGCCTTCTCCGGAAAATCGCCGCTGTTGGGGTGTCATTCCGGGCGTGATCGAGTTTCGGCGCGGTCGCTGGTGGGGCTCGCGAGCACAGGCGAACTGCGGATCGTCCGCGGCGGGCGGCGAGCCGGGCGCGGTCATATAGCTTGTGCGCTGACGCGCTGGTGGGCGCGGGGGGGTGTCAGTAATGGGTCGCTGTGGGCGAGCGGGCTTATTCGGGGACTCGGACATCTGCCAGTGTGGAGCAGATTTGGGGGTTTGTAGGAAAGGGGCTTTCTCTGCTGCTAACTGCCACCTTCCCCCTGTCGTAACAAGTTGACGCGAGGATTCACCTTGAGTTAGGCGGAAAAGTGGCACGCAAAAAACAATTGTAGTTAGCTCGCGGAAGTCGTTGTAAAACGGCCGTATAGCTCTTCGCAGAGCGAAGTTATAATTCGTTGAGTGCCATTGACTATACTGGCAAGCCAGCCGATCTTCCGCATGGCCCAATCGAACCAGAAGCTCAGCGCGATAATTGCGATCATCAAAGCGGTCGCAAGACCTAGTGCCGAACCACTGCTCTGGGGCTTGATCACAACACAATACAGCAGAATATTGCCAAAGGCGAAGGTAAAGAGGCTTGTGCGCCCAAAGAACGCTAGGACTCGCCATTCGCGGTCCGTCCAAACCGCTGTTGTAAGAAGCACCGATGCGGCCGTCAGAACGGATGCGCAAAGCACTCCGACTAGAAAATAGAGTGGATGCTCTGCGATCCGAAGGGACAAATTTCCAAGACTTCGGACGGTTTCGTGGTCGAGCATTATAAAAAGTAGCGAGACCGGGATGCCCGCGCCCAAAAGAAGAAGTGTCGCTTTGTGACGAATATCCTCACTCCGGGGCTGTGCTTTGTTCGGGCCAATGAGAAACTTCCCTATGACCATGCCTGCGAGCACCAAGGTGATACCGCGCATGATTGACGGTCCCCCAAGCTGGGCCTCACCTAAACCAAAAAGGAACTTCCAAAGCCGCCCAACTTCTATGGGCATGTTGGACCCAGCGGGAGTGGGAAGGGATATAAATAGAGGGTATAGCAGATGGATGGCAATCGCTCCAACTGTCAGTGCGACGAGGCCAAAGCGTTGACGCGCCCATATCAGGATTGGGGCTATTGCCAGCACAACTACGTAGAACTTGAGGATATCCGTGAAGGGCGTGACGCCAAGCATCAATATTGTGGCGATCGAGAACTTCGCCGAGTAATCATCGCGTGTCAGAAAAAGTACTACGACGGAGAGGCAGTACAGGAGCCAGCACTGGGCGGCGCGTGACAACAGCCTTGTGGAGGTTGCCCTTCTCGCGCCTGGACCAAAGCGTGGGAGGTAAACGATCTCCAACATGGTTCCGAACAGCACGATAAAGGTCGGGGTCGCAGAGGCCATCGCCACGCGGAGCGCTGTAACCCAGGCACCACGATAGAATTCTCCCAAATACGCGACAACCCAGACGTGACTCGCCATCGCCAACAGTATTGCGATCGAACGCGCAAGATCAATGCCGACAATCCGGGTCCGTTTGAAGGGCGGGGCGGTGAAGGCATTCTGGGTCATTGTTTTCGTTGCGGAAGTCATTGAGTGAGGGCCTTGCTGCTTCGTCCCGTTTAATGATTTGCATCTTGCGAAAATCGCCGACCTCAGGTCATGATTCGATAAAGAATACCAAGATAACATGTGATCGTAGCCCATTAATCGATCGAGAGGTCAAGCGGTGACTAGGTCAAACCTTTGCAAGCATGGTCGCCGTGGGAAGAGCCAGCGGCTAGCCAACAGGCATGAACGGGAAAGTCCAAGCGCATCGTTTCGGTCATCACGCTCTTGCTGTTCTGGGCGCAGCCACGGTCGGGTCGACTATATTCTCGCTAGTCTGGACCGCTGGATTGGGGCTGGCGGCAGCTGAGCAGTGGCGCGGACTAGGGTGGTTGGCGACTATGGCGGTGCTTTTCTGGCTTGGCACATTCATGATCGCACTGCCGAGCGCCGGGAATGTGTTTTCAGTTTTCTGGCCTGTGATCCGACGTAAGACTGTGGCTGCCAATTGTATCTGCGTGCTGTCGGGCGCGACTATGGGCTTGATCATCGCTCCCACGGCAAGTTCGGGCGCGCGCGGTGCCTCTTTGCCGCAGCTGGCCATCTTTGCAGCGTTTGGGGCAACGGTTGCAGTGTCCTATCTGGTCATCGTCAATCGGTTTGGCCGGAAGGTCGGTCTTGTCGTCGACCCCGCAATTTTCGCCGATTGAGCATCCTTGAGGTGTGACTGGCGAAATCGTCGGCCCGTCCACAGTCTCCAACAGACGCTAGGAGCGCACCCCGGCACGGCCTTCTCCTCTTGACCCGCGCCCAACACCCCGCTAATGGCCCGCCCTTCGCAGGTCCGTCCGCAAGGTCGGCTTTGCAATCATAGAGCTGAACATTGTCGGCCCCGTCCCTAGGCTAACGCAAAGGGGCAGTCGGCAAAGTAACCCGGTCTTCTGGCTGTGCCAGCACTCCGGGTGGAGCGTTTCAGGCTCGCGCGATAAATGCTCGCTTGTCCCTCGCGGCAGGCAGCTTCGCACGATCCCGATACATTCCACCCGGAACGCTGTTTCAACCCGGTGACCAATTAGGGTCCGGGTCAACACCCAAGCCCGCTCGCCCTGAGCTTGTCGGAAGCGAAAGCTGATCGGCAAGATCAACGGCTGTTCTTGTTCGTAGTGCCTGGTCCGGAAGGGAAGGGCGATGCTTCGACAAGCTCAGCATGAGCGGATTTGGAAAGGTGGCCTTGTCCCGCAACCCGCACGAAGGATATCAATGCCTACGATCAACCAGCTGGTCCGCAAGGGCCGCCATCCCATCGTCAAGAAGTCGAAGTCGGCGGCGATGGATTCGAACCCGCAGAAGCGCGGCGTTTGCACCCGCGTTTACACCACCACTCCGAAGAAGCCGAACTCGGCTCTGCGCAAGGTGGCCAAGATCCGTCTCACCAACAAGCGTGAGATCATCGCCTACATTCCGGGCGAGGGCCACAACCTGCAGGAGCACTCGGTGGTGCTGATCCGCGGCGGCCGTGTGCGCGACCTTCCCGGTGTGCGTTACCACGTGCTGCGCGGCGTTCTCGACACGCAGGGCGTGAAGGACCGCAAGCAGAGCCGTTCGAAGTACGGCGCCAAGCGGCCCAAGTAAGTTTGTCGCGGCGGCGGGCCGCTCCCCCATCAGGCTATCCTGCGCGGGTGGCCCAAGGTGGTTGGGAGAGGGTGCTGCCGCAAGGAAGCCCCGGATGGGGCTGACGCATTCCGAAGGAATTTGAAACATGTCACGTCGTCGTCGTCCCGAAAAGCGGGAAATCCTGCCTGATCCGAAGTTCGGAGATCAGGTCCTGTCGAAGTTCATGAACAACCTCATGCTTGACGGCAAGAAGGCCGTTGCCGAAGGTATCGTCTACACCGCGCTCGACACCGTCGAGGCCCGCGCCAAGACCGATCCGGTGCAGGTGTTCCACGATGCGCTCGAGAACGTGAAGCCGCAGGTCGAGGTGCGTTCGCGCCGCGTCGGTGGTGCCACCTATCAGGTGCCGGTCGAGGTTCGCCCCGAGCGCGGCCAGGCGCTGGCCATCCGCTGGCTGATCTCGGCCGCGCGCGGCCGGGCCGAAACCACCATGTCGGCCCGCCTCTCGGGCGAGCTGATGGACGCCGCCAACAACCGCGGCAACGCGGTCAAGAAGCGCGAAGACACGCACCGTATGGCCGATGCCAACCGTGCCTTCTCGCACTATCGCTGGTAAGATGCTGAACCGGCCCGCCGCCACGCGTTTGTGGATGGCGGGCCGTCAGGTCTTCAAGCTGACACATTAATAGCCATATGGGGCGCGCTTCGGACGTCTGAAGTCCCCCAACGCTCAAGGAATTCATTATGGCCCGCGAATATCCGCTGGAACGCTATCGCAACATCGGGATCATGGCGCACATCGACGCCGGGAAGACCACGACGACCGAGCGGATCCTGTACTACACCGGCAAGTCCTACAAGATCGGCGAAGTCCACGACGGCGCTGCTACCATGGACTGGATGGAGCAGGAGCAGGAACGCGGGATCACGATCACCTCGGCTGCCACCACCACCTTCTGGGCCGCCGAAGACGGTAAGGGCCCAAAGCACCGCATCAACATCATCGACACCCCCGGCCACGTCGACTTCACCATTGAAGTCGAACGTTCGCTGCGCGTCCTCGACGGCGCGGTTGCCGTGTTCGACGGCGTTGCCGGTGTCGAGCCGCAGTCCGAAACCGTGTGGCGTCAGGCCGACAAGTACCGCGTGCCGCGGATGTGCTTCATCAATAAGTTGGACCGCACCGGCGCCGACTTTTATTACTGCGTGAACTCGATCGTCGAGCGTCTGGGCGCCACCCCGCTGGTGCTCTATCTCCCGATCGGCGCCGAGAGCGACCTCAAGGGCGTTGTCGACCTCGTCAACAACCGCGGCATCGTCTGGGAAGACGACGGCCTGGGCGCGACGTTCAACTATGTCGACATCCCGGCTGACCTCGCCGACAAGGCTGCCGAATACCGCGAGAGGCTGATCGAGACTGCCGTCGAGCAGGACGACGAGATCATGGAAGCCTATCTCGAGGGCAACGAGCCCGATGCGGCGACCCTCAAGAAACTGATCCGCAAGGGCACCATGGACCAGGCCTTCGTGCCCGTGCTGTGTGGTTCGGCGTTCAAGAACAAGGGCGTTCAGCCGCTGCTTGACGCCGTGGTCGACTACATGCCGTCGCCGCTCGACGTTCCCGCCATTAAGGGCGTGCTGCTCGATGGCGAGACCGAGGATAGCCGTCCGTCGTCCGACGAGGCGCCGTTCGCCGCGCTGGCCTTCAAGATCATGAACGATCCGTTCGTCGGATCGCTTACCTTCACCCGCATCTACTCGGGTCACCTGTCCAAGGGTTCGGTCCTGAACTCGGTGAAGGACAAGAAGGAAAAGATCGGCCGCATGCTGCTGATGCACTCGAACAACCGCGAGGACATCGAAGAAGCATTCGCCGGCGATATCGTCGCCATCGCGGGCCTCAAGGAGACCACCACCGGCGACACGCTGTGCGATCCGTCCAAGCCGATCATCCTCGAGCGGATGGAATTCCCCGAGCCCGTGATCGAGCTTTCGGTGGAGCCGAAGACCAAGGCCGACCAGGAAAAGATGGGCGTTGCGCTCAACCGCCTGGCTGCCGAGGATCCCTCGTTCCGCGTTTCGACCGATCACGAATCGGGCCAGACGATCATCAAGGGCATGGGCGAGCTTCACCTCGACATTCTCGTCGATCGCATGAAGCGCGAGTTCAAGGTCGAAGCCAACGTCGGTGCGCCGCAGGTGGCTTACCGCGAGTCGCTGGCCCGCAAGGTCGATGTGGACTACACCCACAAGAAGCAGTCGGGTGGTTCGGGTCAGTTCGGCCGGGCCAAGGTTACGGTCGAGCCGGGTGAACGCGGCCAGGGCGTGATCTTCAACGACGAGGTCAAGGGCGGTAACATTCCGAAGGAATATATCCCCGCGATCGAGAAGGGCATGCGCGAGCAGGCTGACAGCGGTCACCTGATCGGCTTCCCGATCATCGACTTCACCATCACCCTGACCGACGGCGCCTACCACGACGTCGACTCGAGCGCGATCGCGTTCGAAATCTGCGGCCGTGGCGCAATGCGTGAAGTGGCCGAGAAGGCTGGCATCAAGCTGCTTGAGCCGATCATGAAGGTGGAAGTTGTCACCCCCGAGGACTATCTCGGCGACGTGATCGGCGATCTGAACTCGCGTCGCGGGCAGATCCAGGGCACCGACAGTCGCGGTAACGCGCAGTCGGTCGAGGCTCACGTGCCGCTCGCGAACATGTTCGGCTACGTCAACGAACTGCGCTCTTTCACGCAGGGGCGCGCGCAGTACTCGATGCAGTTCTCGCACTATGACGAGGTTCCGGCGAACGTCGCGGCCGAGGTCAAGGAGAAGCTTGCCTAAGGCAGGTTCAACGTTTAGGGGCGGGCGCCTGATTCAGCAGGTGCCCGCCTGATCTTGAAGCAAATCAGATTCGAACAAGAAGGTTATTGGAAAATGGCAAAGGCAAAATTCGAGCGGAACAAGCCGCACTGCAACATCGGCACCATCGGTCACGTCGACCATGGCAAGACCACGCTGACCGCTGCAATCACCAAGGTGCAGGGCGCAGCTGTTGATTTCGCAAACATCGACAAGGCTCCTGAAGAGCGCGAGCGCGGCATCACCATCTCGACCGCCCACGTGGAATACGAGACTGACGCCCGTCACTATGCGCACGTCGACTGCCCGGGCCACGCTGACTATGTGAAGAACATGATCACCGGTGCCGCCCAGATGGACGGCGCGATCCTCGTGGTGAACGCTGCTGACGGCCCGATGCCGCAGACCCGTGAGCACATCCTGCTTGCCCGTCAGGTCGGCGTGCCGCAGCTGGTCGTGTACCTGAACAAGGTCGATCAGGTCGATGACGAGGAAATCCTCGAGCTGGTCGAAATGGAAGTGCGCGAGCTGCTCTCGTCGTACGACTTCGACGGTGACAACATTCCGATCATCAAGGGTTCGGCTCTGGCCGCTCTCGAAGGCCGTGACGAAGAAATCGGCGAGAAGTCGATCAAGGCTCTGATGGACGCTGTTGACAGCTACATCCCGCAGCCCGAGCGTCCGGTGGACAAGAGCTTCCTGATGCCGATCGAAGACGTGTTCTCGATCTCGGGTCGCGGCACCGTGGTGACCGGCCGTGTGGAATCGGGCATTGTGAACGTTGGCGACGAAGTCGAAATCGTCGGCATCAAGGACACCCAGAAGACCACCGTCACCGGCGTGGAAATGTTCCGCAAGCTGCTCGATCGTGGTGAAGCTGGCGACAACATCGGCGCCCTGATCCGCGGCATCGGCCGTGACGACGTCGAGCGTGGCCAGGTGCTGTGCAAGCCGGGTTCGGTCAGCCCGCACACCGACTTCGAAGCCGAGGTCTATGTGCTGTCGAAGGACGAAGGTGGCCGTCACACCCCGTTCTTCGCCAACTACCGTCCGCAGTTCTACTTCCGCACCACCGACGTGACCGGTGAAGTGGTTCTGCCGGAAGGCACCGAGATGGTCATGCCCGGCGACAACGTGTCGATCGGCGTGAAGCTCATCGCCCCGATCGCCATGGACGAAGGCCTGCGCTTCGCCATCCGCGAAGGCGGCCGCACCGTCGGCTCGGGCGTGGTCTCGAAGATCACCAAGTAAGCCTGTCGCGCCCCTCGGGGCGCCAGGATAAAAAAGAGCGGCCCGGTTCACTTAGGTGAGCCGGGCCTCTTTTTATGTGAGCGGAATTTCCCCCTTCCTGTCGCAAAAGTGAAAGGTAAGGGGGCAATTGCCCGATTTTCGGGTTGTCAGTTCGGGCCAAGGCCCGTATAGGCGCGTTCACAGAGAGAGATTCGTCTCTCTCGCAACGAATTCATGCATGAGGCCGCCCTGTCCGGTTGTACCGGAAAGTGGGGCGGGCTTTTGTTTTTTGGTGGGAAGTATCCCCGTCGCAAGAACGGGCTCTTCCTTGGCTCTTTCGCATCGGTAGTTGGAATTATGGACGCTCAGAACATCCGCATTCGTCTCAAGGCCTTTGATCACCGTGTGCTTGATCAGGCGACTGGCGAAATCGCAGATACCGCACGCCGCACCGGCGCGCTGATCCGGGGTCCGATTCCTCTCCCGACGCGCATCGAGAAGTTCACTGTGAACCGCGGCCCGCACATCGACAAGAAGTCGCGCGAGCAGTTCGAGGTGCGCACCTACAAGCGGCTGCTGGACATCGTGCAGCCGAACGCCCAGACGGTCGACGCGCTGATGAAGCTCGATCTGGCCGCTGGCGTGAACGTCGAGATCAAGCTCGCTTAAGCGAGAAACGCCCCGGCATCAGGCCGGGTGCTCCGGCTCCGACAAGGGGCCGTGAAGACAGAGCCCGGTGAAACGCCGCCGGGACACAAGGGATACCACCGGAGGGTTCCTCCTTCGGGTTTGCGTCCCCCGTCTTAGTCCTTCCTTTCGGGGAAGGGCGCTTCAGCCCGGACGGGGCTCGCTTCTTACAACAGGGCTGGGCACGCACCTGGGGATGGTCTCCTTGTGCCTCTGTAAGGAGTTAGGATCATGCGCACTGGCGTGATCGCGAAGAAAGTCGGGATGACCCGCCTCTTCCAGGAGGACGGTCGGCACGTGCCGGTCACCGTTCTCTCGTTGGAAGAGTGTCAGGTTACTGCCCACCGCACAGCCGATCGCGACGGCTATTTCTCTGTTCAGGTCGGCTCCGGCAAGGCCAAGCAGAAGAACGTCAACAAACCGCAGCGCGAAGCTTTTGCGAAGGCCGAAGTTGGTCTGAAGCAGAAGGTCGCCGAGTTCCGCGTCGAGAACGAAGAGGGCCTGCTTCCGGTCGGCTCGCTTATCTCCGCTGAGCATTTTATCATCGGCCAGTTGGTCGACATCACCGGGCACACCGTTGGTAAGGGCTTTGCCGGCGCCATGAAGCGTTGGGGCTTCGGTGGTCTGCGCGCTACCCACGGCGTGTCGATCTCGCACCGTTCGCACGGTTCGACCGGTAACCGCCAGGATCCCGGCAAGGTGTTCAAGGGCAAGAAGATGGCCGGCCACATGGGCGACCGTCAGCGCACCCAGCAGAACCTCGAAGTGGTTCGCACCGACGTCGAACGTGGCCTGATCTTCGTGAAGGGCTCGGTGCCCGGCTCGAAGAATTCGTGGCTGATGGTCAAGGATGCCGTGAAGGTTGCAGCGCCCGAGGGTCTGCCTTTCCCCGGCGCCGTGATCGACCGTTCGGCTCCCAAGGATGTCGCGCAGCCCGAGGCTGAGGTCGAAGTCACCACCACCGCCGAAGCACCCGCTTCGGACGAGAACAAGGAGGGCTGATCCGTGAAGGTGAAGGTCCAGAAAATTGACGGCGCAGCAGCCGGTGACGTGGAGCTGAATGAGGCCGTTTTCGGCGTCGCGCCGCGTGCCGACATCCTGCACCGGGTTGTCACCTGGCAGCTTGAGAACCGCCGCGGCACTGCCCGCCCGACGCGTGAGCGGTCGGACGTGGCTCGCACCGGCAAGAAGTGGGGCAAGCAGAAGGGTGGTGGTACCGCCCGTCACGGCGACCGTGCAGCTCCGATCTTCATCGGCGGCGGCAAGGCCCACGGTGCCCGCAAGCGCGAGTTCGAGCAGTCGCTCAACAAGAAGATCCGTGCTCTCGGCCTGAAGATGGCTCTTTCGAGCAAGGCAGCTGGTGGCCTCGTGGTCGTCGACAGCCTTGAGCTGAAGGATGCCAAGACCAAGGCTCTCGCCGGTATCTTCGGCAAGAATGGCTGGAACGGCAAGGTGCTCGTGATCGACGGTGAAGCTGTCGACGAGGGCTTCCGCAAGGCTGCCGGCAACCTGCCGGGCGTGGACGTGCTCCCGGCTGCCGGCGCCAATGTCTACGACATTCTCAACCACGACACGCTGGTCCTGACCAAGGACGCTGTCGCCAAGCTGGAGGCGCGTTTCAATGGCTAAGCAGCAGATCGACGCGCGTCATTACGACGTTATCCTGTCGCCGCACATCACCGAGAAGACCACGCTTCTCTCGGAGAACAACGCGGTTGTGTTCAAGGTCGCCGGTTCCGCCACCAAGCCGCAGATCAAGGAGGCCATCGAGGCTCTCTTCGATCGCAAGGTGAAGGCGGTCAACACGATCGTGAGCAAGGGGAAGACGAAGCGGTGGAAGGGCAAGCCCTACACCCGCACCGACTTCAAGAAGGCGATCGTGACTCTCGTTGAGGGTCAGGACCCGATCGACATCACCGAAGGTGTGAGCTGATCCGATGGCACTGAAGAACTATAACCCGACTAGCCCGGCCCGCCGCGCGCTTGTCCTCGTCGACAAGACCGGCCTGCACAAGGGCAAGCCCGTCAAGGCGCTGACCGAAGGTAAGCGCAAGACCGGTGGCCGTAACAACAAGGGCCATGTGACCAGCCGCGGCATCGCCGGTGGCCACAAGCAGAAGTATCGCTTCATCGACTTCAAGCGTCGCAAGTGGGGCGTTGAGGGCACCGTGGAACGGCTCGAATACGATCCGAACCGCACCGCTTTCATCGCGCTCATCAAGTACGCCGATGGCGAGCTGGCCTATATCATCGCGCCGAACCGCGTTGCCGTTGGCGACAAGATCATCGCCGATGAGAAGACCGACACCAAGCCGGGCAACGCCATGTTGCTGGGCCAGATGCCGGTCGGCACGATCTGCCACAACGTCGAGATGAAGCCGGGCAAGGGCGGTCAGATCGCCCGTTCGGCCGGCACCTATGTGCAGCTCGTCGGTCGCGATCGCGGCATGGTCATCGTTCGCCTGAACTCGGGCGAGCAGCGCTACCTGCGTGCCGATTGCATGGGCACGGTCGGTTCGGTGTCGAACCCCGACAACCAGAACCAGAACCTCGGCAAGGCCGGGCGCGTCCGTCACATGGGCCGTCGTCCGCTGACCCGTGGTGTCGCCAAGAACCCGGTCGATCACCCGCACGGTGGTGGTGAAGGCCGGACCTCGGGCGGTCGTCACCCGGTTACTCCGTGGGGCAAGCCGACCAAGGGCGCGCGTACCCGCAACAACAAGCAGACGGACAAGATGATCATCCGTTCGCGTCACGCCAAGAAGAAGAGGTAAGCGAAGATGGCACGTTCCGTCTGGAAAGGTCCGTTCGTCGATCTTCACCTGCTGAAGAAGGCGCAGGAAGCTCAGGAAGCCAGCAACACCAAGCCGATCAAGACCTGGTCGCGTCGGTCCACTGTGCTCCCCGATTTCGTCGGCCTGACGTTCAACGTCTACAATGGCCACAAGTTCATCCCGGTGTCCGTTTCGGAAGAAATGGTCGGCCACAAGCTCGGCGAGTTCGCTCCTACGCGTACTTTCCCGGGTCACGCTGCCGACAAGAAGGGTAAGCGCTGATGAGCAAGCAGAAAGCCCCCCGTCGCGTTGCCGACAATGAGGCTCTGGCGGTTGGCACCACGATCCGTGGTTCGGCCCAGAAGCTGAACCTCGTCGCTGCGCTGATCCGTGGCCGCAAGGTGGAAGAGGCGATGAACATCCTCTCCTTCTCGAAGCGTGCCATGGCCCGCGACGCGCAGAAGGTACTGGCCTCGGCCATCGCCAATGCCGAGAACAACCACGATCTCGACGTCGACTCGCTGGTCGTCGCCGAGGCGAGCGTTGGCAAGTCGGTCACCATGAAGCGCTTTGCGACCCGTGGCCGCGGCAAGTCGACCCGGATCCTCAAGCCGTTCAGCCGGCTGCGGATCGTCGTGCGCGAACAAGAGGAGGCCTGATCATGGGTCATAAGAGCAATCCGATCGGCCTGCGTCTGCAGATCAACCGTACCTGGGACAGCCGCTGGTACGCCGAGGGCGGCGACTATGCGCGTCTGCTCAAGGAAGACATCGAGATCCGCAAGTACATCATGGAAAAGCTGCCCCAGGCCGCGATTTCCAAGGTTGTGATCGAGCGTCCGGCCAAGATGTGCCGCGTGTCGATCTTCGCTGCGCGTCCTGGTGTCATCATCGGCAAGAAGGGCGCGGATATCGAGAAGCTGCGCACCGAACTGGCCAAGATGACTGCCAGCGAAGTGAAGCTGAACATCGTCGAGATCCGCAAGCCGGAAGTCGATGCCAAGCTCGTCGCTCAGGGCATCGCCGATCAGCTGATCCGCCGTGTCGCTTTCCGTCGCGCGATGAAGCGTGCGATGCAGTCGGCCATGCGTCTGGGTGCCGAAGGCATCAAGATCATGTGCTCGGGCCGCCTTGGCGGTGCCGAAATCGCCCGCGTCGAACAGTATCGCGAAGGCCGCGTTCCGCTGCACACGCTGCGTGCCAACATCGACTACGCTGAAGCCGAGGCGCTGACCGCCTATGGCATCATCGGCATCAAGGTGTGGGTCTTCAAGGGCGAGATCATGGGCCATGATCCGACCTCGACCGACCGCCTGATGATGGAATCGCAGACGTCCGGCGTCCGCCCGGCTCGCTGAGGTAGAAGATCATGCTGCAACCGAAAAAAACCAAGTTTCGCAAGGCCTTCAAGGGCCGCATCCATGGCCTCGCCAAGGGTGGCTCGGCGCTGAACTTCGGCTCCTATGGCCTCAAGGCGATGGAACCGGAACGTATCACCGCGCGTCAGATCGAAGCTGCGCGTCGTGCGATCACCCGCCACATTCGCCGTCAGGGCCGTCTGTGGATCCGCGTGTTCCCCGATGTGCCGGTGTCGAAAAAGCCTGCCGAAGTCCGTCAGGGTAAGGGCAAGGGTTCCGTCGAATACTGGGCTGCTCGTGTGAAGCCGGGCCGTATCCTGTTCGAGCTCGATGGCGTTCCCGGCCCGCTGGCTGCTGAAGCGTTCGAACGTGCCGCGATGAAGCTGCCGATCAAGACCAAGGTCGTTGCCCGCCTCGGCGACACCTCGCACCTGGGAGGCGAATAATGGCCAAGATTGAAGATCTTCGCACCAAGACCGATGATCAGCTTGGTGAACAGCTGACCTCGCTCAAGCGCGAACAGCTCAACCTGCGGTTCCAGGCCGCGACCAACCAGCTCGAGCGTTCGGCTCGCGTGAAAGAGGTCCGCCGCGAAATCGCTCAGATCAAAACCCTGCAGACCGAACGCGCCAAGAGCGCGGCCGCGCAGGGCTGAGGAGACAGACTATGCCCAAGCGTATCCTGATCGGGACCGTCAGCTCCGACAAGACCGACAAGACCGTGACCGTGCTGGTCGAACGCCGTGTGAAGCACCCGCTTTACGGCAAGATCATCAAGCGGTCGAAGAAGTACCACGCTCACGACGAAGCCAACGAGTACAAGGTTGGTGACAAGGTTCGCATCGAGGAGACCAAGCCGATCTCCAAGACCAAGACCTGGACCGTGAAAGATCGCATCGTCGCATCAAAGGGTGTTGCGATCGAGGCCGATCTCGATGTAGAGGCCGCCGGCAACTAAGCCGACAAGCCGATTTAGTTTCCCTTCCTCGCATTCCTGCGGGGAAGGGTTAGGCGTTTAGGAACTGCCGGGCCCCAGTCGTATTGGGTGTCTCGGCAAGCCAATGAGAAGGAACCGGATCAATGATCCAGATGCAGTCCAATCTCGACGTCGCGGACAACTCCGGCGCCAAGCGCGTCCAGTGCATTAAGGTACTGGGTGGCTCGAAGCGTCGTACCGCGAGCGTCGGTGACGTGATCGTCGTTTCCGTCAAGGAAGCGCAGCCGCGTGCCCGCGTCAAGAAGGGCGACGTTCACCGTGCGGTGATCGTGCGCACCAAGAAGGATGTCCGCCGTGTCGACGGCACCGTCATCCGCTTTGACAGCAATGCTGCGGTGCTCGTGAACAAGAACGAGGAGCCGATCGGCACCCGTATCTTTGGCCCGGTTGTGCGCGAACTGCGCGGCAAGGGCTTCATGAAGATCATCTCGCTCGCTCCGGAGGTGCTGTGATGGCTGCCGCAAAGATCAAGAAGGGCGACAAGGTCGTCGTGCTTGCGGGCAAGGACAAGGGCCAGACCGGTACGGTCGCCAGGGTCATTCCCGCTGACGGCAAGGTTGTGGTCGAGGGCGTCAACGTGATGACGCGTCACCGCAAGCCGAGCCAGGCAAATCCGCAGGGCGGCATCGACCGTGTTGCCGCGCCGATGGCGATTTCGAATGTCGCCGTTGCCGATCCCAAGGATGGCAAGCCCACCCGCGTCCGTTTCGAAACGAAGGACGGCAAGAAGGTGCGCGTCGCCGTCAAGTCCGGGGAGACGATCGATGGGTGATTACACGCCGCGTCTGAAGACCAAGTACAACGAGGAAATCGCCAAGGCGATGACCGAGAAGTTCGGTTACAAGAACCACATGGAAGTCCCCAAGCTGGAAAAGATCACGCTCAACATGGGCGTGGGCGAAGCCAGCCAGGACAAGAAGAAGGTTCAGGTTGCCGCTGAGGAAATGGAACTGATCGCAGGCCAGAAGCCCGTGATCACCAAGGCCAAGAAGTCGATCGCCCAGTTCAAGCTGCGTGACGGCATGCCGATCGGCTGCAAGGTCAACCTGCGCCGTGACCGGATGTACGAATTCCTCGATCGTCTGGTGACGATCGCGATGCCGCGTATCCGAGATTTCCGTGGCCTCAACCCCAAGTCGTTCGATGGCAATGGCAACTATGCCATGGGCATCAAGGAGCAGATCATCTTCCCCGAGATCAGCTACGACAAGATCGACAAGGTGCGTGGCATGGACATCATCGTCACCACCACCGCCAAGACCGACGAGGAAGCGCGCGAGCTGCTGCGCCTGTTCGGTTTCCCGTTCCCGGCCGAGCAGTCGGCTGACGAAGAAAAGGCGGCGGCGTAAGCCGCTGCCCCATTGCTGAGAAAAGAGAGAGCTTAAGTCCAATGGCGAAACTGAGTTCCATCAACAAGAACGAGAAGCGCAAGGCGCTCGTTCAGAAGTATGCCGCGAAGTATGCGAAGCTGAAGGCGATTGCCGACGATGAGTCGCTCGACGAGACCGAGCGCCTGATGGCCCGCCTCAAGATGGCCGAGCTGCCGCGCAACGCGAACCCAACCCGCGTGCGCAACCGCTGCAACACCACCGGCCGCCCGCGCGGCTACTACCGCAAGTTCGGCCTCTGCCGTATCGAGCTGCGTGATCTTGCCAACAAGGGCATGATCCCCGGCGTGACCAAGTCGAGCTGGTAAGGACCTAGAGAGATGGCATTGACCGATCCCCTGGGTGATATGCTCACCCGCATCCGCAACGGCCAGCAGGCGAAGAAGGACTCCGTCCTGACCCCGGCGTCGAAGCTGCGTGCCAACGTGCTCGAGGTTCTCCAGCGCGAAGGTTACATCCGTGGCTACAGCGAAGATACCAGTGGTGCCCACAAGGCTCTGCGTATCGAGCTGAAGTATTTCGAGGGCGAACCTGCGATCAAGCACGTTGCCCGTGTCTCCAAGCCGGGCCGCCGCGTCTACTCGGGTTCGAAGGAACTGCCGAGCATCCGCAACGGCCTTGGCATCACCATCGTCTCGACGCCCCGCGGCGTGCTTTCGGATGCCGAAGCGCGTGTGCAGAACGTCGGCGGCGAAGTGCTGGCGGAGGTGTTCTGATGAGCCGCATCGGCAAAAAGCCGGTTGCCATCCCGAGTGGGGTGACGGCCACCATCGAAAACGGTTCGCTCAACGTGAAGGGGCCCAAGGGCACCCTGTCGATGAGCACCTCGGACCTGATCACCTACACCATCGAGGACGGCCAGATTTCGGTCCAGCCGGCCAACAACGGCAAGCCTGCCCGCTCCCACTGGGGCATGCAGCGTACGCTGGTGGCAAACCTGGTGGAAGGCGTCACCGACGGCTTCTCGAAGGTTCTGGAGATCACCGGCGTCGGTTACCGCGCGAACATGCAGGGCAAGACCCTGAAGTTGCAGCTCGGTTTTTCGCATGACGTCGATCTCGATGTGCCGGAAGGCATCGAGGTGAAGACCCCCGATCAGACCACGGTCGAGATCTCGGGTATCGACAAGCAGAAGGTCGGCCAGTTCGCTGCCGAAATTCGCGAATGGCGCAAGCCCGAGCCTTACAAGGGCAAGGGTGTGAAGTATCGCGGTGAGTATATCTTCCGCAAGGAAGGGAAGAAGAAGTAAGATGGCAAAGCTATCCCTTTTCGAACGTCGTCGTCGCCGTGTCCGCACGGCCCTGCGCGCCCGCGCCGGCGGCAAGCCGCGTTTGTCCGTGCACCGCACCGGCAAGCACATCTACGCCCAGATCATCGACGATGCCGATGGTCGCACCGTTGCCGCTGCCTCCACGCTGGGTGGCAAGGTTTCGGGTGCCAATGTCGCTGCTGCCGAACAGGTCGGCAAGGACATTGCCGCAGCGGCCAAGAAGGCTGGTGTGATCACTGTCGTGTTCGATCGCGGCGGGTTCCTGTTCCATGGCCGCGTCAAGGCGCTGGCCGATGCCGCTCGTGAAGGCGGGCTGGAGTTCTGATGATGGCTGATGAAAACAACAACGCGGAAACTCCCGTGGTAGACAATGCGGGTTCGACCCCGACGCCGACCACCGCTCCGAGCGAAGCTGCTGAGAACCAGTCTGCTGCCGGCGCAACCGATGGCCAGGCGCGCGAAGCGTCGGGCGGACGTGGGCGTGGTGGTCGCGGCGGTGACCGTGGCGGCAATCGTGGTGGACGTGACGGCGGACGTGATGGTCGTGGTCGCGGCCGCGGCCGTGATGACCGTCGTGGCGGTGACGATGATGGTGGCGAGGAGCTGATCGAAAAGCTCGTGCACATCAACCGCGTCGCCAAGGTGGTGAAGGGCGGTAAGCGCTTCGGTTTCGCCGCGCTGGTCGTGGTGGGTGACGGCAAGGGCCGCGTGGGCTTCGGTCACGGCAAGGCCCGCGAAGTGCCGGAAGCCATCAACAAGGCCACCGCTGCCGCCAAGAAGAAGATGATCCGCGTGCCGCTGAAGGAAGGCCGCACGCTGCATCATGACGGCAAGGGCCACTTCGGCGCTGGCAAGGTCAACGTGCGTTCGGCGCCTCCGGGCACCGGCATCATCGCGGGTGGTCCGATGCGCGCCGTGTTCGAAAGCCTTGGCGTGGCCGACGTGGTCACCAAGTCGATCGGCACCTCGAACCCCTACAACATGATCCGCGCCACGTTCGACGCGCTCGTCAACCAGTCTTCGCCGAAGTCGGTTGCAATGCGTCGTGGCAAGAAGGTCGCCGACCTTCTTGGTCGGGGCGGTCAGGTCAGTGAAGCCGAGGCGGAAGCCGAAGCTGCTGCTATCGCGGAGTAAGTCTGATGGCGACTATCAAGATCAAGCAGATCGGTTCGCCGATCCGTCGTCCGGAAAGCCAGCGCAAGATCCTGATCGGCCTCGGGCTGAACAAGATGCACAAGGTGGTGGAACGGGAGGATACCCCGGAAGTTCGCGGTGCAATCCGCAAGCTGCCGCACATGGTGCAGATCATCGAAGACTGACGATCACAGCCAGTAATTGACAAGTGGTGGCCCGGGCGCGTACCGGGCCACCTTTATTTTGGCGCGAACAAAGCGAAAGCGAGTGCAAGACATGAAACTTACCGACATCCGTGACAACGATGGTGCCCGCAAGGGCCGCATGCGTGTTGGCCGTGGCATCGGCTCTGGCAAGGGCAAGACCTCGGGCCGTGGCCAGAAGGGCCAGAAGAGCCGCTCGGGCGTGGCCATCAAGGGCTTCGAAGGCGGCCAGATGCCGCTGCACATGCGGGTCCCGAAGCGTGGCTTCAACAACCCGTTCGGCAAGGACTATGCCGAGGCGAACCTTGGCCAGATCCAGGCGCTGGTCGACGCTGGCAAGCTCGACGCCAAGGCGACGATCGATCATGCTGCGCTGAAGGCCGCTGGCATTGCCCGTGGCGGCAAGGACGGCGTGCGTCTGCTCGGCAAGGGCGAAATCACTGCCAAGGTCGCCTTCAAGGTTGCCGGTGCCTCGAAGGGCGCGGTTGCCGCGGTCGAGAAGGCTGGTGGCTCGGTCGAGGTGATCGATCTTGGTGCTCCCGAGCACGAAAAGAAGGCTGCCCGCGCTGCCGCCAACAAGGCTGCGCGCGCGCAATAACCGCTTAAAGGGGTGCGCGGGTTCGACAAAGGACCTGCGCGCCCCTATCTACCCTGCCGGGCTCGCCAGGGGGTGGGCCGGATAGTCAGGAAGTCAAAAGACAGAACCGATGGCATCACGCGCCGACAACATCGCCTCATCGCTGAGCTTTGCCAACTTCGGCAAGGCCACCGAGCTCAAGCAGCGTATCTGGTTCACCATCGGTGCGCTGATCGTGTTCCGATTCATGAGCTTCGTGCCGCTGCCGGGTGTGAATCCGCAGATCCTCGAAACGCTCTACGACCAGACCCGCGGCGGTATCCTCGATCTGTTCAACACATTTTCGGGCGGTTCGCTTGAGCGCATGAGTCTCATCGCGCTTGGCGTCATGCCCTACATCACGGCCTCGATCGTGGTGCAGCTGGCCGCTTCGCTTCACCCTGCGCTGATGGCGCTGAAGAAGGAAGGCGAGGCCGGGCGCAAGAAGCTCAACCAGTATACCCGCTATGGCACCGTGTTCCTGTGCGCGGTGCAGGGCTGGTTCCTCGCCTCGGGCCTTGAGGCCTACGGCGCGCAGTCGGGCCTGCAGGCCGTGGTTGATCCGGGCATCATGTTCCGCATCGTGGCCGTCATCAACCTCGTCGGCGGCACTATGTTCCTGCTGTGGCTGGGGGAGCAGATCACTTCGCGTGGCATCGGCAACGGTGTTTCGCTGATCATTATGGCAGGCATCGTTGCGCAGTTCCCGACCTTCACCTCGAACCTGCTTGAAGGCGGCCGCACCGGCGCGATCAGCCCGGTGATCATCGGCGGCTTCCTGGTCATGGTGGTGGTGCTGATTCTCGGCATTTGCTTCTTTGAGCGTGCCCAGCGCCGTCTGCTGATCCAGTATCCCAAGCGCGCGACCGAGCGCGGCGGGATGCAGGCCGACCGGTCGCACCTGCCGCTGAAGCTCAACACCGCAGGCGTGATCCCGCCGATCTTCGCCAGCTCGCTGCTGCTGCTGCCGCTGACGATCACCCAGTTCGCGGGCAACTCGATCGATCCAAGCAGCAGCTTCGGCGGGTTCGTACAGAGCCTCAACCAATACCTCGCGCATGGTCAGCCGCTGTACATGGCGCTCTATGCAATCGGCATCGTGTTCTTCTGCTTCTTCTACACTGCGGTGGTGTTCAACCCCGAGGATACGGCGGAGAACCTGAAGAAGAACGGCGGGTTCATCCCCGGCATCCGTCCTGGCAAGCGCACAGCCGACTATCTCGACTATGTGCTGACCCGCATCACTGTTGTGGGCGCGATCTACCTGACCGTGGTCTGCGTCGTTCCCGAGTGGGGCATCGCGCAGACGGGCATTCCGCTTTTCCTTGGCGGTACGTCGCTGCTCATCGTGGTGAACGTGACCGTGGATACGATCAGCCAGATTCAGTCACACCTGCTTGCACATCAGTATGGTGACCTTATCAAGAAAGCCAAATTGAAGGGCCGCCTGCGCTGAGTCTACGGACTCAGGCGTGGAGTTGCTCCGGCTATAAGAGGGGGCTTTCGTGAACATTATTCTTTTGGGGCCTCCGGGCGCGGGCAAGGGGACGCAGGCTGCACGCCTGGTCGCCAGGCATGGCATGCGCCAGCTTTCGACCGGCGATATGCTGCGGGCGGCCGTGAAGGCGCAGACGCCCGTTGGGCTCGAAGCCAAGGCCGTGATGGATCGCGGCGAGCTGGTCTCGGACGCAATCGTCTCGGCACTGATTGACGAAGAGTTGGCCTCGATGGGCGCAGATACCGGCGCGATCTTCGACGGCTATCCGCGCACTGCCGCGCAGGCCGAGGCGCTCGATGCACTCCTCGCCAAGCACAGCCGCCAGCTGCGCCATGTCATCGAGCTTGAGGTCAACGAAGATGCGCTAGTGGAGCGGATCACCGGCCGCTTCACCTGCGCCAACTGCGGCGAGGGCTATCACGACCAGTTCAAGCAGCCAAAGGTCGAAGGTGTCTGCGACAAGTGCGGCGGCACCGAGTTCAAGCGTCGGCCCGACGATAACGAGGAAACCGTGCGCACGCGCATGACCGAGTATCGCGCCAAGACCGCTCCGATCCTGCCGATCTACGATGCCCGCGGGATCGTGACCAGGATCGACGGCATGGGCGATATCGACGTTGTCAGCGAATCGATCGAGCGGGTTCTGGCCAGCTGACGGCGGGCGCGGGCCGCGTGTTTTGACGCGCGGCTTCGCTTGATGTATATGTTTTGCGGATAAGGCGCTTCGCGCCGGGCGGGCCCGGAACATTCCGATGGCCCGCTATCCGCTGTTGACGTGGTCCGCGAATCACCCTATCTGCGCGGTCCATTCGTCTCATTCGAAATGATCGGTTTCGGGGCGGGCTCCCTTCCGGGTTGTCCACTTCCTCGCCAGTTCATTGTCGGAAGGGCGATAATTGCAGCTATGAGATAGGGGCACCGCGGTTTCGGCAACGGTCCTACCCCTGTGGAGCATGGAGAAGTAAGTGGCTCGTATTGCAGGGGTGAACATCCCCACCAACAAGCGCGTTATCATTGCGCTCACCTACATTCACGGTATCGGCCCGACCTCGGCCAAGGCGATTGCTGAAAAGCTCGGCATCGACCTCTCGCGCCGCGTTCAGGACCTGTCGGACGCCGAAGTCCTGCAGATCCGCGAAACGATTGACGCTGAGTACACCGTGGAAGGCGATCTTCGTCGCGACACCGCGATGAACATCAAGCGCCTGATGGACCTGCGCTGCTATCGCGGCCTGCGTCACCGTAACGGCCTGCCCGTTCGCGGCCAGCGCACTCACACCAACGCCCGCACCCGCAAGGGCAAGGCCAAGCCGATCGCCGGTAAGAAGAAGTAAGCAGAGCGCCTAACTCTCGCTTTTCCCTTCTTTCTCAATACGAGGAACCAGAACAATGGCACGCGAACCTAACCGCATCCGGCGGCGCGATAAGAAGAATATTTCGAGCGGTGTTGCCCACGTCAACGCCAGCTTCAACAACACCATGATCACCATCACCGATGCTCAGGGCAATGCGATCAGCTGGTCCAGCGCCGGCATGATGGGCTTCAAGGGCAGCCGCAAGTCGACTCCCTATGCTGCCCAGGTTGCCGCCGACGATGCCGGCAAGAAAGCTGCCGAGCATGGCGTGCGCACCCTTGAGGTGGAGATCAAGGGTCCGGGCTCGGGCCGTGAGAGTGCGCTGCGTGCCCTCCAGGCCGTGGGCTTCACGATCACCTCGATCCGCGATGTGACCCCGATCCCGCACAACGGGGTTCGGCCGTCCAAGCGTCGTCGCGTCTGATCGAACTCGTGCCCGGTGGCAGGGCTCTCCTGCCACACCACACTTTTTCGCATCGGCCGCGGCGCTTCCAAGCGACCGCGGCCTTTGCCGCCAATACGAACCTTTAGGGGAAGTCCATGTCCGTCAACATGAAGAACTGGCAGGAGCTGAAGAAGCCCAACACCCTCGAGATCAAGGAAGGCGGCGACAAGAAGCGCAAGGCCACCTTCGTCGCAGAGCCGCTTGAGCGCGGCTATGGTCTCACGCTGGGCAACGCCCTGCGCCGCGTTCTGCTTGCCAGCCTTCAGGGTGCCGCCATCACCTCGATCAAGATCGAGAACGTGCTGCACGAATTCTCGAGCCTCGCTGGTGTTCGCGAGGATGTCACCGACATCGTGCTCAACGTGAAGCAGATCGCGCTGAAGATGGAAGGCGAAGGCCCCAAGCGCCTTCAGCTTTCGGTCACCGGCCCGGCCGAAGTCACCGCCGGCGATATCGCCGTTACCGGTGACATCGAAGTGCTGAACAAGGATCTGGTGATCTGCCACCTCGATGAAGGTGCGACGCTCAACATGGAGCTGACCGCCGACACCGGGAAGGGCTACGTCCCCGCCGTGCAGAACCGCCCGATCGATGCGCCGATTGGCCTGATCCCGATCGACTCGCTCTATTCGCCGATCAAGCAGGTCAGCTACAAGGTCGAGAACGCTCGCGTCGGCCAGGAGCTGGACTACGACAAGCTCTCGCTGACCGTGGAAACCGACGGCACCGTGACCCCGGAAGATGCCGTGGCCTATGCCGCGCGCATCCTGCAGGATCAGCTCACGCTGTTCGTCCACTTCGAGGATGGTATCCCGCAGCCGCAGTCGTCGATGATCGGCGTTGCTGCCGAGCCGCAGGAAAGCGACACCAACCAGCTCAACCGTTACCTGCTCAAGAAGGTCGACGAACTGGAGCTGTCGGTGCGTTCGGCCAACTGCCTCAAGAACGACAACATCATCTACATCGGCGATCTGGTCCAGAAGACCGAAGCCGAGATGCTGCGCACGCCGAACTTCGGCCGCAAGTCGCTCAACGAGATCAAGGAAGTGCTTTCGAGCATGGGTCTGCGCCTCGGCATGGACATCCCTGGCTGGCCGCCCGAGAACATCGAGGAAATGGCCAAGAAGCTCGAGCAAGAGCTGCTGGGCTAACCAGCTACGGCCTCCGGTGCGAGCCGGGGGCCGATTTTGGGGCAAGGTGGCACCCCTGAGAACAGCCACCGGGATCGGGGTACCTCACACGGCCCCCCTACGAACTGAAGGAAGACAATTATGCGTCACGGTATTTCTGGCCGTAAACTGAGCCGCAAGTCGCAGCACCGCACGGCGATGTTCCGCAACATGGCGGCGGCTCTTATCAAGCACGAGCAGATCCTCACCACGCAGGCGAAGGCCAAGGAACTGCGTCCCTATGTCGAGAAGCTGATCACTCTCGCCAAGAAGGGTGGCCTGTCGAACCGCCGGTTGGCCCACGCCCGAATAATGGATGACGCGCAGGAAAAGAAGCTGTTCGAGGTTCTTGCCGAGCGTTACGCCGACCGTGAAGGCGGCTACACCCGCATCATCAAGGCCGGCTACCGCGCCAGCGACGCCGCTCCGATTGCCTATATCGAACTGGTTGACCGCGATGTCGATGCCAAGGGCCAGGATTCGGGCCCGGTGCTGACCGAAGACGAATACGAAGACGCGTAAGCGCTCGTCGTCTTAACGACTGACAAGTGAAGGGGCCGAGGCAGCGATGCACCGGCCCCTTCTTTTTGTCACCTGCAGCATTGTTCATGTTGAACCGCTGAAAGCTGAATATTGGCTAACGCGAGAGTTCAGTCCCGTCTCACGAAGACTCGCTTAGATCCATGTCATTGGGAGGCCACCTGGGTCTCCCCGATGTGAGGAGAAGCCAGATGACTGCCATTTCCACAGCTCTCGCCAAAGGCACCATAGCGACCGTCGCGGCAGGTGCGATGGCGATGGCTGCCGCCAGCCCCGCCGCCGCGCAGGACCGTTATCGCCATAACGACCGCGATCGCGGTGGCCTTTCGACCGGCGAGATCATTGCCGGTGTCGCCGTCCTCGGCGGTCTTGCCGCAGTGCTTGCCTCGTCGCGCAACAATCGCGACCGCGACTATCGCTATGACGACCGCCGCGATAATCGTCGGGGCTGGAACGATTACCAGCGCAGCGCCGATCGAGCTATCGACCAGTGCGCGCGTGCAGCCGAACGAAATGCCCGCCGCTGGAGCGGCAGCCGAGCCGAAGTAACCGATATCCGCGACATCGACCGCAACCGCCGCGGGTTCGAGGTCAAGGGCCGGATCGCGGTGCGCGACGACTATCGCGGCCGTGGCTGGGAACGGTCGGCCTATCGGGGCCGTAACGACCGCTGGGACGAAGGTCGCTTCACTTGCCGGGTGCGCAATGGCCGGGTGGTCGACATCGACTTTAGCGGTATCCGTGGCTTGTAAGTGGGTGAGTTTGGGGCGGGGCATGGCGGTTCAGGCATGGGACAGCCTGAGCCGCCTAGCTTTCCTGCAATATCCTCCTGAAGGACTTGTGCGCATGATCCGTCTCCCCACCGCCGTCACCTCGCTGGCCGCGCTGGCCATGGCGGCGACGCCTGCCGGTGCGGTGGAAATGCCCGCGTCGGGCGCGCTCGCTCCACACTTGTCTAGGGCGATGCAGATGGAGGCGCATGGCTGGGGCTACGATCGTTATGACCGTTACGATCGCTATCGCGGCCACCGTAATCGCGGCATAGACGCTGGTGATGTGATCGCTGGCGTCCTCGTGATCGGCGCGATTGCCGCTATCGCGAGTTCTGCACGAAACAACTCGCGCGAGCGATATGACGAGCGCTATCCGCGCCGGGAACCAGCTCAGGCAGACTATCGCCGTGGCAGCCGCAGTTCAGAGAGCGGTATCGACCGAGCGGTAGACATCTGCGTCGATCAGGCCGAACGCGGTTCCGCGCGGGTCGACAGCGTTGATGACGCCTCGCGCCGGCCGGATGGCTGGCGGGTGTCGGGGCGGATGTCCGATGGTGAGGGTTGGAACTGCTGGATCGACAATGACGGGCGCCTGCGCTCGCTCGATTTCGGCACTGCCAATACCGACTATGGCACTGGGGGCCGTTACCAGTCCGCTGCCGCCAGCGGCCAGTTGAGCGACGAGGCCTATTCCCGCGCACGCGCCGCCACGCGCTATGGCCGAGCCAATGGCGACTATGAGGCGAGCGGCCAGCGCACCTATGCCAACAGCGGCGAAATTGACGCTGATCTCGCCAGTGGCCCGGTGCCTGCCTATCCGGGCGGCCCCCTGCCGGGTGAAGAGAGCTATTGAGGAGTATCAGGCCTCGGGCTTGCTGGCCCGCGTATAGGCGGGCAGCTGCAGGCTCCAGATAAGGGCTGCGGCGCGCAGAGCGAAGCCGACCACCGATCCCGCCAGCAGGGCCAGCGTCTCGTCCACACCGCACAGCATCATCGTGGCTGCGGTGGCGGCGGCCAGTGCCGAGGGGGTGACATAAAGGTCCGGCCGCATGAGGATCGATGGCACTCCTGCCATCACGTCGCGCAACATGCCGCCCGCACAGCCCGTTATCACGCCGAGGATCATGGCAGGCACCGGCTCGACCCCGTAGGCCAGCGCCTTACCCGCACCCAGCGTCGAAAAGGCGGCCAGCCCCGCCGCGTCGGCCCATTCGAGCAAGCGCCCCTCCCATAACCTGGCGGGGGTGATCCACACTGCGCCCGCGCTCAGCAGGATCAGCGGCGCGACCAGTGGATCGACCAGCCAGAACACCGGCGCATCGAGCATTACGTCACGGATCGTCCCGCCCCCGACTCCGGTGAGCAGGGCGAAGAAGCAGGCGGTGACGAAGGTCTGGTTAAGCTGAGCGGCCAGCAAGGCGCCTGACAAGGCAAACACGGCGATGCCGCCGAGCGAGAGCAGCGGCAACAAGGGATCGATCATGCCCGCCCCCCAAACCGCGGCTTGGCCTTGCGCCGGCGGAACATCAGCACGCAGCCGAGCAGTGCCCCGATCACGGCGAGCGCGGCAAAGATCGTCAGCACCGGGTGAGAGGTATCCTCGCGCGTTTCGAGGTCCATGATGTGCAGGCCCCACATGAAGTCATAGATGCGCCACCAGCCGGTGCGCACCGCCACGATCTCGCCGGTGCTCGAGCGCATATAGATGTTGGTGCCATCGGAGAAATGCGCCCGCCACGCGTCGAACGGTGCGCGCAGGTCCATCGGGGATAGATCGGCGGGGAAGTAGGTCACGCTTTTGATCTTGCCGCCGCCCGCATAGGCCGCTTCGGCTACGCGCCGTGCTTCGCTTTCGATCAGCGGTGGCAGCACCTCGCCGGTGCGCGCCGAATAGCGATAGCGTCCGCCATCTGCCTCGGTGACGAGCCAGGCCGGGCCGTCGACCTGCTGGACCAGCGAGATCGCGCTCGCCTCGTTCAGGCTGTCGGCGGGGAACACCAGGCCGCGCGGATCGATCAGCGGAGCCTCGGCGCGCAGGTGTTCGCCTCGCACCTCCTCGATCGGGTAAAGCGTCATCACCAGACCGGTGATGCACCACATCAGGATCGGCACCCCCACTAGCCAGCCAAGCCAGATATGCCAACGGGCGAATTTCAGCATGAGGTTACGACGGGCCATGGCCGCGCGCCTACACGAAAGTGCTAAGTTGTGGCGAACAGTTTTGAACGGTCCGCAAAGGCCTTCATCTCGATGGCATTGCCCGAAGGGTCGGTGAAGAACATCGTCGCCTGCTCGCCCGGCTCGCCCTTGAAGCGGATATAGGGCGCGATCTTGAATTCGGTTCCGGCGGCGGTGAGCCGGTCGGCCAGTTCCTGCCATTCCTCCATGCCCAGCACGATGCCGAAATGCGGCACGGGCACGCCGTGCCCATCGACCGGGTTTTCGTGCGCATCGGAGCGCTTACCGGTGAGGTGAGCGACGATCTGGTGGCCGAAGAAGTCGAAGTCGACCCAGTGCTCGCTGCTGCGCCCTTCCGGGCAGCCCATCACGCCGCCCCAGAACGCGCGCGCTTCGGCGAGGTCGTAGACGGGGAAGGCGA
Source organism: Erythrobacter sp. (assembly GCA_027311945.1). Taxonomy (GTDB): domain Bacteria; phylum Pseudomonadota; class Alphaproteobacteria; order Sphingomonadales; family Sphingomonadaceae; genus Alteraurantiacibacter. Next base: position 89,438 of record DAICXZ010000022.1, read on the forward strand.
GGTGAAAGGGGGAAAGCTCTGCCATATCAGAACCCCATCGGATGCTCGTCGAGGAACGCGTGCTCTTCCGCAGTTGTGGCGCGACCAAGCGCCGCGTTGCGCGAGGGATAGCGGCCAAAGCGGGCGATTACCTCGGCATGGCGGCGGGCAAACTCCTCGCCCTCGCCAAGGCCTGCCTCCTGCATCAGCGTGATCGAGCGTTCGACATCGGCGAGCTGCTCGGAATGCATGAACGGCATGTAGAGGAATTGCTTTTCCTCACCCGTCATGCCGGTATCGAAACCTTTGTCGAGCGCCTCACGAGCGAGCGCAAGCGCTGCTTCGTCCTGCGCATAGGCACGGCCATCGTCGCGAAACATGTTGCGGCTGAATTGATCGAGCACGATGATGGCGGCGAGAATGCTACGCGGATCGTCTCGCCAATCGGCAGGAACGACCTCGGACAGCTCGCCATGGAGCGGGCCGAAACGCTGTTCGATCTTCACATCGATCGCATCGTCCTGGGCGAAGCGCTTGTCGGCGGGAACCTCGCCCAGCCAGAAGCCGAGCACGTCGGCGGCTGCCTGCACGGGGTCGGATGGTGAGATCGTCATCGGCTAGCTCCTGACGGCCATGCGAGCGCCACGGCATAGCCGATTATCGGTGCCGCGCCATAGCCGATTAGGGGGGTGGGATAGTTGTTGATCACGGCCATCACCGCAAATCCGAACAGCGAACCTGCCAGCGCGAACCGCTCCGCCCGCGTTCCGGGACCGGTCAAGAGCATCAGCGCAAAGGAGGCTAGCAGAGTGATGAATAGCAGTAGGGCAAAGGGGATGCTGTCACCCGCCGCCTGAACGAGCACCCGCTCGACAAAAGGCACGGCGGGCAATTCGCCGTGTATCCCGGCATACATACTGGCGAAAAAGCCGAGAATGGCGATGAAGCCCACGCGCCAGTTCTTCGTCACGTGATGGAGCCCGACGGCCGCGATGGTAAGCGCGAAGGTAGCGGCAGCATCGGGTTGCAGCAGCGCGGCGAAAAGCGCAGCGGCCAGCATCCAGTGCCCATATTCGTGGTCCTGCGCTGCCAGCCGCGCCAGCAAGGGCAGGGTAAGCAGGCCGCTATTGAGGATGGCCGGACCAAGCGGGAGCCAGCGCGCAATCCCATTCACATCGGGGCCAGTCGCGAGCGGCAGCAGCAGCAGCGCCACGCAGACGGTGGCCGCGATCCGCTGCGTGGGCGCCGTGGTGAGGCCTTGCGGGACCGCCACCACCAGGGCCAGCGCGATAACGAGCGAAGCGAAGGTAACGGCGAGGTAAGCCTCGGGCGCGCCAAAGCTCGCCATGTAGGCGAGCCCCGACAGCACCGGGAGCGCGAGCGCCAGCAGCGCGGGCAGTCGGGCGGTGACGTGCTCGCGGGGGCTGATCACAAGATTACATATGGATCGGCTTGCCGCGCACCGCCATTGCCGCTTCCTTGATTGCCTCGGAATGGGTGGGGTGCGCGTGGCAGGTGTAGGCGATGTCCTCGGAGAGCGCGCCGAATTCCATCGCCTGCGTCGCCTGCGCGATCATCGTGCCCGCCACCGAGGCAATGCACCAGACGCCCAGAACCTCGTCGGTTTCGGCATCGGCGATCACTTTCACGAACCCGTCAGGCTCGTGGTTGGTCTTGGCGCGGCTGTTGGCCAGCATCGGGAACTTGCCGACCTTGATCGCACCGCGCTCCTTCGCCGCTTCCTCGGTGAGGCCAATGCCTGCGAATTCGGGCATGGTGTAGACAACGCCGGGGATCAGGTCGTGGTTGACGATGCCGATCTGGCCGGCGATCCATTCGGCCACGGCAATGCCTTCGTCCTCAGCCTTGTGGGCGAGCATCGGGCCGGGGACCACGTCACCCACGGCGCGCACGCTTTTCACCTTGGTGCGGAACTGCCCGTCGACCTCGATCTGGCCGCGCTCGTTGGTGGCAAGGCCGATAGCTTCGAGGTTCAGCCCCTCGGTGTTCGGACGCCGCCCGATCGACACCAGCACGCAATCGGCCTCGATTACCTCGGCCTCGCCGCCAGCGGCGGGTTCGACGGTGACCTTGGCGCTCTTGCCCTTGACCTCGACGCCGGTGACCTTGGTCGAAAGCTTGAGCGTCATCCCCTGCTTCTTGAAGATCTTGGCCGCTTCCTTGCGCAGGTCGCCGTCCATGCCGGGCAACAACTGGTCGAGGAATTCCACCACGATGACTTCGGCGCCAAGGCGGCGCCAGACCGAGCCAAGCTCCAGCCCGATCACGCCGCCACCGATGACGACCATTTTCTTCGGCACGGCCGGCAGATCGAGCGCGCCGGTGCTATCGACCACGACGCCGCCTTTGTTGTCGATCTCGACGCCGGGCAGGGGAGTGACCGAAGAACCGGTGGCGATCACGATGTCCTTGGCCGAGTGGCTTTCGCCGCCGACTTCGATGGTGTGTTCGCCGGTGAACCTGGCGTGGCCCTTGAGCCAGGTCACCTTGTTCTTCTTGAACAGCATCTCGATCCCGCCGGTGAGCTGCTTCACCGCATCGCGGCGCTGGCCATGCATGGCATCGAGATTGAGCTTGGGGGTCACGTCCACGCCCATCTTCGCCATCGCGCCGTTGGCGGCAGCGTCGAAGTACTCGGAGGCATGGAGCATCGCCTTGGAGGGAATGCAGCCGACGTTGAGGCAGGTGCCGCCCAGCGTCTCGCGGCTTTCGACGCAGGCCGTCTTCAGGCCCAGCTGCGCGGCGCGGATCGCCGCGACATAGCCGCCGGGGCCGGCACCGATCACAATGACGTCGAAATCGTAGTCTGCCATATATACTCCGCTCATCCTGAGCTTGTCGAAGGATTGCTCTTACTTCGGTCTTGCTGCTCCCGTTACAAGGGCAGGGCTTCGACAAGCTCAGCCCGAACGGGGGCGAGGTAGTCTTACAAGTCGATCAGCAGCCGGGTCGGGTCCTCGATCGCTTCCTTGATCGTCTTCAGCGCGGTGACAGCCTCGCGGCCGTCGATGATGCGGTGATCGTAGGAGAGCGCGATGTACATCATCGGGCGGATCACGATCTCGCCATTGCGCACGACCGGGCGGTCTTCGATCCGATGCAGGCCGAGCACGGCCGACTGCGGCGGATTGATGATCGGGGTGCTCATCAGCCCGCCGAACACACCGCCGTTGGAGATGGTGAAAGTGCCGCCCTTCATCTCGTCCATGGTCAGCGTGCCGTCCTTGGCCTTGCCGCCATATTCAGCAATCGCCTTCTCGATGCCTGCGAAGCTCAGCTGGTCGACATTGCGCACCACCGGCACGACGAGGCCGTTGGGCGCCGAGACGGCCACCGAGATATCGACATAGTCGAAGTAGACGATCTCATCGCCATCGATCTGCGCGTTGACGCTGGGGAAGGTCTTCAGCGCCAGCACCGAGGCCTTGGAGAAGAACGACATAAAGCCGAGCTTCACGCCGTGCTTCTTGGCGAACACGTCCTTGTACTTCTCGCGCGCCTCGATCACCGCCGTCATGTCGACGTCGTTGAAGGTGGTGAGCAGGGCGGCAGTGTCCTGCGCGCTCTTCAGGCGCTTGGCGATGGTCTGGCGCAGGCGCGTCATCTTGACGCGCTCTTCCTTGCGCTCGCCGCCAGCGGCGGGGGCGGGTGTAGAAGCCGACGTCGATGCAGTGGGAGCAGGCGCAGCGCCGCCCGATTTGGCCTTGGCCGCGGCCAGCACGTCTTCCTTGGTCAGGCGGCCGTCCTTGCCGGTGCCCTTGATCGTGGTCGGATCGACGCCTGCTTCGAGCACCGCGCGGCGCACGGCGGGCGACATGGTCGGCGAGCCGTCGGGCAGGGCCTCCACCTCGTTCTCGCTGGCCTTCGCGGCAGGAGCTTCCTCAACCTTGGCGGCAGGCGCTGGAGCAGGCGAGGGCGAAGGAGCCGCACCGCTGCCGCCTTCGGAAACGGTCGCGATCACCGCGCCCACTTCCACCGTATCGCCCACGGCGACGATGTGCTCGCCCATCACACCCGCCACCGGCGAGGGCACTTCGATGGCGACCTTGTCGGTCTCGAGGCTGGCGATCGGTTCGTCCTGCGCCACGGCATCGCCGGGCTGCTTGAGCCATTCGCCAACGGTTGCTTCGGTGACGCTTTCGCCCAGCACGGGCACTTTGACTTCGATGGTCATGATCTCTTGTCTCTCAGCCTAGTTGGCGCCGCGCTTTTCGGCGTATTCTGCTGCGGTCTTGCCGCGCGTGGAAAGTCCCAGGGCGACCGACACCAGCGCTTCCTGCTGCGCCTGATGGCGCTTGGCATAGCCGGTGGCGGGCGAAGCCGCCACCTCGCGCCCGGCATAGCTTGGGCGCATGCCCTTGTGCCCGGCGGCGATCAGCGCGTCTTCGATCTTGCTCTCGACGAAGAACCACGAGCCGTTGTTCTTCGGCTCTTCCTGGCACCACACCACCTCTTCGAGGTTGGTCATGCGCTGCATGCGCGTGGCCAGCGGTTCGCCGGGGAAGGGGTAAAGCTGCTCGATGCGAACGATCGTCACGTCATCGACGCCTTCTTCGTCGCGCTTGGCCATCAGGTCGTAGGCGACCTTGCCCGAGCACAGCACGAGGCGGCGCACCTTCTTGTCCTCGACCGGCTTCTTGTCGGAGAGGATGCGCATGAAGTGCCCCTCGCCGGTGAACTTGTCCTCGTCGCTTTTGGCCATCGGATGACGCAGCAGCGACTTGGGGGTCATGATCACGAGCGGCTTGCGGAACGGACGCAGCATCTGCCGGCGCAGCACGTGGAAGTAGTTCGCCGGGCTGGTGATGTTGCAGACCTGAATATTGTCGTTCGCGCACAGCTGCAGGAAGCGTTCGAGACGCGCCGAGCTATGCTCTGGCCCCTGACCCTCGAACCCGTGCGGGAGCAGCAGGACAAGGCCGTTGGCGCGCAGCCACTTGGCTTCGGCGGCGGCAATATACTGGTCGATGATGATCTGCGCGCCGTTGGCGAAATCGCCGAACTGCGCTTCCCACAGCACCAGCGTCTTGGGGTCGGCCATGGCAAAGCCATATTCGAACCCGAGCACGCCATATTCGCTGAGCGTGGAATCGTAGACCTCGAACTTGCCGTGCGGCAGCTTCGACAGGGGCACGTACTTCGCCTCGGTCTTCTGGTCGATCCAGATTGCGTGGCGCTGGCTGAAGGTGCCGCGTCCCGAATCCTGCCCCGACAGGCGCACGCCGAAGCCCTCGGTCACCAGGCTGCCGAAGGCGAGTGCCTCGGCGGTGGACCAGTCGAAGCCTTCACCGGTTTCGAACATCTCGCGCTTGGCGTCGATCACGCGCTGCAACGTCTTGTGGATGGTCACATCCTCGGGGACGGTGGTCAGCGTGCGGCCGAGATGGTCGAACAGCTTCTTGTCGATCGCGGTGTCGATGTTGCGGCGCGCGTGTTCGGGATCGGCGGGTTTGTGCAGCCCGCTCCAGCGACCGGCGAACCAGTCCGCCTCGTTGGGCTTGTAGCTCTGCCCGGCCTCGAATTCTTCGTCGAGCTGCTTGGTGAAGTCTTCACGCATGGCAGGCGCAGTGCCCGCCTCGATCACGCCTTCGGCCTTCAGGCGCTCGGAATAGATTTCCGACACGCGCGGATGAGCCTTGATCGCCGCATACATCAGCGGCTGGGTGAACATCGGCTCGTCACCCTCGTTGTGACCGAAGCGGCGATAGCACCACATGTCGATCACGATATCGCGCTTGAAGGTCTGGCGGTATTCCACGGCCAGCTTGCAAGCGAAGGTCACAGCCTCGGGATCGTCGCCGTTGACGTGAAGGATCGGGGCCTGCACGCCCTTGGCGACATCGCTCGGATAGGGCGAGTTGCGCGCGAACTTGGGGCTGGTGGTGAAGCCGATCTGGTTGTTGATCACGAAGTGGATGCAGCCGCCGGTGTCATAACCGCGCACGCCCGAGAGGCCGAAGCACTCCCACACCACGCCTTGCCCGGCGAAGGCCGCATCGCCGTGGATCAGCACCGGCAGCACCTTCTGGTGCACGCCGAGATCGTCGTGAATCGCCTGCTGCGCACGGGTCTTGCCGAGCACGATGGGGTCGACCGTTTCGAGGTGTGAGGGATTGGGCACGAGGCTCATGTGCACTTTGATGCCGTCGAACTCGCGATCGGTGCTGGTGCCGAGGTGATACTTCACATCGCCCGAACCGCCGACATCGTCGGGGTTGGCGCTGCCGCCCGAGAACTCGTGGAAGATGACCTTGTATGGCTTGGCCATCACGTTCGCGAGCACGTTCAGGCGGCCGCGGTGGGCCATCCCGTAGATGATCTCGCGCACACCGGTGGAGCCGCCATACTTGATGACCGCCTCGAGCGCGGGGATCATCGCCTCGCCGCCATCGAGCCCGAAGCGCTTGGTGCCGACGTATTTCTTGCCGAGATACTTCTCGTATTCCTCGCCGCGGATCACCGCCTGGAGGATCGCCTTCTTGCCCTCGGGCGTGAACTGGATCGTATCCTCGGGGCTTTCGAAGCGCTCCTGCAGGAAGCGCCGCTCCTCGGTGTCGGCAATGTGCATGTATTCGAGGCCGACATTGCCGCAATAGGTCTTGCGCAGGGCCTTATACAGCTCGCCGACCTTGACCCATTCGAACCCGAACGCGCCGCCGACATAGACTTCCTGATCCTCGCGCCCGGCAAAGCCGTGGGCGGCGAGCGACAGTTCCTCTTCCTTGTCGCGGTGAGTGAGGCCGAGCGGGTCGAGCGTTGCCGCCATGTGTCCGCGCACGCGATAGTGCCGGATCAGCATCATCGCCTGGATCGAATCGTTGGCCGCCGCCTCGATGCTCTTGGCATCGGCCGGCTTGCCCGCGTTCTTGGTCGCCTTCTCGACCGACAGCTTCATCGCCGTCGGGTCGAGCCCAGCGGTGAGGTCGCTGCCGTCGTCAGCCAGCGGCCAGCGCGGGTTTGCCCAGCTTGGCCCTGCCTGGGCCGCGCCCTGATCGGGCATTTCGGGAAGGAAATTCAGCGGTTCATTACCCATGGCAGGGACCTTCACACAAACTCTTCGTCAACCATAACCCTTACGGGCAGAACTCAGGCAAGTTCCTTGAGCAGGGCATCCAGAGTAATACCGAGCTCGCTGGGCGAAGGGCTTACACGAATGCCGGCCGCTTCCATCGCCGCGATCTTGTCATCCGCGCCGCCCTGGCCGCCCGAAACGATTGCACCGGCATGGCCCATGCGGCGGCCCGGAGGGGCGGTGCGCCCGGCGATGAAGCCGACCATCGGCTTGGAGCGGCCCTTGGCAGCTTCCTGCTTGATGAACTCGGCAGCTTCTTCTTCGGCGCTGCCGCCGATTTCGCCGATCATGATGATGGACTTGGTCTCGTCGTCCGACAGGAACAGGTCGAGCACGTCGATGAAGTTGGTGCCGTTGACCGGGTCGCCGCCGATGCCGACTGCCGTGGTCTGGCCGAGGCCGACCGCAGTGGTCTGGTGCACGGCTTCATAGGTCAGCGTGCCCGAGCGCGAGACGACGCCGACGCTGCCCTTCGAGAAGATCGAGCCGGGCATGATGCCGATCTTGCACTCGTTCGGGGTCAGCACGCCGGGGCAGTTCGGGCCGATCAGGCGCGACTTCGAACCCGACAGCGCACGCTTCACGCGCACCATGTCGAGCACCGGAACGCCTTCGGTGATGCAGACGATCAGCTCGATCTCGGCCTCGATGGCTTCGAGGATCGAATCCGCGGCGAATGGCGGCGGGACGTAGATCACAGAAGCAGTCGCGCCGGTTTCGGCCTTGGCTTCCTTCACGGTGTCGAAGTTGGGCAGGCCGAGGTGGGTGGTGCCGCCCTTGCCGGGGGTTACGCCCGCGACCATCTGCGTGCCGTAGTCCAGCGCCTGCTGGGTGTGGAAAGTGCCGGTATTGCCGGTCATCCCCTGGGTGATGACCTTGGTGTCTTTGTTAATGAGGATGGACATTCGTCGTTCCTTTTTCTTCGGGCGTCTTGTCCGGCGAGGGCTGGAACTCCGCACGAGAGAGAGCTTGCAAACCCCGGCGGCGCCAGGGCTCGCGGAGTGAAGTTTTAGGCGAGGCTGGGTTCCAGCCCCTTGCAGGCCACCAGCAGTTCCTCGACCGCGTCGACCGAGACCTTGAGGTTCGCGGCTTCCTCGTCCGAAAGTTCGATTTCGACCACGTCCTCGATGCCGCCAGCACCGATCACGGCCGGAACGCCGACATAGAGGCCGTCAACGCCATACTTGCCGTCGACATAGGCGGCACAGGGCAGGATGCGCTTCTGGTCGCCGAGGTAGGCTTCGGCCATCGCGATCGCGCTGGTGGCGGGTGCGTAATAGGCCGAGCCGGTCTTCAGCAGGCCGACGATCTCGCCGCCGCCCGCGCGGGTGCGGGCTACGATGTCGTCAAGTCGCGAGGCGTCGATGCCCTTGATCTTGGCAAGGTCGGGGACGGGGATGCCGCTGATCGTGGAGTAGGAGAGCACGGGCACCATGGTGTCACCGTGGCCGCCGAGCACGAAGGCGTTCACATCACGCACCGAGCATTCGAACTCCCAGGCGAGGAAGGTTGCGAAACGCGCGCTATCCAACACGCCCGCCATGCCAACCACCTTGTTGGCGGGGAGGCCCGAGAATTCGCGCAGCGCCCAGACCATCGCGTCGAGCGGGTTGGTGATGCAGATCACGAAAGCGTCGGGCGCGTGGGCCTTGATGCCTTCGCCCACGGCCTTCATCACCGAAAGGTTGATGCCGAGCAGGTCGTCACGGCTCATGCCCGGCTTGCGTGGCACGCCGGCGGTGACGATCACCACGTCGGCCCCGGCAATATCGGCATAGTCGTTGGTGCCGGTGATCGAGGCGTCAAAGCCTTCTACCGGGCCGCACTGGCTGAGGTCGAGCGCCTTGCCCTGCGGCATACCTTCGGCGATGTCGAACAGGACGATGTCGCCCATTTCCTTCTTCGCTGCGAGATGTGCGAGCGTGCCGCCGATCATGCCGGCGCCGATGAGGGCGATTTTCTTGCGTCCTGCGTTTTGGGCCATCGGGTGTCTTCGTCCTTTGCCTGTCGAAGGGCGCTATCCGGAACGTCACCGCATTGCCCTGCGCCCGGCCGGACAATGCTTTTACGCGAGGTGCGTTAGGCCTGCCCAAGCCCTATTGCAACAGCGAAAGCGGCCACGAAATGGCTTATCTTTGCAAACACTTCGCAATATCAAAAGGAGTGGCGTCCGGCCGGGCTTGTCGAGCTGCTGAGGCTAAAGCGCTACGTCGAAACGGGTTTGATGGTTCATGTCGCGCTCAAGCAGCTGCTGGGCCATTTCCGCGGTTACGGCGCGGCTGAAGTAGAACCCCTGTCCCAGCGTGCAACCCGCCCGGCGCAGGCTGTTGGCCTGCTCGGCCGTCTCGATCCCCTCGGCGACGATTTCCATCCCGAGCTTGCGGCCCATCCCGGCCACGGCGCGAACGATCGCATCGCTGTGCGGGCCAACCTCCGGACCGCAAACGAAGCTGCGGTCGATCTTGATCTTGTCGAAGTGGTAGCGGTGCAGGTAGCTGAGGGACGAGTAGCCGGTGCCGAAGTCATCGAGCGCGAAGTGAACCTGCGCGCGCGTCAGGTCGTCCATAAAGTGGCGCGCGTGGACGCTGTCTTCCAGAAACACGCTTTCGGTTACCTCGATCACCAGCCGGTGCGGCGCGAGGCCCGCCTGTCGCAGGGCATGCAGGATGCCAAGCGCAGCGCCCGGTGCCCGCATCTGCGTGGGCGAGAGGTTTACGGCCAGCAAGATGTGATCGGGCCAGGTGGCGGCGGCGCGCGCGGCCTGCGCGGTGACCCAATTGCCCAGCGTGATGATCTGGCCGGTTTCCTCGGCCACCGGAATGAATACCTCGGGGGAAATCTCTCCCTTCTCGGGGTGCGTCCAGCGCACCAGCGCCTCGAAGCTGCATATGCGCCCGCTGTCGAGATCGATCAGCGGCTGGAAGTGGACCGCCAGTTCCCCGCGCGAAATGGCGGACCGCAGGTCGCGTTCCAGTTCCTTGCGCTCTGCACGCTTGCTGCCCATTTCGGGAACATAGAAGCAGGTCTCCAGGCCCTGTTCCTTGGCTTGCATCAGCGCGACATTCGCCGATTGCATCAGGTGCGAAACCGTTGCCGAATCCTCGCCCAGGATCGCCACGCCGATCGATGTGCCCGCTTCCACCAGGGCAAGGTCAAGCCGCAAGGGCCGGTTCAGATGCTCGCTGATCTTGCTGACCAGCTGCTCGGCGTGGGCACGCGAGGCAACCGGCAGGGCTAGCAGGAACTCGTCGCTGCCGAACCGTGCCAGCACGGCATCGTCCGGGGTGCAGGCGCGCATCCGCCGGGTCATCTCGCACAGCAGCTTGTCGCCGGTGGCATAGCCCTGGCTTTCGTTGACATCGCGCAGGCGGTGCAGGTCGAGCCAGAGCAGGGCTACCCGCTGGTGGGGGCCGTGCTGTGCGAGCAGGTCATCGAGCGCATAGTGAAATCCGTCGCGGTTGAGCAGGTTGGTCAGGCCGTCATGCATCGCGAGAAAGTGATACTGCTCGCTCACCGCCTTGCGCTCCTGCGAGATCCGCACGATGTTGCAGAGGTTGTAGTGAACCGCTTGGGTTAGCTTATCCATCGACAGCGCGAGACCGGGCACGATCAGCGCCAGCACTGTTGAGCCCGGCGTTGCCACATAGAGGCCCGCCAGAACGATCGGCGCGGCGATCAGGCCCATGTGCGCGCGCGCCCAGCCAGGCCGATCGGCGCAGCGAACCGTCATCGCGGTGGCGTAGGTCAGTGCGTAGCCGAGCGCCAGTGTCTCCAGATTGTGGCTTAGCTGCAAGACAAGGGCCAACGCTCCGAACAAGCCGAGGTTGGCGGAAATTGCGATTTCGATCGCCTGAACATACGCATTCAAGCGCTTGTGCGGCATCTTCTCGATAAGCCGAGCGTGAAATAGCGACATGCCCAGACGGACGAAGATGGCAAGGGACATGACGATCGCTGAAGCGACAAGCCATTGCGAGTTGCCGAACAGCGCGCAGACCCAGCCAACGATCAAGTTCGCGCCACTGGCGAGAAACAGGCCGAGGTGTGGAACGAGGAAGCTGTCGTAATAACGCCGATCGGGGATCGGCGGCATCACGCTTTCGCTCGTTCGGTTGTCAACGCTGTTTGCCAAGATACCCTCCGCCGAGCGTGGATTCTAAGCGAGTGGCACGTTTAGAAATCTTAATATGGCCCTGCGTAATGTTGACAGGTCAATCACATAGGCGCGCTTGTTTGCTCCTGGAAACGAGCAAGATCATGCGCGAGCCTGCGGTCGAGATTGGCGCAGATTTCGCGCCAGATGGAAAAGCCCTCCATATCGCCACTGATCGCCGCGCTCTCGGCGGCACCGTGTGCCACCTGGGCAGCGCCAAGGCCGTGCTGACCAAACAGGTCAAGCGCGCGGCGGAAAGCCGCATCGCAATCGGCACTGGTGGCACGGTTGTCGTTCGCGGCCTCTCGCTGCAGACGCAGGATGTGCGAAGTCGAAAGACGCTTGCGCGAAAGTCTGGGGACGGCAAGTCGGATCGACATGGCTGGTAGCTCTCTCGGCTGTAGTTTCGTCACCGCTGACATGCAGCTGGATATCGGCTAGGCCGACTACCTTAATGCCGGGTATCCAAACATGGTTTACAAGATGTTTGCCATGTTCCGGCAGCAACCCCGGTCGGCGTGTGCTCAGTCTTTCCGGGCGTCCTCGCGCCAGGCGCCGCTGCGCGCATATTCGGCGCGGATCGCACCGCCGCCGGGCAATCGCGAGCCACGCGCCGCTGCCGGAACCGCGCCGGGGCCGCGCGTCTCCTCGCCAGTTGCAGCGGCTTCTGGCATCATCGCCGGTGAGGTGGCGAAATCGCGTTCAGGCCGGGGGCTGCTGCTTTCGGACAGACGGCTTTCTGGTGCCAGCGCAGTGGCCGGATCGGGCGCCGGTCCGGCGTCAGCCTGCGCCATGATCGCGGCCGCGCGGCCGGGTGCGGGCTCGCCTCCAAGATAGCGTCCGGTAAAGGCCCGGCTGGTTCCTGCCTCTCCGCGCCAGCGGTAGAACTGGTGCGCGCCAATCACCGCCACCTCATCAAGGCTGCTGGCCCAATAGGGGTGAACCGCAAGCGTATGGTAATGTGTGGCTAATCCTACCGGAGCATAAACTGCGCCTGCCAGCGCCTGCCGTGCAATGCGGCTGGCGCGGCCCCACATGAAGGCTGAAGGTTGGCGCGACAGCGATCCGTCGCAGGTGAAGGTGAACTGACACCCGGTGCTGCGCTCCGAACCCTGAAACACGACGCCGCATACGGTCGAGGGGTAAGCCGGATGGGCCAGCCGGTTCAGCACCACCTGGGCCACGGCGCGCTGCCCGGCGTCGGATTCACTCGCTGCTTCGTAGTAGATCGCCTGCGTCATGCATTGCTGGGCACGGGCCTGGTCGGTCAGCGAGCCTGCCACACGCAGCGAGCGCGCTGCGGGGCCGGCGATGAAGGCACTGGCGGTGGCTTGTCCAAGCGGCGCAGCGGCATCAGCTGCATGAACGAGACCGGGCGCTGCAACGGCAGCTTGGGGCAAGTCCTCAAGGTAGTAAAAGGCTGAGCCGGGAAAGCTTTCGCCCGGTGTCTCGAAGCCCATGGGTGCGACCGTGGCGTCAGCTGCATTCGCTGATGGCATGGTCAGGCCCTGCAAGCCGCCGGGCAGGGCCAGCGCGGGCACGGCGGCCGCAGCAGCAAGCACGCCCGCCTTTCGTATCGAACGTTTGCCCTTGCCAATTGCCGCCAGCGAGCGCGCCGCGCGGGCGCGGGTGATGCGGTCGCGGAAGTCGGGCAGCGACTCGTCGGGCAGGATGCAACTGGCGCGCATTGTGCCCCGTTAGCGGCAAATGTTTGCCAGGACATTGACGATGGTTCGATTGTCTCCAATCGGGACGTTGCGGCAAGGGTTGATGAAATTTCGATAATTTGCTGATTGCCGCCGGAGGAAGCCGTTGCTAGCTCCTTGCCGGACAGCCAGCAGTTTGGGCGCTGAAGGTTGCCGGTCGCGAGAATTGTCCGACGGTGACGCTCGGCCCACTATGCTTTTTGCAGGCGTCCCAGGGGTGCGTGATGGCGTAGGGGGCCGCGCGTCGGAACGGCACGTTTGCGCAAGGCGGCTATAAGAACTCGTGAGCATAAGCAGAGCATTGTCTGGTGCATGGGTGGCACTGTTGGTGGCCGCCTGCGGCGCGCCGCCCACAGATAGCCGCGCGGATGGCCGACCCACCATCGTCAGCCTTAATCCGTGCAGCGACGCAATTCTTGCCGAACTCGCACCGCCCGAGCAGCTGCTGGCCATTTCGCACTTCAGCAAGGATCCCGCGGCGACTTCGATGCCTGCGGAGCAGGTCGCCCGCTATCGTTCAACTTCCAGCCGCGCCGAGGAGATCATCGCGCTCGCGCCTGACGTCGTCGTGACGGACCGGTTCCTGCCCGCGCCTACCCGGCGCGCTCTCGAAAAGAGCGGCATCGTATTGTTCGACCTCGACATCGTGAACACGGTGGACGACAGTCTGGCACAGGTGGATGCCTTGGCCGCCCTTGCCGAACGCAGGGACGAAGGAAAGGCGCTGGCCCGCAGAATGGCCGAGGCGTGGAATCAGAACACGCCCGGTCGCAACGCCCCGGTTGCCGTGCTGTTGTGGCAGGAAGACGGGATCGTGCTGGGGCCGGATAGCCTGGCAGCCGCGCTGCTCGAACATTCCGGCTTCACTCTGCAATCGGCGGCGCAGGAACTTGGCTATGGTCAGTATCTGCCGCTCGAACAGGTCCTGGCCGATCCGCCGCAACTCCTTCTCACCTCCGGCGCAACGCGTGCCTTGCATCATCCTGCACTCGATGTTCTCAGCGGCACGGTGCGCGCGCAGCTTGATCCCCGCCTGCTGTATTGTGCCGGGCCGACGATCCCTCGCGCGCTGGCGAGGCTTCGCGAGATCAGGGAAGGGTTTTCGCGTTGAGGCTCGTGCCGGGGCTTCTTGTCGCTATCGCGGTTGCGCTGGTGGCTTCGCTCTTCGCCGGGCGGGTCTGGCTGGATCCGGCTGCCATGCCCAATGCCTATGTCATCCTTGCCGAGCTGCGGCTGCCGCGCAGTGTTCTGGCATTGGTGATCGGTGCAGGGCTTGGCGCAGCGGGTGCGGGAATGCAGGGCTACCTGCGTAACCCGCTGGCCGACCCCGGCTTGTTCGGGATTGCTCCCGGCGCGGCATTTGGCGGCGTGCTTGCCTTGTCGAGCGGGGGTGGGAATTTCGGCTCGCTGACCGTGCCATTGGGAGCCTTGATGGGAGCCGGAGCGGCCATGGGCCTGCTTTCGCTGCTGGCGGGGCGCACTGCTGGCGTGACGTTGTTTACGCTGGCCGGACTGATGATCTCCAGCCTTGCTGGTGCCCTAACGTCGCTGGTGATTACGCTGGCATCCAATGCTTTTGCGCTGGCGGGCATGATGAACTGGCTGATCGGTGCGCTGACCGACCGCAGCTGGCAAGATGTGGCCATTGCCGCGCCGCTGGCTCTGGTCGGCGTGGGCCTGCTTTTTGGGGCGGGCCGCGCGCTCGATGCTCTGACCCTGGGGGAGGAAGCGGCGCGTTCGCTCGGGATCGATCCGCAAGCGCTGCGCTGGCTGATGATCATGGGCGTGGCGCTGACCGTGGGCAGCGGCGTAGCCGTGGCCGGGGTGATCGGCTTCGTTGGCCTGATGGTGCCGCATCTGGTGCGGCCCTTCACCGATCGCGCCCCGTCGTCGCTGATCCTGCCCAGCGCCTTGGCAGGCGCGCTGCTGGTCCTGCTGGCAGACATCTTCTGCCGGGTGCTGCCACTGGTCAACGAACTGAAACTCGGGATCGCACTCAACCTGCTTGGTGCACCGTTTTTCCTCCACCTTCTGCTCAAGATGCGGCGCGGAAATTCGCCATGGAGCTGAGCACGCGCGTTGTCACCGTGATGCGCGGCGATCATGCGGCCTTGTCGCAGGTGTCGGTCGCGCTGCAGCCCGGAGAGCTGGTAGCGATCTGCGGGCCTAACGGTGCGGGCAAGTCCACGCTGCTTTCGGCGCTTTCGGGGCTGGAAATGCCCGAACTCGGCGCGGTCTTTCTGGGCAAGGAACTGCTGCAGACGATTGCTCCACGCGAACGCGCCATGCAGATCGGCTACTTGCCGCAGACCGGCGAGATCGCCTGGGACATGGCCGTGGCGCGGCTGGTGGCGCTGGGCCGCCTGCCGCAAGGAGACAGCGAAAGGCCTAACGGGCTGGCCGCCATCGACAACGCACTGGCGACCTGCGACCTCACCGCCTTCGTCGAACGCCCTGTCTCCAGCCTGTCGGGCGGGGAGCGCGCGCGCGTTCTGCTGGCGCGGGTTTTGGCGGGCGAACCGCTCTGGCTCCTCGCCGATGAGCCGCTTGCGGCGCTTGATCTTGCCCATCAGCTGCGCCTGCTGCGCGTGCTGCGCGGTGTGGCGGATGAGGGGCGCGGCGTGGTGCTGGTGCTGCACGATCTCGCGCTGGCGATGAACCACACCGACCGGGTGATCGTGCTCGATAACGGCCAGGTCGCCGCCGATGGCAAGCCCGATCACGCACTTTCCAGCAAGGTGCTGGCGGATGTCTGGGGTGTCGACGCGCGCTGGATCGGCGAACCGGGCCAGCGCGCGCTGACGATCAGGCGTTAGTCGGTCAGGCCGAGCGATTCCAGCAGCGGGCCGACCTCAGGGTCATGCCCGGTGAAGTCGCGGTACATCTGCTCGTAGCTCTTCGAATGGCCCTGTCCGAGGAAGGTCGCACGGATGTGATCGCCATTGGCGCGGGTCATCCCGCCGTTGGCCTCGACCCAGGCATAGCCGTCCTTGGCCAGCATGTTGGTCCAGGTGTAGCTGTAGTAGCCCGCCTGATAGCTGTGGCCGAAGATGTGCCGGAAATAGGGCGTGTTGTAGCGCGGCGGCACCAGATCGGTGCGCAGGCCAAGGCTGGCGAGAGCATCGCGGTCGAAGGCCAGCACGTCGCTCGGTGCCTCGCCGGGGGCGAGCGAGTGCCACTTCATGTCAAGCAGCTGCGCGGTGAGCAGCTCGCCAAAGTCATAGCCCTGGTTGAACTTGTTGGCCCGGTCGATCGCCTCGATCATCTCCATCGGGATCGCCTCGCCGGTCTGCCAGTGCTTGGCATAGTTCTGCAGCACTTCGGGCACGGATGCGAAGGGCTCGTGGAACTGGCTCGGGAATTCGACCCAGTCGCGCGCAGTGTTGGTGCCCGAGAGCGAAGGATATTGCTGGTCGGCAAACATACCATGCAGCGCGTGGCCGAACTCGTGGAAGGTCGTGGTCACGTCGTCCCAGGTCATCAGCGCAGGCTGGCCGGCGGCGGGCGGGGCGACATTGAGCGTGTTGGCGATCACCGGCTTCAGGCCCAGCAGGTGGCTCTGCTCGATGAAGTTGTTCATCCAAGCGCCGCCGCCCTTGCTGTCGCGCTGGAACGGATCGAAGTAGAACAGCGCCAGTTCGCTGCCATCGGCATCGAACACGGTGTAGACGCTCACGCCCTCGCGGTAGACGGGGATGTCGGTGCGCTTTTCGAAGGTCAGGCCGTAAAGCTTGTTGGCCATGTAGAACACGCCGTCTTCGAGCACGCGGTCGACCACGAAGTACTGCTTGATGGCCTCGTTATCGAGGGCATAGCGCTCCTGCCGGATCTTCTCGGCATAGTAAGGCCAGTCCCACGGCTGCACGGTGAAATCGCCACCGTCGCGCGCGATCATGGCGTTGATCTCGGCGGCTTCGCGCTCCTGCGTGGCGCGCAGGGCAGGCACCATCTCTTCCATGAAGCCGATGGCGCGTTCGGGCGTCGAGGCAAAGCGGTCGTACATCTGCCAAGTGGCATAGTCGGGCGTGCCGAAGATGCGCGCGATCTGCGTGCGCAGGTCGATCACCTCGCGGATCATGTCGACCGTTGCGTTATCGCCGGCATAGTTGCGGGTCGAGTTGGCGCGATAGAGCCGCTCGCGCGTGGTGCGGTTGTTCAGCTGCGAAAGCAGCGGGTGCGAGGTGGTGTTGGTCATCGCCAGCACATATTTGCCGGGCACCCCGGCAGCCTCTGCGGCGGCGGCAGCAGCGGCGATCTGGCCTTCGGAGAGGCCCGACAGTTCCTCCACCGTATCCACCGTGAGCGCGGCATCGGCCTGGCCTTCGGTGATCCGCTGCGGGATCTGCGCGCCGAGTTCAGACAGGCGGCCGTTGATCTGCTTCAGCTCGGCTTTGGCCGCATCCGACAGGAGCGCGCCGTTGTGCACGAAATCGGCATAGGTCGTCTCCAGCAGCATGGCGTCTTCGGGTGTCATGCTCATGGCGGCGCGGTTGTCGTAGATCGCCTTCACGCGGGCGAACAGCTTGGGGTTGAGGTAGATCGCGTCGCTGAGCGCAGCGCGCTGCGGGGCCAGCGCCTCGTCGGCAGCGGCGAGCGTATCGTTGATATCGGCCGAGACCTTCTGGTCAAACGCGGCGGTGGCGCGCGAATAGACCTGGCCGGTACGCTCCATCGCCACGATGGTGTTCGAGAAGGTGGGCGGCGCGGGGTTGTTGGCGATCTGCTCGATCTCGGCGATCTCGATCGCGATCGCTTCCTCGATAGCCGGCTGGTAGTCGGCATCGGTCAGCGCGGCGAAGTCGGGCGCGTGGAAGGGCAGGGTGCTCAGCTCGGCAAAGGCGCTGGTGGCTTCGGGAACGGCCGGAGCTTCGGGAGCGGGGGGCGCGGCGGCAACATCCATCGGGGCACTTTCAGGCGTGGTGGCACAGGCGGCGGTCATAATGGCCAGCATGGAGCTGGCGAGCAAACGGGTTTTCATGGAGTTGCGTACCTCGGATCTGGGGAATTTCATTTCGTTTGAAACCGAACTCATAGCAGGGCCATCGTGAGGCGCAACTGAATGGGGGCGGGGGCGGCACACAGGATTGGCGGATAAGCGGCTGAGCCAGCTTGCGAGATTGCGCGGCGGACGGCAGGCTGGCGGGTGATGGCGGAAGTGTCGATCAAATCGCGCAAGGACTTAAGAAGCTGGCTTGATGACAAGCCCGCGGAATGGGCGCATGTGCTGGCTGTACGCACGGCCTTACGGCTATTGCCTTTAGTAAGCGATCCAGAGCTGTTCTATGATGAGCAACCGAATGCCGATTTGACGTTGCAGGCGTTTCGGGCAATGGTCGTATCATCGGGCGCGGCCAAGATTCCGCCTGATGTTACGGTAACCCTTGCTGCCCGCGCAGCCGCCCGCGCCGCTCCCGCCACCCAAGCCGCGTCAGTTCCTTCCGCTGCTGCCCGCTCTGCCGCCCGGGCTGCCCACGCTGCCGCTGTCCCCGCCGCCGCCGCCGCCGCCGCAGAAGCAGCCATTGATGATGCTGCGGACGCAGCCGTCGGTTACGATTCCTGGCATAGCTTTTCGATCGATTGCGTTGCGTTGCAGGATGGAGTGCAACCGCAAAAACTGCTGGCAAGGCCGCTCTGGCTCGAGCAGCCCGACTGGTTCACCCAAAGCTGGCGACGCGCGGAAGAGTGGCTAGAATTGGACTACGCATTCTTCTGGCGTAATTGGTATCTTGCTCGCCTCAAGGGCTCGCGTCATGCGCTGCCTTGGTTCGATGCGGATACTGATCGCCGCTTCCACCAATTTCTGTTCGAGCAGGACGATGACTGGTGGAGACGCAACCCGGTTGAGGTCAATCGTCAAATCGCTGACTGGGTGAATACGGAGCCGCTCGGTGGTTCAGAGGAGCAAGAATATTACCCTGATGGTCAGCGCAACGAGACAACACCGCGCGATATCCTCGAAAACACCGCCGACCCACAAGCCGTAGAAGAGGGTGGCAAGTTAGGGATCAAGCAGAACGCCGAATTTGGTGTCGCGATTACCCAAACCAAGGCGCAGATCGCGCAGCGACTGATCGATCTCGCATTCGCCCTTTCGTCGGGCTTGGAAGCAAATGCTCCGTCAGGTCTCCCGGCTGCACTTGCGCGTTACGCCACTGTGCTGGAGCGCAACATCGCGGAGCCGGCCACAGATACGCTCAATCCCCTTGCCGGCATCGTCAGGAATTTACGTCGGGAGGACGGCCATGAGGCATGGGCGCGAGGTCTGGCTGAAACCTTCGATCAATTCCTCACAGACCATAATAGACTGTTTGGGGAGGCCGAAAGCCAACAGGACAAGGCGAGTGAGCGCGAAAAGCTGACCTTAGAGGAAAGTCTCAGGGATCAGTCGCTGGCGAACGATGTCGAGAAATTCACGGCTTTGGTGCGATCTCTGGCTGAGGCGGGGGTGACGAACGAAACCGCCCAAAAATATCTCGATATACTCGTCAAAATGGGGATGGAGATAGCCTATGGCGGGCCGCAGTACCTTGATCGGGACCAAGAGATCGTTGGCGTTCCGAAGGGGTGGTCGATCACTGATTCCTATCGTGCAAACGTTGCCGGGCTTTCGATGCAGATTCAAAACGTGGCCTTTGCACTGAGTGTGACGGGACACCCACAATTCCAGAGTGTCATTCCGGTTGTCACGGACTTCGTCACGCACATGGCGAGGTATTGGCTCTGATCGCAGCGCCGCTCTGCTCCCCCTTGACCCGCGCGAACATTTGCGGAACATTGGCATTCCCTGCCACGCGCCCTCTGGGGCGCTGGACTCTGTGCCAACCAGTCCCCAAGTGAGCCCCCATGTCACTCACCCACATTTCCGTACGCGGTGCCCGCGAGCATAACCTCAAGGGCGTCGATATCGAGCTGCCGCGCGACAAGCTCATCGTCATCACCGGGCTTTCCGGCAGCGGCAAGTCGAGCCTCGCGTTCGACACCATCTATGCCGAAGGGCAGCGCCGCTATGTCGAGAGCCTCTCGGCCTATGCGCGCCAGTTCCTGGAGATGATGCAGAAGCCCGATGTCGAGCATATCGACGGGCTGAGCCCCGCCATCTCGATCGAGCAGAAGACGACCAGCCGCAACCCGCGCTCGACCGTGGCGACCGTCACCGAGATTTACGACTACATGCGCCTGCTGTGGGCGCGGGTGGGGGTGCCCTATTCGCCCGCCACCGGCCTGCCGATCGAGGCGCAGACGGTTTCCAACATGGTCGATCGGGTGATGGCCTTGCCCGAGGGCACGCGCGCCTATCTGCTCGCGCCGGTGGTGCGCGGGCGCAAGGGCGAATACCGCAAGGAGCTGGCCGAGTGGCAGAAGGCGGGCTTCACCCGCGTGCGCATCGACGGCGAGATGTACGCGATCGAAGAGGCCCCGGCGCTCGACAAGAAGTACAAGCACGACATCGAGGTGGTGGTTGACCGGATCGCGGTGAAGGAAGGGCTGGAGACGCGGCTGGCGGACTCGTTCGAAACCGCGCTGAAGCTGGCCGAGGGGCTGGCCTATGTGGATCTTGCCGATGGCGTGGTGCCGGGGCGCGAGGGCGAGGCGCAGGGCAAGAACCTGAAAGGCGCGGGCCTGCCCGCCAACCGCATCGTGTTCTCCGAAAAGTTCGCCTGTCCGGTGAGCGGTTTCACCATTGAGGAGATCGAGCCGCGCCTGTTCTCGTTCAACGCCCCGCAGGGCGCTTGCCCCACCTGCGACGGCATCGGCGAGAAGCAATTGTTCGACCCGCAGCTGGTGGTCCCCAACGAGGAGCTGAGCCTCAAGAAGGGGGCGATCATGCCCTGGGCGAAGAGTAACCCGCCGTCGCCCTATTACATGCAGGTGCTGACCAGCCTCGCCAAGGCTTACGACTTCGACATCGAGACGCCGTGGAACCAGCTGGCCGAGGACCAGCGCGACATCATCCTGTTCGGCACCAAGGGGATGCCGGTGGAGCTGACCTTCAAGGATGGCCGCAAGAGCTACACGGTGCAGAAACCGTTCGAGGGCGTGATGGGCAACCTCCAGCGCCGGATGCAGCAGACCGACAGCGCCTGGATGCAGGAGGAGCTATCGAAGTTCCAGACCGCGCAGCCGTGCGAGACCTGCGGCGGCGCCCGTCTCAACGAGAAGGCGCGCGCGGTGAAGATCGACGCGACCGATATTTCGCAGCCCACCCGCATGTCAGTTTCCGATGCCTTGCAATGGTTTACCGCACTTCCCGAGAAGCTGACCGACACCCAGAACCAGATCGCCAAGGCCATCCTCAAGGAGATCGTCGAGCGGCTGGGCTTCCTCGACAATGTCGGTCTCGACTACCTCAACCTTGACCGCACATCGGGCACGCTCTCGGGCGGGGAGAGCCAGCGCATCCGGCTCGCCTCGCAGATCGGCAGCGGGCTTTCGGGCGTGCTCTACGTGCTCGACGAGCCCTCCATCGGCCTCCACCAGCGCGACAACGACCGGCTGCTCGAAACATTGAAACGCCTGCGCGATCTCGGCAACACCGTGATCGTGGTCGAGCACGACGAGGACGCGATCCGCGCGGCGGACTATGTGGTCGACCTCGGCCCCGGCGCGGGCGTCCACGGCGGCGAGATCGTGGCCGAGGGCACGCTCAAGCAGGTGCTCAAGAACAAGCAGTCGCTCACCGCCGCCTACCTCAACGGCACCCGCAAGATCGAGGTGCCCACCAGGCGCCGCAAGGGCAACGGCAAGAAGCTCACCGTCCACGGCGCGAAGGCGAACAACCTCAAGGACGTCACCGCGTCGATCCCGCTCGGCACCTTCACCTGCATCACCGGCGTTTCGGGCTCAGGCAAGTCGAGCTTCACCATCGACACGCTCTATGCCTCCGCCGCCCGCACGCTGAACGGCGCGCGCGTGATCGCCGGGCCGCACGACAAGGTGACCGGCCTCCAGCACTGCGACAAGGTGATCGAGATCGACCAGTCGCCCATCGGCCGCACCCCGCGCTCCAACCCCGCCACCTACACCGGCGCCTTCACCCAGATCCGCGACTGGTTCGCCGGCCTGCCCGAGGCGCAGGCGCGCGGCTACAAGCCGGGGCGGTTCAGCTTCAACGTGAAGGGCGGCCGCTGCGAGGCCTGCACCGGCGACGGCCTGATCAAGATCGAAATGCACTTCCTGCCCGACGTCTACGTCACCTGCGAGGAATGCGGCGGCAAGCGCTACAACCGCGAGACGCTGGAGGTGAAGTTCAAGGGCCACTCGATTGCCGACGTGCTCGACATGACGATCGAGGACGCGGTGGAGTTCTTCAAGGCCGTGCCCCCGATCCGCGACAAGATGGCGATGCTGTGCGAGGTAGGGCTGGGCTACATCAAGGTGGGCCAGCAGGCGACCACGCTATCGGGCGGCGAGGCGCAGCGGGTGAAGCTGGCGAAGGAACTGTCGCGCCGCTCCACCGGGCAGACGCTCTATATCCTCGACGAGCCGACCACGGGGCTGCACTTCGAGGACGTGCGCAAACTGCTGGAGGTGCTGCACCGGCTGGTCGACCAGGGGAACTCTGTCATCGTCATTGAGCACAACCTTGATGTCATCAAGACGGCTGATTGGCTGGTGGACCTTGGCCCCGAAGGCGGGGTCAGGGGCGGGGAGATTGTCGCCGAGGGAACGCCCGAGCAGGTGGTCAAGGAGAAGCGCAGCTTTACCGGCCAGTACCTCGCCCCGCTCCTGTCCGCGCCGTGAGCGACGTTGGCCATGACGATGACAGAGGCCTGCCCCGGGCTTGACCCGGGGTGGTGGTGATCGAGCACAACCTCGATGTGATCAAAACGGCTGATTGGGTGCTCGATCTTGGGCCGGATGGCGGCGTGCGCGGGGGTGAGATCGTGGCTGAGGGCACGCCGGAGCAGGTGGCCGCTACGCCTGCGAGCTATACGGGGCAGTATTTGAAGCCGATGCTGGGGTAGGTCTACGCCGATCCTCCCCCACCGGGGGAGGGGGACCACCCGCAGGGTGGTGGAGGGGCTTGACGGTTATTCCGGGCGGGTGAGGCTGCGCTGGCTTTTGTGCTCACAGAGGACGCAGAGGGGTTGCGCTGCAAACGCGAGGCGTCGCGCGCATAACCGTCGCTTCGGACCCTCTTGACCCTTGCGCCAGTTCGTCACCCTGCACCTGGTACAGAGACTGGCTTGCGAGATGCGCTTGCGGAGGCAAATGCTTCTGCAATTTCCTTAACCTGTGATTCAGCTAATTCAGAAAGCTGGTCCATTTCTGAATGAACGTAATAGGGAATAGAAGTCAAAAAAGTTGGGGAAGCTTCAAGTTTATTCCACTTCAACGCTGAACCATCACCATTTTTTCGTTTGGTTGACCGAGCAAAAGCCCGTTTAAAGCCCAGCGGGGTCACGCCTTTAAGGCTGCAAAAGTTGACACGATGGTCGTGATCACTGCCTTCAAAAACAACTGAATCCTTGAAAAGCTCGCCAGAGAGACTCTTTACGTATGGTTGAACGTAAACCACCCGCTTTATTCCCGACGCGATGACAAGCTTTGTGCACATGTGACAAGGCATTGTTGTGCAGTATAGCGTTGTACCGCTAGTTGACCTGTTGAATCTCGCGGCATCAGTTATCGCGTTCATTTCAGCATGAACCATACGCCCAAATTCAATGATGTCTGTGAGCATAGACTTATTCCATGGGCCACGTGATTTGCCTTCTTTCCGATCTTCATCTTGAAGGGCAGCATCACATAGGTCCTGTAGGTCTTGGCCCGCTATTTCCTCATTTAACCAGCCGCTCTCCTTAAGCTGAGAAATAGCATCTCGAACCATGTCCTCTTTAACGCGGTGATTTGAATCATAACCTAAAACATAATCTCGCGCATCATTTTTATGGTGCTCCCAGTAAGTTCCTCCCATCGGAGATGGAACTTCATTACAGCCCATGGATACGACTTCCCCCTCGTCGGAAAATATAGCTGCTCCTACTTGTCGAGATAGGTCAAGCGAGCGGTATGCTGCTGCGTTTGCTATGTAGGAGCAATACTCATCCTTGCTTGGTGACACGAACGGGTCGCCGAAGTATATACGAAAGAATCTATCGCATGAAGCTTCTAAGGTTTTCAATGAGGTACAATCAAGTACAAAGTCAGATTTTGGATAGCAGTCTATAATTTTCTGACCGAAATCCTCTTCTGACTCGTCTTCATCTGTGGAGATGATATCTAGTGCTTTAGATTCCAGTTTAATTTGCGTTGATTTTCTATCGCTGACCCTCATCCTGTCGACTAGGTAATCAACTCGCGACTGTTTTGGGGCATAACATCCGAGAAATATAATGTTCCGTCCGTAAATTCGGTCAAGAGTTCGATATTCTTCTAAGTGTTTTATTTGTCTAAAAATGGTCATTCTTGGCTGAAGAGCTTGCTTTTCACGCTCTTCATGACTTTGTTGCAATAAGCGTGTAACTCCTAAGAGGGCGAGAATGTCGCCTCTTTTTGCATCAGCGCAGAGCTGATCTCCTGCTTTGATATATATACTATACCTGGAGACCTCGTCATTAAAATTTTTGGGTACACGTCCGAACGCCTTTAAAAAATCAGTCAGCTTAATGAGGTTTGGACTGTAGGCGACTTGAGAGGCTTTTTCCGAAAGGACTCTTGTCACCTCGTCCATGTCTATGCCTATCGGCGCGATAAGGGCCGTAAACACTTCACGACGATTTGTAGACATTTGAACGGCCACTCCCGACATGCAATCTCTGGAAAAAATCAAATCTAGGATTGAGTCACGAGTCAAGAGGGTTTAGTGACATGTCCCGGAGAGAACTCAGGAGTAATTTGTGATGGACAACGACATTTCTCGTGAATGGCTCGTGGAAATTTTCATCACATATCAAGAAGCCATTGATCGACGTAAGCAATCTCAATCTCCTTTATGGTTAAGAGATGCGTTGGAGGATGATCGTAGAAACCGCGCTTCTGTGCGAGATTCTGCGGCGAGGTTGGATTCGCTTTGAAATCACATTTTTAGTGTGACATGTTTCTGGTCGATTGAGTTTCACACTAGACGTTCCGAATGCACTTTATGGTTGGTGTAGGTGAGTCAATCCCCTTTCCTACACACCCCAAAATATGCCTCACTGCGCGCCCGCTTTGCCCAAGGCGGTCCACGAAACGCGCAGACCATGAGGCTCCCCCATGCCAAAACCCCCCGACGTCCCCACCACCTATAAACTCCCGGTCCCCGCTCCCGGCGACCCCGCGCCGCTTGAGCACGCCCAACGCTGGCTCGCCCATGTCGAAGCGGGCCGCATCGGCAAGCCGCGTCCGGCAACGTCCAAGGCCACCAGTACAAGGTGCGCCTTCCCGTGGGACCGGGAGCGCGCCCGATGACCTCTATCGTTCAGCTCACCCCGCTCCAGCTCGCCCAGCTTGACCCCCACGTCTTCGCCGATCCCGACCACCCGAAAATCGCCCGCACCGCCAATGGCCAGCAGGTCGCGCTCACCCCCGCGCGGATGGCGGACTTTCTCGAAAGCCTGATGACCATGGGCAGCGTCGCCATCGCCTGCCAGCGCGCCGGGGTTGCGCGGCAGACCGCTTATCGCACCCGGCGCCGGTCTCCTGGGTTTGCCAGAGCGTGGGATGCGGCGCTGATCGCCGCGCGCACCGTCGCCGAGACCGAGCTGGCCGAGCGTGCCATCAACGGGGTGGAGGAGGCGGTGTTCTATCACGGCGAGGAGGTCGCGCGGCGGCGGCGTTTCGACAGCCGCCTGCTGCTCGCGCACCTTGCCCGGCTCGACAAGGCGGCCGAGCGGCTCGACCTTGCCGCCACGCTCCCGCAGCTCGACGACCAGATCGCGGCGCTGCGCCTTGCGGGTGAGGGGGCGGAGGACGCGGTGCTTCCGGGCGCAGTTGCGGCGGAGGATTTGCGCCGGGTGCAGGACGAGCGCGAACTGGTGCGCGATCCGGCGGGCTATGCGGAGCGTGAGACTGCGCGGAATGCGGCGGAGAAAGAAAGGGCGATCCTTCGGAAGCGAAGCTGTGGCGAAGCCACACCGGCTCAGGATGAGCGGGGGGTGGGAAAAACTCCTCAGGACACTGTCACACCTGTCACACCTTGCCCGATCACACCGTGCGAGGACTGCGGCGGCTTCTGCCTCGATGCCGAGACCGAGCCGGGGGTCAGGCTGACGCAGGCGGACTGTCAGTGGCTGGGCAACCGACTTGAACGGATGGAGGAGGCGCGGCCCGAGGGGGCGCTGCCGCCGTTCCGGCTATGCCCCGAGGGCGATCGCACCGGCGCGCTGGAGATGGCGCAGCTGCATGCGTTCGAGGCGGGGGTGCCGCGTTGGTGGGAACTGGTGCCCGAGGGGGCGGATGACGCGCTCGAAAGCGCCTAGCTGGAGAGCACTTCCAGCTCGACCGTGCCGTGGCCCTGCGCGACGAGGCCGATCTCCTCGGCGGCGGCGCGCGAGAGGTCGATCAGGCGGCCATGCGAGTAAGGCCCGCGGTCGTTGATGCGCACGATCACGCTGCGGCCGGTGCGCGGGTAGGTAACGCGCACGCGGGTGCCGAAGGGCAGCGTCTTGTGCGCGGCGGTGAGCGCGGTCATGTCGAAGGCTTCGCCGCTGGCAGTCGGTCGGCCGTTGAAGCGGCGACCGTAGTAGGAGGCATTGCCGCTGCCAAGCGGGGTGGCCTCGGGCTCGGCGGGGACGGCAACGGGCGCATCCTGTTGGTCGAGCGGGGCGGCGGGGTCGGCGTATGGGGCGAGGGCCTCGACGAAGCGGGCTTCCTCGCTGGGGGTGAAGACGGGGTCAGTGGCGGCACGCGGGGCGACCAGCGCTGCCGTTTCGAGCTGGGTTTCGGCATGACCGGCACCGACCATGCCAAGCATTGCAGCAAGGCTTGTGGCGACACCGATGAGAGCCAGCGTCCGGCGCGATGTGCGCTTGGGATCTAGAGCGTTCATGGGGGGCGCCTTTACGGGTGTATGGCGCGGGTGCCCACCCCGGGTTCCTCCGGTGGTCGCCCAAACCGGGCAGTTCGTCGCGGATTGAGGTGCAAATGCGGCGAAGCGAGCCGGTTTGGACAGGGATTTGCAGCGCGGGTGAGGCCGTTACCCGGTCAATCGCCCGCAATTGGGGCTTACAAGCGATTCGCGGTTGGAAAAGCGATGAGGATCAATTGCTTGTCTCGAAATACGGGGCCAACACAGCCGTCGGCCCCGCACGGCATCAGGAGTTAGCGATGGTCTCGCTGGGCCAGCAGACGCAGGCGCAGGGCGTTGAGCTTGATGAAGCCTGCGGCGTCCTTCTGGTCGTAGGCACCGGCATCGTCCTCGAAGGTGACATGGGCCTCCGAATAGAGCGAGTTCGCAGACTTGCGGCCCACCACCATGGCATTGCCCTTGTAGAGCTTCAGCCGCACGGTGCCGCTCACCTTCTGCTGGCTGAGGTCGATCGCCGCCTGCAGCATCTCGCGCTCGGGGCTGAACCAGAAGCCGTTGTAGATCAGCTCGGCATACTTGGGCATCAGCTCATCCTTCAGGTGAGCAGCGCCGCGGTCGAGCGTGATCTGCTCGATCCCGCGATGGGCGCGGGCGTAGATCTCGCCGCCGGGCGTCTCGTACATGCCGCGGCTCTTCATACCGACGAAGCGGTTTTCGACCAGATCGAGGCGGCCGATGCCGTGTTTGCGGCCAAGGTCGTTCAATGCCGCCAGCAGCGTAGCCGGGCTCATCGCCTCGCCGTTGAGAGCAACGCCGTCACCGTGCTCGAAGTCGATCGTGATGTATTCCGGCGTATCGGGCGCATTCTCGGGGTGGTCGGTCCGCGAGTAGACGTAGTCGGGCGTCTCTTCCCACGGGTCTTCCAGCACCTTGCCTTCCGACGAGGTGTGCAGGAGGTTCGCATCGGTCGAGAACGGGCTGTCGCCGCGCTTGTCTTTTGGAACAGCGATCTGGTGCGCCTCGGCCCAGGCGATGAGCGCGGTCCGGCTGGTGAGGTCCCACTCGCGCCAGGGGGCGATCACCTTGATGTCCGGGTCAAGCGCATAGGCCGACAGCTCGAAGCGGACCTGATCGTTGCCCTTGCCGGTCGCGCCATGCGCCACGGCATCGGCGCCGGTGGCGTGGGCGATCTCGACCAGACGCTTCGAAATCAGCGGACGGGCGATCGAGGTGCCGAGCAGATAGTCACCCTCGTAGCGGGCGTTGGCGCGCATCATCGGGAACACGAAGTCGCGCACGAACTCTTCGCGCAGATCTTCGATGAAGATGTGCTTGTCGGGAATGCCCATCGCACGAGCCTTCTCGCGCGCCGGTTCGATCTCCTCACCTTGCCCAAGGTCGGCGGTGAAGGTGACGACCTCCAGACCGCGCTCCACCTCGAGCCACTTGGCGATCACCGAGGTATCGAGGCCGCCAGAATAGGCAAGGACAACGCGCTTGATCTCGGACATTATGGCACACTCCAAAGGCTGAATTTCGCGCGCGACTATCAGCAAGCGACAAGCGCCGCAATGTCAGGTGTGGCCGATAGTGCGCACAAGGCGCGGAAGCTGCCAGCCAAGCGCCACCGCGCGCAGCAGATAGCTGGCGCTGAACGCGATCCACAGGCCAAGCTGCCCCTCGCTCCGCAGTGCCAGATCGAGGGCGATGTAGGAAAGCGTTGCGAGCACGGCGGCATTGCGCAAGGCGCGGCCCTGCGTTGCACCGACGAACACGCCGTCGAGCATCCAGCTCGGCATCCCGATCAGCGGGATCAGCGCGGCGAAGGGGAGGAAGCGGCGGGCGGTCTCGCGCACTTGCGGCTCGGTGGTGAGGAAGTCGATCACCGGGCCGCCCGCGAGCAGGAACAGCGCCGAGAGCAGCACGCCCGCCAGCAACGAGAACTCTCCCGCCAGCCGGATCGCGCGGGTGAAGTCCGTCCGCGAGCGCTTGCCCACCGCATTGCCCACCCGCGCCTCCGCGGTGAAGGCGAAGGCGTCGAGGACGAAGGCGGCGACGTTCACGAACTGCAACAGCACGTGGTTCGCCGCCAGGGCCGCCGCGCCGAGCCGCGCCCCGGCATTGGCGAACCAGACGAACAGCAGCAGCAGCGAGACCGTGCGGATCATGATATCGCGGTTGACGGCGAAAAGCTGCTTCAGCCGGGCCGGGTCAAGCACCTGCGCGCGTGTGGCGCGGCGGACGAAGGCGACCACGCTGCCCGCGCCGTCGCGGCCGACCAGCGCAAGGCCTGTGATCAGCGCGACCAGCTCCGCCAGCGCCGTGCCAGCGCCAACACCGAAGGCGCCCCAGCCGAAGCCTACAACGAACCACAGGTCGAAGCCCGCATTGGCGGCGTTCATCACCAGTTGCAGCACCAGCGCATCACGCGTGCGGCCCAGCCCGAACAGCCAGCCGGTGATCGCATAGACCGTCAGCGCGGCGGGCGCGCCCATGAAGCGGCCGTGCATATAGGCGGCGGCCTCTGCGCTCACGCTGTCGCCGCCCGCCATCAGCGCGAGCGCGGCGCGGCCCAGCGGCACTTGGAGCGCGAAGATGGCAAGGCCCAGCGCCAGCCCGATGGCGATCCCGCGCAGCAGCAGCGCCTCGACCTCGTGGCGTGCGCCCGTGCCCTGTGCCTGCGAGGTAAGGCCGGTAAGCCCCATGCGCAGGAAGCCGAAGCTCCAGAACACGAGGCCGATCAGTGTTGCCCCCAGCGCGACGCCCGCGAGCGCGGCGGCATCGCCGCTGCGCCCGATCACGGCGGTGTCGACAATGCCCACGAGCGGGATCGACGCCTGACCGAGCATGATCGGCCAGGCCTGCGAGAAGATCGCGCGGCGGGTGAGGGGCAGGGCACTCATTGTTCGGCGACTACCCATTGCCTCGGTGACTGTGAAGCTCCCCTCCCCTTGGGGAGGGGCTGGGGTGGGGGTTCGACGCCCGACAGGTCGCGAGCCCCCCTCCCAACCCTCCCCCGCGGGGGAGGGCTTTCAGGAAGTGAGCGCTTACTCCGCCGCCTGCTTGAGCGCCGGATCGAGGTGCCACGCGGGCGGCTCTTCCGAATTGCGCAGGCGGGCGGCCTCTTCCTCCATGTAGTCGCGGATCATCGGCACGGCATTGCGATCCTTCACATATTGCAGCTGCCAGTTGACCAGCGTGCCATGGCGGAAGCTCTGCTCCGCGCCCGCGAGATAGAACAGCCACATCTTGTAGAACTGCTCGTCGTACATCTCGGTGATCTCCTCGCGGTGGAGGACGGTGCGGTTGTACCATTCCTCCAGCGTGTGCGAGTAGTGGAAGCGCATCGCCTCAACATCCATCACTTGCCAGCCGGCCTTCTCGCTCTCGGTCACGAGTTCGGAAAGTGCGGGGATATAGCCGCCGGGGAAGATGTACTTGCGGGTCCACGCGTCGGTGAAGCCGGGAGGGCCGGCGCGGCCGCAGCAGTGCGAGAACATCACGCCGTCGTCGGCCAGCAGCCGGTGGGTGTGTTCCATGAACTGCGGATAGTGCGGGGTGCCCACGTGTTCGAGCAGGCCGACCGAGGAAATGCGGTCGAACGTGCCTTCCACGTCGCGGTAGTCCATCAGCTTGAACTTGACCTTGTCCTCGACGCCTGCCTGCTTCGCGCGTTCCTTGCAAAAGGCGATCTGGTCGGGCGCCAGCGCCACGCCGAGCACTTCGCAGCCGTAGTGCTTGTTGAGGTAAAGCGCGAGGCCGCCCCAGCCGCAGCCGATATCGAGCACGCGCATCGGGCGCTCCATCTCGCGCGCCTTCTGCATGTACATCTTGCCCGCGATCAGCGCCTTCTTGTCGAGCTGCGCCTTTTCGAGGCTCACGTCCGTGCGGCGGTGATAGCCCATGGTGTACTGCCGGTCCTCGTCGAGGAACAGCTCGTAAAGGCGGCGGGTGAGGTTGTAGGTGTGCTCGGCGTTCTTGCGCGCCTTGCTCTTGAGGTTGATCGAATCGACCTTGGCCGCGGTCTTCTGGATCAGGCGCTTCATCGGGCCTTGCGGCTGCAAGGCGCGGTCGCCGTGGACCTTGGCCTGACCCGTGACATAAAGAATCATGTCGCGGATATCGTAAGGCGCTTCCACGTGGAGCCAGCCCCACATGAACGCCTCGCCCGCGCCAACCTGCGGATAGCGCGCGATGTGGCCCGAGGCCTTCTTGTCGGTGAGGCGGATGTGGATCGGCTGGTCATAGGTGCCGCCTTGCCCATCGGGCACGGGGCCGCCAGGGCCATATTCGTAAACCTTGCCGTCGTAGTCGGTGATCACGAGCTTTCCGGCCCGGATCAGTTTCGTAAGCATTTTGTCGAGCAGCCACATGGGCGCGCGTCCCTTTCTATCAGTCCCGTTGAAGGGCTGTGTGCGGGCCGATTGGCGGCAAGTCAATCACACGGTGGGATGCGCGGGGGTGGGCAGGGACAATAAGGCTAGATCCCGGCATACCATTGGTAGCCTGCGCGATCCTCCCAATAGCCGCCCTTGCCCCCCGCAATCGGGGTGAGGCTGTCGACCAGTTCGATGCCGGTCAGGTACTTGGCGTGCTTGTAGCCCAGTTGCCGCTCGATCCGCATCCGCAAAGGCGCGCCGTTGATCACCGGGAGCGGTTCGCCGTTCAATTCATGCGCGATGATGGTCTGCGGGTGGTAGGCATCGTCGAGGTCGACGCTCTCGTAATATTCGGAACCGCCGAGCGTGTCGGCGCAGCGGAACACCGCGAAGCGCGCGCCTTCCTTTACGCCTGCCGCTTCGAGCACATGCGAAAGCTGCGGCCCGGTCCACTCGCCGATTGCGCTCCACCCCTCGACGCAATCATGCCGGGTGATCTGGGTGCGCTGGGGCAGGGCGCGGATGTCCTCCAGCGAGAGGCTGAGTTCCTTGTCGACCAGCCCGGTGACGCTGAGCCGCCAGTTGGCAAAGCCCTCGGCCTCGGCCTTGCGATAGGCATCGGTATCGACATCGCGGCTCCCATTGCCGCGGAAGAACGGCGAAATTTCGCTCGCCTTGTATTCGGGTGCCATGGTGATCCGCCCGAAGCCGAGCGCCCGGTGCAGCCCGCGGTGCCAGCTTTGCGCGCCATCGACGAGGTTGCGGAACACCGAGGTTTCGCTCACCTCGTTGCAGGCAGATACGAAGGCGGCCATCGCGCCGACAAGAACGTTGCGCCGCTTCATTCTGCTCGCCCTCCGGTGATCATGTCGCGCAACTGCCTGATCGGGCCGGACACGAGCACGAGCAGCACATGCACAATCAGAAAGGTGATCAGCGCAAAGGCGCAGATAAAGTGGATCGAGCGCGCGCTCTGGCGGCCGCCGAACATCTCGCCCAGCCATGGCCAGGCTGCCTCCATCCCCGGGCTCATCGCCATGCCGGTGAACACCATCAGCGGCAGCAGCACGAACACCACCCCGGCATAGGCGATCTTCTGGAGGATGTTGTACTTGCCCTCGACCGGCTCGAAGTTGAACTTCAGATGCTCCTTGATGTCGAGCCACACGTTGGCGGGTGACCATTCGCGGGCGCGGGCGAAGAGGTCGCGGTAGATGTGGCCGTTAAGCAGCGCGGTCAGCATGAAGGCGAGCAGCGAAAAGCCGAACACCAGCGCGAAGAGCACGTGATAGTCGCGCGCGATGGCGAGGCTGTAGCGGGTGGGGATGGTCGCCCAGCCGGGGAACATCGGCGCGACGAACCAGGCCTGCGAGCTGTCGAAGCCCCAGTCGCCCCAGTACAGGCGGCGGTGGGCGTTGGAGATGGTCAGTCCGCTCATGAACAGGATGATGACGCTGATCGCGTTGACCCAGTGCCAGATGCGAGTCGAGAGAGCGTGCCGCTTGGTCAGTTTGATCTTGCCCAGTTTGGTCATCCCGATTGGCTCTCCTCGCGCGCAAGGTAAATCACATCGCGGTTTTGGCAAAGCAGGTGTTGTCCCGAATCGACGAACAGCTCCTGCCCGCTGGCGAGCTGCCCCTCTGCCATGAACAGCGCGGCCTCGGCCACTTCGCTGGCATCGGTGCGCCGTTCGAGCAGGTTGAGCCGGTGCGAGCGCTCGGCCTCGTTGTCGGTCTGGTCGTGGCTGGCGAGGATCGCGCCGGGGGCGAGCCGATAGACCCGATCACCCGGCGCGGCGGCTTGTGCCAGCATCCGCGCTGCCGCATCGACCGCCGCCTTGCTCATGGTGTAGCTGAAGAAGTCGGGGTTGATGTTGGCGAGCTTCTGGTCGGTCACCTGAATGACCCGCCGCCCGGCGTTTGAGCGGGCATGGGCGAAGAACGCGCTCGCCAGCTGCACCTGCGCGCGGGCGTTTACCGCCATGGCGCGGGCGAAGGCATCCGAATCGAGCGCGTCATGGCTGTCGTACTCGAACAGGCTCGCGCAATTGACCAGCGCCTGCCAGTTGCCAAGTTCGCCCGCGAGAGTGCGCGCCAGACCTGCGCAGGCGGCTTCGTCCGCCAGATCGCATTGCAGGGTGCGTGCGCTGGGCAGGCTGGCGGCAAGGGCCTGCGCCTCATCGCGTGAGCGGCGATAGTGCACCACCACATGCCATCCCGCCGCGCCGAAGCGGCGGGCAATGGCGGCACCGATGCGGCGTGCGCCGCCTGTTATCAGCACACTGCGCATCATGGGGCGATCCGGCAGAAACGAGGGCGGTTGCAGTGCAGCATTGGCGCAGGTTTGCACGGTCGCGCCCGGCTTGCAAAGGCTGGCTTCGTAAAAGAGTCTTGCACGATCGCTCAACAGCGGCTTTCTATTCAGGATAAAGTCAATTTGTGGCAGCCATTCAAAGGCCGTCGCAGGGGAGGAACTTGCAGGATGATCCGGATCGCAACTGCGGTGAGCGCGCTGGCGCTGGCCTTTGGCGCATGTCAGACGCTGGCGCAGGATGCGCCGACTGCCGCCTCGAAGCCCACGCCCGCACCGGCGCCCTTCATGGGAACGGCGCTGGGCGAGGGGCCGTGGGACATGAGCAGCGCCGAAGGCCCGATCCATGTTGAAGTGCTGACGCGCGGGCTGGTCAATCCGTGGGGCATGGCTTTTCTGCCAGATGGCTCCATGCTGGTGACCGAGCGACCGGGGCGGCTGCGGATCGTTGCTGGCGATGGAACGCTCGATCCCGAGCCGATCAAGGGACTGCCGGAGATCTATGCTCTGGGCATCGCCGGGCTCAATGACGTGGTGCTCGATCCCCAGTTTGAGACCAACCATCGGATATATCTTGCCTATTCCAAGCCCAATCCCTCGGGCGCGGACGAGCAGGCCTTGGCCGTGGCGCGCGCGGTGTGGGATGGTGGGCACGAATTGCACGATGTTGAGGACATCTTCCTAGCCGCGCCCTGGTATGGCGCGCAGACCCAGCCCGAGCGGTGCTGCGGGCAGGGCCCGGCCTTCGGCAGCTTTGGCGGACGCCTGCTGTTCGATGGTGAGGGCCATCTTTTCGTCACCAGCGGCGACCGCAATTATGGCGAAATGGTTGCCGGCCAAGACAACCACTTCGGTAAGATCCTGCGCCTCAACGCCGATGGCTCGGTGCCCGCCGACAACCCCTGGGTTGGGCGCGATGGCGCGCGGCCCGAGGTGTGGTCGACCGGCCACCGCAACCCACTCGGGCTTACCATCAATCCCTTTACGGGCGACCTGTGGGATACCGAATTCGGCCCGCGCGGGGGCGACGAGATGAACCGGATCATGCGCGGCGGCGACTATGGCTGGATGAGCGTCACGCAAGGCTTCCACTATAATGGCGAACCGACCGAAGCAGTGAGCAAGGTTCCCGGCAAGATCGACCCGGTGCTGGCCTGGGGGCCGCCGAGCCTCAACCCCGGCAACATCGCGTTTTACAAGGGCGAGGCCTTCCCCGGCTGGCAGGGCGACCTGCTGCTCGCCACTTTCACTGAAGGCCTGCTGCGGTACGACACCGATGCGCAGGGGATGCCGCTCAATCAGCCCGAGACGTTGCTGAAAGACCTTGGCCAGCGCTGGCGTGACGTGCGCGTGGGGCCGGACGGGGCGCTATACCTGCTGACCGACATGGCTGACGGCGCCATCATCAAGGTTACGCCCGCCGAAGGCTGAGCGCGCGTCGCGAGCCGGGCAAAGTCAACCGGGGTCAGGCCTCCGGCACATTTGCTTTCAGCTCGGCCTTCCACAGATCGGCCACCGCGTCGCTCGGCGCGCGCCAGTCGCCGCGCGGGCTGAGCGCACCGCCTGCGCTCACCTTCGGCCCATTGGGAATAGCGCTGCGCTTGAACTGGCTGAAGCCGAAGAAGCGCGCGAGGAACTTGTCGAGCCATGAGGTGATGGTGGCAAGATCGTATTCGTTCTTCTTGCCCTCGGGGAAGGCGTGCGGCCACAGCCCTTCGTTGCGATCGCGCCAGGCGTGCCAGGCGAGGAAGGCGACATGGCTCGGTTTCTGGCCGTAGCGCACCACGTGGTGGAGAAAAAAGTCGTTGAGCTCATAGGGGCCGATCACGGCCTCGGTGCTCTGGATTTCCTCGTCCTCGCCCGCCGGGACCAGCTCCGGGCTGATCTCGGTAGCAAGGATCGCTTCGAGCACTTCGTCGGTCTGCGGATCGAACTGGTTGCTCCGCGTGGCCCAGCGAATGAGGTACTGGATCAGGGTCTTGGGCACGCCTGCGTTGACCGCATAGTGGCTCATCTGGTCGCCCACGCCATAGGTGCACCAGCCCAGGGCCAGCTCGCTGAGGTCGCCGGTGCCGATCACGAAGCCGCCGTGATGCCCGGCAAGCCGGAACAGATAGTCGGTACGCAGGCCCGCCTGCACGTTCTCGAAGGTGGTGTCGTAGACCGGTTTGCCGTCCGCGTACGGGTGGTCGATGTCTTTCAGCATCAGTTCGGCGGCGGGGCGGATGTCGATCTCCTCGGCGGTGATGCCGAGTGCCCGCATCAGCTTCCAGGCGTTGCTCTTGGTGCCTTCCGAGGTGCCGAAGCCGGGCATGGTGTAGCCGCGAATGGTGGTGCGCGGCAGGCCGAGCCGGTCGCAGGCCTTGGCCGCCACGATCAGCGCATGGGTGGAATCGAGCCCGCCCGAAATGCCGATCACCATGCATTTGGCGTGGGTCGACTGGAACCGGCGCATCAGGGCATCGACCTGGATGTTGAAGGCTTCGTAGCAGTCCTCGTCAAGCCGATGCTGGCGGTTGGGCACGAAGGGAAAGCGGCGGATCGGCCGGATCAGACCGATGTCGCCGGGAGCAGGGGTATGGTCGAAGGCGATGGTGCGGAAGCTGTCTTCGGGGCGGCCTTCAGCCTCGGCGCAATCGTTGAACGTGCCCATGCGCATCCGGTCATCAAGAATGCGACGGGTGTCGATGTCGGTGATGCACAGTTCAGGGTGAAGATCGAACCGGCTGCTTTCGACCAGCAGGTCACCCAGCTCGTAGATCATGCCCTGGCCGTCCCAGGCAAGGTCGGTGGTGCTTTCACCGTGGCCGCTCGCCGAATAGGCATAGGCGCAGACCGCGCGCGAGGAACTGGCGCGGCACAGCATATGCCGCTCGTCGGACTTGCCAATCACGATGTTCGAGGCCGAGAGGTTGAGCACGATGGTCGCCCCCGCGAGGGCGGCGCGGGTGCCGGGCTGGGTGGGCGCCCAGAAATCCTCGCAGATTTCGATCCCGAAGGTGAAACCCGGCAGATCCTGCGCGGCGAACAGCAGATCGACGCCGAACGGGACTTCCGCGCCGTTGATCGCGATCCACAGGTCGCGGCAGTCGCGCCCGTGGGCAAACCAGCGTTTCTCGTAAAACTCGCGGTAGTTCGGCAGGTAGCTCTTCGGCACCGCGCCGAGCACCTCGCCGTGCGCAATCACCACTGCGCAATTGTAAATCCGGCCATTGCGGCGCAGCGGCGCGCCGATCACCAGCACCGGGTTCAGCTCCGCGCTGGCCTTGCGGATCGTTTCGATCTCGTGTTCAGCCGCTTCGAGCAACGCTTCCTGCATCACGAGATCGTCAAGCGCATAGGACGAGAGACTGAGTTCGGGATAGAGCAGCAGATCGACATGGGCCTCGTGCGCGCGCCGGGCCTCGTCGAGAATGCCCTCGCGGTTGAACGCGACATCGGCGGTGCGGACGCGCGGCGTGCTGGTGGCCAGGCGCACGAAGCCGTGTGTGTGCATGTCGTAGAAGGGGTGCGTATCGCTCATCGGGGCCTGCTCGGATCGGGGAAGGGCGGGTTCGAGGAAATCGGACGGCTCGCAGATGCCCAGATCGGCGAGGCGTTTCTGCGTGGCGGCGCGCGGGATTTTCCCCTGCGCCTCCCAGCCATAGACGGTGCGGCTGGCCCATGGCTCGCCATAGCGTGTGCCGAACTCGCCCGCGCTCAGTGGCGGATCGTGCGCCTCGCGGAAGGCGCGGATTTTCTGGCCGGCACGGTGCATGCTACTCAGGTATCCTAAAAGGATACTTGGCGCAATACAAAGGGCGCCGCACCCTGCGATGCGGCGCCCTCCTTAAGGACTTCAGTAAGGGGCTTAGCGGCAGCGCGCCTCGCCACGGTCGATCTCGCGGCCGAGCAACCCGCCCAGCACGCCGCCGACCAGAGTGCCAACCGTGCGGTCGCCGCGTGTGTCGATGGTCCGCCCGAGCAGCGCGCCACCGGCAGCACCAACGATCAGACCGGTGGTGCCGTTGTCACGCTCGCAATAATAGCGACCGTCACGGCCCTGCCACACCCGATCATCACGGTCTACGCGGCGCGGTTCGCGATAGCGGCCACGGTCATCGTAGCGGCGATCATCGCGATACCGGCGATCATCCCGGCGATCGTAGCGAACGTCGTAGCGATCGTGATTGCGGTCATAGCCGTGGGCTGGTGCCCAGCGCGGCGGGTCGGCCGCCGCGGGAGCGGCCGGGATGGTCAGTGCCGCAGCAGCCGTAGCCATGGCGGCGAGGGGGGCGAGAAACTTCTTTTTCATGGCTCGATCCTTTCGTCGGTCCAGCGTTGTGCCGGAATGACGATCAATCTCGTTCAGCGTTCCCCAACGGGAGATGAACGGATCGTTGGGATACGCATTCAGGGTCGAACCGTTTTTCCGCTGCGACAAACCGCCTCAAAAGCCGCGTCAGGCCGCCTCGCGATCATTGCCCACATCGAGCCTCGCACGCACCGTCGCCTTGCCGAGGTCGAGCCCATAGAGCTTGGCCGCATTGCCGCCGACGATTTTCGCCACCTGCGCCGGGTCCATATGGCTCATCGTGCGCTCGATGGTCGGCACCGAGTTCGGCCAGATGCTGTCGGGGTGGGGATAGTCGCTCGCCCACAGCAGGTTGTCCGGGCCCCAGAAGTCGGTCAGCGCCATGGTCGTGGGGCTTTGCTGGAACGTGCCATAGATCTGCTGCTTGAAGATTTCCGACGGTTTCATCTGGTGCGGAATGCCGCCCTTGTCGTTCCAGTAATCGGCGCATTCCCACAGGCGGTGGTGGCGGTAGTCCAGCTCCTCCACCACCCAGGGAACCCAGCCGGCGCCGCACTCGGCGATCACCAGCTTCACGCCCGGATGCCGTTCCAGCAGACCCCAGGCGAACAGGTCGACGAACGGGTCGAGGAACTGTTCGATGAACATCTTGGCGTGAAGGAAGGTGGCGCCGGGCGAGCCCTTGTACTTGTCGAAGGCATCGCCCGCTTTCGGGAACACGGTGACGTGGAACGACAGCACGATCCCGCTTTCCTCAAGCAGGCGGAACACCGGCTCCCACCGCTTGTCCTCAAGCCGCGGCTCGCACACGGCGATCTGCAGGTTGGCCTGGCGGCAGCCGCCCCTCTTGGCCAGCCGTGCGAGTTCGGCATGGGCCATCTCGGGCTGCGGCGGCAGCATGGCGACCCCGATCAGCCGGTCGGGCGCTTCGGCGCAATAGTCCTCATAGAGCCAGTCGTTGTAGGCGGCATAGGCTTCGGCGGTGAACTCCGGGTCTTCCGACTTGATCGAGGTGACCGGGCCATAGACCACGTGCGCCCAGACCTTGTCTCGGTCCATGTCGGCGAGGCGCAGCTTGGGGTGGCCGGCGCGCAGTTCGGTGAGGTCTTCCACGCCGCCACGGTCGAAGGCGGTCAGCAGCGGCTTCGGGCCTTTCTGTTCGACCTTCTTGCCCGCCCAGAAACCCCAGCGGTTGCCGTCGGCGATCCAGCTCGCGGGGCCGTCGTCGGGAATGTCGACCCGAGGCGCACGTTCGCCCCACTTTGCCGACATTCGGTCGGCGAGCACATTGGCGGGCAGCATATTAAGGTCGAGATGGTCGTCGCAGCTGACGAGCGCGGTTTCAAGCATGGGGCTGCCTCTCTCACGATGATGATAATTAGCTTCCCAACTATCTGGCAGGCTCAGCCCTTCGCGTCCAGCCGTGCCTTGATCTTGCCGCGCAGTTTCTCTGCGAGGGGCGGAAGCTCCGCTATCTCGCGCAGGACGTCCGGGTCGGTGCGCTGGCTGGTGCCCCACAGGCCTTCGAACAGCCGCGCCATCGACCAATCTGGCAGCCCGGCCTCGACCAGTTCGAGCCGGTCGCCCGCTTCGGCCGCGCCTTCCTCGAGCACGCGGTAGAACCAGCCGCACCGCCCGCTGGCGAGGATTTTGGCGACCATGCCCTTGGTGCCGAAGCGGTGTTCGATCTTCCAGCAGGGCTGGCGCGGCTGGCACGCTTCGAGCAGTGCGCTGCCGAGGCGATAGCGGCTTCCGAGCAGCACATCGCCTTCGGTAATCCCGCGCACCGAGAGGTTCGAGCCAAAGGCTCCCGGATTGCCGAGCAACTCGTGGTCGCCGATCTGATCACGCCAGAACGCGTGGTGATCGCGCGGGTAGAGATGGACGGCCATGTCCGGCCCGCCATGATGGACCGGGTCGGCCTGCTCGTCACCGGCAAGGCCGAGCCGGGTAATCGTCACCGGGCCATCAATCGCCAGCTTTGCGATTGCGCTCAGGCTATCGCCGCGAAAGCTCTGCTTGCGACCGGCGCACAGCGCTTCGACCTGCCATGTCATGCAGCGTCAGGTTCCTGCGCTGCCTCCTCACGATCGCGCTCGGCGCGGCTCTTCTTCTGCGCGGCGGTCTTGAGCTGGCCGCAAGCGGCATCGATATCGCGTCCGCGCGGGGTGCGCACCGGGGCCGAAATCCCGCCTTCGAACACGATGTTCGAGAATGACCGGATGCGCTCCGGGCTTGAACATTCATAGGCCGCGCCGGGCCACGGGTTGAACGGGATCAGGTTGACCTTGGCCGGCAGCTTGTAGGCCTTCAGCAGCCGCACCAGTTCGCGCGCGTCGTCGTCGCTGTCGTTCTTGCCCGCCAGCATCACATATTCGAAGGTGATGCGCCGAGCGTTGCTCGCACCCGGATAGTCGGCACAGGCCTGCAACAGCTCATCAAGGCCGTACTTCTTGTTGATCGGCACGATCTCGTCGCGCACGTCCTTCGTGACCGCGTGGAGCGAGACCGCAAGGTTCACCCCGATCTCCTCGCCGCAGCGTGCCATCATCGGCACCACGCCGCTGGTCGAAAGCGTGATGCGCCGCTTGGAGAGCGCAAGCCCATCTCCGTCCATCACCAGCGTGAGCGCCTGCTTCACATGGTCGAAGTTATAAAGCGGCTCGCCCATACCCATCATCACGATATTGGTGAGCAGGCGTCCGTCGGCGGAATATTCGGCCTCGGTCTCTTCCTCGTCGAGCCCCGCCATGGTGGCCAGCCGCGTGTCGCTTGCGCCCTTCGGCCATTCGCCCAGCGCATCACGTGCGAGCATGACCTGCCCGACGATCTCGCCCGGTGTCAGGTTGCGCACCAAGCGCATGGTGCCGGTATGGCAAAAGCGGCAGTTGAGCGTGCAGCCCACCTGCGAGGATACGCACAGCGTCCCGCGGTCGGCATCGGGGATGAAGACCATCTCGAATTCGTGGCCGTCGTCGGTCTGCAGCAGCCACTTGCGGGTACCGTCGGAACTGACCTGTGCCTCGACCACGTTAGGGCGGCCGATCACGAACCGCTCGGTAAGCCACGGGCGCATGGTTTTGGCGATGTCGGTCATCGCCTCGAACTCGGTCACGCCGCGATGGTAAAGCCAGTGGAACACCTGCTTTGCGCGCAGCTTGGCCTGCTTCGCATCGAGCCCTGCTTCGCCGAACAGCTCGGCAATGCGCTTTTTCGGCAGACCAATGAGGTCGACGCGGCCATCGGCGCGCGGCGTGATGTCGCGCGCAACGGGAACGGGATCGATTGCACCTGCAATCGGCATGAGATCGGTATTGGACATGAGACTACGCCATATAGTCGCGCACGGCGGCGATGGAAAGAAGCATGCTTCGTGCGCCGCAAGCCGCGGTTCCCGAGGCCAGCCGTGCGCCATAGTCGGCAAGGTGCGGATCCCGCCAAAATGCGCGCCAAAACGCCTGAAGCTTGGGCCCGAATGAGCTCTACGCGCGCGCAAATGGCGCTGCGTCGGCGTGGTTCCGCCCATTCGCCGCACGCAAATCTCGGCTTGGCGCACCCAAGTGTGGCTTTTTTACAACAAAATTTTCGTTGTGTGAGGTTAATGGAACAGAGCAGCCTCGATACCCATTTCAGCAATCCATGCACATGCTTCATGTGTGATGATTACGGAATGGAGTAAGATTATGAATACCCAACGCGCACTTCTTATCGCTGGCCTTTCGAGTATTGCGCTCGCGACGCCCGCCATGGCGCAGGACAATTCGACTTTCACCGGTCCGCGTATCGAAGGTGTTGTCGGCTACGACAGCACCCGTCCGGGTTCGAGCACCGATATCGATAACGCCGATGACATCGATCAGTCGATCGACGACGTCGCCTATGGTGTCGGCATCGGCTACGACTTCGCCGTTGGCGGCGCGGTGCTCGGCGTTGAAGGTGAATATCTCGAATCCGAAGCCAGCACCGACTACGACACCACGAACTTCGATAACTTCGGCGTGTCGAATATCGACGCCGGCCGTGACCTCTATGTCGGCGTGCGCGCCGGTGTCCTCGCTACGCCGAAGACGCTGGTCTATGCCAAGGGTGGCTACACCAATGCCCGCATGAACGTACTGGCGAGCGACAACACCACCGATGTCGGCACCGATGTGAATCTCGACGGCTGGCGCGTGGGCGGCGGTGTCGAGCAGGCCTTCGGCGAGAACTTTTACGGCAAGCTCGAGTACCGTTACTCGAACTACGAGAAAGGCGAGTTCGAAGCGCCGAGCGGCCTCGAGAGCGACCGTTTCGACGTCGATCTCGACCGTCACCAGGTGATGGTGGGCCTTGGCTATCGCTTCTAATCGCTGGCGATAACTTAGCCTAAAACAGGGGGCCGGGGGAGCAATCCTCCGGCCCTTTTTCTCTATTGTCTGCCGTTACCGGCCCGTGCAGCCCAGAGCGGCGGCGTCGATTGCGCTGGAGACCCCGGAGAGATCGTAGGTGTTGGTGAAACGGCGACCATCTGCATCGCGGGTTGTCAGCACCATGGTCGCGGCCCCGCGCATGGCGGTGATGATGGCGGCGTCGCCCTCTGCGTCCTCAGCCCAGGCATTGTTGGCACTCCCCGTGAGCGTGAAGCTGTCGCGCCCGACGCGCAGGGTTACCCGCGCATCCTCGCCTATTTCGCGGCTGGTGCGGAAGTGGACCTGCCCGCGCAC
This sequence comes from Erythrobacter sp., assembly GCA_027311945.1. Taxonomy (GTDB): domain Bacteria; phylum Pseudomonadota; class Alphaproteobacteria; order Sphingomonadales; family Sphingomonadaceae; genus Alteraurantiacibacter. Next base: position 132,006 of record DAICXZ010000022.1, read on the forward strand.
GCGTTTGTTCGGCCAGTTGGAGATGGCGGCAAAGGCGGCAAAGTCGCTCTCGCTGCTGGAGCGGCTGGGCATCGCCACCGCATAGCAGCGCGGTCCCCCGTCGTCGCGAAATGCGCCCCACTGGCCATATATTCCGAGGCTTTCGCGCGCCGAAACCGGCGCGGCGAGGGCAAGCAAAACAAGGGAGCACAGGCGCAGCATGGGTGCCCCTTTATCCCAACCATGACCCAACCCAAAATCGCTATGGAATCGTACCTGTAGATACCGGTTTTTCTGGTCAGTTTTTGCGAATCATGGCAAAAGACTCGCGCGGGAAGAGGCACCGGGTA
>DAICXZ010000024.1 GCA_027311945.1 Erythrobacter sp.
CGGTGCAACAGCGTCAGGTTCTCGCTGGCGAGTTCGCGCCGCTCCTCGGCGTGACGCCGGGCATCGGCCCTGAGGTGCGTCAGCTCGGTCTCGAGCGTGGCGATGCGCGCTGCCAGGTCGCGTGCGGGCGTGCCTGGTCCTGCGGCAGCTTCGATCTCGTCGAGGATGTCCCGATGGCTCGTATAGAGCGGATTGCGACTGCGTCCCGCTTCGCGCGCGACCGAAGTCGGCGTGATCTTCACCACGCGTCCCGCATGGTCGGCGTGGCGCCCTTCGCCGCGCACCAGCCTCGCCAGCGCCGCCCGGTAGCTCCTTGCCGCGGATTGCCAGCGCTGCCCCTGATCATCCTTGCCCATCGTCATCTCCGATTTGCGTGAGCACCCGCTCGCATTGTCCGATCGCCTCATTGAGCACGGCCGCCGTCATCGGATTGGCCTCCGGCAACAGCGCAGCATTGCGTCTCCGGCGATCCCGCCAGTAGGCTCCGTGCTTCGCTTCGATCACCATGTTGGCGCATGAGAGGCAGACCGCCGGCGCTCGTCCGGCCTCATTCGGTTGCAGTTCGCCGCCGCAGCGGGAGGTCTCCTGCTGGAACACGCACCAGCCATAGTCGCAGGCATGGATGCGAAGATCCGTCTCCTTGAGGATGAACGCAACATAGTCTCGGCGTACCTGTTCGCCCGCGCGGCCGCGGAACCGGGCGTTTCCGGCGACGATACGTTCGCCCATCTTGCCGCCGAGCCGTTTCGCGGCGAGCAGGCGATCGAGTGCGGCTGCGGTTTCGGCGCGGGCTTCGTGGTCGATGAGGCCATGCAGGTCGAAGTCGTTGCCGACGTAGCCCCGCGCGGTCATGGCAACGGAAGCATGCTTGAAGTGCTCGGCCAGGCCCAGAAGCTGGGTACGGTCGCGCCTGGCAATAAACCGGGCAAAGGTCTTGCGGAACTGGTGCGTGCTGAACCTCCAGGGTTTCCCATCATGATCGGGGATGCCGACATGCCGCGCAAAGTCATTGATGCGCCAGGCGATATGCATGTGCGTCACCGGCACGATTTGGCCATACTGCGTGTTCTTCACCAGGAACAGATCGTCGCGGCCCGAGGCTTCGCGCAGCGGCGCGCTCAGCTGCTCGAGCAGCTCCACCGCGCGCACGACCGGTGCCGGGGCAACCCAGCGCTCCCTACGGCCATCGAGATCGTCGACAGTCTTGAACAGCCGGGACACGACATATGCCTGATTAACGCCGGTTCCGCCGATCGGGTGATGCTCGATTGCCCCTGTTTTCATTGACAGGATTTCGCTCGACCGCATCCCGACGAAGCCCGCGATCAAGATATAGCACGCCTCGACGAGGTGGACGGCGGCGTGCCGAACTGCATAGGCGCCATCGAACCGTTCGCCCGATGGTCCGGCCAGCGATGCGAGCCTCAGCGCCGCTCTAACATGATCAGATGCCTGGCGCTTGCCGCGCCGCAGACCCTGCGCTCGCGCTTCGCGGCGGATCGTTTCGGCTGCGACGATCGTATCGCCATGCTCCTCGACCCACCGCAGGGCTTCGCTCAGGATTGCAACGGCCACGTCTTCGGGGATGAACGGTATGACGCCCTTGGTCGCCCTGGTGTGGCCGGCGGCCTCATAGGTCGTTTCCAGCGGCAGCGGATCGACCAGTGGCGCATCGTTCAGCTTTTCTCGCTGACGATAAAGGTCTTTGATCACGAGCAGATAGTTCGTGATTGTGGCAGTTGAGATATTGCCTTTGTCTCCGCCGGCGCGTGCAGGACGACAGCGCAACCATTTGCAGAGTTGTTCGACCGAAGCTGGATCGATCCCGGCAAAGCGCGAGTGTCCTTCGCATGCCATCCATTCCAGCAGCGCGCGCAGCAACATTGCTTTGTGATGGATCGACGCCGGAGACGACCGTTTGCGCCCTGATGGAGGATGATAGTGCATCGACCAGAGGAAGTGCTTGGCGGCGCGGACAAGCTGAGCATGATCACTGTTCCCGATGCGCGTGTGCTCCGGCATGGCCAACGCCCAACTGAACCGCTTCTGATCCGCGCGGCGACCCGCAGTGCGGATATCGAGCCGCCATTCATCGTCGCCGAACCGGCTCCACGGAGAAAGCCGCGCATCCTCCCAGGATGGCGACGACTGCGTGAGTGGGTGGGGGTGCTGGTTCATTCGACTGGCGGCAGCTGCGGCAGTGACATCCTCGAAACTGCTTCGAGCATCGCCTCGCAGAACCGGGGCAGGATATCGCGCTCGAGGATTTCCAGCTTGGGTGCATAAAGCAGCCGCCAGCGTTCGGGAGCCATGGCGGCACGCGCGTCGGTGAGCGCTGCCCGCGTCGCCAGCAGGCGAACCAGCACGTCCTCGTTGAGCGGGATCACGGCATTGGGGCAGGTGAAGCATCCGAGCCAGGCCGTACACAGCTCGCCCTTGCGCTGTCCCTCGGCAACGCCGGCAAGGGGATCGCTACAGATAAATCCGGCTGCGGTCGCGTGGCGCAGATCGGGAAGCACCTCAGTCCCGGGCGGGGACTCGACATCGCCCCGGACCATTTCCACAAACCGGGCTTGCAACCTGCCGATTGCCAGCGCTTGCGCCTTTCGGACGCGGGGCCGGTCCACATAGCGCTGTGTCGTGTCTGGAGTAGCATGGTTGGCCAGCACTTGCGTCTTCAGGATATCATGCCCGAGCCGCTCGTGCGCTAGTGTGAGCCCCGATGCGCGCAGCGCCGCCAGCGTCAGTTTGAGCGGCTTGCCATCGTCGCCCAGCAGGCCATGGCGCTCCACAAACCGCCGGGTAAGTTTCGTGGCCAGATAGCCCGGGATCACACCGACTCTGCGAGACCCGTGTATTATCCCGGTGAGGAAGAGATAATTCTGGTCGCGGCGTGGCGTATGCGACACCAGCCTTTCGGTCATAGCCAGAACCTGATCGATCAGCACGGGCACCGAGGAGCTTTTGTCGCGCAGGAAGCTGCGGCGCTGTTCACGTCCCGCGCGCCCCTTGCGCCAACTGACCAGAACCCTGCCTTCGAGCAGCAGATGCTCGCTCAGGCAGTCGCGCTGCATCAGCCTGAGCGCCTCGGCATTTGCAAAGGTTTGCGCGCCGATGGCGATCATATAGGCAACGATCGTATCCGGCAGCGCAAACAGCCGCCCCGCGATTTCGCCCATGCCACCGTGGCGGATCATGGCGAAGTGGAGATGCCAGAGGCCCGCGCCCTTTCTCAACATGTCGCCGACTTTGGGTGGCACGCCGCCGAACCGACCGTCGATCACCGCGAGCATGACCCCGATATCGTCGAGATCGAGCTTGGCGAGGTCGGGTTCGGAGACAATGGCCTTGCGATCGACCCGAGCCAGCGCAGCGCGGCCTTCCTCGAACAGTGCCCAGGCTGTTTCGATGTCCCGATGGGCCGCCGTGAGTACGCGTTCCATTTCATCACGGCTCAGTGCCTCACGCTGGCGCGCTTCCGCATTCTTGCGGGGGAACGGATTGAACGGGATTTCGAGTTCGGGGTGAACCAGGTCGGGCCGGTTGCGCTTGAGCCAGGCCATGTGCTGCTTGATGATCGACCAGACAGTATACCGTGACCCCTTGCTCCAGGGCCTCGTGCCGAGCCAAACGATAAACGCATTGAGAATGCCGCTATCGACGTCGCGCGTGGCTAAGATGGCGGAATCGTATTCGGCAAGGAACGCAAACCAGAACTTCAGGGTACGGAACGCTGAGCCTCTGTTGGCCGGTTGTTTGGCAGCATAGTGATGCCGGAACGCGAGCGCCCACTCGGCAGCCATCGTCGGCCGATCGAAGATCGAGAAGTCGAACGCGCATTCGAGCTGGCCGTCGGCATCTACGACATTGACCAGCAATGCGCCCGGATTGCCGATCAGCGGCTTCGGCGATGGCTCGACCCGGTAGTCCTTTTGCCGACGCGGCATTACAGCAGCGCCGCATAGAGATCGTCGACCGAGGTCTCGATTGCCGAGAGGTCGGTTTCGACAACGCGCAGGTATACCGCGGTGGTTGCCAGATCGGCGTGGCCGAGCAGCACCTGCAACGCGAGCAAGGGATTGAGTTCGGGATTGGCCCGGGCTTCGCGTTGCAGGAACCGCAGCATGGCGGCGGCGAAGGTATGTCGCAGCGCATGGAACGTCGCCGTCACACCCGCTGCCTCGGCGGCAGCCGTGAACATCGCGCCAACCCTGCGCGGTTTCATGGGCTGCCCCCGACAAGTCAGGAACAGAGCCTCGGGATCGCGATCTGCCCATTTTGTCGCCGCACGACGGACGAGGACCGCCCGCTCTTCCCGCACATAGGCACGGGTACGATCGACCAGCGGGGCCGGTGGATATATTATTCGCGACCGCCCACCCTTGGTTTCGTCGATCTGCACCGGCACCATCGGTTCACTGCCGGCCCCTTTCAGATGACGCACGGTCAGGCCCGCCACTTCCATCCGACGGATTCCGGTGGTCACCGCCCATTCAACGATCAGCCTGTCGCGTGCCGACATTTCGGCCATGATGCGCCGAATCGCCTCCGGCGCGAGTGGGCGCGGCAACATCGGCACATGCCGCATGGTCAGTTCGTTGGCTTGGGTCCGGCCTCCGCTGGCGTCGATGTGGGCGAGGAATCCTTGTGGACGGCTGCGCGACAGCGCGATTTCCTGGCTTGCGAACGGAACCTGCTGCATAAGCCCATTGGCGACGCTCCAGCGGTAGAAACGCCCTATGGTCCTGAGCCGCCCGTTGATTGTACTGCGTGCCAGCGGTCTGCCGCTGTCGCCACGGGGCCGGAGCATCTGATCGCGATAGGCGGCCAGTTCGCCAGGACCGACCTCGTCCCAG
>DAICXZ010000031.1 GCA_027311945.1 Erythrobacter sp.
TGGTTCCGGTCCGCGAACTCCCATACGGGCCCGCAGCACCAAAAGCTGCACCAGGAGGCCGGACAGATGGCAGCATCCGACTACGTGCCAAACCTCTCAAAATACCGCTTGCATCCTGCGGGGCGTCCACAGATGGAAAGCCGCCGAAATTCTGGATTTGGGCCTGTGCGGGTCTTTCAATCTGGGCTGGCCTGGGGGCGATCATCTGGTTTGCTTTGTGATCGACAACACCGCACCGGGCGGCTCCCGGCAATCCTCGAAGGAGCGTGAAATGACAGAGACAATCCACCCAGCGCCGGAAGGATTTACCGAAGAGCAACTGCAAGCCGATCCGATCCTGCGGTATTTTCACTTCGCGCATTTGCCCGAGAAGCTGCAAGTCACCTCGATCAAGTTCTACGAACTGGCCTGCTACATCATCGCAGTACTGCCGCGAAACCCTGAGCGCACGGTCGCCCTGCGCAAGCTGCTCGAGGCCAAGGACGCAGCGGTCCGAGCCAACGTAACGAATTGATCGCCAGGGCGGGGCCGCTCTTGCGCGCCCCGCCATGTCCTGATAACAGGACAAAATATGTCTCGACAACATTCAGCAGATCCCGATGGCCAGCTGGCCCTCTATCGTCAGGCGGTCGATGCGCTCGGCGGCAAGCGCCGCCATGCCGAGCTGCTCAACATGAGCGAGCGCCACGGCGGCCGGCTCTACTCCGGCGCCGCGCCTGTCTCGCCCGGCATCCTCGAGGACACTGCCCGCATGCTGATTGCCCATGCCAAACATTGTCAGGAGCTCGAGCGCAAGCTCTCGCCCGCCTTCTCGGCGAACCTCACCGATCACCAGCGCCGCGAAGAAACGCGCGGCCGCCCGCGTGGATCGGGCGAGAACTAGGCCGTGGCCAAGATCCGCATCCCCTGCCTGGTCGGCAAAACCAACAAGGCCGGCGTCACCAACTGGTATTGGCAGCCGAGTAAGACGCTGCGCGAGGCGGGCTTCGATGCGCTCTCGCTCGGCCGCGATGAAGGCGTGGCGCTGGTCGCCGCGCGCAAGCGCAATGCCGAGGTTGAGCTGTGGAAGGCTGGCGACAAGGTGAAGTCAGTAACCGTGATCGAGCGCAAGCCTGTCGGCACGCTCGGCGCGCTGATCGAGCGCTATCGCCGCGAGGTCATCAACGGCAAGAAGCCCTCCGGCCAACCGCGCATCGCCGCCAGCACCGCCAAGACCTATGGCACCGCCTTGAAGCGGCTCGAGGCATGGGCGGGCAAGCACCCGATTGCCTTCGTCACCCCGGCGCGCGTGCGCGTGCTGCGCGACAAGATGCTGGCGACGGTCGGCGAGCATGCCGCGCACCAGACGCTCAAGATGGGCCGCACCCTGTTCGCGCAGGCGATCGCGTGGGATCTGCTGCCGCCCGGCGCAAACCCGTTTCAGAACTTCGGCCTTGCCACCCCGGCCGCGCGCCAGGTGGTCTGGTCGCCCGCCGCGCGCGAGCTCATCATCGCCACCGCGCACAAGCATGGCCAGCCCTCGATCGCGCTCGGGATCCAGCTCGGCTTTGCGATCGGCCAGCGCGAGGCCGACTTGCTCAAGCTCACCGCGCAGCATTTCGTCGCCATTCCCGAGCATAAGATGCAGCCCGAGGACTTTGCCACGCTCGCCGCGCTGTCGCCCGATGGGGTGCCGCGCGGGATCCGCGTTCGCCAGGGCAAGACGCAGGCATGGATCGAGGTGCCCGTTATTGGCGAGGTCCGCGAGGCGATCGAGGCGAACATCGCCACCGCCCGCGCGGTCGACCGGCTCAATATCCTGCTCGACGATACGCGGCTCGAGGGCGATCGCGTGGCGGTTTATGCCGGCAAGGCAGGCCAGACACGCTTCCAGCGCGATTTCGCCCGCGTGCGGGAGCTGGCGGCGGCGGAGGCTCGAAAGGCGCTGGACGAGGATCTGGCGGCCGAAATAGAGGGGCTCTGGTTCATGGACCTGCGCCGCACCTGCGTGGTCTATCTCGGCGAGCTCGGCCTCGATGCGCACCTGATCGCGGCGATCACCGGCCACGATATCGACGAGACGCAGCGGATCCTAAAGACCTACATGCCCCGCACCACCGGCCGCGCCGCCCGCGCCATCGCGCTTTCGAGCATGCGTGATCAGGGGCAGCGCGACGTTGCGAGTGGAGCAAATGATGGCTGAGAAGCGCATCATTCTCCGTATCGCCGCCAGGGCAATCGCGCTCTCGGGGGTGCGGGACAAGAGGCCGGTGAATGACGAGGACGCTGCGGGCCGGGCTTGATATCGGCTATCTCGGATGGGAGTCGAACCCATTCATGACCCGCGTCGAAACACAGCGCTCTATCCGGTGAGCTACCGAGTCCTTGTGCATTCGGTGATCAGCCTAGCGCACTCGCAGCGTGTCCATCCACGCCGCCGCAGCTGCTACTACATAGCAACCATTGCCGGAAACGCAAAGCGATTGATCCCAACGAGAAAGCGGGCTAGTCGCCAGCCATCGCGAGAGAAATGTTGGAATTCCAACATTGGAAATGTTGGAAGGGTCGCCTTCAAGGCCCGAAAAACCCAACTAATCCAACGCCTTGCGGGTGTAGCTCAATGGTAGAGCAGCAGCTTCCCAAGCTGACGACGAGGGTTCGATTCCCTTCACCCGCTCCAGCGCCTCCTTCAAATGTCACCCATGCTATCCATGGAAGGGGGAAGGCACTTGCCATTGGCGCTTGCCCGGCAGTTGGCCTTGCACATACAAGGCGGCGTCGCGACCAAGTCTGCCGCATGGTTTCTGAGGGCCAGGACCCGTCCTCTGGGCCGTTCGCAAAATTGAAAAGCGAGGCAAGCTGGAGAGCGCACGGCGAACGCTCCATCTGACTGGGGCAGTCTTTCGCTACGCCGTAGCCACGGCCCGCATTCCCTCAGTTCCGACCCGGCGAGCTGCGTCATGCGGAGTGGAATGAGTTCGATCTGGAGGATGCCCTTTGGACGATCCCGGCCCAAAAAGACCAAGAGAAAAATCCACAGAGGGCCGTTGAAGGGCTATTTCTTCCCCTGCATGCGTTCCCGATTACGACCGATGAGTAACAACACCATCAATGCAGGGTTGCGACGTCTGGATTACACGACCGACGCGATGGCCGCGTATGAATATACTTAAATAAGCTGATTTATAATTTCGGTGGCATGCACGCATGCGCGCGATCGAGCACATAGCTGCGAACCATGACTGCCATGCGGCCCGCCAGAATTCATGCGCTACCGCGTCTGCGCCAATAACCTACTGTACTTTTATTCCCCCTTAACTCCGGGTCTTCACTGGCTTGACTACGCTCCAACAAGGGAATCGCAATTTTGCTCAAGAATTTAAAATATGTCGCTCCTCGGGTCGCCGCGCTCCTGCTCGCCTCGGCATCGGCCAGCACGGTGGCAGCACAGGATGCGATCATCGTCAGGGACTCGCTAAGCAACGACGAAGCATCGGCTGCGGAAGGCCTTCAGGCGCGCCTGGAGGCTGCCGGCTACAATGTGACACTCATGTCGGATCTCTCCACGATTTCCGGCAACCTGAGCGGCATTGCCCAGGTGTGGGATGTTCGGGTTTACTCAGCTTTGCCGACCGGGGATGCCAGCGAGTATCTGGCCTATCTGAATGACGCTGGCGGCCTGTTCCTGCTTGGCGAGCACAGCGGCTTTTCCACTCGCAACAACTCGTTGTCAGCGTTTATCGCCGAGGCTGGCGGTGGCGACGTGGCGGTCAGCTCGTCAAGTGTCACGGAGCAGTATGTCACGGACATTTTCAATGGCAGCGGACTGATCGCGGCGGATGCCGCGACGAGTTTCTATGTTCCGTATGCTGGCACCTTCACCTCGCCGGGCACCGGCACTTTCATCACCACAACCGAGGCGAACGGCGCGGGTCTTGGCACTGGCGTTGCCTTCGGTGCTGGCTCGTTGGCCAATGCGCCGACAGGTCGCCTGCTGAGCTATCTGGACGTCAATACGTTCCAGGCCGATTTCTATGACGCTACGCCTGCCCTGCGGTCGCTTGTCGACCGCATGATCGGTTTCGTGGCTGGCAGCTTCCAGGTCGATCCCGATCTGCCGCCCGCTGGAGGCTCGGCGACCATCGACAGCACCCAGTCCAGCTACAATCTGGGTGACGACGCGGCCACTGGCAGCACGATCAGCTTCGATGGCGGCACGCTCGATCTCACCGGCGGCAGCGACCCGGCCAACTTGGTGTCTGCCGATGTCTCGATTACCGACAATGGCGCCTTCATAAACACCGTGGGTAACACTGGCACCTTTGCAGGCACCATTTCCGGTCCGGGCGGCATCATCGTGAACGGAAAGGGCACGCTCGCCCTCACCGGCGTTAACGACTATGAGGGCGGCACGGTCATCATGGACAGTTCGACTGTCGAGATCGCCAGCGCGCAGGCGCTCGGCACTGGCGGCGTGGTTCTGTCGCAAGGTCGGTTGCGCTTCGGAGCAGACGGCGCTGTCAACGCGCCGGTCACTCTGATGGCCGGTCTCAATGCGCTGGATACCGCTGGCCACGAGGTTTCGATGGGTGGCGAGATCACCGGCAGCGGCGGTTTCGTCAAGACAGGCAGCGGCACTCTGACTCTTGCCGGGTCGAACAGCTATACCGGCGGCACCACCATTGCGGCCGGCACGCTTCAAGGCAACAGCGCGAGCTTCGGCAGCGGCAATGTCGTCAATGCTGGAACGCTGGTGATGAATCAGACTGCGGATGGCACCTTGAGCAATGCCGTCTCGGGTGCCGGCAGCTTCGTGAAGACAGGTAGCGGGACACTGACCCTGACCGGTGCGAACAGCTATACCGGCGGCACCACCATTGCGACCGGCACGCTTCAAGGCAACAGCGCGAGCTTCGGCAGCGGCAATGTCGTAAATGCTGGAACGCTAGCGGTGAATCAGACCGTGGATGGCAACTTCAGCAATGTCGTCTCGGGTGCCGGCAGCTTCGTGAAGACGGGCGAGGGCAAGCTCAACCTCACCGGCACCAGCACCTATTCCGGCGCGACGATCGTCTCGCAAGGGCGGCTGGCCGTGAACGGCTCCATCGCCAATTCCGGCGTTATCGTGGAGAGCGGCGGTTCGATTGGCGGTAACGGACTGCTCGGCGGCCTGATCGTGCGCACCAATGCCACGGCAGCTCCAGGTAACTCGATCGGTCAGCTTCGCGCGGCCACCACCGTCCTGTTCGAGCAGGGCTCGGTATACGAGGTCGAGGTCGATGCCTCCGGCGCGAGCGACCGGGTGGAAGCAACAGGCGTCGCCACGCTTGAGGGTGGCACGGTTCAGGTGCTCGCAGAAGACGGTGACTATCGCCCGCAGACCAGCTACGAAGTGCTCACAGCCGCAGGCGGCGTGGTCGGTCAATTCGAGGACGTAACCAGCAATCTGGCGTTCCTGCTGCCCAGGCTCACCTATGGCACCAATGCCGTAACGCTGACGCTGACGCGCAATGACATACAGTTCATCGATGTCGCCGCGACGAGCAATCAGCGCGCCACGGCCGCCGCCATCGACGATAGCTTCAGTGCAGGGTCACCAGTCTATTACGAGCTGGTCGGCCAGTCGGCAGAGGATGCTCGGTCCGCATTCGACAGTCTTTCAGGCGAAATCCATGCTTCGATGCTGACCGTTGCTGCCCAGCAGACGGACGAGATGCGCCGCGCTCTGCTGTCACGGATGGCGCTGCCAGCCCGCGAAGGCCTCACGCTCTGGACGGACGTCAACAACGTCTGGAACGAGCTCGACGGCAACGGCAACTCGGCCGACGTGTCGAGCGATGCCTATGGTTTCCAGGCGGGTCTGGAAGCGCAAATGGGTGCCGTGCGGGTCGGCCTGTCGGGTGGCTACAACAATGGTGACACCACGCTCGGCTCGCGCCTTTCGCATACCGATCTGGAGGTCGTCAGCGGCGCAGTCTATGCGGGCGGTGACTTCGGCGCCCTCGCGCTGCGGCTCGGCGCCAGCTACAGCGACTATGACTTCAGGACCCGGCGAACGGCCGAAGTAGGCGATCTTTCGCAGACGCTCACCGCCAGTTACGGTGGCCGGGCGGTGCAAGCCTTTGGTGAGGCAGGCAGCGCGCAGCCACTCGGCACTGCCACGGTTGAGCCGTTCGTGGGCGTCAATGCAATCTGGCTGAAGAATGCTGCGTTCACCGAAACCGGGGGCTCCTTTGCGCTCTCGGGCGAGGAGATGGAGCGTGGTCGCGCTTGGTCCACGGTTGGCGTGAAGGCCAGCGCACCGCTGAGTGCGACCTCGCCCATCAGCATCAACGCCAAGGTCGGCTGGCAGCATGCGCTCACCGAACGCACGATTGCCTCTGATCTCAGCTTTGCAGCTGGCGGACCGGGCTTCCGTATCGAGGGCGTGCCCCTCGCGCGCGACGCTGCGTTGGTTGATGCAGGTGTGTATTGGACACCGGTCAGCGGGATCGGCCTCGGCATCACCTACACGGGCAACATATCTGATCAGGGTCAGACCCACGGAGCGCGTGCGGTTCTCTCGGCGAGCTTCTGAGCTGATGTAATCCGATCCGGGTGGGGCAGGCTCCCCACCCGGATCAGTGGTGTCCGTTCAGTTTTTTCCTGCCACACCGCAGATGGTGTCGTTTCCCATTGGCGGTTAGAAGCGAAGCTGGCCAAACCGCCAGCCTCTCGACGAAGCCGCTCTGCATCGGCTTGCAAGGCGCGTTGGATTGCCACTCGGCCCCCCGCTCCTGCGACCGGCGCAGGATGGCCGACATAGGACGTTATCGCTGGCGATCACGCCTGGCTTGCAGCGCCGATCGATCAGGCCGTTCAGTTCCCGGGCGACCCGCGCGCCTGACAGCGGCGTATCGGCGGAGACTCCCGGAGGCCGGCAATTGACTTTTAGCCAGCCAATAGGTTGACGCTATCTGACTGTTCACCTTCAAACAGCCTGCAATCGACCCAGTTTCATAACCGCGCGATTGCTTCGCAACGTTTGTTATAATTTGGATCGGTCACCCTTTGCCTGGCGCACCTTCCACTCTCCGTTTCGCGAAGGCTCCTCATTCGCCAATCGACGGGCAGTGATCCAAGTTTGCAGGGTGAAGAGAGCAATCAAGATGCAACCCACTCCACCGACAAACAAATCAAAGCCGTTGATGCCGCCGATGATTTCGCGATCTGGCCCGAATGCGATCATTGCGAGCGTCAATAGTATCAGAACGAGGCGCAATTCGGTTGGACCTGCTTTCAGATGCGAAAGCTTCAGCTCGCCGAGAACGCGAACTGAGAGGAAGGCGTGGATCGAGAGCAAAAGATAGCCCGCCAAGGCTACGAGAGCGACTTCGAGCGCTACGTAAGCACTCAATCCAATCCCGACGACCACGAGGGTAGAAGCAAGACCATCACAACTGTGATCGAGAAAATAGCCGTATCTGGGCCTCTCGATTTTCCGGAACCGAGCGAGACTGCCGTCGGTGGAATCGCCCAGCCAGTGGATCACATAGCCAGCAATCGCCAGCCATAGCCATTCATCCCCCCAATTACTTCCAACGTACCCGGCAAAGACTATGACTGCTCCAGCCAGGCCAATGAAGGTCATTAGGTCAGGCGATATCCAAGCGGGCATTCGCCCACAGATCCAATTCAGAAGCCGACGTTCGCTGCGCGCCAGCAGGTTCTCCTGGACACGTTCTATTGGTTTGAGCGCATCGCGCGCCATCTATCGAAACTCATTTAACCGATTTGTTGCAGATCGGTTACAACACTGAGAAGGGGTTGCCTACCGGCCATTGAGGCGCTTTTCGGCCTATGGTTCGATTTCACTTACAGATATCCAAAACCAAATCGCTTGGAGGGCTGCAATGCGCCTTCAGCCGAATGGCGGCTTTAGCCGGTGGCCGGCCCGAAACCGGACAGGCAGCTTGCGGCCCAGAAGCAGCCTCGACTCTCGTCGCCGCTGTTGTTGTCGCTCGCGCGGCCATGTTTGCCAGGGTCAGGGCCTGGCAACGGCCTCAACTGCATCGCGGGGGTTGATGTGGATCCCGCCATCGCCCGAGGTCGACTTTGACTCATGGGTCAAATAGAACGCGCCGCCGAAGATCGAGGAGGTCGAGAAGAGCGCGCATGGCTAGCGTAATCCTGCTGAACAAGCCTTACGGCGTGCTCTCCCAGTTCACCGACGAGAGGCAGGGTGAACCGCGCCTCACGCTGGCTGACTTCGTCGATGCGCCAGGCTACTATCCGGCAGGTCGGCTGGACTTCGACAGCGAGGGTCTGATGGTCCTCACCAACGATGGCCGCCTGCAGGCACGCATCGCCAGCCCGCGGTACAAGCTCAAGAAGACCTACCTTGTGCAGGTCGAGGGTGAACCGGTGGATGAGTCGCTCCGCCAATTGCGGCAGGGCGTTCGGTTGAAGGACGGAGAGACCTTGCCGGCGATGGTGGAGCGAATTGCCGATCCCATGCTCTGGCCGCGCGACCCGCCGATCCGGGTGCGCAAATTCATCCCCGACAGCTGGCTGCGCCTCTCAATTCAGGAAGGTCGCAACCGGCAAGTCCGCCGAATGACCGCGGCGGTCGGACATCCGACCTTGCGACTGGTGCGCTGGGCGGTCGGTGACTGGACACTGGACGGGCTGCCACCCGGCGCGTGGCGCGCTGTCTGACAGGGCGGTTCGTGACCGGGCGTGTTCAGTCTTCGGACGTGATCGCGACGCTACCGCTATTGGCAAGTTCGCATATCAGGGCCACGATTTCGGGAGATCCGGCCCATGCTGTGTCGATGTTCAGTGATGCCTGATCGCATAATTGCTCGGCAAAGAGCGCAACCGCGCCATTGCAATCATGGGCCTGGCCATCGACAAAGAGCGTAAGCCCTTCCGGCCCTGAGCGAATGAACCCGAAGCGGCTCGCCGGGTTGCGTTCCAGTATCCCGCCTGCAACCAGTTCGTCCTTAATCTCCTGTGGCGTGGCCGCATCCTCCGGGGCCCAGTCGATAAGATCGTACTTGGGCGTGGTCACGAGAGCACCCGCCCAGCGAGCGAAGCTCTCCCGGTTTGCCAGCGCTTCGGTCACCATATGGTGCAGTTTGTCGAGTGCTTCTTGTGCGATCTCGCCCGGATTGACGACAGGCTCCAGTTCTGGATCGGAATAGCGGTCGTCGTCATCGAGCAGGTCGATGACATAATCGGCCCAGCCCGTAACCAGCTCGGCACGCGAGGGTGCGCGAAAGCCGATCGAATAGGTCATGCAATCGTCGCCCAATGCAATCCCGTCGTGTGCGAAACCGGGTGGCAGGTACAGTATGTCGCCAGGCTCCAGCACCCATTCCTCAGACGGCTGAAAATCCGCCAGCAACCGCAAGCTGTCATGGGGAAGGAGCGGGGTCCGTTCATCGCAGGGCGGGCCCACCTGCCAGCGCCGGCGCCCGAGTCCCTGCACAAGGAAAACGTCGTACTGATCGAAATGCGGTCCCACCCCGCCGCCATCGCTGGCGTAGCTGACCATCACATCGTCGATCCGCCAGTTGGGAATGAAGCGGAACGGTTCAAGCAATGCGGCAACGTCGGGGACGTGATGATCGACGGCCTGCACGAGCAGCGTCCAGGGCACCGCGCCCACCTCTGCGAACTGGGCGCTCGACAGGGGGCCGTCGGTCAGATCCCAAGATCTGGGCGCAGTCCGGCGCACGAGCCGCGATTCCACGCCATCTTCGCACGCCAGTCCGGCAAGCTCATCCGGCGTCAAAGGATTGACCCAATTCGGCCAGGGGTTGCGGATCAACCTCGGGGTCTTCTGCCAATGGTCGCGAAGGAAGGTAGCGGGGTCAAAATCCATACTGGCCTGTAGCGTTAATCGGGCACGATACTCAACCGGTCGATTGCCGCCTGAATAGCCGAAGCGCTTGCAAGGCGGATTCGTGGGTGCGCGATCGCAAGCGCTAGTGGCACGGCGAAGAAGCCGATCACACCGGGGATGACTTTGAGACTTCCGCTAATGGGCCCTATTCGGTAAGGCAGCTTTTCGTGCTTCTGCTACCAAGACCCGACAGTCCGAAACCGGCCCTATTCCGTTGAAAAAGTCGCCGCTGGCTGCGCTGGTTTAAGGTTCCGGATCGAGCGCGAGTGAGGCCGCTGCCTCTCTCAGGCGGTGGCGAGGCCCGGCATGGGCCGCATCTTGGCCAGTTTCCGGAGGTTCTGG
>DAICXZ010000032.1 GCA_027311945.1 Erythrobacter sp.
TGGTTCCGGTCCGCGAACTCCCATACGGGCCCGCAGCACCAAAAGCTGCACCAGGAGGCCGGACAGATGGCAGCATCCGACTACGTGCCAAACCTCTCAAAATACCGCTTGCATCCTGCGGGGCGTCCACAGATGGAAAGCAGGCAGCCTTCTTCGGGCGTGCTCGATGATAAAACGGAAATTCGCCGAAGAACGATGCCTCTGCGGATCGATGCAGCAGATGCTTGCGAGTGGGGCCTTGGGCGTCGAATGGATCGATGACCAACTATGCCGGTTTCAACAGCGGTCAGATTCCCGCGTTCGCCCAAAACTTCTTTTGGTGGCGTAAAGCGCCGTGTCAGCCCTGACGAACAGTTCTTCGGCATCGTAGAAATAGGGATCGGTGGGAAAGGCGATACCGCTTGAGGCGCTGACGGTGAACATGTGCTCCTGCCACAGAATGGGTGCACGCAAGCGGATCAGGGCGCGGTTGACGCGCGCTTCAATCGCCTCTGCTGGCTCATCATTGCCAAGGATCACCGCGAACTCGTCGCCGCCGATCCTTGCGGTCAGCAGTGCATCTGGAAAGAACGAGGACAACCGTTCCGCGAATACCTTGAGGCAGGCATCTCCCGCCAAATGGCCCCATCGGTCGTTGATCCCCTTGAAATCGTTCAGATCGAAAAGAACGAGCGCGCCGAGTGATGTGACGGCTGAGCGAGTGCGCCCCGCATTAAGGAAACGGCTTTCGTAGATAGCGCGGTTGGCGAGGCCGGTAAGCGCGTCGTTCTCAGCCAGGCGCCGCAGCGCCTCCGAACGCAGCTTTTCCTCGGTCACATCCTGCTTCAAGCCATGGAGGATGGGAGCGGCGTCGGCCGGACGGACCATCTCTGCGTGGATACGCATCCACCGCATTTCACCATCCGGACGCTTAACTTGAGCATCGAGAATGAAGCTGCCGCCTTGATCTATCGCTTCGGAGCGAAGCCTTTCCAGCTCATCGCGGGACTCCTCGGTGTAGAAATCAAGCACCTGTCGCCGATCGACAGCGGTTTCGTGTGGTAGCCCGAAGATATCGTAGACACCCGTGGTCCACGTCAGTCTGTTGTCGGAAAGGTTGCAGGACCATGCCCCCACCCTCGCCGAGGCCATGGCACGGTCGAGCAGCGGATCTACCCTGGCAGGCTGGCTTCGCAGCAAGGTGGGCGGTGTCTCGGTTTGCGCGCGAAAGGGCAGCTCGGCCTGCTGGATAAGCATCGACATGATGTGTCCATATTCGGGTGTGTCTTAAAAGACTGTGTCCAAGGCCTGGGCATTGGCATCTCGACGGCGGAACTCGGGCCGCAAACGGACGTCACCAGATAAGCTTCAACCTTCCCCACCCATCTGCGCCAGCGCCTCAGCCGAAGGCGCGCCCAGCGGCTTGCCATCCGCGCCCACCGAGATAACCCGCGAACGCACCAGCGCCTCGGGCATTTCTGCCGCCAGCCATTGGATCAGCGCCTCGCGCACATCGCAGCGCAGGTCATAGAGCGTGGGCGAATCCTTCGCTGTCATCAGCAGGCGCACCTCGATGGCGTCGCGGGTCAGGTCCGTCACCTGCATGTGCTTCACGCGCCCGTCCCAGCGTGTGTTGCTCTCCACCAGTTCCAGAAACTTGGCGCGGATCGGGTCGAGTTTGGTTGCCGGATCGACATAGAGATAGACCGTGCCCAGCAATTGCGCGGTGGTCTTGGTCCAGTTCTGGAATATTTCGTCGAGGAACTTGGAGGTCGGCACCACCAGCCGCCGCTCGTCCCATACCTTCACCACCACATAGGTGGTGCGGATATCCTCGATCCAGCCCCATTCGCCGCCGATAATCACCGCATCGCCCAGCCGGATCGGCTCGGTCAGCGCCATCTGCACGCCCGCGATCAGCGACTTCAGCGCCGGTTGCGCCGCCGCGCCCACCGCCAGCGCGGCCAGCCCCGCCGAGGCCATCAGCGTCACCCCGATATCGCGCACGCCGGGGATCGAAAGCAGCATCAGGCCCACGGTGATGAAGATCACTACGAAGGTGCCGATGCGTGAGAGGATGCGCAGCCGTGTCTGCTTCTGGCGCGCGCGCAGGTTGTCCTCGGCATCGAGGTCGAGGTGCATTTCGGCCGATTTGACCAATGCATGCAGGATAGCGAGCGCCATCCAGCCGATCAGCGCGGGCATCACGAAACCGGCAATTTTCTCCCACGCGCTTTCGAGCACAGGCGTCTCGCGCGCCGCCAGAACGAGGCCGAGCGCTGCCATCGACCAGCGCGAAGGGCTGCGTAGCGAGCTGACGATCGCGCCGTCGGACAGGCTCTTGCTTGAACGCGTGATGCGGGTGAGAACGCCGAAGATCAGCCAGTGCACGATCAGGGCCACGGTAATGCCGACAGACCCGTAAATCAGCGCCTCGCCAATCTGCGGCCAGCTTACGGATACCCTGTCGGCTAGCTGTTGCATTGCTCCAAGCTAAGCATGTTGCGTTGCAACATCAACCCGCGTCGGCCCGCTTGCTAGTGCGCCGCATCCCAGCTTTCCCCGTGGCCGATCTCGACCCCGAGCGGAACGCTGATGCTCACCGACGGCGCGGCTGCCCCCTCCATCACCGCGCGGATGACCTTGCTCGCCGCTTCCACATCGCCTTCTGGCAGCTCGAACACCAGCTCGTCGTGGACCTGCAGCAGCATCCGCACTTGCGGAAGGCCTGCCTCGGCCAGAGCAGGCAACATCCGCGCCATGGCGCGCTTGATGATATCGGCGCAGGTGCCCTGGATCGGCGCGTTGATCGCGGCGCGCTCGGAGCCTTGCCGCTCGGCCTGGTTCTTCGAATTGATGCGCGGGAACCACGTTTTTCTGCCGAACAGCGTTTCCGAATAACCCCTCTCGCGCACCCTTTCGAGCGTCTCGGCGATATAGCGCTGGATGCCGGGGAAGCGCTGGAAATAGCGGTCGATCATGGCCTGGGCCTCGTCGGGTTCGACCTTGAGGCGGCCCGCCAGCCCCCAGCGCGAGATGCCGTAAAGGATCGCGAAATTGATCGTCTTGGCGGCGGCGCGGGTGTCGCGGGTGACCTCGCCGTACATCTCCTGCGCGGTGCGGGCGTGGATGTCCTCGCCGTTGGCGAAGGCCTCTTTCAGGGCGGGCACGTCGGCCATGTGTGCAGCGAGACGCAGTTCGATCTGCGAATAGTCCGCCGCCAGCAGCACATTGCCCTCATCCGCTACGAAAGCCTTGCGGATCTCGCGCCCGATTTCGGTGCGGATCGGGATGTTCTGCAGGTTCGGATCGGTGCTGGAAAGCCGCCCGGTCTGCGCGCCGACGAGGCTGTAGCTGGTGTGGACGCGGCCCGTGTTTGGCTTGATCGCGGCCTGCAGTGCGTCAGTGTAAGTGGACTTGAGCTTCGACAGCTGCCGCCATTCGAGCACCTTGTCGGCAATCTCGGCCCCTTCGCCCGAAAGCTTTTCGAGAATGGCCTGATCGGTCGAATATTGCCCGCTCTTGCCCTTGCGCCCGCCCTTGTAGCCGAGCTTGTCGAACAGGATATCGCCCAGCTGCTTGGGGCTGCCGATGGTGAACTCCTGCCCGGCGAGTTCGTGCACTTCGCCCTCGATCCGCGCGATTTCGATGGCGAAGCGTTCGGACAGTTTGGCCAGCGCCGCACGGTCGACTTTGATGCCTTCGCGCTCCATCCCGGCGATCACGGCGATCAGCGGGCGGTCCACCCGCTGGTAAATCCGCGTTGCGCCTTCGCCCGGCAGGCGGTGACGCATGATCTGGTGGAGCCGCCAAGTGACATCGGCATCCTCGGCGGCATATTCCGTCGCCTTGTCGAGCGGGACTTCGCCGAAGGGGATCGCCTTTTTGCCCGTGCCGCAGACGTCCTTGAACTTCATGGTGGTGTGGCCGAGGTGGCGTTCGGCCAGTTCGTCCATGCCGTGGCCGCCGCCGATCCCGTCTTCGGAGCGGCCTGCGTCCATTGCGAAGCTCATCACCATGGTGTCGTCGATCGGGGCGACCGTTATGCCGTGCCGAGCGAGCACGGTGAGGTCGTACTTGACGTTCTGCCCGACCTTTAGGACGGCATCGCTTTGGAGCAGCGGCTTCAGCGCCGCCAGCGCTGGCTCGCGCGAGACCTGTTCAGGCTTTTCGGCGAACATGTCGCTGCCGCCATGGGCGAGCGGGATGTAGCAGGCATCGTTCGGCCCCAGCGCGAGGCTGACCCCGACGAGGTCGGCCTGCATCGAATCGAGCGCCGAGGTTTCGGTGTCCAACGCCACTTCGCGCGCGGCGAAGGCACGAGTAATCCAGTGCTCCAGCCGCTCCATCGTCTGCACGCATTCGTAGGCAGAGCGGTCGACCGCGGGCCATTCGGGCAGCTCCTGCGCATTGCCGATCGCCGATGAGGCCTCTCCCGCGCGCTCTGCCTTGGCGGGGTTGAGGTTGGTGGGGCGGCCAGGGCTGCCCGCGCCCGCGCCCAGCCGCTTGAGCAGCGAATTAAACCCGTGCACCCGCAGGAACTCGGCCAAGGGATCGACCGGGATGCCGCTCAGCTTCATGTCTTCGAGCGCTACGGGCAGGGTGCAGTCGCTCTTCAGCTCGACCAGCTCGCGGCTGAGCATGGCCATGTCGCGGCCCTCGAGCAGCCGCTCCTTGAGCTTCGACGTTTTCATGCCCGGTGCTGCATCGAGCGCGGCGGCCAGCGAGCCGTTCTCGGCGATCAGCTTGGTCGCGGTCTTCGGGCCGATGCCGTAGATGCCGGGGATGTTGTCGACACTGTCGCCCATCAGCGCGAGCACGTCGCCGACCAGCTCCGGCCCCACGCCGAACTTCTCTTCCACCTCGGGGATGTAAATCCGCGCGTCCTTCATGGTGTCTAGCATGTCGATGCGAGCGCCGTTTTCCTCGCCCACCAGCTGCATCAGGTCCTTGTCGGAGGAGACGATGGTCACGTCCCAGCCTTCGCGCTGGGCGGCGCGGGCATAGGAGGCGATCAGGTCGTCGGCCTCGAACCCTTCCTCCTCGATGCAGGGCAGCGAGAAGGCGCGGGTGGCATCGCGGATCAGGGGGAACTGCGGCTTGAGGTCCTCGGGCGGGGGCGGGCGATTGGCCTTGTACTGGTCGTAAAGCTCGTTGCGGAACGAGTGGCTCGACTTGTCGAGAATCACCGCGAGATGGGTCGGCCCGTCGGCCTTGTCGAGATCGTCGGCCAGCTTCCACAGCATGGTGGTATAGCCGTAGACCGCGCCCACCGGCGTGCCTTCGGGATTGGTGAGCGGGGGGAGCCGGTGATAGGCGCGGAAGATATAGGCCGAACCGTCGACCAGATAGAGATGTTGCTTGTCGGCCATGCGCGCGGTGCTAGCACGCGGCTTGCGGGCGGTCAGCCGCAAAGAATCGTCAGCAGGCGATTGGCCGAAATCTGCCATTTTTGCCATAATTCCGCCATGTTCGCGGCTCGGCTCGCCGCATTGTTGCCTTATTCTTCTTGCGCGGACCAGATTGTGGCCTTATTTGGGCAGCCAGAGCGAGCGCTTTGCCGCTCTGGTCCGGCACCTGCCTGGCCATGATTTCTCTGTTTTTGGGGATTTATTATTATGCGCAAGATCATCCTCGCCGCCGCCGCTGCTGGCGCTGCCCTGACTCTCTCGGCTTGCTCGGAAGGCGCCGACGAAGCCGTCGACAGCTCGATGGCTGACGCTGAAGCCAATGCCGACGCCGGCATGGAAATGGTTGATTCGGCTGCTGACTCGGCCATGGAAATGGTTGATTCGGCTGCTGACTCGGGCATGGCCGCTGTGGACTCGGCTGCTGAAGCCGTGGACAGCGCTGCCGAGTAATTTCTTACTCAGCGTGTTACGCGAAGGGGCGCGACCTGCGGGTCGCGCCCCTTTTCGTTTGTGCGCCTGATATGTGATTGGGCCAGCCGCACGAGGTGGCGGCCCGGAAAGCCGGATCAGTTGGCGTTCGCCGCGTTGCCGTAGGTGGCGTTGGCGAACTGGGGACCAGCTGACGAATAGCCATCGTAAATCGCCCGCGCGATCGAGGCGATGCGCTGCTCACGGTTGCCGCGTGAGCCCTGACCGGTAACATAGATTGCCACCACGTAGGAGCGGCCATCGGGCGCGGTGATAATGCCGATGTCGCTCGAGGTGTTGTTGAGCGATCCGGTCTTGTGCGCCACGCTCACATCGTCGGGCATCTGGCCGCGAATGCGGCGCACGCCGGTGCGGCAGCGCGCCATCGCATCGAGGATGACCTCGCGGCTTTCCGCCGACAGCCACCGGCCCTGGTAAAGCCCGGTCAACAGTTCCACCATCGTTTCGGGCGTGGCGCTGTCGCGCATGTCGATGTGCTGGGCCGGGTCGAATTCGCCGTCGTCGCGCACCAGCGTGGCAATATCGCGGGTCAGTTCGAAATCTTCGAGCCCGGCGCGGCGCACCCAGTCGTTCACCGCATCCGGCCCGCCTACTGCCGCGAGCAAGGCATCGGTCGCAGGGTTGGAGCTGCGCGTCAGCATCAGGTCAATCAGCTGCAGCGCCGACATGTATTCGCCCTTGCGCACCGGTGCGGTGGAGGTGGAGAACGGGGTCGAGCGGACCGACCACAGGAGCGGGAACTCGCTGGTCAGGCTCCATTTGCCTTGCTCCACGCCTTCCATATAGGTCGCGGCGATGGCGATCTTGCTGGTACTGGCCATGGGGAAGCGCTGGTCGCCCAGCACGGAAATCTCGCGACCGGTCGAAAGATCCAGCGCAGCAACACCGATACGGCCCGCGCTGCCATCGGCAAGCCGGGCGATCTGTTGGGCAAGCGGATCGGAATAGTCGGGGTTGAACTCGCGCGGTGCGCGTATTTCGGTGCCGAAAGCGCTGTCGAACGCGGTCTCGAAATCGTTGGCCTGCGCCGCCGAGAGCGGAGCGACGGCGAGCGAGGCGATGGCTGCGAGGCGTGTAATCAGGTTTCTGGTCATATAGGCAGTTTCCACGTTACGCCTTGTTGATACCTTAACAAGGAGGGACGCAAATCCCACGGTACGACGAATCGAGCCTAAATTTCGTCGGAATGACGGAACTGTCGCAGCAGGGGCCGACAAATTGCTGTGTATCGGCCCCTTGCAAAGTCATTATGAATCAAGCGCGAGCAATAGCCTGGCCAACCGCTTCAAGGCTTTCGTTGGCGATGGCCTTGTCGATCTCGCCGATCAGGCAGGCTTGCAGTTCCTTGTGATAGTGCCGCCGCATTTCGCCGAGTGACTTGGGATCGGCAATTACGATGAGCTCACCCAGCTTGCCGTCCAGCGCCTGTCCATTCAGATATTCAGCCACTGCTGCGGCATGGGCCAGCTCTTCCAGATCGCTGCTGCCACTGCGACGACCGACGTCATCCTGGTCGCGCACGCCGGCGCTGTAGTTCGTCGTTTCGAGGCTGGGCGTGGCGACCACGCTCAGCTTTGGTTCGAACGGCTGGCCGTCGTTGCGGGCGAGCACAAATCTCTCGCCATCCACGAGTGCGACATGGGCCTTGTGCGGACACTTCATAATCCGGGTCTCTCCTTCGGTCTGCTTTCCCGTATTCAACGATCGGCAGGCCGAAGGGGTCCGAGATTTTCCGCTTTCCGGCTTTGGTGAGCGTCTTATTCGGGCTTGCGCAGGCGCCAGGCGAACTGGTCGGTGTTGCCGCGGATCGCATCGTCGAAGACATTGGCCTCGTGCGGATCGCCGGGCTGGGCGTAGAGGTCGCTTTCTTCTTCCAGCACGAAGCCGGCATCGGTCAGCGCCTTGAGCGCCAGTTCGGCGTCCATCCGGTGCAGCTTTTCTGCTGCATCGAGGCCGCCGCCGTCGGCTGCGACATGGTCGACCACCACCAGGGTGCCACCCGGCTTTAGCGAATCGTAAAGGTTCGCAATCGCCTTTTCTGCAGTGCCTTCGGGCATTTCAGGAATGAACAGGTCATGCAGGTTCATCACCGTGATGATCGTGTCGAGCGGCTCTGGCCAGCCTGGCTCGGCAATCGGCGCGCGCAGGGGGAATACGCGCACCGGTTCGCCCTGATCGTTGGCGTAGGGCGCAATCGCGGCATCCTGCTCATCGGCATATTCGGGGCGGAAGTCGATAAACTCGGTCGGCTGGAAGGCATAGACCTTGCCGTCGGCCCCCACGGCGGTGGCAAGAAGGCGGGTCACATAGCCGCCGCCCATGATGTAGTCGCCCACGGCCTCGCCCTTGTCGATCTGCGCGAAGGCGAGCAGCTCGGCTGGCTTGCGCTTCGCATCGTACTGTTGGTCTTCGCTGCGTGAGATATCGGTGACGGCCTGCATATACTTGCGGGCCGGGTCTTGCGTAGGCTCGGGCGTTGGCTCTTCACTGCCGCAGGAGGCCAGAGCCGTGGCGGCGAGCGCCGCGAACATAAGTTTGCGCATTTCGTATCCCCTCTCGTTGTTGTTGAGGGGGAGGCTAGTCCGAAACAGACAAAGCGCAAGCTCAGCGGCGACGGGTGGCAAGGAAGTATAGCGCGGTGCCAGCCGCCAGCACCCCGAGCGTCGGCAGAGCGGAGGACAGCGGCACTTGCGCCAGCAGCCAGAGGTTAAACACCAGCGCAAACACCACCAACGCGGACCACACGGCGAGCATTGCACCTTGTGGGCGGTCTTCGCCCGCGCGCCACAGCATCGGTAGCGCCAGCACGGTGAGGAGGATCACCAGCGTCTCCAGCGCGACCATATAGGTGGCGAGTGTGGCGAAGGTTCCGCTCAGCGCCAGCGCGAGAACGATCAGGCCATAGGCAACGATGGCCGGGGCAGGCGTGCCGAAGCGCGGCGAAATCCGCGCCAGCACCGCGGGAAGCAGGCCGCGCGTGGCCATGCCGTAAATCAGCCGGGGCATCGAGACGAAGTAGCTCAGCTGGTTGGTGCCGGTGGAGAAGATCGCCGCCACGCTGATCAGCGCCACGCCCAGCGAACCAAACACCGCGTCACCCGCCGAGGCGAGCGGGCGGTCGGCATTCGCCTGCTGCGGGTCGATGGCGATATAGGCCCACTGCACGAAGGCATAGAGCAGCGCGATCACCGCGAGGTTCACGAAGATCGAACGGTAGACCGTGCGCCGCGCCTCGCGCACCTCACCCGCTACCATGGTGGAGAGCGCACCGCCCGAATAGGCATAGGCGAGCAGCAGCGCGATCGATTCGACCTCGCCGAATTCGGGCAGCGCGAAGGTGGTGGGCACCCCGTTGGCGAACAGACCCGCGCCGCAGATCAGCAGGATCGGCCCGAGCTTGAGCAACGTACCCAGCCACAGCGCGCGGATCGAGCTGCGCGTGCCCACGGCGGCAAGGCTGGTGAACAGCGCGATCAGCGCCGCGATGGTGGCGAGGCGGACGGTGGGATTGTCGAACAGCGGGAACAGCGCGGCCAGATAGCTCACCAGCACATGGAAGTTGGCAGCGCGCGCGGCGAGGTTCTGGCCGAGCAGAAACCAGCCCGCCTGAAACCCGGCGAATGGCCCGAAGGCATGTTCGACATAGAGCTGCGGTCCGCCCGATTGATCGTGCATCGTGCTGAGCCGGGCATAGACCAGCGACGGTCCGGCCACGAGCAGCGCATAGGCGAGCACCACCAGCGGGGCATAACCGCCCGCTCCGGCATAAAGCAGCGCGGGCAGGGCGAAGATGCCCGAGCCGATCACCCCGTTGAGGTTGATGAGCACGGCGCCCGAGAGGCTGATCGCTCGCTGCGGTTGGTGTTGAGTGGAGGCCCCTGTCATCGCCTGACGCTATCGCAAGGCTGGCATGCGGCCAAGCAAAAGGGCCCGGCGGATCGCTCCGCCGGGCCCCTGTGTGTCTGTGTTCGGACAGATGGCGAGCCCTTCGACCCGCTCAGGGCAGGGCTTAGAAGCCCATGCCGCCCATGCCGCCCATTCCACCCATGCCGCCCATGTCGGGCATGCCGCCACCGGCCGACTTGTCTTCCGGAATATCGGCAATCGCCGCTTCGGTGGTGATCAGCAGGCCGGCAACCGAAGCTGCGTCTTGCAGCGCGGTGCGCACGACCTTGGTCGGGTCAACCACACCGGCAGCCACGAGGTTCTCGTAGGTGTCGGTGGCAGCGTTGAAGCCCTGGCTCTCGTCGCCCTCACGCAGGAGGTTGCCCGAAACCACGGCGCCATCATGGCCGGCGTTGGCAGCGATCTGACGCACAGGTGCGAGGATCGCCTGACGCACGATTTCCACGCCGCGGGTCTGGTCGTTGTTGTCGCCGGTAAGGCCTTCGAGCGCCTTGGTGGCATAGAGCAGCGCAGTACCGCCGCCGGGCACGATGCCCTCTTCGACAGCGGCGCGGGTGGCGTGCAGAGCATCGTCCACACGGTCCTTGCGCTCCTTCACTTCGACTTCCGAAG
Organism: Erythrobacter sp.; assembly: GCA_027311945.1. Taxonomy (GTDB): domain Bacteria; phylum Pseudomonadota; class Alphaproteobacteria; order Sphingomonadales; family Sphingomonadaceae; genus Alteraurantiacibacter. The sequence goes on from DAICXZ010000032.1 coordinate 10,398, forward strand.
CGCCGCCAACCTTGATCACGGCAACACCGCCAGCGAGCTTCGCCAGGCGTTCCTGCAGCTTCTCGCGGTCGTAGTCCGAGGTCGTGGTCTCGATCTGGGCGCGGATCTGCTCGACCCGGGCCTTGATCGCATCGGCTTCACCCAGGCCATCGACGATGGTGGTGTTGTCCTTGTCGATGGTGACCTTCTTGGCCTGGCCGAGCATCGAAAGGCCGACGTTCTCGAGCTTGATGCCGAGATCTTCGGAAATCATCTCGCCCTGGGTCAGGATCGCGATGTCCTGCAGCATGGCCTTCCGGCGATCGCCGAAGCCCGGAGCCTTGACGGCAGCAACCTTCAGGCCGCCGCGCAGCTTGTTGACCACGAGAGTGGCCAGCGCTTCGCCTTCGATGTCCTCCGCGATGATCAGCAGCGGACGGCCGCTCTGAACGGTCGCTTCGAGCACCGGCAGCATGGCCTGCAGGTTCGAGAGCTTCTTCTCGTGGATGAGGATGTACGGGTTCTCGAGTTCGACCGTCATCTTCTCGGGGTTGGTGACGAAGTAGGGCGACAGGTAGCCGCGGTCGAACTGCATGCCTTCGACGACATCGAGTTCGAATTCGAGGCCCTTGGCCTCTTCCACGGTGATCACGCCTTCCTTGCCGACCTTTTCCATGGCTTCGGCGATCTTCTCGCCGACTTCCTTGTCGCCATTGGCCGAGATGATGCCGACCTGGGCGATTTCCGAAGAGCCGGAAACGTCCTTCGAGCGGGCCTGCAGGTCAGCGACGACCTTCGAGACGGCTAGATCGATGCCGCGCTTGAGGTCCATCGGGTTCATGCCGGCCGCAACCGCGGTCATGCCTTCACGAACGATCGCTTGGGCGAGCACGGTGGCGGTGGTGGTGCCGTCGCCAGCCTTGTCGTTCGCCTTCGAGGCCACTTCGCGCAGCATCTGTGCGCCCATGTTCTCGTACTTGTCCTTGAGCTCGATTTCCTTGGCGACGGAAACGCCGTCCTTGGTGATGCGCGGGGCACCGAAGCTCTTGTCGATCACGACGTTGCGGCCCTTGGGACCGAGGGTGACCTTCACGGCATTGGCGAGCGTGTCCACGCCCTTGAGGATGCGCTCGCGCGCGTCACGGCCGAACTTGACGTCCTTGGCAGCCATTATCGTTTCTCCTGGAATAACGTTGGAATGTGGAAAGCAGTGACGGTTCGGCTCAGCCGATCACGCCCATGATGTCGCTTTCCTTCATGATCAGCAGGTCTTCACCGTCGACCTTGACCTCGGTGCCCGACCACTTGCCGAACAGAACGCGGTCGCCAGCCTTCACGTCGAGCGGGGTGACCTTGCCGTCTTCGGCCTTCGAGCCGTTGCCGACGGCGACGATCTCGCCTTCGCTCGGCTTTTCCTTGGCGCTGTCGGGGATGATGATGCCGCCGGCCGTCTTTTCCTCAGCTTCGAGGCGACGAACCAGAACGCGGTCGTGCAGGGGGCGAAATGCCATGTTTGTGACCTTTCCCAAAAAGGTTGGATGTGTCGATTGGCACTCTCCTCGCGAGAGTGCCAGCGACGCGGATATGGTTGGCGGCTGGCGGGCCGTCAACACCTTGGGTCAGGAAAAATTTTGCGCGGTCACAAAGCGGGCGGTGCGTAAGTGACCAGCCCGAGCGCCCCACGCCGGTGCCAGCGCCACAAAAGCAGCACCGCCGCGACGCTCAGCCCCAGCGCAAGCCCATACCACACGCCTTCGCCCTCCAGCCCCAGCGTGAAGGCAAGCCCCATGGCCAGCCCGATGCCGGGCACCCAGTAGGAAAAGATCGCGATCCACATCGGCACGCGCGTATCCTTGAGCCCGCGCAGCGCCCCGGCAGCGACCGCCTGCAATCCGTCGGACAGCTGGAACGCAGAGGCGACCACGAGGAAGATGCTTGCCTGCGCCACCAGCGCCGCATTTTCGGGCAGGTCGGGGTCGATATAGATGCGCAGCAACAGCTCGGGCGCGCCGATCAGCACCAGCGCCGAGGGAACGGCGAAGGCCAGACACATCCAAATTGAGGTCCAGCCCGCGCGGCCTACGCCAATCGCATCGCGTGCGCCGTGGAAATAGCCGACCCGGATGGTCGCCGCCTGACCGATCCCGAACGGCACCTGAAAGGCGAGCGCCGCGATTTGCAGGGCCAGCGCATGGGCGGCCAGCTGCGCCGCGCCGAACAGGCCGACCAGAAAGGCTGCGGCCGCGAAGATGCCGCTTTCGGCCATGATCGTCAGCATGATCGGGGTGCCGATCCGCACCAGTTCGCCCAGCCGCTTCCAGTCGGCGCGCCAGAAGAAGCCGAACACATGATAGCGCGCCAGCCGCGGATCGCGGGCGATGGCGATTACATAGATGACGAAGGTGAGGCTGGTGGTGAGCAGCGTGGCGATGGCCGCGCCCTGAAGGCCCATCTCTGGCGCGCCCCAGTTGCCGAAGATGAAGGCGTAGTTGGCGGCGGCATTGATGAAGATGCCGAGCCCGGTGATCGCGGTTGCAAAGAACGGCCGGCCCAGCGTCGCCACGAAGCTGCGCAGGACGCTGCCCGCCACCGCCGGGATCAGCGAGAACAGCAGCAGGTTCATGTAGCTGCCCGCCAGCGCGGCGATCTGCGGCTCTTGCCCGGTCAGCAGCATGAACGGTTCGGCAAAGGCGCAGAGCACGCTGGCCACCGCGCCCGAGGCTATGGCGAGCCACAGCGCCATTCGCACTGCCCGCCGAATCGGCCTCAGCGCCGGGCCGCGTGCGCCAAGCTCGGCCGCTGCCATCGGAGCCACCGCCCCGGTCAGGCCTGACAGGCTCCACAGCAGGAAGCCGATGATTGCGACGGCCAGTGATGAGGCCGCCAGCTCTTCTGCCCCCAGCCGCGCGATGAAGATCACGTCGACCGCATAGGTGAGCATCTGCAGCAGGTTGGCGAGCACCAGCGGCACCGCGAGGCGGAAGGTTTCGGCGCTTTCGGCTTTCCAGCCGGGCGTAGGGGGGAGGGCAGTTGGCTTCATGGCAAAACAGCCGGCCCGGATAGGGGAAGATTGTTACAAGCGAAATCGCAAAAGCGCGCCGCCGGGCGAGATTCGTCGGCAAGAGAGGCTTGTCGGACACAGTCAACGCAGCGCCTCTTGCCCAAGGCGCCACTTGCCCTCTAAGTGCGAACAAACAGTCGGAGGATTCCCGTTGATGCGTATTTCGATTTCGCTCGCCACCGTTTCGTTTGCGGCGTTGGCGCTTGCTGCCTGTGGCGGTCCGCCTGAGAATGCGAACGAGGCGGAAGTTGAAGAAGTCGCCGCCGCTAACGGCGCGGTCGACGAGGTTGAACTGACCGAAGCCGCCGAGAGAGCCGAAGCAGCGAACGACGAGACCGCTACAGAGGGCGAGGTCGCGCTCGAAGAGCCTGCCCCTACCGCGAGCGCGTCCCCCTCGCCCAAAGCGAGCGCTTCAGCCAGCGCCGCGCCGACTCAGGCAGCAGCGGCCGCGGCCGGTCCGCCCGACAGCTTCGCGATCTGCACGGTGTGCCACTCGCTCTCGCCCGGTCAGAACGGGGTCGGTCCGTCACTTGCAGGTATAGTGGGTCGCAAGGCAGGCAGTGTCTCGGGCTTCGCTTACAGCGCTGGGATGAAGGGGACGAACATAACCTGGAACGAGGCGAACCTGCGCCGCTATCTGGTCGATCCGCATGCCGTCGTTCCGGGTGGCTCGATGCCGGCGCCCGGCGTGAATGCGCAGCAGGCTGGCGAAATCGTCACCTATCTGAAGACGCTATAACGTCAGGTGCGGCGGCCTTCGGGCGTCGCATTGCCTTGGTATTGCCAAGGCTGGAAACAAAATGGGCGGCACCATCGCGGTGCCGCCCTTTCTGTTTGATCCGCTGGGATCGAAGCGTAATCGCGGGGCGATTACTTCAGTTCGACGGTACCGCCGGCAGCTTCGATCTTGGCCTTGATCTCTTCGGCTTCCGCCTTGTTCACGGCTTCCTTGATCGGCTTCGGCGCGCCTTCGACCAGAGCCTTGGCTTCGGTCAGTCCGAGGCCGGTCAGGGCGCGGACTTCCTTGATCACCTGGATCTTCTTGCCACCGTCGCCGGTGAGGATGACGTCGAACTCGGTCTGCTCTTCAGCAGCCGGGGCATCGCCACCGGCAGCCGGGCCAGCCACGGCAACAGCAGCAGCGGCGCTAACGCCCCATGCTTCTTCCAGGGCCTTGGCAAGTTCAGCGGCTTCCATGACGGTCAGCGCGGACAGGTCTTCAACAAGCTTGGCAATATCGGCCATTGTGCTTCACTCCAAATTGGGCGGGGCGAAAAAAGTACGCCCCAAGATGTTTCGTTTCGAAATGCGAGAAACCGCTTATGCGGCGTCCTTGGCGGCGTAGGCGCCGAAGACGCGGGCAAGCTTCGATGCCGGTTCGCTGATGACGCGCACGACCTTGGTCGCAGGCGCATTGACGAGACCGACAATCTTGCCCCGCAGCTCGTCGAGGCTGGGCATCGAGGCGAGCGCCTTGACCCCTGCTTCATCGAGCTTCACTGCGCCCAGAGACCCACCGACAATTTCAAGCTTGTCGTTGGTCTTGGCGAATTCCACCGCAGCCTTGGCAGCTGCAACCGGGTCGGTCGACCAGGCCAGACCAGTCGGGCCGGTGAGATACTCACCAATGCCTTCGTAGTCGGTGTCCTTCAGGGCGAGCTTGGCGAGGCGGTTCTTCGCAACCTTGTAGGACGCACCAGCATCACGCATCTTGTTGCGCAGGTCGGTGGTCTGATCCACCGACAAGCCGAGGTTACGGGTGACAACCACCACGCCGACCTCGTTGAAGACCGTATTGAGCTGGGCGACCGCATCGGCTTTCTGCGAACGATCCATGCCTTACTCCTTCACTATGGCCGCGTTCCCGCCGAAGCGAAGCCGCGACCGGCTCACGTAACCACGATGCTGATGCACCGTGGGCATTGGTCCGTTGATGGGGAAGGAGGAGCGCGAATGGCGCGAACGGGAACAGCCGCAGGGGCTGGCCCGAAAATCTCTGTCCCCGTCTAGGCTGGAAATTAAGACCGGCAGATCCCGGTCACCAACTGTCTCGGACGGATGACCGCGCGAGGCGGTCGGGGCGGGCTCATAGAGAGATGGCGCAAAAGGTCAAGCGATTCGCCTTTGCCCGTCGGGCACCTTCGTCCCGCGCAAAAGAAAAAGGCCCGCCTTCCTGGGCGGGCCTTCCTCTCCAACGACGTGGCCAGCCGCGACCGGAGAGGCGCGGCTGGCAAATCGGATTACATCTGGTCGGCAGCGTCTTCCAGCTCTTCGGCCTTGTCTTCGGTGGCCTCAGCCTGAGCTTCCATGCCGGCATCGTCCAGTGCGTCAGCCTGGGCATCGAGTGCCTCTGCCTGCTCGTCGATCACTTCGCCCTGAGCTTCGATCGCTTCTTCCTGCACGTCTTCGGCCTCTTCGGCCGGCGAACCGCCACAAGCGGCGACAAGCAGAACGGCGGGTGCGGCAAGCAAAATCTTCTTCATCGGGTATTTCCCCCTGAGGTGGTTGGATTGGGGGAGTAACTACCAGGAAAGGCAATCGTTCCGGAAAGAACGGAAATTGGTGCAGCGCGGGCGGTCAGGCACCTGTCATGCGCCGGGCAGGAACAGCCCCGCCAGCGCCGCGCTCATCAGGTTGGCGAGCGATGCGGCGGCGAGCGAGCGCAGTCCAAGCGCCGCCACATTGGCCCGCTGCGAAGGGGCCAGCACGCCGAAGGCCGCCATCTGGATTGCGATCGAGCTGATATTGGCAAAGCCGCACAGGGCGAAAGTAACGATAGCCGTGCTGCGCTGGCCGAGTTGTCCGTTCATCGCCTCGAGGCTGAGGAAAGCGACGAACTCGTTGAGCACCACCTTTTGCCCGAACAGCCCGCCTGCTGCCGGTGCCTCGCTCCAGGGCACGCCCACGAGGTACATAACCGGTGAGAAGATATGGCCGAGCAGGCGCTCGAAAGTGAGGCCGTCGATCCCGGCCATCGCGCCCAGCCAGCCGAGCAATCCGTTGGCGAGCGCCACCAGCGACACAAAGGCGAGCAGCATCGCTCCCACGCCCGCCGCCAGTTGCAGTCCGGTAATCGCCCCGTTGGCGGCCGCCATGATCACGTTGACGGGAGCGTCCTCGTCTTCGGCATCAACCATCACGCGTTCGGGTTCGCTGGGTTCGTCTTCCTCGTCGGGCACTACCAGCTTGGCCATCAGGATGCCGGCGGGCGCGCTCATCAGCGCGGCGGCAAGCAGGTAGGGCGCAAGTTGCGAGCCGAGCATCGCGATATAGGCTGCCATCACCGACCCGGCGACGCTGGTCATGCCCACGGTCATCAGCACAAACAGTTGCGAGCGGGTCATGTTGGCGAGATAGGCCTTAACCGCCAGCGGCGCCTCGCCCTGGCCGATGAAGATGTTGGCCGCCGCTCCCAGCGATTCGACCCGGCTGACCCCGGTAATCATGCGGATCGCGCCGCCCACCCAGCGCACGATCAGCCCGATGATCCCGATATGGTCGAGCACGGCGACCAGCGAAGCGAAGAAGATGATCACGGTGAGCGCCTGCAGCGCAAAGGAAGCGCCGCCCAGTTCGGGGTTGGCGAGGTTGCCGAAGATGAACTGTGTGCCCACCCGCGAATAGCCGAGCAGGTTCGAAGCCCCGCGGGTGAGGGCAGCCATGAAGTCCGCGCCCCACGGGGTGCGCAAGATGACAAGCGACATCGCCGCCTGCATGGCAAAGGCGGCGAGCACCACGCGCAGGCGGATCTTGCGGCGGTTGGTGGAAATGAGGAGGGCAAGCGCGATCAGCGCAACGATCCCGACAACACTGATAGGCAAGCGCACCCCCGTGCGATGGCAAGGCAGCACGCAGCATGGCGGCGCTCTGTCCCGGTGGCAACGGCCTTGCGTGGCTGTGCGCACAATTCTCCGCCGCCCACCCTGCTTGCTTGACGGCAGCAGGCCTGCGTCCTATATCGCGGCCACACTGACAGCTTCGAGCAAGGCGCACCTTACGCGGGGGTGCGCATCGGAAGGAAGCTTCGGCAATCCGTGAGACCTGAGGGAACGCTGCAATGCGGCCACCGATAGCGGTGGCTGGCCTTGTGGCTTTTCGGCGTCTCATGGCCCTCCCGCCAAATTCGATTTTTTGGCACGAAATTTCAAGGCAAGAGGCACACCTCCCCTATGGCGACCAAGGCGAACGCACCGGCGAAGGCTGGCAGCAAGGCAAAGCGCATCCGCAAGATTTTCGGCGACATCCACGAAGTGGTTCAGATGCCGAACCTGATCGAGGTTCAGCGGGAGAGCTACGAACAGTTCCTGCGCTCCGACCCTTCGATTGGCTACGTTTCTGGCCTCGAGAAGACCTTGCGCTCGGTGTTCCCGATTCGCGATTTCGCCGGCACCGCCGAGCTGGATTTCGTGCACTACGAGCTGGAAGACCCGAAGTACGACACCACCGAGTGTCGTCAGCGCGGCATCACCTATGCTGCCCCGATGAAGGTCACGCTGCGTCTGATCGTGTTCGAGGTGGATCAGGAGACTGAAACCCGCTCGGTCCTCGATATCAAGGAGCAGGACGTCTACATGGGCGACATGCCCCTGATGACGGGCAACGGCACCTTCATCGTCAACGGCACAGAGCGCGTGATCGTGTCGCAGATGCACCGTTCGCCGGGTGTGCTGTTCGACCATGACCGCGGCAAGACCCACTCCTCGGGCAAGTTCCTGTTCGCCGCGCGCGTGATCCCCTATCGCGGCTCGTGGCTCGATTTCGAGTTTGACGCCAAGGACATCGTGAACGTCCGCATCGACCGCAAGCGCAAGCTGCCGGTCACCGCGCTGCTCTATGCGCTGGGCCTCAACCACGAAGAGATCCTTTCGCACTTCTACAAGACTGTGACCTGGAAGCGCGGCCAGGGCGGCTGGGAAATTCCCTTCGTGCCCGAGCAGTGGCGCGGCCAGAAGCCGGGCTTCGCGCTGGTTGACGCCAAGACCGGCGAGGAAGTGTTCCCCGCCGGCCAGAAGGTCAGCCCGCGTGCCGCCAACAAGGCGGCCAAGGATGGTCTCGAAACGCTGCTGATCCCGACCGAGGAAATATTCGGCCGCTATGCCAGCCAGGATCTGGTCGAGGATTCGACCGGCCGCATCTACATCGAGGCGGGTGAGGAAGTTTCGCCGGACAACCTCGACAAGATCGACGCTGCAGGCATCGACCAGCTCGTCCTGCTCGATATCGACCACGTCACCACCGGCCCGTGGATCCGTAACACGCTCGACGCCGACAAGGCCGAGAACCGCGAAGAGGGCCTTGAGGCCATCTACAAGGTGATGCGCCCCGGCGAACCGCCGACCAAGGAAACCGCCGAAGCGCTGTTCGAAGGCCTGTTTTTCGATTCCGACCGCTATGACCTCTCGGCCGTGGGCCGTGTGAAGCTCAACATGCGCCTTGGCCTTGATGCCGAGGACACCGTGACGACGCTGCGCAAGGAAGACATCCTCGCCGTGGTCAAGGAACTGGTCGACCTGAAGGACGGCAAGGGCGACGTCGACGATATCGACAACCTCGGAAACCGCCGTGTCCGCTCGGTCGGCGAGCTGCTCGAGAACCAGTACCGCGTCGGCCTGCTCCGCATGGAGCGCGCCGTGAAGGAGCGCATGAGCTCGGTCGACGTGTCGACCGTGATGCCCAACGATCTCATCAACGCCAAGCCCGCCGTGGCTGCCGTGCGTGAGTTCTTCGGTTCCTCGCAGCTGTCGCAGTTCATGGATCAGACCAACCCGCTGTCGGAAGTCACCCACAAGCGCCGCGTTTCGGCGCTCGGGCCGGGTGGTCTTACCCGTGAGCGCGCCGGCTTCGAAGTCCGCGACGTTCACCCGACGCACTATGGCCGCATCTGCCCGATTGAGACGCCGGAAGGTCCGAACATCGGCCTGATCAACTCGCTGTCGACCTTCGCCCGCGTCAACAAGTACGGCTTCATCGAGACGCCTTACCGCAAGGTGATCGAAGGCAAGGTAACTGGCGAGGTTCAGTACCTCTCGGCGATGGAAGAGCAGAAGAACACCGTTGCGCAGGCTTCGGCCGAGATTGATGGTGAAGGCAAGTTCGTCGAGGATCTGATCTCGGCCCGCCAGAACGGCGAGTTCGTGATGAGCCCGTCGGAGCAGGTCACGCTGATGGACGTGTCGCCCAAGCAGCTGGTTTCGGTCGCCGCATCGCTCATTCCGTTCCTGGAAAACGATGACGCCAACCGCGCGCTGATGGGCTCGAACATGCAGCGCCAGGCCGTGCCGCTCGTGAAGGCGGAAGCGCCCTGGGTCGGCACCGGCATGGAAGAGACCGTGGCCCGCGACTCCGGTGCGGCGATCGCTGCCGTGCGCGGCGGCGTGATCGACCAGGTCGACGCTACCCGTATCGTGATCCGTGCCAGCGGCGAAGTCGATGCCGGTAACCCCGGCGTGGACATTTACACGTTGCAGAAGTTCCAGCGCTCAAACCAGTCGACCTGCATCAACCAGCGCCCGCTGGTGAAGGTGGGTGAAGTGGTGGAAGCCGGCGACATCATCGCCGACGGCCCCTCGACCGACCTTGGCGAACTGGCGCTGGGCAAGAACAGCCTCGTCGCGTTCATGCCGTGGAACGGCTACAACTACGAGGACTCGATCCTCATCTCCGAGCGCATCGTGAAGGACGACGTTTTCACCTCGATCCACATCGAGGAGTTCGAAGTCATGGCGCGTGACACCAAGCTCGGGCCGGAAGACATTACCCGCGACATCCCGAACGTCGGCGAGGAAGCCCTGCGCAACCTCGACGAGGCGGGCATCGTCTACATCGGTGCCGAAGTGCACCCGGGCGATATTCTGGCGGGCAAGATCACGCCGAAGGGCGAAAGCCCGATGACGCCGGAAGAAAAGCTGCTGCGCGCCATCTTCGGCGAGAAGGCCTCCGACGTGCGCGACACATCGCTGCGTCTGCCGCCGGGCACCAGCGGCACCGTGGTCGAAGTGCGTGTGTTCAACCGTCACGGCATCGAAATCGACGACCGTACCCGCGCGATCCAGCACGAGGAAATCGAACGCCTCAAGAAGGACAGCGAGGACGAGCGCAACATCCTCAACCGTGCGACCTACAACCGCCTGAAGGACATGCTGATCGGCCAGACCGCCTCGGCTGCTCCGAAGGGCGCGAAGAAGGGCGCGGTGATCGACGAGGCCACGCTCGACGAGATGGACCGGATCGAATGGTTCAAGTTCGCCGTCGCCGACGACAACATGCAGGCTCAGCTCGAAGCGGTGAAGAGCCAGTACGACGAGGCGATCAAGGCCATCAAGGACAAGTTCGAGGACCGCAAGGAGAAGCTCGAACGCGGTGACGAACTGGCGCCGGGCGTGCTCAAGATGGTCAAGGTCTTCGTGGCGGTGAAGCGCAAGCTGCAGCCGGGCGACAAGATGGCTGGCCGTCACGGCAACAAGGGTGTCATCTCGCGCATCCTGCCGCAGGAAGACATGCCCTTCCTGGAAGACGGCACTCCGGTCGACCTCGTGCTCAACCCGCTGGGCGTGCCTTCGCGCATGAACGTTGGGCAGATTTTCGAGACCCACCTTGGCTTTGCTGCGCGCGGCCTCGGCATGCAGATCGGCGAGATGCTCGATGAATGGCGCTTCAACAACCCCGATCCGAAGGCAGGCCCTCCGCCCGCCGTGCTGGTCGACAAGCTGAAGGACGTCTACGGCGACAACTACGTCGAAGACATCGAGGGCCGGACTTCGGACGAGATCTACGAACTCGCCGAGAACGTGCGTCGCGGCGTTCCGATGGGCACCCCGGTGTTCGACGGTGCGCGCGAGCAGGATGTGACGGACACGCTGCTCAAGGCAGGCTACGACCGTTCGGGCCAGTCGACGCTGTACGACGGCCGCACCGGCGAGGCGTTCGACCGCAAGGTGACCGTGGGCATCATCTACATGCTCAAGCTGCACCACCTTGTGGACGACAAGATCCACGCCCGTTCGATCGGTCCCTACTCGCTCGTCACCCAGCAGCCGCTGGGCGGCAAGGCGCAGTTCGGCGGCCAGCGCTTCGGCGAAATGGAGGTCTGGGCGCTGCAGGCTTACGGCGCTGCCTATACCTTGCAGGAAATGCTGACGGTGAAGTCCGACGACGTGGTCGGCCGCACCAAGGTCTACGAGGCGATCGTCAAGGGCGACGACACCTTCGAGGCCGGCATTCCCGAGAGCTTCAACGTGCTCGTCAAGGAAATGCGCTCGCTGGGCCTGAACATCGAACTCTCTTCGCTGAACGACGGCGAGGAAGGCGAAGACGGCACGACGGCGATCGCGGCTGAATAACAGGGAGCGGGCGGCACCGGTTGCCTCCCACCCCCATCGCCCCCTGTTTTTCCCCTCTCAAGGGAACTGAGAAATGAACGAACTGACCAAATTCACCAACCAGCTGGCCAAGCCTGAAACCTTCGACCAGATTCAGATCGGCATCGCGAGCCCCGAGCGCATTCGCTCGTGGTCGTTCGGCGAGATCAAGAAGCCCGAGACGATCAACTACCGCACGTTCAAGCCCGAGCGTGACGGCCTGTTCTGCGCGCGCATCTTCGGCCCGGTGAAGGACTACGAGTGCCTCTGCGGCAAGTACAAGCGCATGAAGTACAAGGGCGTCGTCTGCGAGAAGTGCGGCGTCGAAGTCACCGTGACCAAGGTCCGCCGCGAGCGCATGGGCCACATCGAACTGGCCGCGCCCGTCGCGCACATCTGGTTCCTGAAGTCGCTGCCCTCGCGTATCGGCCTGCTGCTCGACATGCAGCTCAAGCAGCTTGAGCGAGTGCTCTACTTCGAGAGCTACATCGTGATCGAGCCGGGCCTGACCCCGCTCGAGAAGTTCCAGCTCCTCACCGAAGATGAGCTGCTCGACGCGCAGGACGAGTATGGCGAAGACGCCTTCTCGGCCGGCATCGGCGCGGAAGCCGTGCGCGTCATGCTGATGGACCTCGACCTTGAGGCCGAACGCGATGCGCTGATGGAAGAGCTGGAGACCACGAAGTCGACGCTCAAGCCCAAGAAGATCATCAAGCGGCTGAAGGTCGTCGAGAGCTTCATCGATTCGGGCAACCGTCCTGAGTGGATGATCCTCGAAGTGGTGCCCGTCATTCCGCCCGAACTGCGCCCGCTGGTGCCGCTCGACGGTGGCCGCTTTGCGACTTCGGACCTCAACGACCTCTATCGCCGCGTGATCAACCGTAACAACCGCCTGAAGCGCCTGATGGAGCTGCGCGCGCCCGACATCATCGTGCGCAACGAAAAGCGCATGCTGCAGGAATCGGTTGATGCGCTGTTCGACAACGGTCGCCGTGGCCGTGTGATCACGGGTGCCAACAAGCGTCCGCTGAAGTCGCTGTCCGACATGCTCAAGGGCAAGCAGGGCCGCTTCCGTCAGAACCTGCTCGGCAAGCGCGTCGACTATTCGGGCCGGTCGGTCATCGTGACCGGGCCGGAACTGAAGCTGCACCAGTGCGGCCTGCCGAAGAAGATGGCGCTCGAGCTGTTCAAGCCGTTCATCTACGCCCGCCTCGATGCCAAGGGTCTCTCGATGACCCTGAAGCAGGCCAAGAAGTGGGTCGAGAAAGAGCGCAAGGAAGTCTGGGACATCCTGGACGAGGTGATCCGCGAACACCCGGTGATGCTCAACCGCGCACCCACGCTTCACCGTCTCGGCATTCAGGCGTTTGAGCCCGTGCTGATCGAGGGCAAGGCGATCCAGCTGCACCCGCTCGTCTGCTCGGCCTTCAACGCCGACTTCGACGGTGACCAGATGGCCGTCCACGTGCCGCTTTCGCTGGAAGCCCAGCTCGAAGCGCGCGTGCTGATGATGTCGACCAACAACATCCTCTCGCCCGCCAACGGCAAGCCGATCATCGTTCCCTCGCAGGACATGGTGCTGGGCCTGTACTATCTCTCGATGGACCGCGAAGGCGAGCCGGGCGAGGGCAAGGTGCTGGCCGATATCGACGAGGTGCACCAGGCGCTGCACGTGGGCGCGGTGACCTATCACTCGAAGATCACCACCCGCGTCCCGCAGACCGACGAGAAGGGCAAGCAGTACATGGCGCGCGTGGAAACCACGCCGGGCCGCATGCTGATCGCCGAGTGCCTGCCCAAGAGCCACAAGGTGCCGTTCGACTTCGTCAACAAGCTGCTGACCAAGAAGGACATCGGCGAGGTGATCGACCAGGTCTATCGCCACACCGGCCAGAAGGACACGGTGCTGTTCGCCGACGCCATCATGACGCTGGGCTTCCGCCACGCGTTCAAGGCCGGCATCTCGTTCGGCAAGGACGACATGATCATTCCCGACAGCAAGGTCGGCATGATCGAGGAGACCAAGGCGCTGGTTGCCGACTACGAGCAGCAGTATCAGGACGGATTCATCACCCAGCAGGAAAAGTACAACAAGGTGATCGACGCCTGGAGCCGTTGCGGTGACCAGGTGGCGGCTGCCATGATGGACGAGATCCGTGCCACGCCTAAGGACGAGCACGGCCGCGAGGCGCAGATCAACTCGATCTACATGATGAGCCACTCCGGTGCGCGTGGTTCGCCAGCCCAGATGAAGCAGCTGGCCGGTATGCGCGGCCTCATGGCCAAGCCCTCGGGCGAGATCATCGAAACGCCGATCATCTCGAACTTCAAGGAAGGTCTGACCGTTCTTGAATACTTCAACTCGACCCACGGCGCGCGTAAGGGCCTGGCCGACACCGCACTGAAGACGGCGAACTCGGGTTACCTGACCCGCCGTCTGGTCGACGTGTCGCAGGACTGCACGATCGTTGTCGAGGACTGCAAGACGCAGAACGCGCTCGACATGCGTGCCATCGTTCAGGGCGGCAGCGTGATTGCCTCGCTCGGCGAGCGTATCCTGGGCCGTACCCTGGCCGAGGATATCGTGAACGCCGCCACGGGCGAGCTGATCGTGAAGGCCGGCACCCTGCTCGACGAGCCGACGGTGGCTGCGATCGAGGCTGCCGAGACGCAGGTTGCGAAGATCCGCAGCCCGCTGATCTGCGAGGCCGACCAGGGCGTCTGCGCAACCTGCTACGGGCGTGACCTTGCCCGCGGCACGCCGGTGAACATCGGCGAGGCTGTTGGCGTGATCGCGGCGCAGTCGATCGGTGAGCCGGGCACTCAGCTGACCATGCGTACGTTCCACATCGGTGGCGCGGCGCAGGTTAACGAGACTTCGCACCTCGAATCGATCTCGGACGGTAAGGTCGTCTATCGCGACATGCCGACCATTACCGACAAGCGCGGTCGCCGCCTGTCGCTCGCCCGCAATGGCGAGATGGTCGTCGTCGATCCGGAAGGCCGCGAGCGCGCCATCCACCGTGTGCCTTACGGTACCGAACTCAAGTTCGAGGACGGGGCCGAGGTCAAGGAAGGCGATCGTCTGGCCGAGTGGGATCCGTTCTCACTGCCGATCATCACCGAAACGGCGGGTGTGGTTCGCTATCAGGACCTGCTCGAAGGCAAGACGCTTGAAGAGCGCATGGACGACGCCACCGGCATCGCCCAGCGCGTGGTCATCGAGTATCGCTCCGCCGGTCGCGCAAAGAAGGAAGACCTGCGCCCGCGTCTGACCCTGTTCAACGAGGCTGGCGACGAGTCCGAGGCGGCACGTTACATGCTGGCTCCGGGCACCACGCTCTCGGTGGAAGATGGTCAGGAAGTGGTCGCCGGTGACATTCTGGCGCGTGCCTCGCGCGAAGCTTCGAAGACGCGTGACATCACCGGCGGTCTGCCGCGTGTTGCCGAGCTGTTCGAAGCCCGCATCCCGAAGGACGCGGCGGTGATCGCCAAGATCTCGGGCCGGATGGAATTCATCCGCGACTACAAGGCCAAGCGCAAGATCGCGATCGTTCCGGAAGAGGGCGATCCGGTCGAGTACCTGGTGCCGAAGACCAAGGTGATCGACGTTCAGGAAGGCGACTTCGTGAAGAAGGGCGACACCCTGATCTCGGGCTCACCCAACCCGCACGACATTCTCGACGTGATGGGCGTGGAGGCGCTGGCCGAGTATCTCGTGAACGAGATCCAGGAAGTCTACCGACTGCAGGGCGTGAAGATCAACGACAAGCACATCGAGGTGATCGTTCGCCAGATGCTGCAGAAGGTCGAGATCACCAACGGTGGCGACACCGTGCTGTTGCCGGGCGAACAGGTCGACCGCGACGAAATGGACGAGGCCAATGCCAAGCTCGGCAAGGGTAAGGAGTGGGCGCAGGGCGTTCCGATCCTGCTCGGCATCACCAAGGCTTCGCTGCAGACCCGTTCGTTCATCTCGGCGGCTTCGTTCCAGGAGACGACGCGCGTGCTCACCCAGGCTTCGGTCGAGGGCAAGAAGGACTCGCTGATCGGCCTCAAGGAGAACGTGATCGTGGGCCGCCTGATCCCGGCGGGCACGGGTGCGGGTATGAACCGCATCCGCGTGGCGGCCTCAAGCCGCGACGCCGCGATCCGTGCGCAGTACAAGAAGATGCAGGAAGCGCTGGTCGCCGCCGATACGGCAGCCGAGCAGCACGCTGCGGAACTGGCGCGCGATCCGGCTGATGATCTGGGTGACGACGTGCTGGCATCGGTCGAGGGAGAAACCCACGGCACCGACGCCGATGCGGGTGATTACCTGAATCCGGAGGCCGCTGACGACAAATAAGTCGTCGGCATCTTCGAACCATTGAAAGGCCCCGCTGGAGCGATCCGGCGGGGCTTTTTCTTTGCGCGGAACGGGTGCTTGCTTCGGCTCTCAACAGCTAATGAAAATCATTCGCATTGCATCATGAGCAAGGTGCGTTAGGCTGCTGCGAATCATTCGCAGGAGAACGTCATGCCGAACAACCCATCCTCGACCAGTGCCGCCACGCTCGAACGGGTCGCCCGACTTGCTCAACCGGTGCCGCTCGCCAGCCTTTCGTGGATCGCATTGCGCACCATCTCAGCCACGCGCCTGATTGCGGTTTGCGCGCGCAGCGGGCGCGATCCGCTGGTGGAGCTGACCCGCCGCCTGGGTGACGTCACCACCGCGCGGGTGTTCCTGCACTTCGCCAACCTCGTCGGGGCATACTGGCCGGAGGATGTGCAGGTGATGCGGCCCTGCTGCTGCGTGCTCAGCCCAGACGAGATGACGCTGGCGCTTATGGCGGACTGCGCCTCCACCGGCCGCCGCGAGGAGTTCAGCGCCGTGCTCGAAGGCTTCGTGCGCACCGACCGCCACGAGGAGCTGTACGATCGCACCGCGGTGATGATCGCCCATTTGCAATGAGGCCGTGGCCTCGCCCGCGCGAGGCGCTATAGCGCTGGGCGATGACCACTACCCGCTTTGCTCCTTCGCCCACCGGCCGCTTGCACGTCGGCAATATCCGCACTGCGCTCCATAACTGGATGCTCGCCAAACGGGCGGGCGGCAGGTTCCTGTTGCGGATCGACGATACGGATCAGGCGCGCTCGAAGGAGGACTATGTCGAGGCGATCCGCGCCGATCTCGCCTGGCTGGGGCTGGCGCCCGATGCCGAGGAGCGCCAGAGCGCCCGGCTGACGATTTATGAGGAGGCCTTCGAACGGCTCCGCGCGGCAGGGCGCGTCTATCCCTGCTACGAGACCGCGCAGGAGCTGGAAGTTCGCCGCAAGATCCAGCTCGGCCGCGGGCTGCCCCCGATCTACGACCGGGCCGCGCTGGCGCTGAGCGACGATGAGCGCGCCGCGAAAGAGGCCGAGGGCATCGCCCCGCACTGGCGTTTCCAGCTCGACCATGCCGAGCCGATTGCCTGGGACGATGGTGTGCGCGGGGCGCAAAAATTCGATCCGGCGCTGCTGTCCGATCCGGTGATCCGCCGGGCCGACGGCTCGTGGCTCTACATGCTGCCGAGCTGCATCGACGATATCGAGATGGGCGTGACGCAGGTGCTGCGCGGGGAGGACCACGTTTCGAACACCGCCACCCAGATCCAGATGTTCACCGCGCTCGGCGCCACGCCGCCCGCCTTCGCGCATGAGGCGCTGTTGGTGGGCAGCGAAGGCAAGCTGTCGAAGCGGCTGGGCTCGCTCGGCTGCGATGCCTTCCGCGAGCAGGGGATCGAGCCGGCCGCACTGGTGGCCTTGCTGGCGCGGCTGGGTACAAGCCTGGCGGTCGAACCGCTGGCGGACCGGGCCGAGCTGCTGGCCACCTTCGATCTTGCCACCTTCGGGCGCGCCCCCGCGCGGTTCGAGGAGGCGGAGCTGGCGCGGATCAACCACGGGATCGTCCACCAGCTCTCCTATGGCGAGGTGCGCGAGCGCTTGCCCGATGGGATGGGCGAGGCAGGCTGGCTGGCGATTCGCTCCAATATCGAAACCGTGGCCGAGGCAGCCGACTGGTGGAGCGTGGTCACCGGGCCGATCGAATCCGGCGATTTAAGCGACGAGGACCGCGCTTTCCTCGCCCGCGCCGCCGAGTTGCTGACCTGGAGCGAAACGCCCTGGGCCGACCTAACCGCCGCGCTCAAGGTCGAGACTGGGCGCAAGGGCAAGGCGCTGTTTCTCCCGCTGCGACAGGCGCTTACGGGCCGCGCGCATGGGCCGGAGATGGCCGCGCTGCTGCCGCTGATCGGCGAGGATGCCGCTCGCGCGCGCCTCGCAGCTGCAGCAAAGCCGCAACACTAGTTCGCAGGCGCAGCGCAAAGAGGGTTGTAAGAGCCAGCGCATAGGCTATGTGGGCGATGTTATAGCATCACATAAAGCCAAGCGAGATCCCATGAAGTCATTCCGGCTAGCCCTCATTCTTTCCGCCGCCTGTATCGCCGCACCCGCCTTGGCGCAGGACGCCAAGCCCTCCGAGGAAACCGCGCGCGATGACTTCCACAACCGCGACAACGGCCGCGACACCATCGTGGTCAGCGCCGCGGGTCTCGAGCGGCTCGATGTGCTGGGCGGAACCTCCGTGCTCGAAGGCGAAGCGTTGCTGCGTAATCTCGAAAGCCAGATCGGCGACACCATCGCCAAATTGCCCGGCGTTTCCACCTCGGGCTTTGCCCCCGGTGCCTCGCGCCCGATCCTGCGCGGCCTTTCGGGAGAGCGGATTCGGGTGCTGACCGATGGCGTCGGCTCGATCGACGCTTCGGCGGTGTCGGACGACCACTCGGGCACGGTCGATCCGCTGATCGCCAGCTCGATCGAGGTGCTGCGCGGCCCGGCCGCGCTGCTGTATGGCAGCCAGGCCATCGGCGGCGCGGTGAACGTCATCACCAAGCGTATCCCGCCCTCGGTGCCCGACGAACCGGTGCACTTCGATGGCATCGTGGCCGGCGATACCGCCAGCAACCGCATCGAAGCAGGAGCTTCGATCGACTGGCGGTTAAGCAGTGAAATGGTGTTCCATATCGACGGCTCGCATCGCGAGACCGATGACCTCGACATTCCCGGCTATGTCGCCACGCCTGCCTTGCGCGCGCAATTGCTCGATGTGGCGGCGGAAGAGGAAGAAGAAGGTCATCTCGACGAGGCCGAAGAATTCCGTGAAGGAGCCAATAGCTATGGCGTCCTGCCCAACAGCCAAACCAGCACCTCGACCGCCGGTGCCGGCTTTGCCTGGCATTCGGGGCAGAACATGTTCGGCGTTTCGACCGACTACTACGAGACGAAATATGGCATACCCGGCCTGCCCGGCGTGGGCCATGTGCATGCGGAAGAGCACGAAGAAGGCGAGGAAGAAGAGGCTCACGAAGAGGAGGGCCCTGTCTCCATCGGGATGAAACGCGTTCGCGTCGATGTGCGAGGAGCGGCTGACCTCGGCGAGGGCTTCTTCGATCTGGTGCAGGCCAAGCTCGGCTATTCCGACTACACGCACACCGAGTTCGAAGGCGTCGAAACCGGCACCAAGTTCGATGTCGAGGGTGTCGAAGGCCGGCTGGAGCTGGTCCAGAGCAACCGCAACGGCTGGGGCGGCTCGCTCGGCATGCAGTATTCGAACGTCGATTTCCGGGCCGATGGCGAGGAGGCATTCGTCGCCCCCAACACCACCGAGAACTGGGCGCTGTTCGCGGTGCAGCAGTACGATATCGGCGCGCTGGGCCTTCAGGCTGGCGCTCGCTACGAGCATTCGGCTGTCGATGTGGACTTCACCGACGGCACCAACCTCTCCCGTGATTTCGACGCCTTCTCCGCTTCGGCGGGTGTCTCCTATGCGCTGATCGAAGGGTTCGAAGACGACCTGAGGATCGGCATCAACGGTTCGCGGGCCGAACGCGCGCCGGTCGCGCAGGAACTGGTCGCCGATGGCCCGCATGTGGCAACGCAAGCCTATGAAATCGGCGATGCGACGCTGACTACCGAAAAGGCCTGGGGCCTCGAAGGCTATATCCGAGGGTCAATCGGGCAAGTGCTGGTCAGCGCATCGGTCTATCATACGTGGTTCAATGGTTTCATCTATCTCGACGAGGCCGACGTAGCGCCGATCGACGGGCTCGAAGTGTTCGAATTCCTGCAGCAGGACGCCAAGCAATTCGGCGTCGAGGGGCAGCTCAAGGTGCCGCTGGTCGATGGTGACGGGTTCCGGCTGCTTGGTGAGTTGAGCGGCGACTATGTCCGCGCGACGCTTGACGATGGCAGCCCGGTGCCGCGCATTCCGCCGGTAAGCGGCCTTGCCGCGCTGGAAGCACAGCTCGGCCACTTCGACATTCGCGGCGAAGTGGAAGCCTATGGCAAGCAGGACCGCGTGTCAGAGCACGAGAGCCCCACCGAAGGCTTCACCTTCGTTAATGCTTCGGTCGCCTGGCACCCGTTCGAAGGAAACCAGAACCTGACCGTTCTGGCGCAGGTCGACAACATCTTCGATGTCGAAGGCCGCCGCCACACCAGCTTTACGAAGGAATATACCCCGCTCGCCGGTCGTAACTTCAAGCTGAGTGCCAGAGTGAGTTTCTGAAGGCTTACTCGCTGGTGACCGAATCGCCGACCTGTTTGACGGTGTCGCCGACCTGATCGGCGGCACCGCTCACCGAGTTGGCGGCATCGGCCACGGCATTGTCCTTCGCTACTTCGGCGTTGCTCACGTGCGTGAGGAACAAGCCGCCGATCACCAAGGCAACCAACAGCAACAGCGCAATGATCCACACGCCGACGCCGGAACGGTGGGAAGCGTCCTCCCGCACGTAAGTGGTCGTGTGGCTGTGGGTGTTGCCAGCTTCGTCGGTGGTAATCGTGGTCCGTTCTTCGCTCATCGTACAACTCCTTGATTGGAGGGATGAACGCGGAGCGCGGCCTTCGGTTTCCCGAGGGCGTCAGACCTCGTCGTAATGGAACGGCGCGATCACGGCCTTGGGATGCGCCTCGTATTCGAAGCTGGGCGGCAGGTCCGGCTCCAGACCGTCGATCGAGCGCAGCAGCGGCACGCCGCCCTTGTGCCAGCCCTGCTCGTATTCGGCATAGAAGTTGATCACGCCGTGCAGCTTGGCGATCCGCCACTTGCTGCCCTCGCGGACATATTCGTTTTCGTAGGTCGCTTCGCCCCAGCGGCCCTCGCGCCCGATCCACCCGATCATGATGAAGGTGCGCCAGCGCGCCTTGGCCGTGCCGCCAGCGCTGTCGATATGCAGCACGGGTTGGAGCTGCATGTGGTTGAACACCGCGCCGTCTTCATAGGCGGGCAGCTGGTGGAGATAGGCGCGCACCCGGTCCTGCCCGACATAGATCCCGCGCCCGGCAATCTCCAGCGTGCCATCTCTGGCGAAAAGGTCGGCCGCCTTGTCCCACAGTCCCTTGTCGACATAGTAGCCATAGGCGCACTGCAGGTTGATCAGCGCGCGATAGTCGTCGCCCTCCTGCACGCGCGCTTCAAGCGCCTCGATCCGGCTGAGCAGGTCGCCGAGGGTGGGTTCGTTAGCCATTGCTGTTCTCCCGCTAGAGCCGGGGCAGGGTGACGCCGCGCTGGCCCATATATTTGCCCGCCCGGTCGGCATAGGTGACTTCGGGACGCTCGTTGCCCTGCAGGAACAGGAACTGGCACGCGCCCTCGTTGGCATAGATCTTCGCCGGCAGCGGGGTAGTGTTCGAGAATTCGAGCGTGACGTGGCCTTCCCAGCCCGGCTCCAGCGGGGTGACGTTCACGATGATGCCGCAGCGGGCATAGGTGCTCTTGCCGAGGCAGATCACCAGCACGTCTTCCGGGATGCGAAAATATTCCACCGTACGCGCCAGCGCGAAGGAGTTGGGCGGAATGATGCAGACCTCGGTCTCGCGGTCAACGAGGCTGTCGGCGTCGAAGTTCTTGGGATCGACCACCGCCGAGTTGACGTTGGTGAAGATCTTGAACTCGGGCGCGACGCGCGCGTCGTAGCCGAACGAGCTGAGCCCGTAGGAGATGCAGCCATCGCGCCGCTGGGCTTCGACGAAAGGCTCGATCATGCCCTCGTTCAGCGCCTTGTCGCGAATCCATTTGTCCGAAAGAATAGCCATGCAGCGAGGGATTCCCGTTTGCGCCAATGCAGGCAAGGGCAGGCGGATTTTTACCCCCTATTCGCTCACCCATTCGTAGCGGAAAAGCTCGCCATCGCGCTGCACATGGCCGGCGCTGGTGCCGCGGAAGTGGGCGGGGAAGCACATGATCTGCTCGTCGGCGGCGCGGGCCATCACCTCCTGCCGCACGCGGCTGGCGGCGGCGGGATCGGCGTCGAAGGCGAAGGGCAGGTCGAAGCGGATCATCTGGATCGGGTGATGGATCACGTCGCCCCAGAAAATCGCCGGAGCGCCATCAGCCTGCGCGTTGACGATCACATTGCCCGGCGAATGGCCGAAGGCGGGTTCGAGCCAGACCCCGTTGCCAATCTCGCGGTGAGCGCAGAAGTCGGCTTCCACCAGCTCGCCTTGCCCGGCTTCCATCACCGGCAGGATCGAATCCTGAAACGCCTCGAAGTGGACCGCCTCGCCCTCGGGATTGGCCTTGAAATAGTCGTAGTCGCGCTGCCCGAATATGTAGCGCGCGTTGCGGAAGGTCGGCACCCACTTGCCGTTTTCGAGCCGGGTGTTCCAGCCGATGTGGTCGAAATGGAGGTGCGTGCACATGACCATGTCGATATCCTCGGGCCGGAACCCTGCGCGCGCGAGGTTGCCGAGATAGTCGGTGTCGAGCTGGTGCACGGCCTCGATCGAGCGGTTCTTATGGTTGCCGTCGCAGGCGTCGATGAGGATGCGTTTGCCGTCCAGCTCGATCACCCACGAATGGACGCCAAAGGTCATCAGGCATTGCTCGGGATCGGGGTGAATCTCGCCCGGCGCATCGTACCAGCGGCGCAGCCGGGCGATGTCCTCCGCAGTAACGCCGGGCAGGTTCATCAGCAGCGGCGTGGGGCTGTCCATCTCGTGGACCTTGTGCACGCGCATCCGGCCAAGCTCGATTGGCATCATTGGTCTCTCTCTCTCCCGTTTTGCCCGCGAAGCTATCGCGCGGGGGCGAGCGGCGCTAGGGCTTTGCCATGCGTATCGTGTTCAGCCACAAGGGTTTTGACAGCGCTTCGGGCGGCGGCCCATCGCCGATTGTGGCGGGGTGTCCGGTGACGCTGCCGATCCCGGCGGGCGAGGGTCTTTCGCACACCACCTATGGCGCGGTAGGTCTGGGTGGTCACGCGGCAAGGGCGAGCCGGGGCCGCTTGGGTGCCGAGAGCCTGCGCCACCACGATCCGATGTTCTGCGATAATGGGGAGGCGCTGCTCGGCCAGTGTGGCGCGGCGCAGACGCACCTTGCCAACCAAGGCGTGGTGGCGGGTGATGTATTCCTGTTCTTCGGCCTGTTCCGCGAGGAGGGCAGCAAGCCGCACCATCGCCTGTTCGGCTACCTGTGGGTGGAGGAGGTGCTGCCGCTGGCGACGATGGACCCAACCCGCAAGGCTGAGCTGGTTGCGCTGGGTTTCCCCCACGCGCTGGCGCTGCACGCCGGCAATGGCAACGACACGCTTTATTGCGGGAGGGGTGGGCAGGCGTCGCGTGCCAGCGATGCCCTGCGGCTGACCGAGGAGGGTGCCTCGCCCACCAATTGGCGGGTGCCCGAATGGCTGGCCGATGTGGGCCAGCGAGAAGATGCTCTGCGCTGGGTGGCGGCCATCGTGGCCGAGATTGAGCGTTAGTCGCTGTTCAGGCAGTTGATCGCGTCGAGCACGCGTGCCTCGATCTCCTCGCGCGGCAGGCCCGGCGCAATCGGCTCACCGAAGTGCAGCGTGATGGTGCCCGGTCGCTTCCAGGTGCGCTGATAAAGCGGACCGGAATTAACTGCCACCGGCACCACCGGCAGCTTCAGCATCTTGTAGAGCGCGGCAAAGCCCGATTGGAGCGGGGCGCGCGTGCCGTGTGGAACGCGGGTGCCCTCGGGGAAGATCACGATCGGGCGACCTTGTGCCAGCGCCGCTTTGGTTTCCTTCATCATGCTGCGCAAGGCGCTGGCCCCGGCATCGCGGCGCACCTCGATAATGCCATAAACCCGCGCCGCGTGGCCCCAGCCGGGGATCGAGAACAGCTCGGCCTTGGCGAGCCCCGCCGGATAATCGAAGATCACCGGCATCTCGATGGCCTCGGCAAAGGCCTCGTGCTTGATCGCGTAGAAGGCCAGCCCTTCAGGCCGCTGACCGGTCTCGACGATGCGAATGCCCAGAAGCACGAGGCAGCGCCGGTGCCAGCGCCCCCAGCTGTCGCAGATCGCGCGCAAAGCCTTGGGCCGGTCGAGATAGCTCACCAGTACGGCTGCGATCACGAAGAGCGCCGATCCGCCGTAAAATGCGGCGTAGAATACGATATTGCGCAGGTAGATCATCGGAACGGAGTCAGTACGAAGGCGACGAGGAACTTGTTGTATTCGAGGAAGAAGGTCCACAGGCTCGCCTCCGAGCGGACCGCATCGCGTACGATCACGATGCCGGGCGGAAGCTGCGCAGCGAGTTCGAGCGCGGCGCGGCGCATGTGCCAGTCCGCCGTGACCAGAACCAGCGAATCGTGCTCGTGCGTCGACACCCAGTCGGCGGTTTCGAGCGCATTGCCGCGCGTATCCACCGCGATGTAGCCAAGCGTAATACAGCACTCCATCAGCGGGTGATCGACCCCGTACTCGACCTCGAACTCGCTCTCTTTCACCGCGGCATCGACCCCGGTGACGAGCATCTGGTCGACGGCGCCTGCGCGCAGCAGCTCCAGTCCGCGCGGAATGCGCCCACCGCTGCCGGTGGGCACCACCACAGCATCCCCGCGCGCTGCGTTGTCGGGCTGCGGCAACACGCCTGCAAACCAGACGAAGCCGCCGAGCCAGGCCAGCACCACGAAGGCAATCAACCGCCGGATCATCGCACCCGCCTCATAGCTTGCGTCGCAAGGCGGCCAGCACCGTAGCGCGGGCGGTGATCATGGCCAGCACCAGCGCGATAACCGGCACCGCGAGCAACAAGGCCCAGTCGCCGAGCGAAAATCCGCCGCCAGCCACCAGCCCGGAGCCGAGCGCTGCAAATTGCGCGCCGAGCAGCATCACTGCCGCCAGTCCGAGCAACAGCCCGGCGATCCCGCCGATGATCGCGTCGATCCCGACCGAGCGCTGGAAGATCGCGGCGATCTGTCCGTCGGTGCCGCCGAGGTGGTGGATCACGTCGATGGTATCTCGGTTGCTGCCCAGCGCCGTGCGGGCGGCCAGCCACACCGCAGCCGCCGCAGTCAGTGCCAGCAGCGCCACCAGTCCCAGCGCCAGCAGCTTGAGGCTGCGCATTGCATCGAACACCGGCCCCAGCCAGTTCGCCTGCGCATCCACCTGCGCTGCGGGAGCGATCTGTTCCAGCCTGGCCCGCAGTTCGCGGAGCACCGGCGCGGTGACCTCACCGTCGAGCTGGGCGTCGATAAGGCTCGGGGTTGCCATCGCATCGTCCTCGAGGGTGCCCGCACCAAGCCACGGTTCGAGCAATTGCGAAAGCTCCTCCTGCGGCACCTGATGCACCTCGGTCACGCGCGGGTCGCTTTCGAGGAATGCGAGTGCGGCCTGTGTCTGCCGGGTGCGCTCGGCCGGAGCGCCTTCCACCACCTGCACGGTGATCCCGCCGGCGATCTCGGCGCGGGCATTGTCGGCCACATTGTCGAGCGCCAGCGCGGCGGCTGCGGCGATAACGGTGAGCGCGACCATGATCGCGATAACCCAGGGCATCGGCCCGCCGATCCGTGCCTGCGGCAGGAGCCGCGCCGCTTCGCCCGGCACCAGCCGGCCTGCGCCTTGGAACAATCGCGAGAGCATCAGCTCGGCCCCGCTTCGCGCCGCGGCGGATAGCGCAGCGCACCGGTGGGATCGGACAGCCGCCCCTTGTCGAGCCGCATGATCAGCGAATCGGGCACCTTGCGCAGCAGGTGAACATCGTGGGTGGCGACCACCACCGTGGTGCCGAGCCGGTTCAGCGCCTCGAACAGGCGCAGCAGCTTCACCGCCATTTCCGGGTCGACGTTGCCGGTCGGTTCGTCCGCCACCAGCATTTCCGGCCGGGCGATCACTGCACGGGCGATGGCGACGCGCTGCTGCTCTCCGCCCGAAAGCGTGGCGGGGTGCGCGTCGGCGCGGTGGTCGAGCCCGACCCATTCGAGCATGTCGGCGACCGGCTTGGTGATCTCGCGCTCGCTCATCCCAGCGATGCGTAAGGGAAGGGCGATGTTGTCGAAGGCGTTGAGATGGGGGACGAGGCGGAAGTCCTGGAACACCACGCCGATCCGGCGTCGCACATCGGGCAGGCGCTTGCGCGGCAGCGTGATCATGTCGTTGCCGAACATGCGCACCACCCCGCGCGAGGGGCGCTGCGCACAATAGAGCAGCTTGAGCATCGAGGTCTTCCCCGCGCCGCTGGCGCCGGTCAGGAAATAGAAGCTGCCGGGATATAGGGTGAAAGAGACATCGGACAGCACTTCGCGGTCGGTGCCATAGCGTAGCCCGACATTGTCGAATTCGACGATCGATCCCGCGCCCGTGCTCATGCCCGCTAGCTAGGGCAAGGGCGCGCAAACGGGAAGGGCGATCGGCGCTGGCGGCAGGAGATTCTGTGCCGGTGCTTGTGGAAAAACGCGGTTGCGAGACAGCCTGCCCTTGCGCACTGGCGTCATCAAGCCAATGCGGTGTATGGAGAAAAATTCGCCGCGAGATATAATGCTTCAATGATTATCCAATGCCCTGCCTGCTCCACGCGCTACGCGGTGCCAGACGATGCCATCGGCATCGACGGGCGCACCGTGCGCTGTGCGAAGTGCCGGCAGAGCTGGTTTCAGGACGGGCCGGAGCGGTTGGTGGACGATGCCTTGGCGGCGCCATCACCCGCGCCGCAGGAGCCCGAGCCAGCGCCCGAAGCAGCGTGGGCAGCCGCGCCTGATGCCGAGCCCGAATCACCGCCTGAACCTGCATCGGCGCATGCTCCCGCTGCGGTCTACGAGGATGAGCCGGGCTTCGTCGAAAAGCCTGCCACGCGCTCTGTCATGCCGCCGGTGGCGCCTTCGTCCTACGGCCAGGGCGAAACCTCGCAGTACGATCGCGAGCCGCCCTTTCGCCGCCGCCGCAACCCGCTCAAGATGTGGAGCTGGGCTGCTGGCATCTTCGCGCTGGTGGCGGCCGGGCTGATCCTGGCGGTAAGCTTCTATGGCTTGCCCGAGTGGGTGCCGGTCAACCGGCCGACCTTCGCCATGTCGCCGCCAGACCTGCAGATCGACTTCCCGCCCGAGCAGCAGGAGCGACGCGAATTGCCCAATGGCACCGAGTTCTTCGGCGCATCGGGCACGATCACCAATATCGGCACCGAACAGCAGGCCGTTCCCACGCTGCTGATCGTGCTGCGCGATGCGCGCGACCGGATCGTCTATTCGTGGGAAGTCCCCCCGCCCAAGCGCGAACTGGCTCCGGGCGAGAGCGTGACAGTGAACGAAGCGGTGACCGATGTGCCGCGTTCGGCGCGTGTTGCGGAAATCGGCTGGAAGCCAGAATAAGCGCGCTTTGCGATTAGGTGCTTGCAGCGCATATCGGGCTTTGCTAGGGGCGCGCTCCTACCCGATGGGGCTGCGGCCCTTTCTTCCTGATGTGCGGTCGTGGCGGAACTGGTAGACGCGCAACGTTGAGGTCGTTGTGGCCGAAAGGCCGTGGAAGTTCGAGTCTTCTCGACCGCACCAATCAGACAGGTGGCCCCCCGATCAATCGGCAGCCGCCAAAAGAGCCGGGTGTTGATTCTCCGTAATCGGTTGGTGGCAAAAGCGCGCCTGCGGCGTGCCTAATCGATGTGCATTGCGCGATCGAGCCCGGCGAGGAACCGATGGCCGTTTTCGACATGCCGCCTCATGGCCAACTCGGCTGCATCTGCATCGCCAGCGGAAATGGCCTCCATGATCAGGCGGTGGTCTGCAACTGCCTCGTGCAGGCGGTCGCCGCGGTAGAACGTGCCGAACAGCAAGTGATGAACAGGGGTGCTCAGCCGCTTGACCAGATCCTCGATCACCGTGTTGCCCGCCCCGCGCATCAGCAGCATGTGCCATTGGGCGTTCAACCCGCTGAACTTTTCGGGCGAGCTGCTGTCGATGCAGGCCTCCATCTCATTGGCCAGACGGGCGAGCTTTTCCCGGTCTGCATCGCTGGCGCGCCTGCAGAAGTCGCGCGCGCAGAGCCCCTCGAGAAGCGCGCGTGCCTGATAGAGCTGGCGGACCTCGTCCGGGCTGGCGCTGCGCACTGAAGCCCCTCGAAATTCTTCGATGTCGACCAGCCCCTCGGCCGCCAGACGCTGGAATGCTTCGCGCACCTTGAAGCGACTGCCGCCGGTCTGGCGAATGATGTCGACCTCCACCAGGCGCTGGCCGGGCACCAGCCTGCTGCTGCGGATTTGGGCGCGAATCCAGTCAGCGATCTCGGCGCTGCTCGGCGCAGCCTTGGAAAGCGAGCGGACCAGCTCTTCAGGATGAGTGGGCATCGGATTACCTGCGAAATTGTCAACAATTTCGTCAGTGATAATTCGATTGCTCTCGCTCGTCAAATTTACCACCCAACTATCAACACAGGCCTCGTTCAAAAGAGGCTGGGGCAAGGGAAGGGATGTTTGCAAGATGGCAAGACTACACTCGAGGTCCACCGCGATCGGTCACTACGCGTCGGTTTCGCTGGCTGTGCTGGCGGCCTGCCTGTCTGCTCCGGCCTTCGGCCAGGACGCGGCAGCGGACGAAAGCCCGGAGAACCGGATCGTTGTTACCGGCAGCCGCGTGAGCACGGGCGATGCGCCTGTCGGTGCCACGGCGACGGTGCTTGGCCGCGATGCCATCGTCCAGTCGGGCGCGGCAACGATCGACCGCGTGATCAAGGAGCTTCCGCAGAACTTCGACCTCGGCGTGTCGGAGAACTCGCGCGGTCAGGCCGGCGGCTCGGGCAACATCACCTATGGCAACACGGTCAACCTGCGCGGGATCGGGCCTTACGCGACACTGGTGCTGATCGATGGGCACCGGGTGGTCAACAACAGCCGCTCTACCGATCCTTCGGTCCTGCCCACGCTGGGCGTGGAACGGGTCGAGGTCGTCGCCAACGGGGCCTCTGCGATCTACGGTTCGGACGCTGTGGCGGGTGTGGTCAACCTGATCCCGCGCCGCAGTCTCGACGGGATCGAGGGCTTTGCGCGCTATAACGCCGCCGAAGACGGTGCCTTCGACGAATGGGCCGCGGGTGTAGCCGTCGGCAAGGTGTTCGACCGGGGGCAGGTTATGCTTGCCTACGAACACGTATCCCGCAGCAACCTTTCGGGTGACGACCGCGACTTCTTCACTTCCGACCAGCGGCCCTTCGGCGGTGCGGACTATCGCACCAGTCGCTGTGCGCCCGGCACACTGGTGATCGGCACCACCACCTATGCCCTGCCTGACCAGTACACGCAGGCCAATGCCGACGCGATCACTGCGGGAACGGCAAGCCTGTGCGACAATCTCGTGGGGCAGGATCTGTTTCCGCAGCAGTCATACGATTCGGTGAACGGGACGGCCTCCTTCGAGGTGACCGACTGGGCCGAACTTTTCTTCGACGGCTTCTATTCGCGGCGCGAGTTCGTGCGCCAGGGCGCGGTGCCGACAACGCGCCTGAACGTGCCCGAGACCAATGCGTTTTTCGTGCGCCCCACCGGCTTTACCGGCAGCAGCTATTCGATCGACTACAGCTTCGTCGGCGATATCCCGCTGGTGAAGACCGAAGGCTATGCCGAGAGCTGGCAGGTTTCGCCCGGCGTGCGCTTCAAACTGCCGTTCGAATGGGAACTCGAAGCGCTTGTCGCCTATGGCGAGACCAGCGACTTCTCCGGCTCCTACGATGGCACCAACAACGCCGCGCTTGCCGCCGCGCTCGCCAGCAGCGATCCGGCGACGGCCTTCGATCCCTACGGGCTTGGCCGCACGAGCGATGCGGTTATCGCTGGTATCTTCGACCAGATATTCCTCGCCCCGACCAACGGCGAGCTGACCTTCTACGAAGTCGGCGCCAGCGGTCCGCTGTTCGAATTGCCGGGCGGGGAAGTGCGCATGGCGGTCGGCTACGAGCGGCAGGAGTTTGGCGTTGCCCTTGGCTCCGCCCGTGGCGCGCCGACCTCGGAGGTCCGCTTCCGCAACTTCGATCGCAAGGTGGATTCCGGCTATGCCGAACTTCTGGTGCCGGTCTTCGGTCCGGGCAATGCGACGAGCGGCTTCGAAGAGCTCGAGCTGACCGCCGCCATCCGTCACGACAAGTATTCGGACGTTGGCAACACCACCAATCCGCAATTCGGCGTGAACTGGGTGCCGGTCGACGGGATCAAGCTGCGCGGCAGCTATGGCACCGCCTTCCGCGCGCCGACGATCCCCGAGATTTATGGCAACTCGAACAACCTGTTCGTGCAGAACTACCAGAACCCGGCCGGTGGGCCGACGATTACCGGCGTGGCCCTGTCTGGCCCGAACCTCGATCTTGGCCCGGAAACCGCGACCACCTGGTCGATCGGCGCCGACATCGAACCGGTCGACCGGCTGCGGCTTTCGATCACCTATTTCGATGTCCAGTATGACAATCAGGTCAGCGCGAACCTCTCGAACCTCACGATTCTGGGGCAGGAAAGCCAGTTTGCCGGCACTGGCGTGGTGCTGCGCGATCAGGACGCGCGCGATCAGGTCAATGCGTTGATCGCTTCGGGCGTGAACGTGATCGGCGCGCTGCCGGGCGGCAGTGTCGATAACCTCACCTTGTTCGTGGACGGTCGATCGCGCAATCTTGGGATCTCCACCACGCGCGGGTTCGATCTTGCCGCGAACTACATCGCCGACATCGGTGCGAATGATGTGCTGACGCTGACCGCCTCGGCCACCTACCTCACCGAATACAAGGTGGCTGTCGCGCCGGCTGCTGACGAGATCGACCAGCTCAACCTGATCTTCCAGCCTCTCAGGTTCAAGGCGCGCGTCGCTGCAAACTGGGATCACGGCCCGATCTCTGCGCGTGTCGCAGCCACCCATGTGGGAGGCTATACCAACAACCTGATCACACCTGCCGAGCAGGTCTCCTCGTTCACTCCGGTCGATTTCGGGCTGACCTGGCGGGTGAGCGATACCTTCAGCGGCGGGATCGATAACTTCGAACTCACCGCCGAGGTGCGCAACCTGTTCGATGCCGATCCGCCCTATGTTAATCTGGCTCCGGGCGGCAACGGCAGCGGCGGGTACGACGCGACCGTAGGCAACCCGATCGGGCGGCAGTTCTCGATCGGCGCGCGTATCCGCTTGTAATCGGCTGGATCGGGCGGAACACAAGGGCATGGCTGATGCGACGATAGAGCTGACGGTAACCGGCGACATGGTTCTCGATGAACCCGATGCCGGTTACTGGCTATCGGGTATCGCCCCGGTCTTGCGTGCGTCCGATCTTGCCATCGCTCATCTGGAGGTGCCGCACACCGCCAGTCATGACGAACTGGAGGGCGATGTTCCTGCACCGGGTGCGCCGCCCGAAAACCTTGCCGCATTGGCCGCAGCCGGAGTGGGCATGGTCTCGCTGGCGGGAAACCACATGGCCGATTGCGGGGCACAAGGCATTGCCGACACCGTCGCGGGCCTCGATGCCCATGGCGTGCGGCACACGGGCGCCGGGCTGGACCTTGCCGCCGCGCGCCGTGCAGCTGTTGCATCGGTCAAGGGGCGGCGCATCGCACTTCTGAGCTACAATTGCGTCGGGCCCGAGGCGAGTTGGGCGAGCGAGAGCGAGAGCGGGTGCGCCTACCTTCCGATGGGAACCGCCGATGGCTCGCCAGTGACACCGCAGAAGGATATCGTGAGCGTGCTTCCCGGCGCTCGGGAAATCCTGGCGCAGGACATTGCTGCTGCAAGGGAGCAGGCCGACATCGTGCTGGTCGCCATGCACAAGGGGCTGGTGCACAGGCCTGCGGTTCTGGCTCCTTACGAGCGTCCCGTTGCGCAGGCGGCGATCGATCTGGGTGCAGATGCAGTGATCGCGCACCACGCGCACATCGTGAAGGGCATCGAGTTTTACTGCGGCAAGCCGATCTTTCACGGGCTCGGCAATGGCTGCGTGGTGACCTCGGCGCTGTCGCCCGATCAGGATCATCCCGCGCGGGCCGACTGGGCGCACCGGCGCAAGGCCATGTTCGGGTTCGAGCCCGACCCGGCCTATCGGCTGGCGCCGTTTCACCCTGAGGCAATCAACGCCTTCATGGGGCGTCTGCTTATCGACAAGCATGGCGGCATCGTGGTTGGGATCATTCCGGTCCACGTGGAGGCACCGGGCCGCCCGGTGCTTGCAGATGCTGCCCGTGGGCGGGAGATTGCCGCCTATGTGGAAAAGATCACCTGCGAGGCGGGGCTACCGGTGATCACCATAGACGAAGATTACACCGTTAGGGCAGCAGCATGAGCTTGGCGATGAGGATGATTGTTTTGATCGGAGGCTTCGCCCTCCTTGCGGCCACAGCGGTGGATACGCTTGCCGTAATCGGGCGCCATGTCGGCCTGCCCATACCGGGCTCGATTGAAATGATGCAGGCAATCGTGCTGGTTTCGGGCATTGTCGCCATACTGGTCGCCACGATCGAGAGCCGCCACGCCCGGGTCAAGCTGGTGGTGAACCGCCTGCCGCCACACCTGCGCGTGTTGGCCGATCGGCTGTCCGATCTGCTGACGTTTCTTTTCATTGCCGCACTTCTCGTCGGCTCAGGCTGGATCGCCTGGGATTTGCGCGACGCTCACGAACAGAGCGAGTTGCTGGGCATTCCATGGATGGCCCTTCGCATCATCGCCGGGGTGGTGCTGGTTACCTGCTGCTGCGTTCTTGGCAGCCGCGTGATTTCTCCGCAGCGCCGGGCCGGGCGCGCAGATGACGCTGCGGCGGTGCACGGCGAATGATTTACGCAACGGCGGCAACCGGCCTGATCGGCATTCTTGTCTTGCTCGCGCTCCTGCTGCTGGGGGCGAGAATTGGCGTGGCACTGGGCTTGGTGGGGTTGGGCGGGCTGGCGCTGATCCTCGGCCCCGAGGCCGCGCTGATCAAGGGCGGCGTGGTGGTGATCGAGACGCTCACCAAATACGAACTCGGCACCCTGCCGCTGTT
Source organism: Erythrobacter sp. (assembly GCA_027311945.1). Classification (GTDB taxonomy): domain Bacteria; phylum Pseudomonadota; class Alphaproteobacteria; order Sphingomonadales; family Sphingomonadaceae; genus Alteraurantiacibacter. Next base: position 43,051 of record DAICXZ010000032.1, read on the forward strand.
CCTGTTCATGGCGCACATCTTCTTCTCGATCGACGCCAGCCGTGATCTGTTCGATGCAGCGGCCAAGATGATCGGCCATCGGCGCGGCGGCCTGGCCTATGCCGGTGTGGCGGGCTGCGCCGGGTTTGGCGCGATCAACGGGTCGAGCCTGGCCACCACGGCAACAGTCGGGCTGGTTGCCTATCCGGAAATGAAGCGGCGCGGCTATGACGATACCATTGCCACCGGCAGCATCGCGGCTGGCGGTACGCTCGGCCAGATGATCCCGCCGTCGGGTGCGCTGATCGTGTTCGGCATCATTGCCGAAACCAGCATCGGCAGCCTGTTCACAGCGGCCATCATCCCCGGCATTACGCAGGCGCTGTTCTACGCGGCGGTGATCTTCCTGCTGGTGCGGTGGAAGCCGGGCATCGCTCCGGCGACCGAGCGCACCCCATGGCCGGAGCGGCTGCGGTCGCTCGGGCGGATATGGGAGATCGTGCTGCTGATCGCCTTTGTGATTGGGGGCATTGCGGCCGGGATCATCAGCCCGCCCGAAGCTGCGGCGGTCGGTGCCTCCGGCGCGCTGCTGATTGCCGCCTTGCGCCGCAAGCTGACCCGCGCCACGCTGTTCGCGGCTTTCCATGAGACGCTGCGTACGAGCGGCCTGATCTACCTCATCATCGTTGGCGCGCTGGTCTTCTCGGTGTTCGTCGGGGTGACTGGCCTTGCCGATGGCGCCGGGGCACTGGTCGAGGCAACCGGGCTCGGGCCTGTCGGCACGCTCTTGCTGCTTGCACTGATCCTGCTGTTGCTCGGTTCGGTGCTGGATGGGTTGGCGCTTATGCTGCTGACCACACCGATCCTGCTGCCAATCGTCGAGGCGCAGGGCCTGAGCGCGATCTGGTTCGGCATTTTCATCACCCGCGCGATGGAGATCGGCTTTGTCCATCCGCCGCTCGGGCTCAACCTTTACATCATTCAGGGCGTGGCGAAGGATGTCTCGATTTCGAAGATCTTTCGCGGCGTGCTGCCCTTTCTGGCGAGCGATTTCGTGCATCTCCTCCTGATTATCCTGTTTCCCGCGATGGTCCTCTGGCTGCCGGAGGTGCTGGCGTGATTGCCTCGGTCGGACCCAATCTCCCGCTGGCGGTGCTGCGCGCTTCGGGTGCCTATGCTGGATCGCTGCCTGTCGATCTCGGCAAGAAGGTGACCGGGGCGAGCGCCTGGATGGAAAGCAAGTTTGCGCCCTGGGCACCGCTTGCGCTGCAGGCCTGGGCAGACGGCGACTATGATCACCTCGACCGCGTAGTTTTCAGCCGCGCCGACGACACGGCGCAGCGCTTCTACTACTATGTCTGCGAATTGCAGCGGCGCGGGCTGGTCGGCGGGCCGGAGGCGGTGATGTTCGATCTGGCGATGATCCCGCGCCAGAGCAGCCTTGAGCGCACGGAGCAAAAGGTCAGGGAACTGGCGGATCTGCTTGGTGTGAGCGAAGCCGCCATAGATGAGGCGATATCGCCCGCGCCCGCTCCCACTGCCCCCGCCGATCGCCCGCTCTGCCTGATCGCCGGCTCGCCGCTACCCGATCGCCGCCTGCACCGGGCGGTGGAGAGCGCAGGCTTTGCCGCCGCCGGGCAAACGCTGGCCGATTACTGGGGCGAGGAGGCGGGCGCGGTCGAGCGCGGCACCGGCAATCCTTGCGCTGCCATTGCCCGTGCCTTGCACGCCAGCACCAGCGGCCCGCGCAGCTTCGCTGATCGTTCGGCCCTGCTGGCAGAGCGCCTTTCACAATCGGCAGCCAAGGCCGCGATCCTGTGGCGCATCGAGGAGGACGAAGCCCAGGTGTGGCATCTGCCAGCCGAGCGGCGCGTTCTGGAAGAGAGCGGCGTACCGCACCTCGTGCTGACCCGGCGCGACTGGTTCGCCGAGGATGGAGCGGTCGAGGAAACCTCCCGCTTCCTTGCAGAGGTTAAGACATGAAACCACTTTTCGGACACAGTGTCGCCGTGCTTGGCGACATGGCCGAGCGCCCGCTGGCGCGCTATCTCTCCTCGCTTGGCGCAACGCTTGATGGCGAGGTGGAAAGCGCCAGCTTCGTGATCGACGATCTCGGGTTGGAGGCCACTGCGCACCTGCCGATCCCTGCCAGCGCGGTGCATGTCTCTGTCACCCCGTTCGGCTCTGGCGGACCGCGCTCGCACTGGAAGGGCGGGGAACTGGTCGCCTCGGCCATGGGCGGCGCACTGCGGCTTACCGGCGAGCCGGGTGAGAAGCCGGTCAAGGAGGCGGGCGATGCCTGCACCTTCCATGCCGATATGGTCGCCGGCGCCGGGGCCATGGCTGCGCACTATGCGCGCGGAACGCATGGTATGGGGCAGCATGTCGATGTGTCGATCCAGCAGGTCGTCATGAGCCGCAATGTCAACGGTGTGCTGGTGTGGCAGTTCGACCGCAAGAAGCTCGACCGTGCAGGCGGCTGCATCGCTTATGGCCGCGCCAAGGTGCAGGTGATCTGGCGGCTGGCTGACGGCTGGTGCTTCCACGCTTTGATGACCGGGCGGCTGGGCGCGCCTGCCAACAAGGCGCTGTCCGACTGGATGGACGAAGCGGGCATCGACAACCCGATGCGCGAGGTCGACTGGCTGGCCTACAACCGCTCTACGCTGCCCGCCGAAACGCGCGCCCGGTGGGAAGCGGCCATGGCGGCGTTCTTCGCTGGCAAGACCAAGCACGAGATCGCCACCGAAGGCCGCCAGCGCGGGATCAACGCCTGCGTTGTCAATGAACCCGCCGATGTTCTGGCCGACGAACACCTCAAGGCGCGCGGCTTTCTCGACACGGCGACTGGCCTGCCCGAACGCTTTGCAGCCATTAGCGAAGGCGCAGCGCGGATCGAACCGCCAGCCATTCATGCGGGCGAGCGGCCGGGGCCGCTGTCGGGGGTGAAGGTGCTCGATTTCGCCTGGGCGCTGGTCGGGTCGATCACCACCAAGACGCTGGGCGACATGGGCGCCGAGGTGGTGAAGATCGAAAGCCGGGGCCGCCCGGATCTTTCACGCCTCGATGTGCAGGTGTCCGCCTCCAGCGCCGCAAGTCTCGATGACAAGCCGTGGTTTGCCCATCTCAACTCCTCGAAGAAATCGCTGACGCTCAACCTCAAGGCAGAGGGTGCGCGCGAGGTGCTCGACCCCCTGATCGACTGGGCCGACGTGGTGGTCGAGAACTTCTCGCCCGGCACCATGGCGCGGCTCGGCCTTGGCTATGACAGCCTTGCCGCGCGCAATCCGGGCGTGGTGATGGTGTCGGGCAGCGTGTTCGGCCAGACCGGCCCGCTGGCGCAGGAATGGGGCGTCGATGGCACCGGCGGCGCGCTTTCGGGGCGGACCTTCCTCACCGGCTATCCCGATGGCCATCCGGTGATCCCCGGCGCTGTGCCTTATGGCGATGTGATCGTGCCGTTCGTGATGGCGGGCCATGTCGCGGCCGCGCTGCAAGCCCGCCGCGAGACGGGGCGGGGCTGCCATATCGATGCCAGCATGTACGAAATCTGCGTCCAGCAGATGCGCGACTTCCTCGCCCGTGCGAAGGCTGGCGAACGGCCGCAGCGGCTTGGCAATGCCGATCCCTCGGTGCTGTTCCAGGATGTCTTTCCTGCGGCTGGCCACGATCGCTGGGTGGCGATCAGCGTCTTCACCGAAGAGGAAAAGGCGCGGCTGCTGGCAATCACAGGCCCGGATATTGCCGCCTGGACCTCGCAGCGAACCGATCACGCAATCGCTGCAGAGTTGCAGCAGGCGGGGATTGCCGCGGGCGCCTTGCAGGATTGCGAAGACCTGATGGGCAACGATCCGCAGATCGCCTCCCGCGCGGCGCTGGTCACGCTTGATCATGCGGTCCTCGGCCCGTTCGGGCACGTCGCCACACCGCTCGCCTTTTCGCGCGACGCGATGCAGCCCTTCCGCGCGCCGAGCATGGGCGAACATGCGCATGAAGTTGCGCGCACCATTTCGGGGCTGAGCGAAGAGCGCGTGGACGAACTGGAAGCAATGGGAGTGTTCAAGTGAGTACGTCGGCCAACCAGCGCAGCCGCAAGACGCTCGCCTGCACCTCGGAGGCGACCGCCTACCAGAAGGCTTTCGGGCAAGAGCTGCGCCGCCGCGTGGTCGAGGATCGCGAGCCCTATGCCATCGTGCAGGCCGACACGCCGCACGAGCTGTTTCACGCGATGGACATTCCGATCATCACCAACCAGTGGTGGTCGGCCTATATCTCGGCCAAGCAGCTTTCGAGCCGTTACTTCGACGCGATGGTCGAGAAGGGCTATCCGGCCAACAGCTGCAAATATTGCTCGCTCGGGCTTGCCTGCACGCTTGCCAACGATCCCGAAACCGCGCCCTGGGGCGGCCTGCCGACACCCACGATCATGGTCGCGCGGCTGACCTGCGACTGCATTCAGCACGTGTTCGGGCAATGGGCCGATGCGCTGGACAGCGAGTTTTTCCCGATGGAAGCCCCCGCCTGGACCGACAAGGACCCGCAGTGGTTTGAACACGCCAAGAGCGACTGGGAGCGGGTCTATCAGCCCGATCGCATCGCGCTGATGGTGCGAGAAATGGCCGATCTGATCGCCGTCCTCGAAAGCCGTACGGGCCGCAAGTTCGACGAGGCGAAGTTCCATCACCTGATGGAACAGATCAACGTGCAGGAAGGCTATATCTGGGAAGCGGCGCAGGCGATCGGGGCCGCGCGTCCTTGTCCGGTGTCGATTGCCGAGCAGATGCCCAACACAATGATCCCGCAATGGCATCGCGGCTCGGACTGGGCGGTCGCCCACGCCAAGAAGTTCCGCGACGAGGTGCTGGGCCGGATCGATGCCGGGCTGGGGGCATCGAGCAACGAGAAGCTGCGGCTGATGTGGATCGGCGCTGGCGTTTGGCACGATCCGGGCTTCTATCAGGCGCTGGAGGAAGATCCCGGTGCGGTCTTCGTCTGGTCGATGTACATGCCCTTTGCCGGGCCGGCCTACATCCGCGATCTCAAGGGCAAGCCGATGGAGGCGCTGGCCAGCCGCATCGCCAGCATGAACGAGACGCTGCACTTGCCGCCGTGGATGAGCGGCTGGATGGTCTCTGAGGCGAAGCGCTGCGGGATCGATGCAGCGATCATGCTGCTGCCGCCAGACAACCGTCTCTCGCAGTCGGGCAACAAGCTGACCGCCAGCGCGCTGGAAGAGGCCGGGGTGCCGGTGCTGATGATCGATGCCGACATGGTCGATGCGAAGATCTGGGATCATGACCGGATGGTCGGCATGGTCGCGCAGTTCCTTGACGACCGGGGTCTGGCATGAGGGCGATTGCCCCCGTTCTGGCAGCGCTTGCGATGCTGGTCGGCTGCGCGCGTCCTCTGCCCGAGGACGTGACCGAGCTGACCTATGCCACGCCCTATCCCCCCTCGCACCCGTTCAGCCAGGCCGACCAGCGGTGGATGGACTATGTCAAGCGCGAAAGCGGCGGCAAGCTGCTCATCCGGCCGATCTGGTCGGGCGCATTGCTCTCTGCCGATATGTCGATGGAGGAACTGCGCCACGGGGTCGCCGACATCGGCCTGATCACGCCGATCTATGTGCGCGGCGGCACCCATCTGCTCCGCACCCAGACCGGCTTCTATTCCGGCGCCGATTCGATCGAAAGCCAGACCGCGCTTTATCGCTGCATGGCCGAGCGGATCCCGCAGTTCTCCAACGAGCTGGAGGGATTGGAAGTGCTGGCGCTGCAAGGCGGATTGCTGCCCGGCATCGTGACCCGTAGCCGCAAGGTAGAGAGCCTCGAGGATCTCAAGGGCTTGCGGATCCGCGCGCCCACCGAATTGCTCGGCGTGCTGGGCGATCTTGGCGCGGACCCGGTCAACATGCCGATGGGCGAGGTCTATTCCGCCATGGCCAAGGGCGTGATCGACGGCGTGATCGCGCCGCCCGACACCTTCCGCGCTCTGCACCTGACCGAGGTGGCCGAGTACTACTACGAGCTGAAAGTTCCGCGCGGGGCCTATCCGTCGCGGGCCATGGGGAAAGAGCGCTGGGAGGCGCTGAGCGCTGCCGATCGCGAATTGCTCGAGCGCAGCAAGCCGGTGTGGGAAGCGGCTCTGGCCGAGGAAATCCGCAAGTCCGAACAGGTCGGTCGCGACGCTGCGGCAGGCATCATTGCCGCGTCGCCGGTGAGCGAAGCCGATCAGGCGCATTTCGACGAGATTTACCTGCGCGATGGCGAGGCGAATGCGCGCAGGCTCGCGCGCTTCGGCATTGATGGCATTGAGGCATACCGCGTGGCCCGCGCCAGCATTGTCGCGCGCGACCAGATACGATGTGAAGGGAAAAGTTGATGACGCAACCGCTGGCCGGTTTCCGGGTGGCCGACTTCAGCCATGTGATGGCTGGCCCCTTCGCCAGCCATCTGCTGCGGCTGATGGGCGCCGAGGTTATCAAGATCGAATCGAAGCGCGGCGACCAGTTCCGCAACTACGGCTCCAACCGCGAGTTCGACGGGATGAGCCCCGCCTTCATTGCCGCCAATGTCGGCAAGAAGAGCATTGCGCTCGACCTCAAGGACCCCGCCGACAAGGAGATTGCACGCCGCATCGTGGCGAAGAGCGACGTGCTGCTGGAGAACTTCCGTCCCGGCGTCATCGGTCGGCTCGGTTTCGGCTACGGCGAGGTGCGCAAGGATAACCCCGGCATCGTGTTCTGTTCGGTCAGCGGCTATGGGCAGGACAGCCCCCAGCGCGACTGGCCCGCGATCGACAACATCGTGCAGGCCACCAGCGGCATGATGATGCTGAGCGGGGCCGAAGGCGATCCGCCGGTGCGTGTGGGCTTTCCCATGGTTGATACGCTCACCGGCCAGACCGCTGCCGTCGCCATCCTGGGCGCGTTGCTGCGGCGTGAACGATCGGGCGAGGGCTCTTTCATCGATGTCTCGATGCTCGACGCCTCGATGGCCTTCATGACCAGTGCGCTTACACCGTTTCTCGTTACCGGAGAGGCGCTTAAGCGGCTGGGCAACACCGGCTACAGCGAATTGCCAACCGCCGGGCTGTTCGAAACTGCCGACGATCGGCACGTCTCGCTTGGCGTGGTGCAGGAAAACCAGTTCGCGGCGCTCGCCCGCTTTCTCGGCCGCGAAGACTGGCTGGACGATGCGAGGTTCGCCACCCCCGATGCGCGCCGCGCCAACTTCGATGCCATGCACGGCCAGCTGGCGCAGATATTCCGTACCCGCAAGGCCGAGGAATGGGAGCGCGAGCTGAGCGAAGTCGGTATTCCCTGCGGCATGGTCCGCCGGGTTGATGAGGCTGCCGCGCTGGGTGGTCCGGGCGCCTTGCTCGACATCGAGATTCCCGGCCTGCCGGTGCCCGGCAAGGTCGCGGTGCCTAACGCCGGTTTCCGCATGACGCCCGATGGCCCCGGCACCGATGCGCCGCCGCCGCGGGTGGATCAGGATCGCGACGAAATCCTGGCCTGGCTCGAACGCGAAGAGAGCACCGAACAGGCCTGACAATCAGGCAAACGGGAGAGAGACAATGCCATTTGTACCCTTGCGCACCGCAATCGCCGCTCTGGCTTGTACGGCTCTCACGCTGCCCGCACTGGCGCATGACTATCCGGGCTACGAGCGCCAGTCGCTCTATGTCCCGGTGCGCGACGGGACACGGCTGGCGATGAACGTCTATCGCCCGGCCGATGCCGATGGCGTGGAGACAGAGCGGCTGCCGGTGATCTTCGTATTCACGCCCTATCGCGCGCGGTTTGTCGATGCCGATGGCGAGGTGCAGGAAGTGGCACTGGACGACGACCTTGCGCTGCGCAGCCTGTTGCGGGCTGGCTATGTCGTCGCCGTGGCCGATATTCGCGGCAAGGGTGCCAGCTTCGGTGCGCGGCGCGGTTTTCAGGATCGAACCGAGGCGCAGGACGGGCACGATCTTGTCCAGTGGCTTGCGCAGCAGCCATGGTCTAGCGGCGACGTCGGCATGGTCGGCTGTTCCTATCTCGGCGGCACCACCACCCATGTGGCAAGCACTGCGCCGCCCGCTCTGAAGGCGATCTTCACCGGCGCAACCGACTGGGACAAATACGAATTTGTGCGGCGCGGCGGCATCACAGCGCAGTTCAACACCCGACCGGACGAGGATCTGTCGGTCGATCTGGCCAGCGTGCCGGTCGATGCCGATCCCGAGGGCGCGCTGTTGCGTGAAGCGGTGGCCATGCATGCCGACAATACGCCGATGGCCGGCCTGTGGTACGGGATGCCTTATCGCGACAGCGTGAGCGAGTTCACCGGCAATGCCTTCTGGGACGAGGTGGCAATCTGGAAATATGCCCAGACCATCCGCGAAGCGGGGATCGCCACTTACATGTGGAGCAACTGGAAGGACGAGCCGACCAGCCATATCATCGTTGCCGCCCAGAATCTCGATAGCCGATTGCTGGTCGGCCCCGGCAGCCATTGCGTGCCGCCGCCGGGTTTCGACTTTACCGGCGAGATCACCCGCTACTTCGACTATCATCTGAAGGGCATCGAGAATGGCTTCGGCCAGGCGCCGCGCGTCACCTACTATCGCGACGAGGGCGACGGCGAGGGCAGCTATGTCACGAGCGACCAGCTGCCCGGCGCAGCAAGCGAGACGCTAAGCTACTATCTCGGCGCGGATGGGGGCAATGTGCTCGGCGCGCATCCGGTGGGCAGCGGCAGTGCTGGCTTTGCCGTCGATTACGATGTCGCCGACGATGCCTATTTCGCTTTCTGGCCCCCCTCGCTCGACGGGCACGGCGTTACCTTTGACAGCGCACCTGCCAGCGAGGCGTTCGACCTGCTCGGCTATCCGGTAGCGAACATTTCGGTGAGCGCCGACCGGCCCGATGCCGATGTGTTCGTCTATCTGGAGGACGTAGCTGCTGACGGGGAGGTCGAAGTGCTCTCGTTCGGGCGGCTCAAGCTCTCGCATCGCAAGGTTTCGCAAGCGCCGTGGGATACGCTCGGGATGCCGTGGCATTCGGGCCGTGAGGCTGACGTGGCGCCGCTGAGCGAGGGTGAACCGGCGATGCTGTCGATCGCCATGATGCCGCTGTCGCATCGCGTGATGCCGGGCCACCGGCTCCGCTTCCTCGTGACCGGCGCCGATCCGCGCCAGCGCAACCTCGCCGACCTGGTGCAAGACCCGGCTCCGCGAATTTCGGTGCACTATGGTTGGGACGCGGCTTCGCGCATCGACTTGCCGCTGGCGCGGCATTCCGCAGCGATGCTGCCGCGGCAAATCGGTGGTGCAGCGGGCAGCGGAGACTGGCCTGCGATTGCGCAGGAACTTGCCGGCGCGGAAGGGTACACCGTCTATCGGCCGCTCAGGCTGCCCGATGCGCCGATGCCTGTCGTGCTCTGGGGCAACGGGGGCTGCCGCGACAACGGCCTCAGCGCCAGCCATTTCCTGCGCGAGATCGCCAGCCACGGGTATCTGGTCATTGCCAATGGCAAGCCGGGTGAAGAGCGCCCGGTCGCGGCCGAGCTGCCGCCTGCGCCGCCGCCGCTTGACGGCCCGCCTCCGCCGCCGTCCGATCGCCCCGCCGACGAGACCAGCGTCGCCGGGATGCTGGCAGGGATCGACCTTGCCCTGGCGATGAACGCCGACCCGCAAGACCCGCTGCACGGCGCAATCGACCCTGACCGCATCGCCACGATGGGCCACAGCTGCGGAGGCCTTCAGGCCTTGGCCGCAGGAGCCGATCCCCGCATCGGCACGGTTATGGCGCTGGGCAGCGGGGTCTACAACCGTCCCAATTCCGGCCTGAGCGGTGTGCAAATCGGCAAGGACGACCTGCTCAAGCTGCACAGCCCGATGGCCTATGTCCTTGGTGGGCCTTCGGATATCGCCTGGGCCAACGGCAACGACGATTTTGCCCGTATCGAACATGTGCCGGTGGTGCTCGCAAGCCTGCCGGTTGGTCACGGCGGCACCTTTGCGCTCGAAAACGGCGGGCAGTGGGCGAAGTTCGCGGTGAACTGGCTGGATTGGCAGCTGCGCGCGGATGAGGAGGCGCAAACGGCCATCCTCAACGCCGAATGCCCGCTGTGCAGCGCCGAAGGCTGGACGATAAGCTCCAAAGGGTTCGAATAGCAGCAGCGCGCCAATAGCCGCATGTCTTGTCTCCCGCAGCTCCGGCTGCCGGGAGCCTAGGCTCTTGGGTGACGCTCGCTCCCCCGGCGCAAGAGGCCGAAGCCTCTCGAAACTGGCGGAAATCCGCGGTTTTATTGATAGAGTCAAAAAGGCTTTATTTTGATTTTGTCAAATGTATGCTGCGACTCGCGCTGACCACGGCCCGGCAGCGACGGGGCAACCCGACAATAATCAGATCAGGGCCAGATAAAATGGGGGAGAATCCATGGCATATCGCAATTCTGCGTGGGCTCGTGCGTGCCTGCTCGCGACCTGTGCGGCCGCAGGCCTGTCCACGCCGGCGTTTGGCCAGGCAGCGTCGGATGGGGCGACATCGGATGAGGCGGGCCAGCAACCGACCTTCGGCACCGCCATCGTCGTGACTGCCGAGCGGCGCGCGACCAATCTGCAGGATACACCGCTGTCGATCGTAGCGGTAACCGAGGAATCGATCGAGGCTAAGGGCATCGAGGATCTTGAAGATCTGGCCACCTTCACGCCCAACCTCAACATCACCGGTGGGCGCGGTTCGAGCAACTCGAACCCGCAGTTCTCGATCCGCGGCATCTCCGGGGGCGGAGGCGCGGCGGGCGAGCGCGGGGTCGGGCTCTATCTCGATGGCATCTATATCCCGCGCACCAACGGTTCGGTGCTGCGTGTGCTCGATATCGACCGGGTGGAAGTGTTGCGCGGCCCGCAGGGTACGCTGTTCGGCCGCAATTCGACCGGCGGCGCGATCCGCTATTTCACCAAGCGGCCCGAATTCGGGATGACCAGCGGCTATGTCCGCGCGACCGTGGCCAATATGGACCGCTCCGAAGTGGTGGCCGCGCTCAACCTGCCGCTTGGCGACAGTGCGGCCTTGCGGGTTCAGGGCGCGCGGCTGGTGCAGGGTGGCTGGGTCCAGCGCGGGACGCAGGATCTCGGGCGCACCAAGGATTATATCGGGCGGGTCGACCTGCGCGTGGAGCCCAGCTCCGATCTGATGATCGACCTCGGCTTCGTCTATTCGGATTCCGAGGGGACCAGCTCGCCGCAGGTGTTCGAGGAATTCGACATGCGGCCCGGCATTGGCGAAGGGTTCTGGGAAGGCAACTACGCAGACTGGGTCGGCGATGCGCTGATTGCCGACGGTCAGGAGCGGCTGGCTGCTTACAACGATCCGCGCATCGTGGCGGGTGATTTCACCGCACCAAGCATCTGCCTGCTCGACGACTTCGATCCCGACTGGGACGAGGCCTGCGAGCAGTTCACCAACACGACCTATTATCAGGGCAGTGCGAACATCGTTTACGACCTGTCGGACACGGCCTCGCTCACCAGCACCACGGGCGTGTCACGACTGGAGAATGAAAGCCGGGTGGACTGGCAGTTCCTCGGCACCGAGCAGCGCGATGTGGGAATCGAATCGTCGGTGTTCTATCAGGAGCTGCAACTCAACGCAGAGCTGTTCTCGGGCGCGGTCGATTTCGTGTTCGGCGGCAGCTACTTCCACGAAAAGTCGTTCAGCGATGCGGAGGTCGACACCCGGCGCGGCACCAGCGATACGCCGCGCGGCGGGCCAAACGCCAACGTCGGGCAGCCAAACGGCAACACCGATGCCGGGCTGTTTCACCGCGACGACATCGAGACCACGCAGAAGTCGGACTCGATCGGCATCTTCGCCAGCGCCACCTGGCACATCACCGATCGGCTGAATTTCACCGGCGGGCTGCGCTATGCGCATGACTACAAGAACTACGAAGAGACCGAGTATCCGTCCGCCGACTTCACGCCCGTGGCCGGAACCGATTCCACCACCGTCTGGAGCGACCATAGCTGGGACGAGATCGACTGGCGCGGGTCGCTCGACTACCATCTGATGGACAATTGGATGTGGTATGCAACCGTGTCCAAGGCCTACAAGGCAGGTTCCTACAGCGGCGTCGGCATCGCTTCGGGTGTAGCAGGCGAACTCCAGAGCGGCGATTTCCTCCAGCCGATCGATCCCGAACGCGTGGTGAGCTATGAAAGCGGCATGCGGATCGAGGCCTTCGGCGGACGTGTGCGCTTCAATCCGACTGCATTCTATATGCAATGGACGAACCGCCAGGCCGCGCGGCAGGTGCAGTGCGGCGGGGAGCCGGATTGTCCTGTTCCGCCGGGATTCCGAGTGGAGGTCTCCAACACCGGCGATATCGACATCTTCGGTGTCGAGTTCGATGCGCAGGTCTATCTGACCGAGGACTTCTGGCTGGATGGCTCGTTCGGCTACACCGGCTACGATCTGATGGACGAGAGCGCGAACGGCGGGCCGAACCTTTATCCCGAGCCGCCGGAATTCACCTACAACGTCGGGGCGAACTATTCGGCTGACATCGGACCGGGCCAGCTGACGCTGAACGCCAGTTATGCCTACACCTCCGATCAGGCGACCCATCCGACGGAAACCGGGGATTCGGCCTATCGCCTGCCGGCGATCGAACTGGTCAACGCGCGCCTTCGCTTCCAGCCGCACGATGTGCCGGTCACGATCAGCCTGTTTGCGAACAACCTCTTCGACAACACCTATGCGACCTACGCCACCCGTTTCGGCGGCGGCTACTGGGATCGCGGTGGCCCGATCCCCGTGCTTCCCCAAGCCGCAAAGTATGAACGTTCGGCGCTGTTCGTGGTGCGCGGGAAGCCGCGCGAGGTTGGACTGACGCTGCAGTACGACTTCTGATCACCTCTTGCCGGGGGCGCTCTTCCAAGGTTCTCAGCCCCCGGCAAACCACTGTTTATTGACGTTATCAAAAAGGTTCCCCACAAGGGTGCCGAAAGTTCAACGGGAGTGTCTTTTGATCCGCAATCAGCCCCTCGCTGCCCTTCTTCTGGCCAGTGCGCTGGCCTTCGGCGCAGGCGCGCCTGCCCTGGCGCAGGACGAAGCCGTTCCCGTTCAGCCCGAAGTGACGCGTGAATATGTCCCGCTCTCGCCCGAGCGGCTTGAGGCCATGGTGCCCAAGCACCCCGGCTACCTCGGCGCGCTCGCCCCGGAAAACCTTGCCAAGGACCGTCCGGCCCCGCCGTTCGACCTGACCGGCACCTGGTTTATCGATCTGTCGGAGGGCTTTTCCCATTACCTGTTCGGCCCGCCCTATCCGCAGTTCGGGCCGGAAGGGATCGAGGCGCTGATCGAAGCGCCCAAGGCCCAGGCTCGCAACGAGACATATCGCGATGCCATCGGCCAGTGTTACCCGCCGGGGATGCCGATGATCATGACGCGCGTCTGGCCGCATGCCTTCATCCAGTTGCCCACCGCGATCTACATGATTTCCGGCTTCAACAATTCGGTCCGCACGATCTTCCTCGACGGGCGCGAGTTCTCCGATCCGGATTTCGTCGTGCCCGGTTACAACGGCGAAAGCATCGGCCATTTCGAGGGCGATACGCTGGTGGTTCACACCAGGTACCTCGAACCGTCCAACCACTACATCGACCACGGCATTCCGATTTCCGACCAGTTCGAGATCGTCGAACGCATCCGCTTGCTCGAGGGCGGCACGGTGATGGAGGTCGAATACGAACTGATCGACCCGTTGATGTGGGAGGGCGAGTGGAAGTCCACCAAGCGCTTCAAACGCGCGGATTACACCGACATCAACGAGAGCAACTGCATCCTTGCCTACAACGAAAACCTGCCCGGCACCGACCTCGGAAGCGAGGTAGCGGAGGAGCGGGGCCAAAGCGAAATCGAAGGAACAGGTAATGACTGACAAGCTCACGCTGGCCGCTTGCGCCGGTGCAGCTCTGGCCGTGACGGCGCTCGCCGCGCTGGCCCCGAATTCTGCGCAGGCCCACCACAGCTTCGCCATGTTCGACCAGCGCAAGGTGATGACGATCGAAGGCACCGTGCACGAGTTCCAGTGGACCAACCCCCACGCCTTCATCGAGCTGGACACGCGCAACGCGCAGGGCCGCACCACGCGCTATTCGATCGAGCTGAACAGCCCGAACAACCTCACCCGGCAGGGCTGGCGGCGCAATTCGCTGCGCCCCGGCGAAACGATCAGCCTGCGCATGGCACCGCTGCGCAATGGCAGCCCCGGTGGGCTGTTTCTCGATCTCACCAAGTCCGATGGCACCGTGCTCGATTCCGGCCTGCCGAAGAATGGCTCCGCCGTGAACGTGCCGCAGCTCTGATCCAAGGGAAACCGGTCATGAAAAAGTTCGCAATGCTCCTGCCGCTCGCTGTTGCCGCGCTCGCCCCGGCTGCGATCCCGGCCAGCGCGCACCACTCCTATTCGATGTTCGACATGCAGAAGACCATCGTGCTCGATGCCACGGTCACCCAGTTTCGCTGGCAGAACCCGCATGCCTTCATCGCCATCGAGGTGGAGGAGGATGGCACGCCGCAGCGCTGGTCGATCGAGATGACCAGCCCGAACAATCTGGTCCAGAGCGGCTGGCGTCGCACCTCGCTGCGCACCGGCGACAAGATCCGTCTGTGGGTCCATCCGCTGCGCTCGGGCGCGCGCGGGGCGAGTTATGTCGGCGTGCGCCTGCCCGATGGCAGCACGCTGGGAGAAGTCGGCTGATGGCCATAACGCCACAGTCTGGGGGAGAGACAAGCCAATGAATAGCCGCCGCGCTGCCCTCGCAGCCTGCATCGCCCTGACCATTGTCCAGCCCGCGTCGGCGCAGCTGGGCGCAATGCCCGGATCGCCCGTGCCCGAAGGGCTGACCGAGGGCGAGGGCGCACCCTATCCCAAGGGCAATTACGCCGCGCTTGACGAGCTGCCCGACTGGGGCGGGATCTGGTTTCTCCAGCGCCGCGCGCCCGGCAGCGGGCCGCCGCCGCAGCCGGTGCTCAAGGGCGAGTATGACGAGGCGCGCGAAGCCTGGCGGGCCGAAGTGTCTGCCAACAATGGGGTGGAGCGGCTCGACCGTTCGAACTGCGCTCCGCCCGGCCTGCCCCGCATCATGCAGCTGCCGCAGTATCCTTACGAGTTCCTGTTCACGCCGGGCCGCGTCACCATCAACCAGGAAGCCTGGATGCAGACGCGCACGATCTGGACCGACGGGCGCGAGCATCCCGAAGACCCCGATCCGACCTACCACGGCCATTCGATTGGCCATTGGGAGGACGGCACGCTGGTGGTCGATACGATCGGCATTTCCGACCGGCTCGAAGTGGGAGAGGGTGGCCGCCATTCGGACCAGTTCCACCTTACCGAGCGGATCTATCTTTCGTCAGAGGATCCCGACACGCTGATCAACGAGATGCGGATGGAAGACCCGGTGGCCTTTGCCGAGCCGTTCGAGGTCACGCTCAGCTATCGGCGCGATCGCAACGGGACGCTGATCGAGTTCCAGTGCTCGGAGAACGACCGCAACCCGGTCGATGAGAACGGAAACACGCTATATCTGTAAGCAGCCCCCTGCCTGACTGCGCTATACATTGCGTCGCACCATCGGCTCCTCTAGTTTTTGGGCGATGACAGAATTAGCAGCAGAATCGGTCAGCGACGGCGGCCAGGCGGACCCTTCTTCAGGCGAGGACGATCGCGGCGTAAGTGGTCGCTCTGCCCTCATGCGCGAGCTGGCCTCGATGCGCATGATCAAGCTCTACAGCCTGTTGCGCCGTTCGGGCACCCTCGCGCGGCGGCGCCAGTTCGGCATGAACGAGACCGACTGGTGGATCGTCGCGCAGGTGGGCGAATATGCGCCGCTCTCGCTCAACGGCCTGGCCGAGCGGCTGGGGCAGGATCGCGGGCAGCTCAGCCGTGCGGTGAAAAGCCTTGTGCAGCGCGGCCTGCTCAAGCGCGAGCGCAAGCCCGGCGGGCCCGAGATCGAGATTGGCCTCGCGCCCGAAGGCCAGCGTATTCACCGCGATATGATCGAGCTCGCCATCGACCGCGACCGCGAGCTGACCGAGGGGTTCGCGCCCGACTCGCTCGAAGTCCTGCGCGGACTGGTCGAGGAGATGATCGTCCGCGCCGAGGCGATGCTGGCCGAGGAAAAGCGGCTGGCGGCGCTCGATGGCGAGCGCGCCGAAGGATAGAGCGGGATGACTTAGCATCGACTCGCAAAGCCCTTCCCCTTGGGGAAGGGTTGGGATGGGGGGACAGCGTCGAGCCCCCACCCCCAGCCCCTCCCCAAGGGGAGGGGAGCGAGGTGGACCCTAGACCGGCAGGCCGACGTAGTTTTCGGCGATGCTGGTCTGCGCGGCGCGGCTTGAGGCGATGTAGTCCAGCTCGGCAACCTGCATGGCGCGCTCGAACGGGCCATCCTCGGGGAAGCGGTGCATCAGCTTGGTCAGCGTCCAGCTGAACCGCTCGGACTTCCACACCCGCGCCAGCGCCGTATCCGAATAGGTGACGATGCCCTCGTTGCTGGCCTTGTTGAAGAACCCGGTCAGCGCGGCAGCTGCATAGTGCACGTCGGAGGCGGCGAGGTTCAGGCCCTTGGCCCCGGTTGGGGGCACGATATGCGCGCTGTCGCCGCACAGCAGCAGCGAGCCGTGGCGCATCGGCGCGAAGACGTAGGAGCGCAGCGGCGCGATGCTCTTCTCGATTGCCGGGCCGCGGGTGATGTGCGCGGCGGCATCGGGGCCGAGGCGGATCGCCAGCTCGTCCCACAGCCTCTCGTCGCTCCATTCCTCGACCTTGTCGGTCAGCGGTACATCGACATAGTAGCGGCTGCGCGTGTTCGAGCGCATCGAGGCGAGCGCGAAGCCGCGTTCGTGGTTGGCGTAGATCAGCTCGTGGTTGCACGGCGGCACATCGGCAAGGATGCCGAGCCAGCCGAACGGATAGACCCGCTCGAACTCCTTGCCCACGCTCGCCGGGATGGCCTTGCGGCTGGGGCCGTGGAAGCCATCGCACCCGACGATGAAGCGCGCGTCGACGCGGTGGGTGCTGCCGTCCCTGGTGTAGGTGACATAGGGCGCGTCGCTCTCGACATCGTGCAGCGCGGCATCGGCGGCCTCGTAGATCACTTCGAGGTCGCGTTCAGGGGCGGCGTCCATCAGGTCGCGCGTCAGTTCGGTCTGGCCGTAGACCATCACCCGGTTGCCGACCAGATCGGCCATGTCGATGCGGATCAGCCGTTCGCCGTCGGCAAGGTTGAAGCCATCGTGCCACAGCCCCTCGGCCTTCATCCGCGCATCGAGCCCGAGCCGCTCCATCAGCGAAACCGTGATCGTCTCCAGCACACCCGCGCGGATGCGGCCGAGAATATAGTCGGGCGTCTGGCGTTCGAGCACCACGCAATCGACGCCCTCGGCGCGCAGCAGGTGGCCGAGCAGCAGACCGGCGGGACCGGCACCGATGATGCAGACTTGCGTTTTCATGACCTGGGGCATCCTTTTTTGCGTTGTTGACGACCTGACTAAGCGGGTGAGCCAAGGAGCCAAGACCCGATCCAGCAAACAACTTGGACTTTTCACCGAAACTGGCGCAGGATGGCCTGTGTGAACGCCCAGTTGCCGCCCCCTTTCTTCCTTTATGGAGAGCCGCCGCGCACGGCTGACCCTGACTTTCTGCATGTCGAGGATCTGGCGGTGCGCTCGCAGCCGAACGGCTGGCGCATCGCCACCCACCGCCACGCCGATCTCAACCACCTGATCCTGATCACCGAGGGCGGCGGGGCGACGCTTTACGAAGGGCAGGAGCAGAGCTTCACCGCGCCGAGCCTGCTGGTGGTGCCCGCCGGGACGGTGCACGGCTTTTCGTGGGACCGGGGGACGCAGGGGCGGGTGCTCACCATCGCCACGGTCCAACTCGAACAGGTGCTGAGCCTCTGGCCCGAGGGCGCGCCGCTGTTCGCCGCTCCGCGTGCCGTTGCGCTGGAGCCCGCCGAAAGCGCGGAGCTGGCCTCCACAGTGGCCCAGATCGCGCGTGAGTGCACCTGGCACGCACTTGGACAAAATGCCGCCGTGCAAGCCCTGCTGCAACTGGCGCTGGTACACGCGGCCCGCGCCGCCGAGCGGATCGGTGCGGCTTCGGAAGCTTCGGGCAGGCAGGTGCGGCTGGTGGCGCGGTTCCGCCAGCTGGTCGAAGAGCGTTACCGGGAGCGCGAGCCGGTTGCCGCCTATGCCCGCGCGCTCGGCGTCAGCGAGACGGCCCTGCGCGATGCCTGCGCGGCGCAGGGCCTGTCGCCCACGCAGATCCGGGACGAGCGCGCCGTGCTCGAAGCACAGCGGTTGCTCGCTTTTTCGGCAGTGAGCGTGGCCGAGATCGGGGCCAGCATCGGCCTTGCCGACCCGGCCTATTTCTCGCGCTTCTTCCGCCGTCTGTGCGGAATATCGCCCGGACAATGGCGCGCCCGCCTCGCCCGGCGCAAGCCCGGCTAGCCCCGCCAGCAGAATTGCTTGGGGGAAGGGGCGGCGTGGGTTGCTTGAATTGCCTGCGGGCTGGACCTAGGTCGGGCGATAGGAAAAGGGATTCGAACAGACATGGCCACCCACACCACCCGCATGCTCATCATCGGTTCCGGCCCGGCCGGCTATTCCGCCGCGATTTATGGCGCGCGCGCGGGGATGCAGCCGATCGTGGTGCAGGGGCTTCAGCCCGGCGGGCAGCTCACCATCACCACCGATGTCGAGAACTATCCCGGCTTTGCCGATGTGATCCAGGGCCCCTGGCTGATGGAGCAGATGCAGAAGCAGGCCGAGCATGTCGGCACCCGGATGATGTGGGACACTATCGTCGAGGTCGACCTCGAAAACGGCTCGCCCTTCCGCGCCGTGGGCGACAGCGGCGACGAATATGTCGGCGATGTGCTGGTGATTGCCACCGGCGCGCAGGCCAAGTGGCTGGGCGTTCCTGGCGAGCAGGAGCTTGGCGGCAAGGGTGTTTCGGCCTGTGCCACCTGCGACGGTTTCTTCTATCGCGGCAAGAAGGTGGCCGTGATCGGCGGCGGCAACACGGCGGTTGAAGAGGCGCTGTACCTCACCAACCACTCCGACGACGTGACGCTGATTCACCGCCGTGACGAGCTGCGCAGCGAGAAGATCCTGCAGGACCGCCTGTTCGCCTCCGACAAGATCACGCCGCTTTGGAACAAGGCGGTCGAGAGCTTCGAGGCGGGCGAGGATGGCAAGCTGCATCACCTCAACCTCGTCGATACCGTGACCGGCGAGAAATCCACGCTGGAGGTCGACGGGGCCTTCGTCGCCATCGGCCATGCGCCGTCGACCGAGCTGTTCAAGGGCAAGCTGGAGACCGACGCGGGCGGCTATCTTATCACCGAGCCGGGCACCCCCAAGACCGCGATCCCCGGCGTGTTCGCTGCCGGAGACGTGATGGACCACACCTATCGTCAGGCGGTGACGGCGGCAGGCACCGGCTGCATGGCCGCACTCGATGCCGAGCGCTTCCTCGCCACGCTGGAACACGCTGCCAAGGAAGCGCAGGCGGCGGAGTAGGCGAAAGCCTGTTTCACCCTCCATAAAGCCCTTCCCCTTGGGGAAGGGTTGGGATGGGGGTTCCACACGCCGGCCAGCGTCGATCCCCCACCCCCAGCCCCTCCCCAAGGGGAGGGGAGCAAGCGGGATAAGACTAATGTCATCCCGCGCTAATCGTGATCCTTGCGCCCGAAGTCGGGGCGCGCATCGTCTTGCCCGATGGCGACGATCCCGCGCCGGATCGCGCGGGTGCGGGTGAACCAGTCGAACATGGTCTCGCCGTCTTCCGCGCGGATCGCCTCGCGCATCAGCGCCAGATCGGTGAGGAAACGGTCGAGCATTTCCAGCACCGCCTCGCGGTTGTTGAGGAACACGTCGCGCCACATGGTCGGGTCGGAGGCGGCGATGCGGGTGAAATCGCGGAAGCCACCGGCGGAGAACTTGATCACCTCGCTGCGGGTCACCTGCTCGAGGTCGCTCGCGGTGCCGACGATGGTGTAGGCGATGAGGTGGGGGATATGGCTGGTGACGGCCAGCACGCGGTCGTGGTGGCTGGCGTCCATCGTTTCGACCAGCGCGCCGAGATCCTCCCAGAAGGTAACCAGCGCGGCGACCTTGGCCGGGTCAGCGTCTTGGGGCGGGGTGACGATGCACCAGCGGCGATGGAACAGCGAGGCGAAGCCCGCGTCCGGACCCGATTCCTCGGTCCCGGCCACCGGGTGCGCGGGGATCACGTGATGGTGCGGCAAGGCTTCGCTCAGTGAAGCGTAGGTCGATTCCTTGGACGAGCCGACATCGCTGACGATGGTGCTCTCGCCCAGCGCCGGGGCGATGGCGCGCGCGGCCTCGCCCATCGCGCCCACGGGTACGCACAGGATCACCAGATCGGCTCCCGCTACGGCCTCCTGCGGATCGTCGGCAACCACCGCGGTGAGGCCCCGCTCGCGGGCTCTCGCACGCACTGCGGGATCGATGTCGTAGCCGGTGGTGGCGACATTGGGCAGATGTTCCTGCACCGCCAGCCCGATCGAACCGCCGAGCAGGCCGAGGCCGATGATGGCAACGCGCTCGATCATCATGTCGCCCCCTCTGCCGCTTGCCGCAGCGTCGCGGCGATGGCCTGCATCTGATCGGCGGTGCCGATGGTGATGCGCAGCGCCTGCGGCAGGCCCTGCCCCGGCAAGTGGCGCACGGTGAAGCCGGCTGCGTCGATGGCGGCCATGGCGTCCACCGCCGTCAGCGCCCCCTCGAACAGCACGAGCACGAAGTTGGCCTCGCTCGGCACGACGCGCAGGCCCGCATTGCCGAGCGCGGCCAGCTCATCGCAGAAAGCGGCGCGCACGGCGGCGTTATGCTCGCGCGCGGCGGTGATGAAGGCCTGATCGTCAAGCGCGGCCAGAACCACCGCCTGCGCGCCCGAATTGACGTTGAACGGCCCGCGAATGCGGTTGAGCGCCGCGATGATCCCGGGCGCGCCATAGCCCCAGCCGACCCGCTCGCCCGCGAGGCCATAGGCCTTGGCAAAAGTGCGCGTTACCAGCACGTTGCTGGCGCTGGTGGCCAGCGCGATGCCGCCATCGTCGTTCTCCGGCGCGACATATTCGGCATAGGCCTGATCGAGCACCAGCAACACATGGGGCGGCAGCCCTTCGTGCAGGCGTTCCAGCTCATCGCGGCTCAGATAGGTGCCGGTCGGGTTGTTCGGATTGGCGATGAACACCACCTTCGTGCGCGGCGTGACGGCGGCAAGCAACGTATCGATGTCGGTGCCAAAGTCGGCGTCGGGCGCTTCGATCGGTTCGGCACCGCAGCGCCTTGCGGCGATTTCGTAAAGCGCAAAGCCATAGCGCACATAAAGCACCTCGTCGCCCGGCCCGGCAAAGGCGCTGGCGGCGATGGTGAGCAGCTCGCCCGAGCCGGTGCCGCAGACGATCCGGCCTGCGTCGATCCCGTGCAGCTCGCCCAGCTTTGTGCGCAGCGCGGTGCTGTCCGGGTCGGGGTAAAGCGAGGGGATCTGCGCGGAGGCGCGGGCGGCGAGCGCCGCCGGGCTGGTGCCGAGCGGGTTCTCGTTCGCGGAGAGTTTCACGCGCGGCTTGCCATCCGCCCCGCCGGACTTGCCGGGGACATAGGCGTGAATGGCGGCAATGTTCGGCTTCATCTGCGGCCGATCGGGGGTAGCTTCCTGAGTCACGCCATGGCGCATAGCCGCAGCGCCGCGCGAATGACAGCCGATGATTGACAGCAGCGGGGCGCTTCGACAGGGATCGGCGCACGATGGCCACACTGTCTGACCTGAACCTCAACCGGCGGGCGCTGCCAGCCCCGCTGCCGCTCGACAGCGGGCGCGAGCTGCCGGGTGTGGAACTCGCCTACGAGACCTATGGCGAGCTGGCGGCGGATGGCGGCAACGCGATCCTCCTGTTTCATGCGCTGACCGGCGACCAGTTCGTCGCCTCGGACCAGCCGCTGACCGGCAAGCCCGGCTGGTGGGTGCGCATGGTCGGGCCGGGCAAGGTGATCGACACCGACCGCTTCTTCGTGATCTGCGCCAATGTGATCGGCGGCTGCATGGGTTCGACCGGACCTTCGAGCATTGGGCCGGAAGGCAAGCCATGGGGCATGGAGTTTCCGGTCATCACCATCTCCGACATGGTCCGCGCGCAGGTGGCCCTGCTCGATCAGCTCGGGATCGGGCGCCTGCATGCCGTGGTCGGCGGGTCGATGGGCGGGATGCAGGCGCTGAGCTTCGCCGCCAATTACCCCGACCGGGCCGAGCGCGTGCTGGCGATTGCTACTACCGCGCGCCACTCGGCGCAGAACATCGCTTTTCACGAGGTCGGGCGGCAGGCGATCATGGCCGATCCCGAGTGGCAGGCTGGTGCTTACTACGAGAGTGGGAAAGGCCCGGAGAAAGGTCTCTCGGTGGCGCGCATGGCCGCGCACATCACGTACCTTTCCGAGGCGGGGCTGACCGAGAAATTCGGCCGCCGCCTGCAGGATCGCGACAGCAAGACGTTCGGCTTCGATGCCGATTTCCAGATCGAGAGCTATCTGCGCTATCAGGGGTTGAGCTTCACCAACCGGTTCGATGCCAACTCCTACCTCTACATCACCCGCGCGATGGACTATTTCGACCTGGCCGAGGAGCACGGCGGGATGCTCGCCGACGCCTTCCGCAAGAGCGACGCGCGCTTCTGCCTGATCAGCTTCGACACCGACTGGCTCTACACCACTTCCGACATGCGCGAGGTGGTCCATGCGCTCAACGCCGTGGCAGCGCCGGTCAGCTTCGTGGAGCTTTCGGCGCCGTTCGGGCATGACAGCTTCCTGCTCGACGTACCCGCGCTTGACCGGGTGATGAAGGGGTTTCTCGAATGACTGCGCTGCCCGAAGGTTACGAGCTGACCGCCGATCAGGCGCGGATCGACGCCAAGGCGGCCCATGCCTATCTGGCGCGCTCTTACTGGTCGCCGGGCATCGCGCTGGAAATGGTTGAGCGTGCTATCGCCAACAGCCTGTGTTTGGCGGTGTTCCACCAAGGCGAGCAGGTCGCCTTCGCGCGCGCAATCAGCGACAAGACGACCTTCGCCTGGCTGGCCGATGTCTACGTACTGGAAGGCCATCGCGGCAAAGGCTTGTCGAAGGCCATGGTCGCGGCGCTCCTGGCCCATCCCGAGTTGCAGGGCCTGCGCCGCTGGGCGCTGAGTACGCTCGACGCGCACGAGCTTTATCGTGGGTTCGGCTGGGACACGCCCGCCTATCCCGAGCGGCTGATGGAGCGCATGGCCGCCGGTGCCCATGCTCCGCCGGTGGTGCAGGAATGACCCTGCGCGCCGACCTCGCCAAGATCGCCGAGCTGGTTCCGGCGGGCGTGCGTGTGCTTGACGTTGGCTGCGGCAGTGGCGAACTGATGGCCGAGCTGCGCGATGCCAAGGGCGTCGATGCGCGCGGGATGGAGATCGACGCTGCCGAGGTCGAACGGGCCGTGGCGCGCGGGCTCAGCGTGGTGCAGGGCGATGCCAACCGCGACCTTGCCGACTATCCCGATCAGGCGTTCGATGTGGCCATCCTCAGCCAGACGCTGCAAACCGCCGAGCGGCCCGACTGGTTGCTCGAACAGTTGCTGCGGGTGGGCAAGGTGGCCTTCGTCAGCTTTCCCAACTTCGCTTACTGGCGGATGCGGTTGAGTCTATTGTGGACCGGCAAGATGCCCAATTCGCGCCACCTTCCGGCCAACTGGTACGAGACTGCGAACATCCACCACACCACAATCTTCGACTTTCTCGAGCTGGCTGGCGAACGGGGCATCCGCGTGGAAGGCAGCTGGTTCTTCGCCGCCGGGCGCGAGATCGGTGGGGCCAATGCCAACTGGCGCGCCGAACATGCGGTTTTCCAGCTGAGCCGCTAAGCCGCCGCTCAAGAGACCTTCAGCACCGAATCGTCGCGGGCGAGGCACCACAGGCTGAGCCCGGCGGCCTCGGCGCGGGATACCGCCATCGAAGTCGGCAGCGAGATGGTGACGAGGCTGGTCGCCCCCGCGCGCACCGCCTTCTCCACGATCTCGTAGGAGCAACGCGCGCTGGAGAGGATGAACCCCTCGGCCGGGCTCTGCCCCGCGACGGCGAGCGCGCCGATCAGCTTGTCCATCGCATTGTGACGGCCCACGTCCTCGCGGGCGTGAAGGATCGTGCCGTCAGGCGCGCAGAAGGCGGCGGCATGGGCTGCGCCGGTTGCCTTGGTGAGCGGCTGATAGTCGCGCAATTTCGCCAGGGCGCGGAAGATCGCAGGGCTTTCGAGCGGCGCGTGTTGCGCCACCTTCGGCAGGGGCTTGGCAACGGCTTCGAGGTTCTCGATCCCGCACAGCCCGCACGAGCTTTCCGCCACCCGCGTGCGCACACGTTCGGTCAGCTTCTCGATGCCGAGGCCGCTGAGCTGCGCACGTGCGATCCAGCCCTTCTCGACCTCAACCACGGCAAGATCGGCAATGTCGGCAACCGAACGCGCCAGCCCTTCAGTAAGCGCAAAGCCGCGTGCGAAGTCTTCCAGATCGCACGGCGTCGCCATCATTACCGCATAGGCAAGGCCGTTGAACTCGAGCGCCACCGGCACTTCGGGCACGAACTCGCGGCTCAGCAGGATGGTGCCGCCCGAAAGCCCGAATTGGGTTACCTGCCTTGTTGTCATATCAGAACAAATGCCCGCCAAATTCCCGCTCGTCCTGAGCTTGTCGAAGGACTGCTTTTCTTCGAGTGTGGCACCAGAAGTAAGGGCAGCCCTTCGACAAGCTCAGGGCGAGCGGGTGGTTTTGGGAGTTCGGGTGGGCCCCCTCAACCCGCGTCGCTGTGCCCGACTTCGTCGACCTTGTTGAACTCGGTCGCTCCGGTCTGCGGGGCGGGGTTGGCGCCCTTGGCCAGCTTCTCGATCGCAGCGGCCGCGATCGGCGACAGTTGCGACCAGTCATCACCGAAGATCCCCGCCTTCATGCGGGGATCCCAGAACTTGTTGATGTGGTCGGCGGTGGCCAGCACGGCGTTGTCGTGCCCGATCGCCTGGAAATTGAGGGCGATCTGGTTGGCCATCCGGCGCAGCTTGTCGGTGCTCATTATTCGGCAGGCTCCACGGTTTCGATCCGGCGTGCCATGGCGGCAAGATCGGCATAGTCTTCCTGCCACTCGGTCGGCCCATTGCTGGGCATGACCTGCACCGCGGTCACCTTGTATTCGGGGCAGTTGGTGGCCCAGTCCGAATTGTCGGTGGTGACGACGTTGGCTTGCGTATTGGGGTGGTGGAAGGTGGTGTAAACCACGCCCGGAGCCACCCGGTCGGTGACCAGCACCCGCAGCGTGGTTTCGCCCGAACGGCTGGCCAGCTTCGCGAAATCGCCCGTTTTCAGCATGCGGTTTTCGGCATCGGTCGGATGAATTTCGAGGATGTCCTCCTCGTGCCAGATGTTGTTGCCGGTGCGCCGCGTCTGCGCGCCGACGTTGTACTGGCTGAGGATGCGCCCGGTGGTCAGCAGCAGCGGATAGCGCGGGCCGGTCTTCTCGTCGGTGGGCACATATTCGGTGACCACGAACTTGCCCTTGCCGCGCACGAAGCCATCGACGTGCATGATCGGCGAGCCTTGCGGGGCCTTGTCGTTGACCGGCCACTGCAGCTGCTCGTTGGCATCGACGCGCGCCCAGTTCAGCCCGGCAAATCCGGGGGTGAGGCGCGCGATTTCGTCGAGGATCTCGGAAGCGTGGCTATAGGTCCAGTTACAGCCGATGGCATTGGCGAGCAGCTGGGTAACCTGCCAGTCCTCATAGCCGTTGGCCGGCTCCATCACCTTGCGCACGGCCTGCACGCGGCGTTCGGCATTGGTGAAGGTGCCGTTCTTCTCGAGGAAGGTGCTGCCCGGCAGGAACACGTGGGCATAGTGCGCGGTCTCGTTGAGGAAGATATCATGCACGATCACGCAGTCCATCGCGGCAAGCCCGGCCGAGACGTGCTTGGTGTCGGGGTCGGACTGGAGGATGTCCTCGCCCTGGATGTAGATCGCCTTGAAGCTGCCATCGACGGCGGCATCGAGCATGTTGGGGATGCGCAGGCCCGGTTCCGGGTCAAGCTTCACGCCCCAGTCGTTCTCGAACAATTCGCGCACCTCGGGGTTCGAGATGTGGCGATAGCCCGGCAGTTCGTGCGGGAAGGAGCCCATGTCGCAAGCGCCCTGCACATTGTTCTGCCCACGCAGCGGGTTCACGCCCACGCCCTCGCGGCCGATATTGCCGGTCGCCATGGCGAGGTTGGCGATCGCCATCACGGTCGACGAACCCTGCGAGTGCTCGGTCACGCCGAGGCCGTAGTAGATCGCGCCGTTGCCGCCGGTGGCGAACAGGCGCGCGGCTTCGCGCACGGTTTCAGCAGGTACGCGGGTGACGGCTTCGAGGAATTCAGGCGAGTGCTTCTCGTCGGAGACGAAGCGCGCCCAGTCCTGATATTCGTCCCAGTCGCAGCGCTCGCGGATGAAATCCTCGTCGGCGAGGCCCTCGGTGACGATCACGTGGGCGATGCTGGTCAGCACGGCGACATTGGTGCCGGGCTGCAAGGGCAGGTGATGCGCAGCCTCGATGTGCGGCGAGCGCACGAGGTCGATCCGGCGCGGGTCGACCACGATGATCTTGCCGCCTTCGCGCAGGCGCTTCTTCATGCGGCTGCCGAACACGGGGTGCGCATCGGTCGGGTTGGCGCCGATCAGCAGGAACACGTCGGTCTTCTCGGCCGAATCGAAGTTCTGCGTGCCGGCGCTGGTGCCAAAGGTGGTGGAAAGGCCAAAGCCGGTCGGCGAATGGCAGACGCGGGCGCAAGTGTCGGTGTTGTTCGAGCCGAACCCGGCACGGATCAGCTTCTGCACGAGGAAGGTTTCCTCGTTGGTGCAACGGCTGGATGTAATGCCGCCCAGCGCGCGGGCGCCGTGCTCGGCCTTGATCTTGTTGATCTTGCCAGCGGCGAACCCGATGGCCTCGTCCCAGCTCACTTCGCGCCAGGGATCGGTGATCTTCTCGCGCACCATCGGCTTGGTGATGCGGTCCTGGTGGTTGGCATAGCCCCAGGCGAAGCGGCCCTTCACGCAGGAATGGCCGTGGTTGGCCTTGCCATCCTTCCACGGCACCATGCGGACGAGCTGCTCGCCCTTCATCTCGGCGCGGAAGGCACAGCCCACGCCGCAATAGGCGCAGGTGGTGACCACGGCGCGCTCGGGCTTGCCGATCGCGGTGACGCTCTTTTCCATCAGCGCCGAGGTCGGGCAGGCCTGCACACAGGCACCGCAGCTCACGCATTCGGAGGAGAGGAAGTTGTCCTCGCTCTGACCCGCCGAGATGACCGAGGCAAAGCCGCGGCCATCGACGGTCAGCGCGAAGGTGCCCTGCACCTCGCCGCAGGCGCGCACGCAGCGCGAGCAGACGATGCACTTGTCGGCGGCGAAGGAGAAATAGGGGTTCGACTTGTCGGGCGCGGTGCCGAGGTGGTTCTTGCCTTCATAGCCATAGCGCACATCGCGCAGACCCACGGCGGCGGCTTCGTCCTGCAATTCGCAGTCGTTGTTGGCGGAGCACGTGAGGCAATCGAGCGGGTGATCGGAGATATAGAGCTCCATCACGCCCTTGCGCAGCTTTTCGAGACGCGGGGTCTGGGTCTTGACCTTCATGCCCTCGGCGGCGGGGGTGGTGCACGAGGCAGGGGTGCCGCGCGCGCCCTCGATCTCGACCAGGCACAGGCGGCACGAGCCGAAGGCCTTCACGTTGTCGGTGGCGCAGAGCTTGGGGATATGCCCGCCCGCCATGGAGGCGGCGCGCATCACGCTGGTGCCAGCGGGCACGGTGACGTCGCGACCATCGATGGTCAGCGTGACCTGCTGTTCGGACTGCACTTCCGGCGTGCCGAAATCCTGTTGCGGTTCGTAACCCATGCTAATGCTCCAGTGCCGCGAGATCCGCGGGCGTATTGATGTTCGCAGGCGTCGAGGCACTTTGCACACCGCGCGCATTGGCGGCTTTGGCAAAGGCGATCATCGAGTGGCGTCCTTCACTCTGGAGGATGCGCTCAGCAATCGATGCGGCGTCTATATTCCAATGCCCTATAACGGGCTGTTTTTCAAGATAGGCGCTGGCGGGTGACAGCAATTCGAGCAGGTTCTCCGGCAGCCCGACGCTGTCGACCGACGTGGTGAGCACCGAAGCGAATTGTTGATCTCGCGCATGATTGAGCGCGCCAGCCACCCCGCCCAATGGGCCCATGCCGGGGCGCGGGGCATCGGGCACACACTCAGCCGGCCCATCGGTGCGGCCCACGATCACCACCTTGGCGCAGATATGCGCCAGCGCTTCGACCGCGCGTTCCAGCAGGGTGCGCCCATCCAGCACGGCTAGCGCCTTGTCGCTGCCGAACCGGGTGGACATGCCGCCTGCAAGGACCGCGCCGAGGATCACTGTCCCATGCCTCCAAGTCCGTTCATCCTGAGCTTGTCGAAGGATTGCACTTTCTTCAGGCGCAACGCATCAAGGAAGGACAGCCCTTCGACAAGCTCAGGGCGAGCGGAGGAGGGATGGGTGAACAAGTTCACTCCGCCGCTTCCGCCGGAACTTCGCTTTCGCCGAAGAAGTCCTGCGGCCAGTGCTTGAGCGCGCTCATCACCGGGTAGGGGGTGAAGCCGCCCAGCGCGCAGAGCGAGCCGAACTTCATCGTTTCGCACAGGTCGGTCAGCAGGCCGACTTCCTCGGCAGCCTCGCGGCCCTTGTCCTTGGTGGTGTTGTGCATCTGCGGGCGCAGTTCGAGCACGTCGCGCTGCCGGCCCCCGGTGCGGATACGGTCGATCACCTCGACCCCGCGCACCGCGCCGATCCGGCACGGCGTGCACTTGCCGCAGCTTTCCGCCGCGCAGAACTCCATCGCGAAACGGGCCATCTCGCCCATGTCGGCGCTGTCGTCGAACACGGTGACACCAGCATGGCCGATCAGCGCGTCCTCGCCCGCAAACTCTTCGTAGCCGAAGGCGAGGTTGAACTGGTCGGGGTGGATATAGGCGCCCAGCGGGCCGCCCACCTGCACAGCCTTCACCGGCTTGCCGGTGAAGGTGCCGCCGCCGATGTCGTTGACGAGTTCACCCAGTGTCAGCCCGAAGGGTGCTTCATAAAGCCCGCCATACTTGATGTTGCCGGCAAGCTGGATCGGCATGGTGCCCTTCGAGCGGCCAATCCCCTTGGCAGCATAGTCAGCCGCGCCGCCTTCCTGCAGGATATGCGGGACGGCCATCAGAGTGAGCACATTGTTGACCACGGTCGGCTTACCCATGAAGCCTTCGAGCGCTGGCAGCGGCGGCTTGGCGCGCACTTCGCCGCGCTTGCCTTCGAGCGAATTGAGCAAAGAGGTTTCCTCGCCGCAGACATAGGCCCCGGCGCCCACGCGCACTTCGCACTTGAACGGCGCGATTTTGTCTTCGCAAAGCTCAAGCGCTGCATTGAGCTTGCGGATCGCATCGGGATATTCGCTGCGGACGTAGATATAGCCCTGGTCCGCGCCCACTGCGGCACCGGCAATCGCCATGCCTTCGATCAGCTGGAACGGATCGCCTTCCATCGCCATGCGGTCGGCAAAGGTGCCGCTGTCGCCTTCGTCGGCGTTGCAGACGATATACTTCTTGGGGCCTGCCGCCTTGCGCACGGTCTCCCACTTGATGCCGGTAGGAAAGCCCGCTCCGCCGCGTCCGCGCAGGCCTGAATCGAGCACTTCCTTGCACACCTGTTCGCCATCCATTGAGCGGGCGCGTTCGAGGCCCTTCCAGCCCCCGTTGGCGGCATAGTCTTCGAGGCTCAGCGGACGGGTCTTGCCGGCGCGGGCGAAGGTCAGGCGGGTCTGGCTGGCGATCCACGCAAAGTCCTCGATCACGCCGATCCCCTTGTCGCTCGACCCATCGAGGATCGCATCGACATCGTCGAGCGTGGCCGGGCCGAAACCCTTGCCATCGATCTCGACCATGGGTTCGAGCCAGTGCATGCCCCAGCTGGATGTGCGGTGCACCTCGCAGCCCTTGGCTTCGAAGGCCTTGGCGAGCTTGTCGGCACCGCCAGCGCGGGCGAGGGCGTCGTCAGAGATTTTTACGATAGTCATGCGTTTTCGATCAGCTTGGTGATCGCCTTCTCGTCGAGGCGGATGTGGAGGTCGTCGCCGGTGCGCGCGGCGGGCCCGGCGCTGCACAGGCCGAGGCAATAGACGGTCGAAATTTTCACGCGCTTGCCCGCCGCAGCCTCGGCGGCACCGATCAGGCGTTCGACACCGTTGGCCTTGCACGCTTCGGCGCGGCAGATCTGCACCACGGGGCGCGGATCGGCCTCGGGGGTGTAGTCGTGATAGAAGCTGACCACGCCGTGGATGTCAGCACGGGTGAGGTTGAGGCCCTTGGCCAGCAGCACCTCGGTTTCGGCATCGACGCAGCCGAACTCGTGCTGGATATCATGCAGGATCGGCAGCAGCGGACCCTCCCGGTGCGCGTGCGCGGCGATTATCTCGCCGATGCGCTGGCTCTTGTCACTCATGCTTTCAACCTCTTGGCATGCCACGCAACATGGTCGGCCATGAAGGTGGAGATGAAGTAATAGGAGTGGTCGTACCCCTCCTGCATCCGGATCGTGGCGGGCATTCCTGCCGCGGCCGCCGCCTCTTCGAGCAGGTGCGTTTTCAACTGCTCTTCGAGGAAATTGTCGGAGGTGCCCTGATCGACCAGCAGGTCGGGCAGGCGCGCGCCGTCGGCGATCAGCGCGCAGGCATCGTATTCGCGCCATGCGGCCTTGTCGGTGCCGATATAGCCGGTCAGCGCCTTCTCGCCCCAGGGGCAATTGAGCGGCGAGACAATCGGCGCAAAGGCCGAGGTGGACTTGTAGCGGCCCGGATTGCGCAAGCTGATGGTTAGCGCGCCGTGCCCGCCCATCGAGTGACCGGTGATGCCCTGCCGGTCCATGTCGGCGGGGAAGTTCTCGGCGATCAACGCGGGCAGTTCGTTCTCGACATAGTCGCGCATGTGGAAATGCGTCGCCCACGGGTCTTGCGTGGCGTTCACATAGAAGCCTGCGCCCTTGCCGAAGTCGTAGCCGTCATCGTCGGGCACGTCATCACCGCGTGGGCTTGTGTCGGGGCAGACAAAGATCACGCCATGCTCGGCGCAGGCGGCGCGGTATTCGCCCTTTTCCATGACATTGGCATGGGTGCAGGTGAGCCCCGAAAGGTAGAACAGCACTGGCAGCTTCGCGCCTTCTGCGTGGTCCGGCACATAGACCGCGAAGGTCATCCCGGTGCCGGTGGCGCTGCTGGCGTGCTTGTAAACGCCCTGCGTGCCGCCGAAGGCGCGGTTGGTGCTGACTGTTTCAAGGCTCACGAGATGCTCCTCAGTCCATCCGATGGAGGGCGCACAGCTTGTGGCCATCGGGATCGCGCAGATAGGCGAGATAGAGCTTGGTTCCGTTCATATCGCGCACACCCGGTGCGTCCTCGATTTCGGTGCCGCCAGCGGCCGCGCCGGCGGCGTGCCAGGCGTCGGCCTGCTCTGGGCTGTCCATGGCAAAGCCGATGGTGCTGCCGTTGGAGATGCAGGCCGGTTCGCCGTTGATCGGCTTCGTCACCAGGAAGGCACTGCCCTTGTGCACGTACATAAGCCGCCCCTTGGGATCATAGGTGCCGGGCTCGCCACCGATGGCGGCGAAAACAGCATCATAGAATGCCTTGGACTTTTCGAGGTCGTTCGAGCCGACCATCATGTGGCTGTACATTCTTGGATGCTCCTTCGCTCAGCGCGGGCCGGTGTTGACCGCAAAGGCGCACAGCTTGTGGCCATCGGGATCGCGCAGATAGGCACCATACATATTGCCGGGCGAATTCTCACGGAAACCTGGCGCGCCAGCATCGGTGCCGCCATTGGCAAGGCCAGCAGCGTGCCAGGCATCGACATGATCGTAGTCCGCCGCGCGGAAGCCGAAGGTAAACCCGTTCATGCAAGTCGCTTCCTCGCCGTTGGCGGGCGTGGCGACGATGAAGGAGCCATTTTCGCTCGGATAAGCGGTGCCATGCGGCATGTCGTGACCGGCATGCCCGAGCACGTCCATAGTAGCGTTGTAGAACTTGCGGGCGGCGGCGACATCGTTGGTGCCGACGAAGACGTGGTTGAACATGGCTTGGGTTCTCCTCTCGGGCCGCACGCATCGAGCGCGCGTGACTCGCTTTATCGCATAGCCGAAGTTTTCGGCCTTGTGAAAGAATGAATGCGCGTCCGGGCAAATTCGGCTGGCACAACAGGACTGGCTCTCGTGCGGGCCTATGCCTGATCCTGCTCGTATACTACGCAGAGCTTGTTGCCGGTGGGGTCGCGTAGATAGGCGACGGTTACCGGCTGGCCCGTTGCGGGGGAGATGCGTTCCTTCGGATTGCCCTCGCAAGCCGTGCCGCCATGGGCGAGCCCGGCAGCGTGCCAGGCGTGAACCGCCTCGGCGCTCGGCGCGAAGAAGCCGAGCGTGCCGCCGTTGGCATGGGTGGCCTTCTCCCCGTTGATCGGCCGCCCGATGATGAACAGCTGACCTGCGTGGCGGTAGAGAAGGCGCCCGCTCTGGTCAGTCGTACCGGGGCCGACCCCGATGGCGGCGAAGGTCGCGTCATAGAAGATGCGCGCCGCCTCGGGATCGTCGGCCCCCAGCACCATATGGCGAAACAGGCCGGTCATCGGATGATCTTGCTCAGAACACCACGACAGAGCGGATCGACTTGCCTTCGTGCATCAGGTCGAAGGCGGTGTTGATCTCTTCGAGGCCCATGACGTGGGTGATCATCGGGTCGATCTCGATCTTGCCCTGCATGTACATGTCGACGATCTTGGGCACATCGGTGCGGCCCTTGGCCCCGCCGAAGGCCGTGCCGCGCCAGTTGCGCCCCGTCACCAGCTGGAACGGGCGGGTGGAGATTTCCTTGCCCGCTTCGGCCACGCCGATGATGATCGAGGTGCCCCAGCCGCGGTGGCAGGCTTCGAGCGCCGTGCGCATCACCTCGGTGTTGCCGGTGGCATCGAAGGTGTAGTCCGCGCCGCCGTCGGTCATCTCGACGATCTTGGCGATGGTGTCTTCGCGGCTCATGCCCCTGGTGTTGAGGAAGTGGGTCATGCCGAACTTGCGGCCCCATTCCTCGCGATCAGGGTTGATGTCGACACCGATAATCATGTTGGCACCGGCCAGCCGTGCGCCCTGGATCACGTTAAGGCCGATCCCGCCGAGGCCGAACACCACCACATTGTCGCCCACCTGCACCTTGGCGGTGTTGGTCACTGCGCCAACACCCGTGGTCACGCCGCAGCCGACATAGCAGGCCGACTGGAACGGCGCGTCTTCGCGGATCTTGGCGACGGCGATCTCGGGCAGCACGGTGAAGTTCGAGAACGTCGAACAGCCCATGTAGTGGAAGATCGGCTCACCCTTGTACGAGAAGCGCGTGGTGCCGTCGGGCATCAGGCCCTTGCCTTGCGTGGCGCGGATCGCGGTGCACAGGTTGGTCTTGCCGCTGAGGCACGACTTACATTGACGGCATTCCGGCGTGTAAAGCGGGATCACATGGTCGCCCGGCGCCACCGAAGTAACGCCCGCGCCCACTTCGCGCACGATGCCCGCACCCTCGTGGCCGAGGATCGAGGGAAAGATGCCCTCGCTGTCGAACCCGTCGAGCGTATAGGCGTCGGTGTGGCAGATGCCGGTCGCCATGATCTCGACCAGCACTTCGCCAGCTTTGGGGCCTTCGAGGTCGACTTCGACGATTTCGAGCGGCTTCTTGGCTTCAAAGGCTACGGCTGCGCGCGTCTTCATGCGGATGATCTCCTAGATTTCAGTCGAGCGGTGTACCGGCGGGAAGGTCGGCGGCGCCGACCAGCTCGTCGCCCTCGCGCTCGGGCAGCATCAGGAACAGCACCAGCGAGATCAACGAACCCATCGCCATGATGATCGAGACGGTGAGCAGTTCCGAATTGCCCAGCAGTGTGAACAGCGTACCCGCGAGCAGCGGGCTGCCCGCTGCCCCGAGCCGGCCGACCCCGAGCACAAAGCCCGTACCGGTGGCGCGGGCATAGGCGGGGAAGCCGCGCGCGAAGGCTGCGTAGTAGCCCGAGATCGCGGCATTGGTGAAGAAGCCGGTGATGACGGTCGCCCACTGCCAGGCGTCAAGCGAATCGCGTCCCATGCCGAAGCTGGCAACGGCAACCGAGCCGATCAGCAACATGAACGCAGTCGGCCAGCGGATGCCCAGGCGTGCCATCACGAAGCCGAACAGCGCCGAACCGAAGAACCCGCCGACATTGGCATAGGTGAGAACGGTGGCAGCTTCCGAAGGCGGATAACCCGGCGGGTAGTCGGCCACGATCTGCACCGCGAACTTGAGGATGTAGTAGAAGGTGATGGTGTGGAACATATAGCCGAAGGCCAGCAGCAGCGTGACCGGGCGCAGCTTGGGGTTCGACAGGATATCGGTAACCTTGGGCCGTGTTGCGGAAAGGTCGAGCGCCGGCAGTTCGGCGATTGGCGGCTTGCCGAAAGTGGCCAGTGTCTTGTTGACGCCTGCGACATTGCCCTTGCCAGCGTTGTAGGCGGCCGTTTCCGGCACCAGGGCATAAAGAACGGGGATCAGGGCAACGGTAACGATGGCGCCGAAGTCAAACACGCCGCGCCAGCCATAGGCATCGAGCAGCCATTCCGATGCGGCGATGCCGCCCACGATCGCGCCGAGCGGATAGCCCGCCACATAGACCGCGATGGCGGCCTTGCGCCACTTGCTGTTGGTGCTTTCGGCTGTCACCGCGTTGGTCGCGGCGAGCATGCCGCCAATGCCGATGCCGGTAATGAAGCGGAAGATCACCAGCGGCGTCACCGCATTGGCGTGCCCCGCGGCCCACATGCCGGCAGCCATGAAAACCAGACACACCAGCATCGTGTTCTTGCGGCCATACTTGTCAGCCGCGCCGCCCAGCAGCACCGAGCCGAAGCCCATGCCGACCAGCTCGGCCGAGAGCACGACGCCCAGCGCCGCGCGCTCAATGCCCCACTCGGCCGAAATACCCGGCGCGGCAAAAGCGCTCGACAGCACGTCGAATCCGTCAAGCGCGTTGAGCATAACCATCAGGACGACAACGACCCACTGGCGCACCCCCATCGGCGTATCGTTAATGATCGTGATGGGGTTCGTGCCCCCGCCCGGTGCAGCCATGGTTTGCTTACCTCTCCTCAGTTCGCGCGGACTATTCGTGGATTCGCGCGAGCATTTCCACCAATTTCTTGACTTCGTCCGAAGTGAACCGGCTCTTCAGCCAGCGCTCGTGTTCTTTGATGCAGGCTTTCGCCTCTTCCAGTGCCTTCTTGCCCGCATCGGTCAGGTGGAGCAACTGCTTGCGGCCATCGGAAGGGCAGCGTTCGCGCCACAGATAGTCTCGTTCCTGCATTCGGCTGACGATCGACATCGCGGTCGCCCGGTCCATGCGCAGGCGATTGCCCAGCTCGCTCTGCGCTATTCCGGGCATTTCGGCCACCAGCCACAGGGTGCTGACCTGCTTCTGCGTCAGCCCGAGCGTGGCGAAGGTTTCGGTGAAATGGCGATAGACGGCCCCGTGCGCGAGGCGGATATGGAAGCCCAGCACAGAGTCGAGCGAAGCCGGGCCATGCCCCGCTCCGTCTTTGCTCTCGATCAATGCAGACTGTGCCACTGTTCCTATCCCGTCGACCTTGCCTATTTGTTAGTGAAGCATACAATCGAGCGCAAGGAGAGGAGTCGAAAGACAATGGCGCAGTTTCCAGACACACCGAGTTTTACCGGGTTCAACACCCCCAGCCGGGTCGAGGCCGATATCGAGGATCTCGATGTTGACGGGACCATTCCGCCCGAGATCGACGGCGCGTTTTTCCGTGTGCAGCCCGATCCGCAGTTCCCGCCACTGCTCGGCGACGATATCGCCTTCAACGGCGACGGGATGATCACCCGCTTCCACATCCACGATGGCCAGGTCGACTTCAAGCAGCGTTGGGCGAAGACCGACAAGTGGCACGCCGAGCGCGAAGCGGGCCGCGGGCTGTTCGGCAAGTATCGCAACCCTGTCACCGACGATCCCAGCGTGAAGGGCATGATTCGCTCCACCGCCAACACCAACGCCTGGATCTATGCCGGCAAGCTGTGGGCGATGAAGGAAGATAGCCCGGCGCTGATCATGGACCCGGCCACGATGGAGACCGACGCCTTCCAGACCTGGGAAGGGGCGATGAAGTCGCAGACCTTCACTGCGCACCCGAAGATCGACCCGGCCACCGGCAACATGGTCGCCATCGGCTATGCCGCCTCCGGTCTGTGCACCGAGGATGTCTCCTACATGGAGGTCGCGCCCGATGGATCGCTGGTACGCGAGAAATGGTTCAAGGTGCCCTACTACTGCATGATGCATGATTTCGGCATCACCGAGGATTATCTCGTGCTGCACATCGTGCCTTCGACCTCCAGCTGGGAGCGACTGAATGCGGGCGAGGTCCACTTCGGGTTCGACACCACCATGCCGGTCTATCTCGGCATCATCCCGCGCCGCGACGACCTGAAGGACGAGGACATCCGCTGGTTCAAGCGCGACAACTGCTTTGCCAGCCACGTCGTCAACGCGTGGCAGGAAGGCTCGAAGGTTCACTTCGTGGTTCCCGAGGCGAAGAACAACATGTTCCCGTTCTTCCCCGACATCCACGGCGCCCCCTTCAACGGCCCCGAGGCAATGAGCAAGCTCACCCGCTGGACCGTCGACATGGCGAGCAACGGCGAAGACTTCGCCGAGATCGAGCAGCTGACCGACACCGCCAGCGAGTTCCCGCGGATCGACGACCGCTTCACTGGTGTGAAGAACCGCTACACATGGGGGCTGGAGATGGACATGCGCCGCCCCAACGAGCTGAAGGGGGGCAGCGCCGGCGGGTTCCTGATGAACTGCCTGTTCCTGAAGGATCTGGAAGCCGGTGCCGAGCAACACTGGTGGTGCGGCCCGGTCTCCTCGCTGCAGGAGCCGTGCTTCATCCCGCGTTCGAAGGATGCGCCCGAGGGCGACGGCTGGATCGTGATGCTGTGCAACCGGCTGGCCGATCACAACACCGACCTGCTGATCTTCGATGCGCTCGATATCGAGAAGGGCCCGGTGGCGACGGTCCACGTGCCGATCCGCCTGCGCTTCGGCCTGCACGGCAACTTTGCCCTTAGCGAAGACATCGGGCTCAAGGCGAAGCAGCCCGAGCCTGCTTGATCTTTGGTTCTCTCCCCGGCACATGTTGCCGAGGGAGAGAACACAATGATCAAACCGATGCCTATATTGTTGCGGGGTGCTGTTGCTGCTCTGCTGATCGGGTCTGCGCCCGTTCTGGCGCAGGCGGATGATACCGTCACCGAAGCCGAAGTCGTCGGCAGCCAACCACCATCGCCAGCCACCATTTCGATGCGGTGGCAATTGCTCAACCCCGAGGTCAACGCCTTCACCTTCCGCAATACGCAGGAGGTTTTCGCCTTTCGCATGGTGACCGCGCCCGACGAAGCGCGCGCGATACCCCGCGGCGGCGAAATGGTGCTGCCGCAAGCCACGCTGGCGGGGCAGCCGGTAAGCTATGACGAATGGGCCGAGGGCACCTTCACCAATGCCCTGCTGGTACTGCGCGACGGCAAGATCGTGTTCGAAAGCTATCGCAACCGGTTGGACGGGGCGACTCCGCACATCGGTTTCTCGATGACCAAGACGATCACCGCCATGCTGATCGGGCAAGCGCTGGATCGCGGCGAGATTGCCAGTCTCGATGATCCGGTCAGCCGCTACGTCCCGGCTCTGGCCGATGGGGCCTATGGCAAGGCCAGCCTGCGCGACGTGCTCGAAATGCGCAGCGGCGCGGCAATCGAGGAGCGCTACGATTTCGGCGAGAACCCCAGCCTGGCCGCGCGCATCCACGAGACCGCGATCATCCGCAACGAAGCGCGCTTCGCCGACTTCGCCGTCGGCATTGGCCAGCGCAGCGAACCGGGTTCGCAGTTCAACTATGCCACGCTCGACACCGCCGTGCTCGGCTGGGTGCTCGAAGAGGCTACTGGGCGCACAATCGAAGACCTGATGGAAGAGCGCATCTGGCAGCCGCTTGGAGCCGAGGCTGGGGGCCATTTCCTCGCCGACGGCCCGGTCGGCGAGGGCCGCGCGCTGAACGGGATGGGGTTCAATGCGGTCCTGCGCGACTGGGGGCGGCTCGGGCAGATGCTGCTCGATGAGGGCAAGGTCGGCAACGAACAGCTCCTGCCCGCTGGCTGGGTCACGCAGATGAGCACGATGAAGCCCACCGGCATGCCCGAGGGCGCGGGCTTCCCCGGCTACGGGTTCCAGACCTGGCAGGTGGACAACGAGCCTGGCGCCTATGCGGCGGTCGGGCTGGCGGGCCAGTTCGTCTATATCCATCCCGAGACGCATACGGTCATAGTCAAGCTCAGTTACTATCCGCCCGTCGCGCCTGAGGGCGTCGACGCCGACGTCCTGTCCTACTTTGCCGCAATCGCGAAAGAGCCGCTGCCATGAGTGAACCCGACTTCGAGAAATACAAGCCCGGCCTTGAGTTCGTTTACGAGGCGGGCGGCGCGCTGGAGGCTCCGCGCGAGATCGGGCCGGTGGTGGATGGCACGCGCCGCATCATTCCGATCTGCGATGGCGGCTATGTCAAAGGCCCGAAGATCAGCGGCAAGCTGATGGGCAATTCGGCCGACTGGCAGCTCACCCGCCCCGACGGCGTGACCGTGGCCGACGCCATGTATGCCATCGAGACCGACGACGGCGCGATCATCCAGATCCGCAACAAGGGCCTGCGCCACGGCCCGCCCGAGGTGATGGACCGCCTGCGCCGCGGCGACGAGGTCGATCCGGGCGAATACTATTTCCGCACCGTGCCCGAATTCATCGCGCCCACCGGCCCCTACGAGTGGATGAACCGTTCGATCTTCATCTGTACCGGCGCGCGGTTTGCTTCGTCGATCAAGCTGTGGGTCTGGCGCGTGACCTGACCTGCGCCCTGAGGGAGAGGATATGGGCGCAACTGACGCCACCGCATCGTCAAGCCGCAGGTATCAGATCCTGCTGGTAAGCCTGCTGTGCCTGAACTTCGGCATCCTGTTCTTCGACCGGAACGCGCTCAATTTCCTGATGCCTTTCATCCAGCCCGAGCTGGGGCTTAGCTACACCGAGGTCGGCCTGCTCGGTTCGGCGCTGTCGCTGACCTGGGCGCTGGCGGCGATCTTCGTCGGCTGGCTTTCCGACAAAACCGGCAAGCGCAAGATTCTGATCCTCGTCTCCACGTTGACCTTCTCGGTCTGCTCGGTCGTGTCGGGCCTCGCCACGGGCTTCCTCATGTTGCTCGGCGCGCGGCTGCTGATGGGGCTGAGCGAGGGCGGGGTCATGCCGATAAGCCACGCGATGGTCGCCCACGAGGTGGAGCCGAAACATCGCGGGCTGGCCATGGGCGTGACCCAGAACCTGGGCTCGAGCATCCTCGGCTCCTCGGTCGCGCCGCTGGTGCTGGTGCCGGTGGCGCTCGCCTATGGCTGGCGTAACGCGTTCTTCCTTGCCGCGGTGCCGGGGCTGATCTCGGCGCTGCTGATCTGGCTGTTCGTGATCGAGCGCAAGCTGCCGCCGCGCCCGGTTCCAGCGCCCGGATCAAAGCCGCCGCTGCTCGAAGTGGCGAGCGAGCGCAACGTGATCGTCTGTGCGCTGCTGGCGATCCTGCTGGTGGCCTATCTCGTCGTCACCTGGGCCTTTATGCCGCTCGTGCTGGTGCAACTGCGCGGATATTCCGAGAGCGATGCGGCCTGGCTGATGGCGGTGCTGGGCATCGCGAGCGCGGTCTGCGGCTTTCTCGTGCCTGCCCTGTCCGACCGGCTCGGGCGGCGGCCGGTGATGGTCGGCTTCACGCTGTCGGGCGTGATCCTGCCGCTCGGCGCGCTGCTGTTCGATGGAGCTTTTGCGGCCATGGCGCTGATCTTCTTTGCCGGCTGGGCCTTCAACGGCATCTTCCCGATGTTCATGGCGACCGTGCCCGCCGAAAGCGTCGACCCGGCCCGCGCGGCGACGGCCATGGGTATCGTGATGGGCGTGGGTGAGGTGCTGGGCGGCGTGCTCGCGCCGACCATCGCCGGGAGCCTTTCCGACGCTTACGGCTTGCAAGCGGTGTGCTGGCTGCTGGTGGTGCTCGCGCTTGGTGGCACGCTTGTCGGGCTGGCCTTGCGCGAAACGGCGCCCGCTGTGATCGCCCGCCGCGCCGCCCTATCCCCCGCCTGACCGGAGACCTGCCCATGACCTTGCCCACGCCCGCCGATGACCTTGCCATCCGCCAGTTGTTTGCGCGCTACTACCGCGCGCTCGATGTGGGGGACACCGAGGGCTATCTCGATTGCTACACCGCCGATGCCCGCGCCTACGAAGAGGGGGCCAATGGGATCGAGATTCGCGAGGGCCGCGAGGAAATCCGCAAACTGGTGCTGCGCTTTCACGAACGGCCCGATTTCCCCGGCCACCAGCACCATTTCGGCAACATGATCTACGAGCCCGATCCCGAGGGCCGCAACGACTGCTGGGTGGTGCTCAGCTATGCCATGAGCACGATCACCCGCCCCGGCGAGGGCACGATCATGCACTGGAGCGGCCATGTGCGCGATGTAGTGGTGAAGCAG
Organism: Erythrobacter sp.; assembly: GCA_027311945.1. Classification (GTDB taxonomy): domain Bacteria; phylum Pseudomonadota; class Alphaproteobacteria; order Sphingomonadales; family Sphingomonadaceae; genus Alteraurantiacibacter. The sequence continues at coordinate 83,858 of DAICXZ010000032.1, forward strand.
GGCGACCAGTACCTCCTCGCCTCCAAGCAGATCATGGCATGGGGAGGCGAGGTGCTCGAAAGGTTTTCACAGCGGGGGTGACATCTGGTCTCATTGCCCTAGTTTCGGAACCTGAGCCCGCAAACCTGTTTAATCAGGTGTAACCGCAAAAAAGGAGTCCCTCATGCGTAAATTCGCTTTACCCTTGCTCGCCCTCGGCGCTGTATCCCTAGCCGCCTGCGGCGGAAACGAACCCGCCGAAGAACCCGTGGCTGACGACATGGCCATGGAAGGCGCAGCCCCCGGAGCCGGCGAGGCCGCTACCGCTACGCTGATGACGGCAGAAGGTGAAGAAGTCGGCACCGTCACGGCCACCGGTTCCGCCGGAGGGATTACCATCGACGTGTCGGCGATGAACATGCCCGAAGGTCCGCATGGCGTGCATATCCATACGGTCGGTTCTTGCGAGGATGGCTTCGCTGCTGCTGAAGGGCACTGGAATCCCGACGATTCGATGCACGGACTCGAAGGCGACGATGGCCAGCACGCGGGCGACATGCCCAATCTCGAAATCGGCGCCGATGGCACCGGTTCGCTTACCTACATGCTCTCCATGTCGGCTACGTTCGATGGCCTGCTGGATGAAGATGGCTCAGCCTTCATTGTCCACGCTGGCGAAGACGACCAGACCACCGATCCTTCCGGTGACAGCGGCGATCGCATCGCCTGCGGCGTGTTTACCGCAGGCTGATACCGTCCGCGCGGCCTAGTCGCGCGGCTTCTTATTGAACGGCTTGCCCGGCTTCGCGCCGGGCTTGCCGAAGCGCTTCCCCGGTTTGGCGCCCTGCGCCTTGCCGGGGCCGCCGCCCTTGCCGGGCTTGAACCCGCCTGAGCGGAAGGCCCGCGGCTTGACCGGGGCAGAGCCGCCATCGCGATCGCCGCGACCCATGCGCCGGTTCTGGCGCGCCATGTCACGCGGGGCATGATCGGACAATTCGATCCCGATCGATTCCTCGCCCGCTTCGCGCTCGGTTTCGCCGGTCCGGCGGGCGGCGTCGGCGAACTTGTCAGCCACCGCGCGCGGGATTTCGACGAAGGTCTCCTGCGGGCCGATGCGGATCGCCCCGATTTCGTTCTTCGAAATGTGGCCGCGGCGGCACACCACCGGCAGGATCCACTTCGGATCGGCCCCGTTGCTGCGGCCGACATCGAGCCGGAACCACACGGTATCCTCAAAGCCCGGGCGGTGACGCTGCGCACGGGCAGTCTCGCGCGCCTCGGGGGTGTTGGCGGTCAGCTCTTCGGGCTGCGGCTGGCGCGCGCGGTGTGCCTGCACCAGCATGGCGGCCAGTTCTTCAGGGCTGCGGTGATCGAGCAGCTCGCGGGCGAGAGCGCGGTCGTCGTCCTCGATTTCCACGGGCGCGAGCAGCTTTTCCATCAGCCGTACATGATCTTGCTGGCGGATCATCTGCGCGCTCGGCGGATCGATCCATTCGGCTTCGATCTTCGCCCCGCGCAGCATCATCTCGACACGGCGACGGCGCGGCCATGGCACGAGCAGGGCGGCAATGCCCTTCTTGCCCGCGCGGCCGGTGCGGCCAGAGCGGTGTTGCAGTGCCTCCGCATCGCGCGGAATCTCCACGTGAACCACCAGCGAGACGCCAGGAAGGTCGATCCCGCGCGCGGCCACGTCGGTCGCCACGCAGACGCGGGCGCGGCGGTCGCGCAGCGCCTGCATCGCCTGGTTGCGCTCGGACTGGGTGTGTTCGCCTGAGAGGGCGACAACGGCAAAGCCGCGCTCCTGCAAAATCGCGGTGAGGTGGCGCACCTTTTCGCGCGTGGCGCAGAACAGGATCGCGGTCTCGGCCTCGTGGAAGCGCAGCAGGTTGACCACCGCGTTTTCCACCTCGGGCGGGGCAACGGTAATGGCTTGATAGGCGATGTCGCCGTGCCCGCGCGTTTCGCCCACGGTCGAGATGCGCAGGGCGTTGCGCTGGTAACGGGTCGCGAGGTTGACGATCGTGCGCGGCAAGGTGGCCGAGAACAGCAGCGAACGGCGGCCTTCGGGCGTGGCGTCGAGGATCTCTTCCAGTTCCTCGCGGAAGCCCATGTCGAGCATTTCGTCTGCCTCGTCGAGCACGGCTGTGCGCAAGGCCGAAAGGTCAAGCGCGCCGCGTTCGAGGTGGTCGCGCAGGCGGCCCGGAGTGCCGACCACAATCTGCGCTCCGTTCGCGAGGTTGCGGCGTTCCTTGCTGGCGTCCATCCCGCCGACGCAGGTGGCGATATGGGCACCGGCATCGCGGAACAGCCAGGTGAGCTCGCGGCTGACCTGCAAGGCCAGTTCGCGGGTCGGCGCGATCACCAGCGCCATTGGCTTGCCATCGCGCGGCACCCTGCCATCAGGGCCGAGCAGGTCGCTGGCGAGCGCCAGGCCGAAGGCGACGGTCTTGCCCGAACCGGTCTGGGCGGAAACCAGCAGGTCACGCCCTATGGCTTCGGGAACGAGCACCTGCGACTGGACGGGCGTAAGCTCGGTGTAGCCCTTTTCTTCGAGCGCGGAGGTAATGACGGACGGCAGTTCGGGGAAGGACAAACAGGGAGACTTTCGTTCGAGGTGGCCAGCAGATTGTGGCGGGTGCGGCATCAAGGCGCGCGAATCATCGGCGCGCGCAGCTGCTCAGACCGCGCGCCTTACACGCAAAATCCCGTTTCGCTCAGCGCGAAATTTATTGCGGGGTCTATTTGATCCGCACGTCGAGCAAGCTCGGCCCGCTTTCCGCCATGCTCCAGCCCAGCGCTTCGTCGAGCGCATCGACACTGTCGACCCGCCGGGAAGGCACGCCAAGCCCTTCTGCAAGCTTGGCAAAATCGAGCCCGGTAAGATCGCAGCCGGGCACGTGGTTCATCCCGAACTCGCTCGAAAAACCGGTCAGCGCTGCATAGGCCGAATTGTTGAGCACCACGAAACTGACGTTCGCTTTCTCCTGAAACGCGGTGAACAGGCCTTGGATCGTGTACATGGCAGAGCCATCGCCGAGCACGGCCACGACCTTGTCCTGCTGCCCCAAGGCCACGCCGATGGCGGCGGGCAACGAATGGCCGAGGCCGCCGCTGGCGCAGGTGTAGAAACCGCCCTTGCGGGTGATCGGCAGCGTGACATGTTCCGGCCCGCGCGCGGTGGGCGCCTCTTCCACGATCACGGCATTATCGGGGCGCAGCGCGGCGATGCGCTTGAGGACATAGGGTGCCTTCATCTCTGGCTCGGGGTCGATCAGCTGGTGGCTGGTGCCGGAGAACGGGCGTGCCTTCACGGTTTCGGTCAGCATGGAAAGCGCCGCTGCCGGATCGCCCAGCACGCCGCCGCCGCCGGGCAGGTTGGAAAGGTGGTTCGGATCGTCGCTCAGCGCCATCAGCGCTGCGCCCTCGGGCCAGTGCGGGCCGGAGCCTTCGACATGGTAGGTAAACACCGGCGCGCCGAGCACGAGGATTGCGTCATGGGGGCTGAGCGCATCGCGGATCTGGTCGCGCCAGGCGTTGAGGAAGCCTGCAAACTGCGGGTGCGTTTCGGGAAAGGTTTCGCGCGCGGCATAAGGCGCGGCCCAGACGCTGACCCCGGTCTTTTCAGCCAAAGCAATCGCCGCATCCCAGCCGCCCGCATTGGCGACCCCGGTGCCGAGCACCAGCGCAGGGTTCTTCGCGCCATCGAGCATGGCGGCGATTTTGGCGATGCCGGCCGGGTCCGGGAAGGTGTGCAGGGTGAGGTCGGGCAGGGCGGGCATTTCGCATTCCCGCTCCCAATCGTCGACCGGGATGGACACGAACACCGGGCCCATCGGCGGGGTCAGCGCCACGGCGAACGCGCGCGCGAGTGCGAGCGGCACGTCTTCCGCGCGCGCGGGTTCGATGGCGAATTTCACATAAGGGCGCGGGAATTCGGTGGGGCGCTCGGCACCGAGGAACGGGTCGAACGGCAGGATCGAGCGGGCCTGCTGGCCTGCCGTCACCACGATCGGCGCGTTGTTCTTCCAGGCGGTGAACAGGTTGCCAAGCGAATGGCCGGTGCCCGCCGAGGAGTGCAGGTTGACCAGCGCGGGTTTGCCGCTGGCGCGGGCGAAGCCATCGGCCATGCCCATCACCACCGCTTCGTTGAGGCCCATGACATAGGGGAAGGGCATGCCCTTGAGCATCGGCAGTTCGGTGCTGCCGGGGTTGCCGAACAGCCGGTCCACCCCGAAGTGTTCGAACACCCGATAGGCCGCTTCGCGTACATTGGTCATGGTCGTCAAATCTCCTGTCCCCCGGCCTGCGCGCGGGTGCAGACCATCGTTGTCGTGGCGGCGTGGGAGCGGGCCGCAACAGCCCGCTCCCGGTGCAAGCCCGGCTAGATGCCGAACAGCGCCTCCGCATTGGTCTGGTAGAACTTCTTCATCGTCTCGCGCGGCAGGTCCATCGCATCGAGCAGGCGGACCTCGTCGGGCACGTACTGGTAAGGATAGTCCATCGCGTACATCACCCGGTCCTCGCCCATCACTTCCATCATCAGCTTGATCGAGGCAGGGCTCGGCAGGCCGGAATTGGTGCCCCACACGTTGTTGCGCAGATAATAGTGCAGCTCGTGGTTCTGCGGCTTCATCCGCTCATAACGGCCCGAGCGGATGCCCGCCTGGTGCATGTAGTTCAAGCGGTCGATCCAGAACGGCAGGCCTTCGCAGCCATGACCGAGCACCAGCTTGAGCGAGGGATAGCGGTCGAACGCACCCGAGGTGAGCAGGCGCAGCGCGTGGAAGCTCGTCTCCACCGCGAAGCCGAACACTGCGCCTTCGAGGCCGACCTCGGCCATGGTTCCGATCATGTCATCGGGCGGGCCTTGCGGGTGGATGTAGAGCGGCATGTCAAGCTCGGCGCAGGCGCGCAGGATCGGGGCGAACTGCGGCTCGTCGAGATAGTGGCCGTGGGTGTGCGAGTTGATCTGCACGCCGACGAAGCCCAGCTCCTCCTTCGCACGCTTCAGCTCCTGGGCAGACCATTCGGCATCCTGCGGGCACACCGCCGCCATGCCGATGAAGCGATCGGGATAGCGTTCGCAGGCGGCCTTGAGGTGGTCGTTGGCGCGCGAAGCAATGCCGCGCGCCTCGTCGAGGTCGAACAGCGACTGCACGCCGGGGCTGGTCAGCGCGAGCACGGCCTTGTCGATTCCGGCATCGTCCATCGCCTGGATGCGCAATTCGCCAAGATCGAGCAGCCGCTCGCGGATGAAGGTGGTGCGTTCGCTCGGCGAGGTGCCGTAGAAGCCCCAGAGGTTCATCGTGCCCTTGTCGGCGCGGCCTTCCTTCACCAACCGCAGGATCGCGTCCATCTGCTCCTGCGTGGCGAAAGCTTCCTCGGTGGCGATGCGCAGGTAGCCCTTCTGGCCCCCTGTCAGCAGTGGTTCGGTCGTCATGTCTGTTCCTCTCAAGCTTCGTGAACGGTCTTGGTGACCATGCAGGCGAGCACGCCCTCGGGGCCGTCCTCGCTGCCGTGGCCTGACCACTGCACCCCGCCGAACGGCGCATCGGCGCCGCCGATCATGTGCGTGTTGATGCCGACCATCCCGGCCTCGATTGCATCGCCAAGGCGGCGCTGGCGCGCAGCATTGGTGGTCCAGTTGTAGGCGGCAAGGCCATAGGGCAGTCGGTTGGCCTCGGCGATCATCTCCTCCTCGGTGCGATAAGGGTTGATCAGCGCCAGCGGGCCAAACGGCTCTTCGTTCATCACATCGGCATCGAGCGGGATTTCGCTGAGCACGGTGGGCTGGAAGAAGAAGCCCTGATTGCCGATCCGCTCGCCGCCGGTGTTGAGCCGCGCGCCCTTCTCCACCGCATTGGCGATGAACTTCTCCATCGCTTCGGGACGGCGGGGGTTGGCCATTGGGCCCATCTGCACGCCATCCTCAAGCCCGTTGCCGACTTTGGTCGCAGCCAGCCGTTCGGCCATGCCGTCGCGGAACTTCTCGAACACGTTTTCCTGCACGATGAAGCGGGTGGGCGAAACGCAGACTTGCCCGGCATTGCGTGTCTTGCCCGGCGCGGCGGTGGCGAGCGCGGCATCGACATCGGCATCGTCGAAGATCAGCACCGGGCCGTGGCCGCCCAGTTCCATCGTGGTGCGGATCATGTTGTCGGCGGCCAGCTTCACGAGGTGCTTGCCGACCACGGTCGAGCCGGTGAACGAGAGCTTGCGGATGATCGGCGAGGCGAGCAGGTGGCTCGAAACCTCGTCGGGCACGCCGAACACGGCCTGCGCGACCTGCTTGGGCAGCCCGGCATCAAGCAGGCATTGCAGCACGCCGAGCGCGGAGGCGGGGGCCTCTTCGGCGCTTTTGAGGATCACCGAGCAGCCCGCCGCAATCGGCGCGCCGAGCTTGCGGCCCGGATTGCCGAGCGGGAAGTTCCACGGCGCAAAGGCCGCGACCGGGCCGATCGGCTCGTGACGCACGACCGAGCGCTGGCCCACCGGGCGCACCAATTCGCGGCCATAAAGGCGGAAGCACTCGCCAGCGTAGAACTTGAACAGCCCGACGTTCATCATCACTTCGATTTTCGCCTCGGCGACGGGCTTGCCCTCTTCCATCGTGGCGATCCGGGCGAGGTCGTCGGCGCGTTCGACCATCAGGCGGGCTGCGCCTTCAAGCACGGCGGCGCGTTCCTGCGGGGTGGACTTGCGCCAGAGCTTGAAGCCTTCGTCGGCCACTTCGAGCGCGCGGTCGAGGTCGGCCTTGTCGGCCAGCGGCAGCTCGGCCAGCGTCTCGCCGGTGACGGGGTTCACCACGTCGAAGGTGCGGCGACCACCGCCGGAAATCTTCTCGCCGTTGATGATCATGTGGAGGGAGGGATAGTCGGTCATTTGTCAGATCTCCAATCACGCCTCTCGACCGCTCACCCTGAGCCTGTCGAATGGCCGTTATGTCTTTCGCGTTGCGCTCTCGGCGTCGGGGTAGAGCAGTCCTTAGTCAGGCTCAGGACACTCGGTGTCGGTTCAGGTCAATCGTTCGCCGCCAGTTTGGCATCGTGTTCGCGGTCGCCTTCCCAGCGCTCGGCCAGCATTTCCTCGCCGGTGATCGGGTGTTTCATGTGGAAGGGCAGCAGCTTGTGCGTCGGCCACAGCCAGTGGTCGTCGATCAGCGCGTCGGGCCCAGCTGGATCTTCGGGATAGAGCACCTTGGGGAAGGGTACATATTCGGCCTCGGTCTTGCTCCAGCCCTTGTCGAAATCCGCATGCCAGTGCGGGAAGTAGTTGAGCACATGGATGCGCCACTTGCCATCCTCGCCCTTCCTGTAGGTGTTCTCGTAGAGCCCGCCTTCCCACCACTGGCGCTCGTTCAGGCCCAGCTCGGGGTGGGTGAAATCGCGGTGGCGGCCCGCTTGCATGGTGGAGCGGCCGCGCAACCACGCCATCTGGCCGTCGTCGGAAACGGTGATGATCGTCTGGATCTGCGGGTGGTCGAGCAGGAAGCCGTTGACCGGGCCGTTGGTGTCATGCGTGAAGCGCTTGCGGAAGCGGTCGACATAGAGGCGGCGCACGCCTTCTTTGCCCTTCCACACCCCGCCGAAGAAACGCACCTCGCCATCGTCGGCAAACAAATCGACCACCTGATCGTACATGCATTTGTCGATCAGGTAGCCGTAGAGATACTGCAGCGAGCGCACATCAAGCTCGTCCTCGCGGCGGGCCAGGCGCCTCTCCATGTCGGCCAGCTTCGCCTCCAACGCGGCGATGCGATCTTCGGACATCACGAGTCTCCCAATTCGTATGCTGCACATACGATTGTGGGAGGCGATTGATCAAGTCAACGGGAATAGCGCCCCGGCAACGAAACGGACCCCTTTGCCCCCGCGCTCGCGCCGCTTCGGCTCAGAGCCCGCGCTCCTGCAGCCGGGCGACTTCCTCGCCATAGGGCTTGATCGCGCGCCACATGAAGATCGTCGCCAGCGGCATGAACACGCCTGCCACGATCAGCAGCGCTTCCCACAGCTTGGCCGGATCGCCTACGATCAGATCGCTCACCGTGCCGATCACGAAGCTGCCCATCGCGCCGAAGAAGGTGAACATGAACAGGTAGAACGCGGTCACCTGCCCGCGCATTTCGTTGGGGGCGATGCGCTGGATCGCGGCGTTCTGCGCCGGAGCCCCGGCGAGCCCGCAGAACGAGGTGAGCGCCATGCAGGTCAGCGCCAGTTCGCCGGTCGGCATCAGCGGGGCCGAAATGGCGAAGATCGTGGTGCAGGTGAAGATGATCGCGCAGGCGCGGATATTGCCGTCGATGTATTTGCGGTTCATCCAGCTCACGAACACGCCGCCCGCCAGAATGCCGCAGATCGAGGCGACGAAGATGAGCGGGCCGAGCAGGTTGCCGATCTCGTCGGCGCTCCAGCCATAGGTGCGGGTGATGAACGGAACGCGCCAGGCGGGCAGCCCCTGGCTCTCGATAGCCGACATCGCCAGCGCGAAGAATAGCGGCCAGTAAACCGCGCCGCGCGCGTTGATCGCCTTCAAAGCATCAAGCCCAGTGAAGGCGAGCAGCTTGCGGCCGAGCGGCGCATCGGGGGGCACCAGCCGGCTGGTGCCGGGCGGCAGGCGGCGGGGCGGCTCGCGCACGATCAGGAACAGGATCGCGGCAATGAGGCCCGGCGCGCCGATGATGAGCAGGATCAGCTGCCAGGAGAAGATTTCGAGCCCGAGAAAGGCGATCCGCTCGGGCATCGTATCGGTCCAGGCGATCAGCTGTCCGCCGCCCCATGTCCCAAGTGAAGAGCCGAACACGAAGCCCACCTGCACCAGCGCGAAGACCAGCGGCAGGCGGATCGGGCGGAACGCGTCGGCCAGCAGTGAATAGGAACCCGGCCCATGCGCCGCGCCGCCTGCGCCGACGAACAGCCGTGTGCCGATCAGCTGCGAGAAGCTCTGCGCCAGGCCGCCCAGCGCGGTGATCACGCCGACCACGGCGATCCCGCCCGCCAGCACCAGCTTGCGCGGATAGATATCGACGAGGCGCGACAATGGAATGCCCACGAACACGAAAGCGACTACGCTGGCGGGGCCAAGCAGGAAGCCGAGCGCCGTATCGGACAGGCCGAAGCTGCCCTTCATCTTCTCGGCCAGCATCGCGAACACGGTGGAATCGAAAAAGGTGATGAACATCGTGAGCACGATCACGAACAGCGCGAACCAGCCCTTGCCCTCGCTCGGCCACGGCATCGGCGCCGCGCCACTGGCCTCGTCGGCAGTCGCAGTTTCAGAACTGACCGGCGCGCCGGGAGTAATGGCCATCGATGATCCTCTCTCACGGTCTTGTTGACCTTTTCCAGAGTGCCCATCAAGCAGTTTCCACGAGATGATGCAGGTCAAGGCTGTGTCGCAATTTGTCGCAGACCGAAACGGGAGAGAGAGCCGATGACGAAGTATTCCGCCACCTACGCGCAGGACCGGGCCGAGATCGAGGATTTGATGGCGCGCTATCTGTTCGCCATGGATTACAACGACTTCGACACCTATGCAGAGACCTTCGCCGAGGATGGCACGCTCGAATATGCGCGCGGCTCGGTGACCGGGCGCGAGAACATCCGTGCCTCGGCCAAGGCGTTCAAGGAGGCGGTCGGTTCGCTCTATCAGGACGTTGACGGCAACCCGGCGATCCTGCGCCACGTGCTGTGCCAGTCGGTGATCCGGGTGGAAGGCGACAAGGCCTGGCATACCGGCTTCTGGTTCGAAGCCGCCAACGACGGCCCGCGCGTGCCCGATGGCAGCCGCGTGACCCCTACTCTCGGCACCTTCGGTATCTACGAGGACGTGCTGGTGCGCGTCGATGGGGAATGGAAGTTCCAGTACCGCAACATCAAGAACGAGTTTCTCGCCGGGCGCGATTCGGGGCAGGTGAACCCGGTGCTGGCCATGGACAAGCTTGCGTAACCGGCAAGACAGTCTTCATTCACACAGACTTGGCAAAGGGGCAGGCATGATCCGCATCGTGCCTGTCCTCGCCCTGCTCGGCGCTTCCGCCGCGCTGCACGCCCAGCAACCCGTTCCGCTCAGCCTGGAGCACCGGATGACCCTGCGCTGCTCGGCGGCCTTCGCGCTGGTCGCGCATGGGCAGGAGGCAGGCGATGCGAAGGCGCTCACCTATCCGCGGCTGGGAGGCGAGGCACGCGAATTTTTCGTGCGCGCGGCTGCTCAGGTGATGGATGAGGCTGGTCTCGACGAGGAGGGCATCCGCGCCGCGCTGGCCGCCGAAGCGCAGGACCTGGTCGACCACGACAGCCTCGCGCCGGTAATGGCGGCCTGCCTGCCGCAACTCGGCCAGTTGGATGGCGCCTCGCGCCGCTGAATTATCCGCACTTGCAGCCCGCCCGTGCTGGACCCAAATGCACGCCTCGGGCATTGTGAACTATTACCATGTGGCAACTCTATCATTTCCCGCTCTGTCCCTTCAGCCGCAAGGTGCGCCTCGCGCTCAGCGAGAAGGGCGTGGCTTACGAGCTCAAGCGCGAAAATCCGTGGGACGCGAGCGACAACTTCTATGCGCTCAACCCGGCAGGGCGCACCCCCGTGCTGCACGATTCGGAACGCAACCGCACGCTGGTCGATAGCCAGGCAATCTGCGAATATCTCGAAGAGACGGTCGACAAGACCCCGCTGATCCTCGGTACGGCGCTGGCGCGCGCCGAGATCCGTCGGCTGGTGGCGCTGTTCGACGAGAGCTTCTTTCACGATGTCACCGGCCCGCTGATGCACGAGAAGATGAAAAAGCGGATCGTGCTGCGCGCTGCGCCCGATAGCGGCGTGCTGCGCTCTGCGATGCGGCTGGCGCACGAGCATCTCGACTATGTCGACTGGTTGATCGACAACCACCGCTGGCTGGCTGGCGCGCAGATGAGCCTCGCGGATTTCGCCGCTGCAGCGCAGATTTCGGTGGCCGACTATCTGGGCGGGATCGACTGGACCGGGCACGATACGGCGCATGGCTGGTATCGCGTGATCAAGAGCCGCCCGAGTTTCCGCAGCCTGCTAACCGACAAGATGGAGGGCATTCCGCCGCCCAGTCATTATGCGGATGTAAATGCGTGATTGTTTTGCGCTCGCCCGTCCGGACGAGCGTCTTCGCGGCTATTCCCTTCACTGCGTTGCGGGGCCGCTGCGGGCGGGCGCTCGCCTTTGCGGTTTGCTGGTCGCAAACCGATATCGGCAACATTGCAAAGCTTTAATGGACCGATAGGTTGGCAAGCGCGACCGCGCTCTTGAGGAGACAATAATGCCAGATAAGCTCAATCTCACCGAAGCCGAATGGCGCGAACGCCTGTCGCCCGAACAGTATCACGTCCTGCGCGAAGGAGGGACCGAGCGGGCCTTCACCGGGCAATACGAGAAGAACAAGATGGCGGGCGAATACGTCTGCGCGGCTTGCGGCCTGCCGCTGTTCGAGAGTTCGGAAAAGTACGACAGCGGGTCGGGCTGGCCCAGCTTTACCGCGCCCGCAAGCACCGATGCGGTGGAAGAACACCGCGACGTGTCGCACGGCATGATCCGCACCGAGGTCACCTGCGCGCGCTGTTCAGGCCATCTTGGCCATGTCTTCCCCGATGGCCCGGGCCCTGATGGCCTGCGCTATTGCATCAATTCGGCCTCACTGGACTTCAAGCCGGAGGAAAACTGAATTCTGGCGGCAGCTTGGCCGTTCACGCGCCATTAGCTTTGCCCTATGCATGCTGATCAGGTGACGCAGGAAGTGACGGTAGATGGCCAGCGGGCGGGGTTCACGCTCCAGAAAAGTGAGTAAGGGCCGCAGCCCCAAGCAGTCCGGGGCCTTTTGGCGCTGGACCAAGCGGCTTATGGTCGTCGGCTTTATCGCGGCCGGGCTCGGGGCCGTGGCCCTGTTTACGGCCGTCTATTTCGCGGCGCAGGAAATGCCCGGCTTCGACCAGCTCAAGTCGAGCCAGAACGGCCAGACCATCGTGGTGCGCGCGCGCGACGGGACCGAGATCGTCGAGCTTGGCCCGTCCTACGGCGAATGGCTCGATGCCGGCGAAATCCCCGAAGTTATGAAGCATGCGATGGTTTCGGTGGAAGACCACCGGTTCTATTCGCACATCGGGATCGACCCGATGGGGCTGGCCCGCGCGGTCTATAACGCGGTGCAGCAGGATCGCGGGGTTTCCGCCACCTCGACGATCACCCAGCAGCTGGCGCGCAACGTGTTCCTCAACTCCAACCGCACGCTCGACCGCAAGGCGCGCGAGGCGGTGCTGGCCCTCGCGCTCGAATGGAATTTCTCGAAGGAGCAGATCCTCGAGCTGTATCTCAACAAGGTCTATTTCGGCGGGGGCGCCTATGGGATCGACAGCGCCAGCCGCAAGTTCTTCAGCCACTCGGCGCGCGAGCTGAGCCTTGAGGAAGCCGCGATCATCGCCGGGCTGGTCAAGGCGCCCAGCCGCTATTCGCCCACCGCCGATGCGCAGGCTGCGGTTGACCGTGCGCGCGTGGTGATCGGGCAGATGGTTGCCTATGGCGATCTCGATCCGGCCCGTGTGCCGCAGTTCGACACCTCGATTGTTCACGTGCGCGAAGAGGCGGGGCAGAACTCGATCCGCTATTTCACCGACTGGGCGCTGCCGCAGCTCGACCTGCTGCTGCCGAACGGTTCGAACGAGCCGATCGATGTCTGGACCACCATAGACATCGGCATGCAGCAGGCCGCCACCGCTGCGGTGAAATCGAGCGTGCCCGATGGCGCACAGGGAGCTCTCGTCAGCCTTGATCGCGACGGCGCGATCCTCGCCATGGTCGGCGGTACTGACTATGTGACCAGCAACTACAACCGCGCCACCGAAGCGCTGCGCCAGCCCGGCTCGGCCTGGAAGCTGTTTGTCTATCTAACCGCGCTGGAGGGTGGCTACCGCCCCGACGATACCGTGCACGACCAGCCCGTCACCATTGATGGGTGGAGCCCGCGTAACTCGGGCGGCACCTATGCCGGCGCGATCGACGTTCGCAGCGCCTTTGCCTATTCGAAGAACACCGTCGCAGCCTCGCTCGGCTACGAGTTCGGCTTCTCGAACGTCGCCTCGATGGCGCGCCGGTTCGGCATCACCACGCCCATCTCCACGCTTCCCGCCATGGTGCTTGGGTCCAGCGAGGTGCGCGTGATCGACCTCACCCGCGCCTTTGCCGCCGTCGCCGCGAAGGGGCAGTCGGTCGAACCCTATGGCATTGTCCGCGTGACCGGCGCCGACGGGCGCGAACTCTATCGCCACGAGGAGCCGAGGGCTTATCAGCTCGTGCCCGACTATGTCGCCGCCGGGATCACCGACCTGTTGCAGACGGCGGTCGCCACCGGCACAGGCCGTGCTGCGCAGATCGGCCGACCGGTCGCAGGCAAGACCGGCACCACGTCGAGCAACAAGGATGGCTGGTTCGTGGGCTTCTCCTCCGGCATCACCACCGGCGTGTGGATGGGCCGCGACGATGCCAAGCAGGTGGCGGGCCTTTCTGGCGGCCGCGCACCTGCTTCAGCCTTTGCGGCCTACATGCGCTATGCGGTGAAGGATCGCCCGGTCGAGCCGTTCGAGACCGATCTGCAACTACCCGAATGGCAGCTGGAACCCGATGACGAGTACTACTACGGCGAGGATTCGGACTACTATTACTTCATCGACGAGAACGGCAATCTGGTTGAACCGGAACGCCCTGGCGCGGCGCGTCAGGAGGCTCCATCCTACGACCAGCTTGACCCCGCAGGGATGGACCGTGATCCACCGCCTGCCGCCAATGACGGCTTCCTCGATCGCGCGATCAATGGCCTGCGTCCCGGCCGCGAGCGGCCCGAAGCGCCTGCCGGGCCTGATCAGCCGGCCGCGCCCCCGACGCAGCCCGCCGACCGGCGCTATCAACAGCCGACCAATTGAGGGCTGACACGGGTGCGAAAAAGCCCCGCTCGGCGTGTGCCGGGCGGGGCTTTTTCTTGGGCGTTTGCCGCTGCTGCTGCTGCGGACCTATTCTTCCAGCAGCCGCACCGCGACCGACTGCGGCTGCCCGCCACGCGCCTGAGCCCGCAGCAGGACGGCGCCGCGATTGCTGTCGCGGGCTTCTTCCAGAATGGCTTCCAGATCGGCTACCTGTGCCAGCGGCGTGCCATTTGCGGAGAGAATAATCACCCCGCGCGAGAGGCCCTTGCGCGCCGCGTCCGAATTGGGAGCGACGACAGTGATGGCAAGACCGGTGGTGTCGACCGGAACGCCAAGCTGGCGCGCAATCGACGGGTTGACCGGCACCGCCTGGATGCCGAGCAGTTCGGCCAGCGGTCCGCCACCCTGGTTAGGGGCCATCGGCGCCTGATCCTGGTCGTCGCTGCCGCTGAACATCTGCTGCTGGCGCAGTTCCTCGTCGCTCGGACGGCGGCCGACGGTGGCGCGCACCGTTTGCTCGCGCCCATCGCGCAGGATGCGCAGCGGCACGGTGGTGCCAGGTGCGATATTGGCGACGATGTACGACAGCGAGTTCTCGCGGGTAACGTCTTCGCCGTTGACCTTGAGCACCACGTCACCTGCCTTCAGGCCAGCTTGCTCCGCCGGTTCACCGGGGCTTACCATCTGGATGAACTCGCCACGATTGCGGTCGATGCCGAGCGCTTCGGCCATGTCGTCGTCAACCGGCTGGATGCGCACGCCGAGATAGCCGCGCAGGATTTCCTCGCCGTTGATCAGCTTGTCGACAATCGGCTGGGCGATATCGGCGGGGATGGCAAAGCCAATGCCCACGCTGCCGCCGGTGGGCGAATAGATCGCGTTGTTGATGCCGATCACATTGCCCTGCATGTCGAACAGCGGGCCGCCCGAGTTGCCGCGGTTGATGGCGGCGTCGGTCTGGATGTAGCGGTCGTAGGCACCGCCGCTACCAGTGTTGCGCAGCACCGAAGAGACGATGCCGCTGGTAACCGTGCCGCCGAGGCCGAACGGGTTGCCGATGGCGATCACCCAATCGCCCACGCGCGCCTCGGTCGAACCGCCGAAGTGAACGAAGGGGAAGGGCTGCGAACGCTGGATCTTGAGCACGGCAAGATCGCTCTGCGGGTCGGTGCCGATCAGTTCTGCCGGATATTCGGTGCCGTCGGCCAGCGTCACAGTCACTTCTTCGAGCTTCGCACGGGTATCGGGCGGGCTGATCACGTGATTGTTGGTCACCACGTAGCCATCGGCCGAAACGATGAAGCCCGAGCCGAGCGACTGGGCTTCCTGCGTCGTCGGACCGCCGCCGCCACGGTTGCCGAACAGATCCGCAAAGGGGGTGCCGGCAAAGGGGTTCTGGTTCTCGACGGTGATTCGCTGCCGGGTGGAAATGTTGACCACCGCAGGCTGAAGCGCTTCGGTGAGGTCGGCAAAGCTCGACGGCGCACCGGCGCGCGGAACCACGTTCTCCATCTGCACACGGTCGTTCTGGGCGACCTGGGCTCCGGCGGGCTGGCCGGTGACGAGCGAGACGACCGCACCGCTGGTCAGCAGGGCGGCGGTAATGCCATAGGAATAGCGCACGGGCTTCACGTCCTTATGTTCCTCTCTAACTGCAACATGCAGGAGCTGTTGGTCCTGCCGGTAGATTGGGCTTGTCCCGCGCCTTTTCCAGCGTACTGCGGCTGAATGCGGCTTTAACGACAAGTGTAGTCGTAAATACCCGTCTGCCGCCATCCGGCTGCATCAACGGCCGCGGAACTGGCGCAGATACTCGTTATTACCGTCCATGATGATCGAGCTTTCGCCGTTGCCGGTCTCGAAAGTGCGGCGGTAAGACTGCATGGCGCGCCAGAAATCGTAGAACTCCGGGTCCTTGTTAAAGGCATCGGCGTAGATCTTGGCCGCCCGTGCCTCGGCTTCGGCGCGGATGATTTGCGCGTCACGACGGCTGCCGGCGCGGATCGTCTCGGCCTCTTCCTGCCGGTCTGACTGCATCCGGGTAAAGGCGGCCTGGAGCGGCGTGCCCTGAGGCAGGTCGGCGCGTTTGATGCGCACATCAAGGATCTGCGCGCCATAGCGCCGCGCCTGAGCGTCGAGCACCTCACGGATCCGGGTCATCGCGTTGCCGCGCTCAGCAGTCAGGAGGCTGGCGAAGGTGCGCCGTCCCAGTTCCTGCCGCAGCACCGAGAGAAGAATTGGCGAGAGCTGGTTGCGCAGGTTTTCCTCGGTCCCTGCGCTCTGCACCATCAGCACGGGGTCGATAATGCGGAAGCGGGCATAGGCATCGACTTCAAGCCGCTGCTGGTCCCGCGAAAGCACGGTTTCGCGCTCCATGTCCAAATCGAGCACACGGCGATCGACCATCTGCACCCGTTCGAGGACCGGAATCCGCGGCACGATACCGGCCCCGGTCTTTCCGTAAGGCTGGTTCGGATTGAACGCGTTGATCTTGCGCACCGGTTCACCGGTGCGGACCACCACTGCCTGCTGGGTTTCGGGCACGATCACGAAGGAACTAGCCGCTACCACGAGCAGTCCGATCAGCGCCATGATGGCGAGCTTATGCTGTTGCCAGATCGCTTCCATTTTACTGGCCCTCCGGCTTCGATGGCGGGGACGTGACTGTCACGCTGTTGCCCTGCGCCTCTTGCGAACGTCGGCGCACTTCGGGCAGCGGCAGATAGGGCGTTACGCCTGCGCCATCCTCGATGATGGTCTTGTCGGTCTCGGCCAGCACGCTTTCCATGGTCTCGTAATAGAGGCGCTGGCGCGTCACCTGCGGGGCGAGGCGATACTGCTCGTAGATTTCGTTGAACTCGGCCGCGCCGCCCTGCGCCTGTGCGAGCAGCTGCTGCTCGTAGCGGCGCGCCTCGTTGAGATTGCGCTCGGCGTCCTGCCTTGCGGCGAGCACGTCGTTGAAGGCCTCGATTACCTGTTGCGGAGCCTCGGTCTTGTCGATCGCGATACCCTGGATCGCGACGCCTGCGCCATAGCCGTCGAGGATCGTCTGCATACGCGTGCGCACGCGGAATTCTACCTGCTCGCGCCCCGCGCCCGACAGCACCGTGTCGAGATCGGTCTCGGCCACCGAGGCGCGCATCGCGGCTTCGGCCACTTCGCGCACGGTTTCGGCCGGCTCGGCGAGCTGGAACCTGAACTGGGCCAGATCCTTGATGTTCCAGCGGATGATATAGGACAGATCGACGAGATTCTGATCGCCGGTGAGGATCAGGTTTTCATCGCCGCCGCCAATGGTTTCGAGGCGGATCTGGCTGACATTCTCGACCTCGACCATCTGGATAGGCCACGGCCAGGAAATGTTGGTGCCGGGCTGCATGGGGCCTGCATACTGGCCGCCGAACCATGTCTTGATGCCCGCTTCGCGCGGCTGCACGAAGTGGACCGAGGTGGTCCCGATCCACAGCAGCACGATCGCGCCGATGGCGAGCGGGAACCAGCTCTTGCCGCCAGGCCGTTCGGGCAAGCGGAAGTTCGGACCGCGCGGGCCGCCGGTGCGGCGCGGGCCTTCTGGGCCGCGGTTCTTGAACAGATCCTCGATGCTGGCCGAACCGCGCGAGCCATCCTTGCCGCCGGGCAACCATGGGTTGCGCGGGCCCTCGTCGCCCGAAGGCGTGGGAGTAGGCGTGCCATCTCCATTGCCGCCAGAGTTATCGCCATTGTTGCCCGAGGGCTTGCCCCAAGGGCTTCCTTTGCCGGCCATTGCCAGTGCGATCCTTTCGATCTTCCCGCCCAATCGTTCCATAGCCATACTGTATAGGGCCGCTTGTCACGAAAAACAGGGGCGAAGGGCAAGTTTTCGGTGCGCGGGGCCAGCCAAACCGGCTAGGGGCAGCGCCATGAGTATGGATGACACAGTTCGCGCCGCCATTCCCGCAGAGCTTTCGGGCATGGTCAAAAGCGCCAAATTCGCCGACGGAATCGCCACCATCATTGCCGACGCCTCCGGACTGGGCCGCAGCGCCGCCGGGCAGCTGCAGGCCGAGCTTGAGCAGGCAGTGGGGGCCGTGCCGGAAGTCAACGAGGTGCGAGTGGCGCTGATGGCCGACAAGGTCGAGCGGCGCATCATCGCGGTCGGCTCGGGCAAGGGCGGGGTCGGCAAGTCGACGCTGACCACCAATCTTGCCGTTGCGCTGGCCAAGGCGGGCCGCAAGGTCGGCGTGGTCGATGCCGACGTCTATGGTCCGTCGCAGCCGCTGCTCTTGGGCACGCAGAACGAGAAACATCGCGCCGAGGGCCAGACTTTGATCCCGAGCGAGACCGAATTCGGGGTGAAGCTGCTCTCGATGGGCCAGCTGATCGAGCCGGGGCGGGCGATTGCCTGGCGCGGGCCGATGGTGGGCCAGGCGCTTGGTCAGCTGATCGAGGCTGACTGGGGCGATGTCGATACCCTGCTGGTCGACCTGCCGCCGGGCACCGGCGACGTGCAGCTGACCATGTTGCAGAAATTCAAACCAGCAGGCGCGCTGATCGTCTCCACCCCGCAGGATCTGGCGCTGATCGATGCCACCCGCGCGATTGACCTGTTCCGTCAGGGCGAGGTGCCGATCATCGGCCTGGTCGAGAACATGTCGGGCTATGTCTGCCCCCATTGCGGCGAGGCGAGCAACCCGTTCGGCCATGGCGGCACCGAAAGTGCGGCGCAGTCGCTGGGCGTGCCGTTCCTCGGGCGCGTGCCGCTCGATATGGCGATCCGCGTAGCGAGCGACACCGGCCAACCGCCCGCCGCGGGCGACCTGCCACAGGGCGCGCCCTTCACCGAGATTGCCCGGCAGCTTGCCGCATGGCTGGACCGCACCGCCTGAGCCGGGCACAGTGGCCTGAGTTCGGCCTAGGAGACCGCTTCCGGTGCAGCTGACACGGCGAGGAATACTGGCAGGGGCCGCGCTTGGCGGCGGTTTGCTCGTCGCCTGGACGCTGCTGCCGCGCCAGTTCGACAACCCGTTGTCGCCTTCGACGAACGAGGTTGCTTTCGATGCCTGGGTGAAGATTGCGGCTGACGGCGTCGTCACCGTGGCGGTGCCGCAACTCGAAATGGGGCAGGGCGTCACCACGCTCCTGCCGCAGATCGTGGCGATGGAGCTGGGCGCGGACTGGCGGCAGGTCGCCGTCGAGCCTGCGCCGGTTAGCGGAGCCTATGCCAATCTCCCGCTGGCGGCGCGCTGGGCGCCCCTGTGGATGCCGATGTTCCCCGATCTCGCCAGCGAGCCGGGTGACATATTCGTCGAGCGGTTTGCAGAAGGGTCCAACTTCACCGTCACCGCGCAGGGCGCGACCCTCGCTGCATACGAGCTGGCCTGCCGCGATGCGGGGGCTTCGGCGCGCGCGCTGCTGGCCATGGTCGCGGCGGACAAGTGGGGCGTCGCGTGGGAGGAATGCGAGGCTGGGGGCGGCTTTATCCGCCATGGCGAGAGAGCGGCGAGCTTTGCCGAACTGGCGCTCGATGCGGCGCGCTACGATCCGCCCGAGGTGCCGCCGCTAAGGGCGCAGCCGCCCGCCGAGCCGGTGGGTGACATCGGCCTCGGCGAGCAGCCGCGCACGGCCTTCCCCCGGCTCGACCTGCCGAGCAAGGTCGACGGTAGCTACACCTTCGCCGCCGACGTGCGCCTGCCCGACATGGTCTATGCCGCGATCCGCCGTGCCCCGCTCGACAAGGGCAGGCTGGCCGATTTCGATCCCTTGCTCGCAAGCGGGCAACGGGGACTGATCCAGCTCGTGCAGGGCAAGGGCTGGCTGGCAGCGCTCGGCGAAACATGGTGGGCGGCGGAGGAGGCGCTGAAAAAGATCGCGCCGCAGTTCTCCAATGTCCGCACCGTGCGCAGCGAGACCATCGCCGATCAGCTCGACGAGGCAGTGCTGCGCGGCGAATCGACCGTAATTGCTTCGCGCGGCGATGGCGCGGAAGGCCTGCAATCGAACGAGGCGCGCCGCTATGAGGTTGCCCCGGCGGTTCACGCCACGCTCGAAACGAGCTGCGCCACCGCGCGTCTGAGCGACGGTACGCTCGAACTGTGGCTGGCGACGCAGGCACCCCAGGCGGCCCGCGTGGCAGCGGCGCGTGCGCTCGGCATCTCCACCAGCAATGTCGTGCTCTATCCGGTGTCGGCGGGCGGCAGCTTCGACCGCCGGCTCGACAATGCAATCGCCATCGAGGTGGCACTGCTGGCGCGCGAGGCGGGGCGTCCGGTGCAGCTGACATGGTCGCGCTGGCAGGAACATGTCGCGAGCTATCCGCGCATGCCTGCCACGGGGATACTCGGCGCGCAGGTGGGCGCCGACGGCACCATCGCCACCCTGCGCGCTAGGCTCGCCTCACCACCGACGATGCGCGAATTCGGCCGTCGCCTGTTCGACAACAAGACCAGCTGGGCGGCGATCGAGGAAGTGGCGGGAGAAGCCGATCCCTTCGCGGTGGAAGGCATGGACTCGCCCTATGCGATCCCGAACATTGCGGTCGAACATGTGCCGGCTTCCATCGCGTTGCCCTCGGCGCCGATGCGGGGGCGCGCCGATGCGATCACCTGCTTCATGCGTGAAAGCTTCATCGACGAAATCGCGCACAAGTACGAGCGCGAGCCGCTTTCGTATCGTATATCGATGCTCGGCGGAGACGCGCGGTTGGCGGCCTGCCTGCAACAGGTCGCGCGGATGGCCGAATGGGACGGCGGCGCGCCCGGCACCGGGCAGGGGCTTGCCTGCCATGTCATGCGTGACGGCGTGACCGGGATCGGCGAGCAAGGTCCCGCCAGCGGTAGGATCGCGGTGATCGCCACGGCCAGCGCAGGTGCGGGCGGAGTGCGCGTGAGCCGCATCGCCGCCTGTGTCGATATCGGCCGGGTGGTCAACCGCGACCTGGCCCTGCAGCAGATCGAAGGCGGGCTGATCTTCGGCCTCAGCCTCGCGCTCGGCTCGGCCACTGACTATGCCGATGGCCTGCCCACCCACGGGCGCTTGGCGGCGCTCGGCCTGCCAACGCTGGCCGATTGCCCCGAGATCGTGGTCGAGTTCGTCAGCAGCTATTTGCCGCCGTTCGACCCGGGCGAAATCGGGGTGGCCGCGATTGCCCCTGCCGTTGCCAACGCCTTTTTTGCCGCAACCGGGCTGCGTCTGCGCCGTCTTCCGCTTATATCGGCGCTCACATGACCTGGACCGAACAGAAACTTCCCGCCGATCATCCCCCCGTCGCCAGCGGCAAGGTGGGGGTGCTGGTCGTGAACCTCGGCACACCCGAAGCGCCTGATGCGCCCTCGGTGAAGCGCTATCTGGGCGAATTCCTGTCCGACCGCCGGGTGATCGAAATTCCGTCGCTGGTGTGGCAGCCGATCCTGCGCGGGATCATCCTGAACACCCGCCCGAAGAAGAGCGCCCATGCCTACAGCCAGGTGTGGACCGACGAGGGCTCGCCGCTCGCCGCAATCACCGCGCAGCAGGCGCGCGGGCTTCAGGAGCGGTTGGGCGCCAGCGTGATGGTCGACTGGGCGATGCGCTACGGCGCGCCGTCGATTCCCAACCAGCTCGAAAAGCTGATGCAGGCCGGGTGCGAGCGCATTCTGCTTGCGCCGCTCTATCCGCAGTATT
This sequence comes from Erythrobacter sp., assembly GCA_027311945.1. GTDB lineage: Bacteria > Pseudomonadota > Alphaproteobacteria > Sphingomonadales > Sphingomonadaceae > Alteraurantiacibacter. The sequence goes on from DAICXZ010000032.1 coordinate 105,409, forward strand.
GCGCCGCCACCACCGCAACGGTTGTGGACAAGGCTGGGGATTGGCTGCGGGAAAAGCGTTGGCAACCCTCGCTGCGCACGCTCCCGCCTTATCACGACAACCCGGCCTATATCGCTGCGCTGGCGCAGGATCTGTGCGCACAGCTCGATGCGCTGGCCTTCGTGCCCGAGGTGCTGCTGCTAAGCTTCCACGGCATGCCTGCGCGCACGCTCCAACTGGGCGATCCTTATCACTGCCACTGCATGAAGACGGCGCGCCTGCTCGAAGCGGCGCTCGCGCGGCCCTCGCTGCGCATGGTGACGACCTTCCAGAGCCGCTTCGGCCGCGCCAAGTGGCTTGAACCCGCTACCGACACCGTGCTTGAAGCGGAGGCGAGAAAGGGGACCAAACGGCTCGCCATCGCCGCGCCGGGTTTTTCGGCCGATTGCCTCGAAACGCTGGAAGAGCTCGCGATCCGCGGGCGCGAGCAGTTCACCGAGGCGGGCGGCGAACAGTTTGCCGCGCTTAGCTGTCTCAACGCAGGCGATGCGGGCATGGCCATGCTCGAAGCGCTGATGCGGCGCGAACTGGCGGGCTGGCTCTGAGCCGGTCCGGGCCGCCATCGTGAACGAGTATGTCCTGCTGTTCCTGGTGGTGTTCGCCGTCAATCTGCTGCCAGCGTTCGGGCCGCCGACCTGGTCGGTGATCCTGCTGTTCGGACTGCGTTCGCAGCTACCCTTGCCGGCCTTGGTACTCACCGCCGCGCTTGCTTCGTCGAGCGGGCGATATGTGCTCGCACACCTGTTCCGCCTGTTCGCCTCGCGCCTGTCGGAGAAAACCAAGGCCAACCTCGCCGCCGCCCGCGCCGCCTTCGAGGGCAAGCGCCACAGCGGCTTGATGGCGCTGGTGTTCTTCGCGGTGTCGCCATTGCCCTCGGCGCAGATGTTTGGCGCGATCGGGCTGGCGGGCGTGCGGATTGCTCCCTTTGTGGGGGCCTTTTTCCTCGGGCGGCTGGTGTCTTACAGCTTTTATGCCGGTTCGGCGCAATTGGTGGCCGAGCATACCAGCTTGGGTGAGACCTTTCAGGAAACGCTGACCAGTCCGCTGTCGATTGCGCTACAGCTGGTGCTGCTGGCGGGACTGGTCGCGATGACGAAGATCGACTGGGCGCGTTGGCTTGGCAAGCCGGACGAGAAGCCGCCGGAGCAACCGCGCGACTAGAAGTCTATCGCGATGCCGTCCTTCACCCAGTCGCCGTAGCGGGTGGGGCTCAGCTCTTCCTTGTCGGCACCCTTCTGCGGCGCGGGCAGCGGATCGTTGGTCCAGTGCGCGGGCTTGGTGAAGGTTGTGGGGCGTTTGGTGGCTCGTTCCATGGCCTTGCCGATATGGGCCTACTGGCGCTGCGGCGCAACCGTCGCTAGGGCGAAGCGGATGGCGACAATTCCTGGACATGGCGCGCGCAAGGCGGCGCTGAAGATGCTCGATGCGGTGCTGCGGCGTGGCGAGACGATGGAGCAGGCGGGCGGCGCGGCCAATGGCCTGCCCGACTTCGCCGATCGCGCGCTCGCCCGCGCAATCGCCGCCGAGAGCTTGCGCTGGCTCGTCGATCTCGATGCGCTGATCGACAGCGCCACCAAGAAGCCGCTGCCTGCAGATGCCAAGGCGCGCGCGGTGCTGCGCATGATGCTGGCCCAGTGGCTGCGGCTCGATACCCCGCCGCATGCGGTGGTGGCGACCTGCCTGCCGCTGCTCGATGGCGGGCCGAAGCGGCTGGCGCACGGCGTGTTCGCCACACTCACCCGCGCCGAGGCGACGCTGCCGGCCGTGCCGAGTTTGCCCGAAGCCGTGGCTGCGCGCTGGGGTGAACGGGCCGATGCGATTGCCGCCGGACTGGCCGCACCGCCGCCGCTCGACCTGACGCTGCGCACCGATGATGCGGGCGAGGGGCTGCAGGGTGAAAGCCTCGCGCCGCGCCATATGCGACTTCTGCGCGGAACCTCTGTTGAACAGTTGCCCGGCTTTGCCGAGGGCGCTTGGTGGGTGCAGGATTTTGCGGCTTCGCTACCGGCGCGGCTGCTCGGCAAGGGCGAGGGGCGCCGTGTGCTCGACCTCTGCGCCGCGCCCGGTGGCAAGACATTGCAACTGGCGAGCATGGGCTGGCAGGTCACCGCGCTCGACAATTCGTCGCGCCGGTTGGAGCGCCTGCGCCAGAACTGCGAACGCACCGGCCTTGCCGCCGAGGTGATCGAGGCTGACGCCATGGGCTGGCACCCCGATGCCCAGTACGATGCGATCCTGCTCGACGCGCCGTGCACCGCCACCGGCACCTGCCGCCGCAATCCCGATGTGCTGCACCGGATAGGCGAGCGCCAGATCGAGGCCATGGCCGATTTGCAGCGTCAGTTGCTCGACCGCGCGCGCAACTGGCTCGTGCCGGGTGGGAAGCTGGTCTACGCCACCTGCTCGCTTGAACGCGCCGAGGGCGAGGACATCGCCGCCGCCTGCGAATTGACGCCCCACCCCGTTCGCGCCGAGGAGTTGCCCGCCGGTCTCGCCCCCACACCCGAAGGCTGGGTGCGCACTGATCCAGGGATGCTGGGCGACAAGGGCGGGCTTGATGGCTTCTTCATCGCCCGCTTTACCGCCTGAGCGAGGGCTTCAGTCCTTCACGTATTTCGCAAAGCTCTTGCGCAGCTTCATCAGCTTGGGCGGGATCACCGCGAGGCAGTAGGGATTGCGCTGGCCTTCACCCTCCCAGTATTCCTGATGATAGTCTTCTGCCGGATACCATGTGGCGGGCCCCTCGATGGTCGTCACCGCCATTGCGCCGTTCTGCGCATTCCAGCGCCCGATGGCCGCCTCGGCCTCGGTGCGTTGATCGTCGTCCAGCGGAAAGATCGCGCTGCGGTACTGGGTGCCCACATCGTTGCCCTGCCGGTTAAGCTGGGTCGGGTCATGTGTGCCGAGGAACATGTCATAGATCTCGGCGAGGCTCACCACCTCGGGATCGAAGGTCACGCGGATAGCTTCGGCATGGCCGGTGTTGCCTGAGCACACCTGCTTGTAGGTCGGCGCCTCGACAGTCCCGCCGATATAGCCGCTCTCGACGTGGGTCACGCCGATCACGTCTTTGAACACCGCCTCGGTGCACCAGAAACAGCCGCCCGCGATAATCGCCTGCATGGTCATGGTCACAAATCTCCTTTCGCAAACAGATGGGAAGCGCGAGCGCACTTGTCATCCTCTGGCCCGGCCCTAGACTTGACCAGCCCCTTATTCAGGAGACCCCACGATGCGCCTTCCTGCCCTCCTTGCCACCACCCTCGCTCTCACCTGCACTGCCCCCGCACTGGCCGAGACGCCCGCCACGCCCGGTATCGAAGCGGCCCTCGCCGCTGATATCCGCGCCGACGACCGCGCGCGCGACCAGTATCGCCATCCGGCTGAGACGCTCGCCTTCTTCGGTGTCGAACCGGGGATGACCGTGGTTGACTTCATGCCCTCGGGCGGCTGGTATTCGCGCGTGCTGATCCCCTACCTCGGGGCGGACGGCAGCTATATCGGCCTCAACCCCGATGTCGGGACCGAGGGCGGGCCGGGCTTCTTTGCCGGGATGCGCGAGACCGCCAGTCGATTCCCCGCTCAGGCGCAGGGCTGGGTGGGCGATCGCGGCGCGCCGGTGACCGGCGCGAATATCGGCGACGAGAGCATCGGCGCCATGGCCGGCACGGTCGACCGCTTCCTGATCTTCCGCGAGATCCACAATATCCGCCGCCTCGGCTGGTTCCACGATGTTGCCGTTGCCGCGCGCACCCTGCTCAAGGATGATGGGATGCTCGGCGTGGTCCAGCACCGTGCCAAGCCCGATGCGCCTGCGGATTATGTCCTCGGCGACAAGGGCTATCAGCGTGAGGAAGATGTGATCGCGCTGTTCTCCGCCTACGGTTTCGAGCTGGTCGGCAAGAGCGAGGTGAACGCCAACCCGGCTGACCCAGCCGACTGGGAGGGCGGAGTGTGGAGCCTTCCGCCCAGCTTCGGCGGCGCGCCCGAGGGCAGCGAAGAACGCGCCCGCCGCGCCGAAATCGGCGAGAGCGACCGCATGACGCTGCTGTTCCGCAAGCGGCCCTGACGCCGTTTTCGTGGACTTGGCGGCCAAGGCTCAGTAATCGCAAGGCATGAGAAAGCTCACTGTCGCGGCGCTCCAGCTCGAACTCGGGCTGGCTGACGAGGCCGCCAACATCGCCGCCGTTTCGGATCTGGTCGCAGAGGCCGCAGGCAAGGGCGCGCAGGTGATCCTGCCGCCCGAACTCTTCTCCGGCGCCTATTTCTGCCGTGAAGAGAAGGACATGTTCTTCGCGCTCGCCCGCCCGACGCTCGAACATCCGAGCGTGGTGGCAATGCGTAAGCTAGCGAAACAACTTGGCGTGGCGATCCCAACCAGCTTCTTCGAGCGTGACGGGCACCACTATTACAACACGCTCGCCATGATCGGCCCCGACGGCGAGATCATGGGCACCTACCGCAAGAGCCACATCCCCGACGGGCCGGGCTATGAGGAAAAATTCTATTTCCGCCCCGGCAACGACGGGTTCAAGGTCTGGGACGTGCCCTGCACCGGTGGCACCGCGCGGATCGGGATCGGGGTGTGCTGGGACCAGTGGTACCCCGAAACCGCCCGCTGCCTCGCGCTGCTGGGGGCCGAGGTGCTGTTCTATCCCACCGCGATCGGCTCCGAGCCAAAGGATTCGGAGATGGACACCAGCCGCATGTGGCGCCGCGCGATGATCGGCCATGCGGTGAGCAACTGCATGCCGGTGATCGCCGCCAACCGCATCGGCCACGAAGGCTCGCAGGAGAGCGGCAACGCCTTCTACGGCCACAGCTTCATCTGCGACGAATGGGGGGATTACCTCAGCGAATTCGGCCGGGAGGAGACCGGCGTGCTGGCCGCCACGCTCGACCTCGATCAGGCGCGTGAGCACCGCGCCAGCTGGGGCTTCTTCCGCGACCGCCGCCCGCAGCTTTATGGCCGGATTGCCGAGGATATCTGAGGTGGGGCACGCGAGCGAACAGTTCTATCTTGTCGCGCTCGGTTCGAACCAGCGCCATCACCGCTATGGCGCACCGCGGCAGGTGGTTGAGCGGGCGATTGCGCGGATCGACGACAAGATCGGCGAGGTCGTGATCCGCTCGCGCCTGATCGAGACCGCACCGGTCGGCCCGTCGCAGCGGCGCTATGTGAATGGCGCGCTGGTGCTGGCCTGCGCAATGAAGCCGGCCAAGCTGCTGCGCAAGCTGCAGAAGATCGAGCGCAAGTTCGGCCGGGTGCGGCGCGGGCAGCGCTGGCGTTCGCGGCCGCTCGATCTCGATATCGTGCTGTGGTCGGGCGGAATTTTCGCCCGGCCCGATCTGGCAATCCCGCATCCGCTGTTCCGCGAACGCGGCTTCGTGCTCGGCCCGGCAGCCGAGATTGCAGGCGACTGGTGCGACCCTGTAACCGGATTGACACTAAGACAGTTGCATGGACGCTTGACCCGCCGCCGCCCGCTGCCTAGGTGACGCGCCGCAGGCCATTCGCGCCCTGCCCCCATATCGGGCCCTTAGCTCAGTCGGTAGAGCAACTGACTTTTAATCAGTAGGTCGCTGGTTCGAACCCAGCAGGGCTCACCAATTTTCCAGAAAACTTGTGACGCGGTTGGACACCGTGGCGAGCCAAGGTCGCAGCTGTGTGCCGTTCGGCGAAGCTTGCTCGCAACGCCCTCACTCAACACTCTGAAAACTTCACATATGCGATTAGTTCGCATGTTTGATGCAGGACAAGGAAGGTCACCTCCGCTGGGGGCAGTTATGCTGCCACGAACCTACTGCGGAGAGATCAACCATGCTTCCCATCAGCGATACCACCAAGGGCAAGCGCACCATTCCCGGCACGCCCGTGTTCGATGGCGAACAGGCGCGCTCGGGCTATGCGCTCAATGCCATGTGCTATGCCTTCAACAGCGCCGAAATGCGCGAGGCCTTCGTCAAGGACGAAGAGGCCGTGATGGAGCGTTTCAACCTTACCGAGCAGCAGCGCGATGCGGTGCGTAAGCGCGACATTCTCGCCATGCTCGAAGCTGGCGGCAACGTTTACTACCTCGCCAAGCTGGCCGGTATTCTCGGCCTTAACGTGCAGCAGCTCGGTGCGCTGCAGACCGGCATGGAGCTGGAGGACTTCAAGGCGGCCCTCCTCGCCCACGGCCTCACCGAAACCCGCAACTTCCTGACGGAGAAGGCAGCATGAGCAAGATCGCAGGTGGCATCTTCACCAGCCACGTCCCCGGCATTGGCGGCGCGATCGCCAAGGGCCTTCAACAAGATCCGTACTGGAAGCCCTTCTTCGATGGCTTTGACCCGGTCCACCAGTGGCTGGCGGACGAAAAGCCCGATGTCGCGGTGGTGTTCTACAACGACCACGGACTGAACTTCTTCCTCGACAAGATGCCGACCTTCGCCATCGGCGCGGCGGCCGAATATCGCCACGAGGATGAGGGCTGGGGCATTGCTTTCCAGCGGCCGTTCGAGGGCCACCAGGATCTTTCCTGGCACATCATCGAGCAGGTCGTGGCGAGCGAGTTCGATCCCGTCACTTGCCAGTCGATGCTGGTCGACCATGCCGTGGCCGTGCCGTTCGAGCTGTGCTGGCCGGGCAAGGAGGCCTTTCCGCTCAAGCTGATCCCGATTGCGATCAACACCGTGCAGCACCCGCTTCCCAGCCCCAAGCGTTGCTATAACCTCGGCCAGGCCGTGGGCCGCGCGATCGAAAGCTGGGGCGGTGACGAGAAGGTCGTGATCTTCGGCACCGGTGGCCTCTCGCACCAGCTCGAAGGTGGCCGCGCCGGGCACATCAACGTTGATTACGACAAGTTCTGCCTGCGCAACCTCGCGCCCGATCCCGAAGCGCTGTTGCAGCACGACACGCTCGATATCGTCGAGCTGGCGGGCAGCCAGGGCGTGGAAATTCTCAACTGGATTGCCGCTCGCGGGGCCATGCGCGGTTCGGTGCGCGAGCTGGCCAGCAACTATCACATTCCGATCAGCAACACGGCGGCTGCAACCGTCCTGCTGGAGAACAGCGACAAGGTTCACGCCTAACTCTCCCCCCGAAAGGCTGAACCGCATGGGGAGGCCGGACAGGACGCAGGTCTTGTCCGGCCTCTCGCGTTCAGGCCGGCACGAGTTTGGGCGGTTTGATCGAAGTCAAGGCGAGCCCGGTTGGGCCTCCTATTCTAACGCTCGTTACTAAAAAAGTGGCCAAGGAGAGGCGCAATGGTTCATTTCCCACAAGAAGGCTTGTATCAGGACGTGTTGCGCCTCGGGCGCATGGAAGGCGACATTGCCGACATCGAGATCGAGGGCGAGATCCCCGCCGAGATGGAAGGCGCCTTCTATCGCGTCCATCCCGATCCGCAGTTCGCGCCCAAGGCTGGCGGCGGCGACCAGTTCTTCAACGGTGACGGCATGGTCACCATGTTCCGCTTCCACGATGGCCGCGTTTCGATGAAACAACGCTATGCCAAGACTGACAAGTGGAAGCTGGAAAATGCGGCTGGCAAGGCGCTGTTCGGCTCCTACCGCAATTCGCGCACCGACGATCCCAGCGTGATCGGCCAGCACCGCGGCACGGCCAACACCAATGTCCTCATCCACGGCAAGCAATTGCTGGCGATGAAGGAGGACAGCCCCTGCCTGGTGATGGACAAGGCGAGCCTTGAAACCGACGGTTACACCGACTGGGACGGCCAGCTCAAGCTGCGCACCTTCGGCGCTCATCCCAAGCTCGATCCGGCGACGGGCAACCTCTGCAACATCTCTTATGCCGCGAACGGCGATCTCCAGCGCGATGCGCATTATTTCGAGATCGACGAGGAGGGCAACGTGGTGACCCGCGCCGAATTCGAAGTGCCATACTACACCATGCTGCACGACTTCGCGATCGCGGGTGATTACATCGTGATCCCCGTCTCGCCCTACAGCTCGGACCCGAGCGTGCTCGAACAGGATCGTCCGCACTTCTACTATGACCGTAGCCTGCCGACCTGGCTCGGCGTGATGCGGCGCGACAGCGATGGTTCGGACATGCGCTGGTTCAAGCACGAGGCAGGGCTATGCTCGTGCCACGTGATGAATGCCTTTGCCGAAGGGACCAAGGTCCACCTCGACACGCCGGCCTCGAAGATCGGCAGCCTGCCGTTCTTCCCCGACAAGGACGGCGCGCCGTTCGATCCCGAGCTGGCGATGACCGAACTGGTACGCATCACCGTCGATCTCGCCAGCAACGAGGATCTGGTCGAAAGCGTCACCCCGATCGGCAAGGCACCGGGCGAGTTCCCGCGCATCGACGACCGCATGGCGGGCAAGGACTACACCCACGGCTGGATGATCACCTATGATCTTGAAAAGCCCTACAACGGCCCTCCCGGACCCTTTGCCGGGGTGATCAACACGCTCACCCATTTCAACACCAAGACTGGCCGGGAGGAAAGCTGGTGGTGCGGGCCCGATGGCTCGTTGCAGGAGCCGTGCTTCGTGCCGCGCTCGGCCGATGCGCCCGAAGGCGATGGCTGGCTGGTGGCGCTGGTGGATGACCATGTGCGCAACTACTCGGACCTGTGCGTGTTCGACGCCTGCGACGTGGCCAAGGGGCCGATTGCGCGGGCCAAGCTGCCGATTCGTTTGCGGCAGGGGCTGCACGGCAACTGGGCTGACGCGGGCAAACTTGCCGCCTGACCGGGCGGACGAACGATTTCTCCCAAACTGGGGCGGCGCGCTTTTGGTGTGCCGCCCTATTTTTGTGTTCACGGTAGGTTGGGCGGTCAAACCGCCGAACTGAACCGCCGCGCGCTCTCTTGCCGGTAAGGATCGAAAGCCGCGGCGATGCTGCGCGAATAGGGCAGGGCGTGGCTGCCGATCACCAGCATCGAGTTCTCGATCGTGGCAAGGCCCGCTTCAAGGAACGGCTTCAGCCGGGGATAGGCAGCGTCCAGCGCGGCCCGGTCGCAGCGGGCGCGGCCGTGGCACAGCAGTTCGGAGATGATCGCCCCGCGCCGCCGGTCTTCCACGCTGCGCACGATGCCGCGCTCGGCCGTGAGGTGCCCTTGCGACAGCGCCATGCGATAGCGGCCCGAGTTCTTCTCGTTCTGCACCAGCAGGCTCGGGAAGCTGCTGATAGCCGATGCACCCAGCCCGATCAGGATCGGCGCATTGTCCTCGGTATAGCCCTGGAAGTTGCGGTGCAGTTGCAGGCGCGTCGCCGCCTGCGCCAGCGGATCGCCCGGCAACGCGAAGTGATCAAAGCCGACCTGCTGGTAGCCCGCCTCGATCAGCTGGTCATGCCCCAGCGCAGCCATGCGGAAGCGCGCCTCCTGATCGGGCAGCCGCGAGCCGTCGATGCGCTTCTGGCGCGCGATCAGGTGCGGCACGTGGGCATAGCCGAACAACGCGATGCGATCCGCGCCGTACTCGATTGCGAGGTCGAGCGACTTGGTAAGGTCGTCCTCGGTCTGGCCCGGCAGGCCATACATCAGATCCATATTGAGCGAGGTGATACCGGCATCGCGCAGCAGCTTTACCGCATTGTCGATCATGGCCAGCGGCTGCACCCGACCGATGGCCTCCTGCAGGTGGTCCGCGAAGGTCTGCACCCCGAGGCTGGCATGGCGCGCACCGACTCCGCCAAGCACCTGTGCCCAGGCCTCGTCAAAGGTGCGCGGGTCCAGCTCGATCGAGACCAGCGGATCGTGCAGCGGGAAGCTCAATGTCAGCTGGTCGAACAGGCGCAGGAAATCCACCGGAGCGATCGCATTGGGGCTGCCGCCACCGAAGGCGATCCGGCGAATGCGCGCCGAGGCGGGCAGTTGCGCTGCAACCAGCTCGATCTCACGGTGCAGCGCATCGAGATAGCTATCGAGTCGCGAGGCGCGGTTGGCAGCGGCGGTGTTGCAACCGCAGTACCAGCAGATCTTCTCGCAGAACGGGATGTGGACGTAGAGCGAAATATCGCCGGTCGCGCCGCGCAGCGCCTCGACATAGTCTTGCGGGCCGACCGATTCAGTGAATTCGGCAGCGGTGGGGAAGCTGGTGTAACGGGGCACCGGCGTAGCGAGCAGTTGGGGATGATAGGGCCACATGCGAAGCGTAATGCCGTCGCTGTGGCAGCGTTTCATTGCGTCCGATCAAGTTTCCCGCGGCGCTTGTCGGAACGGCAGCCCTTGGCGCAGCACGGCGACACGCCTTGCGGCAGCGGTGCACCTTTGCCGGTGTCGATGGCGAGGTGCCCGCCCTGGCAAAGCGACAGCACGATCTGGCCAGCTTCACCGGCGCGGGGCACGGGCGCGTTGGCCAGCGCGGGGAGCATGGCGATCATCGCGAAAGCTTCGGTCAGATGGCTCACTTGCGTTTCTCCAGTGGTTCATCGTCATCGTCGGACAGGATGCGTGCTGAATCGCCCTCCGGATCGGAGAACTGGCCGTTCTTCAGCGCCCAGAAAAAGGCCACCAGCCCGGAAAGACCCAGCAGCAGCGCCACCGGGATAAGGAACAAGAGCCCCGTCATTTCGCCGCTCTTGCAAGCCGTAGCGAGTTGGCGACCACCAGCAGCGAGCTGCCGGACATCGCCAGTGCGGCGATCAGCGGCGTGACCAGCCCGGCAATGGCGAGCGGCACGGCAACCACGTTGTAAACGATCGCCAAGGTGAAGTTTTGCTGCACCACGGCCATCGTCTTGCGTGCGGTGGTCAGCGCCCGAGGCAGGGCGAGCAGCGAATCCTGCACGAACACGAAGTCCGCCGCCTGTAGGCCGACGTCGCTGGCCGAGCCGGGCGCCATTGAGGCGTCGGCGGCGGCCAGCGCCGGTCCGTCGTTGAGGCCGTCGCCGACCATCAGCACCTTGTGTCCGGCGTTGCGCAGGCGGGTTACCATCGCCTGCTTGTCCGCCGGGAGCACGCCGCCAATTCCGGTAAGGCCCGTGCTGCGGGCCACTTCGCCCACGGCTTCGACCCGGTCGCCCGACAGAATCGAGGCGGTGACGCCGCTCGCCGCCAAACGGGTGAGCGCTTCGCTGGTATCGGGGCGGAGCTGGTCGGCGAAGGGGAGCAGCCGCACCGGCGCATCGCCAATCACCAGCGCCACCGCACTGGTGCCCGCGCTTTCGGGCCGCCGCAGCGCCACGTCGACCCCGCGACACTTGGCGAACACACCTTCGCCAGCGCGCTCGGTGACCGTTTCGAGCGGTGCGGGGACGATCCCGCGCCGGCTCAGCGCTGCCTGCAAGCCGCGCGACATCGGGTGGCGGCTGTGCGAGGCGAGCGCGAGGGCAATGGCGGCGTCCTCATTCTCCAGCGCATCGAGCGCCACGGCATCGGGCACCGGCCGCCCGAGCGTGAGCGTGCCCGTCTTGTCGAGCAGCGCGCGGTCGACCCCGGCGAGACGTTCGAGCGCGCTGCCATCCTTGACCATGATCCCGGCGCGCATCAGCGCTCCTGAGGCCACCACCTGCGCCACCGGCACTGCGAGGCCGAGCGCACAGGGGCAGGTAATGATAAGCACCGCAACGCCGATCACCAGCGCCTGATAGACGCTTGCGCCCGCCACCAGCCAGCCGATCACGGTCAGCGCCGCCAGCGAGTGCACCGCAGGGGCATAGAGCCGCGCGGCACGGTCGGCGATGCGGACGTAGCGGCTGCGGTTCTGCGTGCTCGCTTCCATCAGCCGCGCGATTTCGGCGAGTGTCGTGTCATGCCCGACCTGCGACACGCGTACGTCCACCGGCGATCCGAGGTTGAGCGTGCCTGCGAGCACCCCATCGCCCTCGGCGCGCACGACTGGCTCGCTTTCGCCGGTCAGCAGCGACTGGTCGAACCGGCTCTCGCCCTTGGCAATCGTGCCGTCAGCGGCAAGGCGTTCGCCGCTCGCCACGCGCATCGTCATGCCGGGTGCGAGATCGCCAGCGGCGTGCCATTGCGTCGTTCCATCATCGGCCACCACCAGCGCACCCTGTGCCGCCTGGCTGAGCAGCGCGTCGACCCCGGCCCGCGCCCGGTCGCGCATCATCGCATCGAGCACGCGCCCGGCGAGCAGGAAGGTCAGCAGCATCAGCGCGCCATCGAACCAGGCGTGCTTGCCGTGGGTGGCGGTCTCGTAAAGGCTGAGGCCGGTGGCAATGAGCACGCCGAGGCTGATCGGCACGTCCATGTTGGTTTGCCACTTTCGCAGCGCCTTCCAGGCCGATGCGAAGAAGGGCCGTCCGGCAAAAGCGATGGCGGGCACCGCGATCAGCGCCGACAGCCAGTGGAACATCTCGCGCGTGGTGCCCTCTGCGCCCGACCAGACGCTGACCGAAAGCAGCATCACGTTCATCGCCGCAAAGCCCGCCACCGCCAGCGGGGCGAGCAGCGGACGCACGGCGGAGACGCGCTGGAAGGCCTTATCGGTGCGGTCCTGCGCCTCGAAGCCGATGTCTTCCAGCGCCTCGACCAGCGAGCGCACCGGCAGGGCTTGTTCGTGGCGGACCGTGACCATGCGCGCGGAGAGGTTCACGCGCGCCGCCTCGACGCCGGGCAGGGTGCCGAGCTTGCGCTCGACCTTGCTCATGCAGCCAGCGCAATGCATGCCCGGCACCGCGAGCACGGTGTCGCGCTCCTCCGGCGTGGGGGCTTGCTGGCGCAGTGTGCTCACAAACGGTCCTCGCGTTTCCAGACCTTGTCGCCGTCGGCCAGTTCAAGCCGGACGATCCAGCGATCGGGTTCAAGCGCTTCGTCGGACAGGAAGCTGCCATCGGGCTGCCGGGTGAAGGTGAGGCTGGTGTCAGGCTTGCGGCCGACTGGATGGCGGGCATGGGCGATCACGCTCAGGTCCGCGCCGGGGCCTTGCGCCACTACGCGCAGCTTGCCGCCTGCCGCCTGTTCGAGCGTTACATCCCAGCCGAGCTTCTCCTGCTCCGCTGCCGCGTCGAGCCATTCGTTGAAGTTCTGGCTCGCGACATAGGAGTTTTCGACCTGGATGCCGCCGAAGGTGGACAGGGCAAAGCCGGCCATGGTGAAGTTCACCGCCATCACCGTGCCGAAGAAGGCCACGAGAATGCCGGTCATGTGCCAGCCGGTGAACTTGCGGGGTGCGGCCTGCGTCTTCGTTGCGGTCATCATTCGGCTCCTGGGGCGTTGAAGCTGGTTTCAGTCCGGTCGCTTTCGCCTTGCTCGTCAAGCGCAGTGAGGGTGAAGGCGAAGTCGCCCGGCAGGGTGTCGGCGGGGGCTGACACATAGGCTCGCACGGTCAGCGTCTGGTCGGCGGGCACGGCGAAGGTCTGCGCCGGAGCGGCCTTTTCGGCGGCGATGGTGTCGCTCCACATGACCGCTCCGGGCAGATCCTCGATGGCGACGCGCATGTCACGCGGGCGGCTTTCCATGTTGCGCAGCCGCAAGGTGTAGGCATTGCGGATCGAGCCGTCGCTCAGCAGCATGAAGGGCGGATTGCGGTCGGGCGAGACGGTGAGGTCGGTGTGGCTGCGGGTGCCGAGCGCGAACAGCAAGGCGAGCCCAATCGACGCCCAGATACCGAAATAGATCAGCGTGCGGGGTTGCAGGATCGCCTTCATCGGCGAGCGGGCAGGCTGGCCGGCGCGTTCGGCCTCGCAATCGTCGAGCGTGGCATAGTCGATCAGACCGCGCGGGCGGCCGACTTCCTTCATCACCTTGTCGCAGGCATCGATGCACAGCGCGCAGGTGATGCACGAGATATCCGGCCCCTTGCGGATGTCCCACCCGGTCGGGCAGACGGCCACACAGAGGTTACAATCGATGCAATCGCCGTAAGCTTCCGGGTTCTTCTCGGCCTTCTTGAGGCTGCCGCGCTTTTCACCGCGCCAGTCCTTGTAGGTGACCAGCAGGCTCTTCTCGTCCATCAGCGCGGTCTGGATGCGCGGCCAGGGGCACATGTAGATGCACACCTGCTCGCGCATGAACCCGCCGAGCACGAAGGTGGTGAGCGTGAGCACGGCCACGGTGATATAGGCAGCAGGCGCTGCCTCGCCGGCCCAGAACTCGCGCACCAGTGTGGGCGCATCGGCGAAGTACATGATCCAGGCGCCGCCGGTCCAGAAGGCGATCACGAGGTAGATTGCCCACTTGGTGAGGCGGCGAGCGATCTTCTTCGGCCCCCACGGCGCCTTGTCGAGCCGCATGCGGGCGTTGCGGTCGCCGTCGATGAAGCGGTCGATATGCTGGAACAGGTCGGTCCAGACCGTTTGCGGGCAGGAATAGCCGCACCAGGCCCGGCCCACCGCGCTGGTGACGAGAAACAGCCCGATCCCCGCCATGATGAGCAGCCCGGCCACGAAGTAGAACTCGTGCGGCCAGATCTCGATGCCGAACATGTAGAAGCGGCGGTGGGCAAGGTCGATCAGCACCGCCTGGTCGGGCGCATAGGGGCCGCGGTCCCAGCGGACCCACGGGGTGATGTAATAGATCCCGAGGGTGAGGATCATCACGGCCCACTTGAAGCGGCGGAATGGACCGTCGACCCGCTTGTTGTGGACCGTCTTGCTCTGCTCGTAGAGCTGCTTCGCCGGTTGCGGCGGGCGGCTCTGGAGGGGGGCGGGGCTATTCATCGACCTTGCCTTTTTCCGGCCCTCTATTGGGCCGGGGTTTGTGCTTCCTGTTCAGGGGGGACGGTTTCCGCTTCCTCGGGCGCGACGGGGACGGGGGTATCCTCCCCGCCGCCCAGCGAGTGGACGTAAGCCGTCAGCATCTTGATCGTCACCGGATCGAGCCGCTCGCCCCATGCGGGCATGGCGCCGAGCTTGGGGTTGGTGACCTGCGCGATGATGTCCTCGCGGGAACCGCCGCGCAGCCAGATCGCGTCGTTCAGGCGCGGCGCGCCGAGCGTGCGGTTACCCTCGCCGGTCGGCCCGTGGCACAGCGCGCAGTTCTCGGAAAAAATCTGCGCCCCGGCAGCATTGGGCTCGGCCTTGCCGCTGAGCGACAGCACATAATTCGCCAGGTCATCGAGCTGTTCGCTGCTGAAGGCTCCTGCAAAGGCGGGCATGGCGCCGGTGCGGCTGCCCGGGTGATCGGCCTGGCGGATGCCGTTGGTGATCGTGTACTCGATTGACTGGAGGTCGCCGCCCCACAGCCAGTCATCGTCGTTGAGGTTGGCATAGCCCAGCGTTTGGCTGCCTGCCGCGCCCGAACCGTGGCACTGCACGCAGTTGACCTTGAAGGCCGCAGCGCCGCCGGACACGGCCTGCGACATCAGTTCAGGATCGGCGGGCAAGCGCTCGATCGGCATCACCGCCAGCGCTTCGCGCACCGACAACCGCGACTGATCGGCCGCGCTCATTTCCTCGGCCAGCTGCCCGCGGCTGGACCAACCCAGCATGCCTTCGCTGGCCTGCTTGAGGCCGGGGAACGCGGGATAGGCGATGACGAAGCCGATCGCCCAGACGATGGTGGCATAGAAGGTGTAAACCCACCAGCGCGGCATGGGGGTATCGAGTTCCTCGATGCCGTCCCATTCGTGGCCGACGGTTTCGGTGCCCGTCGGCTCGTCGATACGCTTTTCAGCCATCGTGATCTTCCTTGAAAATGGAGTTGCGAGCATCCTCGACGTGGGCTTTCGCGCCGGGCCGGAACGGCCACAGGCAGAAGGTCAGGAACACGAGGAACATGAAGACGAGGAAGTAGCTGTCGGCGAAGTGGCGCAGCTGTTCGTAGAAGGTCATCGTCCCTTCTCCTTGGCCAGATCTTCCTGCGCCGCAGCGCTGTTCACATCGACCAGCGTGCCGAGCATCTGGAGATAGGCGATCAGCGCGTCCATCTCGGTCAGCCGGTTGGGGTTGCCGTCGAAATCGCGGATCTGCGCCTTGGGATAGCGCTCCGCGAGGTCACCCGGATCGACATTCGGGTTGCCCTGCGCGAGAATATCCTGCGTGGCCTTGGCGATGTCTTCTTCCGAGTAGGGCACGCCGACGCGGGTGAGCGCCTTCAGCGTCGCCTCGGGATCGCCGATCGCAAGGTCGGTCGTCGCGAGGAAGCCATATTGCGGCATCACGCTTTCGGGCACCACCGCCTGCGGGTTGGTGAGGTGCTGCACGTGCCATTCGTCCGAATAGCGGCCGCCGACGCGGGCAAGATCCGGCCCGGTGCGCTTCGATCCCCACTGGAACGGATGGTCGTACATCGATTCCGCCGCCAGGCTGTAGTGGCCGTAGCGCTCCACCTCGTCGCGGAACGGGCGGATCATCTGGCTGTGACAGAGATAGCACCCTTCACGGACATAGATGTCGCGTCCGGCCTGTTCGAGCGGGGTATAGGGCCGCATTCCCTCCACCTTCTCGATCGTGTTGTCGATCCAGAACAGCGGGGCGATTTCGACCAGGCCGCCGATGGCGACGGTGACGAGCACACCCACGCCCAGCAGGGTGACGTTGCGCTCGAGTTTCTTGTGACGCTCTGCGAGAGACATTGGGCTCGCTCCTATTCAGCCGGAACGGCAGTGGTGGTGGTGATCGGACGGTCGGCCTCGGGATCGTAGGCCGCATCGGTCATCGGCTTCTCGTCGCGCAGCTTGCCCGCGATGGTCATCCAGACGTTGTAGGTCATCACGATCGCACCCGAGATGTAGAGCAGGCCGCCAAAAGCACGGGCCACATACATCGGGAACATGGCGTCCACGGTGTCGGCGAACGACCAGACGAGGTAGCCGTCGGGGCTGTATTCGCGCCACATCAGGCCCTGCATCACGCCGGCCACCCACATCGAGGCCGCGTAGAACACGATGCCGATGGTCGCGAGCCAGAAGTGCGTGTTGATCAGGCGCAGCGAGTACATCCGCTCACGCTTCCACAGACGCGGGACGAGGTAGTAAACGCAGGCGAAGGTGATCAGGCCGTTCCAGCCGAGCGCACCGGAGTGCACGTGGCCAATGGTCCAGTCGGTGTAGTGCGACAGCGAGTTGACCGCCTTGATCGACAGCATCGGACCTTCGAAGGTGCTCATGCCGTAGAAGGCCAGCGCCATCACCATCATGCGGATGATCGGATCGGTGCGGATCTTGTCCCAGGCGCCGTTCAGCGTCATCAGGCCGTTGATCATGCCGCCCCAGCTGGGCATCCACAGGATGATCGAGAACACCATGCCGAGCGTCTGCGCCCAGTCGGGCAGCGCGGTATAGTGCAGGTGGTGAGGACCCGCCCAGATGTAGAGGAAGATCAGCGACCAGAAGTGGATGATCGACAGCCGGTAGCTGTAGACCGGACGTTCGGCCTGCTTCGGCACGAAGTAGTACATCATCGCGAGGAAGCCCGCGGTGAGGAAGAAGCCCACGGCGTTGTGGCCATACCACCACTGGGTCAGCGCATCCTGCACGCCGGCAAAGGCGCTGTAGCTCTTGGCGCCCAGCAGGCTCACCGGCATGGCCAGGTTGTTGACGATGTGCAGCATCGCGATGGTGATGATGAAGGCGAGGTAGAACCAGTTGGCCACATAGATGTGCGGCTCGCTGCGCTTCAGGATCGTGCCGATGAACACCGCCGCATAGGCAACCCACACGATGGTCAGCCACAGGTCGACGTACCATTCGGGCTCGGCATATTCGCGGCTCTGGGTAACGCCCAGCAGATAGCCGGTGGCGGCGAGCACGATGAACAGCTGATAGCCCCAGAACACGAAGCGGGCGACGCCGGGCAGCGCGAGGCGCGCACGGCAGGTGCGCTGCACGACGTAGAAGCTGGTCGCGATCAGGGCGTTGCCGCCGAACGCGAAGATCACCGCGCTGGTGTGCAGCGGGCGCAGCCGTCCGAAGTTGAGGTAGGGCTCGAAGTTCAGCACCGGGAAGGCGAGCTGAAGCGCGATGAACAGGCCCGCGGCCAGCCCCGCAATTCCCCAGAACATCGTCGCGATGACGCCCCAGCGGACCGGGTCGTCGTCATAGCGCGAGGCCAGCTCGGGCATCTTGAGCGCCTTGCGCGCAGCCCCGACCGGGTCGAAGCGCGTCGCTCCGCTAATGGCAATGGCCAACCCTACGATGCCGACAATCACCGCGTGCGCGGCAAAGCCCGCATCCTTGGCGAATGCGGCGACGACGAGGGCGAGGACGATCAGGCCGAAACCGGCTAGTGACCGGCCCAGTGCTGCTTCCGCGTGCATAGTCTTCTCCGTGTTGGAACTTGTTAGTGCCGTAGGGTCGGCACTAGGCCGTTACTTTGATCGAACGCAAGTAACGAAAATTGATCAGGCGGCGGGAGCGAAGGCCCCGGCCTGAGCGGCAAGACGAACGGGGTCGCTCAGCCGCACCTGGGTGCGCGAGGGGGTGGCGATAAGGCCAAGGTCGCGCAGTTTGGAAAACTGTCGACTCACCGTTTCGACAGTCAGGCCGAGGCAATCGGCAATTTCCTTGCGCGTCATTTCCAGCGTGAGAGTCCGCCCGTCGGCCTGCGCCACCTGCTCGATTTCGCGCATCGAGAGCAGGAAGCTGGCGACCCGCTCGGTCGCGCTGCGGCGGCCCATCGCCACGAGATTGGCGCGGGTACGCTGGAGCGCGGCCAGAGTGCAGCGGGCAATCATTTCGTTCAGCACCGGCGCGCGCTGCTCAAGCGGGCGCAGTGCCTCGGCATCGAACACCAGCAGGCTGGCCGCGCGAATCGCCACCAGCCGATAGGCGTGCAGCCCCTCGCGCGGCAGGATGAGGCAATCGCCGCCGAACTGGAAAGCGACAATCTGCTCGGACCCGGCCGCATCCAGCGCCACCAGCTTGGTCGGCCCGCTGGCGACGAAAACCAGATGATCGCGTGTGACATCGAACCGTGACATCTGCCGGCGCGGCAGGCTGTGCAGGCTCGCAAGGGCGCGCAGCTGATGCACCAGCGCCGCAGGGGCACCGGCGGGCAGGTGCTGTCCGGCAAAGCGGTCGAAAGCCTCGTTCACTGTCACTGCTGCGCGCTCAAACCTCATGAAGGGGTAAGTGTGGGAGCCTTGAACTGCGCGGCTTTTTCCATTGCAGCGTTGATCCAGCGCAAATTTGACCGCGGGCAAGGATAGCACCCCGCTGGCAGCGCATCTGGCGCTCCGTACCGCGGTTCAATCCGGATCACACAGGGTGGTCGCCGCGGCGCAGCAACGGAAAGAAAGACCGATGAAAAAAACTGCCTATCTCGGCGCGGCTGCGATCGCCGCATTTGCCGCAGCCCTAGCTACCCCGGCCGCAGCTCAGGATGCTGGCACGATCGAGGTCAAGGTTCTCGGCTCGGCGGTTCTGCCCAATGGCGAGATCGATTCGATTGAGGGCGGCACGCTTGCGACGACTGTCGAAGGGCTTGGCGTGCAAACCGAAGCGAGCGACAACTTCGTTCCTACCGTTGCGGTTGAGTACTTCTTCTCGCCCAACGTTTCGGTGGAGACGATCTGCTGCGTGACCGCGCACCACGTCGATGCCACTGCGCCCGCCGCGCTTGCGGGTGGCAACCTGGTCGACAAGATCCACATCATCCCGGCCACCTTCACGCTCAAGTATCACCTGGGCGCGGCAGGGGGCATCCGCCCCTATGTCGGCGCCGGGCCCACCTACTTCCTGTTCATCAAGGACGAAGTCGGCGCCGGAGTCACCGCAGCGCTGGGTGCAACCGATGTGAAGCTCGACGACACCTTCGGCCTTGCTCTGCAGGCGGGTATCGATGTTCCGCTGAACGAGGCTTTCCTGCTGACGCTCGACGCCAAGCGCTACTTCGTGAAGCCGAACGCGCACTTTTACGATACGGCAGGCACCGAGGTGCTGGAGACCCAGCACAAGCTCGATCCCTGGGTGCTCAGCGCCGGCGTAGGCTTCCGTTTCTGACGGAACGCGATTGCGGGTTGGGAAGGCCGGTCGGCTCTCTCAGCCCGCGACTGCCTCAAGCGCGCCGAGATCACGGATCGTGACCTCCCGCCGGGTTGGCAGATCGATGATCCCGTCGCGGCGCAGCTGGGTCATCTGGCGGCTCACGGTTTCGATGGTGAGGCCAAGAATATCGCCGATCTGCTGCCGGGTGAAGGGCAGTTCGAAATGCTCGGCAGTGTTCTTGCCGTCGCTGTGTTCGCAAGCGGTGTTTGCCAGACGCTCGGCCATTTCGAGCAGGAAGGTGGCGACCTTTTCTTCCGCTGTCTTGCGCGAGAGCAGCAGCATCCACTTGCGGGTACGGTCCAGCTCTTCAAGCGTGCGGGTCAGCAACTTGTGTTCGAGCGCCGGGTGCTCGGCAGCAAAACGGTCGAAATCGGCGCGCCCGAACACGCAGACATTAGCCGTGGTCAGCGCGGTGATCGAGTGGCTGGTGGTGGCGCCAAAGGGGCGCCCGATGAAGTCTGCCGGATAGACCACGCCAACGATCTGCTCGCGACCATCCTCGGTGCCGGTGGTGAGCTTGAGGATACCCTCGATGACATTGGCCACCAGCACAGACTGGTCGCCTTCCCATACCAGCGATTCGCCCGGTTCGAGCTGACGGCGGCGCCCGATGGAATTGAGAGCCTCGACCTCTTTCGAGTCGAGCGCCGCGCAGATCGCGCTATTTCGCACCAGGCATGTATCACAAAAGCTCATGGTTTGCCGGTAACACCTTATTTACTCGGCCTCAATCAATCTTGATTTTTGTCGGTCCGTATTACGACTGTAGATACGCAGCGCCGGATAGTCCGAATTGTCGAGCACACAGGATTTGAGGAAGGCTGCGGTCAGGTCGGCCGAGGGGGCGGTCAGGCCGGGCTTGCGGTAGAATTCGAGATCCCAATCGACCAGGGGTAGGATCAGGATCACGTTCTCGCGCATTGACGGCGGCAGTATCGCATCGGTCAGCGAGGCTACGGCCACACCGCGTTCAAGCATGGCGGCCATCACGTCATAGTACTGGGTGTGGCCGACCACCTTGCCCGGATGGACCCCGCGATCGGCGAAGGAGAGCAGCGTTTCGCGCTCCTGCTTGCTCCCGGCGGGCGGCAGCACGAATGGCAGTTCGCTGACCCGTGCCGGATCGAGCGGCAGGGTTTGGCCTTCGACCAGCCGCCGATGCCCGAAGACGCCGCCCCGCACCCGCGCCAGTTTCTCGAGGTGCGGCTCCGCCGGCAGGTCACAGCGGCGGTTGATCAGCGCGAAGTCATACTGGCCTGCCTGGATCATGCCAGCAACCCCTGGTGTGGGGGGCTGGGTGTTGAACTCGAGATCGATCATCGGGTGCCCGGCGAGAAACCCGTCAAGCTTGGGGCGCACGTAATTATCGAAATTGCCCTGACCGACGAGCAGGCGATAGCGCGCCGGCCCGGCCTCGGGCGTACCGCTGCGGCGATGGGCGGCGAGTTTGCTTGCCGCGCTGTCGAAGGCGGTGAGATCGTCGTGAAAGGCCTGTCCATCGGCGGTGAGGATCGGGCGCTGGCCGGGTTTGCGATGGAACAACCGGCAGCCAAGTTGCTCCTCCAATGTCTTGATCTGGTTGCTGACCGATGCCTGCGAAATGCCCAGCTCATCGGCCGTCGCGCGGAAGCTGCCGCTGGCCGCGAGGTGCGCGAAAACTTCGAGCTGGCGCAGGGTGAAAGGCAGGGAGGGCATTATGGGATAATGCCTGAGACATAACCTCCAGGCAATATCCCATGATCACCTTGCGATGCGTTGCACCAGCGCTGGCGCGCGCTCTACCTCCTCAAAAAAAGCACAATGGGAGAGATGACATGAGATATTCGCGGAAGCAGCCGCCGGTGCGCCGCAGCGCCTTGTGGGCCACCGGAGTAAGCACTTTGGCCTTGCTGATGCCGCAGGGCGGGGCTCTGGCACAGGATGCAGAAACCGCCGCCGTGCCGGAAGACCGCATCGTGGTCACCGGCTCGCGCATTGCCAGCGACGGGATGCAGGCTCCGGTGCCTGTCACCGTGGTGCAGGCCGATGCGATCGAAGCGCTGTCGCCCGGCCCGCTGGTGGCAGGCGTGACCCAGCTGCCCCAGTTCGCCGGGAGCGAAACGCCCAATTCAGGCAACTTCTTCACCCGCTCGGGTTACGGCTCTCTGAACCTGCGCGGGCTGGGCGTGAACCGCACGCTGACGCTGCTCGACGGGCGGCGGATGCCCGCGGCAAGTGCCTTTGGCGGGGTCGACATCAACCTGTTCCCCGAGTCCATGATCCAGTCGGTCGAGACCGTCACCGGCGGCGCTTCGGCGGCCTATGGCTCGGACGCGGTGGCAGGCGTGGTCAACTTCATCCTCGATACCGACTTCACCGGCATCAAGATGGAAGTGACGGGCGGCATGACCGACCGCAGCGACGGCGAGAACTACGAGCTGTCGGCCGCCTACGGCACCGACTTCGCGGGCGGACGCGGCCACTTTCAGGTCAGCGGCGAATATTTCAATCAGGAAGGCGTGTTCAGCTACGAAGGGCGCGACTGGTATCAGGCCTATGGCACGTTCGGAGCCGGATCGGAGGCCGCGCCCTATCGCTTCGTGCCGGGGACGGTTTCGGCTAACGCCAGCTTCGACGGGCGCATCTTTGCGCCGGGCACCGCGATCAACGGGCTGGCCTTCGATCGCAACGGCAATGTCGCGCCGTTCGAGCCGGGCAGCGTGAGCCAGGCGGGCTACGGCATTCCCCCTGCGCGCACCGCGGGCAACCCGGCGCTCGACGATCTGGCCGGCGAGGTGATCAGCCTCTATCCCGATCTCGAACGCTATTCGGTCTTCGCCTATGGCGACTACGAGCTGACCGACAAGGTGAAGGTATTTGCCCAGTACCTCCACGGGCGCACCGAGGTGCAGCAGTACAACGCCCCGCGCGGCAGCTTCGGCGGCACGCCCACCACGCTGACGATCTTTCAGGATAACGCCTTCCTGCCCGACGACCTGCGACAGACGATGATCGACAACGATATCCAGAGCTTCAGTCTGCGCCGGATGGGCAGCCTTGAGGATATCGGCAATTCCTCACTGAACGACCGTATCACCCAGCACATCGCCACCGTGGGCCTCGACATGGAGCTTGCAACCGGCGGCCTGTTCGACGGCTGGGATGTCGGCACCTTCTATCAGTACGGCCATTCCGAGCGGCGCTGGAAGCAGCGCGGGCTTCGGGTCGACCGGATTTTTGCGGCGGTCGATGCGGTGGACGACGGGAACGGCAACATCGTGTGCCGCACCTCGCTGTTCGGCGATGCCTTCCCCGGTTGCCAGCCGATCAACCTGTTCGGGCGCGGCAATGCCGGCCCTGAGGCGGTCGACTATGTCACCAGCTTCGAGCCGGGCCAGCAGATCACCACCGATCTGTTCTTCGCCGACGACGGCTTCGCCAGCGGCCGGAGCTACAGCTACACCACCGACGATGCGAAGGTGAACACGACCACCTTCGAGCAGCACTATGCCGAGATTTCGGCCTCGGGCGACATCATCGACCTGTGGGCCGGGCCGCTGGCCGGGGCGTTCGGCGGCTCGTTCCGCGAGGAATCGGTGCTGCAACTGGTGCAGGACGTGACCAACCCCACTTCAAACCACGAAACCGGCCACCCGGTGCTTTGCAATGGCGAGGCTCCGGGCCTGCGCGGTGTCAGCGCGGCGGACTGCGGCAACACCGTGGGGGTGCAGTTTTCCAAGGTATCCAACATCAAGGGCTCTTCCCGGGTGTGGGAGGCCTTCGGCGAACTGCTGATGCCGCTGGTCGACACCGATGGCTTCACCGCCAACGCCAATGTTGCCGGGCGCTGGGCCAACTATTCGGGTTCGGGCAGCGTCTGGGCTTACAAGGGCGGCATCGAACTGGGCTTCTTCGATACCTTGCGCCTGCGGGGCACCTATTCGCGTGACGTGCGTGCGGGCAACCTGTCGGAGCGTTTCGACAAGACCGGCGGCACCGCCACCATCACCGATCCGCGCGCCGGTTTCACCCAGAACTGCGATCAGGCCGGGGCCGACATACCCGCCACCGACGGACCGGAAATCTGCACCGTCACGCGGTTCTCGGGCGGCAATCCGGCCGTGCGCCCCGAAGAGGCCGACACCTTCACCGTGGGCGCCGTGTTCACGCCCGACTTCGTCCCGGGCCTGGCGCTCTCGGTCGATTATTACGACGTGTCGATTTCGGGCGCGATCGGGCAGGTCGGCAACCAGCAGGTGATAGACAACTGCTTCGTGAACAACGTGCAGCAGTTCTGCGACCTCATCACGCTAGACCCGACCGACAACTCGATCGCGCTGGTGGGCGACGTGTTCGTGAACGTGGCCGAGGCCGCGGTGCGCGGGCTCGATTTCGAGGGCAATTACCGGGCCCCGCTGACCCTGTTCGGGGGTGACGAGGACATCTCAGTGCGCCTGTTCAGTTCCTGGCTGCTCGAGCGGTCGGAAACCGACGCCAACGGCAACTATATCGACCGCGCCGGGCAGACCGGCGCGCGGCAGGGCGATCAGGTCTACTTCCCCTATGCCGATTTCCGCGCCACCGCTTCGCTCACCTACCGCAACGGCGGGCTCTCGGCGCTGGTTCAGGCGCGCCATATCGGCAGCGGCATTCAGGATGTGACCCAGACCGAGGGCGTCACCATCGAGAACAACCGGGTGAGCCCGGTGACTTACCTCGACTTGAGGCTGGGCTACGAGTTCGATCTCGGGGGCGCGGAGATGGAGGTGTTCGGCAACATCACCAATCTGGGCGACGTGGCGCCGCCGCTCACGCCGTCGTTCAGTGCCTTCACCGGCTATGCCACGCAGCATAACGCGGCCGTCTACGACCTTTTGGGGCGGCGCTATACGGTGGGCGTGAAGTTGCGGATGTAGCGAGCTGCCTGCAAAGTCAGGCAAACACGGGCCGGCCCCCGCGCTTCCTACCCCGGCGCGGGGCCGGCCCCATGACAAGACGGCAAGAAAGGGATATGCGATGACTGGCAGCAAGATAACCGGACAACTCACAAGACGGCAGGCGCTGGCCGGGGCCGCTGGCGCCGGAATGCTGGCGGCTGCCGCTCCCGCGCTCGGCGCAGGCAGCGGGCGCAAGCCCAACTTCCTGTTCATCATGGCCGACGATTTCGGCTGGGCCGATGCCTCGTGCTACGGCGCGCGAGAATACCAGACCCCGGCGATCGACAGCCTTGCCGCGCAAGGCATGCAGTTCATGCACGGCTATGCCAATTCGGCGGTCTGTTCCTCCACCCGCGTCGGCCTGATTACGGGGCGCTATCAGTATCGCCTGCCGGTGGGGCTGGAGGAACCGCTGTCGAACCCCGATCTTGGCCTCGAACCGAGCGAGCCGACCCTGCCGTCACTGCTCAAGCAGCAGGGCTATCACACCGCGTTGGTGGGCAAGTGGCACATGGGCCTGCTGCCGAAGTACGGCCCACTGCAAAGCGGCTATGACGAGTTCTGGGGCAACCGCGGCGGCGGGGTCGACTATTTCACCCACAAGGTCGCAGGGCAGGAAGACCTGTGGGATGGCGATGTCCGCATTGAAGAGCACGGCTACTACACCGACCTGCTCGCCGACCGTTCGATCGAGTGTCTCGAAGCGCGGGCGCAGGAAGACAAGCCGTGGCTGCTAAGTCTCCACTTCACCGCGCCGCACTGGCCGTGGGAGGGCAATAACGCCGCCGGCCGTGCCGAAAGCGCGCGGCTTGACGCCAAGGGCCCCGATGGCGGCGACAACCTCAACATCATGCACTACGATGGCGGCACCATGGAGGCCTATGCCGATATGGTCACCAGCATGGATGCCAACATCGGCCGCATCATGGCGCGGCTCTATGAGCTGGGCATGGACGATAACACGGTGGTGGTCTTCACCAGTGACAACGGCGGCGAGCGCTTCAGCGATACCTGGCCGTTCTCGGGCATGAAGACAGAGCTACTGGAAGGCGGCATCCGCGTGCCGTTCATCGTGCGCTGGCCGGGGCTTACGGCCCCCGGCTCGACCTCGGACGTGCCGGTGATCTCGATGGACATACTGCCCACCTTCCTCGCCGCCGCGGGCGGGGCGCCTGCGCCCAATCGCCCGTTTGACGGGGTGGACCTGATGCCTGCGCTCATGGGCGCAACACCGCCCGACCGCGCGCTTTACTGGCGCTACTGGAGCAAGGACCAGAAGGCCGTGCGGCTGGGCAATTACAAGTATCTGAAGATCGGCCCCAACGAGTTCCTGTTCGACGTGATCGAAGACCCGCGCGAGCGGGGCAATCTGAAGCAGCGGCTGCCCGACGTGTTCGCCGAACTGAAGGCGATGCATGACGCTTGGAATGGCGAGATGCTGTTCGACCCCAAGGCCCGCAGCTACGGGATGGACGGCGAGCACGTGCCCGATCGCTACAACTGGAACGACTGACAATTCGCACGCACAACGCAAAACGGCCCGGCAGACCTGATGATCTGCCGGGCCGTTTTTGTGCGGTAAGCAAAGGCTCCCGACCTCTCCGTCAGGTGTTAAGGCCAACGGGGATCTTGGTGCCTTGCTTGAGATAGATGCGGTTGTCGTCGATCTTGTCGACCGCGTCGAGCGGAAGGAAGTGATGCATATTGTCTTCGCTGTCGGTACGCGTCATCTTGATGCGCTCGTCCTCGACCTCGTCGACCGTTCCGATGTGCTGGCCATTAGCGTCGGCAACTTCCATATGCTCCTTGATGCGCAGCTTCTCGAACATAACATTTCCTTTCGATTTCATTCAGTTACATGATATCAACGGTGCCCAAGGCTGCTCGTTCCTCACTTCGTCGCGCGTGGTGCACAGCTGCCCGGCAAAGTGGCCGCACGGGAGGAAGATCAGATCATGAGCCGCGATGAAACGGTTGCGAGGAAGCGGCTTAACTGGAAGCTGATCGCGGCGCTGGTCGTGCTCCATGTGCTGGGGCTGATCGGCCTTGCTCACCTGTTCGCACCCAATCTCACCGCCGCCGTGGTGGACCGGGCGACTGCGCTCGTAACGGTCACCGTCTCAACATACGAGGAGCCGGAGCCCACGCCGCCGCCCCCGGTGGCCACGCCCGAGCCTGATGCCGGGGCCGCAGGCGAGGAGGGCGAGAGGGCAACGCCGCGCGAGGTTGTCGCGCCGAGCGCGCCGCTGCCGCGACCTGATTCCGCGCCGCGCGCTGCCTCGACCGGTAATGCCGACAGTTCGGGCGCGCGTGATCGGGGCTCTGGCACCGGAGCGGGCGGTGAGGGCGCGGGCACCGGCGCAGGCGGCGCGGGCAGGGGGGCAGGCGGCGGTGTCGCCACCGGGCCGAGCTACAGGTCGGGCGCGATTAACTCAGCGCGTGACTTTCCCATCCCCGAGGGCGGCCGCACTATGCGTGAGGGGACTTCCGTGACCGTCGCCTTTACCGTGGGGGTCGATGGGCGGGCCGGCAACTGCTCGGTGGTATCGCCTGGCCCTGATCCTGCCACCAATGCGCTGGTCTGCCCGCTGGTGATGGAGCGCATCCGCTTCAATCCGGCCACCGATGCGAATGGAAATCCGGTTCCGGCGCGCTATGGCTGGCGACAGGACTTCTTTCGCCGATAGCCGATTGCTGTAAAGGCGGAGGCCTGTTGCGCGTGCATAACGAATGGAGTTGAGCCTGATTTATCCCGTTATCCTGTGCGGAGGCAGCGGCACCCGCCTGTGGCCGCGCAGCCGCAAGGCCCTGCCCAAGCCCTTCGTGCCGCTGGTTGGCGAACAGACGCTGTTCGAAGCCACGCTCCGCCGCACGCTGGACACGGCGGTCTTCGCCAGTCCCACGGTGGTGACCGGCGCCGTGCACCTCGCGCATGTGCGCGCGCAGCTCGCACCGATCTGCCAGGGCACCACGATTGTCGAGCCTGCGGCGAAGAGCACAGCCCCGGCCATCGCGCTGGCCGCGCACTGCATGCCGCGCCCCGATGCGTTGATGCTGGTCTGCCCGAGCGACCACTACATCGCCGATGTCGCCGCCTTCCACGCGGCGGTGAAGAGCGCCGCCGAGCTGGCCGAGCAGGGCCACATGGTCGCCTTCGGCATCGCCGCCACCGCGCCGGAGACCGGCTTCGGCTATATCCGCAAGGGCGCTCCGCTCGAAGGCGGCTTTGAGGTCGAGCGGTTTGTCGAAAAGCCCGATCTGGAAACGGCTATCTCGTTCCTGGCCGACGGCAATTACAGCTGGAACGGTGGCATATTCGCTTTCCGCGCCGACGCGTTCCTGGCCGAACTGGCCGCGCACCGCCCGGCGATGGCCGAGGCCGTGCGCGCGTCGGTCGAGGCGGGCGACACGCGCGATGGCGAGTTCTATCCCGCAGCCGAGCCCTTCGCATCCATCGAAGGCGATTCAATCGACTATGCTGTGATGGAGAATACCCCGCGTGCCGCCATGGTGGCCGTTTCGATGGGCTGGTCCGACATCGGCAACTGGCATGCCCTGCGCGATGGGCGTGAGGGGGATGCCAGCGGCAACCGCATACGCGGCCGGGCCGAGCTGATCGATTGCACAGGCGTGTTGGTGGAGACCGACGGGCCGCGGGTAAGTGCCATCGGGCTGAAGGATGTGGCCATTGTCGTTGACGGCGACGAGGTGCTCGTGACGACCATGGACGGCGCGCAAAAGGTTGGTAAGCTCACCGGTGCAGCGAACCAGTAAGGCGCTCGATGCAAGGAGACGCGATGCCGACGGCGGTAAACGATGCAATGATCGCGCAGACCATTCAGCTGGCGCTGACACCGGTTTTTGTACTGGTGGCGATCGGCAATATCCTGAACATACTGTCAAGCCGGCTGGGGCGCGTGGTGGACCGGTCGCGCGCCTTGCAGCGCCTTTTCACCGAGACCGAAGGTGATGAGCACGATCTGGTCGTGCGCGAGATCCGCATGACCAACAACCGTATCCTCATCATCGGCCGGGCCATGCGTCTGCTGGTCTCCTCGGGCCTTGCCATCGGTCTGACGGTGGCGCTGCTGTTCATCGAGGGGTTCGCTCATGCCGGGTTGAACACGGCGGCGGCGATCACTTTCATTCTCGCGATAGCGCTGCTGATGCTGGCGCTGCTGCTGTTCCTGCGGGAAACCCGCGAGGCGACTGAGGCGCTGCGCATCCCCGAGAACTATCTCGAACTGCACCGCAACCTCTGAACGATCAGCCCCTGGGCGGTTCGAGCAGGCTGGGGCCCTGGTTGCGGATCGCCATTTCCACCATCGGTTCGACAAAGGCGAGCGCGCCGGGCAACTCCACCGTGAACACCACCTCGGCATCCTCGATATCGACATGGCCGTTGATCGCCTGCCCCATCGCGCCGATGGTCAGCGCCATGCGGTCTTCGCTCGGCCAACTGGTGTTGACCTCGACCATGGCGAGCGGGATGTTGTCGCCGATCCGGTGCGAATTCTCGCGCAGGCGGCGGCGCACTTCCTCGCGAGTCAGGTTATGGGGCAGAGCCAGCCGCATCAGCTCTTGCTTCCTTGCTTGTCGAATGCGGGCAGCGGCACGCCTGCCCCCTGATCGCCGAGCGCCATGCCGCTGTCGGTGTCCATCGCGGTGCCATACTTGTATTCGAGATAGCGGCCCCGGATCGCGAGGTCGTCGAGCGAGCCCTGCGCCAGCTGGCGGTTGATCGAATCGAGTTCGCTGCCGATCACACGCAAGCCTTCCTCAAGCTGGCGTGCGGGCGTGGTGCCGTTGCTTTGCTCGTCGCGCATCCGCTGCGGGATGCGGCGGAATCCGGCGATCATCTCGGGCAGGTCTTCGCCCACCAGCTTGCGGATCTGCGCCGCGGTGGGGTGGTTCTGGTCCACCTCGACAAGCTGCACCTGCAATTCGTCAAGCTGGACGCCGATGTCGTTGACGAGGCTGGCGGCTGGCGCGGGCAAGGCATCGCGCTGGTGTTCAAGCCACAATTCGGTGCGACCGACCAGCTGCTTCACATCGGGCGTGTTGAGATCGGCGCGTTTGGGCGTCTTCAGGCGCGGATAGCGCGCCAGCACGAAGGCTGCCACCACCATGGCCAGCACCGTCAGCATCACCCCGTAAAAGCCAATCCCGTTGAGGATCGCCCCGGCAACGCCCGCCGCCACCAGAATGGCTACGACGGCGACAAACAGCCGCACGACTTTCTTCACCAGATGTTGCTTCTTCAGCCGCGCCGAGGCCATCCCGACCGAATTCCCACGCCGCCGCCCGCCCGCGCGCTGGTGCGCGAGCGAGTCCCCTGCGGCGCGGACTATCTGGTCGGACTGGTGGGTAAGGTCGCTCATGGTCTTTGTGCGATCAGCTTTCGAGGCTCAGGATGCTGCTGCCCTGCACTTGCTGCGCGGCCTGCGCCTGCCCTTCGGCGCGGGCGATATAGCCCTTCGATTTCTCCACCTCGAGCGACAATGTATCGACCGTCTGCTTCATCGAATCGAGCGCGCGCAGCTTGAAGCTGTCGACCTCGTCCATCGTGTCGTAGATGTTCTGGAACGCGCGCTGCAGCGTTTCCATCGGGATCGTGCTTGAAGCGGCCTGTTCGTGAATGCGCGCGGTGTTGTCTCGCAGCATCTGCCCGGTCGAATCGATGATGCCCGCCGTGGTGGTGTTGAGCGCGGTGATCTGGTCGAGCACAAGCTTCTGGTTGGTCATCGCCTGGCTGACGGTGACGGCTGTGCGCAATGCGCCCACGGTGGTGGTGCTCGCCCGGTCGACGCCCTTCACCAGCTCGACATTGTTCTTCTTTACGAGGTCGAGCGCGAGATAGCCCTGCACGCTCACAGCCATCTGCGTGAGCAGGTCCTGCGTGCGCTGGCGGACATAGAACAGCGCGGTTTCGCGCATCGCCTTGGCCTTGGCCGGATCGACCGCGTCCATGTTCGCCGCCTCTTCCTCCAACCGGGTGTCGAGCGACTTGGCGATGTGGATCATCTGCTCCAGCTTGCCCATCGCCTCCCACAGCTTCTGCCGTTCGACGTCGATGGC
Source organism: Erythrobacter sp. (assembly GCA_027311945.1). Classification (GTDB taxonomy): domain Bacteria; phylum Pseudomonadota; class Alphaproteobacteria; order Sphingomonadales; family Sphingomonadaceae; genus Alteraurantiacibacter. The sequence continues at coordinate 136,289 of DAICXZ010000032.1, forward strand.
GGCATTATCCATCAGCAGCTCGTCCTTGCCGCTCGAAAGGCGGGCGAGGATCGACTGGATGTGGCTCTGCGCGCTGGTGTAGCTGTCGAAATAGTTCTTCAGCTTGCCGCCGAAGGGAATGATGCCGAGGAACTTGCGCCCGGTCATCTTGCCGCGGCGGCCCGGATCGAGATCCTCCACCGTGCGGCGCAGCTCGGTGAGGTCGGCACCCACGCCGCTCTCCTGATCCATCGCGCGCACGGGCCGATCGAGGAACCGGTTGGACATCTGGCTTGCAGCCATGATTTCCTTGCGGCCCATGTTGGTGATCTGGTCGACCTTCTTGCCGAAATCGGGGGAATTGGCATCGAGCGCGATCAGCTCGCTCACGAAGCCTTCGACCTTCTCCTGCAGCGCGGTCTTCTTCTCCTCGTCGACCGGCACGAGCCCGGCTGCGCTGGCTGGCGCGACCGTGGGCACGGGATCGGGCGGAGTAAGCTCCAGCTTGCTCGCAGTCATCGTTTCGTTGCTAGTGGCCATCGGCTCTCACACCTTCCCGTTGGTTCGATAGATGCTGTATTAGTGATATAAGACAGGTCTTTCAAGAATTCCTGGTATTGCTACTCTTGGACCTGCCCGATTTTCCGCGCTAACGGTTGCGAATGCAACCCGAGAGCCAAAGCACGAAGCCCGCAGCCACTTCCGGTTCGGCAGCTAGCCATGTCCCCAGCCTCATGCACGTGTGGGATACGTTCAAGACCTGGTGGCGCACCGAGGCCAGCGGCACGGTCGATCAGGCAGCGGTGATCGCCAATCGACGCGCCGAATGCGCGCTCACCGGGCGCTATCTGCTGATGGTGACGATGTCGGCGGGCATCGCGATCCTCGGCCTGCTGCTCAGCTCGCCTGCGGTGGTGATCGGCGCCATGCTGCTCTCGCCGCTGATGGACCCGATCATGGGTGTGGGCTTCTCGCTCGCCATCGGCGACTACAAGTGGCTGCGCCAGTCGGCCAAGAGCCTCGCCATCGGCACCGGCTTTGCCATCGTGTTCTGCGCGATCGTGGTGTTCATGTCGCCTTTGCAGAACGTGACCAGCGAGATCGCCGCGCGCACCCGGCCTAACCTGTTCGATCTGCTGGTGGCGATCTTCTCCGCCATTGCAGGCGCCTATGCGATGATCCGCGGACGCGAGGGCACGATCGTGGGCGTGGCCATTGCCACCGCCTTGATGCCGCCGCTCGCGGTGGTGGGCTTTGGCCTTGCCACCTTCAACTGGACGGTGTTTTCGGGCGCGCTGCTGCTGTTTGTCACCAACCTTACCGCCATCGCGCTCACCGCCACGGCGATGGCGCGGGCCTATGGGTTCAGCTCCAGCCTGTCGGAACGAGGCTCACAATTGCAGAGCGTGGGTATGATTGTTGCGCTGGTGGTGCTTGCCGTGCCGCTCGGCTTGTCCTTGCAGACTATCGCTTGGGAAACGCAGGCTCAGCGCGTGATCCGCGACGAGATCGGCACCGTGTTCGATGGCAAGGCCGAGGACGTCGATCCGAAGGTGGAGTTCTCCACCGGCGCGGTGCAGGTTTCGGCCACGGTCTATACCAACGAACTGTTCGACCGTGCCGAGGTCGAGAGCAGAGCGGCACGCCAGCTCGAATCGCGGCTCGGCCGCCCGGTTTCGGTCACGATCCTGCAAATCCAGAGCGCGGACGCGCGCGAGGCCGAACTGGCGCAGCTGGGCGAGAGCCGCCAGCGTGAAGCCGAAAGTCTCGAAACCGCAGGCGTCATCGCTGAACGGCTGGCCTTGCTGGCGGGCGTTCCGGCCGATCAGGTGACGGTCGACCGCGACAATCGCCGCGCCATGGTCCGTGCGCGCCCGCTGGATGGCGCGAACCTTGCCGCCTATGCCGAGCTGGAGCGGCGCATCGACGCCACCGAACCGGCCTGGGATATCCGCTTCGAACCGCCGCCGCTGGCCTTGCCTAGCATCACCTTTCAGGAGGTGGAGACCGATGTCGGCGTATCGAACACCATGACCGGCGAGGGGCGCAAGGCGCTGGCGCTGGTCGAGTGGGCGCAGCGCCGCAAGAGCCTGCCGATCCTGCTCACCGGCCCCGCCGAGGCGGTCGAGGATGTGCGCAAGGCGCTGGCCGAGGATGGCGTTGCCGCGAGCACCGAGACGAACGGCAGCGGCTACGGCACGGTGCGTGTGGCCTGGGATATGGAGCAATAGCGATGTCGAGCGAAATCACCGTCCTCCTGCTGTCCACGCTGCTGCTGGTTGCGCACATCATGCTGGCGATCCGCTACAAGACGCAGCAATATGGCACCGCCTGGAACATGGGCGCGCGCGACGAAGATCTGCCGCCGCTGGGCGATATTGCCGGGCGGCTCCAACGCGCGCGCGACAACTTCCTCGAAACCTACCCGATTGCGATCATCGCGCTGTTGGTGGGCGATCTCTACGGCCAGAACTCCAGCCTTATCGGTATGGCCGCATGGGTGTGGCTTGGCGCGCGGGTGATCTACCTGCCGCTCTATTGGGCGGGGGTGCCCAAGGTGCGCACGCTGGTCTGGGCCGTGGGGATGCTGGCCTTGCTCACCATCGTGGTGACGCTGCTGCTGGCTTAGACCCTCTCGCGGCCCGACTGCGCGAGACGCTGGCGCGCGGTGTTGCCGGGCACTGCTACCTGCACGCTCGGGTCGAACTCCTTGCCCACGCCTGCGTTGCCGTTCTCGCACCAGATGTGCACTTCGGTCTCGCTGTAGCCCGAGGGGAGGTAGCGGATACGGTAGCCGTCGGGGTGGTCGCTCCAGCGGCCCGAGGGCACGGCAACGCTGCCTTCGCCCAGAGGCACTGCGCCGCTGAGGACGGCGATAGCCTCAAGGTCGGAATAGCTTGCTCCGCCCACGAGCCCGTTGCGCAATGCTGCCTCGGCCTCGAACGCTGCGCGCAGAGGGGCAGGGACTTGCCCGACCAGCCCGCTCATCGCGCCCGACGGCACCAGATCGAGCGCCGAACGGTTAAGCGTCGCCAGCTGACGGCGGGTGAGCAATTGCGCTGCCACCAGCTTGTGCTCGGTGCTGAGATCTTCGAATTTGGCGCGGGCGAGGATCGCCCAGATCAGCGTCTGGATGTCGTGCTGGTCGATGCCCGGATGCTGGTTCGAATTGCGCAGGATGTCGCGGATAGCCTCCTCGCGCGAGCCCTTCAGCGGCGCGTAGAGATAGCCGTCACCGCCGCCGGGGCCGTGTGTACCCGCGTGGAGACAATAGCTTTGCGCTGTAAACTGCCAGTAGCCCGGCTGCACCACGAAGCCGCCGAGGGGAGTGCGTTCGAGCGAAGTCATCAGGGCCGGGGCAAGCGGTGGGTCCACCCCGTCCAGCGACGGATTGCCCCAGACGGCATCGGCCAGCTTGGTGGTAATCGGTTCGTCGCCGCCGAACACGCGGTCGAGCCCGATCTCGTTGGTGACCGACCTTACGAGATTGCCAAGGCCACCGAATTGCGCCTGCGCCGGCGAGGCTGCCGCCACGCCCGCGCCAATTACCCCGGCGCTGAATGCGCGCCGCGAAAGCCTGTAAGCCCTGTCCATCTGCCCGAAACCCCTGATAGCCAATCGCCGGTGCCTTTAGCACCGGGCGAGGGGCAGCGGGAAGAGCTAAGCGGCCAATTCGAGAGGAGAAATCTCGCCCGACAGATACATCTTGCGCGCCTTGGCACGGCTGAGCTTGCCCGACGACGTGCGCGGCAGCGTGCGCGGCGGCACCAGCTCGACCACGCAGTTCATGCCGGTGATCGCACGCACCTTGTCGGCGATCTCGTTGCGCAGTCTGATCCGCTCTTCCGGGTCGGACACGCGGCAATGCACCAGCACGGCGGGCGCTTCCTCGCCGTTCTCGGTCTCGACCGCGAAGGCGGCGATGTCGCCGTGGTTGAAGCCGGGCAGCTGCTCCACCGCCCACTCGATATCCTGCGGCCAGTGGTTCTTGCCGTTGATGATGATCATGTCCTTCGCGCGGCCGACGATGAACAGATAGCCATCGGCCATGTAGCCCATGTCGCCGGTATCGAGCCAGCCATCGACCAGGCACTCCTCGGTAGCTTCCTGATTGCGGAAGTAGGAATGCATGACGCTGGGGCCACGGCACCAGACCTTGCCGATCTGGCGGTCCTTCTTGGGCTTGCCGTTCTCGCCGCGGATTTCCACGTCCATGTCGGGCAGGGCCTTGCCGCAGTTGACGATGGCGCGATAGCGGGCCGGGCGCGACAGGTCGCGCTTGGTGCCCGACAGCCGCTCTTCCTCGACCAGTTCGACGCGGATGCCTTCTCCCGGCGGCATCACGGTGACCGCGAGCGTCGCCTCGGCGAGGCCATAGGACGGGGTGAAGGCGCTGGCCTTGAACCCGGCATCGGCAAAGGCGTTGACGAAGTTCTGCATCACGTCGGGCCGGATCATATCGGCCCCGTTACCGGCGAGCCGCCAGCGCGAGAGATCGAACCGCTCGGAGACATTGCTCTGGCTCGAGATGCGGCGGGCGCAGATGTCGTAGCCGAAGGTGGGCGAATAGCTGAGCGTGGTGCCCGGATTGCGGCTGATCAGATCGAGCCAGGCCAGTGGACGGCGCGCAAAATGCTCGGTCTTGAGGTAGTCAACGCTGACCTGGTTGGCGACCAGCGACAGGAAGCAGCCGACCAGCCCCATGTCGTGATACCACGGCAGCCAGCTTGCCACGCGGTCGTTGGTGCCGATGTCCATCGCGGTGGCATGGCCATAGAGGTTGTGCAGCAAGGCGCGGTGGGTGACGGCAACGCCCTGCGGGAAGCGGGTCGAGCCGGAGGAGTACTGCAGATAGCAGATATCTTCGGGATCGGCCTCGGGCAGCTCGGCCTCGGGCGCGTCGCGCTCGGTGAAGGCGTCCCAGTCCATGCCGGTGCAGCCCTGCTTTTCAGCAGCGGCAGCAGTCATCTCGGCGATTTCGGGCGGATAGAGCAAAATGGCCGGATCCGCGCTTTCGAGTTGCACCGCGAGCTGGTCGATATAGCTGCCCTTGCCGCCGAAGGTGGTGGGCAACGGCAGCGGCACCGGCCAGGTACCGGCATAAATGCAGCCGCAGAACAGCGAGGCGAATTCGGGCCCGGTCTCGGCGATCAGTGCCACCCGGTCGCCCTTGCCAATGCCCATGGCGATCAGCCGCCGGGCGTGGCCCAGCGCATCTTCGCGCATTTCGCGATAGGGATAGACCCGCTCCAGCGTGCCGCGTGCATCGTGGAAATTGAGGCCCTTCTCGCTCTGCGCCGCATAGTCGACGGCTTCGCAGAAGGTCGCAAAGTCGGAACGCCGACGCGGCAGGGCGCAGTCGTTTGGCGTGGGAACAAGCTCGGTCATATTGTCTAAGGGCTACCCTTTTGTTTGTCTCTGCCTGCGCTCTTGCGGCGCGTCCCATATCCAAAAACGCGGCGCCGGACTAACCGACCCCGCAGCAAATTTTTTCATTTCAGGGCAAGTGTGGCACTAATATGGCGAAATGCGGGATAGTGAACAACCAAATGTTAGGCAAGCGCGGCGACGGAAGCCGCTCGGTTCGGCGCAGCTGCGTGAATTGGCGATGAATTACGTCGCCCGGTTTGCCACTTCGAGCGGCAAACTGGAGGCCTATCTGGTGCGCAAGTTGCGCGAGCGCGGATGGGACGATGACGAGGCGCAACCCGATATTCCTGCCCTTGTGGCAGACTTTGCCAGCCGCGGTTATATCGACGACGAGGCCTATGCGCGCGCGCGAAGTGAAGGCTTGCTGGCACGCGGCTATGGCGCACGGCGGGTGGGCGAGGCCCTGCGGCAGGCGGGCATCGGCGAGACTTTGCGTGATGCGGCGGCCCCGGACGAAGCAGCGGCGCGGCGCGCGGCCTTTCGGCTGGCACAGAAGCGGCGGTTCGGCCCCTTCGCGGTTGAAGAACCCGATCAGGCGCGGCGAGAGAAACAGCTTGCAGCCATGCTGCGCGCAGGACATTCCTTCGCCCACGCCCGCCTGCTGGTCGACCTGACCAGCCCGGATAGTGCCCGCGAGTGGGCTGAAGAACTGGACGATGATGACGATGCGACTGCGTGAACAGACCTTTGCGAAGGCTATTGTGGCAGGTCTTGGCGCTCTGGCGCTGGCGGCCTGTTCTCCTTCGGGTGCCACCGAAAGCGCGCCCAGCGCGGCCGCGCCGCAGATCCACCCGGAGTCGGGCCTTGCCGTCATCCCTCTCACCGTCACCACCGCTGACGGCAAGCAGCACGAATTTCGCGTTGAAGTTGCCGCTACCGGCGCCGAGCAGGCGCGCGGGCTGATGTTCCGCACCGAGATGGGCACCGACGAGGGCATGATCTTCCCGCGCGAAGACGATCCGCGCGAATCGAGTTTCTGGATGCGCAACACCGTGATCCCGCTCGACATCATCTTCATCGGGCCAGACCGGCGCATCCTGAACGTGGCGGCCAATGCCGTGCCTTATTCGGAAGCGCCGGTTCCATCGGCGGGGGCTGCCGGCGCGGTGCTCGAACTCAATGGCGGGCGTGCGGCAGAGCTGGGCATCAAGGCTGGCGACAAGGTTGAATGGTGAGGGGTTGACGCTTGGCGGAGCCGACAGAATCGGCTAACCGCGCGAACATGAGCTTCCTCGGCAAGATCTTCACCTGGTGGGACGGCGCCACCATCGGCACCCTCCTGTGGTCCTCGCGCAATGGCGAGCACGTCGGCACCGACGCGCAGGGCAACAAGTATTATCGCTCAAAGCCCAAAGAGGGACAGCGTGAGCGGCGCTGGGTCATCTATGATGGCATCAACGATGCCAGCCGCGTGCCGAGCGAATGGCATGGCTGGCTGCACCATTCCTATGATGAGCTGCCCGAAAGCCACCTCACCCCGCCGCGCATCTGGGAGGTGGACTACACCCCCAATGCCACTGGCACCGGCGCTGCCTATCTGCCTTCCGGGGCGCTCCAGCGTGGTGGCCGGCGTGCGCGGGCGACCGGCGATTACGAAGCCTGGACGCCCGAGGCGTGAGAGCCTTCGCGGTCGGCGTGACCACGCTGACGCTGGCGCTTGCCGCCTGCGGAGGCGAGCCGCCCGTGCCCGAGGCAGAGCAGACCGAGATTCCCGAAGAACTGCGACAGGCCGCGCCCGCGCTGGGTGAAGGCGCGCTGGCGGCCGAGGGGCTGGGCACACCGATGGCCGAACGCGTCGCCACGATCGGTATTGTCAACAAGCGCAATTCACTCACCCGCGAGATCGAGATGAAGCCGGGTGAGGCGCGCCGGATCGACGACGTGGTGATTCGGCTGTCGGCCTGTGAGAAGACCGCGCCGTGGGAAGATCCGCCAGAAACGGGCGCTTTCGTACAGGTCAACGTCAACGCGCGACCCGACGCCGATAGCGAGGCGGTGTGGACGCGGGTGTTCTCGGGCTGGCTGTTCAAGAACTCGCCCGGTCTGAACGTGGTCGAACACCCGATCTACGATGTCTGGGTGAAAGACTGTGCGATGAGCTTCCCCGGCGAGGAAGAGGCATTGTCCGCACCTTCTGCTGCACCCCGCCCGCGCGCATCGGCGGCTCCGGCCGAGCCAGAGGCAGCGCCGACCGCAACGCCCGCACCGTCTCCGACCAGTTCGCAGTAAGCTTCTGGCAGGGTGAGCCGGGGCGGCTCGGCGCAGGCCTGGGCCAGCCTGGCCAAATAGTCTGCCCGTGCAATCTCGACCGCGCCGAGCGAGGCGAGGTGGTCGGTCATGAACTGGCAGTCGAGCAGGCGGTAGCCCGCCCGGCGCATCAGCGCCACCAGCCATGCCAGCGCCACCTTCGACGCATCGCGTGTGGTGCTGAACATCGATTCGCCGCAAAACACCCGCTCGATCGCCACGCCATAGAGCCCGCCAACCAGTTTGCCGTCGATCCGGCATTCGACCGAGTGGGCATGGCCCAGCGCGTGGAGGTTGCGGTAGCTCGCCGCAATCGTGTGGTTGATCCAGGTCTCGGGATGATCGGGCCGAGGGGCGGCGCAGGCCTCGACCACGGCGGCAAAATCGGTGTCGACGGTGACGGTGAAGCGGCCCGACTTGAGCACCTTGGCGAGCGAGCGCGAGCAGTGGAAGCCATCGAGCGGGAGGATCGCGCGTTTACGCGGTTCGACCCAGAAGATCTCGGTATCCTCGCGCGAATCGGCCATCGGGAACACGCCGCTGCGATAGGCGAGCAAAAGCATCTCGGGCGCGATGATCGAAACGTCGGAGCGAGCCATTGCGAGAAGCTTTAGCAAGAGAGAACGCGCTCGTCGCTTGCCTTCGCGCAAAAGCCGTTATAGAGGCGCGCCTTACCCGTGCAGGGGTGTAGCTCAGCTGGTAGAGCATCGGTCTCCAAAACCGAGGGTCGTAGGTTCGAATCCTATCGCCCCTGCCATTTTCTTCCGTTCGCGCCGGGCGGCGGATATCGTCCCATCATAAGCCTGAAGGCGGATTATCCGTCATTCGCAGGTGGTTATCCGCTTGCGCATTCAATTGGGGCATCCTTCGGGAACCTGCAAGCGGGACGGGGCGGGGCAGCGGGTAGCTATCACGCTGCTGCGTTTACTATAACGACCAAAATACCGAATGACTTCGGCAGTTAGTTAACAACTGGGTCAATAGTGCGCCCGGTATCCTGGCACTACGCCCGGCCAAACCTGCCTGACCCTTAAAACGTCGGTCACACCTGGCGGTGCCTCTTCCCAGAAAATCCGTCTGGCCATTCGGCCTCAGTTTACGATCTGGCGGAGCGCGGCCCCGAACAGCGGCTGGCCTGGAGGCGGCGGATTTCTGTCATTTTTCCAGCATTCTGAACAGGCAGCCTCTCGCTTCCGGCGCTATTCCTGAGGGGAGGTACGCATAGCAATCGCTCTCGGAATGCTTGCTCAAGAAATCAAAAGCGCAAGGCTGGAGGATAACCACTGGTTAACCTCATTTAAGGGTCCTCACGGAATGGGCGGCAATTTGTTCGGTTAAACTCTGCCGGTAGGGCCGTGACAAACGCCTGAGAGAATTAGAAAATAGAAATACCATAGATACGATCAATTAGATCAATTTCTTGAGTTTTACGGTGGGCTTGCGCTCGCCAGATGCCAACGCCTCGTGCGATCCAGAATGTTTGATTGACGCATAGGCAAAACAAACAGTCAATACGAAGGACGGGTCGCGCATATGCTATTTCGCAAAGAACTTTTGCTCGGGGTTGCGGCATTCGCTGCTTTCACGTCTCCGGCTTTCGCGCAATCGGCGAGCCAGGTGGTGCCGGATAGCTATGCGCCGGTGGCGCAGCAGCCCGGCGGGCCGGTCGTCATCCCGCAGGATATGCCCACCCAGGTGCCCGATGGCGCTGAAGACCTCGTCGTCACGCTGAACGGTGTGCGCATCGAAGGCGCTGTTGCCGATCCCGCCGCCGTTGCCGCGCTGGAATCGCAGCTGCTCGGCAGGCCGGTCAAGGTCGCCGCCATCTTCGAAGCCGCGCACGAGCTGGAGCGCTACTTCGCCGCCAATGGGGAAGCGCTGACCCGTGTGGTCGTGCCGGCGCAGGATCTGGCCGATGGCGCTATCCTGCGCCTCGTCGTGGTGCAGGGCCAGATCGAGGCGGTAAACACCGATGCCCTGCCGCGTGCCGTGCGGCGCAAGGTTGCCTCCTACCTTGCGCCGCTGGTCGGCAAGCCGGGCGTCAAGATCGGCCAGATCGAGCGCAAGCTTCTGCTCGCCTCCGATGTGCCGGGCCTCACCATGCGTTCGACCCTCGTTCCCGGCAGCAAGCCGGGCATGAGCGTCCTCGCCGTCGAGGGCGACTATCGCCCGCTTGGCGTGATGCTCGGCTTCAACAACCTGCAGAGCGACGGGCTTGGCCGCGAGGCGGTCTCGCTCGGGTTTGACTTCAACGGCAACCTGGGCCTTGGCGAGACGATCTACCTGCGCGCCTCGGGCGATCCGTCCGATGGCTATTTCGACAAGCGTCCGCGCAACCGCGTGCTGGCGGCCGGTGTCGTCGCGCCGATCGGCAACGATGGGTTGTCGCTTAACATCGAAGGCGTCGATGCGCGCACGGCGGGCAACGTTCCGATCAACCGACCGCGCTTTGCCAGCCACTTCCAGCGGCTGTCCACGCGCCTCAGCTACCCCTTCGTGCTCAGCCGCACCACGCGCCTCACCGGCACCGTCGCCTTCGATGTCGCCAACGAAGACATCACCCTGATCGAGCCTGCGCAGTTCGGCGTCTCGCGCGACCGGCTGCGGGTGGCCCGTCTCGGCGGTGACTTCGCCACGGCCTTTTCGGGCGGCGGACAGATGAGCGCGGCGATGGAACTGTCGCAGGGGCTCAACATCGCAGGGGCCCGCAGTGCCGCCGATGCCACCCCCACCCTGCCGCTGTCGCGCGCCGGTGCCGATGCGGACTTCACCGCCCTCAACGTGAGCGCGGGGATCGACTTGCCCCTTGCCCAGCATGTCGCCGGACGCCTGCGCGGCTCGGCGCAGACGAGCTTCGGCTATGCGCTGGTCAACTCGGAAAGCTTCGGCATTGCGCACGGCGATGCCATCTCCACCCTGTCGCAAGGCTTGCTGCAGGGCGACACCGGCTATGCCCTGCGCGGCGAGCTGCAATTCCCGTTCACCGTGGCTGAGGGCGACCTGTTCCTCGCTCCCTATGTGTTCGGGGCCAATGGCCGCGTTCTGCTCAAGCAACCGAGCGCGCTCGAGCGGCGCGACACCGCCGCTTGGGCCTATGGCGCGGGTGTGCGCCTGGCGGGCAACCACGGGGCCCGATGGGGCCTCAATGCCGAATATGGCGCTGCCGAGGTTGACGGCATTCCGGGTGCACCGGGCCGCTTCTCGCTCTCTTTCCAGCTCAGCTACTAATTCTTCGGGGCACACATCATGACCAAACCGACCCTTATCGCCAAGTCGCTGCGCTGCGCTGCCCTGCTTGCGAGCACCGCCATCTCTACCGCCGCTCTGGCCAACGACCTGCCCACCGGCGGCGAGGTTGCCGCAGGCGCGGTTTCCATCGGTGCGCCGGCTGCCGGCAATATGACCATCACCCAGCATAGCGACCGCGCGGTGGTGAACTGGACCAGCTTCTCGGTCGGCGAAGGCAATGCGGTGAACATCGCGCAGCCGGGTGCCCAGTCGGCGCTGCTGAACCGGGTTACGGGCGATGCCACCAGTGTGATCGCGGGGCAGATCAATGCCAACGGGCAGGTGTTCCTCGTGAACCCCAACGGCATTGCCATCACCAAAAGCGGCACGGTCAACGCCGCCGCCTTCACCGCCTCGACGCTCGATATCTCCGACCGCGATTTCATGGCGGGCGGCGATGCGATCACCGTTACCGCGTCTGCCAATGCGCAGGTCATGCGGCTGCGCGCAGGGCTCTCGGACCTGATGTCGCCCGATCTGGCCGACGGCACCTTGCTGGTGGCAGGCGTCGCGACAATGGAGGGCAGCGATCAGGCTGCGCTCGATCTTACCGGCGACGGCTTCCTGCGGCTTGGCCTGCCCACCGGCTCCATTGAGGTGGCGGGCACGATCAACGCGAACACCGTGGTGCTGACCGCGGGCACGGCGCGCGATGCGGCGCGCGGGGTGGTGAACCTCTCGGGCGTGATCAACGCCACGGGTGTCGAAAGCAAGGGTGGCGTGGTCCGCCTGACGGGCGATGTGATCAACCTCACCGGCGCGACAATCGACGCCTCGGGCACGCTCGGCGGCGGCTCGATCGAAATCGGCGGCGGCTATCAGGGCACGGGCGATCTGGCCCACGCCACCGATCTGAATGTCGATGCGGCCAGCGTGATCCGCGCCGATGCGCTGGTGCAGGGCGATGGCGGCGATGTGGTGCTGTGGTCCGACCACAAGACCGCCTTCGCGGGCACCATCACCGCGCGCGGCGGCGCAAATAGCGGCGATGGCGGCAATGCCGAAGTGTCGGGCAAGGCGCTGCTGGCCTACACCGGCTTCACCAACCTCCTCGCGCCGAAGGGCAAGACCGGCGATCTGCTGCTTGACCCTTACGACGTCACGATCCTGGACTCTCCGGGCAGCACCAGCGCGGGCTTCACCGCGACGGGCGACAACAGTTTTATCGATGTCACCACGCTGACCAACGCGCTGGGGAGCGCCAATGTCACCGTCTCGACCGGATCGGGTGGCAGCCAGGCAGGTAACATCACCGTTGTATCCCCCATTTTCTGGAACGCCGCGACGACACTGGAGCTGAGCGCGGCGGGCGATATTGCGATCATTGCCGATATCGCCAGCGCGTCCGCCAACGCCGGGCTTATCCTGCGCGCCGACAATGACGGCAGCGGCAGCGGCACGGTGACCTTCGGCGCTGGAATCGTGGACTTCAGCGAAACCGGCAGCACGATCGATATCTATTACAATCCAACGAGCTATGCATCGCCGACCAATTATAGCGGCAATGTCAACAGCGGCACGCTCACCTCGTGGATGCTGGTCAACACCCTGCAGAACTTGCAGGACATGAACACCAACCTTGCCGGCACCTACGCCCTGTCAAAGAGCATTGACGCGAGCGAAACGGCCAGCTGGAACAGCGGCGCGGGCTTCGCTCCCATTGGAAACGGCAGTAGCAATAACTTCACCGGAAAATTCGATGGTCAGGGCCATGTCATCTCCGGCCTGACCATCAATCGTCCGACTACCAATTACGTCGGGTTGTTCGGCTATATCAGTGATGCAACCATATCCAATGTCGGCCTGGAAGGTGGCTCGATCTCTGGAAACTCTAATGTCGGCGGGCTGGTCGGGGAGGCCTATAACAACACAACGATCAGCAATGCCTATGCGACCGGCGCGGTCTCTGGAACCTTAATCGCCGGCGGGCTGGTCGGGGAAGCCTATAACAACACAATGATCAGCAATGCCTATGCGACCGGCACGGTCTCTGGAAATTCCATTGTCGGCGGGCTGGTCGGGCGTACCTCAACCAACACCACGATCAGCAATGCCTATGCGACCGGCGCGGTCTCTGAAGTCTTATATGCCGGCGGGCTGGTCGGGTTTGCTTGGCAATCAACGATCAGCAATAGCTATTGGGATGTCTATTCGACACGGCAAGCCGGTGCTCTCGGTTTCGACAACGGAAGCACTGTCGTTAACGTTTCTTCCGTCACCAGCGATCCTGCGAAGTCGGGTGACGCAAATTACGCTTTCAAGCCAAGCGCCTATGCCAACTTCGATTTCACCAATGACTGGTTCATGGTCGATGGCTCGACGCGGCCGTTCGGGCGCTGGGAATATGCCACCGACATAACCAATGCGCATCAGCTGCAGCTGATGGCGATGAACCTTTCCGCCAGCTACACACTCGGAGCGAAGATCGACCTCTCCGAAACCGGCGCGGTCACCTCGGGCAGCCCTGAAACCTATGCGGGCATGTGGTCCAGCGCGGGCTTCAGTCCGGTCGGTGACGGCAGCAATAAATTCACCGGCACATTCGACGGTCAGGGCCATATCATCTCGGGCCTGACAATCGAGCGCCCCGATCAGAATTATGTCGGCCTGTTCGGATATGTCGACGGCGGATCGATAAGCAACGTCGGGCTCGAAATTGTTTCGGTGTCGGGCTACCAACAGGTCGGCGGGTTGGCGGCCCGAGCAGACAATGCCGCCATCGAAAACGCCCACACCACCGGAACGGTATCGGGCAATTCCATAACCGGAGCGCTTAGCGGCTACACCATTTCTTCGACTATTCGGAATGTTTACTCCACAGCGTCGGTTGAAGCAGGGCCCTATTCGGGAGGCCTGATCGGCTCGGCTGTTAATACCGCGATCACCAATGCCTATGCTACCGGCTCGGTTGATGGAGGTCTCTTTTCGGGCGGCCTGATCGGCTCGGTTAATAACTCAGCGATCGCCAATGCCTATGCGACGGGATCGGTTACCGCAGGATCCCGCGCGGGTGGCCTGATCGGCTCCATTAATAAGGGTTCGATCACCAATGCCTATGCCACCGGCCTCGTTTCAGGAAGCCTATACGTGGGCGGCCTGGTTGGCAACGCCACCGAAGTAACCGTCAGCAACAGCTATTGGGATAGCTATGGGACGGGGCAGAGCGAGGGTATCGGCAATAACTCCGGTGCTACCATCGACAACGTTTTGCCTGTCACCAGCGATCCGGCACAATCGGCAGCGAGCAACTACGCTTTCAAAGCCAGCGCCTGGAGCAACTTCGCCACCGGCGGCGTGAGCGACCTCGATACGGTGGGCGGGCAGGACAAGGCCTGGCGGATCTACGACGGCCATACCACGCCGCTGCTGAAGGCCTTCATGACGAAGCTGGAGGGCACCGCCTCGGGTGGTGAAACCGTCACCTATAACGGGGCGGAGCAGAGCTTGACGCCCACCTTCAGTTCTCCGTATTCGTATGATGAGAGCCTGATTTTGGGCCTTTCTGATAACGTGAAAGGCACCGATGCAGGCTCCTACTCCGTCGCCGATAATCTCTATTCGGTCCAGCAGGGCTATGATCTCGTACTGACCGGATCGGGTGCGCTCACCATCACGCCGCGCGCGCTGACCGTGACCTACACTGCCAACGCGGCCAGCAGCATCTATGGTAATACCATCGGAACCCTGCCCGGCACTGCCACGGCAAGCGGGTTGCAGGGCAGCGATACGCTGGCCAATGTCACCTCCGGAACGGCGGCCTTTGCCACCACGGCAGGCAAGACCAGCAACGTGGGCAGCTACGCGATCACCGGTTCGGGCCTTTCCGCCAACAGCGGCAACTACACCTTCACCTTCGTGCAGGCCGATGCCAACGCCACAGCGCTCACCATCACCCCGCGCGCTTTGACCGTGACCTATATAGCCAACGCTGCGAGCAGCATCTATGGCGATGCGATTTCGGGCCTCACTGGCGAGGTGTTGAGCGAAGGTCTGGTCAATGGCGACGAACTGAGCGGCACCGCAAGCTGGACCACCATTGCCGATGGCAAGAGCAATGTCGGCGGCTATGCCATCACCGGCTCGGGGCTGAGCGCGAGTGCCAACTACGATGTTACTACCGTGCAGGCCGATGCCAACGCCAACGCGCTGACCATCACCCCGCGCGCTTTGACCGTGACCTACACAGCCAACGCTGCGAGCAGCATCTACGGCGATGCGATTTCGGGCCTCACCGGTAGCGTATCGAACGAAGGCTTAGTGAATGGCGATGAGCTGAGCGGCACGGCAAGCTGGACCACCATTGCCGATGGCAAGAGCAATGTCGGCGGCTATGCCATCACCGGTTCGGGACTGAGCGCGAGTGCCAACTACGATGTTATTACCGTGCAGGCCGATGCCAAGGCCACTGCGCTGACGATCACGCCACGCGCCCTGACCGTGACCTACGCGGCCAATGCCAGCCAGATGACGGCGGGCGGCAATCTGCCCTCACTTGGTGGCACGGTGTCGCAGGAAGGCCTCGTCAACGGCGACGAGCTGAGCGGCACGGCCAGCTGGACCACCCCTGCCGACAGCAGCAGCGAGGCTGGCAGCTATGCCATCACCGGCGCAGGCGTGGGCGCGAGCGCCAACTACACGGTGACCGCGCAGCAGGCCGAGGGCAACGCCACGGCCCTCACCATAGTCAGCGCGGCGAACCCGAACCCCGAGCCCGGCCCGAATCCGGAACCGACCCCCGAACCAACTCCGGCGCCGATTATCTCCGGCGCAACGCCGGATATTACCGCTGGCGCCCTCTATGGCGACCTGGACGATTCCGGCGAAGGTTCGTTCCTGGGCTCAGGCAGCTTCGGCGAGGATACGGTCTTCGGTGACCAGTCCGGGTTCGAGTCCATCGAGAGCTTCTGCGAAGACGGCAGCTGCTGATCGCTCACCTGCCTTCTATACCTGTCATTGGCCGTCACAAGCAGAGCCGTATTGGGTAGCTCCCCATACGGCTCTGCCGTTTGCGGCTTGGGCAGGCGCGACAGGGGCGCAGGCTGAGGAGCCCTAAGCTTTCCAGTCCACCCAGCCTTAACCATGAGGCGGTAGGCTCCCCCCATGGACATTGCCGCCTTCTTCAAACGCGCCGACTGGCTCGATCGCGAGCGGGTGCGTGTCTATGCGGCGATCCTTGCGCTGGTCTCGCTGGCGTTGCTGGTTGGGTCCTATTTCGCGGCAATGGGGCCGGAGGGGACCGACTTTCTCGCCTTCTGGGGCGCGGGGCATGTCACTTCGGCAGGCGATCCCGCGTTGGCCTACGATCTGGCCACGCAGGAGCGGGTGCAGACCGCCACCGGCAGTGAGGGCTGGTTCGCCTTCGTCAATCCTCCGCCGTTCCTGTTTATCGCGGCTCCGTTCGGCGCGCTGCCGTTCCCGCTCGCCTGGGGTCTGTGGGTGGCGGTGACCTTCGCGCTGTGGGCCTTTGCCGCGATCAGGGCTTTCCCGCGGCTTTGGCTGCTCGTGCTCGCCTACCCCGGCGCATTGATCGCGGCGGGGCACGGCCAGACCGGCCTGCTTACCGGAGCCCTGCTGGTGGGCGCGGTGGCACTGCTCGATAAGAGACCGCTCGTTTCGGGCGCACTGATTGGCGTGCTCGTCATCAAGCCGCATCTGGCGTTGCTGCTGCCGTTCTGGCTGGCGGCGGGCGGCCGCTGGAAGGCCTTCATCGCCGCCGGGGCCAGCGCCATCGGTCTGCTGCTCGCCAGTTGGGCGGCGTTCGGCACCCAGACCATGCTCGCCTATACCACCAGCTGGCAGGCGAGTGCGGCCCTGATGGCGGGCGACGATCCTGATTTCTACCTCCGCATGGCGACGCCTTACAGCCAGCTGCGCCTGATCATGCCCGCGCAGGCCGCGCTCGGCGTGAGCGTGGCGATTGCGCTGGGGTTGCTCGCGCTGGTGCTGGCTTCGTGGCGCCGCTTCGGCACCGACCCGCTCGCCAGCGGCTCGCTGGTGCTGGCGGCCAGCGCACTCGCCTCGCCCTACCTGTTCAGTTACGATCTGCCGTTCCTGATTCTGCCGACCCTGTGGCTGGTTCGCGAGGGACTGCAGAGAGGCTTCCGCGACTGGGAGAAGGTCGCGCTGTTGGCGCTCTACCTCGCGCCTTATGCCACCCGTGCAGCAGCCCTTCCGGTGGGCATTAACCTCATGCCCGCAGCTTCGCTGCTGCTGTTGGCCTTGGTCTGGACGAGAATAAGGGAGTCTACTTAGGCAAAACTGCGAGGAGACCCGGCATTGCTGCGGGAACGAGTCTGGCGGCACAGACGTTTGGCTAGCCAGTCGTCATGTGCGACGGACCATCAGGTGAAAGGGGATTTCATGTTCAGTTTCCTGCGCCGCGACCGCCGTATCCAGCCGCTCGACGACGCCTCGATGAACCAGCCGATCTATCGGCATATCTCGCATGGCCCGATTCTGCCGATGGAGCAGCCGAGCCTGCTGGAGCGGCTCTTCTCACGCCGATAACCTGCGCATTGGCGCGCGGATCACATGAACGGCAGGCAACCACAGCCTCCAGCAACAATTCATCTTCCGCGCGATAAACCGTTCTTCACGAGCGACGGATCGAAATGCCCGTTGCCGCATTGTTGATGCTGAAGGAGGGAATTTTATGGCTAACCGTATTTACACCAGCAGCCGTCCCGACGCCTGGACCAGCCCGCGTGCTCATCGCGACGCCAGCCTGCGCTATGCGGTGCATGGTCCGATCCGCTCGATGTATGAGCCGAGCCTGCTCGAACGCCTGCTGCGCTACCTGCGCTTCTGACCGATCAGCCCGGCCCCGCACACGCTGCGCGGGGCCGGATGATCGCGGGCAACCCTATCAGTATTCGTCGGGTTCTTCGGCGGTGACGGCGGTGTGATCCTTGCCCGCCTTGCGCTCGCCCTTGGCGAGCTTGAACACCACGCCCGACAGCAGCGCCAGTGCCAGCAGGTTGGGCAGGGCCATGGCGGCGTTGGAGATGTCGCCCATCCGCCAGACCTCTTCCGAGGGGCGGCTGGCGCCGAAGAAGATGCCGATGCACCAGATCACCCGCCAGCCGATGTGCAGCGCCTTCTCGCCCTTGCGGTTCGAACCCGGCACCCGGTCATAGAGGAAGGTGATCGCGCGTTCGCCGTAGTAAGACCAGGTGAGCAGGGTGGTGAACACGAACAGGATGAGCGCCACCGAGGCGACCAGCGTGCCGATCGGGACGCTGCCGATGACGAATGGGAAGGCCGCAGCGAAAGCGGAACTGGTCACGGCAAAACCCGACAGGTCCGATTGCCAGGCATGCTCCACCGCCTGCCCGGCATGGGTGAAGTTGCCCTCCACCGTGAGGATGACCAGCGCGGTCATGGTGCAGATGATCACCGTATCGATGAAGGTGCCGAGCATGGCCATGCGGCCCTGCGTTTCGGGATCGTCGGTTTGCGCCACGGCGTGGGCGATGGGGGTCGAGCCCTGGCCCGCCTCGTTCGAGAACAGGCCGCGAGCGACACCGGCACGCAAGGCGATGATGATCGCCGCGCCAACGAAGCCGCCGGACGCCGCCTGCGGGTTGAAGGCGCCGTGGAAGATGCGGCCGAAGGTTTCGGGGATGTCCTGAATGTCGAGCATGATCGCGATGAAGGCCATCACCACATAGGCCCCGGCCATGAACGGCACGACCTTTTCCGCCACGTTGCCGATCGACTTGATGCCGCCGATGATCACAAGGAACACCGCCACCGCGACAATCGCGCCGCCGACTGCCTCGTCGATGCCGAACAGCTCGTTAAGCCCGTCGGCCACCGCGTTCGACTGCACCGCGTTGCCGGTCACCATGGCGGAGAACAGCGTGCCGAGGCAGAAGATGATCGCCAGCCAGGTGAACTTGGGGCCAAGGCCGATCATGATGTAGCTCATCGGTCCGCCACGATAGACCCCGTCGCTGGAACGCTCGCGATAGCGAATCGCCAATGCGCCCTCGGCAAAGGCGAGCGCCATGCCGATCAGCGCGGTGATCCACATCCAGAAGATCGCACCCGGCCCGCCCAGCGCGATGGCCGTGGCAACACCTGCCAGATTGCCGGTGCCGACCTGGCCTGAAAGCGCAGTCGATAGCGCGGCGAAGGGGCTGATCTCGCCCGCGCCCTGGCCCTTGCGGCCCTTGAACAGCCCGGTAAACGCGCTGCCCAGCTTGACCACCGGATAGAACCGCAGGCCGACCATGATCCACAGGCCGACGCCGAACAGCACGATGACCATCGGCGGGAAGGGCAGAACTTCCTCGCCATTCCATAAACCGGCCCAGATGAAATCGGATACGTTGGTAACATTATCAAGGAACGTCGGTTCCTGTGGCGAAATCATCATATTTTTGGCCCCGTACGTCAATTTTCGAACCTGAACGCTAACAATTGGGTGGCATGGTGGCCAGACCAAATCTGCCTTCGCGGGCGACTTCGCAGGATTCCTGCGTGCGGCGCGCGATTGCGCCGCCAAAGCTTGCGTTTGTCGCGGGTACGTCTTACATGCTCACCCGCTTTCCGACATCGGAATTTTTTGTTGCCCCTCCCGGACTTGTCCGGGGCGGCGATGATCCCTACCCGGAAGTGACGATATTTTTTTGCAGGCTAACAGCAGGCGAGCAATGGCTGAACCGACGAAGAAGAAGACCTCACCCAACGAGTTTTTCCGCCAGGTGCGTGCGGAAACGAACAAGGTGGTCTGGCCGAGCCGCGAGGAAACGGTGCGGACCGCGATCTTCGTGTTCATCATGATGGCGATCCTGTCGCTGTTCTTCCTCGGCGTTGATTCGCTGTTCGGCGCTGCGGTGCGCTGGCTGCTCACGCTGATCTGACCTGCCTCACCGAGACGAAAGAGACTGACATGGCTGCCCGCTGGTACATCATCCACGCTTATTCCGGTTTCGAGAACAAGGTGCGCGATTCGATCCTCGCCGAGGCTGAACGGCTGGGCCTTTCCGAAGGCGTGGAAGAGGTCGAAGTGCCGACCGAAACCGTCACCGAGATCAAGCGCGGCAAGAAGGTCCAGACCGAGCGCAAGTTCATGCCCGGCTACGTGCTGGCCAAGCTCAACATGACCGACGACGTCTATCACCTCGTGAAGAACACTCCCAAGGTGACCGGATTCCTCGGCAACAACAACAAGCCGCAGGCAATCTCCGAGAAGGAGGCCGCGCGCTACTTCGGCGGGGTGGAAGAGGCCAAGGCCGCGCCCAAGCAGGAAGTCCACATCGACTACGAGATCGGCGATCAGGTCAAGGTCAACGCCGGCCCCTTCGCCAGCTTCAACGGCATCGTGGAAGAGCTCGATTTCGAGAAGTCGAAGGTCAAGGTTTCGGTCTCGATCTTCGGTCGCGCGACCCCGGTGGAACTGGGCTTCGACGAGGTCGAACTGGTCAAGTAAGCCTGCTGCGCTCAGCGCTTGTGGTAGCGTTACCATAGGCTAGCATGGTCCCTCCTGAAGAGAGGGGCCATGATGACGCACAACACCGAAAAGCCTATCAATCGCCGCCAGTTGCTGGCTGCTGGGGCCGCCGCGTCGGGAGCGCTCGCTGCATCGCGCGCTTTTGCGCAAGACGCGCAAGGTCAGCCGCTGATGGGTGATCCGCAATTGCCCGAAGCAGCGGCGCAGCGCACGGGCTGGGCCGTCGTCGGGCTGGGCACCTTCGCAGTCGGGCAGGTCATGCCCGGCTTCCTTGCGGCCAGCCGCGCGCGGATGACGGCCTTTGTTTCCGGCAATCCTGACAAGGCGGCCATGCTCGGGCAGCGTTACGGCGTCGAGCGTCTCTATTCCTATGACAACTACGATCAAATCGCCGATGCGGACGATATCGAATGCGTCTACATCGTGCTGCCGGTAGGACTGCACGCCGAATACACGATCCGCGCGTTGGAGGCGGGCAAGCACGTCCTGTGCGAAAAGCCGATGGCCTCGACCAGCACCGAATGCGAACGCATGATCGCCGCGGCGCGCGCCAACGATCGCCGGCTGGGCGTGGCCTATCGCATTCATTTCGAGCCCACCAACCAAGTCGCTGCGCAGCATATCGCCAACGGCGATCTCGGCACGCTTCGCCACATCCGCTGCGAGCACGGCTTCCCGGCCAACCCGCAATGGCCGCCACATGCCTGGCGCTTGCAGCGGGCGCTCGCCGGTGGTGGATCGATGTTCGATATCGGGATCTACGGTCTCAACACGGCCTTGATGGCTGCGGCAGGCGATGCGGTCGTCGAGGTGTCCGGGCTCTATTCCTACGATCGATCCGATCCGCGTTTTGCCGAGGTTGAAGGCGGTGTCGATTGGCGGCTGCGTCTGGCAAGTGGCGCGATCGTCAGCGGTTCCAGCAGCTACAGCTACAGCCCCTACATCAGCCGCCAGACCTACATTGGCGACAAGGGCAACATCACCATGAGCCCCGCCTGCACCTACTACGATAACGAGGGCGTGATCGATACTGGCAACGGTCCGCAGCCCCTTGGGGCAGGCCCGGCAGCCACACAGTTTGCCAGCCAGCTAGACGGTTTCACCGATGCGGTGCGCGAGGGGCTTGCGCATCTGACGCCCGGGGAGATGGGCCTGCGTGACATCGCCCTGATCGAGGCCATCTATGCCAGCGCCGACAATGGCGGTATCCCGGTTACGGTGTGATTACGCGGGACCGATCAGGCCCGCCGCCTGCGCATAGCCGAGGCTGAGCATTACGGTGTCGACGGCGCCGTGGCCGATCACGCCCGCCCAGATCGCGCCGCCAGCGCTGCGCCGGATCACCCCGAACCACAGGCCGACAAGGCCGGTGATCACTACACCCGCTACGCCCTGATAGGCATGGGCCAGCCCGAAGATCGCTGCCTGTAGCACCAGCACGGCCATGGGCGAGCGGGCGAGGGCGGGCAGGCGGCCGAGGCGGTCCATCAGGAAGCCGCGCCACAGCACCTCTTCGCCAAACCCCGCGCCGAGCCATGCGACCAGCACGATCCACATTGCCAGGTGCGCTGGGCTCTGCGTGGCGAGGGCAATGGTCTCGCCCACGGCAGGCGCGGGCAGGCCGAACTGGCGGGCGGCCGCGCCGCCGACCGAGAAGATCGCGAAGGTGCCGCCTGCTGCCAGCGCCGCCAGCGCCAATGTGCGCGGCCAGTTCGCCACCCGCATGAGGCCGAGGGCGTGGGTGAACTCGCCCGAGCGTCGCAGGATCAACCATGCCGTACCCACGCCGCCAAGCATTCCCGCCGGGCTGGACAATGCGAGCCCGGCCGAAGTCTGGCCGAGCGCCAGCACCGGCACGGTCGAGGCGGCGACATAGGCCAGTGCTACGCCCACAAGCTGGAGCAACAGCCGGATCGGCCCGGTGCAAGCGGGTGGGGTGGTCATTTTGCCGGTCATCTCCCAGCCATAAGGGCGCATGGGTTAGGCACGGGTTAAGCGCGGTGCGCGCCGCCGCGCTTGCAATCGCCACCGATTTCGCTATGCGCACCCGATCCCGAAAGGGAGCTTCGCGCGGGAGGCAGCTTGCTGCCGTTTGACCGCTTACCATGAACCCCGGATTCGGTCCGGGGCGACAGTGAGAAAAAGGAGGCCACCATGGCCAAGAAGATCGAAGGTTACATCAACCTTCAGGTGCCCGCCGGCGCTGCCAACCCGTCGCCGCCGATCGGCCCGGCGCTGGGTCAGCGCGGTGTCAACATCATGGAATTCTGCAAGGCGTTCAACGCCGCGACCGACAGCCTCGAAAAGGGCATGCCGATCCCGACGAAGATCACCGTCTATGCCGACCGTTCGTTCACCTTCATCACCAAGACCCCGCCCGCCAGCTTCCTGCTGAAGAAGGCTGCCGGTCTGAAGTCGGGCTCGAAGGAACCGAGCAAGATTTCCGCCGGCACGGTGACCAAGGCGCAGATCAAGGAAATCGCTGAGACCAAGTTCAAGGATCTCAACGCCAACGATATCGATCAGGCCATGAAGATCATCGAGGGCTCGGCCCGTTCGATGGGCCTCGACGTGGTGGAGGGCTAAGCACATGGCCAAGCAGACCAAGAAGCAGCAGACCGTCGCCAAGCTCGACGCCGAAAAGCTCTACACCGTCACCGAGGCACTCGCCGTCCTGCGCGAGCACAAGGGCAAGTTCGACGAGACCGTCGAAGTCGCCATGAACCTCGGCGTCGATCCGCGCCACGCCGACCAGATGGTCCGCGGCATGATTTCGCTGCCTTCGGGCACCGGCAAGACCGCCAAGGTCGCCGTGTTCGCGCGCGGTGACAATGCCGAGAAGGCGCTGGCCGCTGGTGCCGACAAGGTCGGCGCGGAAGACCTGATGGAAGACATGCAGAACGGCAACCTCGATTATGACCGCGTGATCGCCACGCCGGACATGATGGGCGTTGTCGGCCGTCTCGGTAAGGTGCTGGGCCCCAAGGGTCTGATGCCGAACCCGAAGCTCGGCACCGTAACCCCGAACGTGGAGCAGGCCGTGAAGGACGCCAAGGGCGGCCAGGTCGAGTTCCGCGTCGAGAAGCAGGGCATCATCCACTCCGGCATCGGCAAGCTGAGCTTCGACGATGCGGCGCTGATGGCGAACTTCAAGGCGCTGACCGAAGCAGTGGTGAAGGCCAAGCCGTCGGGAGCCAAGGGCAAGTATGTCCGCAAGGTTTCGCTGACCTCGACCATGGGCCCCGGCCTCAAGGTCGACCTCGCCGAGATCGAAGGCGCATAATCGCCTGACCTTCGAGAGGTTATGAAAAAAAGGGGCCGGTGGCGCGATCCACCGGCCCCTTTTTCATGGGTGTGATCAGAGCGACGGACGACGCATCTCAGCTATGCGGAAAGGCTTCGAGCAGCGCTGCGGCCAGACGGTTGGCGATGGCGGCATCGTCCCATTGTTCGTCGCCTTCGCGGGTGAGGATATTTGCCCGCGCTTCCCACAGGACGGCACCGCTCGCCTCGTCGCGAATGCGCAGGTCCATCGCGGTAGAGACCAGCGCCGTGCGTGGCTTGGTCATATCCACGTTGACGGCCATGCCATAGGCAGTGCCACGATTGGACACCATTACGCTCGATGAGCCGCTGATCGGGCTGCGCTGCTGTTCGGCGGGTTCGGCAACGGTCTGGCTAATGCGGATTTCGGCGCGCTGGGACGCCTTGTCGGGATTGCCGCTGGCATCGTAACCGGCCAGCACGAGCCGGTCGATCACCGCCGCCTCATAGTCCAGCCGCGAGCGCGCCTCCGGCGTTGAATCGGGCAGGACTACAAGCCGGATGGTGCCATGGCCGAGCGCTTCGGTGCCCTCTTCGGCGGCAAAATGGGCGGAAGAAACCTGGCCTTCGCGGGAAGCGCCTGCGCGTGAGACGGTCCGCTCGGAGCGGCTTGCGCCATCCCAGCCGCCGCCCCAGCCGCCAGAGCGCATCTGGGCCTGGGCAGTGCTGACGAGGCCAAGGGAAAGGGAAAGGGCTAAAAAGGCAAGGCGGGGTGCTGCGCGCATAGCGTCCTCGTATCTGTGCTCGCTCCACCTCATTGACGCGCCTACAGCGGTGGGCCTTGCGGCAGGATGAACTGCGCTCAGATGCCGCCGCGGGTCACCGTGCGCCCTTCGGCCTCAAGCGCCTGCGCAAGCGCATCGCTGGCCCGTTGCAGCATTTCGGGATCGGTTGAGCGGAGCACGAAGTTGGCCCCCGTGCGCCCCTCGCGGAAGAACGGGTAGGAGCCGATCTGAATACCCTCGTGCACCTTCTCGACGCTGCGCAGCAGTTCGGCGACCTCGCTTTCGGCGACCCAGCAACCGAGCGTCTCGTTCACCAGCACGGCGCCGCCCTCAAGCGTGCCGGTCAGCGCATCGAGCATCTGCGCGGTGATCGTGGGCACGCCCGCCATGATATGGACATTGCCCCACTTGATGCCGGGCGCGGCCGACATCCGGTTGGGGATCAGGCTCGCCCCCTCGGGTGCCCGCGCCATGCGCAGCCGCGCCTCGGTGAGGCCGCCGGGCTTGTCGGCGTAATAGTCCTCCAGAATCGCGCGCGCCTCTGGGTGAACCACCACCGGCACGCCCAGCGCCTGCGCTACGGCATCGACCGTGATGTCGTCATGCGTGGGGCCGATCCCGCCGGTGGTGAACAGATAGTCGTAGCTTGTGCGCAGGGCATTCACCGCCGCCACGATTGCGTCCATATTGTCGGAGACCACGCGCGCCTCGGTGAGGCGGATGCCCTGCACCTGCAGCCAGCTGGCGATCTGCGCGATGTTCTTGTCGTGGGTGCGGCCGGAGAGAATTTCGTCGCCGATCACCAGCAGGCCGGCGGTCCAGATGCGGTCTTGGCTGCTCACTTGGTGGGCTCCTCGGGTCGATCAGGGTTGGTGAAGCGCAGGATGCCGTCCGATACCGGGCGGCTGCGGAAGTCGCGCGCATCTTCATAGTAGTCGTGGTTCAGCCGCCAAGGCAATGCGGCGGCGCTCTTAGGCATCAGCGGCCTTGCGCGCTGGAGATAGCCCGAGGTGTAGTCGAACGGATCGACCGCTGTGGGCTCGTCCTCGGGCAACAGTTCGGGCGTGGCTACGCGCGTGCCGGTGCGGCGCATGTGGTCGACAGCCTCAGCGGCAAAACGCGCATTGTTGTCGGCGCGCAGGGTCCAGCTGGCGTTGAGATAGCCGAACACCACCGACAGGTTGGGCACGTTCGAAAACATCGTGCCGCGATAGAAGTAGCGCTGCGTGAAGTCGACCGGCTTGCCGCCTATCGACACTGAGGCCTTGCCCGCCAGAACCAGCTGGAGGCCCGTGGCGGTCACGACGATATCGGCGGGCAGATAGGCCCCGGACGTGAGCTTCACGCCGCCTTCGTCGAACCCGGCCACGGTGTCGGTGACCACTTCAGCTTTTCCGCTTTTCACCGCTTCGAACAGGTCGCCATCGGGCACGAGGCAAAGCCGCTGCTGCCATGGGTTATAGGGTGGCTCGAAGTGCCTGGGATCGTAGGCCGGGCCGAGCTGCTGTTTCAGCATCGCGCGTAGCATACTGGCGAGCTTGCCTGGATTGCGCCGCGACAGGCGGAAGAAATAGCTGCGCAGCGCGATGTTCTTCTGCCGGGTGAGCCAGTAGGCCCAGCGCTCGGGCAGGAACCGCTCGAACAGCTTGCCGATCCGGTCCTTGCGCGGGCCTGCGGCCATCCATGTCGGCGTACGCTGGAGCATGGTTACGTGCGCCGCTGTCTCGGCCATGGCAGGAACGATGGTCACGGCGGTCGCGCCCGAGCCGATCACCACCACCCGTTTGCCTGCATAGTCGAGATCGTCGGGCCAGAACTGCGGGTGCACCACCGCGCCGCCAAATTGGGCGATGCCCGGTAGCTCCGCATCGTGGGGGTTGTCGTAGTCGTAATAACCGCTCGCGAAGTAGAGCCAGCGGCAGGTGACGACCTGCGTCCTGCCATCGCCCAGCCGTGCGGTGACGCGCCATAGCGCCTTTGCCGCATCCCAGTCGGCGGAAAGCACTTCGCGGTCGAAATAGATATTGCCGACGATCCCGCGTTCTTCGGCCACCTGTTCGAGGTAGGCGAGGATGGCGGGGCCATCGGCGATGGCGTTCTCGTCGCGCCATGGCGCGAAGGAGAAGCCGAGGGTGTGCATGTCGCTATCCGAGCGCACGCCCGGATAGCGAAACAGGTCCCAGGTCCCGCCGATCGCCTGCCGCCGTTCGAACACGGCATAGCTTGCCTCGGGGCAGATCATGCCCAGATGCGCGGCCATCGAAATGCCCGAAATCCCGGCTCCGACAATCAGGACGTCGAAATCGGGTTCGGTCATTCAGCACCTTTCGTAAGGCAGTCAGTTCTTGGAACTATGCATAGAGCGATCCGGCGCATCGGCATAGTCGCTCTCGCCGTCATCGTTTCCCTGCGCCACGCGCTCGGCCGCCTGCACCGTGTTGGCGAGCAGGCACGAAATCGTCATCGGGCCGACGCCGCCGGGCACCGGGGTGATGGCCTTGGCGTGCTGGCATTCGTCGAAGGCCACGTCGCCCACCAGCTTCTCCTTGCCGGTGGCCTCATCCATGATGCGGGTGATGCCCACGTCGATGATGACCGCGCCCGGCTTGACCCAGCTGCCCTTGACCAGCTCGGGTGCGCCAGCGGCGGCGACGATGATGTCGGCCTTGCGGGCGATATCGGGCAGGTTGTGGGTGTAGATATGGGTGACGGTGACGGTGCACTCGGCATCGAGCAGCAGGTTGGCCACGGGCTTGCCGACGATGTTCGACTTGCCGATCACCACCGCGTCCTTGCCCTTGAGATCGTCGATCACGGTGCCGAGCAGGATCATCACGCCGAGCGGAGTGCAGGGCACGATCCCGCCGGTGCCGGTGCTGAGGCGCCCGACGTTGACCGGGTGGAACCCGTCGACGTCCTTGTCCGGGCTGATCGAACGCAGCACGAGGCGGGTGTCGATATGATCGGGCAGCGGCACCTGGCACAGGATGCCGTGCACGGTCGGATCGTTGTTCAGCTGGTCGATCAGCTTGAGCAGGTATTCCTGGCCGGTGTCGGCGGGCAGGCGATGTTCGGTCGAATTGATGCCGACCTTCTCGCAAGCCTTGATCTTGCGGCGGACGTAGACCTGGCTCGCGCCGTCCTCGCCCACCAGGATCACGGTCAGGCCGGGGCGGGGGTGCCCGGCTGCCACCAGCGCATCGACGCGCGCCTTGGTCTTTTCGTCCAGGTCGCGCGCAACGGCGCGGCCATCGATGATATCGGCCATATTCGTTCCTTCGCTTGTGCGCAGCTCAGCTGTGCTTGGCGTCGTAGCCGTTGATCCACTCGGCCGACGCGGTGAGCGCGCCGAACGGATAGAAGTGCAGGCGCACGCGGCCGTGGCGCTCGGTCAGCTTCTTTTCGAGGTTGCCGACCAGCTTGTCCGGGCCGGCGCTGCCGATCAGGTTGGTGATCGAGATCCCGTACTTCTTCATGACCGAAGCCGAGGCACCCACGCCGCAGCGCTTGGCGAAGCCGAGCAGGCGCTTGATACCAGCCGGGCCGGGCACGCCAAGGCGCACCGGCACGTCGATGCCGCGGTCGCGCATTTCGGCAAGCCATTCGACGATCGCGTCGTCGTCGAAGGCGAACTGGGTGACGACCAGCGGGGTCATGCCGTGGGCACGCACCGCGTCGATCTTCTTCTGCATCCACACCCACAACTCTTCGCCTGAGTTGTTCGGGTGGCCTTCGGGGTGGCCGCCCACGCCGACGATGGTGATGCCGTGCTTTTCGAGCAGGCCCGACTCGATGATCTGCAGCGAGTTCTCGTAAGGCCCTTCGGCCTCGGGCGGATCGCCGGCGATGATGAACACGCGCTTCACGCCAGCCTTCTGGGTGATTTCGCCCAGATACCAGTCAAGCTGCTCTTCGCTCTCGATGCGGCGGGCCGAAAGGTGGACGATCGGCTCGAACCCGAGCGCGCGCACCTGAATGGCGGCTTCGACGCGCTGCGACAGCTCTTCGCCTGGCAGGAAGGTAACGGCGACCTGCGTGTTCGGACGGATCAGCGGGGCTGCTTCCTTGAGACCCTCGATTTCCTTCGCGGTCATCTCCAGCGAATAGCCGTCGACCATGTTCGCGGCAGGGTTTTCCCAGTTGGGGTGAATGGCGGCGTAGGACATCGCTTGTCTCTCCTCTCGGGCCACAGAATCGTGCGCTCGCGCGACGCTTTAGGCCAATTGATCTCTCGATAGAAAGCCCCTAGCGGCGTGCTGGTTATTCGTATAGATGAAATTTTCAAGAACGCGAAGAGAGAGGCAATTCCGGTCTTCCTACTATGCTGATTTTCCTGCCAGGCCTGATCTGTGATGCGAGCATCTATGCGCCGCAAACTGCTGCCTTTTCCGATTCGCATGCAGTCGATTCCTACGGGATGGCCGACAGCCTGGCCGAAATGGCGCGAATCGCGCTGGGCGATGCCGACCGCTTGGGCGCCGAGCGCTTTGATCTGTTCGGCCACTCGATGGGCGGGCGCGTCGCGCTGGAAGTCTACCGGATGGCGCCCGAACGCGTGCGCCGCCTCGCATTGGTCAGCACCGGCATCCACCCGCTCAAGGAAGGCGAACCGGCCAAGCGCGAAGCCTTGAAGCAGGTCGGCTACGATCACGGTTTCGAAGCATTGGTCGACCAGTGGCTGCCGCCGATGGTGGCCGAGGCGAACCGCGGGAAGCCCGAGCTTTACGATCCGATGCGCGCCATGTCGCTGGCCATGGGCCAGGACGTGTTTGACGCCCAGATCAACGCGCTCGTTACCCGGCGCGAGGTCGACAGCGTGCTTGCCTCCATCACCTGCCCGACGCTGGTGATGACCGGAGAACTCGACGCCTGGGCGCCGCCCGCGCAGCACGAGCAGATCGCTGCAAGCATCGCCAATTCGCAACTCGTTGTCGTGCCGGGGGCTGGACACATGATCCAGCTCGAAGCACCCGACGCGGTCAACGAAGCAATAACCCGCTGGCTCGCAACGCCGGCAACCTGATCAACCCGCAACCCTCGAGGAGAGGATAGTAGTATGAGTGAGAACCTTCAGCAGAAGCTGGATTCGAAGGGCGATATCGTCGAATTCCTGCGCAACCAGCAGCTCGGCCCGAACCCCTATCCGGGCGTCCCGGCCGAATATTCGAACTGGCGCAACGAGCAGCGCGCATGGGCCAAGACCGCCGTGCTGTTCAACCAGAGCTACCACATGGTCGAGCTGTACGTGCGCGGGCCGGAAGCCAAGGCGCTGCTCGAGTACACCGCGATCAACTCGTTCAAGAACTTCGCCGTCAACAAGGCCAAGCAGTATGTGCCCGTCACGCCTGAAGGTTATGTGATCGGCGACGTGATCCTGTTCTACCTCGACGAGGAAGAATTCTCGCTGGTCGGCCGCGCGCCCGCCATCGAGTGGGTCGAGTTCCACGCTCAGTATCCCAAGCCCGACGGCAGCAAGTGGGACGTTACCGTGGAGCGCGACGAGCGCACCGCGATGCGCACCGACGGTGTTCGCAAGAACTATCGCTTCCAGCTCCAGGGCCCGAACGCGATGAAGATCCTGAGCCAGGCCATGGGCACCGACGCGCCCGACCTCAAGTTCTTCAACATGGCGCACATCGACATCAACGGCAAAGACGTGATCGCGCTGCGTCACGGCATGGCCGGTCAGCCGGGCTACGAGCTGTTCGGCCCCTGGGCTGACTACGAAGCCGTGCACTCGGCGCTGGTCGAAGCCGGCAAGAACGACGGCCTGACGCTGGTCGGCGGCCGCGCCTATTCGTCGAACACGCTCGAATCGGGCTGGCTGCCTTCGCCGCTGCCCGCCTTCTTCACCGGCGACAGCCAGATGATGAAGGACTATCGCCAGTGGGCCGACGGCAAGAGCTATGCCGGCATGTGCTCGATCGGCGGCAGCTACGTTCCCGACAGCATCGAGGGCTATTACCTCACGCCGTGGGACATCGGCTATGGCCATATCGTGAAGTTCGACCATGATTTCGTGGGCCGCGAGGCGCTCGAGAAGATGGCTGGCGAAAAGCACAAGCAGAAGGTCACGCTGGCGCTCGACAACGAAGACATGCTGCGCGTGCTCTCGTCGCTTTACGCCGAGGGCGACCGTGCCAAGTACTTCGAATTCCCGAGCGCGGTCTATGCCATGCACCCGTTCGACGAAGTGAAGAACGCCGACGGCAAGGTCATCGGTGTCTCGACCTGGGTCGGCTACTCGTCGAACGAAGGCAAGATGCTGACCCTCGCCATGATCGACCCCGATGAGGTCGAAATGGGCAAGGAAGTGAAGCTGGTGTGGGGCGAGCCGAACGGCGGCACCTCCAAGCCGACCGTCGAGCCGCACGTCCAGACCGAGATCAAGGCCGTCATCTCGCCGGTTCCTTACTCGAACGTCGCCCGCACGGCCTATGCCGACAGCTGGCGCGCCACGGGCGTTGGCGCCAACAGCTAAGGCTGGCGTCTTGAGCTAATCGGAAGGGGCGTCCCGTGCGAGCGGGGCGCCCTTTTCGTTTGCCATCAGGGGGTAAGGCTTGGCAGGAGAGCGCCATGCTGAAACGCCTCCTGTTCGCCCTTGCTGCCCTGCTGATGCTGCCCTCCGCCGCCTCTGCCGAGACGCTTGAAGGCAGCTGGGCGCTGCGGATCAACGATACGACGATTTTCCGCTTCGACCTGCGCCAGACCGGCGAGGGCGAATGGAGCGGCGTATGGGCCCGCCCACGCAGTTATCGCAACAACGGGGTGATCTTCTCGAATCTCGAGGGGCGGGCGGAGGTGACGTCGCGCAATGCAAGCGTGCAGGGCGATGCCTTGCGGCTGACCTTTCACGATCCTCGTCCGCGCTCCTTGCCAGAGACCTTCCGTTTCCGCATCACCGGCGAGGGCAGGGCGGAACTGACCTATGTCGATACCGGTTTCGCGCCGTTGCCGCTGGTGCGCGTGGCGCAGGACACCGAGGTGGGGCCGTTCGACGAGGGCCGCCTTTACGACCGCGACAATGCCCAGACGGCGCCGACGACGCGGCTGGCCGTGCCCGCGCGTGCTGTGCCCGCTCCGCAGCCAGAGCTCCCCGCGCTTGCAACGCCAGCGTCGCGCCCACAGCCGGAAACCCAGCTGCCCGCACGTGCCGCGCCAGCGCCTCGCGTTCAGCAGGCAGTGCAGGAGCTGCCGCCGGTTGCAGCGCCCTCGCCACCCGCATCTGGTCAGCAGTCGGCACAGGAGCTTCCCGTCCGCGCAACGCCAGCGCCCCGGATGCCGCCTCAACCGGCTACACCCGCACCCGTCGCCCCCACGCCCGCCCCAAGCGCGCCGCAGTCCGGTGCCTGGCAGCCCGACCCTTCGGTCAGCGCAGCAATTGCAGCGCGGGCGGCAGCGCTTGAAGGGGCAACCGCCGCTGCAGCCGCGCAGCCAAGGGCGGGACCTGAACGCCCTGCAGCTGCACCGCCGTCCGCACCAAGAGCGCCGCAAACCGGCGACTGGCAGCCCGACCCTTCAGTCAGGGCGGCAATCGCCGCTCGCGCCGCCGCTCTTAACCGATCGGCCGAACCAGCCGAAGAGCCGGAAGCGGCACCCGCCCAGCCCGAAGGCCGCCTCGCCGCGGATTTCCTCGAGGGGATCTAGCTCGCTTCGAGCAGGCTGGCCGTGCGTTCGAGCTGGTCGCACACGCGCGCGGCCATCTCCTTGTCGAAGCGCACCTTCGGCACGGCGACCGACAATGAACCGACCGGTTCCCCGTCAATCGTGATTAGCCGGGCGATGCCCTCGATCCCTTGCGAGTATTCCTGATCGGTGGTGGCGAAGCCACTCTTGCGCGCCTCTTCGAGTTGCCCGCGCAGTTCGGCCTCGTCGATCACGGTTCTGGGGGTGAACTTCTCGCGCTCGACCTCGGCGAAATAGCGGTCAAGTTCCTCGGGCGAGAGCGCCGCCAGCATCACCTTGCCCGCCGCCAGCGCATGCATCGGCAGGCGGCGGCCCTGCGGCACCGAATAGCGCAGCGCCTGCTCCGAGCTTTCGGTGACGATGGCCTCGATTTCCCAGTCGTAGCGCACGAAGAAGCTGGTGGTCTCGTTCAGCTGCACCCTGAGCGAGCGGACCAGCGGCGCGGCCCGGTCGGCCAGCGAGAACCCGCCGCCCGACGATTGCAGCCGCGCCAGCCCCGGCCCCGCCAGATAGCGTCGCCCTTCGCGGATCAAATAGTTCCGCTCGACCAGCGTCGCCAGCAGGTACGACAGGCTCGACACCGGAATGCCCAGTGCCGTTGCGATCTCCTGCGCCACCAGCGGCCGGTTGTGCGCCACGACATATTCGATGATGTCGAGCGTGCGCGTGGCCGACTTGACCTGGCTGTTGTGAGCCGGGGGCGTCAGCTCGGCCACGATCAGCCTAACCGCTTCTCGGCCAGATCCGCCCCGGCGCGCAGGGCGCTCAGTTTGGCCCAGGCCACCTTGGGGTCGATCTTGCCATAGCCGGCGAAAGTGCCGAAGCCGCAGTCGGTGCTGGCGATCACCCGGTCCTTGCCGACGATATCGGCAAACCGCATGATCCGCTGGGCGATCAGTTCGGGCGTTTCGACATAGTTGGAACAGGTGTCGACGAGGCCCGGCGCGAGCACCTTCTCCTCGGGCAGGTCGGCTGCCGCCCAGACTTCCCATTCGTGTTCGTGGCGCGGGTTGGCGGCTTCGAACAGGATCGTGGCGGGGCGGGCGGAAAGCACGATGTCCATGATCTTTTCGAGCGGAATGTCGTGCGTGTGCGGGCCTTCATAATTGCCCCAGCACACGTGCATCCGCATCTTCTCGGGCGCGATGTTGGCGGTTGCCGAGTTAAGCGCCTCGACATTGGCGGTGATCGCCTTCAAAAATTCGGCTTCGCTCATGTCCTGATAGCCGGTGTGGCGGCTCATCGCGAGGTCGGGGCAATCGAGCTGGAGCTGGAAGCCCGCATCGACGATCGCCTCGTATTCGGGCTGCATCGCGGCGGCGAGGTCGGCGAGGTAAGCTTCGTGGCTGGGATAGAACTGGTTGGGCTGGAAGGCGGTGATCAGGCCCGGCGAGGCCGAGTTCATGAAGGCTTCCGCGCCATCGCCTGCCGCGTCGAGCGCGGCCTGGAAACGGCGAATGTCGTCGTGAAGCGGCTGGAGGTTGACCAGCTCGACCTTGGCGATGGCGCTGGCGCGGGTGAATTCCTGCGCGCCCATGATGGCGCTGAGCTTCTTGGTCAGCTCGGGCACTTCGGCCAGATCCATCGCGGGCTTGCGCGGGGTGTGCCCGCCGAAGCCGGACAGCCGCTCGATAATGTAGGTCGAATAGCCGACCTTGCCGATCTCGCCGTCGGACACCACGGATACCCCGGCGGCGACCTGCTGGCGCACGGCCTCGGTCACGGCGGCGAGCACCAACCGGTCGAACTCCTCGGCATCGTAAGGCTCGCCCTTGTCGCGGGCGAGCAGCAGGGGGACAAGTTCAGGGCCGCGCGGAAGGCTGCCGACATGAGAAGTTTTGATCATGCGCGACGTATTTCATATATGCGAAAAACCCGCAAGTATGAAAGAGCGCCTAGGTCAATACCTTTGTCGATTGTGTCTCATGGCTTGGGGGCGGTTGGCAGGCAACAGCCAATTCGCCCCCTGAGCCGGTAAATCACATCAGTGCGCAGCCTACGCTGGCGATCTTGCCGCCTTCAAGGTGATAGTGGATGTACTGTCGCATCTCCTGCACCTCGCCCGCCTTGATCGGGAAGAACTGCTCCATCCCGTTGGCGTCCAAGTCCTCGCGCGTCAGGTCGCGGAAGCACTCGATGCGGATCAGGCCTTCCACCGCGGCCAGTTCTTCGCTGCTGGCGAACTTTTCGATCTGCACCGTCTCGCGCACGTAGGAGTGCAGGAAGCTGTAAAATTCGCGCAGCTGCTGGCGGGTGGTGATCTCGATTCCGAAGAAGGCCATCTTCGGGGTCTCGGTGTAAAAATCGAACACCGCGTCATAATCGCGGGTGTTGAAGGCCTCGACATATCGTTCGTAATCTTCGCGTGTCATTCGCTCTCCCCTTCTTGCGTCCAATCGTAACGAGCGTTAGCAAGTGAAGGCAAGGAGAGAGTGATGCACGAAGCGGATACCGACTATATCGTCGTCGGCGGCGGCAGCGCGGGCTGCGTGATCGCCTCGCGGCTGAGCGAAGACCCGAAGACCAGTGTCATGCTGCTGGAGGCGGGCGGCGAGGATAGCCACCCGTTCATCCGGATGCCGCTGGGTTTCCTGCGCGCAATGATCATGCCGAGCCTCAACTGGACTTACATGACCGAGCCCGAGCCGGGCCTCGACGGGCGGCAGATGCCTTTGCCGCGCGGCAAGGTTATGGGCGGATCGGGTTCGATCAACGGC
This sequence comes from Erythrobacter sp., assembly GCA_027311945.1. GTDB lineage: Bacteria > Pseudomonadota > Alphaproteobacteria > Sphingomonadales > Sphingomonadaceae > Alteraurantiacibacter. Next base: position 171,142 of record DAICXZ010000032.1, read on the forward strand.
ATGTTCGCGATGCGCGGGCACCCGGCGGACTATGACCAGTGGGCGCAAATGGGCGCACGCGGATGGTCCTATGCCGATTGTCTGCCCTATTTCCGCAAGATGGAGAACAGCTGGCGCGGGAAGGACGACTATCACGGCGTCGGCGGCCCGGTGACGATCCGCCCGATCGATTCGCCGCACGTGCTGCACGAAGTGATGATGGAGACGGCGGAGAACGCAGGCTTCACCACCACCGAGGATTTGGGCGGGGCGAAGCCCGAAGGCTTTGCCCGCGGCGAACAGTCGGTCGATGCGCGCGGTCGGCGCGTGTCGGGCGCGAGCGCCTATATCAAGCCCGCGCTTGGACGGCAGAACCTCGATGTGCGCACGGGCATGCAGGTGCGCCGCGTGGTGTTCGAGGGCAAACGCGCAGTGGGCGTGGAAGTGCAGGCGGGCGAGGGCACCAAGGTGCTGCGCGCGCGCCGCGAGGTGATCCTGTGCGGCGGCACCTACAATTCGCCGCACCTGCTGATGCTGTCGGGGATCGGCCCGGCCGAGCACTTGCGCGATCATGGCATCACCGTGCTGCACGACAGCCCCGGCGTGGGCCGCAACCTGCAGGAGCACCCGACCACCAGCCTCGAATGGGCGGCAAAGAAGAAGGTTACCTTCCTGCGTCAGCTACGCTGGGACCGCCTCGCCTTCAACGCGGCGAAATGGGCGCTGACGGGCACGGGCACCATGGCCAGCCAATTGAACAGCTGCAACGTGGTGGTGCGCACCGCCGATCATCTCGAACGGCCCGACATGCAGATCATGGTCAACCCGATCCGCTTCGACGCGCAGACCTGGTTCCCGCTGTTGAAGCCCGAGCAGGAGCATGTGTTCTGGGCCGGTGTGGTGCAGTTGCACCCCGAAAGCCGCGGCTGGGTGGAACTGAAAAGCGCCGATCCGATGGAAAGCGCCGCCGTCACGCTCAACATCATGACCGAAGAGGCCGACCTTGCGCAGATGCGCCGCGCCATCCGCGCCACCCGCCGGATCTACAATTCGGAACCGATGGCGCAGCTGGTGGGGGCCGAACGCGCGCCTTCCGCAGGAGCGGAAACCGATGATGAGCTGAACGCGCTGATCCGGGCCACCTGCTATGTCGGGATGCATCCCACCAGCACCTGCGCGATGGGCATGGGCGAGCGCAGCGTGGTCGATGCCGATTGCCGGGTGCTGGGCGTGGAAGGGCTGCGAGTGGTCGATTGTTCGGTCATGCCCACGGTGCCCGGCGGCAACACCAACATTCCGGTGATGATGCTGGCCGAAAAGGCGGCGGACCATATCAAGGGCAGCGTGCTCGCGCCTTCGGAGCTGCCACAGGTTCAGGCGGCATGAGCCGCACACCGCAGGAGGAGGCTAACCTCGCGCTGGTGACGGGCTTGTTCGAGCATGTGCTGGGGCCGATGGATTCGAGCCGCGTCGATGAGTTTGTCGCGGAGGACTACATCCAGCACAGCCAGCTCGCCCCGCCGGGTCGCGATGCGCTGAAGGCCTTCCTCGACATGATCCGCAAGGAAACGCCCGAGGCCGTGCACGACGTGAAGCGCGCCTTCGTCGATGGCGACCATGTCACCGTGCACTATCACGTGCGCCGCTGGCCGGGCGATCTGGGCTGGGCGGTGATCGACATTTTCCGCGTGGAAGACGGCAAGATCGCCGAACACTGGGACGTGTTGCAGGACGTGACCGAAGGCGGCCCCAATCCCAACGGGCCGTTTTGAGCGGATCGGAGAGAGTGTGATATGAGGTTCAAAGACAAGGTCGTTCTGGTGCTCGGCGGCAATTCCGGCATGGGCCTCGCCTCGGCGCAGGCCTTTGCCGCAGAAGGCGCGACAGTCCACCTGACGGGCCGCAACCAGCAGACCATCGATGAGGCGGTCGCCTCAATCCCCGGCAGCACGGGCTATAGCGCCGACATCGCCGACCCCGCTGCCACCGAAGAAGTGGTGAGGCAGGTAGAACAGGCCGATGACCGCATCGACGTGCTGTACATCAATGCTGGCGTCGGCGGGTTCGCCCCGCTCGAAGCGATCACCGAGGATGATTGGGACTTCGTCCATTCGATCAACCTGCGCGGCTGCGTGTTTGCCTTGCAAAAAGCGGTGCGGATCATGGGCGAGGGCGGGGCGGTGGTCGTCACCGGCTCGATCGGCGCGCATGGGCCGCTTGAAGGCAACGGCACCTATGCCGCCGCCAAGGCGGGCCTCTCGATGGCGATGAAGGTGTTTGCGAAGGAACTGCTGCCGCGCAAGATCCGCCTCAACATGGTCAGCCCCGGCCCGATCGACACTCCGCTGCTCCACCGCAATCCCGGCATGGGGCCGGAAGAGGTGGAGAAGCTCAAGGAGATGATGATTGCCAACATCCCGATGCACCGCATGGGCACCAGCGAGGAAGTGGCGAAAGCCGTGCTGTTCCTCGCTGGCGAGGATGCAAGTTTCATTTCCGGCGTCGACCTGCTGGTCGACGGCGGCCTTATCGAACTGGGATAAGCCATGACCACCTTCTCCGACACCACTCCCTTCTCCGCGCCCTTCAGCGAGCTGGACAACCCCCGGCTCGAATTCGTGATGGAGGTGCGCCTCACCTTCCCCGAGGTTTACACCATGGCTCCGCACCCCAACGGCGGAATGCGCAGCGCGGTGCTGGTCAAGGGCGGCACCTTCGAAGGCCCGAACATCAAGGGCCGCGCGGTGCCCGGATCGGGCGGTGACTATGCCTATTTCCGCCCCGACGATGTCGCCGTGTTCGATGCCCGCTACCTGCTGGAGGAGGACGACGGCACGATCATCCTTCTCAACAACAAGGGCTTCCTCTGGGGCCGCCAGCCCGACACGATGCAGCGCCTGCGCGACTGGGCCTTCAACGATGGCGAGCCGGTGCCGCACCCGGAATACTACCTGCGCGGCAACCCCACGTTCGAATGCGCGGTGGGCAAGCATGACTGGCTGACCAAGCACGTGTTCATCGGCGTGGGCGAGCGCAAGAGCGACGGCAATTGCCTGCGGTATTACGCGCTGACCTGATCGACGCGCGCCTCGCCATTTCGATTTACAAGCCATGAAATTGACTTAGTCTCTCCCGCCAGCGGCCCGCACAATGAGGCCGCAACAATCGAAGGGGGCTACAATGTCTGGATATCTTGCGCTCGCCGTGTCGGTGGGTTTGCTGGCCGTGGTCGATACATGGCTGTTCGGCGTGCCTTTGGCGGGCTTCCTGCCGGGGCTGGTGTGGGTGAGCTTCATCGCCTGGGGCTGTTTCTTCCACTCGGGTGCGGGCAACAAGGGCCTCGTTACCGCGATCGTCGGCATGGCTTTCGGCGCTGCTGTGGGCGTGGCGGCCATCTGGGCGCTGATGGCGCCGCTTGCCGGGCTGGGCCAGTTCGCAGCGCCGGTGGCTGTCGGTCTGGGTGCTTTCGTGATCTGCCTTGCGAGCAAGGTGCCGCTGCTGGCAACTATCCCGGCCAGCGTCTATGGCTTTGCCGCCGTGGCAGGTGCCACTTTCCTGATGGCCGGCAACGGCGTGATGGACCCGGTCAGCGCCTATTTCCCCACGGTGTTTTCCGTGATCATCGGCGCGTTGTTCGGCATCGTCTCTGAGAAGTTTGCCGCAGTTTTGACGAAGGCATGATGGCGCACACAACGGGGCGGCTTGCGCTGCCCCGTTGCCCGTCTCTTCAGTCCTGAATGCCGGCCCGGCCGGAAAAGTCGGGCCGACCATTCCAGACGAACAGCGGCCAGTAATATCGCCGCCACGGCCACAGCAGGATCGCGTTGAACAGCAGCGTGAGCGCGCCGAAGGTGTACTCGACCGTCCCCACTTCGAGCACGAAGTTCCAGTAAAGGATCACGAAGTTGATCGGCACGATGGCGGCAGCGACAAGCGGCATCATGCGGTTGGCCAGGATCAGCAGGCCGAATACGATCTCGGCCACCTTGATCCAGGCCATAAGGCCCGAAGCGATCAGCGCCACGGTGAAGTCGATCGCCGCCTGTTCCTGCCCCAGCGGCTGCCAGGCGGGATCGATGAACGGCATCACGCCCGAATATATCCACCAGCCGCCGAACAGGATGCGGCTGAGGTGGTAAATCCACTTCATCGTTGGCCCGGGAAGCTCGTCGGGCAGGTCATTGGCAGCTGTCGTCATCGTATCGGTATTCCGCTTGGGGGGCTCGCAGTGCTGTTGCGAGCCCGATGCTGGCCTCTCATAGCCCGCTTTGCGCCGCCGCGAAACGAGCGCCTTAGCTTACCTTCGAAGCGTCGAGCTTCGCGCGGCTGACCCAGGTTCCGTGGACCTGGCTGCGCAAGGCCAGCCCGGTCTTCACCTTGGCGATGGGGCCCTTCTCGACCGCGTCAGCTTCGATCACCCAGACCTCGCTGGAATAGTCCGCCGGATTGCCGCCCGGAGGGCCGTTGGGAATGTCGATGACGGCCAGCAGCCAGCCGCCATGGCCTTCCTCGCTTGAGGGCACATGGGCCGGTTCGCTGATCGCGCTGGCGGGGGGCACTTCCATCATCGACACCCGGCCATTGCCCACCTCGACGCGCAGCAGGGCGTTGAAGTTCGCCCCCACCGGTCCGCCGAGCATGGGCGGGCCCTTGGCCTCGGGGTTCATGCTCAGATACCAGGCATGGTTATAGGGGCGCCCCTGATCCTTGTCGGCCAGGCGGCACAGGTCGCCGGGAGGGCCGAGCGGACGCTCTGAAAACTCCGGCTGGTCCTTGCTCATATCGAGCGTCCAGCGGGTGAGCGCGCCCTTGATGTCCTGCTGGGCGCGGTGGATGCCGCCCGCCTCGCGCATGAAGCTGAACGCATTGGTGTCGCTCAGGCACAGATCGATGTGGACAAGGTCGCCATCGTCGTAGGCATTGACCTCGTGGAAGCACGAGACGCCGACCGGGCCTTCGATCCAGACCATTTCCGACACGTCGCCATAGCGCGGCATGATGCCGATATAGCTCGGCTTCGACTGGTCGTGAGCCCAGTGCGCGCCGCCGTCCTTGAGCCGGGCGAGATCGGTCAGCGTGGGGAACACCGGGAAGATCGCGTATTTCTCGGTGATAACGAAGTCGTGGATGGTCGAGAGATAGGGCTGCTCGAACCACTGCTCCTTCACGAGGTTGCCGTCCTTGTCGGCGATGCAATAGGCGACGTTCGGATCGCACAGGCCGCCTGCCTCATAGCCGAAGAAGAACATCTCGCCGGTTTCGGGGTCGATCCGCGGGTGGGCGGTGAAGGTCTGGCTGCGGAGCTTGCCCTCATAGTCCCAGCGGCCAACGGTCTCCAGCGTATGCGGGTTGACCTCATAGCCGCGGCCGTCCTCCTTGGTCATGAACAGGCGGCCGCCGTGCCAGACCGGGGTGGTGTTGGCGAGCGTGCGGTCAGCGCCCTCGACGCTCGGATCATCGGTGAAGGGGTTGCGATAACGCCCGAACAGCGCGCGGCGGGCCTTCTTTTCCAACTTGTAGCGTTCGGTCTCGACATAGCGGATATCGAAATCTACTGCGCCGCCTTCGAAGTTGAAGCGGGCGATCATGCCATCATGGTTCAGTGCGATGTCGTCTTCGAACATCGGGGCATGAGCGTTGTCGGGCACGGCGCGGAAGAAGGCGCCCTCGATCTCGGCCGGGATCTCGCCCTCGACCGCGAGGTTGCGGAGCGACATCTCCACGCGCCGGGGCGTGTTGGTGCCGATGAAATGGATCGTTTGCGGATAGCTCGCCACGTGGTTACTCCCAAGTCTGATCTGCTGATTCTTGGCGGCAACGCTAACGCCTGTTACGGTGGAGGGAAAGGCCCGCTACGGTCAGGACAACGGAAAACAAGCCGGAGAAGGGAAGCGCGTTGGTAATCTACAGGCAAGGGGCGGCGGAAGAGACGGAGCGCGGATATGTCGCTCAAAGCGAAGCTGCCGCGATGCTACACCGGTTGCTGAAGCTGACCAATCGGCTGATGGCTCCGTTCAGCACGCACCTTTCGCACCGCTATCGCATCAGCCTCAACGAGTTCCGGGTGCTGATGACCATTGGCGCGCTCAAGCAAACCGCCAGCCACGAGGTGGCCGAACTGACCGGGGTGAACGCGATGAGCATCTCGCGCGCGGTGGCGACGCTTGAACGCCACGGCCGCATCGCCGTTTCCGTCGACGAGGCGAACCGGCGGCGCAAGTGGCTGAGCCTCACCGAAGAGGGTGAGCGATTGTACAAGCTGATGAAGCCGCAGAGCGAGCAGGTCGCGCATTATCTGTTCGATGCGATCAGCTCGGCCGAACTGGCGGCCTTTGGCGACATCGTCGAAAAGCTGATCGAGCGGCTCGATGCGACCGACGAGAACGGCAATTCGGTGTTCCTCGAAAGCACCAAGCCGCCGGTGGAAAGCTAGACCCGGAAGGCTGGGACGGATAAGTCGCTTGGCATGACACATACACCTTACGGCATGGACGAAGACAGCCGCCGCGCTGTTGAAGCTGACGTCACGCGGCTGATTCACGAATATACCTGGGCCAACGATGCCCAGGATTGGGAAGCCTGCGCCCGGCTTTACACCCAGGATGCGGTGTTCCGCCGCCCCAGCGGGGGCGAGCCGGTAATTGGCCGCGCGGCGATTCTGGAAAGCTTCCTGGCCCGCAAGCCGCGCGCGCAGCGCCATGCGATCGCCAACGTGCTGGTCGATGTCGAAGGCCCCGCCACCGCCCGTGCGAAAAGCGTGATCGTGCTCTACATGGGCGATGCGGCGGACGATGGCGGCCTGCCGGTGCAGGATGCCAAGAGCCCGCTCATCGGCACCTTTACCGATCGCTGCGTGCTGACGCCCCACGGCTGGCGCTTTGCCGAGCGGGTCGGCGGGCTCGACTTCAGGCCGTAACCGCCGCCGGCTCCACCCGCTGCCGCACCAGCAGCGCGCGGCTCACCAGCAAGGCGACCAACACGCAGACCAGCGCCGGGATTGCGGCCACGCCGAGGAAGGTCTGTGCGGGCACATTGGCCGCGATCATTGCGCCGCCCAGCGGAGGGCCGGCAAAGGCCCCAAGGCGCGCGACCAGCACGCCCATTCCCACCGCGCTTGACAGCAGCCTTGCGGGGAACAGGTAGGCGCACAGGCCGGGCAGCACCATGCCGCCCGCATTGGCCCCGCCAACGCCTACCATCAGCAGCAGCGTCCAGCGCGTCTGGTCGGGCGCGGTCAGCGCGATGGCGGCAAAGCTTGCGGCCATGGAGCCGAACAGCAGCGCCAGCGTCAGCCCCTTGTGCCAGCGATCAAGCAGCAGGCTCGCGCCGATACCGATGCCGAGCCCCGCGAGATTGGCCACGCCCGCTACCCGCGCGGCATCGTCGAGGCTCAGGCCAGCGCCGGGCAGCACGGTCGGCAGCCACGAGTTGAGCAGGTAAAGATTGAGCGCGTTGAAGGCGAGCATCGCGGCGAACACTGCGAAGGGGAACAGCCAGGGCGCGCTGAACAGCACCAGTTGCGGCAGTTTCGCCTTGGGCGCGGAGGCATCAGCCGGTTCGCGCGCGGGCGCTCCGCCTTCGAGCGACAGGAACAGCGCCCCGGCCAGCACCACGGCGAAGGCACCGGGGACGATGAACAGCCCCTGCCAGCCGAATGCGGCGATCAGTTCGGGCGCGAGCAGCCCGGCCAGCGCGAGGCCCACCGGAATGCCCGCCGAGACGACTGCCATCAGCGTGGCGCGCAGTTTCTCGGGTGCGAGTTCGGAAGACAGCGCGCTGACATTGGGTAGGCAGGCGCCGAGTGCGAGGCCGGTGAGCGTGCGCCAGAACAGGAAATGTTCGATGTCGCTCGAACTCGCCGTACCCAGAGTCGCCAGTCCGGTGCCGAGGCAGCCGAGCACGATCAGCGTGCGCCTGCCGAAGCGGTCGCCCAGCGGCGCGATCAGCGCGCCGCCAAGGCCCAGCCCGACCAGCAGCGCGGTGAAGACCCAGCCGAACCCGGCAGGATCGAGCCCGAGCGCAGCTTCGAGCCGCGGCACGGCGAGGCTCATGGCGGCAATATCGAAGCCTTCCATGATGAACACACCTGCCAGCAAGGCGAGGGCGATGATGCGGCTGCTGGTCATGTGCTTCCGTTCTCCCAAATCCCTCCGCTCATCCTGAGCTTGTCGAAGGATCGTTCTTTTATCTTTGGTGCAGTGCTAGAAGGAAAGACCGCCCTTCGACAAGCTCAGGGCGAGCGGTGGTGGTTCAGCTCCGCAAATCCCACGGGCTCGGCATCCGATATGGCACCGTCAGGAAATCGGCTTCGATCTGCCGGATCGCCCCGTCGACGATCTTGAAGGCCTCGGCCAGGTAGTACGAATGCGGGCGGCGCACCGGGCTTTGTGCGGGCGTGCCGTCGACAAGAGTGTAGTCGCCGATGCGGCCCGAATGGTCGATAAAGCCATAGGCCAGCACCAGCCCCTGCTCCACATCGACCAGCGGGAAGCGTCGTGCACGCAGGTCATCGTCATAGCGATACCAGCCGAGCGCGAACTGCTCCTCGCAGCCGAACCTTGCGATGGGCAGCGGGAAATCGGCATTGTTGGTGGTCTGCACCCCGTTCTCGACCCGGTTGCATTCCGGGTGGAAGCGGGTGCGGATCGTCCCGTCGTTGCGCTCGATGGTCTCGAAGTAGCCGTTGGCGATGCGCACCAGCTCTTCGCGCGCGGCGGGGGCGGCGGGCAGGGCCATCTCGGGTTTATCGTGGAAAAACTGCGGGCCGAAGGGAAAACCCTCGTCCTTGTTGCGCGCGACTGCCGTCTCGACTCCGGTGATCCGCCCATCGGCCACCTCAAGCCTGATGCAGCAGGGGTTGAGCGCATCCGATTCCTCGACTGCGGTGAACACGGCGACCTGTCCCTGCTCTGGATCGGCCATCCGCAACTGATAGGGATCGCGCGCCGTGATCGTGTTCCACAGCCCGTCCCCCACGGCGAGTGCCACGTTGTTCTCGGTGTTGAACACCTCGCTCGCAAAGGGTGCCCGTTCGGTCGCCTGCACTTCGAGTGCGGCGAGATAGGCGTCAAGCACAGCGTAAAGTTCGGTTCTGCTGGTCAAGTTCCTCTCCCTCTCTTGACTCGATGCCTCTCTAGAGGAAAAGTAACGCTCGTTAAAGTCGCGAGCTGAGCGATTGGGAGAGAACTATGGATCCGGCAGGCAAGGTGGCGCTCGTCACCGGCGGCAACTCAGGGCTTGGCGCGGGTGCGGCAGAGCGGCTCGCGGTGCTCGGCGCAACGGTGGTGAGCTGCGATGTGGCGGGCGAAGCGCCTGCGGACGCCGAGTTCATCCAATGCGACGTATCCGACGAGGCCAGCGTAAAGGTCGCCGTGGCCGAGGTGATCGCGCGCCATGGCCGGATCGACATCTGCTGCAACAATGCAGGCGTGGGCGGCCTCGGCCCCATCGCGACCGCTGACGGGCCGGGCAACATTGCCGATTTCGCCCGCGTGATCGGGATCAACCTGATGGGTGCGGTGCATGTGGCCGCGCACGTCGGCCATGCCATGATCGCCAACGAACCGAGCGGGGCCGATGGCGAGCGCGGGGTGATTGTGAACACCTGCTCAATCGCCAGCTTCGAGGGGCAGGAAGGCATGGGCGCCTACACCGCCGCCAAGGCCGCGCTGAAGGAGCTGACGCTGGTCTGGGCGCGTGACCTGTCGCGTCATGCGATCCGCGTGAATGCGGTCGCACCCGGCTTCATGGCGACTCCGCTGGTGGCGATGCTGCCGCCCGATCTGGTGGCTGAACTGCTGCGCGACGTGGAGTTCCCCAAACGCGCGGGAACGGGCGAAGACTTCGCCGCCGCCGTCGAATTTCTCATCCGCACCCCGCTGGTCAACGGCGAGGTGCTGCGGCTCGATGGCGGCGCTCGTCCGCCTGCCCGCACTCAATGGGCCTCTGGCCAGTAAGGACGCTTCACCATGGCAGACATACCCCTTCCGCCCGGCTTCACCGCCATGAAGATGGACCAGGCCCGCGCCGAGCTTGAAACGCTGCTCGGGGCGAGAAAGGTGTTCTTCGAGGATCTCGACCGGACCACCTACAAGGACAAGTTCGCGGTCAACGATGCGGGCCATCACCCTTCTGGCGCGGTCGCGCCGGAAAGCGTGGAGGAAATTCAGGCCGTGCTGCGGGTGGCGAACCAGTATCGCCTGCCGATCTTCCCGATCGCACGCGGCAAGAACCTCGGTTACGGCGGCACCGCGCCGGTGCTGGCGGGCAGCGTGGTGATGGACCTGTCGCGGATGAAGAAGATCGAGTTCGATGCCGAACTCGGCACCGTGCTGCTCGAACCGGGCGTCGGCTTTTACGACCTTTACGACTATATCCGGCAGAACAACCTGCCCTACTGGCTTTCGACTCCCGGCAACTCCTGGGGCTCGGTGATGGGCAATGCGCTCGATCGCGGCGTCGGCTACACGCCCTATGGCGAGCACACGAAGAACATCTGCGGGCTGGAAGTGGTGCTGGCCAATGGCGAGGTGGTGCGTACCGGCATGGGCGCTTTCTCGAACGCGCCGACCTGGCAGGCCTATCCGTTCGGCTTCGGCCCCGGATGGGATCAGATGTTCGTGCAGTCGAACTACGGGATCGTCACCAAGATGGGCATGTGGCTGATGCCCGAGCCCGAAAGCCTGATGGGCATGGATGTCGAGTTCGACAAGAAGGAAGACCTGAAGGTGATGGTCGACACCATCGCCCCGCTGCGCCGCGAGCGGCTGCTGACCCAGAGCCCTTCGATCGGCAACTGGATGCGCGCCGCCTCGGTTCTGACCACTCGCGACCAGTGGTCCGACAAGCCCGGCGCGCTTGACGACAGCGCGATTGACGCAATCCGCAAGCAGTTCAACATCGGCTGGTGGGGCGTCAGCTTGCGCCTCTATGGCCGCGAGGATGTGAACAAGGCGGCCTACAAGGTGCTGGAACAGGCGATGGGCAATGCCGGCCCGATGTCGATCAAGCCGACCAGCTGGGTGAAGGGCGAGCCGATGGAGTACACCGGCTGGACCGGCACCCCGCTGACCTTCCCGATGCAGAACGCCAACTGGTACGGCGGGCGCGGCGGCCACATTGGCTTTTCGCCCATTATCGAGCAGGATGGTGACAAGGCGCTGGCGCAATTTCGCCGCACCTATACGCGCTATCAGGAATATGGCGTCGACTATCAGGGCAGCTTCGCCTTTGGCGAGCGGCATCTCACCAACGTCAATGCGATGGTGTTCAACAAGGACGATCCAGCCTTCATGGCCAAGATCGACCCGTTCTTCCGCACGCTGGTCGCCGACGCGAAGGAGCAGGGCTACGGCGAATACCGGACCCACCTCGATTACATGGACCTGGTGGCCGACACCTATGACTACAACAACAATGCCCTGCGCCGCCTCAACGAGACGGTGAAGAACGCTCTCGACCCCAACGGGATCATCGCGCCGGGCAAGAGCGGCATCTGGCCCAAGGGCTTTGCACAGGAGCGCGGACAATGATCGGAAAGCACGGAAAGACGACGCTCGCCATCACCCTGGCTGGCGCACTGGCAGTGGCCGGATGCATGAGCATGGCAGCGGCGCAGGAAGGCGGCGCAACGCCGGAGGCCTCGGCCACCGACACGGCCCCCGCGCAGCCCGCGCCCCCACCGAGTATGCCGCAGCCGATCACCTTGGCGGACCGGCCCAATGCCACTGGCGGCGAGGCGCTCTATGTCGAGAATTGCATGATGTGCCATGGCCCGGTGGGCATGGGCACGGGGCTGCTCGAACGCCGGGGCCGCGCGCATGCCGAGCTGGAGAAGCGCGGCGATCTTGCCGCTGCCTTCGTGGTGCTGGCCGCGCGCAACGGCATCGGCAACATGCCCGCGATTCCGCGCGGCGAAGTCTCCGACGAGGAACTCCAGGCGATTGCCGACTATCTCGCGGCGGGCCCGCATGGAGGCGAGCAGTGAGGCTGACCCGCCGCTCGTTCGTCGCCGCTGCTGCGGCTTTGCCTGCCGCCGCTTCAGCCGCCGAGATCGGCTGGAAGGACGGCCACCAGACCGTGTTGCTGTTCGATCCGGCCCTTGCCGAGGGCCGCGCTTTTGCCGATGCGGGCTCGGCCTGGAACCGTGCGGTGATCGCCATCGAGGGTGACCGCGTGCGTTTCGGGCGCGAGCTGTTCGCGCGTCGTCCGGCCATCGTGCAGGGCGTGAGCCGCTCGGCCGATGCGCTGTTGCTCGAAGAGGTTGCGCAGGAAGCCGGCTACGAACGCGTATCGCTTGAGCGCGACGGCCGCGCGATGAAGTGGGTACTGATGCCGAAGTTGCGGCGCTGATCCACGGCCCTCTCCCCGAGAGGGGAGAGGGCGCGGCAACTCAGGGCAGCGCGCAGGAGAAGCTGGCGGCGACATTCGGGTCGCCCGTGCCGTCATACTTCGCCACCCATGGCCAGGCGCAGAGCGGGCGCTGCATCGGCTCGCGCGGCGGGGCCGGGGGCTGGCCGGGGAAGGTCGGCGCTACGGTCGGGCGGTTGGCGAGGATGCGGTTGGGCGCGGTGCCGTTGGTTGCCCAGTCGTCGATGATGCCAAGCGTGTCGATTTCGCTCGGCCCCGCACCGCCCGAGCAGTGATCCATCCCCGGCGCCATGAACAGCCTGAGCTGGCTGTCGCGCTGGGCGGCGGGCAGGGCATTGAACAGGCCATAGTGGAACGCGAGGGTGTTGGTTGCGGGAATTAGTCCGTCCGACCAGCCATGCGAAAGCAGCAGCTTGCCGCCGCGCTGGAAGAAGGCGCCAAGGCCATCGCTCGGCACGTTGAGGATTTCGCTGCCATAGGCGTATCCATCCGCAGCATAGGTGCGGTAATCGGTTGATTTCCAATCCCAATCGGGCTTTCCCCCATAAACGAGGTCGCGGAAGTAGCTCATCGCGACGGGGAACGGTTCTTCGCCCATCACCAGCAGCGCCATCTGCATTTCCGAGCCATAGGGCCAGCCGGGCAGCAGCAGGCTGCCGTCATTGGCGCGGGTGCCGCCGAACAGGTTGCTAACCGCGTGATACTGGCCCGACGACAGGCATGCGCCCTCCTGCCCCGCGCGGCATTGCAGCTTCGCAAGGTCGGGGCGGCATTGCAGCGGCGAGGAGACGATGCCGTCGGTCACGCCGTCGATCCCGTCGCAGGCGCGCAGGATTTCCGAATGCACCAGCCCGAGGACATCGGGCGTCAGCTTCACGCCGAAGCGCACCGGCTGGAAGCCCTGCCACATGGACTGCGTCATGAGGTCGGTCATCGGGTTGGCGGGGGCCATGGCGCTGATCGCGTCAAAGTCCTCGGGGTAGCGATAGGCCGCCATCAGCCCCTGTCGCCCGCCGGTGGAGCACGAGTTCCAGTAAGACTTGCGCGGGCCGCTGCCATAGTTCGCCGCGACGATCCGTTTGGCCGCCTCGGTCGTGACGTGGACCGCGCGATAACCGAAATCTACCAGCTTTTCCGGGTGGCCGATGGCCCAGCGCGCGTCCATCCCGCTGCCGACATGGCCGGTGTCGGTGGCGGCGGTGGCATAGCCGCGCGCCAGCGCGCGGCCCATCTCGGCATAGGAAATCGAGCCTGCCCAGATGCCGTTGCCGATCCCGACATATTTGCCGTTCCAGCCTGACAGCGGCAGCCAGACCTCGCTCTTGATGTCCGAATCGCTGCTCGGCGTGAGCGTCATCTCCACCCGGCAGAAGGCGGGCACATCGGCAAAGGGGCTGGCGGCGACGCCCGGCGGCGGGCCCATGCCGTTGTTGGGCGGAGTGAAGGCACCCTTGGCCACCTCGGTCGCCGCAGTAACTTCGCCCGCGCCCAGATCGAGCCCGACAAGATCGCCGCAGGCCGCATAAGCAGGCGTGGCAAAGGCAAAGGTTGCACTGGCGAGCGCCAGCATGGTCTTGATGTGCATCGTCACTCCCTCTCGTTTTGCTAGGCACCGTAGCGCCGCTGCGCCGATAAAAAAGTCGTCACTTATCTCAGCCGCGTGAAAACCCGCCCGGAGCGTTCTCCTGTTGCCCCAACCATAACATCCGTTATGATCGTGTCCAAACAAGGAGAGGACAATTGGGCAAGATCATCGTCTCGGGCGCGTCGGGTGGGTTCGGCCATGCGGCAGCCAGCAAACTTCTGGACATCGGCTGCGAGGTTATCGCGCTCACACGTTCACCTGACAAAGTGGCCGACCTCGCCGAACGCGGCGCCGAGGTGCGCGCGGCGGATTTCGACGACCTTGAGGGCCTGACCAAGGCAATGGAGGGCGGCGAGAAGCTGCTGCTGATCTCCACCCTGCGCGTGGGCGAACGGGTCGAACAGCATCGCAACGCGGTGGAGGCGGCCAAGGCCAACGGGGTTCGCCACGTGGTCTATACCTCGATCGTCGGCGGCGGGATCAAGGATCACCCCGGCGTCGAGCAGACCGACCATTACGACACCGAGCGCCTGATCGAGGAATCGGGCCTCGCCTACACGCACCTGCGCAACAGCCTCTATGCCGATGCCGTGGCCACCGCCATGGCGATCCCCGCGCTTGCTTCGGGCCACAAGCCCGAGAACGGCGGCGACGGCAAGGTGGCGATGGTGGCGCGCGATGACTGCGTGAACGTGGCGGTCGGCGTGCTCACGCAGGAAGGTCACGAGAACAAGGCCTACGACGTGACCGGGCCGGAAGCGATGACGATCCATCAGGCGGTCGGCATGATTGCCGATATGGCGGGCAAGACCATCGTGGTCGAGGATGTCAATGACGAGGGCATGTACCAGTATTTCGATTCGCTCGGCGTGGCGCGCAAGGCCTCGGACATCAAGCCCGATGGCCCGATTCCATGGGCGAGCGAGGGCATGGTGACTTTCGGCCAGTCGATCCGCGAAGGCTTCATGGATGTGGTTTCCGATACGGTGGAGAAGATCACCGGCAAGAAGCCGCAGAGCCTCAAGTCGGTGCTGGAGGCGAACAAGGGAGCCTGGCCGCAGTGATCGTGCGCGTGCTCAAGGCCCTAATCTCCCCTCCCGTTCACGGGAGGGGCAGCGAGACTTGGTGGCGCGCAGCGACGCCTAGTCGCAGCGGGGTGGGCCTCGGGCGGTCCATTCAATGGCGGAAGCCCACCCCCAGCCCCTCCCGCCAGCGGGAGGGGAGTCTTGTCGCGCTATTCGCAGCATCCCTCGCGCTTGCCGCCTGTTCGGACGGCGCGCCGCAAGTCGATACCTCGATCTATGGCGCGGGCGATAACTGGGACAATCCCGGCGGCGACTGGGCCGAAAGCCACTTCTCGCGGCTTGGCGACATCTCGAAGGAGAACGTCGGCGAACTGGGGCTGGCCTGGGAATATGATCTTGGCACCAAGCGCGTGCAGGAATCGACCCCGGTGGTGATCGACGGGGTGATGTATGCCTCGGGCAACCTTGGCCGCGTCTATGCGCTCGATGCTGCCACCGGCGCGGAGAAGTGGACGTTCACGCCCGAGATGGACATGCAGATCGTGCGTTCGGCCTGTTGCGACTGGGCCAACCGCGGGCTGGCCGTGGCCGATGGAATGGTGATCACCGCCGCGCTTGATGGTCAGCTCTATGCGCTCGACGCTGAGACCGGCGCGGTGGTGTGGAGCGTCGATACCTTCGTCGACAAGGATCGTGATTACACCATCACCGGCGCGCCCGAAGTGGCGGGCGATATCGTGGTGATCGGCAATGCCGGGGCCGAATATGACACGCGCGGCTATGTCACTGCTTACAAGATTTCCGATGGCGCGGAGGCATGGCGCTTCTGGACCATCCCGCACGACCCCGCCGAAGGCCCGCAGGAAAGCCCAGAGCTGGAAGAAGCGGTCAAGACCTGGAGCAAGGACACCCGCTGGGACATCGGCGGCGGCGGCACGGCCTGGGATGCGATCACCTACGATCCCGAGTTCGATCAGGTCATCGTCGGCACCGGCAATGGCGGGCCCTATCCGCAGGCGATCCGCTCGCCCGGCGGGGGCGATAACCTCTACCTGAACTCGCTTGTCGCGATTGACCGCAAGACCGGCGCGATGAAATGGCACTTTCAGGAAACGCCGCAGGATAACTGGGATCTCACCGCCACCCAGCCGATGGTGCTGGCGCAGATGGATGTGGGTGGCGCGAGCCGTCCGGTGATCCTGCATACGCCCAAGAACGGCTTCTTCTTCGTGGTCGACCGCGAGAACGGCAAGCCATTAGCCGCCAATGCCATTGTGCGCACCAATTGGGCCGATGGGTGGAACCTCGATACTGGCAAGCCCAACCTGCGCATGGACCTCGCTGATTACACCGACGGTCCGAAGGTGGTGTTCCCCGGCTCGCCGGGTGCGCGCAACTGGTATCCTGCGGCCTTCGACCCCACGCGGAACACCTATTTTGCCCACGTGCTCGACATGGGCAACCTGATGTTCCTCACCGGCGATCCGGCTGCGGTGAAGCACGAAAAGAAGTTCATGAACGCCGATGCGGCGATCATCTTCACGCCCGACCTTGAGGCCGCCGCGCCCACGCTGCCCGCCCCCATCCGCGCGCAGGTGGAGGCGAGCGAGGCATGGCAATGGGTGAAGGACGAACCCTATCGTAGCGAGTTGCGCGCGATTGATCCGCTCACCGGCGAAACCAAGTGGGCGGTGCCGAGCGCGGGCTGGCAGGACCGGCAGGGCGTGCTCGCCACGGCCAGCGGGCTGGTGTTCCACGGCAGTGTCACCGGCAAGCTCACTGCCCGCGACAGCGAGACGGGCGAGGAACTGTGGAGCGTCGACACCGGCTCTTCGATCATGGCCGCGCCGATGACCTACCGCGTTGATGGCGTGCAATATGTTGCCGTGCAGACCGGCTGGGGCGGCGGCGGCTGGGGCTTCGTGCCCGGCTATGCCGCGGCCTATAACAAAGGCAACGCCAACCGCGTGCTGGTCTACAAAGTCGGCGGCGGGCCAACCCCGCAACCGGCGGATCTGCCCCCGCTCGAACCGGCGCCCGAGCCGCCCGCGCAGTATCCCGATGCCACCCCGGCGATGGTTACCGAGGGCGCCGCGCTGTTCGGTGCCAACTGCGCCATCTGCCACTCGAACCAGCCGCGCGCGCCTTTGCCCGATCTGCGGCGGATCGCGCCCAACGTCCATGCCGGGTTCGAGCAGGTGGTGCTGGGCGGATTGTTCAAGATGAACGGCATGCCCTCATTTGCAGATCGGCTCGACTCTTCCCAAGTGAAGGCGATCCATGCCTGGCTTATCGACACCCAGGGCAAGCTGCGGAAGCGCGAACTGCAATTGCAGGCCGAGGGCAAACCGCTCGACAGCCAATCGCTGACCATTCTTTCGAATTTCTGAGGAGACTTTTCATGACCCCCGCAGGCGTAACCATCAAACATCCCGATAAGCTCTTCATTGGCGGCGCATGGGTCGATGCGACCAGCGGCGCCGAGATAGAGCTGGTCAATCCGTTCAGCGAAGAGGTGGTAGGCCGCGTCGCCCATGCCAGCAATGCCGATATGGACAAGGCGGTCGACGCCGCGCGCGACGCCTTCGATAACGGCCCTTGGCCTCGCCTCTCGCCCAAGGAGCGGATGGCCAAGCTGATGCAGTTCTGCGACGAGCTGGAAAAGCGCGTGCCCGAGCTGGCCACGGCCTGGACCGCGCAGATCGGCGGCCTCGCCACGGCGGCGGGTCCGATGCACGGCGGCGCCGTGGCTGGCCTGCGCGGGATCGCCGCGCTGGGCGAAAGCTTCGAATGGACCAGCCAGCGCAAGGGCCAGCTGGTCGACACCGTTGTGATGGCGCGCGAGCCGGTGGGCGTGGTTGCTGCCATTGCGCCGTGGAATGGCCCCTTCGCGATCATGGCCAACAAGGTGTTCTACTCGCTGATCGCGGGTTGCACCGTGATCATGAAGCCGAGCCCGGAAACCCCGCTCGAAGCCTATATCATCGCCGAGTGCGCCGAGGCTTGCGGGATGCCGGCGGGCACCGTGAACCTCGTGCCGTCAGACCGCGAGGCGGCGGATCACCTGATCCACTCGACCAGGCTCGACAAGATCACCTTCACCGGCTCCAGCGCGGCGGGCAAGCACATCGCCAGCGTGGCGGGCGGCAATATGACCCGCGCCACCTTCGAGCTGGGCGGCAAGTCGGCGGCCATCATCCGCGACGATTTCCCCACCGAAGTCGCCGCGCAGATTCTCGGCAACACCATCACCGTGATGAGCGGGCAGGTCTGCGCGATGCTTTCGCGCGCCATCGTCCCCAAGGCGCGGCACGACGAGCTGGCCGAGGCGATCGCGGGTGTGATGAAGGGCGTGAAGATCGGCGATCCGAACGACCCGGAAACCCAGCTCGGCCCGGTGGCGATGAAGCGCCAGCTCGACCGGATCGAGATGTATATCGAGGAAGGCAAGAAGAGTGCCGACCTCGTGACCGGGGGCAACCGCCCGACGCAGATGAACAAGGGCTACTTCATCGAGCCGACGCTGTTCGCCAATGTCGATAATTCCTCGCGCATCGCGCAGGAGGAAATCTTCGGCCCCGTCCTGTGCCTGATCCCGGCGGAAGACGAGGAAGACATGATCCGCATCGCCAACGACAGCGAATATGGCCTCAATGGCTCGGTCTTCACCAACGATGCTCAGGCAACTTACGACATCGCGCGGCAGGTCCGCACCGGGGTGGTCGGTCAGAACGGAATGCGGATGGAATGGACCGCGCCGTTCGGCGGGTTCAAGTCTTCGGGAATTGGCCGCGAAGGCGGGGAAGAGGGCCTGTGGGGCTACCTCGAAACCAAGACGATCCTCACCGATGCCAGCGTGACGATCTGAGCGCCCAAAAAGCTCTTCCCACGGGGTGGGTTACCTGAATAATATTATTTCAAGCGCTCGCATTGTAAAATGCGGGCGCTTGATCTATATAGGCCTCGTTCAAACGTTGCCCGTCTTTCATCGGGTGGCCGGAAATGGCTTGCGAACCTCATCGCGCCATCATTTCCATTTTGCACATCACCGCCTGTTTTTGCGCTTTTTCTGGCGTGTGGCAGGCCCATATTTTATCGAAAGCGAGGCTCGATTTGGCGAAGGAAGAACTGCTCACCTTTGAAGGGGAAATCGAAGAGGTTTTGCCCGACGGTAGGTTCCGCGTTCTCCTCGACAACGATCATCGCCTCATCGCCTACACTGCAGGCAAGATGCGCCGTTACCGTATCCGTACGGTGGCAGGGGACCGGGTACATGTTGAAATGACGCCCTATGACCTGTCGAAGGGCCGCATCACCTTCCGCGAACGCACGCCGGGGCAAGGCCCGGGCGGACCGCGCGGCAGGCAGTTCCGCAGGTAGGCGGCAATCGGGCAGGCGCCGATGTGGCGCCGCCCGCACAAGGATTTTAATGCATATTACGAATACCCGCGTGGCCCAGTGGTCGCGCTTTGACTTTCTGCCTGCCGATCTTTCGCAGGCTGTTATTCCCTTTACCCGCTCCGCCCAGCTGACCTCGCGCGAACTGCGCCGACTTGTGGCGGAGATGATCGACTAGGCGGGCCTCGGCCCGAGGCCTCCTCGGACAAACCCCATCAGCCAAAGCAGCGTCGTCCCGGACAAGTTCCCGGGCGACGCCTGGTGTTGTCCGATAGTCAAAGCCGCACACTAGCCGGCGCCTTGCATCACTCGCCCAGCCGCTGCGAGTTGGGATCGATCTTCGCGTCGTTGCGGGTCATCGGGTCCCAGTGCTCGGCGATCTTGCCATCCTCGATGCGGAACATGTCGAACCAGGTGGTGTAGTAGGTCTGCCCCTCGCTATCGACTTCGCTGCGCACGAAGGAGGTGATCACATAGTCACCCTCGGCCACGAGGTTGATCAGGGGCAGTTCGATCTTGTCTTCGAGCGGGCGTTCGGGCCGGGTCGAGCGGACATAGTCCATGATCCCCGCCAGCCCTTGGGCGGCATTGGGGTTGTGCTGGATATAGTCCTCGCGGATGAACTCGCCCGCGCGGTCGGCATAGCCGCCCTGCAGCACGATCCGGTACATGTCGTAGACCAGCCGCTTGTTCGCCGCGAGCCGCGGATCGTCGCTGGCGAGCAGGGCTTCGTGGTCCTGTGCAACGGCGGGCACGGTAGCGGTCATCGATGATTCTCCAGAGGTGGGTTGGGCCAGCGCGGGGCTTGTCAGGGCCGTGTCAGCGCAGCCGACCAGCAAGGCGGCCACGACGCAAAGCGCATGTTTGTGCATCATTGTCTCTCCCTTTATGGGCATCCTGCCATTGCCGGGGTGACGCGGCAAGACAGAGCCGCTAAGCCGTTTTGGACAGAATCAATTTCGATGGGATTATTATGAAAACCCTGCTGCTCGCCAGCGCCGCTACCGCCCTGATCACTGCCCCTGCCATCGCGCAGGAGGCCTCCCCGGTGGACGATGAAGTGATCCTCGTGCTCGGCAAGGGTCTGCCTGATACGCCCGCCACACCCGCCTATTCGACCATCGATCTCGACCGCGAGACGATTACCACCACCGGCTCGGGCAGGCTGGAGGATGCACTGGGCAATGTTGCGGGCTTCCAGCAGTTCCGCCGTTCGGACAGCCGCTCCTCGAACCCCACCGCGCAGGGCGCGACCTTGCGCGCGCTCGGAGGCAACGCTTCCAGCCGCGCGCTGGTGCTGCTTGACGGCGTGCCGATGGTCGATCCATTCTTTGGCTATGTGCCGTTCAGCGCGGTGTCGCCCGAAACGCTGTCGCGCATTCAGGTGACGCGTGGCGGCGGCTCCGGCCCGTTCGGCGCGGGCGCGCTGGCGGGCACGATTTCGCTGGAGAGCGCCTCGGCCCGCGAGTTGGGGCTGGTCAACGCGGCGGCCTTCGTCAACGACCGTGAGGAGACCAGCCTTTCGGCCACGCTCGCGCCAGAACTGGGCAGCGGCTACGCGGTGATCTCCGGCCGGTGGGATCGGGGCGACGGTTTCGACACCACGCCCGAGGATCAGCGCGTCGCGGCCTCGGTTCCCGCTGCCTACGAAAGCTGGACTGCGGGTGGACGCATCGTCCAGAAGTTCGGCGATATCGAGGTGCAGCTGCGCGGCCTCGCTTTCGAGGACCATCGCACGCTGCGCTTCGAAGGCGCGGACAACTCGATCGAGGGGCAGGACCTCTCGCTGCGCGTGGTCAGCCGCGGGCCGTGGCAGGTCGATGCCATCGCCTATGGCCAGTGGCGCAACTTCTCGAACATCGTGATCTCCTCGAGCCGCTTCGTGCCCGTACTTGATCAGAAGGACACCCCGGCCAACGGGCAGGGCGGCAAGATCGAGGTGCGTCCGCCGGTGGGCGAGGCCAACACGCTACGCATCGGCGCCGACTACCGCCGCAGCGAGGGCGACCTGTTTGAGGACGCATACTCCGCGTTCACAGGCAACCGCACCGAGGAGCGCTTTGCCGGCGGGGTGAACACCGATGTCGGCTTCTACATCGAGAACGACCTCGTCGCCGGGCCGCTGACGCTCACGGGCGGAGTGCGCGCGGACCGCTACACCATCAAGGACGGCTACTATCGCAGCTTCGATGGCAGCGGCAATGCTCTGACCAACGAGACCTACGCCGATCGTTCGGACTGGGAAGTGACCTGGCGCGCGGGCGCCTTGTTCGACGTGACCGAAAACGCGCGCCTGCGCGCCGCCGCCTACACCGGCTTCCGCTTGCCGACGCTGAACGAGCTTTACCGTCCCTTCGTCGTCTTCCCCGTCACCACCAACGCCAATGCAGAACTGCTGCCCGAGCGGCTTGAAGGCTTCGAAGCGGGGGTCGACTTCATGCCCGCTCCCGGCGTGATGCTGCAGGCGACCTGGTTCGACAACAAGGTGAAGGACGCCATCGCCAACGTCACCATTGCCACCAACACCCGCCAGCGTCGCAACCTCGACGCGATCGACGCCAGCGGTCTGGAGTTCGCCGCCCGTGCAGAGGCGGGCGCGTTCAGCTTCGACGGCACGCTGGTATTCACTGACGCGAAGGTTGAGGGCACGGGCGCGGCGCTCGATCTCGATGGCATGCGCCCCTCACAGGTGCCCGAATTCGCCGCCAGCGCCACGCTTGGCTGGCGTCCGGTTGCAGGCTCGCTGTTCTCGGCCACGCTGCGCCATGTCGGCGACCAGTTCGAGGACGATCAGGAAACCGACGTGCTGCCCGCGGCAACCACCGTGGACCTCTATGCCCGGATGCCGGTGGCAGGTGGTCTCTCGGCCGTGGCACGGGTGGAAAACCTGTTCGACGAGACCATCGTTACCCGCAATCAGGGCGGCTCGATGGACCTCGGCACGCCGCTCACAGTGTGGGTGGGCGTGAATTTCGCAATGTAGTTCTGCGAAAGAACGATTGCTGTTGTGATCCTCTGCGGCGGCGCTAGCTTGGCGCCGCCAATGGGAGAGACAGATGGCAACAACTCAGCAGCTGCTCGCCGTGCGCAATCCGCGCAGCGGCAAGGTCGATTACAAGATTGCGGTTTCCTCGCGCGCGCAGGTGGCGGAGAAGGCCGCCACGCTGCGCGCGAACCAACCCGCATGGGACGCGCTGGGCGTCGAAGGGCGCTGTGCGGTGATGGCGCGCTGGCTCGGCGCGGTGAAGGCGCAGGCCGTGGCCATCGGCGAGGCCGATGCGCAGGATACCGGCGGTTGCCACACCAGCTACATCCAGGGCTTCATTACTTGTGGCAACATCGGCGGCTGGCTGGAGGACGCGCCACGCGCCTTCGCCGCCCTCGACTACGACGCGATGAGCACCTCCATGCCCAGCGTGCGGGTGCAATCGCAGGTGGTGGCCTATCCGCTCACCGGGGTGATCTCGCCCTGGAACGCGCCGCTGATGCTGGCGCTGCTCGATGCGGTGCCCGCGCTGTTTGCAGGCTCTGCCGTGCTGCTGAAGCCGAGCGAAGTGACCCCGCGCGTGATCGAGGCGCTGTTCGAAACCGTGCGGCAGGTGCCCGAGCTGGCCGGAGTGTTCACCTATGTGACCGGGCCGGGCGAGGTCGGGCAGGCGGTGATCGAGGAGGCCGACACGATCTGCTTCACCGGCTCGGTGCCGACGGGCCGCAAGGTCGCGGTCGCCTGTGCCGAGCGGCTGATTCCGTGCAACCTCGAACTGGGCGGGAAAGACCCCTGCATCGTCACCGAGAGCGCCGATCTCGAACGCGCGGCGACGGCAGTGCTGCGCGGGGCGGTCTATGCCACGGGGCAGGTCTGCTATTCGGTCGAGCGGGTCTATGTCCATCGTTCGGTACATGACGATTTCGTCGCGCTGCTGGTGGAGAAGGCGGCCGAGGTGCGGCTCAACTCCGACAACCCGCGCGCCGGGCACATCGGCCCCTTCACCCATCCACCGCAGGGCGCGATCGTGGCGAGGCACATCAACGATGCGATGCGCAAGGGCGCGGTGCTGCGCAGCGGCGGCACGGTGGAGGATATTGACGGCGGGCTGTACCTGCGCCCGACCATCCTCACCAATGTCGATCACTCGATGCTGATCATGCAGGATGAGACCTTCGGCCCCTGCCTGCCGGTTATGGCCTACGATGATGAGGATGAGGCGGTGCGCCTTGCCAACGATACGCGCTTCGGCCTCACCGCGAGCGTGATCGCCGGGACTGCCGAGGAAGCCGAGCGGATCGGTCGGCGGCTGAACGCGGGCGGGATTTTCCTGCAGGATACCTTCCTCACCTTCGCCAAGATGCGGACTTTCGGCACCGACAGCTTCGGCTGGTCGGGCTATGGCGCGCCGCGGATCGGGCCGGAAAGCCTGCGCCGGTTCCTGCGCCGCAAAAGCCTGCTGACGCAGACCGGCGAGGTCGCCGATATCCGCAACGATCATCATCTGGGGGACAAGAGTTGATCCTCCCCGGCACGGGGAGGGGGAGGATACCAAGCACTTTCCTACGCGGCCCCTCATACGCCATGCCGGGGACATGAACTCACCCCCACTCATCCTACAGGATTTTCCGTCCAGGACAGTGTCACACCTGTCACGCCTTGCTATGCAACCCATTGAAACAGCGAAGGTAAGCGCATGAAGATCACCGCTGCCCTGTCCGGCCACGGAGGCGAAGCGCCGCAGCTGGTCGAACTCGAACAGGAAGCCCCGCGCGCCGGGGAAATGCGTGTGCGGCTCGTCGCCACCGGCATCTGCCATACCGACCTGCACGAGCATCCCGGTAGACACGCCCCGCAGCCGATCGTGCTCGGGCACGAGGGCGCAGGCGTGGTCGAGGAACTGGGCGAAGCGGTGAGCGGCTTTGCCGTTGGCGACCACGTGATCCTGTCGGGCAGCTCCTGCGGCAAGTGCCCGAGCTGTCTCGCAGGCAGGCCGACCTATTGCGACCTCGCCATGCCGCTGTGCTTTGGCGGCCAGCGGCTCGACGGCAGCACCGCGCTATGCGGCGGAGAGGGGGCGATCCATTCGCACTTCTTCGGCCAATCGAGCTTCGCCAGCCACGCGATCGTGCCGCAGCGAACCGCCGTGAAGATGCCGAAGGACTTGCCGCTGGAGAAGCTCGGCCCGCTCGGTTGCGGGGTGGTGACCGGCGCGGGCGGGGTGATCGAGGCGCTGAAGGTCGGCTTTGGCGATACCATCGCCGTGCTCGGCACCGGGGCGGTGGGCCTCTCCGCCGTGATGGCGGCGAAGCTGGTCGGCGCGCGGCGGATCGTGGCGGTTGACCTTGCCGACGAGCGGCTCGAACTGGCGCGCGAGTTCGGCGCAACCGACACCCTGCGCGGCGACGAACCTGACCTCGCGGCAAAGCTGCGCGCGATCACCGGGCGCGGAGTGGACTTCAGCTTCAACACCACCAACAGCGTGGCCGTGCACCAGCTCGCGCTCGACGTGCTGGCGATGAACGGCACGGCGGGCTTCGTGGCCGCTCCGCTCGGCCCCTTCGATCCAAAGATGTTCGGCATGCTGGCGGGCGGCAAGCAGCTGCGCGGGATCCTCGGCGGCGATGCCAACCCGCAGACCTTCCTGCCCCTGCTGGCCGAATACTGGCGGCAGGGACGCCTCCCATTCGACCGGATGATCGCGTACTACCCCTTTGCCGAGATCGACCGCGCCTTCGCCGATGCCCATGCGGGCAGGGTGATCAAGCCGGTCCTGCTGATGGAGAATGCTGCATGACCCCCGCAATCCGCGCCAAGCTGGCCGCGCTTGGCAACGACCTCAGTCCCGAGATGGTGCAGGGTTCGATCGGCTTGATGGCCGGGATGAACCACGGCCTTGCGCCTGACACGCAGGTCCTGCGTGACATCTCCTATGGGCCAGACCCGCGCCACCGGCTCGACCTGTTCTGGCAAGGCGATCTCAAGGGGGCGCCGGTCTTCGTGTTCGTGCACGGCGGCGGCTTCCTGATGGGCGACAAGCACACCGAAGGCTCGCCGTTCTACTCGAACATGGGCGACTTCGCCGCGCGCCACGGCATGATCGGCGTGGCGCTGACCTACCGCCTTGCGCCCGAGCACCGCTTCCCCTCCGGCCCCGACGACATGGCCATGGCGGTCGAATGGCTGCGGGCGAACGTGGCAGAGCACGGCGGCGATGCGGGGAAGATCGTGCTCTCTGGCCAGTCGGCGGGCGCGGTGCATGTGGCGGGCTATCTCGCGCACCGGGCCGGCCATGCCGATGGGATCGCCGGAGCTGCCTTGATGAGCGGCATCTACGACACTCACACCTGCGCGCCCAACGCCTCGGCCGAGGCCTACTACGGCACGGACCGGCGCCAGTGGGGCATGGCCTCGTGCATGCCGGGTCTGCTCGAAACGCAGGTGCCGGTGCAGTTCTCGGTCTCAGAGTTCGATCCTGACGATTTCCAGCAGCAGGCCGCCCAACTGGTGGAGCAATGGTATGCCGCGCGCGGGCGCTATCCCGCGATGCACTACCTCGCGGGACACAACCACCTCAGCCCGGCGCTATCGGTCGGCAGCGACCAGGCCGAGGTCGAGCGGATGCTGGCAGGCTTCGTGGCGCGGGTGGCCGGTTGAAACAAAGGCAGGGAACTTTTGTGGCCTCTGCCTTGTTTATGCACGAGAACAAAGGAGTGATCGATGCGTAAACTGATGAGTCTTGCCCTTGTAAGCACCGCCGCCTTGGGCCTCGCGGCCTGCGACGTGGAACAGACGGAAGAAGGCGAAATGCCCGAAGTCGACGTGAACGGTGGCGAACTGCCCGAGTACAACGTCGATGCGGCTGACGTCGACGTCGAAATGGAAGAGCAGACCGTTGAAGTGCCCACGCTTGAGGTCGAGGAAGCCGACGCCAGCCAGTAAGCCTTTATAGCGAGCTAGTGCTCCGCGCCGAGACGCGGGGCCTCAAGGCCCGTCAAGCCGCCAGTGGAGTGTATCCATTGTCGGCTTGCGGGCCTTGGCTTTGCGGCATTTGCCGCCAAGTGCGCGATCAGGCTGGGATCCAGCTCCCATGAAAGGCCATCGGCAGGCCGAACGGCAGCTTCACGGTGGCGAGTGGCGGGCGGCTGACATCGCGCGCATCGAGGATCAGCAGCTCGGCGCGGCGTTCCTCGAAGCGGTCGACCACGGTGAGGATAAAGCCATCGCCTTCCGCGCTGTCGGCGCTGCGGGGCACGAACAGCGGCTCTTGCGCGGCGGCACCTGTCAATGAGTGGACTGTGAGCTCGCCCGTGTCCCAATCGATCTGGCCCACGCCCATCTCGGGGAAGGCCCGCAAGGAGAAGTAGCCCATCCGGTACTTCTCCATGGCAAAGCGGTCGTCGATCCGCGGCATGTCGCCGAGCGCTCCGTCAACCGGCTCCAGCGTGACGGCTTCTGCCTTGGGCTTGGAAAGGTCGAAGGTGATGCGGGTCAGCTGGGTGATGGTCTCGGGCATGGTCGGCTGGTTGCCATGCTTGTCGCGGAAGAAGCTGAAGCAGTTGCCCGGTGAACAGGGCGTGTCGACCACCACCTTGTCGCCATCGGTGTAGGCATTCATGATGTGGCCGAGCACGAGGCCGGGCACGTCGAACCAGCGCATGTCGGTAGCTGGATCGCCATCGCGCGGCATGATGCCCCACACCGATGGCAGGTCGGGGTCATACTGGTAGTACTGCCCGCCCTCGCGCAGACGCGCCTCGCTGGCGGTGAGCGGCATGATCGGGAACACGAGGTGCTCGCGCGTCACGCCCCAGTCGTGGCTGAGGCCGGGGAAGGGGGTGTTGAACCACTGCTCGCGCACGAGCTTGCCGCCCTTGTCGAACACGTGGAGCGAGGCATCGGTGGTTGGCTCGCCGCCGGCAAAGACGCCGTAGCTCCACCAGTCGCCGGTGACGGGGTCAATCTTGGGGTGCGCGGTGAGTGCAGTGCTGCGCAGGTCGCCCCACTGCCCCTCGCCAATCGTTTCCAGCGTTTCGGGATCGACCCTGTAGGGCCGCGAGTCCTCGCGCAGCATGAACAGTTCGCCATGGTGCGCAAAGGCATAGGTGTTACCGGTGTTGTCGCGTTGGGGGAGGTTTGAGACACTCGGATCGTCGGTGTAGCGGTTGCGGTAGTGGCCATAGAGCCGCCGCCGCGCTTCACGCTCGGCCTTGAGCCGCTCGGTCTGGACATAACGGCTGCGGAAGCTGACGTGGCCGTTCTCGAACCGGAAGCTGGACACCAGCCCATCGCCGTTGAGGATGATATCATCCTCAAGGCTGGGATACTGCCGGTCGCCTCCGGTGCGGACGTAGCTGCCTTCAAGTTCGGCCGGGATTTCCCCCTCGACCTCGCATTCGAACACATCAGCCTCGAACCGCATGGTCGGCCGCTTCTGAAGGCCGAAGCTGTCGTAGAGATGGAAAATTTCCGGCACTGCATAGTCTCCCACTTGGGCTTTTCGCTCTTCCCGCTACAATTACCCTATATAAGCATTTTTCAAGTCCAGAATAACGGGAGACAAGCTAGAGCGGTTTCCGTTCATTCCGGTTCGTAGCCACAGGATTTGAAGTAATTGGCGCATTCATCGGGCTGGAAGATGTCGACGAGCGTGCCGATCAGGTCCCACAGGCCGCGGACTGTGCGTTCACCGATCTTGCGCAG
>DAICXZ010000001.1 GCA_027311945.1 Erythrobacter sp.
GCGCCCTGCGCCAGCAAAACCTCCGCTTCACGCAGCTTGCCGATAATCTCTTCCGGGCGATGCTTCTTGCTCGGCATTCGTAATCTCCTTCGTCGTCCAAAATATCATCAATTTTGGACCACTCAGAAGGGGTCAGATCACCTGGCGCACATTGCGCCGGAACGCCGTCAGCCAGGCGCTTGTCGCCGCAGCCTCACGGATCATCGCGAAGCCGGTGCGCTTGACCAGCGGCCCCTCGATCGTCGGGATCCAGTTTTCGCAGGTCGCAAGGCCATAGCGATATTGCTCGCTGTCCACGCGGCCCGAAAGGAACGGCGAGATTTCACCCGCGAACCATCCCGTGAAGATCGTGCGCACGCTCACCATCAGACGTCGATATCCCAGCTGGCCGACGCATGGCGGGCGGTGATCCAGTCGCTCTCCTCACGTTTGATTGACGGGTTTTCCTGAGCGTCCACACGCTTTGCGGACTTCAACGCGTCCTGGTACTGGCGCCACACCTTGTCGCGATCGAAGCTCGATCCGGCGATGCGCGTACCGATCGCCCAGGCGATGCGATAGGCGAAGGCCTCGGCAAACAGCGTGTCCCAGCTGGCCGGTTCCTTCACATCGGCGAGGAAGCGTATATTCAGCGGGCCCGCCACATTGGTGAGCACGAGGCGGCCTTCCAGCTGATAATCCCGGTAGGCGATCAGATCGTGCACCTCGATCAGCCGCAGGCACGCAGCCGGCAGCTCAAAGGCGTACTCATATCCATGCTCCGGCGCAGAAGTGGTGGCGCCGAGCTGCTGGCGCTGGACAGCGAAATTCCAGCTGCCCTCGCGGATCGCCGCTTGGCGCTGGATATCCCACACGGCGCGAATGTTGCGCGCGATCGTCCGGTTGTCCTTCGGATCGGTAATGCGCGTAGTGGCGCCGATCGCCGCGGCTGCCATGTTGTAGATCGCGACTTCGCTCGCCATTGCAGCCGCCGCCTATCAGGCGAGGGGAGGCCAGGGCGAATTGTGCACCTCGTCGCGGATCTTCTCGATGAGTTGCAGGGCCTCGCCCTTGCTCATGTTGGTGGCGTCGATGTTAAGCGAGATGGTGTCGCTCTGCGCTTCGGCGCTGCCGGCCGCCACGGCGATTTCGCCGTTGTCCGTATCGCCATACTTGCCGGTGAATTTCGCGGTGAATGCCATGCCTTGCTACTCCTTGAGAGGGAAGTGGAGGTGGGCGGCACCTTCTCGACGCAGCCGCCGCCCACCTCCATCCGCGCACCGCACGCGCGCGGAACCTGTCACGCCGTCAGTTGATGGCGCACATCTCGATTGCGACCGTCAGCAGCACCGCCGAACCGATATTGGCGGTGTTGACCGTGAGCCAGAGGTGCTCACCATCTCCCGCCGTGTCGTCGAGCGTCGCCGCTTCCGGCCCGAGCGAAGTCGGCACATCGGTGGTCGTGGTGCCCTTGGCGTCGACATACTTGTCGACCGTTTCCACCGCACCGCCGTTGCGGGGATCGCCGCCGATGCCGATATCGAAGGTCGAAGTCGCCATGCTGGTGTCGGTGCAAACCTTGATGTCGGTGATCTTGGCGCCCTCGGGCTTGTAGCCGAGATAGATCACATCGCCGCTGTTCCACGCTTCGGCGGCAGCCTTCGATGCGAGCAGCACGGTACGCGCGGCATTGACCTCGCGGCCATCGGCCTTGTTCGGCGGGATTGCCGTACCATCGGCTACACCCTTCTGCTGGACGGAATATTTCGTTGCCATGGTCTTGTCTCCTGTCTGCCTCCCCGGATCTTGCTGATCGGATCACTGGCGAAAATGAAGCTGGTCGCCCTTACGCAGCAGGGCGACCAGATCTGTCAGCCCTTCTCGTTGAGGATGATGCCCGACATTTCCGGCTCGGTGCGGCTCGCGGCCAGTGTGGTCCCGGCGAGATAGCCCATCGAGAAGCGCAGCTCGGGGATCTTGCCCACTTCGCTGCGCAGGCCTTCCCACTCGTTCACGCGCAGGCCCGGCTTCACCCAGAACGGCGTCTTGCGATAGCCGCTGCTGTCGGTCGACAGATCGGGGATCGTGGTCAGCAGCTGATTGTCGAGCTCGAGGTGGATGAAGTTCCACCCCAGGAGCTTAATCAGCTTGCCGTCTTCGACTACACCCCCATAGGCCGCCTTGAAGTCGGAGCTGGTTGCCGGCACCTCGGTCAGCAGCGCATCGTTGTCGTCGGCGGTAAGCACCGTAAAACGCTCACCTGCCTCGCCGGCGTGGCCAGCAGACAGGAACTTGTTGGCTTCACGCAATTTCTTGGTGTTCATCTTCTGCGGCCCGCTGGCACCACCGGCAGTTACAGGGATGATGTTACCGCCGGGAAAGGCGGTGATCGTCGTGCCTTCCTTGCCCGAGATGATCGGCGCGTAGAAGCCTTCGAGGATCCGGCGGATCTTCGCGCGGTTGATCGTGGCTGCCGCGCCCATCGTCGCGGTGCCCGTCAGGCTGATTGCAGTCGCCAGCTGGTCGGCATTGTCGATCAGGTCGCCGTCGTAGAGTTCGTTGGGCTTGGGGATCCACACGCCGTCATAGGTGCGGTTGCCCCATTCGGTGCGGCCGTGGCGATCGGTGGCTTCCTTCGCCTCGGTATGGCCGACAAGATCCTTGATCTTCACCTTCTCGGCGCTCTTGTCGTACTGCCACTCGACAGCCGATGCGAGCGGATTACCCATCTGCTGCACGCGCAGCTTCACGTTGTTGTTGTACTTCACCTGGAAGGAGGCGGGGACGTTGTAAGACATGGTGTTGTCCTTCACAAAAGATGGCTGATCGATTGCGAAGGCTAGGGGGCGCAGTGGCCCGGCCATCTATCGTTTAACGCCTGCGGTCGGCGGCCGTATCCTCGGCGGGGCGCGGGGCGCTGTGGCTAGGCCGCGTCTGACAGGGCCGGATGATTTACCGGTGCGACCGGCCCTGTCAGCATCAATTTGCAATCGCGGGCGATTATTGCGCCGCCATCTCGCGCGCCTTGCGGTCGGCCGCAGCGCCGATTGCACTGTTGAGGCGCTCATACTCGGCATTCTCGGCCGAGCCGGGCACCATCGCCTTATCCATCCAGCTCTTGTCAGCCATGCGCTGATTGAGCGTGTTCTGCGCTTCGGCGCCGGAAATGCCGAACTGGCGTTGGCCTCCCACGTCGATCATTGCATCTTCGCCGAGACGGCCGCCGAGGTTCGCGAACAGATCCAGCGCACGGCCCGCGCCAAGCGCAGACCGGATTGCCTTCTGCTCCTCGCGAGTAATGCCCAGCTCGCGCACCGCGGCGGTGACGTTGCCCATGTTCTCCGCTTTCTTGTCGCCCCAGGTGGCCAGATGCTGGTCGATCGCTTCCTGTTGCTTCTGCTCGGCACCGGCCATTTCCTGATAGTCGGCCTGCGCCAGCTCCTGCAAGGTCGCCTCGAGCGCACCCTTGGGTATCCCGTTGCGGTGCGCGACAGCCGCAATCGCCTTGAGCCTATCCTCATTCATCGCGATGGGCTTGCCATCTGCGCCCTTGAGCGGCTCGCCATCATCGCCCTTGAGCACCGGCATGGCGTAATCCTCGGCCTTGTCCGGCACGCCGATCGCCTTGTTGAACGCCGTCCGCTCCTCAGCCGTCGCATCCTCGCCAGGCACCTTGATGCGCCCGCCATCGCGCAAGGCCCGCTGGTTGTCGCGCGCGATCTTGGCGAGGCCGTTGATGTCCTTCACCCCCAGCGACTTTGCCCAGTCGCGCAGGCTCGGGGTATCGCCTTCGGCCTCGACCGAAAGTTGCTGAAACCAGTCGGGGTCGGCGCCACCGTCCTGCGCGCCGCCGCCATCCTGTGCGCCCGCACCTTCCTGTGCTCCGCCGCCTTGCTGGCCACCATCCTGCGCACCCGCGCCAGCATCAGCGCCACCGCCGAAGAAGCCGCTCGCATCAGCGCCGGCCCCCGTGCCGGCACCGGCCTCGCCACCCTGCGCCGCGCCGCCGCCGGCGCCACCGTCATTCAAGTCCATCGTCGAGCTCCATCAGTTTGCGGACGGTCGTTTCGTCCAGGTTGAGATAGTTGAAAATGTCCTCGAGCACTTCGCGCTGTCCCGCTCGGCGAGCCATCACCAGCGGATCGGTCGAAAACACCGGCTTGAGCATGTAGCGGTTGCGCAGCTCGGCGAGCACGATCTCACCGGCGCGGTGCACCTCGCCTTCGCGCCCGAGAAACAACCAGCGCAGCAGGCGGCCGAACAGGAAGCGCCCCGCGAGCCGTTCGAAAAAGCGGCTTGGCACTGCCTTGAACAGCGCCTTGACCTCGCGCGAAATCAGCGTGGCACGATAGCGGATCCGGTTTGCCTGGCTAACTGCCATCAGGCCTTCCTTTCGTCGAGGACGGTCCAGCCACGCGCCGCCAGCTCAAACTTGGCGGCCGCCATTCCCGCAGTGGTCGATCCATCGGGCCACGATCCCTTCTCACCTTCGTAGATCGAGGAGGCATCGCTGGCAGGATGCCTATCGAGCCGATTGGCCAGGCGGTGCATCACTACAGATCGAAACGTGCGGCGCAGATGCAGCACAGCTTGTTCGCGCTCTGCCGGGGGCACTGTCAGTTCCGCCGCCACGAAACCGCCAGCGTCGAAGAAGCGGATCTGCATCAGCCCATCCTCGCCAGCTTGTCAGCCTGGGCAAAGTCCTTCACCGCGCTGCCTGTCCGCGCCAGCAGCTCGGCATCGATAGCCGCGCCCTGCGCCTCGGCATCGCCTTGCTTGAGCCGCGCCACTTCCTCGTCGCTGCGGATATACTTCTCGGGCACGCCGGTATCGCGGGCGAGGCCGATCGCGATCGCATCCACGTTGACCCGGTAGCGCACGTCTGGATCGATTTCCGCGAGGATCGGAAGGCCCTGCACGTACCGCATCGTTTTGCCGCTATCCTCAGCCTTGGCCATCGCGGCGAGCGGGTTTTCGTAATCGATCTGCGGCCAGGCGCCCGCCTCCTGTACCACTTCGGGCATCGGCGCAATCTGACCGGCCCGCAACGCCAGATCGAGGTCGCGCTGCGTCATCGGGTGCTGCTTTTCGGTGGCATATCGGCTCGCGAACGGCCGCACGAGCACGCCTTCCTTCGCCATCCGCTCGTAAACTTCCACGGTCGTCATGCGCGAATTTGGATCGGTGATGATCGAGTAGAACTCTTCGAGGAACGCGCCTTTCACCGTCGCGCGCTCGTCCTGGATCATCTCGATCGCATAGGGGATGCCCGCCTCACCGCCCGGCATCCGGTGCACCAGCGGGCGCCCGTCATCGCTGACCAGCCCGGCATTCATTCCGCCGGGCTTGCTGACCAGCTTCATCACACCCTGATCGTCAGCGAACAGCAGCGCGGGATCCACGGCCTTGTGCCCAGCGCGCAGCGTGGTCAGCTTCATCGCGTTCACGCCGTTGATGTTCGGCATCACCTTGATAGCGGGCGAGCGCCCGTATTTCTCGCCGGGGCTGGTCATGTGCCGCGAGGCCGAAATCGGCATCGTGTGATAACCCTTGCGCCGCAGATACATTTTCTCGTCGATCGCGAGGTATCGGCTCGAGATGGGGAACCGGCGGTGATCGAACTTGTCGGCATCCCATTGGGTGTTGGGCGCGACGACATGCAGGATCTCGAACTTCACCCGATCGGCCTTGGTGCTGTCCCGGTCCTCGAGAACTTCGCGCATCTTTGGCGTCAAGGCATCGCCGCCAAACTGCTGCTCGAGCTGCCGCACCGTCATTTCGTGCTTGCGGTGCACCGTGTCGACCAGCCCGGCAAAGTCGGTGTCGATCCAGCAGGTGGAAAGATGCAGCGCACGGTAGAACAGACCACGCCCATTGCGGCGGGCCTCTTGCCACACCAGGCTTGTG
Organism: Erythrobacter sp.; assembly: GCA_027311945.1. Taxonomy (GTDB): domain Bacteria; phylum Pseudomonadota; class Alphaproteobacteria; order Sphingomonadales; family Sphingomonadaceae; genus Alteraurantiacibacter. The sequence goes on from DAICXZ010000001.1 coordinate 5,887, forward strand.
CCGTATCGGCCCAGCTGATCCCAATCCTCGATCGCCGCGGTGATGAAGCCTGTGTGCTGTGCATGCCGGATGGCATAAAGCCTACGCCCGGCCTCTTCGCACCACAGGCGCACTTCGCGCTGCTTCATCAGCTCCGGGTCGATGAACTTCGGCTTGATGTAGCTCGTGTGCTCGGGCGTGGTGATGTGCACGCCGGCGGCCGCGAAGCGCTCGATGCCGGTCACATGGGTGCTGTCGTAATTGCGGCTGCCGCGAATATCGCCGCGCGTCACCCGATTGAAGCCGCCCGCGCCGCTAGGAAACCGCTCGTCGACTTCCTGATAGGTATCTTCCCAGCAGCGACGCTCCTCCTCGAGCAGCTCTTGCCGCGCAAGGTCGATCTTGGCCAGATCCGCGTCCTGCAATGCTTCGATCATGCCCGGTTCCTTGCGCTGGTGGAGCGGCGCGCCATGGGCAAACGCGCCGCTCCGCTGGGCTGGGTCAGATTACTACGTCGCCCGCGAGGTTGTATTGCCGCCCCGCGCCGATCGTGAGCACGCCGCCCAGGCGCGGGGTATGGATCAGCAGTTCGCCGTCTGTCAGCATCACAATTCCCGCGAAGGCATAAGGCGCTTCATCGGCCTGCGGTCCGAACACCGGCAGGCTCTTGATCTTGAGCTGCAAGCGGCCGAACCGGTCGATTGCGAAAGCCTCGGGGGGAAGCACCCGCGGGCGCATGCCGAGTATCTCGAGGCCATGGGGATCGGTGAAGGTCAGCTCCACTTCGCCAGCATCGGCAATTGCGTCCATCAGCGCGGCCGCGTCGGGGCGATCCTTGCCGGTGAAATACCCGCCGCCGAAGCCGCGCGGCTGCGGCGGCAGCTTCGCCTCGAGCGCCTCGAGCTGGTTGCTCTTGCGCGTGACCTGGCCTTTTTGGGCGGCCAGCTGGCGCTTTGTGGCGTCGAGCTCCTCTTGGAGAGCGGCGAGAGCATCGTTGACGTCGACCCCGGAAATGGTCGGCGTTTCCAGCCCCGCAACGATAGGCGCGGTCGCGTGGACAATGGCCCGGAAAATGCAGTCCTTCGCCTGTTGCTCGGGCGGCAGCTTCTCGAACGGCACCATGCAGGGGTGCAACTTCTTCTCGGGATCCTTTTCCTTGCCGTACTTCCAGCCATCCTCGGTTTTCTGCTTCATCCAGTTTTCATGGCTTGCAGCATCGCCTGCATCCGGGTTGGCGAGGTGGAACTCCACCCCGTTGATCGCCGAGGAAACCTGCCAGTCCGGGGCATCGCTCCACTCTGGCTGGCTATCGTCGCCGAGCGATCGGAAATAGGCCATGTTTGCCGCATGGGCGGCCGCCGCGATGATCGTAATGCCCTGCGGCGATAGCGCTAAAATGTCCTGTTTTACGGTCATAATTACTTCTCCTGTCAACTACCCACCACCAGGCGACCGATGTTCGATCCTGCCGCCTCCGCGCCGCCGGTGCCCGTCACCATGTCGGCAGCCGCGCCCTTGCGCCGGCGCAGTTCGTCGTTGCGCTCCACCTCTTCGCGCGCCGTATCGCGCGTGGTCGGGCGCGCTGCCGCCCGCTGTTGCGTGGACTTGCCGAGCCCCAGCAGCTGGCCGATGCCGCCGAAGAGCAGGGAACCGATTGCGCCCGCAGGGCCACCAAGAAAACTCATCTCACACTCCTCCAAACACGTCGAAATCGCTGTCGTTCTGCATCATGCCCGGCTGAATTCTCGGCAGGCCGCGCAGGTCGGAAATGATGCTGTCGCCTTCCATCGCCGCATATTGCTCGGCGTCGCAGATGTGCGTGTAGGCGGTGTCGGCGATGCGCAGATGGCCGCGCTTTTCGCCGTCGCTCATGTTCGCTTTCATGTAGCGGTAGCCGCCAAGATGCCCGCGAATGAGGTGCTTGCAGCTTTCGTCGATCGCATAGCCGCCGCGCATGTCCATCGCCTGCCAGATCGCGCCGTTGCGCAACGCGGGTTTGTTCGTCCGCGCCTTGGCGATGGGGAGGCCGATCTCCTTTTTCACCATCCGCACCCAATCACGCTGGGTATCCTCGTTGTCGCTCGCGCTCCACGCGGCCGGATCAGCCACCACGCGGACCATGTGCGGCCGCAGCTCGGGGAAATGTTCGTTGATCGTGAAGCGCAGCAGCTGGCCGAACGCGCGCGCGCCGACCTTGGCCAAGCTCCCATCCTCGCGCAGCATCACCGCCTCGCGCAAGGTGCGCAGGCCGCTTTCAGGCGTCCGCTGGGTGAAAGCTCCCGCCGCATTCAACCCCTGATCAAGGCCGATTGTCAGCTGGCGCGACGGATCCCATTCGAGCTTGCGCACGTGCTCCTGGTAATCGAACTGCGGATTGACCGGCTGCCCGTGCTGCATCGGCACGAACTTGTTGTCGATCATGCGCGCGACGTAATCCGGGCGGTGCTTGTTGAGCGCCGCCTGGATATCGTAATATCCCGCCGGCAGGTTGTGCAGGTTTTCGGCGACGGGCTCCCGGCCGCCGGGCTGAATGAACACCTCGAGCAGTTCGCGGTCACCCAGCGCATCGAGCAGCTTCTGATCGACGATCTCGCCGATATTCTTCTCGATCGCGAGGCCATAGACCCAGTTGTCGATGTAGGGCGCGTTGAGCGAAAGGATTATCTGCGGATCGACCATCAGGCTCGTGTCGATGCCGCCACGGCCGACACGGCCGGAGAGAAACGCGAGCAGCTCGGGCGGTTGCAGGTCAGCCTCGTCGACCATCACCGCCACCACCTGCCAGCCGCGGCAGGCCTCTTCCACGCTGCGATCGCCGATCGCGCGGAATTCCACCTCGAACTCGCAGATGTCGTTGGGTTTGCCCGTCTTGGGATCGAGGCCGAGGATCAGCGTCAGCTTGTGCGTGAACGGTGCCTTGAAGGTGAAGCGGCCTTCGCTCTGCGGGTGAATGTCGAACCAGCTGGGCAGCGTGTTCTTTTCGATGTTCGGGTAGGTTTCGCGGATCACGCCCACGCGCGCCTTGCGCACATAGACCCCGTTCGGGTTCATTGCCCCGCCTTGCTTCTGCCCGACCTGGCGCAAGGCGCGCAGCGCAGTCATGGTTTTGCCCGATCCGACCGGCCCGATGATGATTTTCACGAACGCGCGCGAGCGCAGGAACGCATCCGATATCGGCCCCGGCGAATTGAGCCGGCGGATCTCTGGCGCGATCTTCACCGCTCGTCATCCTCGGCCTGGTCGATCGCCACGCCCACAATCCCGTCGATCGTGTGGTTCACCACATCACGCGCCTGGCTGATTTCCTCGACGATCATCACCCCGCGCACCGTGGCATCGACTTCCACCGGCTTCTTGCCGTGGAAGTAGGGCATCATCGTTTCCGCGCAGCGGATCCGCATCGCGCGCGCTTCGGCAAAGCTCAGGCGTTTCTTGATCGGGTCGATCTGGCGCGATCGCGCGATCATCGCGTCCTCATCCTCACCGATGATCTTCATCATCGCCACCGCCGGATCAGGCCCGAATTGCGAGACGTAGGAAACGAAATCGTCGGTGCGCCGATTGCGCGAGCCCGGCGGGCGACCCTTCCGGTTTTCCCGCGCCTGCTTGAGCACGGCGAGCGGCTGCGCGTTTGGCCCGAGCTGATCCTGCGCCACGGCCTTTTCCTCGGCCGTCAGCGGCTCGAGCAGATCCATCTGCGCTTCGGTTTCCTCGGCAGCAGCTTCCTCGACCAATTGCTTGGACTGCGCCGCGAGCTGCCGCAGCGCCTCTTTTCCACCGGCATTTGGTCCGTCAATTGACAAGGAGCGCGCTCCCTCTAGGCTCAATCGTTCGACGCAGCCCCAAGGCCCGCGCTGGCGGGAAATCCACCTAGGAGAGCTACACCCCGACCCGCAGCGCGCGATTTGGCGCGGGTGTCGAGGGCCCGCTTCACCCCGACCCGCTGCTAACGGTCAGGTTTGGGGCCTGTCAGCCACAATCTGCATTGCCCCGTGATGGCTGCGCAGGGCTCGGCCCGATGCCGGATCCAAATCCGGCGACGCTCGTGCGCCAGCATCCTAGTGGGATCGGCGCTGGCGCTGGGGGCATGGGGGGGTGGCCTGCCGGATCGAGGCCCCCCGGTGCCTCGCCAGCCTCGGAGGCTGACGACGATGCGCCGCAAACCCGCAGAAATGCGGCGTTTCTCGGCACCATTCCAACATCACCCTTCCAACATCGCCCGACCGAAGCGCGCAAAACGGCGGAAATCCGCCGATCCGACCGGCCATCGCCAGGCACACGAAAACCCGGAAACTTTCGCCACGCCACCCCCGCGCCAGACCCCTCGCAGGCCAAGCGGATCGAGCTGCGCCATATCTCCACGCCAGAATATGCCGCCCGAGGCTCGACGGCAGGCGCTAAGCGGCACGGTTACAGGCGCAACCGCGCTGCAACCATTTTGCAACCTCTAACCTCATGATATACATAGAGAAAGTGATATGGTTACACGGTTACGTTGATATGACACGTTCCCATACACGCGCGCGCCTGCACACACGCGCGCGCACATGCGCGACACCTCAGAGACGCAACCTCGCAACCGCTCGAAAAGCGATGACATATCAGCATGTTGTGAGTTGCGCGCTGGTTACAAGCGGTTGCGCTCTGCAACCACCCTAACCCGCTTGGCACCGTCAGATTGGTGCACCAATTCTTCTAGGCTCGCCAACGGGTCGGGGTCAAGTCAGGACAGGTCAGGAGCTGCCCATCGTGAGTTTTCCTGCCGCCGTTGTCGGCGATAATGAGCAGCCGCGCACCGCGCCCGCTGCGCGGTCGCTGCGGCTGCGATCTGTTTGATTTCCCGTGATAGATGAGGTCGATCGAACAAACAGCGCGCACGGCTGTTGACATGATTATATGTCCGTATTATAGGACATATCACGGCACGGGCATTCAGGCCCGCCGAAGGTCAGGAAGGACCAGACAGATGATCGATCGCAGCGAAATCGCGCGCTCTCTCGCCAAGGCAATCGCCTACAAGCAATGCGGCAAACAGGCCGAGGCAGAGGCATGGGCCGCCCAGCTCGTGCGCCAGCTGGAATGTGCAGACATTCTGCGGGAGGGCTGAGCCATGATTATGACGATGCAGTGGGCACCGATCTCCCGCCAGCTTCTCGAACAGTACTGGCGGGCAGAGATGGCCTTCGATCCGCGCCGGGCCGAGCAGGAGCGTGTGTGGTGGGAAAGCCTTTCGGCCGCGCAGCTGCGCCGCGAGCGCATGGCTGCATGGCTGCGCAACGACAAGGAAGCCTACTGCCTTGCCGCCAGCTATTTCGCGTTCGAGGAGGCCGAGGGCCGGGGCCTCAAGCGGCCGGCTACTCGGCTTCGTGATTGCGGCGCTCGAACATGACTGCCGCAATAGCTCGAGCCTTAGTGTTGGCCCGCAGATATCCGATAAAGTCGAGCGTCTCGCTATATTCGTCGCCGTCCCCACGCACGCGTGAGAACACTATGGCATCGAATTTCGAGCACTCTGCAAAGGCGGCCTCGGCGATCAAATCAGCGGGGTCATCAAACGTCAGGGCAAGGCCGCGAGCGGCGGTGACGACGCATCCTTGCCACTGGTCGACATCGTCAAGATGCCCCGGCACTGGCCAATCGATGCCGCTAAACGAAGCGTTTGCATCGGGCCCGGCGTCAGGAAACGCATCATCCTGCCCAGGGGCCGCAACCAGCACCAACGCAGCCAGGTATTGCCACATAACCCCTCCTTGGAAGTTTGGCGTTCTGGCTGACATATCTTAGGGTGCCCCGCAAGTTGCGCCTCCAAGTATGCGAATAATTTATCCGGTGCGCGGCACCTTGAAACCAGCGGCGTTCCGGTGGCCACCGCCGCCGAATTTTCGCGCTATCTCGGAAACATCTACTCGATCATCGCGGGATCGCAGCGAATAGCTGATAGTCTGATCTGTCCGAACAATTGCTGCGGCGAATTCAGTATTTGGCCAATCGTCGAGCAAGCGATGGCCGACGTCGCTAGCCAGTGCATATGGGCAATCTACACCCATTCCGTACTTGTCGTCGATCACCACGCACACAGCGCGCTCGACGATCTCATCTACCAGCTTGTCTCGATAGGAAGCAATTGCGCGCCCTGTTTCGATGAATGCGTCGATATTCGCGTCGGCTTCAATCCATCGCGTAAACGTGGCCTCGCCACTTGAGAGCGCCAAGTGCAGAAACTTGCTCGCGTCCCCCCAGTCGAAGCGCCACAGATCGCGATCTTCAACAAGATTAACCAGTTGCGGGCGGTCGCCTTCCCCGTGAGCAAAGTCCCATGCGAGGCCAGCGCCCGAGCGATCCATGTCGAATATGGCAAGGATTGGCCCACACTTTTGCAACGCCTCAGTAATGCTCTCGCCATCAGCGAAACCGGGAAAACCGTCTCGCTCCAGGCAAAAAGGCGCGAGGTCTGCCGCAGCAGTCTTGTGGTGGTCCAGGACTAGAACTGAAGCTGCGCCATCCATCACAAGGGCGCGTAGCTGCGCCTCGGGGAATGAAAAATCGACGATCAGCACATGTTTGCCGCGACACTGTATATTGGGATCCATGCCGTAATTTCGCGCGACATATTCGGGCGCATCGCCCCATCGCTGCCAGATAGCCCAAGCGGCGGTGAAGCCGTCCATGCACTTATCGTGATAGATTACGATATCGGGATTGTAGCCCACCTTGCTCTGTTGATTGTCGGTAGTCATTTTTATAATTCCTCAATGTACGGGCTATGCCCCGGCCTCGATGCCGTTCCGCTCGAGCTCCTCGGCAAACCACTTGCGATGCGTGGCGGGCTGGCTTGCATTGGGCAGCTCGTCCGCATCCAGCACATGATACAGCGGCACCAGCACCGCGCGGCTGCTGCGATAGCCGAACTTCACCGTGGCGCTGATCGCGCCCTCAAAGCGTCCCAGCGAGCGCGTCCAGCCATCCTTTTGCCAGTTCGAGCCGACAAACAGGCGTTCCACGCCGTTGTGCTTGTTGGCCACGGCCAGATAGCCGGGCAGCTCGTGCGTCATGATCGTGGAGCCCCAGGCCTCGCCCTTCCAGTGCGCGTTCACCAGCTTGAGGCCCAGCTCCTGCAACCGCTTGTTTGCGCGCTCGTCGCCTTTCCGGTCGCCCTCGAGCAAGGGCTCCATGGCATAACGCACACCCGCGCCCACCCAGCTTTCCAGCGCCACACGCTCATCGCCTCCGCGAGCCTGCACATCGCTGGTCAGCAGCTCACGCAGGCACAACTCGTGATCTTCCATCTTGTCGGCAATCTCGGCCATCCGCTCCGGCCGACATTCGTCGGCCCACTGCATCAGCTCTTCGTCGTCTGGCACCTGGTTGCCGCGATCGTGCAGCAGGATATCGGCGCAGGCCAGCAGGGTGCCAAACTGGTCACAGGCGCGCGCGTCGTGGCCCTGCGCGGCCAGAGCGCGATCAAAAGCGGCCTTGGTCGCCTCGAGGCGGAAGAGCTGATCCATCATGCGCCGCATCATCTTGCGGCCGAGCTCAGGCAGGTGCCAGGCGGCAAGGTCCGGTTTCGCGCTGTCCTTCGCGAACTTGCCCAGCTCACCGATCGCCATCCGGCTCAGATCCTGCGGCTTCAACGGCGGAATGTTGATGCCCGAGAAGAAGAACGGGCTGCGCAGGGTAAATTCCTTCAGCGTCTGCTCGCTGCTGCTGCGCGTGATCTTCCCGCCCGAACTGGCTACGCGAGCCGCCTCGAGCACTTCGATCACGCGCCGATTATCCGCGCCCGCCTCGAATTCGTCGAGCATCACGGGCAAGGTGGAGTTTTGCAGCTGCGCGCGGATTGCGGCGGCGCTGGTGTTATCGGTGCGGAACTGCATCGCGCCCAGCAGCTGGTCGAGCACGCCATGCTCGCCGTTCAGGGTCGATTTCCCCGCGCCGGCGCCGCCGGTCAGATAGAACATCGCGCGCCAGGGCAGCCACCCACCGATGATCGCATTGCCGATCCAGCCCAGCAACAAGCGCGGATCCAGCAACTTGCGCTTCCACGGCCAGCTCATCAGCAGTTTGGTGAGGAACTGCGCCACGCACTCGGGGCCAACTGGCTCGTGCCAGGGCCGGGGCATGATCGAGCCTGCGGTATAGACGTTACCCTCGTGCACACCGGGATCCATCCAGATCCAGTCTTTGAACTCGCCGCTGGTCGGCCAGTGTCGGCTCACCATCAAGCGGTCGCCGCAATGCAGCACCATGCCCCCGCCGCGCTGGCGATGGGCACCGGCGCCGCGCATCTTGCCCGCCGGGTCGAAGATGCCGCGCCGGCAACACTCCTCGATCAGCGCGCGCGCCGCCTCGGCCTGGTCGAAGCCGACGATCTCGCTTTCCTTCACGCAAATGCGCGACGCTCCGCGGCCTTCATAGACCGGCTTGGAACATTGCGGGAAGTTTGCCTCGAGCCAGTCGCTCGCCGGGCCATAGAGCGCGATCAGCCCCAGCTTGCCGTGCCGGTTGTTCGCCTCGAGGCTCACCAGCTGGCCGTTGTAATTGAGGTAATAGCACCGCTGCGACCCATCGAGGCCGGAGGAAATGCCCAGCGGCGTGATCGGGCAGCCGGGCGGGAAGGGCGGCCGCTCGAGGCGCGATCCGTCGCCCAACTCGGGGCCGGGGTCGCCCGGCTGCGCCATCGGCGGCGCATCGATCGGATGATCGAGCGCGGCGCGGATATCCGACACATTGCTGCCGGGTGTTTCGGGGCTGGTCATCGGCCGTTCTTTTCCATCCAGCTGCGCACCCGCCTGCAAGTGATGTCCTGCGGGTTCAGGCCGTTTTGCAGGCGGGGGGCAAGCTGGCTGTTGTCGCAGGCCTCGCGGCCCAGCTTTGAAAGCGTCATCGGCGGATTGCGGCGCACGAACGCCTCCATCTCCGCCAGCAACTGTTCGCCCTTGGTTCGCTCACGCACCGGCTTGCTACTCGCCTGCGCCATCGGCCGCGGGCAGGGCGTATAGGCATTACGTACCAGCATCAGGCCGCCTTCCGCATCGTGCAGAATTCGCTGTTGCAGCTTGTGATTTGCGCGTCCGAAACGAGCCCATCGCATTGCTCACACCAGCGACGCTCGCCCTTCTCGCGCGCCTCGAACCGATCGACCGAACAGCCGTTGGTACGCACGCGCACTGGCGCTGCTGGTTTGGTTGGTACATCGCGCGGCGCGGCCTTGATCTCGGCCACGATTGCGAGCGCACCCCAAGCATCGAGCATCACCTTTGCCGCCGCGCGCGCAAAATTCAGGTTGGCGTCGTGTGCGCGTGCTCCGTTCACACGTTCGCGCCATATCTGTTGCGAATTAGCCCGCACCATCGCCACCAGACCATCGAAGCGATCAGGCAGAAGCTCGCGACCGCCGCTCATTTCGTGGGCGCAAACCGCCACGATGCCGGGAAAAATCGTGCCCGCATAACGCAAAGGTTCGTCACCGTAGGCAAGGCGAAGTGCACGCATCGCGGCATAGGTCACTTCCGCGCCATTCCTCCGCCATGCCGCTTGCAGCCCCCCGATGTTCGCCACCATGCCGGGCTTCCAGCTGCCGCTGGTATAGTGCGGTGCGATTGACAGCCCGGCCCGCTCCATCGCGCCCAAGATCGCGCAGCTTTCCTTGTCGCCACTGGCAACCGCCGCCTTGAACAGCTCCATTTTCGACAGCGCCTTGCGCAGCTGGTTAAGCTGCACGAAGCTGGCCGCTTCATCCGCTGGTGTCGCATATTCGACGACCTGACAGGGCAGCTGCGAAATATCCCCCCGCAACAACGCCGCTTTCAGGCGGTGTTGGCCGTCGATCACATAGAGCGTACCGCCCGATCGGCGCGACACGACGAGAGGCTGGCATAGATCCCAGTTCCAATGCTGCGCGATCTTGCGGATCAGCGCTTCGCTAGCACCGTCGAGCTGCCGCTGATAGCTATCGTCGACCTGTAGCTCACCGGGCACGAGATACTGCAACACGGGCAGGCGCCCCAAAGGCGGGTTGAACTTCAACCGATCTGTTTTCTGCATGATACCTCCCTAAGCCCGACGCCGATCGAGCGCCGTGGCCTTCACCCAGTCGTTGATGTCATTGATCCCCGCCGGCGGCAGCACGAGCCGCACGGTCAGCCCGCGCGCCTGCTGAGCCGCCATCGCGCGCTCGAGCGCAGCTTGTTGCTTCTCGCCCTCGTCGCGATCGCCGACGATCACCAGTTCACGGACCTTCTCTGGAAGGACGAGCTTGCGGAGATTTCCTAAGTCAATCGCCGCGATGATACGCGCCTCTGGCTTGAGCATCCGAACGCACAGCGCATTTTCGATGCCCTCGGTCGCATAGACCGGCTCGCCTTCGGGCATGTCGCGCATGCTCCTGCCGCTGCTGCCCTGGCTGATCGGGATAAAACCGCCGTCTTTGCATCCCAGCATCATGCGAGGAGGATCGTGATCAATTTTCCCCCATCGGCCATCGGTGCAGGCGAGGAAGGTCCGGTGGCACCCGATCTGCTCGCCCGCCGCGGTGACCACCGTGCCCAGCATCGTGGGCACCTGGATCTTGAGCGGCGCATACCAAGCCTTAGGTTCGAACCGCAACGATCCGGGCCACCGCTTGCCTTCCGCTGCCGGCTTGATCGAGCGACCCAGCAGATAGTCCTCCCCCGGCGTGCCTTCGATCGGTTTGCCACCGAGGAACAGCGCCTTACCCCGCTTCGACTTCTTGATCCTGTCGGCCTCGAGCTCGCGCTCGCGCAGCTCGGCGCGCCGACGCGCCTCGCGCGCCAGGCGTTCGCGTTCCTCGGGCGATTTCTCGGTTGATCGGCCGGGCTTGAAGTCGTCGACGATGCCCAGCTTGCTCTTCGCAATCGCCAGCGCCTCGCGCGCATCGCCGTTGCACCTGGTCAACCGCAAGAGGTCGAGCAAGTCGCCCTTCTCTTCCTCGGGAGAATGGGCGTTGCCGTGATCCTTCCAGTGGCCGATCATCGCGCCGGAAAGGTTCACCGCCAGGCTCTCGCTGCGCCCCGTGTCAGCAATGCCGCTGGCCATCCACAGGTTGCCCGCGCGCCTGCCATTCGGCAGCAACTCAGGCACCAGCTCGCGCGCCAGCTGGTTGAAGCGGTCGGCGATTTCGGAAACCTCCATCACGCGCCCCCTCCGGGGATGCTTGCGGCCTGCTCGCGCCGCCGCTGCTCAAGGGCGGCGTGCTCGTGGCGGCAGATGCCCGCATATTCGGTAAGCCGCTGCGCGAGCTGCTCGGCCTCGTCAGGCGTAAGCCGCGCTTGCGTGATCCCGCCGGGCAGCTGCACCAACACCAACACCTGCCAGTCATCGGGGCAGGGCTGTTGCGGCAAGGCGTCAGGCGGGCGCGTGCCACAAACGGTGATGGCGCCGAGCCCGCTGGTGGCCTCAAGCAGGCCGGGCCGCTGGTCGAAGAACGCGCGGTTCATGCGACCGCCGCGAAATCGTAGAAGTCGTTGGCGGTGACCTTTCCTTCGGTCACTGCGCGGATCTTGCCCATGAAGGCGTCCGAAGGCTTGCGCCGCCCGGTTTCCCAGCCAAACCATGTCTGGCGCGAAGTGCCAACCAGCTCACCCGCCTGCGCGAGCGTTAAGTCATTGTCCGTTCGCCATTTCTTAAGAGGATGCATGGTTTCGTCCCGAATTGGTGCAGGGGGTGTAAGCGAAACGCTAACACGTTGACAAGGGCAGGTTCGGGATTAATCCACTAGGAATGTCAGCGGATATCTTACATTTCGTGGGCGTGCTTGATGCCCCCAACCGTATTCGCGAGCTGCGCTTGCAGAGGAAACTTTCCCAGCAAGCGCTTGGCGATCGCATTTGTGTCTCGAAGGTGACGATCAGCGACCTCGAGCGCGGCAAGATGCGCCTGGATACCGACTATATGCGCAGAATTGCGCGCGCGCTCGATGTGGTGCCAGCGGATTTGCTGCCGCGATCAGACAATCCCGATGCTCTTTCTGCGGAAGAGCGGGATCTGATCGAGCGCCTTCGTCGCGCCGCGCCCGAACAGCGCGAACAGCTCCGCCGAGTCGCCGATGTGCTTACACCGCCACCAGATGAAAACGGCGGTTCGCAAGCGGCTTAGGTAAGCGATAAGCTAACATTTCTGCTTGACGTTGTAAGCGATGTGCTTACAACCGCCTTCGTTCCCCACGAACGGAGGCCAATTTGTACCAGCCTGTTCTCGACGAAGCGGACGAGCCAACCGTCACCCTGTCATGGGTGCGCCGGCAGCTCGGCCGCACCAAATACGGCGAACGTCGGATAATCGCCTATCTCTCTCTGCTGATCGATCAGCAGGGCTTTCCGCCGCCGCTGCCCGAACTCAATCTCGTGCGCGATGGCAGCGCAGCGCACACGCTCACCAGCGAAGTGCGCGCCACCAGCATCTGGCCGCGAAAGGCCGTGCTTGCCTGGCTCGATGACTATCTGCCGCCCGCCAACGCCGCCCAGGTCGATGAAATGGCCCGCCGCGATGCCGCCGCCGATATGGATAGTGCCGCTGGCACGCTGCGCGTGGTGCAGGGAGGCCGGGCATGAGCCTCTCCGACATGAAGCCGAAGATCGTTGCGGCGTTGCAAAACGGCCCGCCTCTGGAAAGCCACGAAGCGCAGGAAATCGCAGATCTGAGTATCCATGCGGTCGAGCAGATGATGACGCTGATGCAGCGTATCGCCGACAGCGCATCGAGCTCCAAAATCTCCGTGTTTTGCTATCAGTTGATACCGCAAATCGCCATCGGAGAATGCCAGAACTTCCATTCTGTCGTTACCGCCAGATGCGAAGCCGAAGGCATGACAAGCCATGAACACGTGATCGACAGCCGATCATGACCGAGCTTCCCCGCCCGCACGAACGTAACGTTCCAGTGTCCGCTGACGAAACTGCCGATGGTCGGCAGTCGCGGGCGGGGGAGGACCAGTCCTCACAAGCTACTCAAATTGCCGGGGCCGTTGTTGGTGCCGCCCCCGGCGATACGGCCGCAAGCACAGCGGCCGATGCGGCAACGCTGCCGCCTGCCTCGCTTCCCTTCGGGTTGGTCGGCTTGCAGGCGGGCGGCAGCGTTCAACGTGTCTTGCAACGGCGCGTGGCGCAGGTCCGCGCTGGCCATACCGCCGAGAGCGACCGCGCCAAGCCGCTTTACGAATTCGTCTCGCTGCTCGCCAGCTGGTTTCATGATGCCGATCGGGCAGGCCGAACGCCGCCCGCGCAACGTGACCTCGCCGAGCTCGCCTTCTGCCTCGAACATCTTGCCGCGGTCGCGCTCGCCACGCTCGATCGCATCGACATGGAGAACCCTGAATGAAAACCGATCGCTCGAAATCGGAAGCCCGCGTGATGGCATGGCTGCAAGAGGAAGCCGCCGCCTATCGCCGCGAGTTGCGCGCGCGTCAGCTTTGCCGCCGGATCTATGTCGGCACCATCGGCTTGCTTGTGGCGATCGTCGCCCTGGGCATCGTCGCCAAGGTGGGGCCCTATCTGTGAGCGCCCGGCTCGAGGAACTGAAACCGCAGGCGCGCGCGCTCGTGCTGCAAAAGCAGCTTGCCAGCGCAGAGCTGCTTTCCAGGAGCTTCGCCTGCGGCAAACCGATCGCCATGCAGCTGATGCAGTGGCTCCAAGCCACCGGCGTGATCGGTCCGGCCGGGAGGCTGGGCGATCGGCAGATACTGCTCGATCCTCGCGGCAATCCCATTGTCGGCCCCGGTCACAACAGCGCACCGCGCGCCACCGCCACCGATGATCGCCTGCGCCTGCTGACCGAGCGTATCGAGCGCCTCGAGGAGGAGAAGAAAGGGATCTCCGACGATATCCGCGATGTCTATTCGGAAGCCAAGGCCGTTGGCTACGATCCGAAAATCATGCGCCAGATCGTGCGCCTGCGGAAGATGGACCCGAACGATCGCAGCGAAATGGAAATGGTGCTCGACACCTACAAATCTGCGCTGGGGATCGGGTGATGTGCAACGCCTGCAACAACATGTGCTGCGGCATGGACTGTTTCGACGGCTGCGGCTGCGACGACTGCGACAACCCCGATTGCCATTCGCTTTGTGACCTATGCGATGCCCCGCTCGACGAGTGCGAGTGCGGCGAGTTCACCGGCGAGTGGGAAGAATGATCGCCGCCCGCCTCTTCCCCCATGTCTCGCTCGTCACGATCGAGCGCGAGGTTAAGCGCGAGTTCGGCCATCGGCGCAAGCTCTATGCCTACAAGGTCGATCGCGGATCGATGCTGGCCGAGGTTGCCGATCGGGAGCTGGCATTGGCCTCTGCATGGGGCGAGGATCTCGCGCGAATGATCGCCGCGCTCGATCAGCCTGGCGCGCCAGCACCTGCCGGGCATGGGTTCAGCTGGCACGAACGCCGCGGCGCCGTGCTGCGCGAGCTCGACCTGCGCGATCGGCTCTATCCCAAGTGGATCGCCGATGGCCGCGTGATCGAACGCGATGCCGCGCACCAGGTCGCCTGCCTGCAATGCCTGCTCGAGCTTTACGAGGATGGCTTCGACTTCACCGGCTTCAACGGCGCCCGCCCCAAGCTGGTCGGCACCCGCACACCCGAACAGGTCGCCGCCAGCGTCGATTTCTTTCAACTGCAATATGGCCGCAGCCTGCGGATCAAGAGCCCGATGCTCGAGGCGATCGCCCGCAAGGCCCTCGCCACCGATGGCGCCGAGCCTGACGCCGTGGGCGAACAAAAGGAGATGGCCTTGTGAGTGAGCAGTATGATCCGCAAGTCGTGCGCCAGCAGATGGCCGAGTGGCAACCGAGCGGGGGTTTCACGCAAAGGAAGAACGCCTACGAATGCGAGGAATGCGGTTCGTGGATCTGCACGATTGACCGCGAGCAGGGCGTTACTCCGTTCATGGTCGGCTGTGGCAGTTGCGGCGCTATGGCGAAAAGCAAGTTCTATCGCGTCTCTGAACTCCTGGCTGAGACCCATGAATGGTATCGGCCAGAGACACTTGAAGGCCTTTCAGACTGGTCGGCTGACCATGTTCGCAGAGGGGGCCTGCTGCTGCGTCGGATAGGCGGCGGGGATGCCAAAGAGGGCTGGCGAACGGATAGTGCCATCGAAGAGGTGGACCGGCATCGAGCCGAGATGATGGCGCTCTACAAGCGCAAGAAGGCTGAGCTGATGCTTGAGCAGGAAGAGCGCGAGATGCGCAAAATCCGAGATGCCGTGAAGGTCTCGAAGATCGTAAAGCGCGAGCCGATCATCCCGCTCAAGCGCGAGGATTATCCGTCTAGGCAGGCTTACCGCCACGCTGTTTCGCAATACCGAAAGGGGCGGTTGTGACCCGCTCTCACCTCAACGAGCTCGATTGGGGCGATGAGCCGCCGGGTGATGGGGTGGACGCCCCCCGGCGGCATCGATGTGCCATAGTGGAGGTGTTTGAACACCACTAGAGAGGAGGCGTCCATGTCGGAAGTTAGCATCATCGGGTTGGATATCGCAAAGTCTGTTTTCCAGGTTCACGGGGCCGATGCGTCGGGCCGTGCGGTGCTTCGCAAGAAAGTCAGCAGGGCGAAGCTCTTGCCGTTCTTTGCCTCGCAGCCTTCCTGCCAGGTGGTCCTGGAAGCGTGCGGGGGCGCGCATCACTGGGCGCGCGAGCTGACAAAGCTCGGTCATGAGGTCCGGTTGATCGCTCCAGCTTACGTAAAGCCGTTCGTGAAGCGCCAGAAGAACGATGCTGCGGATGCCGAAGCCATCTGCGAGGCGGCGCAGCGCCCGAGCATGCGGTTCGTGCCAGTAAAGACCGAAGCGCAGCAAGCAGCCGCGCTGGTGTTCCGGGCCCGCGACCTGCTGGTCAAGCAGCGAACGCAGATCAGCAACGCCGTTCGCGGTCACATGACCGAGCATGGCTGGATCGCGCCGCAAGGCCTGGCGCACATGAAGAAGCTGGCGGCATTGCTTGAGGATCCCGACGCGGTTCCCGAGAGCGCACGGCCGGTACTGGAGATAATGCTCGATCAGATGGCAGTGCTCAGCGAGCGCATTGCCGAACTTGATCGGGAGATCGCCCAGCGTGCCCGCGAAGACGAGACCGCGCGGCGGCTGATGACCATCCCGGGCATAGGACCGATCACGGCAACCGCGATCACCGCCCTTGCACCTCCGCCCGGCACCTTTGCCAAGGGCCGCGACTTTGCCGCATGGGTCGGGCTTACACCGCGCCAGCACTCTACCGGCGGCAAGCAGAGGCTCGGCGCGATCTCGAAGATGGGCGAGCGAACGCTGCGGCGGCTGCTGATCATCGGCAGCAGTGCGGTCGTGCTCCAGGCAAGCAGGCGCGGCGCACCCGCGGGATCGTGGCTGGAACAGATGATGGCGCGCAAGCCGCGCATGCTGGTGACGGTGGCGCTCGCGAACAAGACCGCGCGCATCGTCTGGGCAGTGCTGACGAAGAACGAGGATTACAGGGCTCCGGTCTCGGTCGCGGCGTAAGCCGGGCCGGACCAGAGGTCGCCGGAAGGACGTAGGCGGACGAAGGAGAGTATGGCAAAACAGTCGGCGAGACGGGACCGGAAGAACCAGGGCTTTCCACCGTGCTTCATCAGCACGCTGAGGGTGATGTGGTTCCGGTCCGCGAACTCCCATACGGGCCCGCAGCACCAAAAGCTGCACCAGGAGGCCGGACAGATGGCAGCATCCGACTACGTGCCAAACCTCTCAAAATACCGCTTGCATCCTGCGGGGCGTCCACAGATGGAAAACGGACTTTCCGGCTTTAGAAGGCTATTCAACGAAGCAGTCACATTCAATCGGACTTGGCTGCTTATAAATCGATTATCTCTCCGATAATAAAAACTGAATCGGAACACTCGCGCTGCGCGGAAGACAGGTTGGGCACATCTCCCGAACCGCCACCGACGACAACGATCTCCTCGCCAATCGCGACGTCTCTGCCCCGAATGACGATATCCGCCCCGGTCGAAGTACGATCTACGGATGCTTCACCGGCGATTATCGGATTGTACCTTTTGCCGCCGGTTACAGAAAACAGGAGGCATTCCTGATCGGCCAGGAATTTTCCTTTTGAGATTGCTTCCGGAGCAGGCTGCGAGTTACTTCCCCCGATTACCAAATTGGCGAAACTTTCGGATTCCGGCGCGACATTCGGCGCTTGCCGCTCCGCAGCGCCGGAACATCCGGCAACCAGCAAGACAAATAATATTTGAGCGGCTGTTCTGACCATGAAAACAAAAGGGTCGGATCAAGTATTTGTTCCACGGCCAAATTTTGGTCACTTACTGTCCATCGACCGGCCGGCGGTCGCTTTGCAGGTTCGCTTTCGGAGGTTGAACGCCCGCAATGGGGTCGTCAGCCGACTGGCAGCTTTGCGTCCGCTCGTCACCTCAAGCGGACAGTCTGGAACTGGCCAAAAAATTGATCTTGAAATTGGCAGCTGGCGCACCCGACAGGATTCGAACCTGTGACCTTCGCCTTCGGAGAATTAAAACGGGGGCCACGCCACGGCTCCCTATTCTACGTCAATCTACGCCAATGCACTATATTCATTAGGTTTTTCTCCAAATAGAATACGCCGATGGCACGCTGTTCTAACCGGGAGTTTGCTCCCACCTGCTTCCGTGGTGCTTCCGCGGAAGCAGGCCCAGGCGCCGGAGGTTCGTTACAATGGCTAAGATCAACAAGCGCAATGTGGATGCCGCTGAGGTCCATGAAAAGGACTATTTTCTGTGGGACGATGAGCTGCCCGGTTTCGGGCTGAGGGTCTTTGCATCAGGGAAGCGCAGCTACCTCGTCCAGTATCGCGCGCTCGGACGGACACGCCGGTTCACGATCGGGCTGCACGGCGTATGGACGCCCGAACTGGCCCGGAAGGAAGCGAAGGTGCTTCTCGGCCGGATCGCGCAAGGCGAGAATCCCGCCGAGGAACGACAGCTCGATCACAAGTCGATCACGGTCAAGGAGCTGTGCAACCTCTATCTCAAGGATCTGGAGGCCGGCCTGATCCTCGGTAAAGGCGGTCGGCCCAAGCGGCCGGGAACGATCGTGTCCGACAAGGGACGCATCCTTCGCCATATCGTGCCGTTGATCGGTACGCGCCGGGTGAAGGATTTGACCAAGGCCGACGTCACCAAGGTTCTGAAAGATGTGATGGCGGGCAAGACCCGGCGGAACGTGAAGACCAAGAATCTGCGCGGTCGCTCGATCGTCAAGGGCGGAGCCGGCACGGCGAACCGCACGGTCGGCCTGCTCGGCGGTATCCTGACCTACGCGAAGGATGCGGGGATCATCGACGTCAACCCGGCTGCGGGCGTGAAGAAGCCGAAAGACCAGGTCCGCACCCGCCGCCTGACCGAAGCCGAATATCGCATCTTCGGCGAGATACTGAACGAAGCTGGCCGAAATCCCAACTACGCCATGACGGTGGAGATCGCCCGCAACATCGCCCTGACGGGCGCGCGACGCAGCGAGATCATCGGTCTGGAATGGAGCGAGTTCGATGCAGATGGTAGCTGCCTGCGGCTCAATGACAGCAAGGAAGGCGCGTCGGTTCGCCCGATCGGCCTGCGCGTCGTGGAGAGGCTGGAGAACCTGCGCCCGGATGAAGAGCAGACCTTCGTATTCCCTGGGCTTCGCAAGCGCGATCAGGCGTTCGGCGGCTTCCCGCGCCAGTGGAAGGCGATCTTCAAGGGGACCGAGCTGGAATGGATGACGCCCCATGTCCTGCGCCACAGCTTCGCCAGCCTCGGGAACGACCTCGGGTTCACCGAGGCGACCATCTCCGCGATCGTCGGGCACTCGCGCAACAGCGTGACCAGCAAATACATTCACACGCTCGACACGGCGCTCATCATGGCGGCCGATACGATCTCGGGCTACATTCAGGGCCTGCTGCACGGCATGGCGTTCAAGCACACCTCCTACGCGCTCGATCGCCAGTCGCGGCAAGCCGCGCTGTCGCGCTTCCTGGGGCTTGACGACGGGGAGAGTGCGGTCGGCGCGAACGATACGGCAGCGGCGCAGATGGCGGCCTGACGCTCGATTATTACAGGCGCTGTGCGAGCGGCGACCCATGGCCGGTCGGGACCATATGCAATTCGAATTGATTGGGCGCTCCGCAAGCGGCTATGGCGGTGACGGGGGATGTTTTGGATAACACGCAACGCTTTGGATACGGGCTGAAGTTTGAGAATGCCTTCTTGCGGGAGCGGGGTAAGGCGTTTGAAACGCTGTTCGCCCGTATTATGGCCCATGCCCACCCCGGCGATTTCCAGCCCGTGCGCCCCTACGGCCCGCGCGGCGATCTGAAATGTGATGGCTATCGGGCCAGCGATGGCACGGTTTTTCAGTGCTACGCGCCCGACGCCATGAAGGTCGATCCACTCCTCGCAAAGATCGACGAGGACTTTAACGGAGCCGTTCAGCACTGGGCTGCGAGGATGCAGCGGTGGGAGTTCGTCCACAACGATCAGCGGGGCCTTGCTGCCGAAGCGGTCCAGAAGCTGACGGATTTGGGGACGGCGAACCCGAGCGTGGCCTTCGCGGTCTGCGGCGAAGCGGAATTGCGCGCCATCGTGATGGGCCTGGCCCTTCACCAGCTCGAAGATCTCTTCGGAGCCGTCCCGTCGGATCGGGCGCTGGAACGCCTGGACTTCGCAGCCTTGCGGCCGGTTCTGCTTGCCATCCAGCGTCAGGAGCCGGACACGCATCCGCCGCTGGCCGCTCCGTCGGCCGCCAAGCTCGATCACAATGCGTTGTCGCAGGATGCTGCCGGGCTGCTCCGGCAGGGCCGGCGGCGGGAGCAACTGGTCGAGGCGTTCTTCGCGGCCTGGCCCGATCCGGATTTTGGAGAAGAGATCGCGCAGGGCTTTCGACTGCGCTATCAGGCGCTCAAGGCTGCCGGTTTGCTGGCGGACGAAATTTTCAGCGAGCTTCAGGCGTTTGCCGGCGGGATGACCGGCGAACCCGCCCGGCAAGGCGCGGTTCTTGCGGTGCTTTCCTACTTTTTTGAGCGTTGCGACATTTTCGAGGATGTGATTCGAGTCGACGTGACATGATACTGCCGACCAAACATATCCGCCCCGATCGGGCGCTTCTCGCAGTGGGCGCCGACGTGCTCGGCTGCCTGCGCGAGCCGATGACGGTGTCGCGGCTATGGGACGAGATCAGGTCGGCGCGGGCCGATCGCGCGGTGTCGGCGCCGATCAGCTACGATTGGTTCGTGCTGGCGCTCGACCTGCTGTTCATGGTGAAGGCCGTGCAGTTCGATCGCGGCCTGCTCCAGAAGACCGTGTCATGATTCACGGCCTGAGCAGCGATCTCCCGACTTTCAAAAGTCTGACCTTCCGTCCCGGCCTCAATATCCTGCTCGCGGACAAGAGCGCCGGCGCGACCGATCGGCAATCCCGGAACGGCGCGGGCAAGACCAGCCTGGTCGAGTTGATCCACTTCCTGTTCGGGGCCAATGCCGGGAAGGACAGCATCTTTCGGTCCAGCGCTTTGGTCGACCACACATTCGAGGCGAGAGTCGACATCGGCTCCACGCTCGTCGATGTGGCGCGTTCGGGGGCCAAGCCGTCGCGCATCGTGATCCAGGGCGACGCATCGAACTGGCCGATCGCGCCCTCCCTTGAAGCGAAGACAGGCGATCAGGTCATCAGCAACGAGAACTGGAGGACGGTCCTCGGGGCGCTGATGTTCGGCCTTCACGATCCCGACGGGGACGAAAACATCCGATACCGGCCCACATTTCGGTCGCTGTTTTCGTATTTCGTGCGCCGGCAGAACAGCGATGGCTTCATGTCGCCGACCCAGCAGTCGTCGAAGCAGCAAGGATGGGACCAGCAGGTTGCTATCAGCTTCCTGCTGGGGCTGGACGCTGCCGTCCCGCAGCAATTCCAGGAAGTGCGGACACGCGAGCGTGCGATGGGCGAGCTGCGGAAGGCGGCGAAGGATGGCGGGCTGGGCCGCTATTTCGGCACCGCTGCCGATCTGCGGACGAGGATGACGGTGGCGGAGGCACGTGCCCGTCGCCTGCGCGACCAGGTCAGCACGTTCACCGTCGTTCCTGAATATACCGAGATGGAACAGGAAGCCTCGCGGATAACCCGCGAGATTTCCACTCTGAACGATGACAACACGGCCGATCGGGAACTGATCCTGCAATTGCAGGCTGCGATCGACAGCGAGGCGCCGCCGGCATCGACCAGCCTCGACCGACTCTATCGCGAAGCGGGCGTGGTCCTGCCGGGATCGGTCGGAAAGCGGTTCGAGGAAGTGGAGGAGTTCCATCAGGCGATCGTGCAGAACCGCCGCTCGCATCTGACCTCGGAAGTGCAGGCCGCCGAAGATCGGATCAGCAAACGGGATCGGACTCGCGAGAGTCTCGACCGGCGCCGCCGCGAACTGATGGGCATCCTGCAATCCGGCGGTGCGCTGGAGCATTACGCGTTGCTTCAGCAGGAGGCTGGACGGGCGGAAGCGGATGCCGAAGGTCTGCGACAGCGGCTGAAAACCGCTGAAGAAATCGAAAGCACCAAGGCGGAGCTCGACATCGAGCGCGCTCGGCTGC
The DNA here is from genome assembly GCA_027311945.1 of Erythrobacter sp. Lineage (GTDB taxonomy): Bacteria > Pseudomonadota > Alphaproteobacteria > Sphingomonadales > Sphingomonadaceae > Alteraurantiacibacter. The sequence continues at coordinate 27,438 of DAICXZ010000001.1, forward strand.
TGAAGACGCTCCAGGACGATCATCATGAACGCGAGAGCCTGATTGAAGAGGCGATCCTCGTCTTCGAAGATCTCTCCAATGCGCTCTATGAGAAAGCAGGAAGCCTGACGATCAGCGCGACTACCAACGGCCCCCAAGTCGATGTTCGTATAGACGGGCAACGAAGCAAGGGCATCACCAATATGCAGATATTCTGCTTCGATCTGATGATGGCTGAACTCGCTACGCGCCGAGGAATTGGCCCTGGGTTTCTCGTTCATGACAGCCACCTGTTTGATGGTGTCGATGAACGGCAAGTAGCCAAGGCATTGCAACTCGGCGCGGATCATGCCGCGCGCGTGGGCTTTCAGTACATTGTAACAATGAATTCAGATGCGCTGCCAAAGGACGGGTTTCGCGAAGATTTTGACGTTGGCGCACATGTCCTTGACGTCAAGCTGACCGATGCGACGGATACTGGCGGTCTGTTCGGAGTGCGCTTCAACTGAGCGGTTCCTAGCCGCGCGTGGACAAATTCAGAGCAATTTCTGCTTCGAGCGGCGAGGTTCTGGCGGCGAACGAAGCAAATGGGATTGGTTGCCGTCACCAGAGCGACTGACTCATTCTCGTCGGAGCGGCTTCATCAAATTTCTTGCCGCCTTCGGAGCCCTTCGAAGCATATGCAAGGACATCGCCCATCGTCGGAACGGCTTTTTCATCTGCATAAGAAGACCGATCCCACAATTTTGACCGCATGATCGCTCGAGCGCACTGCAAGAAGGCCGCCTCCACTGTCACAATCGTCACCGACTTGGGCAACGCGCTGCCGACCGCGAACGAAGTGAGAAGATTTTCTGCAATGGAGATCCGAGCTCGACCGTTCACTCGCAAAATTATGCCAGTAGGCGGTACAAGAAAGAGCAGCGAGACGCGCGGATCGGAGATTATGTTGCGCAAGCTGTCGATCTTGTTGTTTCCGCGACGATCCGGAAACATGATTGTGCGATCGTCTGTAACTCGCACGAAGCCAACGGGATCGCCTCGTGCGCTGCAATCCAACCCTTGCGGGCCGTTGGTGGCCAGCAAAAAGAACGGAGATGCCTCGATCAGCTTGGCATAAGGAGGGATGAGATGATTAAGATCAGACACCTTCGCAGCAGCCGGCACCGGCGCATCATAAACCGACTCAAGCTGCTCTATTGTTTCAATGATCATGCCCTGTCCTCAAGGAAATCGAGCCCTGAGGCAAGCCGAACGTCCGCACTGTCGTCGCTTCCTGAAGGGCCAGCCACAGCACGTGCCCATGGCGGTCGCTTAGAATTTGTCCACGCCGCCCAGGGAACATCTATGGCTTGCTGATATCGTAGCTGCCTTGGCCGTGCGACTGGGCACGAAGCTGCGTTTGGCAGCGGGGTGCAGATGGTATCAGGTACGCGCGCGGACCAGCCATGCTTTGGCTCCCATGCGAACGCCGTTCTGATCGCAATGACGCTCGAATATATCCACCAGGCTCTGATGAACGGCTGCGCGCACCTCTTCCCCGGCAGGTCGAACGAGATCGCCGATGTGCATTCCGTCAAGGACGAAGCGCGCCGCACTCTCGGGATCGCTGCCCGGCCCACCAATGCGCTGGTCGCCCAACCAGGTGTCGATCTCGATGTCGGAGAAGCCGGCGCTTTGGAGAAGTTCGGCCAGATAATCTTGCTCGCCCAGCGCGAACGGCCCCGGTGCGCGCGGCTGGGGTGGGGGAAGGTCGATGTGTTCCCCGATCGCGCCCATGACGCTCATTGTCCACGGGTTTTCCGCGGCTGGCGCCCAGACCGCGATATCGAGCCGCCCACCGCCTCGCAGCATAGCGCGCATATTGGCGAAGGCGGCATAGGGATCGTGGAAGAACATCGTGCCGAAGCGTGAAAACAGGCGGTCGAACGGCGCGTCCCCGGGCATGAAACTCGCCGCGTCGCCCTGCTCGAAGCGGATATTGGCGAGCGCGGCCTGCCGTGCCCGGTCGGCGGCAGCGGCAACGAGGTCCGCCGAAATATCGAGGCCAAGGGCAGAACCGGTATCCCCAACCGCTACGCCGATCCGCCGCGTCGTCCAACCTCCGCCGCATCCGATATCGACGACCCTTTCGCCGGCAGCATAAGCCGCTTGCGCAAGCAGCGCGTCGCCGACAGGCGCAATCATGCTCTCAAACCGGTCGAGCTGGGCGAGCCAGCGGGTGCCCGCCTCGCCCGCCCAATCGTGCGCGGCCAGTCCGTCGGTGTTTTCGCCAGCATGATTCATTATGATCCTCCCATCGTCGTCGGGTTCGAAATCACCCCCAGATCGCAGCTGCGCTGCGCCAGAGCATATATGTGGCAACCGCGAAGATCAGCACGGCGAAGACTGTGTTGAGCGCCCCCTTGTGACGCGAAAGGCGATGTGAAGCGGCAGCGCCGACCAGACCACCGACGATCCCGCCGGCAATGAATACCGCGGCCAACATCCAATCGACGAGACCAGAGAAGGCATAGTTGAGCGCCGCCGTCAGGCCAAACGCGGCCACGGCGATCAACGAGGAGCCCACCGCGTTGCGCATTGGCATTCCGGTCGATGCCATCAAGCCGGGGACGATCAGGAAACCCCCGCCGATGCCAAAGAAGCCTGAAAAGAATCCAGTGGCGCCGCCGTAGCCGAGTACCTTGGGCGCATTCTCGCGTTGGCATTGGACATCGGCGTTGCCGGGGTTGCCGCGCCCTTTCAGCATCAGCGCGCCGACGAGGATCATCAGGAGCGCGAACAGGAACAGCAGCTTCTGCCCATCGAACGCCTTGCCCAGCGTCGAGCCGGCATAGGCGCCGACGACGCCGGCGACCGCGAACATGCCTGCGCAGCGCCATTTGATCGTGCGCTGACGGGCATGGGGTATGATATTGGCGCCGGCGTTGACGGCGACGGCCAGCGCGCTGGTACCGATGGCAACGTGCGGGGCCGGCACGCCCACCAGATAGACCATGAGCGGGACGGCGAGGATCGAGCCTCCGCCGCCCACCAGACCCAAGGTGAAGCCGACGAGCGAGCCCGATCCAGCACCGAGCAGATATTGGATGGGCTCGAGCGTCATGGCCTTACAGCGTATCGACCGGCAGCTTCAGGTAGCGGGTGCCGTTGTCCTCGGGCTCGGGCAAATGGCCGCCGCGCATGTTGACCTGAATGGACGGAAGGATCAGGCGCGGCATGTCGAGCGTGGCATCGCGCGCCTCGCGCATGGCGACGAACTGGTCCTCGCTCACTCCGTCACGGACATGGACATTGCGCGCGCGCTCCTCACCGACCGAGGTTTCCCAGGCATAGGTGTCGCGTCCCGGGGCCTTGTAGTCGTGGCACAGATGCAGGCCCGTCTGGTCAGGCAGCGAAAGCAAACGGCGGATGGAGCGATAGAGCGTCCGCGCGTCGCCGCCCGGAAAGTCGGCGCGCGCCGTTCCGTAATCCGGCATGAACAGCGTGTCGCCGATGAAGGCGTCGGCGCCGATCACATAGGCCATGTCGGCGGGGGTGTGGCCGGGGACGTGGAGTGCAATCGCCTCGATTGATCCGACCTTGAAGCGGTCGCCATCGTCGAACAGGCGGTCGAACTGCGATCCGTCACGGGCAAAGCGCGTGCCCTCGTTGAAGATCTTCCCGAAGACCTCCTGCACCGTCAGGATGTGGCGGCCGATCGCCAGCGTGCCGCCCAGCTTCTCCTGCAGATAGGGCGCGGCGGACAGATGGTCGGCATGGGCGTGCGTCTCGAGCAGCCATTCGACCTCCAGGGCTTCGCTTTTGATATAGTCGATCACCTTGTCGGCGGACGCGAACGACGTGCGTCCAGACGCGGGATCGAAGTCGAGCACGCTGTCGACGATCGCGGCTTTGCCGGTCGCGGGGTCGGAGACGACGTGGGTAACGGTGAACGTGTCTTCGTCGAAGAAGCTGCGGATGACCGCGCGCCGCGCATTGCTCGCGGTCTCGACGATCCGGGTGGCTTCACGGATTTGCGGGTCCGTCATGGTCTTATCCTTTCCTTGCCCATGGGCCTGGCGGGTGTCGGCTTCGCGAAGGGGGATCCGCGAAGCCGGCCCGACCGGCTCAGAGCGTTTTCTTGCTGAAGTACCAGTCGGTGTAGTCGTAGCCTTCGTCCTTGCGCGTCTTGGCGGCCTCGGCGGTGGCGGGCGGCGGCACGATCACCGGCTCGCCGGGCTGCCAGTTCTCCGGCGTCGCCACCTTGTTGGCATCGGACGTCTGGAGCGCGGTGAGCAGCCGGATGAACTCTTCGACCGAGCGGCCGTTCGACATCGGGTAGTAGACCATCGCCCGGATGACGCTCTCGGGGTCGATCAGGAAGGTCGCGCGCACTGCGGAGGTGTCGGACGCGCCCGGATGGATCATGCCGAAGGCCTTGGCGACGTTCATCGACAGGTCGTCGATGATCGGGAACGGGATCTCGACGCCGAACTTCTCCTCGATGCTGCGCATCCAGGCGATGTGCGAATGCACCGAGTCGATGGAGAGACCCAGCAGTTCGCAGTTGAGCGCCTTGAAGCGGTCGGCCGCCCTGGCGAAGCCCATGAACTCGGTCGTGCAGACGGGCGTGAAATCCGCCGGGTGGGAAAAGAGGACGAGCCACTTGCCCTTGTAGTCATCGAGCGAGCGTTCGCCATGCGTGGTCCTGGCCTTGAAGGCGGGTGCCGGCTCGTTGATGCGCGGCATGGCGGGGATGCTGGTGATCTGGTCTGTCATTTCGTCGTCTCCTGTGACTGTGTGGATGACAGATTTTATATACACGATTTTCGTAATCGTGTTACCGTAATATACCTAGTTGCTCTTATCGGATTTTTCAATCTCCGTCGGAAGCCGGGGAGTTGCGAAGAGCGATGAGGCGTGCGAGCGCGCAAAATGCGCGGCTTTCGCATCGTCAATTACGGAAAATACGCCCCGATAACCGCGCAGTCAGGCAGCTGCGAGCGCCTGCTTCGTCCATGCGACGATTCGCCCGCGATCCGTGGCGCCAGCCTGCCGCCCAATCTCCCGCCCGTCCCTGAACAGAATCATGGTGGGAATGGAGCGGATGCCATAGCGCCCGGCAATCCCTTGCTCGGCCTCGGTATCCACCTTGAGGAGCCGAACATGCGGCTCCAGCTCGGTTGCGGCCGCCTTGAACGCCGGCGCCATCGCCCGGCACGGGCCGCACCAATTCGCCCAGAAATCGACCAGAACCGGCAGGCTTCCCCGGCCCACATGACGGTCGAACGCAGTTGCATCCACATCGACCGGCTGGCCCTGGAATAGTGGCATGGCGCACCGCCCGCAGTTGGGATGTCCGGACAACCGGGCAGCGGGCACCCGGTTGACGCTCGCGCAGACCGGACAAATCACCAAGAGCGAATCGGACATGCCGCACCTCCCGCGGAACGCGCATCAAGCTTAATCGTTTACCCGCATGATGTAACCGTGTAAGAAAGGCGGTTCAAGTCTTGCGTCCCAAAGGAGGAACATGAATTCGATCGCAGACGATAATGCGGCGCGCCCGCCCAGGCTGCTCCAGATCGGCGATCCCGCGCCCAATTTCCGGGCGCGCACGACGATGGGAGAATTGAGCCTGTCCGACTATCGTGGCCGCTGGGTGATGCTTTTCTCCCATCCGGCCGACTTCACGCCCGTCTGCACCAGCGAATTCGTGGCGTTCTCGCGGGCGAGCGATCGGTTCAAGGCGCTGAACTGCGAGCTTGTCGCCATCTCGGTCGACAGCCTCTATTCGCACCTGGGATGGGTTCGGGCGATCCGCGACAGCTTCGGGGTGACGGTCGGCTTTCCGATCGTCGAAGACCCTTCACTGGTGATCGGCCACGCCTACGGCATGATCGCCGAGGACGCGCCCGATGCGGCAACGCTGCGCTCGACATTTTTCATCGATCCTGACGGCATTATCCGCGCCATGCTCTGCTATCCCGCCACCATCGGGAGGTCGGTGGAGGAGCTGCTGCGCGTTCTCGCCGCGCTGCAACGGGTCGACAGCGACAATGTAGTGACGCCCGAAGGCTGGCAACCGGGCGACGATGTGCTGCTGCCACCTTATCAGGATCAGGCTTCCGCGCTCGATGCGGACGGCGATGGCTGCTGGTTCCATCGCACGCAGCCTGACAAGAGCGGCGAGGCCGCCAAGTGAACCCCGCTGTCACCGATGCCGAACTCGACACGATCACCGACGTGCTCAAGGCGCTCGCGCATGAGCTTCGTCTGAAGCTGATGCGAACGCTGCTCGAGAATGGGGAGAAGTCGGTCGGCGAACTCGAGAGCCTTACCGGCATTGGGCAACCAGCACTCTCGCAGCAGCTCGCGGTCCTGCGCAAGGCAGAGCTGGTGCAGACACGCCGCGAGGCGAAACTCGTCTTCTACAGCCTGGCGCCGGAAACGCTGCAGGATACCGCCAAGCTGCTTTGCGCTCTTTCCGGACTGCTCCCGAGCGACGAGCCGGCCGGGACAAAGGATGCTCAGGCGCGCGTGCGGGGATCGGCGGCGACCTTCGCCCGGATCTTGTGACTGTCCAGAATGAGACCTGATCGGCAGACCTTGCGGGCTGGAGCCAGCGTCAAAGGCAATGGCTGGTTGAACAATGCGAAGGCTTGCGGCTAACACGCGGCCCGTGACGCAAAGAGCCATCTCGAGGTCGCGGCACAGGGGGGCAATTCAGCTTTTCGCGCTCCTGCTGCTGGCGGTCAGCTTGTTGCTGCCGCGCGGCTATATGCCCGTGCGGACAGCGGACGGGCTGCTGCGCATCACGCTATGCACCGGTTACGGCCCTGCCGAGACGGTCATCGCGATCCCGATGGATGACAGCGGCGACGACGATCAAACGGACGATCGTAAGGGTCAGAGCTGCGCTTTCGCCGGAAACTCCGCGCCGTTCAACATGGCGGATGAAAGCCACGCCGCATCTCCCATGGTCTGGGCCACCGATCGGCCTGACGGTCCGAAGATCGTTGGAAGTACGCCAGGCCGCGGCATGGCCGCTCCGCCGCCACCTTCCCAGGCCCCGCCTCTCGCACTGAGCTGACGATAGTTGCGCGCGGACTCCAGGTCCGCGCGTCCGGATCATGTGGCCGCGATCCCCTCAAGGGAAAGCGCACCTGGCCGATTGGCCTGCTCAAATGCGAGACAATTCATGTCAAAAGTTTCTGCTTCCCGCGCGTTCCGGCGCCGCGTTTCCCTTTGCCTGCTATCCAGCGCTGCATCGCTGGGATTGTCCGCACCTGCTCTCGCCCAGGAGGCAACAGCGCTTCCTGACATCGACATCGATTCCACTGCCGGGCGGGATTCGGCGCCGGCGACCGCCGAACGCATCGATCGCTCCGACCTGCGCGCACGTCAGACGGGATCCAGCGACACGGCGAAACTGCTCCAGTCCGTTCCAGGCGTAAGCGGATATTCGGCCGGCGGCTTCTCGACACTCCCGGCCATTCGCGGCCTTGAAGCCCAACGCCTCGGCATCACCGTGGACGGCGTCACCATTGCCTCGGCCTGTCCGAACGACATGAATCCGCCGCTTTCCTACACCGATCCCCAGACCATCAGTTCGATCGGCGTCATCACGGGTGTTTCTCCGATGAGCCTGGGCGGCGACAGCATCGGCGGCATCATCGCCGTCGAAACCGCACCGCCGCAGTTCGCACAAACCGGTGAAACCCTGCTGACCGGCGAGGCCTCCGCCTTTTACCGCAGCAATGGCGATGGCTTCGGGGGCGCGCTGTCCCTTATCGTCGCCAGCGATACCCTCAGCCTCACCTATAACGGCTCCTACACGCAGGCCGAAAATTTCGAAGGCGGCGGACCGTTGGGAATCGTGCGCTCGTCGGAATTCGCCAAGACGGATCACAGCCTCAACCTCGCCGCGCAGACCGACATTGGCCTGTTCGAGCTGAAAGGCGGCTATCACTTCTCGCCCTACGAGGGCTTTCCCAACCAGTATATGGACATGACGTCCAACAAGAGCTGGTTCGTCAACGGCCACTATGCCGGGGCGTTCGACTGGGGCGACCTCGACGTCCGCGGGCATTACCGCAAGACCGATCACGAGATGAACTTCCTCGACGACAAGGGCGGCACCGCTGACGGCGGGATGCCCATGAATACGCAAGTGCGCCAGGCCGGCTACGACGTGAAGGCCGACATCCTGCTCGGCGAGGCCGGAACGCTGCGGATCGGCAACGAATTCCAGCACCAGTGGCTGAATGACTATTGGCCACCGGTCGCCGGCAGCATGATGATGGGGCCAAATCCCTATATCAACGTCAACGGCGCGAAACGCGACCGGCTCGGCACCTTCATCGAATGGGAGAAAAGCTGGGAAAGCGGGGTCACGCTGATCGCTGGCGTTCGCAACGATCAGGTCTGGATGAACACGGGCGACGTCGCGCCCTATGGCACCGGCATGATGCAGATGGCCGACATGATGGCCGCGGCCGCCTTCAATGCCGCCGACCACCGCCGGCACGACAGCAATTGGAGCGGCTCGGCGCTGTTGCGCTACGATCTCTCGGACATGGTGACGGTCGAACTGGGCTATGCCCGCAAGACGCGCTCGCCCAACATCTACGAGCGCTACACATGGGGACGCGGTTCGATGTCGAGCCGGATGATCGGCTGGTTCGGCGACGGCAACGGCTATGTCGGCAACCTCGATCTCAAGCCGGAAAAGGCCGACACGCTGAGCGCCGCCCTGACGCTGCGCGACGGCGGCGAGGAAGGCTGGTCCTTCAAGGTCGCGCCCTATCACACCCGTGTCACCGACTATATCGACGTGGTGAAGCTCCAGGACTTCACCGACATGATGGGGATGCCGACCGGGTTTGTGCAATTGCAGTTCGCCAACCAGGACGCGGAAATCTACGGTGTGGACGCGTCGGGTTCCGTGCCGCTGTGGTCGGATGAGCGTTTCGGGAAGGGGCGCCTTTCCGCCAAGGCAAGCTGGCTGCGCGGGCGGAACGAGAGCGATGGTGCGCCGCTCTATCATCAGATGCCGCTGAGCGGCACGGTGAGCCTCGAACACAAGCTGGACGGATTCGAGACCCGGATCGATCTCACCTGGGCGGCCGACAAGAACCGCGTCGATCCTACCCGCAACGAACCGCGCACGGCTGGCTATGCGCTGCTCGACGCTCAGATCGCCTATAGCTGGAAAAACTACCGTTTCACGCTCGCGGCGGAGAATCTCTTCGACAAGGCCTATTCTGCGCCGCTCGGCGGCATGTCGCTGGGCGACTACAATGCGACCGGCGTGCTGCGGCCCGTGCCGGGCCGCGGCAGATCGATCAATGCCGGCTTCGGCGTCAAGTTCTAGGCTTGGTGGATCGGACGTCCTATCGATGGCCAGGGCCGGGATATGCAGCATATCCCGGCCAAAGCGGCGCGTCTGCGGGAACGAAAATGGCTGGCGCTGCGCTGTCGTTGCTGTTGACCGGCTCGCTCGTTGCCGGGCTGCTGGCAGGACTGTCGGGCGCCTCCCAACGGCAGGCCGGTGTTGAATCGGTTCGGCCAACGCTGTTCACTCTTTCGCCCGAAGTGGCCCCGCCCAAAGCGAAAGCGGCACCGGCCATTCCGTCGGCGAAGGCGACGGCCCAGTCACCCTCCGGACTACTGCCCCCCGCGCCGACCTCTCCGCATGGAGGCGAACAGTCAGAAGATGCCGAGCCGCCGGTCGCGCGCCAGCCCGCGCTCGCTCCTGTGACCACCCAGGTTCCCCAAGAGACTTCCGCGCTTGCAGCCAATCCCGCCGAAAGCTCGTCCAATGACGAAACGACGTGGAACGCCTATCAGGCCCTCGTCTGGCGGCGGGTGCTGGCGCACCGACCGGCAGGCCTCCACATGATGGGCGAAGCGACGCTGCGTTTCACGCTGGATGCAGATGGCGCGCTTGTAGACGCGGAGATTTATCGCTCGAGCGGCAACAGGATGCTGGATCGCCTTGCGCTCAGAGCCTTGCGGTCCGCCGCTCCGTTTCCTCTGCCTCCCACGGAAATCGAGGGTCGCGCTTTGACATTCACGGTCAACTTCCACTTCAACTGAGAGCGGCTTCGGCGAGTGCGCTATTGTTGCCTTCGAGATCGAGACGATGTTTGGCCAGTGCCAGAAACGCCGGCCGATGGCTGACAACCATGAGGCCGGTTCCGGTCTCGTGCAGCCAGGTGGCGAGGCGCCGGCAAAGCCGCGCCTCCGTCACCATGTCCAGCCCTTCGCTCGGCTCGTCGAGCAACAGCCAGGGCCGCCCCGCAAGGATGGCGCGGGCCAGGGACAGCCGCTTGCGCTGACCGCCCGAAAGGCGCGCACCGCCATCGCCCACCCATTGATCGAGGCCCTCCGGCATGGCGCGGACTTCGGTCGCCAGACAGCCTACGTCCAGCGCCGCCCATAGCTGCTCGTCGGTTAGGCCAGGACGTGCGACACGCAGATTGTCGCGGACCGTTCCCGAGAGAAGCTGAGCATCCTGCGGCGATAGCGCGAATGCCGCGCGCATCGCTTCGGGTGGAAGTGTGGCGAGATTCCGGTCATCGAGGCGAATGCCGCAATCGGCGGGTGCCGGACGAACACCAGCCAGCATTTCGAGAAGAGTGGTCTTGCCGCTGCCGGACCGTCCCGCGATCCCCAGGCGCTCACCCGCCTCGAGCCGGACAGACGCCCCATTCCGATCGAAGACGATTGTCTGCACGATCGATATGGTTGCATCCACCGGAACGGGATGGCGGCCCGTCATCGCCTCCAAGCGCGCGAGGGCGGCCGTTACGAGCGCGCCCCGCGATACGCCGCGCACATAGCCCGAGAGGGATTCGATCGCGCCCGCCGCTGACAGCACGGCCAGCACCGTGAAGGGCAGCGCGGCCTGCGAGATGGCCAGCACCGCGCCCATGGCGAGGCCACCACCAAGGACAAGCCCCGCGTCGATGATCGCTTCACCCCGTGCGAAGCGGCGGCGCGCCTGATCGAGCGCGGTCTTCTCGACTTCCAGAGCCTGCTCGATCGCCGGGGTCAGCCCATAGGCAAGGATCTCGGGCGAGGCCGACGCATGATCGACCATGCTCGCCTTGAGTCGCGCCAGTGCTGCCGCCATGTCGGCGGCGGCGATCGCCAGCAGTCGGGGCGTTGCCAGATGTGCCCACAAGCTGAGCGCGACAAGCAGCACCAGCAAGGCCAGACTCGCCCAGGGGCTGGCCAGCCATGCGAGGACGATGCCGATGGCGCCGCCGGCCAGGGCGGCAGGGAGGGCGGGCTTGCGGATGAGACTGTCTTCGAGCGCCCCGATATCCTGAACGAGCCGCGTCACGGCGTCGCCCGCCGATACTGCCCGCACGTCGCCCACGGTCAGAATGCGGTCGAACAGGCGGGTGCGGAGGGTGGCGAGCGTCATCAGCGCGGCGCGGTGGCCATAAAGGCGTTCGCCGTAGCGCGCCGTCGTGCGAACGATGGCGAGGAGCCGGATCGCGGCGCTCGGAAGCAGATAGTTGAATGTCTGCACGGCCAGCACGCCGCCAAGCCCGGCAAGCGCGGCGCCGGTGATGAACCATCCCGACAGGCCCAGCAGCAGGACTGCCGCGATCGTCGCGGCGGCAGCGAGCGCGCCCGCAATACGGAAATGGCGGCGCTCCAGAGCGGCCGCGTCGGCAAGCAACCGGTCGAGGTGCGCGCGGCTCATGCCAGCACCATTTCGCGTGTCGCGATCGCAGCCAGTTCGGCGCTATGCGTCACCATGAGGACCGTGCGCCCTCGGGACGCCTCCGCCAATATCCCGGCAATCTCAACGGCCGATCTCGCATCGAGGTCGGCTGTCGGTTCGTCGAGCAGCCACAGCGGCGCATCCTTCAGCAAGATGCGCGCGATCCCCACACGCCGCCGTTCACCCCCGGACAGACCCGAGCCGCGATGATCGAGTGGCAAGGCGAGGCCATCGCCGCGCGCCGCGATCAGCGGTCCAAGGCCCGCACGGCGCGCCGCGGCTTCCACGGCTGCGTCGCCGGCATCGGGACGCGCGAGGCGGATATTGTCGGCAAGCGTGCCCGGAACGAATGCGACCGATTGCCCGGCCCAGCCTATATGGCCGGGAAGCGCCACGTCTGCGGCATTGCAGCCATCCACGAGAATCCGGCCCGCGCCGATGGGCGCCAGGCCGAGAAGGGCATGGAGCAGGCTCGACTTCCCGATCCCAGTCGGCCCTCGCAGGGCGAGGCTGGTTCCTGCCGGAAGGTCGAGCGAGAATGGCCCGATGGCCGTCCCGCCATAGTCGATCACCACGCCCTCGAAGCGCAGCGCGGGCGGCTCTGCGATCGGGATCTTCGGTGAGGCTGAGGGCGAGGGCGCGGGCGCAATCCCTTCGAGCCGTTCCACCGCCGCCTCTCCGACCTGCTTGTCATGATAGGCGGCGGCAAGCCGACGCATGGGCAGATAGAATTCGGGGGCGAGGACGAGAACGAACAGGGCTTCGTCCAGGCGCAGCGTCTCGGGCACCGGGAACGGCAGCAGGCCAAGCAGGTTGAAGCCGCAATAAAGCGCGACCAGCGCCACCGACAGCGCCGCGAAGAACTCGATGATCGCGCTCGACAGGAAGGCGACCTTCAGCACCGCGAGCGTGCGCGTGGCGACCTCGTGCGTGGCGTCGGCCAGATGACGGCCAATGCGGTCCTGTGCGCCGAAGCCGACGATAACCGGCAATGCTCGCACTCGGTCGACGAACAAACCCGACAAGCGGCTGAGCGCATCGAGCTGGCGCGCCGCGGCGCGCGCGGCCGCCGTTCCGGCAAGCGCCATGCCGAGAGCGAAAGGCAGGAGCGTGACGAGCAGGATGGCGCCCGCGACCCAGCTCCCAAGCGCGGCCGCGGCCGCGATGATGAGAGGCGAGAGGACCGCGGCGCGGCGTAGCGGCAGGAAACGGGCATGGAACCCGCCCAGATCCTCGATGCGATCGACGGCATCGGCGACTGTTTCGCCGAGCATCCGGTGATGCCCCGGCGCTGCGACAAGAACATGCGGGTAAACCCGCCGCCGCCATGTCGTCTTGACGCGGATCGCCGCCGCCTCGCCGCGATCGGCGGCGACAATCTGCAAGCCTGCGCGCAACAGCGCGGCAGCACACAGTCCGACCACGGCAAGCAACAAAGTTCCGCAATCGCCACGGTCGGCGGCCGCCACGCCTGCGGCCAATGCCGCCGCCAGCGGGATGGCTGCAAAAGCATCGGCGATCCAGAAGACGGCCGCTTTGTCCGGATTATATCGGTTGCTCATATACTCAGTTACGAGTAATGGCTAATCATAGTCTTTACAACCGACTCACGCACTTCAGGGGGGCGGGCCGGACTGCAAGGAGCGCTGCCATGGACATGGCCGTCATAGAACTCTCACGGCTGCAATTCGCGCTGACCGCGCTCTACCATTTCCTCTTCGTCCCGCTCACCCTCGGCCTCTCCTTCATGCTCGTCATCATGGAGAGCATTTATGTGATGACGGGCCGCGAGATCTGGCGCACCGTCACGCGCTTCTGGGGCAAGCTGTTCGGCATCAATTTCGTGCTGGGCGTCGCCACCGGCATCACCATGGAATTCCAGTTCGGCACGAACTGGTCCTACTTCTCGCATTACGTTGGCGACATTTTCGGCGCCCCGTTGGCCATCGAGGGCCTCATGGCCTTCTTCCTCGAGGCCACCTTCGTCGGCCTCATGTTCTTCGGCTGGGACAAGCTCTCGAAACTGGGGCACCTTCTGACCACCTTCATGGTCGCGATCGGATCGAACCTCTCGGCGCTGTGGATCCTCATCGCCAACGGCTGGATGCAGAACCCGGTCGGCTCGCGCTTCAATCCCGAAACCATGCGGATGGAAGTCACCGACTTCATGGCGGTGCTGTTCAATCCGGTCGCCCAGGCGAAGTTCGTGCATACGGTGAGCGCCGGCTATGTCACCGCCTCGGTCCTCGTGCTCGGCGTCTCGGCCTGGTATCTGCTCAAGGGCAAATGGACGGCGGTCGCGAAACGCTCCTTCACCGTCGCGGCCGCCTTCGGCCTCGCCTCTTCGCTCTCGGTCGTCGTGCTCGGCGACGAGAGCGGCTATGCGCTTACCGACAACCAGAAGATGAAGCTCGCCTCGCTCGAGGCCATGTGGCACACGGAAAAGGCGCCCGCAGGGATCGCGCTCATCGGTTTTCCGAGCGTCAAGGACCGGGAAACGCATTTCGAGATCAAGATTCCCTATGTGCTGGGCCTCATCGCGACGCGCAGCCTGACCGGCGAAGTCACCGGCATCAACGAACTGGTCGTCAAGGCCGAGGAACGGATCGAGAATGGTGTCCGCGCCTATGATGCCGTCGAACGCCTCAAGACCGATCGCGGCGATCTTGCCGCGCGCGAAGCGTTCGAGCGGCACAAGCTCGATCTGGGCTACGCGATGCTGCTCAAGCGCTTCCTCGCCGATCCACGCGCGGCAACGCCCGACGACATTCGCCAGGCGGCCTGGAGCACCGTGCCCAATGTGCCGGTGATGTTCTGGGTGTTCCGCGTGATGATGGGCCTCGGCTTCTTCTTCATCGCCTTCTTCGCCGCCGCCTTCTGGATGGCATCGATCCGCAAGTTCGGTTGCGAGAACGGCTTTTGCCGACTGTTCATGCGCGCGGCGGTGTGGATCATCCCGCTGCCCTGGATCGCGGCGGAGTTCGGGTGGATCCTGGCGGAAGTCGGCCGCCAGCCCTGGGCCATCGAGGGTGTCCTGCCGACCTTCCTCGGCGCGTCCAGCCTCACCGTATCGCAGCTCTGGACGACGATCGTCGGCTTCACGCTGCTCTATGGAGCGCTCGCGGTGATCGAGGTGCGGCTGATGCTCGCCGCTATCCGCAAGGGGCCTGTCGAGGATCATGGCGCTGCCGCGGATCATGACGAAACAGCAGGCGGCTATCGGCCGCTGCCCGCCGAATAAGGAGAAGGGACATGGATCTTCCCCTCGACTATGACACGCTCCGCCTGATCTGGTGGGCGCTTATGGGCGTGCTGCTGATCGCCTTCGCGCTCACAGACGGCTTCGATCTCGGCGTTGCCGCGCTGCTGCCCTTCGTCGCGAAAGGCGACGCGGAACGGCGCATGGTCATCAACTCGATCGGCGCGACATGGGAAGGCAACCAGGTCTGGTTCATCCTCGGCGGCGGTGCGATCTTCGCAGCCTGGCCTTTCGTCTACGCGGTCAGTTTCTCGGGCTTCTATCTCGCCATGTTCGTGGTGCTCTCCGCGCTCATCCTGCGCCCGGTGGGCTTCAAATATCGCTCGAAGAAGCCCGATCCCAAATGGCGCGCGCGCTGGGACTGGGCGCTGTTCGTCGGCGGCTTCGTGCCCGCGCTGGTGTTCGGCGTGGCGGTCGGCAATGTGCTGGCTGGAATTCCCTTCCGTCTCGATGGTGACCTGCGCGCCTTCTACGAGGGCGGCCTGCTCGGATTGTTCCATCCCTTCTCGCTGCTCGCCGGTCTGCTGTCGGTCGCCATGCTGGTGCTGCATGGTGCCGCCTGGCTTGCGATCAAGATCGAGCACGGCCCGGTCCACGATCGTGCGACCCGCTTTGGCGTGCTCGCGGCGGTCGCCTCGGTCCTGCTGTTCGCGATCGGAGGATTGTTCATTTGGCAGGGCGGTATGGGCTTTCGCGTGGAAGGCGTCGTCGACCCTTCCGGCCCGTCCAATCCCCACATCGCCGGCGCCGCGGCGGCAGCGGGCGCATGGCTCGACAATTTCGGACGTTATCCGTGGATGATCCTCGCGCCAGCGCTCGGCCTCCTCGGGCCGCTCGTCGCGCTGCTCGGCATCGTCAGGAAGCGCGAGGCGCTCGCCTTCGGCGGCTCGTCGGCGGGAACGCTCGGGGTCATCGCCACGGTCGGCCTCGCCATGTTCCCCTTCATCCTGCCCAGCTCGATTGACCCGGCCTCGAGCCTCACCGTGTGGAATGCCTCGTCGAGCCATCTGACGCTGTTCGTCATGTTGCTGGTGACGCTCGTCTTCCTGCCGCTCGTGCTGTTCTACACGGCCTGGGTCTACAAGGTGCTGTTCGGCCGCGTGACGCTGAAGGACGTCGGCTCGAACCCCGACTATTACTGAAAGGAAGACGCCAATGTGGTATTTCAGTTGGGTCTTGGGCGTCGGCCTTGCCGTCGGCTTCGGCATCCTCAACGGCTTGTGGCACGAGTTCCACTCGGACCCCGATGATGATCCCGCGCGCTGAGCGCCGGGCGGCATGATCAGCCTCGGCCCGCTCGCTCTGGCGTTGGAGCGGCTGATCGCCATTCTCGGCATCTTCGCTTTCCTGGCGGCGACAAGCTTGATCGGCCGCCGGCACGGAAAGCCCGTCGAAACCTCCGCATGGATCGCGCTATTCGCCGGCCTACTGGTCGCCCGCTTTGCCTTCGTCGCGCAGAACTGGCCGGCATTCGCGGCCGAGCCAGCGGCCATCCTCTATATCTGGCAGGGCGGTTTCGCGCCGCTGCCGGGACTCGCCGCTGCCGGAATTGTCCTCATTCTGTCCTTGCGAAAGACCCGGGCCTTGCCCGCGATGGGAGCTGCCTTTGCCGGAATTGCGCTGGCATCGCTTGCAGCGACGGCGCTCTTCCTTGCCTCGGTGCAGCGGCCGCTGCCACCGGATATCGTTCTCCACTCGCTGGCGGGCGACGCGAACGCGCTCGACGATCGAAAGGGCAAACCCTTCGTCATCAATCTCTGGGCGACATGGTGCGGACCATGCCAGCGGGAAATGCCGATGCTGGTCGAAGAGGCCTCCCGCGCCCCCGTGCCGATCCTGCTCGTCAACCAGGGCGAGGAGCCGGCGCAAGTACGCGCCTGGCTCGCTCGGCAAGGCCTTACACCGGCCCATATCCTTCTGGATCGCGATCAGCGCGCGGCGGCCGCGATCGGTTCGGCGGGCCTGCCGACGACCTTGTTCGTCGATAGCGAAGGCATGATCCGCGAGCTGCATGTCGGCGAACTCTCGCGCGCCGCCCTGCTCGCGGGAATGCGGAAGCTGGAGAAATAGCAAGACCGGCACCGCCTGCCGGTCGATTAGAAAGGACAGTGAGATGGCTCCGGCAGATTTGAGGACGATCCTTCTCGAAGCCCTCGATGACGAGCGCAAAGCGGAGGCGACATATGCGGCCGTGATCGCGAAGTTCGGCGCGGTGCGGCCTTTCGCAAACATCATCGATGCAGAACGGCGCCACGCCGCGGCGCTCGAACGCCAGCTCCGGCGCCTCGGCATCGGCGTGCCGCCCGATCCGTGGCCCGGAAAGGTGAAAGCGCCGGCGACGCTGGCAGAAGCCTGCGCTAGCGCGATCGAGGGAGAGATCCAGAATGTCGCGCTCTACGACCGGCTGATCCCGCTGATCGCGGATCCTGCAGCACGCCAGGTCATGGAAAACCTCCAGGCCGCCTCGCGCGACCGCCACCTCCCAGCCTTCCGGCGATGCCTTGAGCGCGAACGCGGCCCGGCGGACTGAGGTCGATCTCTCAAGGATCGATAGTGGCAGCACCCACGCCGGTTGCGCGCGACAAGGCCGCCTCGTCCCAGCGGATCGAGAAGGCGCCGCGCAACTGGCCGGGCCGGAAGCCCGTCGCCTCGTCCGCAGGATAATGCGCGCGGATCGCGGCCCTGACCTCGGGCGCAATGGCCTCGCCATGACAGGCAAGGCACATGGGCATGGTCGGGATCGCGCGCATGTAGCGGAACGTGCCGCCCTCCATGGCAGACCATTGTTTCGGGCGACCGTTTTCGTCGAGAGGCGCGTCCGTCCAGCTTTCCATCACGTGCCGTTCGGTCGCATCGGCAAGCGCGGCCGGGTTGCGGGTGCGCAGGGCCGTGCGCCTGACGATTGCGCCGCTTTCTTCCGAGAGTTGCGCGGCAAGCGCGGGTGCGATGCGCGAGCAGACACCGATCGCGCCTTCCGGCCCTTCCGCCGCCATCGCCGCCGTCAATGCGCCTAGCAAGTCCTTCTGGAAGCGATCGGCAAGCGCCGCCGAGCGAGCCTCGGCCTGTACCGCCGTGGCCGCCCGATCATGGCTCATCTCATTCGAAGCGCAGGCGCCGAGCCCGGTTGCGATCAGAAGCGACAGGGCGATGCGGCGCATGGGTCGGTCCTCAGGAAGCGGAGCTGGTCGGCGCGAAGCGGTCGCACAACATGTCGATCAGAGTGCGGACGCCATCATCGGCCAGGCTGTAGTAGATGGTGGTGCCATCACGGCGCGTCTTGACCAGTCCGCCGTCGCGCAGCCGCCCCAGATGCTGCGACACGCTCGATTGCGATTGCTTGCACAACTCCACCAGTTGCCCGACGGCGAGCTCGCCCTGAGTCAGCCGGCAGAGGATCAGCAGGCGCTGCTCATTGGCAAGCAGCTTCAGGACGCTTGCGGCATGAGCGGCGTGCTGGGCGAGCTGGGCAAAAGGCGTATCGAGGGGCATCATTGGGTCGCGGGTATTCCATCGTCTCGGAGCAGAACGTAAATCGCCGGAATAACCAGCACGGTCAGCAGCGTCGAGGAAGCCAGGCCGAACAACAGCGAAATCGCGAGGCCCTGAAAGATCGGATCGGTGAGGATCACCGCCGCGCCGATCATCGCTGCGGCGGCTGTCAGGACGATCGGCTTGAAGCGGATCGTGCCCGCTTCGAGCAAGACGTCGCGCAACGATTTGTCGGGCGATGCCGAATGGCGGATGAAATCGACCAGCAGGATCGAGTTGCGCACGATGATGCCCGCGAGCGCGATGAAGCCGATCATCGAGGTCGCGGTGAACGGCGCGCGGAACAACATGTGCCCGATGACGATACCCACAAGGGTCAGGGGCACCGGCGTCAGGATGACCAGCGGCAGGCGGAAGCTCCTGAACTGCGCAACGACGAGAATGTAGATTCCCAGCAAGGCGACCATGAAGGCCGCACCCATGTCCCGGAACGTCACCCAGGTGATTTCCCACTCGCCGTCCCAGAGCAGGGACGGCACGCTCTCGTCCTCGGGCTGGCCGTTGAGGCGAATGACGGGCTTCTGGAGGCCCTTGGCGGTCCAGTCATGCGCGTCCACTGCCCGATTGACCGCCAGCATCCCGTAGATCGGCGCTTCATAGGCACCGGCAAGCTCGGCCGTGACCATATCGGCAAAGCGCCCGTCGCGGCGGAAGACAGCAGGACTGCCGGTCTCGGTCCGGGCTTCGACGACAGCGCCGAGGTCGATCAACTCGCCCCCCGGCGTCTGCGCGACGGGGGTGCTGGAGAGTGCCTGCGTCCAGCTCCGGTCCTTCTGTTCGAGCGCAATAGTGATGGGGAGCGGCGAGCGACCATCGCCGCGCGGCGCATAGCCGACTGTCTGGCTGCCCATCAGCATGGCGATGCTGTCGGCCACCTGGCGCTGCGAGAGGCCATAATGATCGAGACGGTCACGCTGGATATCGAGCCGCAGTTTCGGGCGCGCTTCGCCGAAGCTGTTGTCGACGTCGACGATGAAGGGCACCGACTTGAAGATCTTTTCGAGCTCGGCCGCCGTCTTCTGTCGAGTGTCCGCATCCGGCCCATAGACTTCGGCGAGCAGCGTCGCGAGCACGGGCGGTCCCGGCGGCGTCTCGACCACCTTGAGCGAGGCGCCGTCCGGCAACTTGAGCGCCTTCAGCCGCTCACGCAGATCGAGCGCGATCTCGTGGCTGGAACGGTCGCGGTCGCCCTTGGGCAGTAGTGTCACCATGACATCGCCCATCTCGGGCTGCGCGCGCAGGAAATAGTGCCGGACGAGGCCGTTGAAGTTGAACGGCGCCGACGTGCCGACATAGGCTTCCATCGCGGTCGCTTCGGGCAGGCCGCGCACCACGCCGGCGACATCCTCGAGCACGCGGCCGGTGTTTTCGAGCGCGGTGCCTTCGGGCATGTCCACCACCACCTGCACTTCCGACTTGTTGTCGAAGGGCAGCAGCTTCACGGTGACGGCCTTGAAATAGAACATCGAGCAGGCGACGAGCGTCGCGATTCCGACCGCGATCAGGAAATTGCGCGCGGACTTGCGCGTATCGATGACGCGGTGGGCGACACGCGCATAAAGCCGCCCGAGCTTGCCGCCGCTTTCGTCATGACCGTGGCCGTCGGCGAGCGCCTTGCGCGCGAAGCGGATCATCAACCACGGCGCGATGACCACCGCGACGAAGAAGGAGAAGATCATCGCTGCCGAGGCATTGACCGGGATAGGCGCCATGTACGGCCCCATCAGCCCGGAGACGAACAGCATGGGGAGGAGCGCGGCGACGACGGTAAGCGTTGCCACCACGGTGGGGTTGCCGACTTCGGCCACCGCCTCGATCGCGGCCTGGGTTCGGCTCCGGTCATCATCCATCGCCCAATGGCGGGCGATGTTCTCGATCATGACGATCGCGTCGTCGACGAGGATGCCGATCGAGAAGATCAGCGCAAACAGGCTGACGCGGTTGATCGTGTAGCCCATGAGGTTCGAGGCGAACATGGTGAGCAGGATCGTCGTCGGAATGACCACCGCGGTCACGCCGGCCTCGCGCCATCCGATCGCAAAGCCGATCAGGACGACGATGGAGACGGTCGCCAGCGCCAAGTGGAACAGCAACTCGTTGGCCTTCTCGTTCGCAGTCTCGCCATAGTTGCGGGTGACCGCCACCTCGACGTCATCGGGAATGAGCTTGCCTTTGAGGCTTTCGACGCGCTCGAGGATGGCGTCGGACACGACCACGGCATTGGCTCCGGCCCGCTTGGCAAACGCGATGCTGACGGCAGGCGCCGAATGCCACTTGCCGTTCTCGGCCCCATTGGCCGCCTTCGCCCAGCGCCATGCGCGCGCCTGATCCTCGCGCGGCCCCTGCGTGACGTTCGCGACGTCGCGCAAATAGACGGGCGCGCCGGTGGCGGACCGCACGGTAAGCATCCCCACTTCCTGCGCCGACGACAGCGTGCGGCCTGCGGTCACGCCGACCGCTTTTCCATCCTCGCGGATATTACCGAGCGGAAAGCTGCGATTGGCCTGGGACGCGGCCTCGATCACGCTGCCCAAAGGCACGCCATATTGGCGCAGCCTGGCGGGATCGGGCGCGATGCGGATTTCCTCGGGCCGCCCGCCGACGAGAAATGTGAGGCCGACGTCATCGACCTTCGCGATCTCGGTGCGCAGCTTCGCCGCCAGCTCGTAGAGACTGCCATCGGTCCACTGGCCCGCAGCGCCCGGCCTCGGCGCCAGCGTCAGCACCACGGCGGGCACGTCGTTGATGCCGCGCACCGTCACCTTGGGATCGGGAATTCCGACCGGCTTCCGGTCCCAATTGGCGCGCAGCTTCTCCTCGATGCGGATCGCCGCGTCCTCGGGATCGGACCCCACGAGGAACCGCGCCGTCACCATCACGCCATCGTCCTGCGCTTGGGTATAGACATGCTCAACACCATCGACGCTCTTGACGATGGTTTCGAGCGGAATGCCGACCAGTTCGGTCGCGTCGGCGGCCGAGAGGCCCGGCGCCATCACCTGGATATCCACCATCGGCACGCTGATCTGCGGCTCTTCCTCGCGGGGGATCGAGAAAAGAGCCAGCAGACCAACGGCGATCGCCGCCATCAGGAACAGCGGCGTCAGGGGCGATGAAATGGTGGCCCTGGTGAGGCGACCGGAGATGCCGAGTTTCATGGACGCGTCGCCTGGGTCGCGAACAGCGTATCGCCGGCGGCGACGCCGCTCAGTATCTCGACCGTTTCGGCATCGCCGGTCGGTGCGATCTGCACCGGCACGCTGCTGAGCCGCTTGCCTTCGGCGACGAGCTGGACCTGATCGATGCCATAGCGCGTGGTGACGAAGCGGCGCGGCACGACGAGCGCCCGGCGCGTGCCGATCTCCACCGAAGCGCCCACTCTGCGGCCAACGAACTGGGTGGAAAGTCCGGGAAGCGTCGCATCGACGCGCACTTGCCCGCCGCTGATCGCGGGATAGACCTGCACCACGCGGCCTTCGCGCGAGCCGGAAGGCATATCCGCATCATTCACGATCACGCGCGCGCCGGGACGGACCTGCCCGACCACCGATTCGGGCAGCATCAGGCGCAGAACCGGCGGCCCCGCGGTGACGGTTGCGATCGACGTGCCCGGCGCGACGACCGAGCCCGCCGGAATGTCGGCACGCAAGACCCGGCCGCTCGCCGGGGCAAGCACCGCGCCTTGATCCGCGACGCTGGCGCTGGCGCCCTGCTGCGCGCGGGCGGCAGCCACTTGCGCGTCGGCGGCGCGCGCGGCAGCGACGGCCTGATCGAGCCGCGCCCTGGCGTAGACGCCGTTATCATAGAGATCGCGGATTCGGGCGAGATCGGCATTGGCGCGCGCGGCTTCGGCCTGAGCCGCCGCTATCTGCGCGCCATAAGCGCTCGTCTCGTAGCCGAGCCGCGAGTTGACGATCATGCCGATGCGCTGGCCTTTCTGCACCGTGTCGCCCGCGCGCACGGTGAGGGAGGTAAGCGTGCCCGAAATGCGCGCCAACGCCTCGGCCTGATCGCGCGTCGCGATCTCCGCACCGATCGCCTTCATGTCGGCAATTTCTCGAGCCGCGAGACGCAAGCTCTCGCCGGCGGGCAGGGTCGCCGCCGCCTGCTCGTGCTCGGGCTGACCGCCACACGCCGAAAGCGCCAGCATGGCGCTTGCCAACCAGAGCCACTTGCCCATGCCGCTCATACCCCCTCTTGCCGCACCCTATGCCGTTCAGCCGCCGACCACCGGGAAGCCGGCGTTCTTCCATGCGCCGATGCCGCCGGCGAGATGCGTGTCGATCGCGCTTTGCGCAGCCGCACACTGATCGAGCGCCTGGCCCGAGCGCTTGCCGCCCGCGCATTGGAGCACGACAGTCCGCCCTTCGGCATCCGGGATGTTACGAGGTGAAAAGCCCGACAAAGGCATGTTTATGGCGCCAGGGATGTGGCCGTCCGCGAACTCGTCGGCTTCGCGCACGTCGATCAGCAGCGCCGAGCCGTCCTTCAGCATCGCGTTCAGTTCGGCGGGGCCGATCTCGCGGTGCGCGTCACGCTTCTTGAATCCGAACATGATACCCTCTTTCATTTTGTAGATTGCATATAACGTGTAATGCTTATATAAGTCAACGCCAGACGAAACAGGAGGATCGAAGAATGGGCAAGCCATTGATCGTGGTGTTGGGCGCAGGGTTGGGCGGAACGATCGCCGCCTATGAGATCAAGGCCGCCGTCAAGGGCCGGGCCGAGGTCATGACGGTTTCCGACTCCAATACTTACAGTTTTGTGCCGTCGAACCCTTGGGTCGCCGTGCGATGGCGCGAGCCGGAAGCCATCCAGGTCGATCTTCCGCCCGTGTTCGCGAAGAAGAAGATCGGCTTCACCGCCGTCGGGGCGAAGCGGGTCCACGCCACCGAGAAGCGACTCGAACTCAATGATGGCTCATTCATTAATTACGACTATCTTGTAATCGCAACCGGGCCGGACCTCGCCTTCGACGAGATCGAGGGTCTCGGGCCGCAAGGTCATACCGTCTCGGTCTGCCAGACGCCCCATGCTGCCGCGGCGGCCGATGCCTTCGACGCGTTCGCCCAGAACCCCGGCCCGGTCGTCGTTGGCGCGGTTCAGGGCGCCTCCTGCTACGGCCCGGCCTATGAGTTCGCGATGATCCTCGATACCGAGCTGCGGCGGCGCAAGATCCGCGACAAGGTGCCGATGACCTATGTCACGCCCGAGCCCTATATCGGCCACCTCGGCCTCGATGGCGTCGGCGACACCAAGTCGCTGCTCGAAAGCGAGATGCGGGACCGGCATATCAAGTGGATCACCAACGCCCGCGTCACCAGCGTTGAGCCGGGCCTGATGCATATCGAGGAAGTGAACGAGGACGGCTCGGTCAAGGCCAGGCACGATTTGCCGTTCGGCTATTCGATGATGCTCCCGGCCTTCCGGGGCGTTCCCGCCGTGAGCGGCATCGAGGGCCTCACCAATCCGCGCGGCTTCATCCTGGTCGACAAGCACCAGCGCAATCCCGCCTTCCCCGAGATCTTCGCGCTCGGCGTCTGCGTCGCCATTCCACCGACCGGGCCGACGCCGGTACCGGTGGGCGTGCCCAAGACCGGGTTCATGATCGAGAGCATGTCGACTGCGATCGCCGCCAATCTGTCGTCCATCCTCGATGGCCAGGAGCCGACGGCCGAGGCGACGTGGAACGCGGTCTGCCTCGCCGACTTCGGCGACGGCGGCGTCGCCTTTGTGGCGCAGCCGCAGATTCCGCCGCGCAACGTCAACTGGGCGTCCGACGGAAAATGGGTCCATCTCGCCAAGATCGGCTTCGAAAAATACTTCCTGCGCAAGGTGCGGAAAGGGGAAGTCGAGCCCTTCTATGAGAAGCTCGCCATGCACGCGATGGGTATCCGCAAGCTGCGGTTCTGATCTTGAAGGAAGGAGTGGAATGATGATTCTCGATCGTGCCGTGATGGCGTTTGCCGGATGTGTCGTGCTGCTTGGCATCGTCCTGTCACTCACCGTCCATCCCTGGTGGATCGCGCTCACCGCCTTCGCCGGCCTCAACATGATCCAGGCGAGCTTCACTGGCTGGTGCCCCGCGGCCATGGTGTTCAAGGCGCTGGGCGTTCGTCCGGGGACTGCCTTCAAATGATGCTCAAGTGGGCGACCCGGCTCCCGCTGCTGGCTGGTCTCCTGGCGAGCGCCGCCGTTCCTGCGCAGGCGACGACGCTTGAGGAGGCGATCGCAGCCGCGATGAACCATGCGCCCGAGATCGAGGCGGCCCGCGCCGATACCGACGCCGCCGAGGCTCGCATCAAGGAAGCCCGGAGCCATGGCCTGCCCAGCGCGACGTTGAGCGGGACCATCGGTTATGGGCGGCTCGACCCCCAGGAGTTTTTCGGGCTCCCCGCCGCGAACGTCACGCCCCGCGCCGCGCAGCTCACCATCGAGCAACCCTTGTTCATGGGCGGCAGGGTCAGCGCCGGAATCGCGCAGGCCAGGGCCGGCAGCGAAGCTGCCCGCGCCGGCGAAGGCATGACGCGCAGCCAGATCGTCGTCGCCACGGTGCAAGCCTATGGCGATGTGCTCACGACCCGCCGCATGGTCACGCTCTATGAACAGATGCTCGGCCAGATGGAGGAAATCCAGCGCCAGGCGCGGCTGCGCTACAAGGCGGGGGAAAGCCCCAGCACCGATGTCGCGCAGGCCGCTGCGCGTCTTGCCGAGGCCCAGGCCGCGCTCGAACAGGCACGCGGCCTTGTCGTCTCGGCCGATGCGCGGTTCACCAATCTGACCGGCCTCGCGCCGCAGGACCTTCAGCCCCTTCCGGCCAGTCCGGCAACGCCGGCAACGCTCGACGAAGCGCTCGACATCGCGCGCGCCAACAACCCTGCTCTTGCCCAGGCACAGGCCTCCCTGGATGTCGCGCGCGCCGCCGCGAGAGGCGCGCGCGCCGAGCGCCTGCCGACGGTCGGGGCCTTCGCCGAAGGATCGACCGTGCGTGATCAGTTCTTCCCCGGCTACCGTGCCGATGGCGCGACGGTCGGCGTGCGCGCACGCTGGCAGCTCTTCGCCGGCGGCCGCGTCGGGGCCAAGATCACCGAAACCGACAGTAGCGTGCGTGCTGCCGAAGCACGTGTACGAGCGGCACGCGCCGCGACCGACGAGCAGATCATCAGCGCCTTCCAGGGCGTGCGGACCGCCGCCTTGGTCGAAACGGCCGCAGGAGAGCAAGCGCAGGCCGCCGCGCAAGCGCGCGACAGTGTGCGCCACGAGGTTCGCGTGGGCATGAAACCCCAGCTCGACCTGCTCGACGCCGAGCGCGAAGCGACGGCGGGCGCGGTCAGCGAAGCCAAGGCGCAGAGCGACCGCATCATCGCAGCCTACCGGCTGCTCGCGCTCCTCGGGCGCTAGATGACGCCGGGATGGTATCGATCGTAACCCGTAGCGCGTGGCGAGATGGAGCGGTCCCGATCGGCCTGAGTTCTGCCGAAGTTGCATGACGATTTGTCAATCGCCGGGAGGTGGCTCGGTCCTTTGGTCCGAGTTAATGTGAGCGTCGATCAGCGACTTTCAGGATGAATGGACAATGGCGGACTTCATCATCGCCCGCGCGGCACACATTCTCGCCGTCCTCATGTGGATCGGCGGCGTCGGGTTCGTCACGCTCGTCCTCTTCCCATCGATCCGCCGGAGCACTCGCAAGGAAGAGCGATTGGCGGCGTTCCACAAGTTTGAGGGCCGCTTCGCGCCGCAGGCGGCGGTGTGGGTGCTGCTCGCCGGCGCCAGCGGCTTGTGGATGACCTGGCGCGCCGACCTATGGAGTCGATTCGGCGATCTCCAATATTGGTGGATGCACGCCATGGTGGTCATCTGGCTCGTTTTCGCGGCGATGCTGTTCGTGATCGAACCGCTATTCCTTCACCGCAGACTGCGGACCTCACGCGATCCCGCCCACCTTTTTGAACGTATGGAGCGGCTGCACCGCATATTGCTCGCGCTTTCGCTGATTACGGTCCTCGGCGCCGTCGCAGGAAGCCACGGCTGGGTCTGGTGAAGCCGTCAGGCCAGAAAGCCAAGCGGATGATGGGCTCGCGCGACAGTATAGATGTAGCCGAAGACCAGCGCCGCGCCAGCGAGTGAGAGCAGCCTGGTCTTTCGGCGCTGTGCTCGAAGCGCGAAATAGCCGAGCAGGATATACGGGACGAGCAGTACAACCTTCACCGTCAGCCATCCATCCGCGAATGGGTACTGCCGGATGATCGTTGTCAGCATCAGCGCCGCCGTCAGCAGCACTGTGTCCACGGTCCATGAAAGATAGCGCAGCGGGGCGGCTAGCACCCAGCGTGCGCCGAACAGGTTGAACGCCAGCCCGCGCAACAGCAGAAGCGCCCCGCTCGTCAGCACCGACGCGATATGGACATGTCGGATCTCGAGGTAGAACGCCTCCATCGGGTGACCGTCAGGCGGCGCGGGCCGAGCGTGTCGCTTCCGCCTCTTCACTCGACGTCGGCACTTCATGGGGCTCGCGCCGCGGCAGCAGCCACAGACTGGCGACGAACCAGGTAAGTACGAGCGCGCCGATGGCGAAAATCGTGTCTCCGGGTACTCGCATCCACACCAGCAGGTCGACGATCGGCTGCTGCATGAACTCGGCCGAACGGGCATACCAATAGCCCTCGTTGATCGCTGCCAGGAGTTGCAGCGTGCCCATCGGCAGCAGCGTCAGCAGTGCCATAAGCGCGAGGCCGATGTTGAAGCACCAGAAGGCGATCTTCAGCGGCCGCTCGTCCCACCTTAGCTCCGGCTTCATGCCCCGCAGGCAGAACAGCACGAGGCCGATGCCGAGCATGCCGTAGACGCCGAACAGCGCGGTGTGGCCGTGCAGCGGGGTCAGGTTGAGCCCCTGCATGTAGTAGAGCGACAGCGGTGGGTTGATGAGGAAGCCGAACAGGCCGGCGCCAACCAGATTCCAGAACGACACCGCGAGGAAGAACATCACCGGCCACTTGTAACGCTGCATCCACGGCGTCGCGCTGGAAAGCTTCCAGTGCTCGTAAGCTTCGAAGCCGATATAGGCGAGGGGGACGACCTCGAGCGCCGAGAAGCTTGCGCCCAGCGCCAGCACCGCCATCGAGGTTCCGGCGAAGTAGAGGTGGTGCAGCGTGCCGAGCACGCCGCCCGCCATGAAGATGATCGTCGCGAACAGCACTGCAACGGTCGCGATCCTGACCGGGATCAGGCCGAGCCGGGTGAACAAAAAGGCGATCACAGCGGTGGCGAAGACCTCGAAGAAGCCCTCCACCCACAAATGCACCAGCCACCAGCGCCAATATTCGACCATCGAAAGCGAGGTGTGCTCGTTCCACAGGAGCGCTGCGCCGAAGAACAGGCCGATCGCGCCTGCCGAGAGGAAGAACAGCATGGTGATGTGTTTTGCTTCCGAGTTCTCGCGCAGTGCGGGCATCAGCGCACGCCCCACGAGAAACAGCCACAGCATCAAGCCGATGAACAGGAACCATTGCCAGAAGCGGCCCATGTCCGCGTATTCCCAGCCTTGGTGACCGAACCAGAAATTGTTCTCCAGCCCCAGCGTCTGCATGATCGCGAGCCATTGGCCGGCGAACGAGCCCACCACGATGATCAGCAGGCAGACCCACAGCACATTGACCCCGAGCGCCTGGAACTTGGGCTCGTATCCCGAGATCGCTGGAGCAATGTAGAGTCCTGTGCCGAGCCAGGCGACGGCGATCCACAGCACCGCGAGCTGCGTATGCCAGGTTCGGGTGATCGAATAGGGCAGGATTTCCGCCGCCTCGTATCCGTACACCAGTTGCCCCTCGACCTGATAATGCGCGGTCATCGCCCCGAACAGGATCTGCACGAGAAAAAGCGCCAGCAGCACCCAGAAATATTTGGCGGTCGCTTTCATCGACGGGGTCACCACGACCTTGCGCAAGGGGTCGCTTGCCGGCAGGTCGTGCTCGCGCTCTCTGCGGCCGTGCGTGACTGCGTGATGCCAGCCGAGCAGGCCGATGCCCGCGAGCAGGAAGGTCACGCTGAAGGCGGACCAGATGAATGTGCTCGCCGGCGGCCGGTTGCCCACCAAAGGCTCGTTCGGCCAGTTGTTCGTATAGGTGATCTTCTGCCCCGGCCGCTCGGTCGTGGCCGCCCAGGCGGTCCACCAGAAGAACGCCGACAGCTTCTCGCGGTGCTCCGGATCGGGCACCGTTCCATCCTTCATCGCGTAGTTCTCGCGCAGCTCCGCCATCGCCGGATCGTTGCCGAACAGCCTTTCGTAATGATCCGACACCTTCGCGATCGCCGCGGCTCGTTCGTCGCTGATCGTGATCGAGTCGGTGGCCGGATCGTATGTGTTGGCGCGCATCTGTGTTCGCAGGCGCTGCTGGAGCGCCGACTGCTGTTCGTCGCTGAGGCTGTCGTAGTTGCCGCCCGCCCAGCCGCCCAGCAGCGCCGTCGATTCGCGGTGCAGCCAGTCGGCCGACCAGTCGGGCGCGACATAGCCGCCATGCCCCCAGATCGAACCAAGCTGCATGCCGCCCATGGATTGCCAGACCTGTCGCCCGCGCTGGATGTCGGCGCGGGTGTAGACGGTTTGCCCGCTTTGCGTGACCACCCGCTCGGGAACCGGTGGATCTTTCAGGCTAATGTCATAGCCGACCCAGAGGAGGACGCCGAACGAAACGACAAGAAGCGCAATCAGCGCCGTCCAGAGCTTGCGAATGCTGGTCATCGGGAGGTGACTCCTGCTGGGCTGCGGACTTTTCCTCAATTGCTTGTGCCGGCGAGATTTGCTCGCCTCTAACGCAGCACTTGTAACAAGCATCACTGGTCAATCAAAGAAAACAATGGCATGAACATCAGCCATCGTGGTCCATCCCAAAGACGCGGTGATGACTCAGAACCATGAAACTCTCACGCGGGGCGAACGGATGCTGGCGATGCGCAAGGCGCGCATGGCGGCGGCCCCGCCGTTTCTGAGGGGCGGCTTCCGGCCGTTCTTTTTCGGCGGACCGTTATGGGCGGTGATTGCCTTGACCTTGTGGCTGTTCGTGTTCCTTGGCGGTCGTGAGCTGCCAAGCGCCTTCGACGCTTTGTCGTGGCACCGGCACGAAATGCTGTTCGGCTTCGTCGGCGCGGTCATCGCCGGCTTTCTGTTGACGGCAATTCCGAACTGGACCGGGCGGCTGCCGATCGCCGGCTGGCCGCTTGCAACATTGTTCGCCCTGTGGCTCGCCGGACGGCTCGCCCTGCTATGGTCGCAAACGATCGGGCTCGCGCTCGCTGCGGTGCTCGATGTCGGCTTCTACGTGACGTTCGCGCTGATCGCGGGACGCGAGGTGATCGCCGCCAGGAACCGCAACCTGCCGGTGGTCGCGATGGTGATGCTCTTCGGCATCGCCGACGCGGCGGACTACGCGGCGGTCTGCGGGCTGATTCCCGATGGCGAAGCGGGCTTCCGTGCCGGTATCGCACTGGTCGTGCTGATCATCTCGCTGATCGGCGGGCGCATCGTTCCCTCGTTCACTCGTAACTGGATGGCGAAGCAGGGCTGGCGCGAGGGCCTGCCGACTCAGCCCGGCCAGTTCGACCAGGTCGTGATCGCGCTGACGGCGCTGGCGCTGCTCTCCTGGGTGCTTGCGCCGAACACGGCTGCGACCGGCGCAGCTTTGATCCTTGCCGGCGCACTTCAACTTCTTCGCCTAGCGCGCTGGCGCGGGTGGCGGACATGGTCCGATCCGCTAGTCGTCATTCTGCACGTGGGCTATTTGTGGGTGCCGGCCGGCTTGGTGCTGCTCGGTTGGAGCATCCTCGATGTTACCATCCCGCGCACCGCTGCGCTTCATGCGCTGACGGCGGGAGCGATGGCGACGATGATTCTCGCGGTCATGACGCGCGCCACGCTTGGCCATACCGGGCACGATCTGAAGGCAGACGCGGCAACGACGATTGCATACGCACTCGTCTCTTTCGGTGCGCTGCTGCGCGTCGCGGCGCCGCTCGGCCTTCTCGATTACCGCGTTGGACTGGAGGCTGCCGGCGCGCTGTGGAGCGGTGCGTTCGTGTTGTTTCTCTTCGCCTATGGGACCAAGCTGTTTGCTCCGAGACTGGACGGGAAGCTGTAAGGCAGGTTCCCTTGAAATCAGGTTGGTCGCGTTCGGCCGCATTTGTACGCGCTGGTCGCCCAAGGGGGATTTCTGCTTCGGGCTTTGGCCGGGACGTGAAGGCGAAACCGGGCTGTCCCGCAAAACATTCGGCTCGGCGAGTCATGACCATGTCGCCTTGCCGTTCGAATAGGAGTGTTCGGTTCTTGTCGGGCGGCGTTTTTCGACTTTCGCGCAGGCGCAGCCGTCGCCGCCAGACCGGAGGAGCTATGCAATGGCTATGATGAAGGCGGCGGTGGCCCGGAGCTTCGGTGCTCCGCTTGATATCGAGGACGTGCCGGTCCCTCGCCCCGGCCCGGGCGAGGTTCTTGTCAGGATCGAGGCGACCGGCGTTTGCCATACCGATCTCCATGCGGTGGACGGGGACTGGCCGGTAAAGCCGATCATGCCGCTGATCCCGGGCCATGAAGGTGTCGGCTATGTCGCGGCGGTCGGATCGGGCGTTGCGGATCTGAAGGAAGGCGATGCGGTCGGCATCCCGTGGCTGCACGACGCCTGCGGACGATGCGAATATTGCCAGACCGGCTGGGAGACGCTGTGCGATCAGCAGCACAACAGCGGCTACAGCGTGAACGGCACCTATGCCGAATACGCCATCGCCAGCGCGCCCTATGTCGGTCATCTCCCCGCTAACCCTGATTTTCCGGCGCTCGCGCCGATCCTCTGCGCCGGGGTCACCACCTACAAGGGTCTCAAGGAGACCGAAGCCAGGCCTGGAGAATGGGTCGTGATCTCGGGCATCGGCGGCCTCGGCCATGTCGCTGTCCAGTATGCCAAGGCCATGGGCCTGCATGTCGCCGCGCTCGACGTTGCAGAGGACA
Organism: Erythrobacter sp.; assembly: GCA_027311945.1. Lineage (GTDB taxonomy): Bacteria > Pseudomonadota > Alphaproteobacteria > Sphingomonadales > Sphingomonadaceae > Alteraurantiacibacter. Next base: position 58,947 of record DAICXZ010000001.1, read on the forward strand.
AGCTCGCGCTCGCACAGGCGCTCGGCGCGGACGTCACGGCGGACGCGGCAACCGAGGATGCCACCGCAAAGATTCTCGCCGCAACGGGCGGCGGCGCGCATGGCGTGCTGGTGACCGCGGTCTCGCCTGTCGCGTTCAGCCAGGCGATCGCCTGCACACGCCGGCGCGGGACAGTAGCGCTCGTCGGCCTGCCTCCCGGTGAATTCCCCACGCCCATCTTCGACGTTGTGCTGAAGCGGATCACCGTGCGAGGATCGATCGTCGGCACGCGCAGGGACCTGGCCGAGGCTCTCGCGTTCGCCGCCGAAGGCAAGGTCCGCACCACCGTCGCGGTGGAGCCGCTCTCGGCTGTCAACGACGTTTTCGACCGGCTCCGCCACGGGCGCGTGGAAGGCCGCATCGTTCTGGAACCCTGACGCACAGAAAGGCACATCGATGAGCAGCGCAAACGAACAACCCGGCAAGATCGACGAAGCGGGCACCGTCCAACTCGTCACCCGAACCGGTTTCAAGTTCGGGGTCCGTGCCGTGGCTGCCGCCGATGAGCCGGCGCTTGCCGACTTCTTTCGCCAGGTGACCCCCGACGACCTGCGCTTTCGCTTCCTGAGCGCCGTGCGGGAGGTGAGCCACGCCCGGCTCGAGGAGATGATCAACGTCGACCAAGAGAGAACCGAGAGCTTTATCGTCACGGCACCGGACGAAGGGGACGCTATCGTGGCCGCGGCGATGCTGGCGGCGGACCCCGCCGGCGAGCGCGCAGAAGTCGCGATCTCGATGCGCGCGGATCACAAAGGCCTTGGTATTGGCTGGACGCTGCTCGATCATTTGGCGAAACATGCGGAAGCCAAGGGTGTGCGCGTGCTGGAATCGGTCGAGAGCCGCGCGAACCGGGCGGCGATTTCGCTCGAACGCGAGATGGGCTTCATCGCCGAACCGGTCGAGGGCGATTCCACGCTGGTTGTGCTACGCCGGCAGCTCGATTGAGCTCAGGAAAGATCCAGGCGTATGAACAGCAGAATTGCCTGCGCGCAGCTGCGCGCGAAGATCATGAGCGCCGATGATGCCGCCGCGGTCGTGGGTCCAGGCAGCACGGTCGGGATGAGCGGTTTTACGGGTTCAGGATATCCCAAGGCGGTTCCGATGGCGCTCGCCGCTCGGATCGAAGCGGAGCATGCAAAGGGCAATCCCTTTCGTATACGAATCTGGACCGGCGCGTCCACCGGCCCCGAACTCGACGGTGCGCTTGCCAAAGCGGACGGCATCGAGTTCCGCCTGCCCTATAATTCCGATCCGGTCGCGCGCGAGAAGATCAATGCCGGCCAGATGGACTATTTCGACATGCATCTGAGCCAGGTCGCGCCGATGGCTTGGCAGGGTTTTCTCGGACCGCTCGATACCGCGGTCGTCGAGGTTTCGGGCATCCGCGCGGACGGCAGCCTCATCCCGTCGTCCTCCGTCGGCAACAACAAGACCTGGCTCGACCGCGCGGCGAAGGTCATCCTTGAGGTCAATCGCTGGCAGAATGCAGCGCTCGAAGGGATGCACGACATCTATTACGGCACGGCGCTGCCGCCAAACCGGGTGCCGATCCCATTGACCCGCGCAGATGAGCGCATCGGCGAGGCCTGTTTCCGCTGCGACCCCGACAAGATCGTCGCGATCGTCGAGACCGACGCCCCCGATCGCAACCTCCCGTTCACGCCGCCCGACGCCGCCGCCCATGCGATCGCAGGTCACCTGCTCGACTTTCTCCGCCACGAGGTCGCAAAAGGCCGGCTGCCGGCCTCGCTGCTGCCGATCCAGTCCGGCGTCGGCAACATCGCCAATGCGGTGCTGACCGGACTCGTGGACGGTCCTTTCGAGGCGTTGACCGCCTATACCGAGGTGATCCAGGATGGCATGCTGGACCTTCTTGACGCCGGCAAGCTGCGCGTGGCGTCTGCCACAGCCTTCTCGCTGAGTCCTGAGGCCGCCGCGCGGATCAATGCCGACATGGCCCGCTATCGCGACAGAATGATCCTTCGCCCGCAGGAGATCAGCAACCATCCCGAACTGATCCGTCGGCTCGGCTGCATCGCGATGAACGGGTTGATCGAAGCGGACATCTACGGTGCGGTCAATTCCACCCATGTGATGGGCTCGCGGATCCAGAACGGGATCGGCGGCTCGGGCGACTTCGCGCGCAACGCCTACATCTCGATCTTCATGACTCCCTCGACTGCCAAAGGCGGCAAAATCTCCGCGATCGTGCCGCAAGCGAGCCACGTCGACCATATCTCACAGGACGTGCAGATACTCGTGACCGAACAGGGCCTTGCTGACCTGCGCGGCCTCAGCCCCAGGCAACGCGCCGGCCTGATCATCGAGAATTGCGCGCATCCAGACTATCGCCCGGCGCTGGGCGATTACTTCGCCCGCGCCCGCAAGGAATCCTACGGCCAGCAGTCGCCGTCGCTGCCCGGCGAAGCGCTGTCCTGGCATCAGCGCTTTATCGACACCGGCTCGATGCTGGCATGAGCCAGCCCCTCCGCCCCCCTGCGGAGGATCCTTCGGTGGCCGGCGCACAGGCAGTTGCCGCAGCCCTCGAGGCAGATGTCTCCAGCGGGCTCTCGGCCGGAGAAGCTGCACGGCGGCTCGCCGAACATGGACCTAACACACTGCGCGGGGCGAAGGCTCGCTCCTGGTGGTGGGGCATCCTGGCGCAGTTCCGGAACCCGCTGGTCTATCTCCTGCTCGGGGCGGTCGTCGTTGCGCTCGCCGCATGGCTGATCGAAGGACGAGAAGGCTGGCCCGTCGATGCGGTGGTGATCGCGGCCGTGCTCCTGCTCAATGCCGCGCTCGGCTTCATCCAGGAGAGCAAGGCGGCAGACGCCGTGGCGGCGCTGGCGCGGATGACGGCGGCGACATCGTCGGTCATGCGCGACGGCGAGCGGCAGCGAATCCAAAGTTCCGACCTTGTGCCCGGCGACATCCTGCTGCTCGATGAAGGCGATGCCGTGGGCGCCGACGCAAGGCTGTTAACCGCGGCGGCGCTGCGCGTCCAGGAAGCGTCGCTGACGGGCGAGAGTGAAGCCGTATCCAAGGACCCGGTGCCGCTTGCTGGCCCTGCATCGCTCGCGGACCGGACATCGATGGTCTTCAAGGGGACCGCTGTCGTCCAGGGTAGCGGTCGCGCCATCGTCACTGCGACCGGCATGCGGACCGAGATGGGCGCCATCGCCGCGATGCTGGACGAGACGCGCGAGGACCCGACGCCGCTGCAGCGCGAGGTCGCGCGGATCGGGCGGATGCTGGGCATTGCCGTAATCGTGATCGCCATAATCGTGGTGACGACGATCCTGGCCATGAGCGGTGTTGAGAACGTGAGCGATCTCGTCGCGGTGTTGCTGCTCGGCGTCTCGCTCGCGGTCGCCGCCGTGCCGGAAGGTTTGCCTGCGATCCTCTCGCTGGTCCTTGCGCTTGGGGTCCAGCGCATGGCCGCGCGCAATGCCGTGGTGAAGAACCTCTCCTCGGTCGAGACGCTGGGCGCGGCGACGGTGATCTGCTCGGACAAGACCGGCACGCTGACTCGCTCGGAGATGACGATCCAGCGTGTTGCGACGGCGTCCGGGAATAGCCGCGTGACCGGCATCGGCTATGTGCCGCAAGGAAGCCTGGAGAGCGAGGATTGGGCTCCGCCCACCGATGCGCTCAAGGCCGAGCACATCGTGGTGCTGAGCGGAGGAAGCCTCGCCGGCAACGCAGGGCTGCGGCAAGGCCCGAACGGAACATGGGAGATCCAGGGCGATCCTACTGAGGCAGCCTTTCTGGTCGCGGAAAAGAAGCTCGGTATCGATGCGCGGCGACAGGCCCGCTTCGAGCGGGTGGCCGAGATCCCGTTCACCTCCGACCGGAAGATGATGTCCACGATCGAACGCGATCTCGAACATGGCGGTGAATTGGTCCTCATCTCGAAGGGCGCGCCCGATGTGCTGATGGAGCAATGCAGTCGCATTCGCGTTGGCATGGAGGTCCTGCCGTTCAATGAGACATGGCGGGCGCGGGCGCTGGACGATGTCGAGCGCCTCTCCGGTGAAGCGCTGCGCACCCTGGCGGTGGCCTATCGCCCACTTCGCGAGGGCGAAGCGCCAGGCACGGACGAGGCGCTGGAACAGGACCTGATCTTCGTGGGCACGGTCGGCATTATCGACCCGCCTCGCGAAGAAGCAGCTGTTGCCATCGCCGAAGCGCATCGCGCCGGAATCCGCGTCATCATGATCACCGGGGATCATCCGCGCACCGCCGCGCGCATTGCCGCCGATCTGGGGATCGCGCCTTCCGGCGGCCCGGTGCTGACCGGCGCGGAACTGGACGCGATGGATGCAAAGAGCTTGGCAGCCGCTGTGCGGGCGACCTCAGTCTATGCGCGTGTGGCTCCGGTCCATAAGCTGCGCATCGTCGATGCACTCCAGGCCGACGGCGATGTCGTCGCGATGACCGGTGACGGCGTGAACGACGCTCCCGCGCTCAAGTCGGCTGACATCGGCATCGCCATGGGCATCACCGGAACGGAGGTGACAAAGGAAGCAGCCAAGATGATCCTGGCCGACGACAATTTCGCCACGATCGTGGCGGCGGTGCGCGAAGGACGCCGGATCTTCGACAATATCCGCAAGTTCCTGCGCTATCTGCTATCGTCCAACATGGGCGAGGTGCTGACCGTCTTCCTCGGCGTGATTGGTGCGGGAGTTATTGGGCTCGATACCGCAGGCGATGGCCAAGCCCTGGTGCTGCCGCTGCTCGCGACACAGATTCTCTGGATCAATCTCATCACCGATTCCGCCCCCGCGCTCGCGATGGGGGTCGATCCGGAAACCGGAGACATGATGGCCAGACCGCCCCGGCCCAGCGGCGTAGGCGCCATCGATGCCCGCATGTGGCGCGGCGTTCTCGAAGTAGGGCTGGTGATGGCGCTTGCTGCGCTCTTGACCATTGACCTTTATCTTCCGGGCGGTCTCATCGAGGGTAACGGGTCGCTCGCCGAGGCGCGGACGGCGGGGTTTACGGTGCTGGTCTTCGCGCAACTGTTCAACTGCTTCAATGCGCGCTCAGAAACGGTAAGCGCTTTCAGCCACCTCTTCGTCAATCGCTGGCTCTGGGGCGCCATAGCGCTGTCTGGGCTGCTTCAGGTGGCAGTGGTGCATGTCGCGCCGCTTAACACCGCTTTCGGGACGAAACCCCTGTCGCTCGAGCAATGGATCGTCTGCATCCTCATGAGCAGCATGGTATTGTGGTTCGCGGAAGCACGAAAATTGGCGTTGCGCCGTTCAGGGTGAGTTGAGATCGGTCGGCGGAGCCGCAGTTTTCTGCCATGCGCTCTACACGGCGATGACGGAGGCTGCCCTCCCCGACAGGAATTTCCACCAGGACCTGTTCGACATACGTTTAGGTGAAAGTACAGGCGACAACTTCGTTAAGCCGGCAAAAAATGCAGGTGGTCCTTCAGCCCACCTGTGGCTCGTAGACCGAGACATGTCCGTCAGCGGTCGATAGTCCGCCTAGAAAGCCGCGCTGTCTCGCTTCCCGGGCATTATCCAAACGTAAGCGCCGCCGGTGCAAACGATAGAGCCGCGACGCCGATGGCGAGTGAGATATCGGGCTGAAAGCTAAGGGCTAGTCGCCGCGCGGATCGTTCCACCTCGGTGGCATCGGCTTTTCGAACAATCGGCGTGTCGGTTCGATCAGCGGCCTGCGCCATCCCGCATCAGGCCGCGTCAGAGCTTGCCGATGGTGTAATTCCCTTGTCCGGGCAGGGCGCCTGGCACGAAGCTGCACCCGTCGATGCTCTGGCAATGGGTACGGGTTTCGATGTCCTTGCCGACACCCTGGAGCGTCTGGAGCAGGCCCTGCTGCGCCTGCATCATCTCACCGAAGACCTGCATGGTGGTGATATCGACCAGATGGGTGAAAATCTGCGCCTGTTCGGCGGGCGTGGCCCCCCGCACCTGATCGGTGAAATTGGCGGGCAGGCCCTCCAGATGTTCGGTGACGCCGACCGCGTAGAGCATCTTCATCACGCCGCCCCAGCGCCGATAATCGCTGGTGGGCGCCATGTAGAGCTCGGCCGCATAGATGCCGCTCTTCTTGCCCATGCCGGTGATGGCGAAGAGCGACATAGGCACGCCGTCGATGGTCGTGCTGCCGGCGGTCGCCCAACCCTTGCTGCCCTTGCGGCTGAGAACCGCATAGGTCTCGATCTCGCGGGTGGAGACTTCGCTTGCTGTAGTCACACCGACGCGCTTCAGCGCCGCATCGAACGCCTGGCGCGGATCGATCATCTCGGCCCCGAAATCCACCTTCACATAGCGCGGTGAAGCCGGGTCCATGGGATTTGCCGTCCAGTCGAACGGACCGTTGCGGGTCCAGCCCAGCAGTTCTCCTTCGCCGTCGGGATTCTTGCGGATCTCGAAGGAGGGATAAGACTGGCGCGCCGATGGCTGTGCGGATGCTGCGGTTCCCGTGTCGGCCTGAGTTCGCGCGGCGCTTGATATACCTAGTGCCAGTGCGCTGATGGCTGCCGTGACGGCCAAAGCAGATATTGCCAGTTTGCTGCGGCTCATCCTGTCTTCCAATCATACTGCCCGGTGGAACGGGGTCGCGAAGGTTTGTAGTCGCTGCGCATGTCAGCTTCGTGCAAGCGGAAGCACCCATCCCCTGGAGAATACAGGTCGCCGTGAGGCCAGGCGCGAGCCGAGAAAGACATCTGATACGATGGCAGTCACGCTTGGCGCGGAACCTAAAGAGTAGAGAAGGGCGCACAACGGCGGGCCGCCGACGCGCTTCGATCCCGCGCCGCAGCTACACTGAGATACTCAGCTTGCCGCGCTTGCGTCGTGAAGACGGCCTTGAGCCGCTTGTCCCCCCCGCGACGTTAGCCGGGCGATCACTGTGTCCCGTGCCCTCGGGCGCTGCCGACAGAGTCGATCCCGCCTTCTTTCGTCCCAGGCCGTTCGCCTTGGCGAGTTCGCTGCGCCGTGCGGCATAGGCTGGCGCGACCATCGGATAATCGGCCGGAAGATTCCACCTGGCGCGATATTGATCCGGAGTCATGCCGTAGCTTGTCATGAGATGGCGCTTGAGCGTCTTCAGCTTCCTGCCATCTTCCAGACAGACCAGATAGTCCGGCTTGATGGAGGTGCGCACGGACACGGCGGGTTTCGGCGCGTCGTCTTCCTCCGCTTCCGCGCCGAGCCCGGCGAGCGCCTCGTGAACCGACGTGATCAGGCGCGGCAGTTCGTCCGCCGCAACCTGGTTGGCATCGAGATGCGCGATCACGATCTCGGCGGTGAGCGAGAGCAATGTCGCCCCATCGACCACGTGCGCGTCGGTCATTGCTGCCTCCCCTTAGCCGTTGACCTTGTCCTTCAAGGCCTTCGCCGCGGTGAAGCCAACGCGCTTGGAGGCGCGGATAACCATCGTCTCACCGGTCTGAGGATTACGGCCCTCGCGGGCTGCGCTTTTCCGCACGCGGAACTTTCCGAACCCGTTCAGCGAGACCTCTTCTCCCTTCGCGGCCGCATCGGCGATGAGACCAAGAACGGCGTCGAGATATTTCTTCGCATCGGCCTTTGTAATGCCCTGCGACGCGGAAAGGGCTTCGACAATGTCACTTCCAGTCATTCTTGAACGTGCCTTTCTTTGGTGTTGAGAATTTCTTCGGTAGCGGCGGTTAGCGGCCAGGTCATCAAATCTTAGGTACGATTTCTCGCCGTGTCATCTGAAGGGATAGTGCTCATGACATGCATCGCCATCCGGCCGAAGCGTACAGGTCCGGTGGAGCGCCGTGCCGTTGTTCTCCGCTGGCGCGGCGGTCGGCGTCGGCGCATCAAGTTGCACCGCGATTCTGAGCGGTAGAAGCATATCGCTCGGCGGCGCGGCCGACAGCTGCTGTCCGACGATCAGCGCCTGCAAGTCCGCATTGGCTTCGGCGTGGGCGAAGGCGGGGTAGTCGATCCGCGATATCTTGCCGTCGCGCTCGATCCAAACCTTGATGACCAAGGGGGCCGTCGCCTGGTCAGACGTGGCCCGTGTCGCGTCGAGATAAGAACGAAGCCGCTTGGCGGGCTCGCTATCGGCTTCGAGCCAACCCGTGATAGTGGTTGTTGCAGACTCCGCGTAGCGCACCCATTCGACCGGCGCAGCCGAAGGTGGCATGCTCTGCGCCGCGATCGGCGTAGCGGAGGCGACGCCCGCGCCAGCGAGCGCGGCAGCCCAGCGCGCAAGGCGCGTGAGGATGGACGGATTGCGGCTGGTCATGCAGTCGTTCCCATAATGGCAAGGTCGAACAGGCAGGCGGCGCCTCAAAGAAGCAGGCGATAAATGCAGAGCTGCGCGGGCGTGATCGGATTCAGGGCTAGCTTGCGCTCCAAGCGGATCTCCCGTTCGGCCAGATAGGCGCAGTGGCTCGCAGCGACATCCCGGCGCCAGCGGAGGAGACCGCGCCCGGTCTGACGAAGCGCGCGCGGGATCGGCATCGGCCAGTATAGCGCAGCCGGCACATCAATCGCCGCCACGAGAAACGCTCCGGTGTCCGATCATCTGCGGGCCGAGCATCATCCCGTAGCTGTCGACGATCCGCACGGCCTCCTCGCGCAGCAAGCCATAGGCGTGAAGCGCGATCAATGCGGTCAGGATCACGCCCGCTGCGAACCCAGCACCAATCAGGGCAACCGCCATCAACATCGCCCGCGCCCTCCTGTTCTAGCGTTGCGCCGGTGCGGCGGGTGCGGATTGTTGCTGAGGCAAACGCTCGCGTTCGAAAGTGATGGTCTGGATGCGTCCATCGAGCGCGCGCACGACGTCGGCGGTCAGATCGTTCGCGAAATTGCCGCCAAGCGCGGCGCCACGATCGAACAGAAGACCGCAATTCTTCTGACCGTAGACCTGCGCTATTACCGGCTGCGCCTCGGTGGCGATGCGATCGAGCGCCTTGGCGCGGGTCGCCTCGATCTCGCGGCTGTTATGCGCGGCTTGCTGCTGGAGTGCCTGCCAGCGCTGCGCGAGTTGCTGGCGGCGCTGCTGGTTCTCGGCATTGTCAGGCTGGCCTTCGAGCGCGCGAGCTTGGGTCTCAAGCGGCGTGCGTTGGGCATCGATTTCGGCCTGGGCGGCGCGAGTCAGCTCCTGCAAGCGCGCCGAGGCGGCCTTGCCGACCGCGGCATTGGCGAAGATGGCTTCACGCGACAACAGGCAAACACCCGCCACGACGGGACCGCCCAACGATTGCGCGGCGGGTGCGGCGGGCGGTGTCTGTCTGCCACCCACGGTCTGTGCGGTGACGGGGACAGGCGCGGAGGCGGCGGCGAGAAGAAGAGCGGAAAAGAGAAGGGCACGGCTGTTCATGATGTGACTTTCCTGGATTTGGCAGATTTGGCCGGGGCGTCGCCTTCGGCAACGACGGGTTTGGGCGAAGCAGGCGATAGTGACGATCCCGTGACCGGATGAAGCGCCTGCCGGTTAACCAGCTCGCGGAAACGATCGAGCGAAGCCAGGTGGTGATGCGCGAGGGCGAGCAGGCCCTGCCGGTGCCAGGCGACGATGGTCTTGTCATCGAGAGCAGCAAACTTCTGCGCATCGATGATCTGGAAGTTATGGAGTCCGAGCTTACGCCCATCGGGCAGAGTGGCATCCGCCCGCCGGTCGATCAAAAGCTCTTTCTCCCGAAGCGCATCGGTGAACAGCTTGGTCAACTCCGCTTCCCGGCCGAACGCCGTGCAGAACTCCAACGCCTGCTGTGTCAGGGTAGAGGGCTTGCCATCCTCGAACAGGGGCGTTCCTTCGGTCCCTCCCTGAGTAACCCGGTCAGAGCCGCTATCGACCGAGAGCACGAAGCCCTGTGGTTCCTGCGTGGCGACGAAGGCGAAGGGATAGCGCCGCACATAGGCAGGGATGTAGCAATCGTTCGACCATTTGCCGTCTTCGACAAAGAGGTTGGTCGCTTCAAGCGCCAGGACCACGATCGGCTGCGCGGTGTCGCCGGCAAACACGACCGGATAGTTGCGCGCGGCGGCAATGATCTCACTTGCCACGATCGGCAGAAACGGCGTGTCGGCCGCGAACGACACGTCGCCCGGCTTCAGGCGCCAGTCGGCGTGGGCGACGGAATGAAGGGGCTGCAGCGCTTTATAGAACAGCGGGAGCATGGCGCTTGCGGACGAGGCCGAAGGTGCGGCGGTTTCTGGCATGAGTGGATCAATCTCCGAAATATCTGGTCCGGGACGGCGGCCAGCGCCGCCGTCCCGGTGAGAGCGGGCCGAAGCACGGCCCAAACTGTCCCGGCTATTGGCCGAAGCCGAGGAACCTGACGTTGAGGATCGTCGGGATCTCGGTCCGCATTTGCGGCCGCGCCCGTTCGGCAAGGTCCGCTGCCTGATTGGCGACGGCGCTCGCGGCCGAGGACGCCGAGGTCAGCGCACCGGTGTTGACTGCCGCGACAACCGGGATGCCGGTCGCTTCACCCTGCACCTTGATGTTGGCGGCATTCAGCACCTGCAATGCTGCAAGGTTGATGTTGCCCGACACCCGAATGCCCGCTTCACCCGCATCGATCGTGCCGAGCGGCGCGACCAGGTCGATGTCTCCTGGCTCGACCTCGGGGATCGGGTTAAGCGTACCGATGCCCGCGCCTGAGGACGGTACTTGCGGGGCGAGCCGGACGTTGCCGTAGCGGTCGTAGGTCCGCAGTGGCGGCGTATAGAGTACCGTCGTCTTGGCGCCGCGACCGGCGTTGATGTCGCCTTCCTCGGACCAGGCGAAGATGTCACCGCCGAAGGTCGTGAGAATGCGCGACAGGCCGAGCAGCAGGGACTGCTCGCTGAACAGACGAATGTCGCCCACCCCTTGGGTGATGACGCCGGCCGAAGCAGGGGGCACCTCGCCCTGGACGCCCACGACGATCTGGCCGCCCGGCGCCATCATCTCGATATCGCCGCCGAAGTTGGTGCGAACGCCCGCGCCGCCAAACATGACGATGTCGCCGGAGCGCTCGATCCCGTTGCCGTCCGCATCCTTGTCAGGGAACAGGGCTGCGATCGCAAGACGTCCGCGCAGGTAGGAGCCGAAACGCGGGCCATCGGCATCGTTATACTCGCGGCCGCCCTCGCGCGCTTCGGCGTAGTAGATCTGCCGCAGGAAGATGCG
>DAICXZ010000007.1 GCA_027311945.1 Erythrobacter sp.
ATGATCCTCAATGCGGAAGCTGTAGAACAGCGCCTCCTGCATCACCGTCCGCTCGCCCATCATCAGCAAATCTCCTGATTACGAAGAACACTGAATCAGCGGCTCGCTCTCTTCGCAAGAGGAGTTTTTCAACAGAATAGGCTTAGTAGCGGCAAGTCAATTTATGCCGAAAGCAGCCTGCGCGCAGACATCAGCCGTTCCGACCAGCCCACCGCGTTCACGAAAACAGCCACAGGAACACCACTAGTTGGGGCCCTGCCCGAACAGAGCCCGATGCACGATGTGAAAAATCGTGTGCTGTTCCATCGTGCCGCGAAAAAGGTCCGCACCTGGTCCCGATCCCCGAACGGCGACATCTTCCCCGGCATGGGTTTCGGAGGAAAGCGGAATCAGCGCCTGCTGGCGATAATCGGGCGCGGCGGTGTCTTCGGCTGCCGGATCCGGTCGATCGCCAGTCTGCACGGCGCCCGGTCCATTGGCATAGCCTAGCGTCGTGTATGCTTTGCCATCGCGCGCCACCTGCGGTTCGCCGAAAGCTACCGTGCCCAGGATCGGATTACCGCGGTGAGGATAGCCGCTCATGGTCAGCGTATGGCTGTGGTCGGCGGTCGTAACGATCAATGTCTCGTCAAGGTCCACCAGCGATAGCGCACGGGCTACGGCATCGTCGAAGGCCGCAGCGTCGGTGAGTGCTCGATAGGCGTTGCCGCCGTGGTGGGCATGATCGATGCGGCCGCCTTCCACCAGAAGCACATAGCCACCAGTCTCACCAGCAAGCCGACGAATGGATAGCTCTACCATGTCGGCGAGGGAGGGTTCGCCGCCCGCATCGTCGGCGCGGTCGGCTTCGTATTGCATGTGGCTGGGCTCGAACAGGCCCAGCAGAGGGCCGCCGCTTGCCGGGTTGTAACCGGCCAGCTGCTCCGCATTCCAGGCGAATGTCCCGCCGGGATGGGCTTCCTGCCACTCCGCTATCAGGTCCCGCCCGTCCTGGCGCCTTCCGGTCTGTTCCGGATATTCCGGATCCGCCGAGGTGGTCGGCAGGAATGCGCTGCGTCCGCCCCCGAGGATCACATCGAGCTCCGCACCCACAGGCCCTTCGATCAGTTGGCGGGCAATGTCGGCGCACCCTCCCGAAAGCGCCTCGGCCGGGATGTCGGCATCGGCCTCCCAGTCTCGCTGCGGCGTATGGGCATAGCCTGCCGCCGGTGTTGCGTGCGTAATCCTCGTCGTCGTGACAATGCCAGTTGCGAGCCCGGCTTCCTGCGCCATGCCGAACAATGAAGGGACCCTATTGGCGAGGCCCGATGCGCAGTCGCCCACCACGACTTCAGGACCCACGCCGATTACGCCATTGCGGGTTTTGAGACCGGCAAGGATTGCCGTCGCGGTGGGCGCGCTGTCCGAGACCTGTCCATCATGCGAATAGGTCCTGACCAGTGCGGTATGATCGAGGCTGTCCATTGCGGTGACAAAGGATTCGCCGTCCACACCTGCATTTTCGCCCGCCAGAATACGTGCAGCCGTGAGGGTGGAGACGCCCATCCCGTCACCGATGAAGATAATCACATTGCGCGCCCGGTCCGGACGTTCTGGCGCAGCAATTCTCGCGGCGACTTCGGCTTCGCCCTGAGCGCGATATTCTGCCGAAGTGGTCGCCTGTTGGGCCTGCGAGGGCCCCGCGATGAGGGCAGAGATACAGAATGTGGCGGTCAGAAGAGAACGCGGCATGGGGCAATCCTTTATTTCGATTATACTCGAATTATCGATTGAATCGGCATACAGGGGCTTTATGACAAGTCTAACGCAATCGAGGATTCGCATGACACAGGGCGATCAGATCTGGGCCGTCGATGCTCTCCAGGCCCTTGGGCACGAAACACGGCTGTCGGTTTTCCGCATGCTTGTGAAGGCGGGGCCAGATGGGCTGATGGCGGGCGAGATTGCGCAGCGTTGCGGCGTTCCCGCCTCCACGATGTCGCATCACCTTGCCAATCTCGAGCGAGCAGGCCTCGCGACATCACAGCGCGAAAGCCGGGTGATCCGCTACCGCGCGGATTACGCCGGCATGCGGCAGCTGCTCGCCTTCCTGATGGAAGATTGCTGCCAGGGCGATCCGCTGCTCTGCGCCGATTTTTCCGAGATCGTTTCCTGCAAGCCATGACCGGCAACTGCCGTTCGTTTCGAGGTTCCGATGCCTGACAAGGTCTACAACGTATTGTTTCTCTGCACCGGGAATTCAGCGCGCTCGATCCTGGGAGAGGCGCTAATGAACGAGATGGGCGAAGGCCGGTTCGCTGCCTATAGCGCTGGCAGCCAGCCCAAGGGTGATGTGCATCCGATGGCGATCGAAGTGCTGGGCAACTTCGGCTATCCGACCGACGGCCTGCACTCGAAGAGCTGGGACGAGTTCACGAAGCCCGGCGCACCCGAGTTCGATTTCATCTTCACCGTTTGCGACAACGCCGCTGGCGAGAGCTGCCCCGTCTTCCCGGGCAAGCCAATTTCCGCCCACTGGGGCGTCGAGGATCCCGCGGCCATCGAAGGCGACGGGCAGCGCAAGGCGTTCCTCGATGCGCTGACCTATCTCAAGCGCCGCATCGAACTGTTCCTGATGCTGCCGATGAAAGACATCGACGCAATGGCGATGCGCAGCAAACTCGCCAGGATCGGGCGCGAGGAAGGCGCCAGCACCAAAGCCAAGGACGTCCAATGACCACCGACATTGTCATTTACCATAACCCGGAATGCGGGACCTCGCGCAATGCCCTGGCGATGATCCGCAATGCCGGGATCGAGCCGCACGTCGTCGAATATCTAAAAACGCCGCCCTCGCGCGCAATGCTGGAAAGCTTGATCGAGCGAGCCGGTATCACGCCTCGCGAGCTGCTGCGCGAAAAGGGTACGCCGTTCGCCGAACTTGGGCTCGGTGATCCCGCCCTGTCGGACGTGCATCTGATTGACGCGATGATGGAGCACCCCATCCTCATCAACCGCCCGCTGATCGTTTCGCCGCTTGGCGTAAAACTGTGCCGCCCGTCGGAAGAGGTGCTCGACCTGATCCCTGCGGAGCAGCAAGCGGCCTTCGCCAAGGAAGACGGCGAACAGGTGATCAATGCCGATGGCCTGCGCGTGCGCTGACCCGTCAACAGGACAAGCAGAATGACCCAGACGCCCGTAGATCCAGCTCCTGTGCCCTCCCCGCTCGGCACATTCGAGCGGTTCCTCTCGTTGTGGGTGTTGGGCGCCATTCTGATCGGCCTGACGCTTGGCATCATAGCACCCGGCGCCGTCGACATGATGGCAGACCTGGAATACGCTTCGGTTAACCTGGTGATCGCCGTGCTGATCTGGGCGATGATCTTCCCGATGATGGTCGGCGTCGATTTCTCCAGTATCAAGGACATCGGCCGCAAGCCCAAGGGGCTGGTCATCACGCTGGTCGTCAACTGGCTCGTCAAGCCGTTCACGATGGCAGCACTGGCGGTGCTGTTCTTCGACTATCTCTATGCCGGCATGATGTCCGATAACGATGCCGACCTGTATATTGCCGGGCTCATCATCCTTGGCGCTGCACCTTGCACTGCCATGGTGTTCGTATGGTCGCAGCTGACGCGGGGCGATCCGGCCTACACGCTGGTGCAGGTATCGGTGAACGACCTTGTCATGATCGTGGCTTTTGCGCCCATCGTGGCGCTGCTGCTGGGCGTCACCGACATTGTGGTTCCATGGGAGACGCTGCTGCTGTCGGTCGCGCTCTATGTCGTGATCCCGCTGGCAGCAGGGGCAATCGCGAGGCGACAGGTCATTCGCTCCCACGATGGTGACGAGGCTGCGGTCGATGCATTCACCGCGCGGCTCAAGCCATGGTCGATCATTGGTCTGCTCGCGACCGTCGTGCTGCTGTTTGCCTTCCAGGCCGGAACCATCATCTCCAATCCGCTGCTGATCGTGATGATTGCAATCCCGATCATCATCCAATCCTACGGGATTTTCGCCGTCGCCTATGCAGCCGCCAAGGCGTGGAAGGTGCCGCACGATATTGCTGCGCCCTGCGCGCTGATCGGCACCTCCAATTTCTTCGAACTGGCGGTTGCTGTCGCCATCGGCCTGTTCGGGCTGACGAGCGGCGCAGCGCTGGCGACCGTGGTAGGCGTATTGGTGGAAGTGCCGGTGATGCTTTCGCTGGTGGCCTTCGCCAACCGTACGCGCGATCGCTTCCCCCAGTCCTGAGACAAAGCGAGCCTTATGCCCCGCCTGCGAACCCTGTCCGATCCCGATCATCTGCCCGCGCTGCGTGCCGAATATGTCCATCGCAACCCGGCAGTCGGGCTCGGCGCCGTGGAGCCGCCGCCGCGCATACTGCTGCTTTACGGTTCGCTGCGGGAGCGATCCTACTCGCGGTTGGCGGTGGAGGAAGCGGCCCGCCTGTTGCAATTGTTCGGCTGCGAGACGCGGATCTTCGATCCGTCCGACCTGCCACTACCGGATCAGGTGAAAGATGACGATCATCCCGCCGTTCATGAGCTGCGCGAGCATTCGCTGTGGTCGGAAGGGCAAGTCTGGTGCAGTCCCGAGCGGCACGGCCAGATGACCGGGATCATGAAGGCGCAGATCGACCACCTGCCACTGGCCTACAAAGGCCTTCGCCCGACACAGGGACGCACGCTGGCCGTGATGCAGGTCTGCGCCGGTTCGCAGAGCTTCAACACGATCAATACGCTGCGCGTGCTGGGGCGCTGGATGCGGATGTTCACGATCCCCAACCAGTCGTCTGTCGCCAAGGCCTATGAAGAGTTCGACGAAGCGGGCCGGATGAAGTCCTCAAGCTATTACGACCGGATCGTTGATGTGATGGAGGAACTGGTCCGCTTCACCGTTCTCCTGCGCCCCCATGCGGAGCAACTGGTCGATCGATATTCCGAACGTAAGGACGAGGATTTGCCGGTGGAAACGCACGTGGAGAAAGCTGGATTGGCATCGGCCTGAAGCGTGTCAGAACGCGGCATGTGCAGGCGACGACGCGAAATCCCCCGTTCAGCGGGTATGAGGCACTGTTGCGGGGTTCCTATCGCCGGCAAGCCACGGTAAGGGCCGCATTAATACTTATAAAAACAGTGTCGCGTGTCTAATCCTCATCCTGAATCCGAACTGCCGCCCCCTCTGGATATTGCGGCGCGTATCTCCGAGCTGTGGGACGAGCTGGCCGGCTTTCCGGCGGCGCAGTTCCTGCAATCGCGCGACCATCTGCTCAAGACGCTATGCAGTCTGGTCGATGCGCCGCAGGCCGACTGGATCGGCGTGGTCCGCTTCGCCAGCGCCTCCAGCGATGACCCGATGCGCGGCTGGCGTCCGCGCACCGTATCGGCACACAATCACCTGCCCCTTGCGGAAGACGTGATGCAGCGGGCCTTCGCCGCGATGGATCGCGGCGAGCCCGACGTCACCACCATCCGCAATGTGGAACTGGCCGGGCAATACCGGGTGCTGCTGCTGAAGGATCTGGCGACGCCCGAGTGGTTCGAAAGCGCGTCCTATCGCAACCACTATCTGCGCCTCGGCCGCAAGGATTCGATCTGGGCCGGTATTCCCGTCAACGATGAGGTGGAGGTGCAGATCGGCCTCCATCGCGGCCTGGATCAGGATAATTTTTCCGCCAGCGACGCAGAGGTCGTTTCACGCACCGTGCGCGGGCTGAAATGGTTTTACCGGTTGCAAATGCTGGGCGAAGGGATCGGCATTGCCTCCGCGCCGATCACCCCCACCGAGGGCACGGTCTTGAGCGGGGTGCTGCAAGGCCTGTCGGAGAAGCGGATCGCCGCCGCCAACGACGAGAGCCCGCACACGACGCATGACCACATCAAGAGCATCTATCGCAAATACGGCGTCTCCAGCCGAACGGCGCTGATGGCCCTGTGGCTGCACGATATGTGACCGGCGCGATCCCGCGGGTCCTGCTGCGCAAAGCCTGCGAAAATGCAAGGCAACGGCCCGGGTTCTGGTGGCGCGCCTATGCGCTTCGGGCCTGAGCAATGATCAGGACTATTCAGTCACGTGGATACTGATTTTCGCGCCGACTTATGCCACTAATCTGCGCGATTCTGTTCGGGGCGGGGGCATCGCATGAAGTCTGGTATTCTCAGCAAGACGGCAATGGCTGCCATCCTGTGCGCAGGGCTGGTCGTGCCGGCAGCCGGGCAGAGCACGATCAGCTCCAGCGGCGAATTGCGCGCGGACGATGACGAGCTGCCTTCGGGCGAATTCTACGACCTCTACTATTTCGACGGTCAGGCTGGAGATCAGGTCGATGTGACGCTCACCAGCAGCGATTTCGACGCCTATCTGATGCTGCGCGACGAGGGCGATTTCTCGGTCGAGAATGACGATGCCGAGGAGGGCAGCGGCACCCATTCGCGCATCACCGCGACGCTGCCCGAAGATGGCCGCTATAGCCTCATCATCACCAGCTTCGACGCTGGCGAAACAGGCTCCTACCGGCTTCAGGGGACGACCGGCAGCGGGGGCGACCTATCCAACAGCATCGCGGGCACGCTTTCCTCCGGCGATTCGATGCTCGAAGACGGCTCCTACTATGACCGCTACACTTTCGAGGGGCGCAGCGGACAGCATGTGACCTTGCGGATGACCTCATCCGAGTTCGACACCTATCTGCGCGTCGAAAGCCCGAACGGCGAAACGTTCACCAACGACGATGGCGACGATGGCTCGACCAACTCGCAGGTCGACATCGACCTCACCGCGACCGGCCAATACGAGGTGACGGCCAACAGCCTGACCGAAGGCGAGACGGGCAGCTATCAGCTCGGCATCGAAGGTGCGCGCCTGGCCTCTGGCAGCAGCTCGGGCTCCTCGCCAGCAGCCGGTGCAGGTAACATGCTTGCGCCTGGCACTCCGGCGCAGGGGCAGCTCGCAGCAGGCGATGCCGAACTCGAAACGGGCGAGTATTTCGATATCTACACGCTGCGCGGTGAGCCCGGATCGCAGATGGCTGTCACCATGCAGAGCACCGACTTCGACACCTATCTCGCCGCAGTCGGCGCCAACGACTACTCGGCCGAAAACGATGACAATCCCGGTGCAGGGGGCACCAACAGCCGGCTTGAGGTGACGATCCCGGCAGACGGCGGTCTCACCATCGCCGCCACCAGCTATGCCGGAGGGGAGACCGGCAGCTACGCGATCCGCGCCGATCTTTCCGGCTCGTCCTCGCGCGCCGCCAGCGGCCAGCGGCTTGAGCTGGGGCGCAGCGTCGATGGAACGCTCGCCGCGTCCGATCCGCGCGGCGACCACTCGGTCGAGGACATCTACCTGATCGAAGCCAGCGCCGGACAGAGCCTGCGCCTCGCCCTCGCCTCCGACGACTTCGACACCCTGCTGCGCGTGGAAGGCCCGGGCGGATTTTCCGTCGAGAACGACGATGATCCCGCGGGCAGCACGCTGAACAGCCTGGTCGAGACGACACTGCCGCGCGATGGGACTTACCGCGTGGTGGTGGCCAGCTATTCCGAAAGCGGGCTCGGCAGCTACCGGCTCGATTCGCGCGCCACGGCCAGTTCCACGGCAGGCGGCGGGGCACGGCTTGCGCTGGGCGGCTCGGTCAGCGGGTCGCTGGCGAGCGGCGACGATACGATCCCCTCAGGCGAATATATCGACGCCTACAGCTTCGAAGGCCAGCGCGGCCAGCGCGTGACCTTCGACATGACCTCCTCCGAGTTCGACACATACCTCTCGCTGCTGATGCCCGGCGGCGGAAGCGAGGAGAACGACGACCGCGCGGGCGGCGATGGCGAAACCAACTCGCGCCTGACCGTCACCCTGCCCGAAACCGGCAGCTATACACTGGTGGCAACCAGCTATCAGGGCGGTGAAGCCGGAAGCTACACCATCAGCTCAAGCGTGAGCGCTGGTGGCGACAATGCCCCGGTTCTGGCCGGGCGCAGCGGAGGGCGGATCTTCGCGCTCAGCGTGGGCGTGGCCGATTACGGCGGGCGCGCGGGCAACCTCTCGATGACCGATCAGGACGCGACCAAGCTCACCCAGACGTTGCAACAGACCGGCATGCTCGCCGGGCAAAGCGCCACGCTGATCAACCGGCAGGCAACGCGGGCGAACTTCATCGAGGCGATCTCCGACATTGCTGGCACCATCGGGCCGGACGACCTGTTCCTGCTGTTCTACTCGGGCCACGGCTCGAAGCAGCCGGTGGAAAGCTTCATGGAGCGCGATGGCACCAGCGAGACCATCGAGCTGTTCGACGCCGCCGTGACCGACTACGAACTGGGCCAGATGCTCGAACCGATCCGCGCGCGCACGCTGTTGGTACTCGATTCGTGCTTCTCGGGCGGGTTCGACGATGTGATCAACCGCCAGACCGGGCGGATGGGTGTGTTCAGCTCCGACAGCGACCTCACCAGCCTGGTGGCGCAGAAGTTCGAAGCGGGCGGCTATATCTCGCATATCCTTCAGCAGGCGGTGGAGGGCCGCGCCGATGCCAATGGCGATGGCGCGATCACCGCGGGCGAGTTGTCCGAGTTCATGCGCACCACCTTCTACCGCATCGCGCTGGATGAGCCGTTGCAAACCGCCGCCTATGGCGCGAGCGGTGCGCGTTCGCAGGGCTATCAGCACATCGTGGTGAATCGTGGCGGCGACGGCATGCCCTATGACGAGGTGCTGGTGACGCTCGCCTCACGGTAGTTTGCCCTGTCCGCGACGACACCGAACGCGGCGCGCATATCTGTCATAGCACGGTCATTTCCAGCTTGCAGGGATTCCCCATCCAATTGGGGAATGACTGGATGGAACACGTCACCATCTTCGCCACCAGCAAGGAAGCGGCCGGATATGACCGGTTCGATCATGGCGATGCACAATTTGTGTTCGAGCAACTGACTTCGGTCGGGCCGAACAAGCTTGTCGAAAGCAGTGTCTGGGCCTTTGTCGACTGGGTGCTCGATGACCTGTCGGGCCTCGAAATGTGCCGCCGCCTGCGCGCCGATCCCCGCACGCGCGATGCCCATGTCACCATGGTGCTCGACGAGGACGATCCCGAAGATCGCCGCCGCGCGATCAAGGCCGGGGCCGATGACTATGCGATCGGCCCGCTCGACCGCAAGGCGATGCTCGACCGGGTGCTGGCGCTCTATGCCACCGACCGCCGCCCGAGCGTGCCGCAAGTGCTCGACCTGGGTGAGTTGCAGATCAACGTCGCGGGTGAGCAGGCGCGCTGGAAGGGGCAGCAGATCACGCTGCGCCCGAACGAATTCCGGGTGCTGCGCTTCCTGGCGGAAAACCCCAACCGCGTGTTGAGCCGACAGGAGCTGGTCGATGCGCTCGGCAAGGCCGGCGATCCGGGCTACCTGCGCACGGTCGACGTGTGGATCAAACGCCTGCGCTTCGGGCTGCGCAATGCAGGTGCGGGCCACTTGCTGCGCACGGTCCATTCGAAGGGCTACGTGCTCGACCTGCCCTGACGCGGGGCTTTCATCGCCAATGTGACGATCGCCTTCCCCCGCGAGTGCAGCGTGGCACCTTTGACGCGTGCCCTTGCCCCAACGAAAAAGGCCCCCCGCTCGCGCGGGAGGCCTCTTTAAGCAACGCCTCTGCGTAGCTGATTTAGAAGGTCAGCGAGAGGCCGGCCGAGAACGACTGGCCAACGTCGTAGGTGTTCTGCTCGACGCGCAAGCCAGAAGAGTTGATGTAATATTCCTGATTGCGCGTGCCCAACAGGTTGCGCGCTTCCAACTTCACTTCCGCTTCGGCACCGAACAGGTTCAAGCCCTGCCTGGCGACAAGGTCCAGCTGCACGCCGGGCTTCTCGATAGTGTCGGGCAACGGAGCCAGGTTGCGGAAAGTCGAACGCTCGGAAGCGTAGGACAGCAGCAGTGTCACTTGCTGCAACCGATCGAGATCCTCCAGGCCAATCTGGAAGTTCACCAGATGGTCTGACTGGCCAACCAGCTGCGAGCCATCGACGAAGATGGTGTTGGCCGCGCGCTCGATCGGGTTGCCGCCCTGATCGATGATGACGGTTTCATCGCCCACGTTCACCTTGGACTGTGTGTAGGTGTAGTTCATCAGGACCAGCAGCTGCTTGGTCTCGAGCCAGCCACCCATGTCTGCGAGGTCGAAGAAGTACTGCGCGTCGACCTCGGCACCGTAGAGCGTTGCCTCTGGTGCGTTGGCATAGGTGATGTCGCCAGCACCAGTGCGGAAGGCTTCAATCGGTTTGTCGATCTTCTTGTAGAAACCAGCCAGCGAGAACTTGTTCTGCCGCGAGAGATAATACTCGGCCCGCGCTTCGAAGTTGAGCAGCTCGCTGTCGTTAAGGAAGGTGTTACCGACGTAGGAGCGGTTCGTCTCCGGATCGAAGTAGATCTGCGAAACGAGCTCGCGGAACTGCGGTCGGGCAAGAGTCCGCGAACCGCTGGCACGCAGCTGCAGATCGGCGCTCGGCTCCCAGGTCAGCGTGACGCCGGGCAGGAAGTAGTCGTTCTCGTTGGACCGCGCCTGCGCCGTGTTGTTGGCACCGATCGGGATCGAGGACTGGATGGCAGATTCGTAGCGAACACCGGCCTGCACCGTGAAGGTGTCGATCGGCAGCCACTGGAACTGGCCATATCCGGCGTGGATCTCGAGCGCCGCGTCGAAGGCCGGCGTCGTGCTGCCGAATTCCTGCAAGGTCACATCGAAGAGGTTGAACGTCGCCGCGTTGAACAGGAGCGCTGGCGTCCGAGTGCCTGCCGCAGGAAGCACGATGGTCTGCAATTGCTCGATCACCGCGGGATCAAGGTCGGGGATGCTCGGATCACCATCCGGGTTGAGGAAATCGGGATCGACCTGGGCACGCAATTGGAATGCCCGGCGGGTGGTCGAACGGGAGGTGTCGGTATAGGCATAGCCGACAGTTGCCGACAGGTTGTCGAGCAGCTCGTAGCTCAGGTCGATGCCGCCGAACCAGACCTCCTCCTGGAGATCGGAAAAGGACGAAACGACACCCGTTTCCTGCAGCGCCTGCTGACCCGAACCGCTCAAGTCCACGCGGTAAACGTCGCCGAACTGCTCGCTGGCATTGTTGGTGCGCGCATAGACATAGCTGAGATTGAACGGCGCCCTGCGATCGGTCCGGGCATAGCCGCCGCGCAAATCGACCCCCAGACGATCGAATTCCAGCTCAGCTACAAGCTGGCTGTCGATCAGCTGGCGTTCGTACCAGCCGGTGTTCTGCTCGAGGAAATCGGTGTTATCCAAGTCACCGTCGAAGATCTTGTAGTTGGTCAGGCTGGCCTGTTTCACGGTGTCGCGAATGAACAGGTTGGTCCAGCGGAACACATGATCGCCGACTTCCAGGCCGGCACTGAACAGCGCATTGGCAAGAATGCGGTTATCGGTGACGAACGACTGCTCGTCGCGCGAATAGGTGGTTACGGTGTCACCGGCCTGCTGGCGCGAAATGTCGCGGTTGCGCAGCGAGTTGCTCAGGCTGCCAGTGAGGATCAGGCCAAGGCGGGCATCGTCGCCGATGTCGAACGACGTACCCGCAGTAATCCCGGCCGACCAGTTGGGACGCTGGTCGCCGATGATCTGCAACGTTGAGAACTGCGGCGGCGTCAGCACGCTTGCGAGATTCTCCGCCTCGAACTCGGGCGTGGACCCGATCGAGGCGCCGGTCGCGATAGACTGGTCGAAGTAATTCTGCAGCCGATCAGGAATGTTGCGGGCGCCATCGTCGAAGCCCGTCCAGTCGGTGTCGCTGCCGAAGTAAGAGTACCCGTTCTGGAAGGTGGTCTCGGTGTCGCCGCTGAGGCTCCCGCTGATCGTCAGGAACGATTCGTCAGGAACTGCGCGGGTGGTGAGGTTGATCACACCGCCACCGAATTCGCCGGGGAAGTTGGCCGAATAGGTCTTCTGCACAAGCGATGATGCGACGACATTGGTCGGGAAAATGTCGAGCGGAACAACGCGGCTGAGTGGTTCAGGGCTGGGCAGCGGCAAGCCGTTAAGCAGTGCCAGCGAATAACGATCGCCAAGGCCGCGCACGAACACACGCCCGTTGCCAACCACCGAAAGGCCGGTGACGCGGCCGAGCGCGCCAGCAATGTCGCCTTCGCCGGTGCGGGCGATTGCTTCGGACGACAGAACACTGATGACCTGGGCGGAATTGCGTGTCGGGTCACGATTAACGCGGCCGGTGACAATGATGGTGTCTCCGCCGGGAACCGAAACATCGGGCTCGTCGTAAACCTCTTCCTCACCTTGGCCCTCAACCTGCGTCGAAGCGCCGGGATTGGTAGCCGGATCTGCATCCTGGGCAAAAACAGTGCCCGGAAAGGTGAAAGCGGTGGTGAGCAACAGCAGTGCCGCAAACTGCTTGCCAGTGGTCATGACAAGGACCCCCTCATGATAAGGCCTAAGAAACCTGATGCCGGCATATGCCGCGCGTGAAAAAGAAGGGAGGAGCCCGATGTTCGAGCGCCTCCCTCCACAAAGCCAAACTGCTTAGTTAAAAACCGGCAGGGCCTGGCAAGAGAGGCCAGATCCGAACGAAACGGTAGTGCTGTCGCAGGTCCAGCCGCGGGCCCACGGAGCAGCGCCTGCAGCCGGCGTCGGCACGGCACCGATGTAGGTCAGCCCCGCATCGAAGAACGACGACAGCGAAGCCGCGTCAAACACCGGAGTATAGGTCTGCTCGGCGGTACCGTTGATGTACTTGCCGGTCAGGGTGTTGGTGCCCTCGGTGTTGCCGCTGCCAGCAGCATTGGCAGTGTCGGTGTCGCCGGTGGCGGGGCAATCAAGCAGAACCGAGTAGAGGATCTGGATCGCATCGCGGCCGCCGCCAACGTCACCGTTATCATCGATGCAGACATTGCTCGACGAGGAAGGCTTGTAGATCACGCCGTTGGCCAAGGTAATATCGCTGGCACCGCGCGATTCAGCAGCATCATTTCCGCCGGTCGCCCAGAACGAGAAGTTGCTGATGGTGGTCTTGCTGCGCGGCAGGGCGTCGGGGATCGTGGTGCCCAGCCCCTTGTCGTCTGCCGGCGAGTCGCTTTCGAGCACACGGTCGCCGACATTGTCGCGCTGCACGGCGACAACATACTGCAGGTTAGCCTGAACACCCGAGTCGGTGTCGATCGAGTCGTCTTCTGCGCCCACCGCAACAAAGTGCTTCATGTTGACATTGCCACCGAAGAATTCGGTGCCGTCGTCGGAGCTGTTGTACGACTGGATGAAGTCGAGTTCGGTGCCCGACCCGACGCCGCCCAGCGTGAGCGACTGCAGCTCGCCGCCGAGATCAAGCGTGAAGCCGGAGTAGCGGATCTGAACGTAGGACATGCTGCCCGAGCTATCGGTCGGAGTGTTGCCGCCAAAGAACGGGATGTTGTTGGCGATGCCTTCAACGCGCATTTCGCAATCGACCTGGTTGGCCTGGTTGATGCCGCCCGCGAAGCAATCCGAAACCGGAGCACGTCCGAGAAGAACAACACCGCCCCACAGACCACTGGAGGTGTCGGTGGTGTTTCCGGTGATGTCGTCCTGGGCAGTGAAGATGATCGGGCGATCTGCTGCACCGTCGGCAAGAAGCTTGCTGCCGCGGTTCACGATCATGTACGAAGCGCCCGGGAAGTCCTTCTCACCGAACAGGATCACGCCCGGCTCGATGGTCAGCTCCACATTGGTGCCGGTAACGCCATCGCTGGCATCGGCAGTCGGGCCATCGTCGCGACCCACGTCAACGCGGCCGCTCAAGCGGTAAAGCGTGCCGGCCTGGAACGGGAGGGTGGTCGATGCGGTGAAGATCGAGGGCAGCGTGCAAACGCGCCAGGTACCTTCGGGGCCAGTGATGGTGCCGCTGTTGAGCAGCGCGTCACCGGTGCCGGGCAGGGTCGGGCAGCTTGCAGCAGCAACCGCGCCGGTCGAAGTCGGCGTCGGAGTCGGCGCCGGGGTCGGGTTGGTGATGATGTCGCCAATGTTGATGTCGCCATTGGAGCCGGGCGAGCCGATGTCTTCAGGACCGCATGCGGCCAGAGCCAGCACGCTGGTGCCGATGATGAGCGAGCGAGAAAGGTTAGTCACAGCGAACGGTCCCCTCAAAAAACCGAGAATCAGGAATGCGAAATAAGTGTCGCGGATCGCTCGCTAGGAGCCTCGCATGACAGTTTGTTTGCAAAGGGCCCGATAAAATTGTGATCGCCTGAAGACAGCTTTGTGACAGGGAGTGTCATATGGCCGCCACCCCGCAGAAAAGCGCCGGAATTTCCGTCACCGGACCTAACGTTTCAGATTTATGACACTATGACAGTTTGATTGCATTTTTCATTCGGCGGTCGCATTCTTCGATCATTGACAGATTGGGAGAACAACAATGATCGTACTTGAGACCCTGGTCGCTTTGATGGTTGCCCAGGCTGCACCGGCCGCGATGATGGCAGGAATGAACGATGACCAGCATCGCGATGCAGCCTACGAGCAACTCACGCAGGGCGAAACCGATTCCGCAATTACCCGGCTTGAGGCCAACCTCGCGCAGAATCCCGAAGACCCGGCGCTGCTGATCAACCTCGGCTCGGCCTGGGCCGCGCGCGGAGACAAGGATAAGGCCGCCGACTACTATCGCGCCGCCGCCCGCTCCGATGTGCGTTACCGGCTCGAACTGGCCGATGGTGAGTGGATCGATTCGCGCGCTGCCGCACGCCTTGCCCTGCGCACGCTCGAACAGTCCGCCGTAGCGATGAACTAAAGCGTTATTATATATGGCCGGGATGGCGCCTGTCTCAGCGCAGCCGTCAGCCCGGCTTAAAGAAAGCCCCGCCGCGCCATGGTGCCCGGCGGGGCTTTTCCATGCATTCATCGCAGGCCTCATGGGGCTGTCACGCGGTTGTCATCTATTGTAAGCATTGGGGGCGCTTCGGAGGGTACGGATGATTCTGCGCGCGCTGACTTTGTCGGCAACTGCTTGTTTGATCGCGGTCGGCGCACAGTCGGCCCGCGCTGACGTGCTCGAAGTGGGCGCGGCGGGCGAGGCGCGCTGGATCGCCGGGCCAGCCATGGCGGTGGCCGCTTCGCAGGATCTATCCGCGAGCTACGCAAATGTTCCTGCGCCAACCGAAGTTCCGATCGAGCTGATCGAACTCGTGCCCGAAAGCGCGGTCGCCAACACTGCGCTGCACGACGATGGGGTGCCGCAGCAATATGCCGCCAAGGTGGCCGAGCTTGCCGCCCGGTTCGACCTCTCCCCCGCCCTGATCGAAGCGCTGGTGTGGCAGGAAAGCCGCTGGCACGCCAATGCCCGCAGCCCCGTGGGCGCGCAGGGCCTTGCCCAACTCATGCCCGACACCGCGCGCTATCTCGGCGTCGATGCACGTGATCCCTTCGCCAACCTCGAAGGCGGCGCGCGCTATCTGCGCGAACAGCTTGACCGCTTCGACGGCGACCTCGAAAAGGCGCTCGCCGCCTACAATGCCGGGCCCGGCCGCGTGATGCGTGCAGGCGGCATTCCGCGCATTCGCGAAACACAGCAATATGTGGCCGCCATCATGGGCCGCCTCTCCAATCATTCCCGGAGTTCTGAGTAAACATGTCGTTCCTTGCCCGTATCGCCGCGCTCGCCGCCTTGCTTGTTCCCTCGGCTGCCTTCGCGCAGGACCCGGCCGGTTCCTCGCCGATCAACAATGCGTTCTCGTGGATGCAGCAGACCATGCTCGGCACCGTGGCGACCACGGTTGCGGTGATGGCTGTGGCCGCGGTCGGCTTCATGATGCTGACCGGGCGGATGAACTGGCGCTTCGGGGCGACCGTGATCATCGGCGTGTTCATCATCTTCGGCGCCGGTTCGATCGTGGCCGGTATTCAGGGCGCGGCGGGCTGATGCAACTCGCCCGCTCCCGTGTTCACCGCGCGCTGACCAGGCCGCAGATGTTTGCGGGCGTGACGCTGAACTTCTTCGTGATCAACGCGCTGGTTACGACTGAGGCTTTCCTGATCCTCAAGAGCTTCTGGATCCTGCCGATCCCGCTGATCATGCACGCGATCGGCTATTTCGCTTGCCTGCGCGAACCGCGCATTTTCGACCTCTGGCTGACCAAGGTTTCGAAGTGTCCGCGGATCAAGAATTACAAGCGCTGGGGCTGCAATTCCTACGCCGCCTGAGTGCCCGACAGTCCGCCTGCATGAGGCGGCATGGAGCAACGACGAATGACCAAATGGCTCGGAGCCGCGGCATGGAGCGCGAAGGAAGCGCAGGCCGGCGATCGTCTGCCCTATGCGCGTCTCGTCGACGCGGGCACGCTGCTGCTGCGCGACGGTTCGCTGATGGCAGCGTTGCAGGTGCCCGGACTGCTGTTCGAGACCGAGGACACCGACGCGCTGAACGCCCATGCCGCCACGCGCGAGGTGATGCTGCGTTCGAACCTCGATGCGCGCTTCGTGCTTTATCACCACGTCATCCGCCGCCGCGTGAGCGTGGAGCTGGAAGCACGCTTCCCCGATCCGCTTTCGGCCCATATCGACAAGGCCTGGCGCGAGAAGCTCTCTTCCGGCAGCCTGTTCGTGAACGACCAGTTCATCACCCT
The DNA here is from genome assembly GCA_027311945.1 of Erythrobacter sp. GTDB lineage: Bacteria > Pseudomonadota > Alphaproteobacteria > Sphingomonadales > Sphingomonadaceae > Alteraurantiacibacter. The sequence continues at coordinate 16,593 of DAICXZ010000007.1, forward strand.
CGTGCGCCGTCCGGCGCGCGGCAAGGCAGGCCTGGCTGAACGGGCGAGCAAGTTTTTCAAGGGCCGCAAGGGCGAAGGCGAAGAGGTCGATCCGAAGGATCTCCGCTCTCTGCGTGCCGCAGTGCAGGCGCTGGCCGCCTCATTGGGTGACTACGGCGCGCAGCCGCTCGGCGACTACGTGGGCAACAGCGGGGCGACCAACAACGAGCTGCTCGAATTGCTGAGCGCGCTCTACAATGGCGAAATGCGCCCGGTGCGCCGCCCTGACGAGGCGACTGATATCGGCAATATGCTGCCCTATCGCCGCGTCTCGTTCGGGCTCGATGCGATGGAGCTGCGCGGCGCGCAAGGGTTCGACTTCTCCTCGATCCTCAGCCTGAAGGACTATCCCGAGGCGACCAGCCCCGGCCTGCTCGACGCGATGCTGCGGCTGCCGTTCGAGATGGTCGTCACCGAAAGCTTCGCCCCGCAGGAGCGGCAGACCGCGCGCGAAAAGATCGACCTTGCCATCCGCCGCCTGCGCTCGGCCGATGAAGAGGCGCAGGCCGAACGGCTCGACATGATGGCCGCGCGCGACGAACTGGGCGCAGGCTCGGTCGGCTTCGGCGATCATCACCTTACCGTGCTGGTGCGCGAGCGCGACCTCGCCCGGCTTGACGACGCCACCGCCATGGTCGCCGCCGCGCTGGCCGACACCGGCGCGATTGCCGTGCGCGAGGACACCAACCTCGAACCCGCTTTCTGGGGCCAGTTCCCCGGCAACGAGAGCTATGTGGTACGCCGTGCGCTGATCTCGACCGCCAACATGGCTGGTTTCGGGAGCTTCCATGGTTTTGCGCTGGGGCAGGCTGAGGGCAACCACTGGGGCGAGGCGGTCACGCTGCTGCAGACCACCAGCGCCACGCCGTTCTTCTTCAACTTCCACCACGGCGACCTCGGCAATTTCTCGGTCATCGGCCCCTCGGGCTCGGGCAAAACGGTGGTGATGAACTTCCTTGCAGCGCAAGCGCAGAAATTCAGCCCGCGCACGATCCTGTTCGACAAGGATCGCGGTGCGGAGCTGTTCATTCGCGGCATCGGCGGCTCTTACGAACGCATCCACGCGGGCGAGCCGACCGGGTTCAACCCTCTCGCCATGCCCGACACCGCCGCCAACCGCGCCTTCCTGCGCGACTGGCTTACGGTGCTGCTCAAGGCCGATGGGCCGGAGGAAAACGGACTGATCGCGGCGGCCGTCGATGCAGCCTATGCCAACGATCCGAGCTTGCGCCGCCTGCGCTATTTCCGCGAGCTGCTGTCGGGTTCGCGCCGTCCGCAACCGGGCGATCTGGCGGACCGGCTCTCGGCCTGGATCGAGGACGGCGAATTCGCCTGGCTGTTCGACAACGCCGCCGACAAGCTCGACCTCACCACGCGGGTGATGGGCTTCGACATGACCGCGCTGCTCGACAACCCGCGCCTGCGCACGCCCACCATGATGTACCTGTTCCAGCGCATCGACGAGCGTTTGGACGGCAAGCCGACCATGATCCTGATCGACGAGGGCTGGAAGGCGCTCGACGACGAGATCTTCGCCGCCCGCATCCGCGACTGGCTGAAGACGCTGCGCAAGCGCAACGCGCTGGTCGGTTTCGCCACCCAGTCGGCGCGCGATGCGCTCGACAGCAAGATCAGCACCGCGCTGGTCGAGCAGACCGCGACCATGGTGTTCATGCCCAACAGCCGCGCACGGCCTGAGGACTATTGCGAAGGCTTCGGCCTGACCGAGCACGAGCTGGCGCTGATCCGCACCCTGCCCGCACACTCGCGCTGCTTCCTAGTGCGCCAACCCGATGCCAGCGTGGTGGTGCGGCTCGACCTGTCGGGTGCGCCCGAGGTGATCACCATGCTGTCGGGCCGCGAAAGCACCGTGCGCCGGCTTGATCTGCTGCGCGAAGCGGTCGGCAACGATCCGTCGCAGTGGTATCCCGCGCTCACCAATCGTCCGTGGCCCGGCTCGGCTGACTACCGCGCCGAGGCGAGCGAGGCCGAGAGCCTGAGCTGGGAAGCCGCTGAATGAGCGCCACCCTTGCCATCTCCGCCGCCGCCAGCGTGAGCACCGAATGCATGCGCGCCATGGACGGCGTGGGTGCGGGTATCGGCGCAAGCCTGCGCGGTGTGGACTGCGCGGCATCGAGCATGGCGCAGGCCGCCTTCAATCGCCTGTTCAGTGCCGAGGGCACGCTTGGCCCGGTGCTGACGGCGATGCTGACGATCTGGATCGCCTTCCTCGGCTTCGCGCTGATCACCGGGCGCACGCGGCTAGGGCTGTCCTCGCTCACCCCGCGCATGGTAACGCTGGTGATGGTGATTACCTTCGCCACCAGCTGGGTCGCGTTCCAGAGCGTGTTCTGGAACCTCGCGGTCGGCGCACCTGATGAAATCGCCACGCTGCTGATGGGTACTGACGGATCGGCCAGCACGATCTTCGCCGACAAGCTCGACTCCGTGATGATGGCGCTGATGGACATTTCGGGCGGCGACGCGATGGAGAACGACACTTCGATCTTCTCGCCGCCGGGCCTGTTGTGGAGCGGCGGCACGATGCTGTTGCTGGGCACGGTGGGCGTGCTTGCCACCTGCAAGATCGCGCTGGCGATCCTGATGGGGCTTGGCCCGATCTTCATCGTGATGGCCCTGTTCAACGGCACGCGCGGGCTGTTCGTGGGCTGGCTCAAGGGCGTGGTGCTGATGGCGCTGGCGCCGCTGTTCGCCGTGCTCGGCGGTTCGTTGATGCTGGAGATGACCGTGCCGGTGCTCGCCAGCCTGATGGAAACTCCGGGCAAGATCGACGTGCGTCCGGCCATGGCCTTCTTCATGATCGGTGCCGTGCATCTGGCGCTGATGGCGATGATCCTCAAGGTCACCTCGACCATGGTCGCAGGCTGGACCGTGTTCGGCTTTGCCACCAGCGACAAGGCCGACGAAGGCGCACGCGCCAGCTCCGCCCACGCGCAAAGCCCGCTTGCCCCGGCGCTGGCCACCTCTGCCTCCGACCGCGCAACGGCCACCGCCGCCAGCGCCGGGCAGGCGCGCGATATTCGCGTCAGCACGGCAACCGCCATGCCGCTCGCCGCCAACGACACTGGCGGCTCCACCCACACCCGCGACACGCGCGTGGTGACGCAAGGGGCGCAGGTCTCCCCGCTCACCGCCGGCCAGTCAGGCACTGGCAATCGCGCGCGCGGTATCGGCAGCCGCTTCAAGTCTGCCCCCATTCGTTCACCGGAGTCCAAACGATGATGTCCCGCGCGCTTCTGGCCATGGCGCTTGGCGCCAACAGCCTCGCCGCCCTGCCCGCCAAGGCCGATCCGCGCCTTGTCGATCATTTCTACGACGAGAGCGAAGTGGTCACCATCAATGGCCGCGTGAACGTGCAGTCGACCATCCAGTTCGGTGATGACGAGGCGATCGAGAACGTCGCCATCGGCAACTCACAAAGCTGGCAGGTCACGCCCAATCGGCGCGCCAACCTGCTGTTCGTGAAGCCGCTCGAACCGCGCGCGGCGACCAACATGACGGTGGTCACCAACAAGCGCACCTACCTGTTCGACCTTGTGGCCAGCCCCGCCACGCGCACCCCGGTCTATGTTCTCCGTTTCACCTATCCGGTGGAGGAAGTGGCGGAAGAGACGCAGCTGGCCGAAGGCGCGCCGCGTGACCCGTCGCAGATGCCAAATGCGCTCGAAGTCGCCGCCGCGAGCGACCAGCTGGCCGTGGTGGACCCGACGGCGCTCAATTTCGACTGGGCCAGCGACGGGGCCGAGCGCCTGCTGCCTGAACAGGTTTACGACGACGGCACGGCGACCTTCCTCGCCTGGCCCTCGGGCGCGGCGATGCCTGCCATTCTGGTGAAAGACCGCGATGGCATGGAAGGCCCGGTGAACTTCGCCGTGCGCGGCGATACGGTGGTGCTCGACGGCGTGCCGCGCGAGATCATCCTGCGTTCGGGCGACGATGTGGCCACCTTGATCAACACGGGCACCGATGCCCCGGCGCCCGGCGCCTGACACCTTTGAAGCGGAGCGACGTTCGATGAAACTTGCCATGCGCCTTCCCGAAAAGACCAAGGGTGTCGCCAACGATGCGGACCCGCGCGAGCAGGCTTCGGCCGAGGTGATCGACCTCGCCAGCCGCACCGCCTATCCCGCCGTGGCGGGCCGCAAAGGCAGCTCCGATGCGCTCGGCCTGATCGCGGGAATCGGCTTCGTGGCGCTGATCGGCGGCGCTACTCTGTGGGGCCTCAACGCCAGCCGTATGGACGATAGCGCGCAGGCACCGCAGGATGTCGCGCCCGCGCCGCAACCTGCGCAGCCGCCGGTCGTGCTTCAGCCCGAGCCCGCCGAGGCCGCAATGGTCGCGCCCGCTCCGCAGGCCGATCCCGCCCCCGCACCGGTGATGTCGGAGCAGCCGCAGCAGGCCCCTGCCGCCAACCGTTACGCCTCGCCTGCAATGGTGGTCGACAACAGCTCGGCAGCGGGTGCCGCCAATGCCGCCGCTGGCGCGGGTGCGCTTACCACCGCCTCGCCCGAAGGGTCGGTCGTACCCGGCGCGGGTGGCGGCTCGGCGAACGACTTTGCCTCCCGCATCGGCGGCGTCGGCGGCGGCCCGGCTCAGGCGCGGCAAGACATCAACCCCGCCACCACCGTGGCGCAGGGCACGATGATCCCCGCCATCCTCGAAACCGCGATCAACACCGACGTGCCCGGCTACGTCCGCGCCGTGGTGAGCCAAGATGTGAAAAGCCACGATGGCAGCCGCGTGCTGGTCCCACGGTCGAGCCGCCTGGTCGGCCAGTATCAGTCGGGCCTGCAGGCCGGCCAAACCCGCGCCTACGTGGTCTGGACCCGCCTTATTCGCCCCGATGGCGTATCAGTGGCGCTGCAATCGCCGAGCACCACCTTCGACGGCACCACGGGCCTGGAGGGCAAGGTCGATTCGCACTTCTTCAGCCGGTTTGGCTCGGCCATGCTGCTTTCCGTGATCGGCGGGCTGACCACCATCGCCAGTGGCGGCACCTCGGTGATCCTCGGCGGCGGGCAGAGCGCTGCTTCCACCGCGCTCCAGCAGGACGGCCAGCGTCCGCCCACCGTGCGCGTGCGCATGGGCGAGCCGGTACGAGTCTACACCGCGCGCGATCTCGACTTCGGCCAGGTGAACTGAGACACAATGAGCGCCGAAATCCACCAGCTCGGCGGCGATCCGGCCAGTGCTCCCGTGCTGGCAGGCCCCTTGCCCGAAGCCCCGGTGATCCCCGGCGGCTCGGTCTACCTAGATGCCTATCTCGCGCCGCTGCGTCAGTGGCTTGACCGCGACACCGTGACCGAAATCCTCGTCAACAAACCGGGCGAGGTCTGGATCGAGGATGCGGCCCATCCGGGCATGCAGCGCATCGAAGTGCCCGAGGTTACGGATAAATTGGTGCAGCGCCTGGCCGAGCAGGTCGCGCGGATCAGCCATCAGGGCATCAACCGCGAACATCCGCTGCTCGGCGCGACGCTCCCTGCCGAGGGCTATGGCGGCGCGCGCGTGCAGTTTTGCGGCCCGCCCGCCACGCGCAAGCACTGGGCGCTGTCGATCCGCCGCCACCGCCAGCTTGACCTCCCGCTCGACGCTTACGACCACGGCCCGCTGCGTGCGCCCACCGAAGCCGACATGCCCGATCCCGCACAGGAACCGATCGCCTTTCTGCGTGCGGCCATCAAGGCCCGCAAGACCATCCTCGTTTCGGGCGGCACCTCGACCGGCAAGACCACCTTCCTCAACGCCATGCTGGGCGAAATCCCGCGCGAGGAGCGCGTCGTGCTGGTGGAAGACACGCCCGAGCTGAAGTTCCCCGGTGCCAATGCGGTGGGTCTGGTCGCTGTGAAGGGCGAGCTGGGCGAAGCCAAGGTCACTGCCAACGAGCTGCTGCAATCGGCCCTGCGCCTTCGGCCCGACCGGATCGCATCGGTTGGAAGGCTCAGGTGCGGCTATGCCAGCGGTTCCGCCGCCTCTCGGCGACAGGCAAGCCGCAACCCAAGGTCAACACGGCGATCGCCCGTGAACTTGTGGGTTTCGCCTGGGACATCGCCCGTCGCGTGCAACCGGTGGTGGCGGTCTGACCCGCCAGGGGTAGAGCTTCGGCTCTGGCCTTTGGCGACATAGGCATGGCCGGTGTGTCGCGGGCGCCCGACTGTGATGGGCAATCCTCGGTGTACGTTGGGGCAGGCAAGTCCGATGCCCGTGCTTAGAGTGAGGAAGGTCCAGCGACGGAAACGGGTATTGCGGTAATCAATCCGCGGATGAGAGCGTGATCAATCGTCGTCGATCAGGAGCCCGCGGCACTCCGGCCATGCCAAATTCACCGCTAGCCCAAAGGCCAGCGAACGCGTAAACTCGCCTTGTAACGCAGATGGCAGTCATGAGAGCGTATATCGGTGCCCGTTTTATGTGACGCCCCCATCAGACATTATTACTGAAGATGGAGTAATGACCTCATTGGCTTGATTTGATTCAATGTGAAATT
>DAICXZ010000018.1 GCA_027311945.1 Erythrobacter sp.
GCGAGCGGATCAGGGCAACAGTCCATTCACGTCAGGCAAAGGCGCGCAGCTTGAGCGGCTGGGGCGCGGCCTCGGTCACGGTCGCATCGGCATCGTCGGGCATCCGCGACCAGCCATTGGGGCCAAGCACTTCCATCGGCCGGTACCGCGTCTTGTACGCCATCCGGTCGCTGCCCTTCACCCAATAGCCCATATAGACATAGGGCAACCCGGCGCTGCGGGCCCGGACGATATGGTCCATGATGATGAGGTTGCCCAGGCCCTGCCGCTCGGGATGATCGGCGGCAAAGAAGCTGTAGATCATCGACAGCCCATCGCCCTGCCGGTCGGTCAGGCAGGCGGCGATCAGGCGGCCCGGGCCGCCATCGTCGCGCGGCTCGCGATATTCGATCACCACCGAGCTGACCGAGGTGTGCTCGACCATGTCGGCAAAGTCGATCTCGTCCATCGCCGCCATGCCGCCGCCGGGGTGCCGGTGCGACAGATAGCGCTGCAATAGCGAGAACTGCTCGGCCGTGGCCCAGGGTCGGCATTCGCTCACCACCAGGTCAGCGTTGCGCTTCTCGGTCCGCTTCTGCGAGCTGGAGGGGCGGAATTCGCCCGCGACCACGCGCACCGACACACAGGCGCGACAATCGGCGCAGCTGGGGCGATAGGCGACGTTCTGGCTGCGGCGGAAACCGATCCGCGAGAGGGCGTCGTTCAGCGCGTCGGAGTTCGGACCGTTCAGCTCGGTGAACACCTTGCGTTCCGTCTTGCCCGGCAGATAGGGGCACGGCGCAGGGCTCGTCACGAAGAAGCGGGGGAAACGCACGGGTGCGGTCACTGTGAGGCGATCCTCTCATCATGGCAGCGGCTGCCGCATGGCAGCGCCAATGCACCGGACCATGCCGACGGGAATCGCCCGGTTAAAGCATATTAACCATGTTTGAACGGCTGCGTAGCGTTAATTTCGCTCGCCAAACCGCCTGTCCGACGAGGTTGCCCCGTTCCGGGTCAGTTCAGTTCGACGTGACTAACCGAATAGCCCTTCGCCCGCAGCTGCGCGACCAGCGCTTCGAGCTGCGCACTGTCGCGCGCCTCGCACTCGATATCGGTGACGAGGCCCTTGGCGGGCAGGTTGGTGAAGATCCGCTGGTGCGAGATTTCGAGGATGTTGACGTTCGCCTCGGCGAACTCGTGCATCACCTTCATCAGCGAGCCAGGCCGGTCCTGCAGCGTGATCCGCAGCCGCGCGAGGCGGCCCGAACGGGCCAGATCGCGCAGCAGCACATTGGCAAGCAGGCGGGTGTCGATATTGCCGCCGCACAGCACGAGGCCGACATTGCGCCCGGCAAACCGCTCCTTGTTGGCGAGCACTGCGGCCAGCCCTGCCGCACCTGCACCTTCGACCACGGTCTTCTCGATCTGCAGCAGCAGCGCGACCGCCGTTTCGAGATGCGGCTCGTCCACCAGCACGATGTCGTCGACCAGCTTCTCCACCACCTTGCGCGTGAATTGCCCCGGCTGCTTAACCGCGATGCCTTCGGCCAGCGAATCGCCGCCGCTCGGCAGCTCCACGCCCTTGGTGCAGGCATACATGCTGGGATAGAGCCGCGCCTGAACGCCGATTACCTCGATGCGGCGATCTTCCCGCGCGGCCAGGTCCTTGGCCACGGTGGCCATGCCCGAGATCAGCCCGCCGCCGCCGATGGGGACCACCAAGGTGTCGATCTCGGGCGCGTCGGCGAACATTTCGAGCGCCACGGTGCCCTGCCCCGCTGCCACGTCCGGATCGTCGAACGGATGGACGAAGGTGAGGCCGAGTTCGGCCTCCAGCTTGCGGGCATGGGCATAGGCCTCGTCGAAATTCTCGCCTTCGAGCACGACCTTGCCGCCCACGCTTTCGGTCTGCATCACCTTCACCGTGGGCGTGGTGCGCGGCATCACGATGGTGACCGGCACGCCGAGCCGGGTGCCGTGGTACGACAGGCCCTGTGAGTGGTTGCCCGCCGAGGCGGTGATGACGCCGCGCTTGAGGTCGGCCGGATCGAGCAGCAACAGCTTGTTGAGCGCGCCGCGCTCCTTGTAGGCTGCGGTGAACTGCTGGTTCTCGAACTTGAGCCAGATGTTCGCGCCAGTAATCTTCGACAGCGTCTTGGAGGGGAGCGTAGTCGTGCGCACCACCGCGTCACCGATGCGGGCGGCAGCGGCGCGGATCGTGTCGATGGTCAGGGCGTTGTCGGTGTCGGAGGCGCTTTCGTTCATGTGTGAGCGCCTAGACCCAAAATGCGGACAAAGGAAAGAGGTGAGCGCATGGAGCAAGGCAAAGATTGCGCATTCGGGCGAAGCGCGGCAGGGCTGTGGGCATGAGCAAAGTCGCCTTTCTGGGCCTCGGCGTGATGGGCGCGCCGATGGCAGCCCACCTCGCCCGCGCCGGCCATCAGGTCACCGTTTACAACCGCACCGCCGCCCGTGCCGAGGCATGGCAGGCGAAACTTGCTGACGAAGGCTTTGCCGCCAGCGTCGCCGCTACGCCTGCCGAGGCCGCGCGGGGGCAGGACGTTGTGCTTGCTTGTCTGGGCAACGATAGCGATCTCGCCGCCGTCATGCTGGGTGATAATGGCGCGCTGAATGCAATGCATGCGGGCGCGGCCTTCGTCGATCACACCACCGTTTCGCCAGCCATTGCCCGCATTATTGCGCAGGCAGCCGAGGGGCGTGGGGTGCTGGCACTCGATGCGCCCGTGTCTGGCGGACAGGCAGGCGCGCAGAACGGCAAGCTCTCGATCATGTGCGGCGGAACGGAGGCGGCGATGGCCACCGCGCGCCCGGTGATCGAGGCCTATGCCGCGCGCATCGTCCACGTGGGCGCCGCGGGTGCGGGTCAGGCGACCAAGGCGGTCAACCAGATCTGCATCGCGGGCGTGCTGGCGGGCCTGTCCGAAGGCGTGCGGCTGGCGCAGGCCGAGGGGCTGGCGATGGACAAGGTGCTCGAAGCGATCTCCGGCGGCGCGGCGCAGAGCTGGCAGATGGAAAACCGCTGGGCAACGATGGCCGCAGGCGAATTCGACTTCGGCTTCGCCATCGACTGGATGCGCAAGGATCTCGCCATCGCGCTGGCCGAGGCGAAGGACGCTGGCCTGTCGCTGCCGATCACCGCGCTGGTCGATCAGTTCTATGCCCAGGTTCAGGCCCAGGGCGGCGCGCGGCAGGATACCAGCGCGCTGATCCGTCATCTGCCCGAGGCGAAGGCATGAAGCGTCTGCTTCTCGCGAGCGTCTTCGCACTGGCCCTCGCCCCCTCCCCCGCGCTGGCCGACACATTGTTCGAGAATGTCGATGGCATCTCGATCACGCCCGAGGGCAAGGTGAAGCGCTTCGCCGCCATGGTCGTGGACGACGAAGGCCGGATCACCGAGCTGCTCGACTTCGGCGACGGGCCTGAGGGCAAGATAGACTATCTCGAAGACATGAAGGGCGCGCACGTCGTGCCCGGCTTCGTAGACAGCCACGCCCATGTGATGGCGCTCGGCCTCGGCACGATGACGCTCGACCTCTCGCAGACGCGCTCGCTTGACGAGGCGCTGGCGCTGATCGCAGACTATGCCGCCAAGTATCCCGAGCGCCCCTGGCTGCTCGGGCACGGCTGGAATCAGGAGCAATGGGGCCTCGGTCGCTTTCCCACCGCCGCCGAACTCGACGCCGTGGTGGGCGATCGCCCGGTCTGGCTGAGCCGGGTGGACGGCCATGCCGGGTGGGCGAACTCGGCTGCACTCGCCGCCGCCGAGATCACCGCGCAAACGCGCGATCCGGCGGGCGGGCGCATCCTGCGTGTGGGCAATGGCCGTCAGCCAGCAGGCGTGCTGATCGACGCAGCCATGGCCCCGGTCGACCAGGCCGTGCCCCCGCCGCTGCCCGAAGACCGTGAGCAGGCGCTGTTCGCGGCGCAGAAGATCTTTTTCGAGAACGGCATCACCGCCGTCGCCGACATGGGCACCAGCCTGGCCGACTGGATGAGCTATCGCCGCGCGGGCGATGCTGGGTGGCTGCAGATGCGGATCATGGCCTATGCGGGCGATCTCGACGAGATGCTGCTGATCGGCGGCACCGGGCCGACGCTCTGGCTCTATGACGACAAGCTGCGGATGGGCGGAATCAAGGTCTGGCTCGACGGGGCTCTCGGCTCGCGCGGGGCACGATTGAAGGCGGGCTATGCCGACGATCCGGCCAATCTCGGGATCGACGTGACCAGCGGCACGCAATTGCGCAACATCATGAGCCGCGCCGCGCTCGACGAGTTTCAGGTCGCCATCCACGCCATCGGCGATGCCGCCAACGACGAGGCGCTGGCCGCCATCGACGAACTCGCCGCCGAATATCCGGGCGAGAGGCGCTGGCGCATCGAACACGCGCAGATCGTCGACCCGGCGGACATAGCCCGGTTCGGCGAGCACGGCGTGATCGCGTCGATGCAGCCGGTGCACATGGCCTCCGACCGTCTGATGGCCGAGGCGCGGCTCGGCCCGGACCGGCTGGCCGGAGCCTATGCCTGGCGCTCGCTCGCCGACGCGGGCGCGCTGCTTGCCTTCGGCAGCGATGCGCCGGTCGAACCGGTCGACGTGATGGCGGGCCTTGCCACGGCGATCTCGCGGCAGGATGCAGCAGGCGAACCGGCAGGCGGCTGGATGCCGCAGCAGCGCGTGACTCGCGAGCAGGCGCTCGCCGCCTACACCGCTGCCGGAGCCTTTGCCGGCTATGCCGAGGGCCGTTTCGGCAGCCTGCAGGTGGGCGAACGGGCCGACTTCGTGGTGCTGGAGAACGACCCGCTGCTGACCTCGCCCGAAGAGCTGCGCAACACCCGCGTGTTGCAGACCTGGGTGGCGGGCCGCCGCGTGTTTCCCGCGCAGTAAGCCAGCGCGCAGCGAATTTACTTGAGGTCGCGGTCCCCGAATTCGGGGGCTGGCTGCTCGGCGCTTGCAGCGGGCGTTTCGGGCTCGGATTCGGCCTCGGGCTCCTCCACCCGCTTTTTCTCGACCATGCGCATCAGCAGCAGGGAGCCTTCGAACAGTATCAGCAGCGGAATCGCCAGCAGCAGCTGCGAGCCGGGATCGGGCGGCGTGATGATCGCGGCCACCGCGAACACCGCCACGATCACATAGCGGCGCGCCTTGATCAGCTGCGCGCGTTCGATGATGCCTGCCGTGTGCAACAGCATCAGCAAAACCGGCAGCAGGAAGCTCGCCCCGAAGGCGAGGATGAACTGCATCACCAGCGAGAGGTATTCGTTGGCGCTAGGCAGCGCCTCGATCCTCATGCCGCCCGCCTCGCCCTCGAAGCCGAGGAACCAGGTGAAGGCCGTGGGCATAACCACATAATAAGCCAGCGCCGCGCCCATGATGAACAGCACCGGGGTGGCAATGAGAAACGGCAGGAAGGCCTTCTTCTCGCGCGCATAAAGCCCCGGTGCCACAAAGGCCCACAGCTGGTTGGCGATGACCGGGAAGCTAAGGCAGAAACCGGCGAACACCGCCACCTTCAGCTCCACGAAGAACACCTCGTAAAGCTTGGTGAAGATCAGCTGGCCCTCCCCCTCGGGGAAGGCATTTTTCAGCGGCTGGATCAGAAAGCCGAGGATCGGATCGGCAAAGTAGAAGCAGATCGCAAAGGCGATGCAGAAGGCGACAAGCGCCCGCACGAGCCGCCCGCGCAGCTCGATCAGGTGTTCGAGCAGCGGAGCCTGCGTTTCGTCGAGATCCTTGATCGAAAACGCCATGGTCAGGCCTGATTACCGGGCTTGGCGGGGCTGTCAGTGGTGGGATCGGGAGCAGAAGCAGGGGCCGATTCCACCGGCTTGGCGGCGCTTTCCGCAGAAGCCGGGGCGGGCGCCGATGTTGGCGCTGGCGTTGCTGCCGGGGGCGGATAGGCGCCGGTCGGCTCCATCTCCGTGGGGCCGCCCTGCGGATGCTCACGCATGATGCGGGCGTTCTGCTCCTTCCACTTCTTCTCCATGTCCTCCAGTTCGGCCTCGCGCACCATCGCGTCGATTCCGCTGCGGAAATGGCTGGAAAGCTTGCGCATCTTGCCGATCCACCGGCCCGCCGTGCGCATGGCAAGCGGCAGGTCCTTGGGACCGATGACGATCACCGCCACAATGACGATGACGAGCAATTCTGCAGCACCAATGTCGAACATGTCAGCGGACCTTCATGCCGCTTCGCAAATCAGGACGCCGTCTTGTCGGTCGCCTTGGCGCTATCGACCGGTTCTCCGGCGCTATCGGCAGAAGGCGCGCCGATCTGGCCAGCGGGCTTTTCCGCCGGCTTGTCGGTCTCTTCGTTCATGCCCTTCTTGAAGCTGGAAATGCCCTTGCCGAAATCCCCCATCATTTCGGAAATGCGGCCACGCCCGAACAGGACGAGCACGACAACGGCGATGATGGCAATCTGCCAGACACTAAGACCCATGACACAACTCTTCGGTTTGAGGACGCCTTCTCCTATAGAGAGGCGAAAGCGGCATGGCCAGCACTGCAAGTGCTCAGGATGAAGAATCCTCGCCCTCTTCGCTTTCCTCGTCCGAAGCCATCATCTCGTCGTAGGCCTCGTCGACCGGATCGAGCAGACCCGCTGCCTTCAACTCGTCGATGCCGGGCAAATCACGGCGGCTGGCGAGGCCAAAATGGCTGAGAAATTCAGGAGTCGTCGCATAGATCAGCGGCCGGCCCGGCACCTCGCGCCGGCCCACCGAGCGCACCCAGCCCGCCTCCATCAACACGTCGAGCGTGCCCGAGGAGGTCTGCACCCCGCGGATCGCTTCGATCTCGGCGCGGCTGACCGGCTCGTGGTAGGCGACAATGGCGAGCAGCTCGGTTGCCGCGCGACTCAGGCGGCGGACCTGTTCGCGCTCGCGCCGCAGGAGATGGGCCAGATCGGGCGCGGTCTGGAACTGCCAGCGCCCGCCCCGCTCCACCAACCGCACCCCGCGCTGGGCATAGTGCTCGGCCAGTTCGGCCAGCGCCGCGCCGACCTCGGCCCCTTCGAGGTGGGTCGATATCTGGTCCTTGGTCAGCGGTTCTTCCGCCGCAAACAGGCAGGCTTCCACGGCGCGAATGAGGTCGTCCGGGGCGCTATCCTCGCTCATGAGGCCATCCGCCGCAGGTGGATCGGGCCGAAGGTCGCCTCCTGCCGCAGTTCGGCCCGGCCCGTGCGCGCCAGCTCCAGCGCGGCGACGAAGCTGGAGGCAAGCGCCGAGCGTTTGAGGCGCGGATCGGCATGGGCGGGCAGCATGCTGCGCAGTTCGAGCCAGTCGCGCGTCACCCCGAGCATCGCGGCCACCCGCTCGATGGCAGCGTCGAGGCTCATAACCGGGCGTTCGCGCACCATGTGGACCACCGGCTGGTTGCGCAGCTTGACCTGGCCATAGGCGTTGATGAGGTCGTACCAGTCACAGGTCCAGGCGCTCTTGGTCAGCACGCGCAGTCCCTCGGGCGCACCGCGCGCGAACACATCGCGGCCCAGCCGGTCGCCCGCCATCAGCCGCGCCGCCGCCTCGCGCATCGCGCCCAGCCGTTGCAGCCGCAGTTGCAGCCTTAGCGCCAGTTCCTCGGGGCTCGGGTCTTCCTGCTCCTCGCGCGGGAGCAGCAGCGCGCTCTTGAGATAGGCCAGCCACGAGGCCATCACCAGATAGTCGGCCGCAATTTCCAGCTTCAGCGCCTCGGCCTGCTCGATATAGGCGATGTACTGGTCGACCAGTTCGAGGATCGAGATCGCCTTCAAATCGACCTTCTGCCGGCGGGCGAGGTCTAGCAGCAGGTCGAGCGGGCCTTCCCAGCCATCGAGTTCGAGGTAGAGCGCGTCTTCGTTGTGGGCGGGCGCTGCTGCGGGGCCTGCCCAGTCGCCATCGGCTGTGGCGGTGGTAGCGGCGCCCTCTTCGTTCACGCGTTCGCCTCGGCCAGCGAAAGCAGACTATCGCGCTTGGCCAGCAGTTCGTCCCGGCGCGTGAAATCGGCCACTTGCGGCACGGCCAGCGCCGCATCGAGCCGCCCGCGCACCACTTCGCTCATGGTGGGCAGCCGCTCGGCAATGCCGACCATATCGTCCATCTTCGCCCAGCAATTCAGCACAACGTCGCAGCCCGCGGCAATCGCGCGCTCGGAACGTTCGGGCACACTGCCCGACAGTGCTTCCATGTCGATATCATCGGATAGCAGCAGGCCGGTAAAGCCGATTTCGCCGCGAATGATCTCGGCGATCACCCTGCGCGAGAGCGTGGCGGGATTGTCAGCGTCCCACGCGGTGTATCGGATATGGGCCGACATCCCGATCGGCGCATCGGCCAGGCGGCGGAAGGGCGCGAGGTCGGTTTGCAGCTCCTCGGCGCTTGCCACAACCACCGGCAGATCCTTGTGGCTGTCAACCATGGCGCGGCCATGGCCCGGCATATGCTTCACGCAGCCCGTCACCCCTCCGAGCGAGAGGCCATCCAGAATCGCGCGGCCCAGTGCGGCCACCCGCAGCGGCTCGCTGCCCAGCGCACGGTCGCCGATCACGTCGTGCGCGCCCTCCTGCCGCACGTCGAGCAAGGGCAGGTAATCGACCGTTATTCCAACCTCAGCCAGATCGAGCGCCAGCGCCTCGGCATTGGCGCGGGCTGCCTCGATCGCGCTGGCGGGGGCGATCTCGTAAAGCTCGGCAAAGCGGGCGCCCGGCGGAAATGCAGCCCAGACCGGCGGCTTCATGCGCGCCACGCGCCCGCCTTCCTGATCAATGGAGATGAGCAACTGGTCGCGCCCGTGAAGGGCGCGCAGATCGTCGGTCAGCGCGCGCAATTGCTCGCGGCTTTCGACGTTGCGGCCGAACAGGATGTAGCCCGCCGGGTCGCAGTCGCGGAAGAAAGCGCGTTCGTCATCGGTCAAGGTGAGACCGGAACAGCCGAAAATAGCCGGAGTCATGCCGCCAGCTTACGCACAAAAGCGCCTCTTTCGGCAAGGGGGCAGGCGGTGCGGGCGGGGAAAACTCCCCCGCCCTACACGGTGCCTAGCGCTTAACCTGACAATCGCCGCCAGCGGCGCGAACCGACCGGCAAACCTCATCGGCAGCCGATGCCGAACCCGCCAGCGCCTGCAGGCGATAGACGGTCGCCCCGTCGACAACCGCTTCTTCGATCCGGTGGTTAAGGCCGCTCAGCGCCTCGTAGCGGCCTCGAACCTCGTTCCAGCCCTGCTCGGCACGGGCGCGGCTGGAATAGGCGGCGACCTGGATCGGCACGCCGCCGGCGGTGCTAGCCGAAGCGCTGGGTGATGGCGTCGGGCTCGGCTTGGGGCTGGGCGTCGCCTCGCTTTGCGTACGGTCGATGCTCGGCGTCGGGCTATCGGAGCTGGCGAGCTGCGAATCGCGGCTCTGCCCCTCGCCCACTTCGAAGCTCATATCGCCGGTGCCAGCGACCTCGGTGCCGCCGGGATCTTCGGGCGCGGTGCGATAGGGCTCTTCCGGGGCCTCGATCGTGCTGCCTTCTGGTTGCAACCCGGCCTCGTCAGCGGGCTTCGAAAGGAACCACAAGAGGGCAAGCAAGCCAACGAGCGCGGCCAGCGCGACCACTACGAGCGCGACCAGCCGACCAACGTCGACCCCGCCATGGTCATGATCCTCATCCGATTCGAGCCACGGCAGACGCTCGTCCATATCGGCGAGCATCACCGGCTCTTCGGTAAGGTCTGCGCGATCCTCAGGCTGGTCCAGCGATTGCTCGGGCAACTGATCCTGTGCGGTCACACCCGCACTGGTGTTCTCACCGGCGTTCTCACCGGCACCATCGCCCAAATGATCGGGAACCCCGTCCCTGTTCCGATCATCACCACCGCTTTGCATTGCCTTACAACTCCTCGACCGCCTCAACCCCCAGAATGGCGAGACCATTGCGAATAATCTGCCCGATCTGCAGGGCGAGGAAAAGCCTTGCCCCCGAAACGGTTAATTTCTGTGCCACAATGATGCGTTTTTGCGGATCGTCGTTGCCCATGTTCCACCAGCCGTGGAGCGCTCCGGCCAGCTCGTAGAGGTAGAAGGCGATGCGGTGCGGCTCACGCGCACGCGCCGCCGCCTCGACCTCGCGCGGGAACTGCGCGGCGAGCTTGATGAGCGCCAGTTCGTCCTCACCCAGCAGCGCGGCCTGATCGGATCGCGGCGCAATGCCCTCTTCTGCCGCACGGCGCAGGATCGAACAAATCCGCGCATGGGCATACTGGACGTAGAAGACCGGGTTGTCCTTGCTGGTCTCGACCACCTTCACGAAGTCGAAATCCATCTGCGCATCGGGCTTGCGGGTCAGCATCGAGAAGCGAACCACGTCCTTGCCCACTTCCTCCACCATATCGGCAATGGTGACGAAGTTGCCGGAACGCTTGGACATCTTGGCCGGTTCGCCGTTGCGAAGCAGCTGCACCATCTGCACCAGCTTGACGTCGAACGGGATGACCTTCCCTTCGCCTTCAGCGAGCGCCGCGACAGCAGCCTTGATGCGCTTGACCGTGCCCGCATGGTCGGCGCCCCAGATGTCGATCAGCGCGTCGGCGCTTTCGGCCTTCTGCATGTGATAGGCGAGGTCGGCCCCGAAATAGGTCCACTTGCCGTCGCTCTTCTTGATCGGGCGGTCCTGATCGTCGCCGAACTTCGTGCTGCGGAACAGCGGCAGCTCGACCGGCTCCCAGTCTTCAGGCGGGGCCTTGCCCTTGGGCGCTTCGAGTACGCCATCGTAAACCAGATCGTGCGCACGCAGCCACGCTTCAGCCTGCTCAGGCTTGCCCGCCGCCTGCAATTCCGCCTCCGAAGAGAACACGTCGTGCTTGATGCCCAGCATGGCGAGGTCGGCGCGGATCTGATCCATCATCGCGGCGACCGCCTTGCCGCGGAACAGCAGCAGCCATTCGCTTTCGGGCGCATCTCGATAAGTGTCGCCAAATTCCTCGGCCAGCAGCTTGCCGATCGGCTTGAGGTATTCGCCCGGATACATCCCAGCCGGGATTTCGCCGATGTCCTCGCCCAGCGCCTCGCGATAGCGCAGGTGCGCCGAGCGGGCGAGCGTGTCGACCTGGCTGCCGGCGTCGTTGACGTAGTATTCCTTCGTCACCGCGTGCCCGGCATATTCGAGCAGGTTGGCAAGCGCATCGCCCACCACCGCACCCCGGCAGTGGCCCATGTGCATCGGCCCGGTCGGGTTGGCCGAGACATATTCGACGTTTACCCGCGTGCCATCGCCCATTACCGAGCGGCCATAGTCTGAGCCCAGCGCAGCGATCGCGGCCAGTTCTTCTTCCCAGACCTTGCGGTCGAGCCGCAGGTTGATGAAGCCCGGCCCGGCAATCTCGGCCGAGACGATGGCCGGATCGCGGCTCAGATGCTCGACGATCTTCTCCGCCAGCGAGCGCGGATTGGTCGCGGCGGGCTTGGCCAGCACCATCGCGGCATTGGTGGCAAGATCACCGTGCGAGGGATCGCGCGGCGGCTCTACCGCGACATTGGCGCGGCTTACGCCAGCGGGCAGCACGGCCTCGGCTTCAAGCGCCGAGAGCACAGCATCGATACGGGCCGCAAAGGCGGCATAGAGCGTTTGGATATCCGACATGGCGCGCCGTTAGCCCAACCGCGCGCCCATATCCAGCGGGCGTTAGCGCCCAGGCCCTATCGAGTAGCGTTGTAGGCGAGCTGCTCTTCGGTCAGCTGGAAGCCGATCAGCAGCTCGAACGTGGCCTTCGCCACGGCGGAGCGCACATCGGGTTCGGTCAGCGGATCTATCGCGGCGTCGGCCTCGCCGGCGCTGCGCTTGCGGGTGATACGCTCGCGTATGTCAGCAGGCAGAGTGGCCTCGGCGCGATCAACCCACGCCTCGGCACTGCCACTGGCCTGCGCGCGCGCCTGGCCATCGGCAAAACTGACCTGAACCGTGCCCACACGCTTGGCCACGACATTGTCGCCCCCGCGGACGATGGTTGAATAATATGGCAGCTCGACCGTGCGCGCGCCCGCCGTATCCTCGCGGCTGGCGACCACGTCGAAGGTGGCCGAGGTGAACACCTCACCGCCATTCTCGTCGCAGGTGGAGCGGACATTGGTGATATAGGCGGTCACGTCCATGGCATCGAGCGTGCGCGCATCGGCTGGTGTGAACGTCGTGATGTCGCCGGTGTAAATCGGTACACCTACAGCAGGGCAGGTCGTGCGCAGCGCGGTGATGCCCACGCCCTGCTCGACCACGATATCGCCTTCGCTCCGGCAACCGGCCAGCGCCAGAAGTGTGGCCAAAGCGCCGGTGGCGATAATCCTCGGGTGCATCAAAAGTCCTCGCATATCCTTGTGGCGGGAGCCCTAACCCTTTCCCAGCGCGGTCACAAGCGCTAGAGGCTCCGATATGAACGCCCCCTTTCCAAGCAACTCGCCCGATGATGCAGCAAAGCTGCCGTTGACCGTGCTGATCGCCGCCCCGCGCGGTTTCTGCGCCGGGGTCGACCGGGCGATAGAGATCGTCGAGCGGGCGCTCCAGCGCTATGGCGCCCCGGTCTATGTCCGCCACGAGATCGTCCACAACAAGTATGTGGTCGAGAGCCTGCGCGCCAAGGGCGCGGTGTTCGTGGAAGAGCTGGACGAGGTCCCCGCCGATGGCCACGTGGTGTTCAGCGCACACGGCGTGCCCAAGTCCGTCCCCGCCGAGGCCGAGCGGCGCGAGCTGACCTGGCTCGATGCCACCTGTCCGCTGGTGAGCAAGGTCCACCGCCAGGCCGAACGCCAGATCGAGAAGAATCGGCATATCATTTTCATCGGCCACGAGGGCCATCCCGAGGTGATCGGCACCATGGGGCAGGTCGAGCCGGGGCAGATGACGCTGGTGGAAACGGTGGAAGACGTGGCCGCACTGCCCTTCACGCAGGATGTTCCGCTTGCCTATCTCAGCCAGACCACGCTTTCGGTCGACGACACTGCCGAGATCATCGCCGCGCTCGAAACGCGCTATCCGAAGATCGCCGGACCAAAGGCGGAAGACATCTGCTATGCCACGTCCAATCGGCAGGCAGCGGTCAAGCGGATTGCTCCGGCAAGCGATCTGGTGCTGGTGATCGGCGCGCCCAATTCTTCCAATTCGCTGCGGCTGGTCGAGGTGGCAGAGCGCTGCGGCACCACGGCGAAGCTGATCCAGCGCGCGAGTGAAATCGCGCCAGAGTGGCTCGATGGCGTGGGCACTGTCGGCGTCACCGCCGGCGCCTCGGCGCCCGAACGGCTGGTGCGCGAAGTGATCGAGCAGCTGCGCGAATGGCGCGCGGTGGAAGAGCGCACGCTCGTCTCCGCCGAGGAAAAGATGGTGTTCAAGCTCCCGCGCGAACTCGCCGACAGCGAATAGGGCAGCACCTTGGCCGTTTACACGCAGCTCTCTGCCGAGACGCTTGCCGAGCTGATCGCGCACTACGACGTGGGCGAACTGGTGTCGGCCAAAGGCATTGCCGAGGGCGTTTCCAATTCGAACTGGCTGATCGACACGACCGGCAAGGACGGCGTCGGTGCGCGCTTCATCCTGACCATGTACGAGAAGCGGATAGAGCTTTCGGACCTGCCGTTCTTCCTCGACCTGCTTGATCATCTGGCCGCACAAGGCTGCCCCGTGCCGCGCACGATCCATGATCGCGAGGGCGCTTCGTTCCGCTGGCTTGACGGCAAGGCGGTGGCGCTGATCGAGTTCCTGCCCGGTGTCTCGGTCGACCATCCGACGCAAGGGCAGGCTTTCAATGTCGGCGCGGTGCTGGCCGAGATGCACCTTGCCGCTGGAAATTTCACCGCCAGCCGCGCCAACACGCTCGGTCCCGCAACCTCCGCACAGGTGCTGGCCGAATGCGGCGAGGCGGCTCTGGGCGAAATCGACCCGGCTCTGCCCGCCACGATTGCCGAAGCGCGCGGCGTGGCCAAAGCCTGGCCCACCAACCTCCCCCGCGCCATCATCCATTCCGATCTCTTTCCCGATAACGTGCTGATGCGCGGCGACGAGGTCTGTGCGCTGATCGACTTCTACTTCGCCTGCACCGACGCCATGGCCTACGATCTGGCAGTGACCCATGCGGCCTGGAGCTTCTCCGCCGACGGACGCGCCTATCGCGCCGAAATTGGCCGTGCGCTGGTCGAAGGCTATGAAAGCGTGCGCAAACTGAGCAAGGATGAGCGGGACGCCCTGCCGCTGCTTGCGCAAGGGGCGGCGCTGCGGTTTGTGTCCAGCCGCGCGCAGGACTGGATCGACACGCCCGCCGATGCGTTGGTAACGCGCAAGGACCCGATGGCCTTTGTGCGCCGACTGGATTTCTACCGGAGCGAAGGCGGAGACGTGTTTACGGCATGAAAGAAGTCGAGATTTTCACCGATGGCGCCTGCAAGGGCAACCCCGGCCCCGGCGGCTGGGGCGTACTCCTGCGGATGGGTGTCCACGAAAAAGAGCTGTCGGGCAGCGAGCCCGATACCACCAACAACCGCATGGAAATGACTGCCGTCCTGCGCGCGCTCGGGGCGCTGATCGAGCCGTGCCGCGTGCGTCTGCACACCGACAGCCGCTATGTGATCGACGGCATGACCAAGTGGATTCACGGCTGGCAGAAGCGCGGGTGGATCAACGCCAGCAAGAAACCGGTGCGCAATGCCGACCTGTGGCATGACCTGATCGAGGCCGCCAAGACTCACGATATCGAGTGGATCTGGGTGCGCGGCCACTCGGGCCATGAGGAAAATGAGCGGGTCGACCGCCTCGCCAGCGATGCGGCCGAATCCGCCCGGTAAACCGGATCAGGCGTCGGAGTTGTCGACCACCTCGGCCTTGGGGCCGTTCTGCTTGATCGATTCGATGGCGTTCTTGGCGCTCGCCTTCGAGGCATAGCCTTCGGTCGAGAACATGATTTCCGAATTGTACTTGAAGCGAACCCGGAACTCTCCGGCCTTGTCCTTGTAGATTTCGAAGTGGTGAGACACGAACTGGTCCTCTCGTTGCTAAAGGCCAGCCAACTATAACAAATCGCAAGCCGCTGACTAGCCGAAGCGGGCGGCTGCGTAAGGTGCCGGATCGATGTTTTCGGTCATCGCATCGGCCCCGCGGCCCAGCAGCAGTTGCGCACCCAACCGGGCCCCGGCGGGCGAGGTCTGGATGCCGTAGCCGCCCTGCCCCGCGTACCAGAAGAAACCATCCTGCCGCGGGTCGAAGCCGTAGACCGGCGCACGGTCGGGGGCGAAACTGCGCAGGCCCGCCCACTTGTGCTCGACCGCCTCGATCCGCCAGTCGACCACATGCTCGAACCGATCGATGGCGAGCGCCACGTCCAGTTCCTCGGGCGCGGCGTCGCAGGGTTCGCTCGGCGTCTCGTCTTGCGGGCTCAGCCACAGCTTGCCAGCCTCTGGCTTGAAATAGAACTGCCCCGAAATATCGAGCACCAGCGGCAGGTCTTGCGGCACCGCCGGGTTGCAGCGCACCTGCGCGATGGTGCGGCGCAGCGGCGTGATCCCAAGCGGCCGGGCACCGCAGGCGCGCGCGACCTCGTCAGCCCAGGCCCCGGCGGCATTGACAATCACGCCTGCCCGCATCTCCCCGGCAGGGCCGAGGTCGACCAGCCAGCCGGCCCCGTCGCGCTCGGCGGCGCGCAGGCGATGGTGTGTGCGTATCTCCACCCCGGCGGCGCGTGCGCGAGCGAGGAAATGCTGGTGCAGGCTCGCAACGTCGATGTCCGCGCAATGCGGCTGGGTGATCGCCAGGTTCCATTCGGGCCGCACGCCAGGCACGATGTCGCGGATCGCCTCACCCTCGATCCGCTCGATGGTCACGCCGCTATCGGCAAATCGCTCCATGAAGGCGTCGACCTCGGCCCGGTCCTGCTCGCGCGACAGGTAAAGCGCGCCGCGCGGGGTGAGAAAGCCCCCTTCGCGCAGCGCCGTGCCCGAGGCCATGGTCAGCGGCACGATTTCCGGCCCGCCATAGCACTCCTCCCAGAACGCGGCAGAGCGCCCGGTGGTGTGATAGCCCGGCTGGCTCTCGGCCTCGACCGCCACCACCCGTCCAGCGCCGTGCTCGGCCGCCTCGGCAGCGATGCTCGCCCCGGCAATACCGGCTCCTACGACCAGAACGTCGCAATCCTGCGCACCCATATCTGCTGTCATTCTCCGTTCGTCGTGTACCGCGCGAGAAAGTCGTCGATTGCCGCCAGCGCCTTGTCGCGCACCGCATCGACCTCGCGCAGGATCTCGTGGTTTGCCTCGGCCCCGAATTCGAGCAGCTCAGCACCGGGCAGTCGCCGCGCGGCCACCCGGATCGCTGCCGGGCTGACGAGCTTGTCCACCGCAGTCGACACGATCATCACCGGCACTTCCACGCTCTCAAGCGCGCCCGGTGCGAACAGCTTGCCGGTCGAGCGCGTGGCTGCCGCCAGCCAGCCCCAGCTGCCCGGCCCCAGTTTCAGTTCCGGGCGCGCCTCGCGCCAGAAGCGTTCATCATCGTAGCGCGCATTGTCATGCGTGAGCAGCGACTGGCGCGCGCTCGGCCTGCTGCCGGGCTTCTCGCTCATCTTCCAGGCCGCGCGGCCCGGATTGCCAAGCCGCACCATGGCATCGGCCACCAGCCGCTTGGCAAACAACGGCAAATGCTCGGGGAAAATATCCAGCATCGGTGCCGACAACACCAGCGCCGCCGGGCGCGGGGCCAACACCTGTTCCAGCGCCGCGCGAAGCACAAGATGGCCGCCCATCGAGTGCCCGAGCAGCACCAGCGGCCCCTCGCGGCCCTCAGCCCAGTCCGCCCATAGTGCGGCAAGGTCCGCCACCCAGACCCCGAAATCGTCGATATGCCCGGCATCGCCCAGGCCCAGCCGGCCCGAACCGCCCTGCCCGCGCCAGTCCGCCGCGCTGACCTGCCAGCCCGCCAGCCGCCAGTGCTCGAAACTTTCGAGATACTTCTCATAAGCATCGCCGCGCCCGGCCATGAACAGCATGTGCCCGCGCGGCTTCACCCCGGCCGGAGGCTCGGGCCAGTCGATCCGGCGGATGGCATGGCCATCGCCAGCCTGCCACTTGGTCTCGTGCGCAGCGGCCGGAATGGCGCGCCGGTCGAAGGCATCGGCTTTGGGCGTGTGGTGAATGGCGACCTCCCGGGCGTGGTTACTGTTTCGTAAGCACTACGAGCTAGCACCCATGCTCAAGGGGAACCCAGGTGAGCATGATGGTTGACGATCCATTCCAGTACGGACTGCTGTGCGCCTTGGCAATTGCGCTGCTGATTGCCGCCTTCACCGATCTGCGCAGCCGCCGCATCGCCAACTGGCTCAACGGAGACATCGCACTCGGCGCGCCGGTCTACTGGTTTGCCAGCGACATGGCGCTGTGGCCCGATGTCGCTTGGCAGATCGGGCTGGCACTGGTGAGCTTCGCGGTGCTGTCGGGGCTGTTTGCGCTGCGCGCGATGGGCGGCGGCGACGTGAAGCTGCTGACAGCGCTCGCGCTGTGGATCGAGCCGCTCACCTTCCTTAACCTGCTGATCATGATGGCGCTGCTGGGCGGTGTGCTCACCATCGCATTTGGCGTGTGGCACATTGCCCGCCGCCAGAAAGACAAGCTGACGATCCCCTACGGCGTCGCGATCTCGCTGGCCGGGCTCTGGATTATCTACGGGTTGATATACCCGGCCCTGCCCGCCGCGCAGATGGCCGGGTGAACCCGATTTTAACCAGTCGCCGCGTAAATCCGCGAGAACAAAGCGCAAAGACCTGAAGGGGCGTAAGGCACCATGGACAAGAAGAAGCTCGTATTGCTGGTGGCAGCATTGGTTGTCGCGGTGGGGACCGCGCTGGCCGCTCGCAGCATGTTTGCGGGTGCCTCTGCGCCGCAGGCCGAAGCGGCCGTGGTAGAGCCGCAAGGCCCCAAGGTCCTCGTCGCCAAGCGCAGCCTTCCTGTGGGCACCATCATCACCGCCGATGCCATTGTCTATCAGCAGTGGCCGGAAGAGCTGGTGCAGGATGCATACTTCATCGACGGCGAAGTGAGCATGGAAAACCTGCTCGGCACCGTGGTTCGCAACACCATCACCGCCGGTGAGCCAGTAACCCAGGGCGCACTCGTGGCGCCTGGCGACCGTGGCTTCCTCGCCGCCGCACTCGGGCCGGGCATGCGCGCCGTGTCGGTGCCCGTTTCGGCGCGCACCGGCGTTTCGGGCTTCGTCTTTCCGGGCGACCGCGTCGACCTAGTGCTGACCCAATCGGTGCAGGGCGATGCCGATGGCGGGGTGCTGAACACTTCCGAGACCGTGCTGTTCAACCTGCGCGTACTCGCCACCGACCAGGATACCGAAAGCGTCACCAACGAAGACGGCAAGACGGTGGTTCGCCAGTTCCGCGCGGTCACGCTCGAAGTGACCCCGCGCATCGCCGAGAAGATCGCCGTCGCGCAGACCATCGGCACGCTCAGCCTGTCGCTGCGCTCGATTGCCGACAACCAGTCCGAACTCGAACGCGCGCTGGCTTCCGGCGACATCGACCTGCCCGACAATGCGAGCAAGGAAGAAGAAGAGGCGCTGCTGCGCACAGCGGTTTCGCGCCCGCGTGACAGCTCCACCACCTATGTGACCGGCGGCGACGTGTCGCGCTTCCAGCGCAGTTCGATGCCGCGCCGTTCGTCGCCGCAGCCCGCTGGCGACAATGGCAATATGGCCCAGGCGGTGTTCAACCCGCTGGGGCAGATGGTCGAGACCGTCAATTCCGCCGTGCCCCAAGGCCCCACCGTCCGCGTGACCCGCGGCAAGGACACCACTGTCGAGCCGGTCGGCAAGACAGGTGCCATGCTCGATCGCGGCACCGCCGCGACCGGTCAGCGCTGAAGACGGAAGCAAAGTGACACCCATGAGCCAGATCATCCCGCAGTCGCATCCCAACACGTTCGCCAACCTGAAAGGCCAGTCGATGCACAGCCGCCTTACCAAGATAGCGCTCAGTGCCGCCTGCGCGCTGGCCCCGCTGGCCGCCGTTCCTGCTGGCCCAGCGCAGGCTCAAGGCACGATCGCCCCGGCGCAGGACCTCGTCCTCTCGATCGGGCGCGGCGAACTGGTCAACGTGCCCGGCTCGATGACCGATGTCTTCGTTTCCAACGAGTCGGTGGCCGATGTTCAGGTCAAGTCGCAGCGCCAGCTTTTCGTAATGGGCCTGTCGGGCGGCGAGACCACGATCTACGCCAGCAATGCTGCGGGCGACATTATCTGGTCGGCCAATATCCGCGTCGGCTCGAACATCGATTCGATCGATCAGATGCTGGCGCTGGCCATGCCCGAGGCGAAGGTGAACATCGCCACCATGGGATCGAACACCGTGCTGCTGACCGGCACCGTGGCCGCGCCCGAAGATGCCGCAGAGGCTGAACGCCTCGTCGCGGCCTTCGTCGGCGAGGACACCAATGTGATTTCGCGGCTGCGCATGGCGACCCCGTTGCAGGTCAACCTGCGTGTGCGCTTTGCCGAGGTGAGCCGCTCACTGGTCCGATCGCTGGGTGCCAATATCACCACCATCGACAGCACCGACGGCTTCCAGTTCGGCCTCGGTCGAGGAACACCGTTTAGCGAGTTCCGTCCGGGTCGGTCGCTCGGGACCGGCAACGATGTAATGCAATATGTCATCGACCCGAACGACCCGACCAAGTTGATCGAAGTTCCTGGATCCAGCGCCGTTACGGATGCCTCCGGAACGACATTGGCGGGCATCGGCCGTCTCCTCGGGCTGGACATCGGCGGAACCCTCGACCTCGCGGAAACCGAAGGCCTAGTCACCACGCTTGCCCAGCCCAACCTCACCGCGCTTTCGGGCGAAACGGCCGAGTTCCTCGCGGGCGGCGAGTTTCCGATCATCGTGCCGCAGGCACTCGGCACCAATTCGATCGAATACAAGAAGTACGGCGTCAGCCTGAGCTATGCGCCCACGGTGCTTGCCAATGGCCGCATTTCGATGCGCGTGCGACCGGAAGTTTCGGAGCTGTCCAATCAGGGTGCGATCAACCTCAACGGCAATTCGATCCCGGCGCTGACCACGCGCCGCGCCGAGACCACCATCGAGCTGGGTTCGGGCGAAAGCTTCATGATTGCCGGCCTGCTTTCGAACAACGCGCAGAGCCTGATCGACAAGACTCCGGGCGTGGGCGACCTGCCGATCCTCGGCAACCTGTTCCGCTCGAACCAGTTCCAGCGCGGCGAGACCGAGCTGGTGATCGTCGTCACTCCCTATCTGGTGAAGCCGGTCAACGACAGCGACATCCGCCTGCCAACCGACGGCTATGCCTCACCCAATTTCGGCGAGCAGTTCTTCCTCAACCGCGAGACTGCCGGTCGTCCCGGGGCCATCCGCCCGATGCCGCGCGCTGCCGGTGAGGCGGAAGCAAATCCCTCGGTAAGCGCCGCCGATCAGAGTGGTGCCGTTCGTGCCGACGGCGCGCCTGCTGCCGCCCCTGCCCAATCCGCCGAGGCTGCGCGCCCCGGCTTCAGCCTGAACTGAGAAGGGTTCTGACGATGACCAACAGCCGCAATCGCGCCGCCACCACGGTGCTGGCCCTTTCGCTCGCGCTTGGGCTCGGAGCCTGCGCGGCCTCCGGCACGTCCACCAACGGCACGCTATATTCGGTTCACGAACCGGTGGTGGAGCGCAACAACTTCACACTCGATCTCGCCACCAACGCAGGCGGCCTGCCGATCAGCGAACAACAGCGGCTGGCGGACTGGTTCGAGGCGATGGACATCGGCTATGGCGACCGCATCGGGCTCGACGCCGCAATCGACAACCCAGCCGTGCGCGAGGACGTTGCTGCCATCGCCAGCCGCCACAGCCTGCTGCTGAGCGACGGCGCCCCGGTGACCGAAGGCTTCATCGATCCGGGCAAGGTTCGCGTGGTAGTTACCCGCGCGCGCGCCTATGTTCCCGGCTGCCCCGACTGGTCCGACCAGGAAGGCACCACCTTCGGCAACAACACCTCGCCCAATTTCGGCTGCGCGGTCAATTCCAACCTGGCGGCGATGATTGCCGATCCCGAACACCTGCTCGAAGGGGCCAGCGGCACGGGCGAGACCACGGTTATGACCTCGACCCGCGCCATCCAGTCCTATCGCGAGCAGGCTCCGACCGCCTCCGAAGGCGTCACCGCAAACGCAAGCACGGGGAACTAAGAGAGATGAGCGCACCCTGGAAGCCCAGCCCGATGGGGAACCGCGATGCCTTCGCCGCCTATATCTGCGACGAGGCTGCACTCGAAGTGCTGCGCCCGGTCGTCAACGAAATGGGCTGGCAGAGCGAGAAGTGCAACAAGGGCGGCCTGCGCAACGCGGTCCAGTCGCTGTCGATCTCGGCCAGCCCGGCGATCCTGATGGTCGACCTCAGCGAAAGCGGCGACCCGCTGAACGACATCAACGCGCTGGCCGAAGTCTGCGAGCCGGGCACGGTGGTGATCGCCATCGGCCAGGTCAACGACGTGCGCCTCTATCGCGACCTGCTTTCGAGCGGCATCCACGACTATCTGCTCAAGCCGCTTTCGGCCAACCAGCTGCGTGATTGCCTGACCCAGGCGCAGGCCGTGTTCAGCAACCCGCGCGGCGGCGATCACGGCGAGGAACGCGAACACATCGCCACCGCCGTGGTCGGCACGCGCGGCGGCGTCGGCGCCTCGACGCTGGCGACATCGCTTGCCTGGCTGTGTTCGACCGAGCACGACCGCACGACCGCGCTGCTCGATCTCGACGTGCATTTCGGCACCGACGCGCTGTGCCTCGATCTCGAACCGGGCCGCGGCCTGACCGACGCGATCGAGAACCCCAGCCGCATCGACGGCCTGTTCATCGATCGTGCCGTAATCCGCGCCAACGAGAAGCTGGCGATCATGTCGGCAGAAGCGCCGATCAACGCGCCGCTGATGACCGACGGCACCGCCTTCCTGCAATTGCAGGAGGAGTTCCGCGGCGCTTTCGACATGACCATCGTCGATCTGCCGCGCAACATCCTGATCAACTTCCCGCACCTGCTGGCCGAGGTGAACGTTGTGGCGCTGGTGTGCGAACTGACGCTGGCCTCGGCGCGCGACACGATCCGCATCCTTTCGTGGCTCAAGACCAATGCTCCCAACGCCCACCCCATGGTGGTGTGCAACAAGGTCCAGCCGGGTGCGGCGGAAATCTCGAAGGCCGATTTCGAAGCCTCGATCGAGCGCAAGATCAACTACATGATCCCGTTCGACCAGAAGGCCGCGGTGAATGCCGCGAAGCTGGGCCAGACCTTCGCTGAAGCCAACAAGAACGCCAAGGCGACGGTTGCGATCACCGAGATCGCCCAGCTCATCGCCGGCATCAGCGAAGATGACGGTGCGGCACTGGTTAGTTCGTCCAAGGCTGGCTCCTCGCTGCTCGACAAGTTCGATCTCAAGGCGCTGCTCGGCGGTTCGAAGGCCAAGGCAGATGCCGCTGCACGGTGATCCCCGAAAGGGCGCACGGCGCGCATGACCGGTGAAAGAAGGTAGACGATGAACATCCTCCAGCTCCTGCTCGTCGGCATAGGCATGATGACGCTGATGGTTCTCGGCTATCTTCTGCTGGCTGGGCCAAATCCCGCCAAGGAAAGCGCGCGCCGCCTGCAGGCCGTGCGCTATCGCCATTCCGAAAGCACCAAGGACAAGGTCGAAAGCCAGCTCAAGAAGGCTATCGCCGCACGCCGCCCCAAGGCGTACCGTATTGCCGGTTCAAGTTCCCGCACCGAGGCGCTGGCTCTGCGCCTCGCCCGCACCGGCATGGGCTGGACGGTCACGCAATATGTCTATGCCTCGGCTGGCCTCGCGCTTGTTTTGACCGCGTTGCTCTACCTGCAAACGGGCGCCGGCATGCTGGCCCTGGGCATGGGGCTGATGCTGGGTGCCGGTGTGCCGCATCTCGTGGTCAGCCATTTCATCAAGAGGCGTATGAACCAGTTCAACGCCAAGTTTCCCGATGCCATCGAACTGCTTGTGCGTGGCCTGCGTTCGGGCCTGCCGGTGTCCGAGACGCTGGGCGTGGTGGCATCCGAAGTGCCCGGCCCGGTGGGTGCCGAGTTCCGCAGCGTGGTCGAGCGCATCAAGATCGGCCGCACGATGGAGGAAGCGCTCCAGGAATCGGCCGACAAGCTCAACACGGCGGAATTCCAGTTCTTCGTCATCACGCTGGCGATCCAGCGCGAGACGGGCGGCAACCTTGCCGAAACGCTCTCGAACCTCGCCGACGTGCTGCGCAAGCGCGCGCAGATGAAGCTCAAGATCAAGGCGATGAGCTCGGAATCGAAAGCCTCCGCCTATATCGTCGGCGCGCTGCCGTTCATCGTGTTCTGCCTGATCTACTGGATCAACCCCAGTTACGTGGGCGGTTTCTTCACCGAGGACCGCCTGATCGTCACCGGCATCGGCGGGCTTGTGTGGATGACCATCGGCGGCTTCATCATGGCCAAGATGGTCAGCTTCGAGATCTGAGCGAGGAAGGACAAGGCACATGTCACAGGGCGGACCCACCCTCCTCGGCGTCGATATCATCCTGGTTGGCTCGATCCTCGCAGCCATCGCCGCGATGGCTGTGATCTTCGCGATCTACACCGCCATCACGGTGAAAGACCCGATGGCCAAGCGCGTGAAGGCGCTCAACGCCCGGCGCGACGAGCTGAAGTCGGGCATGATGTCACACACCTCGCGCAAGCGGCAGAGCCTCGTGCGCCGCTCCGACACGACCGACAAGATGAAAGACACTCTGCAGGGCATGAAGGTGCTGCAGGAAAGCCAGGTCAAGGACATCCAGCAGAAGCTGGCGCAGGCGGGCTATCGCAACAAGGAGCTGGCGGTCGTCATCATCTTTGCCCGCATGGTGCTGCCGATCGTGCTCGGCCTCATCGGCGTGGTGATGTTCTACTGGTCCGACATGTTCCCCGAATGGGGCAGCTTCAAGCGCTTCCTCGGCTTCGCCGCGCTGGTCATCCTTGGCTACAAGGGGCCGGAACTGTACATCTCGAACATCGCCAGCAAGCGCACCAAGGCGATCCAGAAGGGCCTGCCCGACGCGCTCGACCTGCTGGTGATCTGCGCGGAGGCCGGCCTCACGGTCGATGCCGCGTTCAACCGCGTCGCCCGCGAGCTGGGCCGGGCCTATCCCGAACTGGGCGACGAATTCGCGCTGACCGCGATCGAGCTGTCGTTCCTCACCGAACGGCGCCAGGCCTTCGAAAACTTCGCCTATCGCGTCGATCTCGATGCAGTGCGCGGCGTGGTCACCACCATGGTGCAGACCGAACGTTATGGCACCCCGCTGGCATCGGCCCTGCGCGTGCTTTCGGCAGAATTCCGCAACGAGCGCATGATGCGTGCGGAAGAGAAGGCCGCGCGCCTGCCTGCGATCATGACCGTGCCGCTGATCATGTTCATCCTGCCGGTGCTGTTCATCGTGATTCTCGGCCCGGCGGCCTGTTCGATCGCCGATGCCTTCTCGGGCGGCGGACCGGGCGGCAACTAAGCCGCGCCCGCCCCGCCCGCAGCGGCTCTATTCGATCCCGAAGTTGTCGCTGACGATATCGTCGGCATCGACAATCTCGGATTGCCGATGCAGCCGATCGAGCATCGCCCGAAAGGTCTCAAGTTCGGCTTCGCTGAACCCGGCGCATATGCGGCGCTCCATCTCGCGCGCGAGCGGCATGATCTGGGCATGCATGTCGCGGCCCGATTGCGTGAGGTCGAGCAAGTGCGAGCGGCCATCCTGTTGGTTCGGCGTGCGTTCCACCAGCCCGCGATCCTCGAGCACCTTGCAGGCCCGGTTCACCGCCACCTTGTCCATCAGCGAGAGCCGGGTGAGATCGCGCTGGGTAATCGTACCGAAGTCGCCCAGCAGCGCCATCACGCGCCATTCGGGCACCGACAGCCCCCAGCGGGCGCGATATTCCTGCGCAATCCTGCCGCTCACCGCGTTGGAGGCGATGGAAAGCTGATAGGGCAGAAACCGCGCGAGAGGAGCCATTTGTTGCATAGGCAACTATCCTTCAACAGCTGGCGCAAAATTGCAAGTATCGCTCATCAAGTGTCCCGTTACGGCAATGCCTGCAAAATTCGCGCGGCAACAGCGTCGAGCTTCGCACCCCCCGCCCCGCGCAGGTTTTCGGGCGCGGAGACGATGGCCGTATCGAGTACGGTGTCGATAAGGCTTGCCGAGCGCCTCTCGGGCAAAACAGCGGCAAGTTCGGCGATCAGCGTGCGGGCCTTGTCGGCATTGGCGCGCATCACCTTGAGTATCTCGGCCACATCGACATCGGCATTGCTTTCGCGCCAACAGTCGTAGTCGGTTACCATCCCCACCAGCGCATAGGGCAGCTCGGCCTCGCGGGCGAGCCGCGCCTCGGGCATCGCCGTCATGCCGATCACCTGCCCGCCCCACTGGCGATACATATGGCTTTCGGCGCGGGTGGAGAACTGCGGCCCCTCGATTGCGACATAGGTGCCGCCCTCGTGGACCTTGGCGCCCGCCTTGCCTGCCGCCTTGCCAGCCAGCTGCGACAGGCGCGGGCAGACCGGATCGGCCAGCGGTACATGGGCGACGACACCGTCACCGAAGAAGCTGCGCGCGCGGCCCAGCGTGCGGTCGATAAGCTGGTCAACCACCACGAAGTCGCCCGGCGCCATCTCTTCGGCCAGCGACCCAATGGCGCTAATCGCGACAACATCGGTGACGCCGCAGCGCTTGAGCGCGTCGATATTGGCGCGGTAGTTCACCTCGGATGGGGCAAGTCTGTGCCCTGCCCCGTGCCGGGCGATAAAACTGAAGCGGACGCCGCCGATATAACCGGTGGTGATCGGGCCGGACGCTTCGCCAAAGGCGCTGGCTACGCGGATTTCCTGCGCGTCTTCGAGCACACCAGGCTCATAGAGGCCGGAGCCGCCGATCACCCCGATATGCCATTTGTCGCCGACCTTGATTGTCGTGTTGGGCAACGTAATCTCCAAATCCGGGTTTAGGCAACGCTAGAGCGTCCCTCTCTTAGCGGCCTCGGACGGGAAGTTGCCAGCGCGTTTTGGGTTCGGTGAATGGGGCGAGAAAAAGGCAAATTCTGACATTGTTGCAAATACACAACATAGCTGAAGCAATCTCGCAATACAACTTGATATGAATTGAAACTAAACCTCTCGTAAAGCAATCATACGTACATCTTAACGATGTCTGACTGGTCGCCTTAGCCTGCGTTGAGGTGGGCATTGACTTAACCACCTTACCTCGGGTCACATTGGCCGTTTGCTAGGAACTGCAACCTGTGAATCTTCAATCCATTCTCAAGGGCGCAAGCGCGCCGATCGCCCTTTCCGTCGCATTGGCGGCCAGTCCTGGTCTGGCGCAGGACAACATCAGCACCACTGCCGAAGATGACGGTGTCATCCTCGTTACCGGCTCTCGTATTGCTCGCCCGGAAGCGGACAATGCTGCACCGGTCACCGCCGTTACTGCCGAGAACATCGAGCAGTCGGGCCAGATCAACCTTACCGAACTGCTGACACAGACGCCGGCTCTGATCGGTTCGGAGGACAACTATGACGCGGCCGGTTCGCAAGCACGCTTCGGCGGCGCGGGCGTCAACCTGCTGGATCTGCGAAACCTCGGCGCCAAGCGTACCCTGGTGCTGGTTGACGGGCGTCGCCACGTTGCAGGTGCCCCCGGCGAAGCCGCTGTCGATATCAACACCATCCCTACCGCTCTGGTCGAGCGCATCGACGTGCTGACCGGCGGCGTGTCCTCGATCTACGGCGCTGATGGCGTTTCAGGCGTGGTCAACTTCATCATGAAGCGCGACTTCGAAGGCCTCGACATGCGCGCGCAACAGGGCATCTCGGACTTCGACGATGCGGAAAGCACGCTGTTCTCCGTCACCGCCGGTCGCAACATCGCTGACGGGCGCGGCAACCTTGCCCTTTCATACGAGTTCCGCCGTCAGGAGCGCGTGGGCTTCGGTGATCGTCCCAATGGTCGCTTCGAATCGCTGCAGCTGGTTCGCAATCCCGACGATCAGCCTGACGATCCCAATATTCCCGACAACATTCCGTTGCCCTACATCGGTTGGGCCGACAGCTCGCCCGCAGGCAAGCTTTTCACCGGCGGAACCAACTTTCGCGGCGATGGAGAGGTTTACAACGACGGAGTTTTCCTTCCCGGCTCTGGCTTCGTGTCGACCGGCGGCCCTGACACGGACGATACACCGGTCGCCAGCTACCAGGGCGACTTGCAGGCACAGACGGAATACCACACTGCGAATCTCTTCTTCAACTATGAGTTGTCGTCGAGCGTGAACTTCTTCGCCGAGGGCAAGTATGTCAGCAGCGAAGCCTTCACCATTGCGCAGCCGTCGTTCGACTTCGGCTACTTCGTTGGCAACGAGAACCCCTTGATCCCCCAGAATGTGCGCGATGAAGTGACCGCGCTCGGCGCCGATGGTTACGGCGGCGTAGTTGTCTATCGTGACAACTTCGATCTTGGCACGCGCAACGAGTATACCAACAGCGAAGTGATCCGTACCGTAGTCGGTTTCAATGGCGACTTGACTGACAATGCCCAGTTCGAACTGAGCTACACTTTCGGTCGCAATGCCACCAACTACCGCAATACGAACTACCGCCTCGAAGACCGCTTCTACGCTGCTCTCGACGCGGTGGACGAGGGTGAGTACCTCACCGGGACGCCCAACGGCAATGTAGTCTGCCGGGTCAGCGTCGACGGCAGTGGCGTGGTCGACAGCTTCAACCAAAACTATGGCGAAGCGCCGCAGACATTTGCGCCGCAAGACTGCGTTCCGCTCAATGTCTTTGGCGAAGGCGTGGCCTCGCAGGCCGCTCTGAACTTCATCAATGTCGATCTGAATAACAGGTTCACGATCACCCAGAATGTGATCAGCGGCTACGTTTCAGGCGATCTGTCAAAGCTCTTCGAGCTGCCGGGTGGCCCCATCGGTTACGCTTTCGGTGCCGAATTCCGGTCCGAGCAGTCCGTCTCGCTGTTCGACCCGATCTCAAAGCAGACCACCGACTTCGATCCAGACAGCGGCGTATTGCAGGATCTCGCGCTGCTTGCCGACGAGCGCGGTAGTTTCGACGTCAAAGAAGTCTTCGGCGAAATCAACATTCCGCTGCTGGCTGACATGCCTTTTGCCGAATTGCTTGAGTTCTCTGCTTCGGCACGTTTCTCGGACTATTCGACTTCAGGCTATGCCGATGCCTGGTCGGTTTCGGGTATCTACGCCCCGATCCGGGATATCAAGTTCCGGGCAAGCTATTCGGAATCGACCCGCGCCCCGAACATCACCGAACTGTTCGCCCCGCGTACCGGGACCTTCAGCTTCATCGATGATCCATGCGATCCGACCAATATAGCGAACGGAACCTCCTTCCGCGAGGCAAACTGCCGTGCGCTGATCGAAGGCCTTGGCGTCGATTTTGACACCTATGACTTCAACTCGGATTCGGCTTCGTCTGCGTCGCTGCCCGGCTTCGTTTCGGGTAATACGAATTTGGATCAGGAGCGGGCCAAGACCTGGACGGCCGGAACGGTTATCAGCCCTTCGTTCATCCCGAACCTGTACCTGACCTTCGACTGGTTCAACATCGAGCTGAACAACGCGATCAACACCACCACTTTGACCCGGCTGGCCGAGTTCTGCGTCGATTCGCCGACTATCGAAAATGACTTCTGCGCGCTGATCACCCGCAGCACCGATACCGGCTTCGTAGAGACCTATCAGCTCGCACCGGTGAACGTGGCGTTCTTCGAGACCGCTGGCGCCGACATTACGGTGAACTATGCGTTCGACCTTGGTGCCAGCAGCCAGATCGCAGTACGGGGGGCTGTGGGCTATCTCGACAAGCTCAATTTCCTGCCAGCCAATGGCGGTATTGTGAACGTCGACAAGGGGGAAGAGGGTTCGCCCGAGTGGAACGGCAGTGCCGACGTGACCTGGAGCAACGATAACTGGGACGTCAATTACGGTCTCCGCTATATCGGTGAAACCAGCCGCTATGCGAACGACGTGATTGCCGGCAACCCGGACATCGCTGCACCTGAGTACATCTACTTCGATGCGCGCTTCATTCACGATTTCCGCGTCGAGCATACGATCGGCCAGGAGAAGCGCTTCTCTATCTATGCCGGTGTGAACAACTTCACGAATGAGCTGCCCGAGCTTGGATCGATCAACGGTCAGGTGGGCTGGCTCGGCCGCTACTACTTTGCGGGCATTCGTCTGCGCACGGACAGCCTCGGCTTCTAAGCGCACCAGCCTGACAAGATGAGCAAAAGAAGAGGGGCGGAAGGTTCAGACCTTCCGCCCCTCTTCTCATTTGCGGCGGCGACCGGGAAGAGCCGCACTCATTGAATTGGCTCAGGTCAACTAACCGTCAACACCAGCTCCCCCTCGCCCTCGTCGACCTTCACCGTGGAGCCATCGGGCACCTTGCCGGCGAGGATCATCTCGGCGAGCGGGTCTTGCACGTAGCGCTGCACAGCCCGCTTCAAAGGCCGTGCGCCATAGACCGGGTCGTAGCCCACCCGGCCCAGCCAGCGTAAGCCAGCCTCGGTGAGGTCAAGCGTTACCTTGCGTTCGTCGAGCAGCTTCTGCACGCGGCCCACCTGGATCTTCACGATCGGCGCCATGTGATCCTGCCCCAAACGGTGGAACAGGATGATCTCGTCGAGCCGGTTCAGGAACTCCGGCCGGAAGTGCCCGCGCACCTGCTCCATCACCTGCGGCTCCACGTCGGCCACCTTCTGCCCCTCGTCCAGGTTTGACAGGTACTGACTGCCGAGGTTGCTGGTGAGGATGATCAGCGTGTTCGAGAAATCGACCTGGCGACCCTGCCCGTCGGTCAGCCGCCCGTCATCGAGCACCTGCAGCAGCACGTTGAACACGTCGGCGTGGGCCTTCTCCACCTCGTCGAACAGCACCACCTGATAGGGCCTGCGCCGCACCGCCTCGGTCAGCACCCCGCCCTCGTCATAGCCGACATAGCCCGGAGGCGCACCGATCAGACGGCTGACGGAGTGCTTCTCCATGAACTCGCTCATATCGATGCGCACCATCGCGTTGTCGTCGTCGAACAGGAACGAGGCGAGCGCCTTGGTCAGCTCGGTCTTGCCGACGCCGGTCGGGCCGAGGAACAGGAAGCTGCCGAGCGGCCGCCCCGGATCCTGCAAGCCCGCCCGCGCGCGACGCACGGCCTTGGACACGGCCTTCACCGCATCGGCCTGCCCGATCACGCGCTTGCCGAGCACCTCTTCCATCTTCAGCAGCTTCTCGCGCTCGCCCTCGAGCATTTTCTCGATGGCGACCCCGGTCCACTTGCTGACGACGGCAGCGATGTCGTCCTCGGTCACTTCCTCGCGCAGCAGGGCGTTTTCGGTCTGCCCTTCGGCCTCGGCCAGTTTCTTTTCCAGCTCGGGGATACGCCCATAGGAAAGCTCACCCGCCTTGGCGAGGTCGCCGCCACGCTGCGCCTGTTCGAGTTCGATCCGCGCCGCGTCGAGCTCTTCCTTGATCCGCGCCTCGGCATGGATCTTGTCGCGCTCGTTCTGCCAGCGGGTGGTCAGTTCGCTCGATTGCTGCTCCAGGTTGGCCAGTTCCTCGCGCAGGGTCGCGAGCCGGTCCTTGCTGGCGGCATCGCTCTCCTTGGTCAGCGAATGCTCCTCGATCTTGAGCTGGATGATGCGCCGGTCGAGCCCTTCGATCTCCTCGGGCTTGCTTTCCACTTCCATGCGGATGCGGCTGGCGGCCTCGTCCATGAGGTCGATCGCCTTGTCGGGCAGGAAACGGTCGGTGATGTAGCGTTCGGACAGCTTGGCCGCCGCCACGATCGCCGCATCGGTGATGCGCACGCCGTGGTGAAGCTCGTACTTCTCCTTGATCCCGCGCAGGATCGAGATCGTGTCCTCGACCGAAGGCTCGTCCACGAACACCGGCTGGAAGCGGCGCTGCAAGGCAGCGTCCTTCTCGACGTACTTCTGATACTCGTCGAGCGTGGTCGCGCCGATGCAGTGCAGCTCGCCGCGCGCAAGTGCGGGCTTCAGGAGGTTGCCCGCATCCATCGAACCTTCGGAAGCGCCCGCACCGATCAGCGTGTGCATCTCGTCGATGAACAGGATGATCTGGCCGTCGGCGCCCTTCACCTCGTCAAGCACGGCCTTCAGCCGCTCCTCGAACTCGCCGCGATATTTGGCGCCCGCAATCATCGAGCCCAGGTCGAGGCTCATCAGCGTGCGGCCCTTTAGACTGTCGGGCACGTCGCCATTCGCGATGCGCAGCGCGAGCCCTTCCGCGATGGCGGTCTTGCCGGTGCCGGGTTCGCCAATCAGGACGGGGTTGTTCTTGGTGCGCCGGGCGAGGATCTGCACCGTGCGGCGGATTTCCTCGTCGCGCCCGATCACGGGATCGAGCTTGCCGTCCCTCGCGGCCTGGGTCAGGTCGCGGGCATATTTCTTCATCGCGTCATAGGCGGTTTCGGCAGAGGCGGTGTCGGCGGTGCGCCCGCCGCGCAGCTCGTTGATGGCAGCGTTGAGCGCCTCCGCGGTCAGCCCCGCATCGGCCAGCGCCTTGCCCGCAGCGGTGGTCTTGGCCAGCGCCAGCGCCAGCAGCATCCGCTCGACAGTGACATATTCGTCGCCCGCCTTCTGCGCGACCTGTTCGGCCTGGTTGAGCAGGCGCACGGCATCGTTATCGAGCCCCGGCGTCGCTTGCGCCCCGCTGCCTGAAACGGCGGGAAGCTTGGCCAATGCCGCATCGACCGCGTCGACCGCGCGCCCCGGATCGCCGCCGGCACGCTGGATCAGGCCGGCGGCCATGCCCTCGCTGTCTTCCAGCAGAGCTTTCAAGATGTGGTCCGGGCTGATCCGCTGATGGTTCATGCGGATGGCCACGGTCTGCGCGCTTTGCAGGAAGCCGCGCGCCCGGTCGGTGAATTTTTCGAGATTCATGATCTACCCCTAATCCTTTCCACGCCAAGGTAGTGTTGCATAATAGCAACACAAGATCGGCACGCAAAAATATCTCCCGCTCCTATCTGGTGCCTCTGGTGCCTGTGCAAAACCCCCTGCGGCGCGAATGTCGCACGGTATTGTCGCATGGGGGCCGCATCGCATTCTTGCCGTGGTCACACATCTGTCTCCCGGCTGAAACGAAAGGCCCGCATAGCGCGCCCTCATGGCAAGCAGAGCACAACGCGCAGACCTTCAGACCGGATCGGTCACCGCCGCCTACGATCGCTGGGCACCGGTGTATGACATGGTATTCGGCAAGGTCTTTACCCAAGGCCGGCTGGACGCGATCCGCGCCGCCGAGGCCGCCCTGCCCCAGGGCGGGCGCGTGCTTGAGGTTGGCGTGGGCACAGGCATTTCGCTGCCGCAGTATCAGCGCACCACGCGGCTGGTGGCGGTCGACCTGTCCGCCGCGATGCTTGATAAGGCGCGCGCCCGCAAGGCCCGCCTGGGGCTCGACAATGTCGAGGATATCCAGGTGATGGATGCCGAGGCGATGCGCTTTGACGACGATAGCTTCGAGGTGGTGATGGCGCAGTACATCATCACCTCTTGCCCCCACCCTGAGGCGGCGCTCGACGAATTCGTGCGCGTGACCAAGCCCGGCGGTGAGATCATCATTACCACCCGCATCGGCGCGAACCTCGGCCTGCGCGGGCGGATCGAGAAATTCCTGATGCCGCTGACCACCAGACTCGGATTCCGGACGGAATTTCCTTATACTCGTTATGAAAATTGGGCTAAGATAAACGGACGTGTCGAGCTGTTAGAGAACACAGCATTGCCACCTCTTGGACACTTTTCGATGCTGAGATACCGCAAACTGGCGGAATGACTTGAAATTTCCCTGTCACAACTATGACACGGATATTCGGACGGAGTGCAAAGAATGACCGGTTTTCGCGAACAACTGCGCGAACAGCGCTGGGACGACCACCGCTACTATCACCAGTCGATCATCAATCAGGCGCTGCACTTCTTCAGCGCCTGCACCTTCCTGCTGAGCTACGCGCTGCTGTGGAACTATCCGTGGCTGGCCGCGCTACTGGCATGGGGTTTTGCCATGGTGAGCCGGCAGGCCGGGCACTTTTTCTTCGAGCCCAAGGGCTATGACCACGTCAACGAGGCCACGCACGAACACAAGGAAGAGATCAAGGTTGGCTACAACCTGTTCCGCAAGGTCATCCTGATGGGCCTGTGGGCGATTTCGCCGCTGGTGCTTTATCTGAACCCCACGTTCTTCGGCCTGTTTTCGGAGCCGTTCACCAGTGCGCGGATGTTCTTCGAAGATCTGGGCATGATCTGGCTCGGCCTCGGCGTGGGCGCGATGCTGTTCCGCATGGTGCAGCTGTTCTTCATCCGCGACATCGAAACCGGCATCGTGTGGGTGACCAAGATCATCACCGACCCCTTCACCGACTTCAAGCTCTACATGAAGGCGCCGGGTGAGTGCGCCAAGGCGGCGGTGGCCTGGCGGCCGTCGCGGGGGTGATTTGTCTCGCGTGAGTTAAAATTCGAGAGGCCGGAGTGCGAGGAGTGCTCCGGCCTTTTTCGATGCGTGTGACAAGATCGGCGGTCATGCCAACATACATGGCACCTCGATAGCGGTCCGCCATGATGTAAACCCAGCCGCCTTTTCGCTCACGATCCATTGCGCGAGTTCAAGCGAAGCGGGACCCCGGGTCAAGCCCGGGGTGACGGGGCGGTTTAGCTTCGCCTAAACCTCGCCCGCAAACTCTCACGCAGGATCTGCCGCTTCAGATCCTTGTTCGTCACGCCCTCGCCGCCCCAGCTCCAGCCATCGGCCTCGAACGCGCGCGCCGCCGCGACATAGCGGTCCGCCACTTGCGCGAACTCCGCATCGCCATAGGCAAAGGAGAAGATGAACCGCCCCGAGCCGGTCCAGCCAGTCGCCAACCCCTCGGCGCGCAGGTAGTACTGGAACATCCAGTTGTAGCGTGATGGCTTGGTGTAAAACGTGCTCCACACCGTGCCCAGATTGCCCACCCTCGGGCTCAAACCCTCCGCCTCCAGCCGCGCATTCAACGCCCCCGCGCGAAGATTCCACTTTTCGTCCACGCCAGCGTAAGCCGCATCGGCCTCGGCGCTGGCGTGCCATTGCAGGAATTGGTCCATCGCCCCCATCACGCTGGGGTGTGAGTTGAAGGTGCCGCGCGCGAAACAGACATCGGCGGGGCGGTCGTCGCGGTAGCGCTTCATCAGGTCCGCCCGGCCGCACAGCACGCCCACCGGATAGCCGCCGCCCAGCGTCTTGCCATAGGTCACGAGATCACCCTGCACGCCGAAGTACTCGCTCGCACCGTGCTTCGCGAGGCGGAAGCCGGTGAAGACCTCGTCGATGATGAGCACCACGCCCGCCTTCGTGCAGACCTCACGCAGCCGCCCCAGCCAGGCTGAATAGGCCGCCCGATCCACCCGCACGCCGCGGCTCGAATCGACCAGCGCAGAAT
This sequence comes from Erythrobacter sp., assembly GCA_027311945.1. Classification (GTDB taxonomy): domain Bacteria; phylum Pseudomonadota; class Alphaproteobacteria; order Sphingomonadales; family Sphingomonadaceae; genus Alteraurantiacibacter. The sequence continues at coordinate 34,523 of DAICXZ010000018.1, forward strand.
CGCCCGGCGCATTGCTGTTCGGGTGCATCGCCTGCAACGGGTTGACCAGCACGCAGGCAATGTCCTTGCGGCTCGCCAGAACCTTCAGCGTTTGCTCGCTCATATCGGCCAGCGTCAGCGTGCGATCAGCGGAAACGGGATTGCCCACCCCCGGCTGCACGTCGCCCCACCAGCCGTTGTAGCTTCCGGCAAAGCGCACGATCCGCTGCCGCCCGGTGTGATACTGCGCCAGCCGCACCGCCTGCATCACCGCCTCGGTGCCCGACATGTGGAAGCTCACCGCATCGAGCCCGCTGATCGCCTTCAGCCGCTTCACGTTCTGGGCCACCACCGGATGCAGGCCCCCCAACACTGGGCCAAGCGCCGCCACCGTCTCCTCGCCGCGCTGCATCAAGCCCTTGTAGGCATCGGTGCCGAGCAGGTTCACGCCATAGGAGCCTGTAAGATCATATAAGCGGTTGCCGTCGAGGTCGGTCAGCATGACCCCGTCGCTGGCGGCATAGAAGTTGCCCGAGGATAAGGCCTCGCGCACCACGCGGCTGAACTGGAACGGTACGCGGTAAGTGCCGGTGAAGGCGATGTCGGGGATGGAATCGCGCATTTCAGCCGAGGCCGCCGCGCTCTTGGGGAAGCGCTCCGTGAACAGGGCAGAGAGCCGCGCAAACCCCGCCTCGCGCAACGCCACGATATCGGCCGGGGCACCATCGGCGGCGAAGAACTGGTCACGGTCGAAGTCGTAGAACGGCAACAGGCGGCTCATCTGCTTGGCCATGCGCACGTGGCCGACCAGCCCCTTGTGCTTGGCGCGGCTCAGTTGCAGCCGCTTGGGCAGCTTCCAGGCGAGGAACGCGAGCGCAGCGGAACCGGCGAGCCAGGGAGCGAGTGTCATCGAACTTACCTTTTCCTAGTCTTAAGACGAATCCCGATGGGGTCGCTCGCTACAATCGGACTTTTATGAGTCAGGGATATGTCAATTTCCTGCTGACCAACCGAATCCCGCGCCACGCGCTGACGCGGTTCATGGGCTGGTTCAGCAAGATCGAGTTCGCCCCGGTGCGGAGCGTATCGATTGCGCTGTGGAAGGCGTTTTGCGCGGTCGACATGTCTGACAGCAAGGAGCGGCGCTTTGCGAGCCTGCATCAGGCCTTTATCCGCCAACTGAAGGATGGTGCGCGCCCGATCGACCCCGACCACGCCACGCTCACCAGCCCGTGCGACGCGATTGTCGGCGCGTTTGGCCGGGTGGAGCGCGGCATGGCCTTGCAGGTGAAGGGCATGCCCTACCCCATCGCCGACCTGTTCGGCTCAGGCGAAGAGGCAGCGGCGTTCGAGGGCGGTTGGTACGTCACCTTGCGGCTGACGGCGGGCATGTACCACCGCTTCCACGCCCCGCACGATATCGTGGCCGAGCAACTGCGCTATATCTCGGGCGACACCTGGAACGTGAACCCGCCCACGCTCGCGCGGATCGAGCGATTGTTCTGCAAGAACGAGCGCGCCCCGCTCACTGTGCGGCTACAGGCGACGGGCGAGCGGCTGGTATTGGTGCCAGTGGCGGCGGTGCTGGTCGCCTCGATCCGGCTGCCATGGCTCGACGAGAGCTTCTCCATCCGCCGCGGCGGGGCGCGCACCGAACAGCTCGACCACGCATTCACCAAAGGTGAGGAAATGGGCTGGTTCGAGCATGGCAGCACCATCGTGGTGTTTGCTCCGTCGAACTGGGCTCCGGTGGCGGGGCTGGAGACGGGACGGACGATCCGGTTGGGTGAGCCGCTATTGCGTCGACCTTAGGGGGCTTTGGGCGCTCACAGAGGCACTGGTATACGAAATCAACCGTGCTATTGGTTTCGCATGAAAACTGTCTTCCGGCGCAGCCTGCCGTTCGCTTTTCTCGCCCCCTTCGCGCTCGCCGCCAGCGCCACGCTCGCGCAGACCGCCCCGCCGACCGCCGCCACGACGAGCAGCGACACCTCGCTCTCCGCGCTCGTCGACGAGGTGCAGATTCCCTACGAGCGCTTCACGCTCGAAAACGGGCTGACCACGCTGGTCCACACCGACCGCAAGGCGCCTATTGTCGGCGTCACCGTCTATTACCGCGTCGGCTCGCGGCACGAGCCGCGCGGGCGCACCGGTTTTGCCCACCTGTTCGAACACCTGATGTTCGGCGGCAGCGAGAACGTCGAGAACTTCGATATCCCGCTCGAAGCGGCAGGCTCCACCTCCACCAATGGCTCGACTTGGTACGACCGCACCAACTACGTCGAAACTGTGCCCACCGGCGCGCTCGATCTGGCGCTGTTCATGGAGAGCGACCGCATGGGCTATCTGCTCGGCGCGGTCACGCAGGAGAAGCTCGATAACCAGCGCATGGTGGTCCAGAACGAGAAGCGACAGGGCGATAACCAGCCCTACGGCCTCGTCGACTACCTGATGGCCGATGGGATGCTTCCGGTCGGCCATCCCTATCGCCACGCCACCATCGGCTCGATGGCCGATCTGGAAGCCGCCAGCCTCGCCGACGTGCAGAGCTGGTTCCGCGACAACTATGGCCCCAACAATGTGGTGCTGGTGCTGGCGGGCGATATCGATGCCGCCACCGCGCGCCCGATGGTCGAACGCTGGTTCGGCGACATTCCGCGCGGCCCCGAAGTGGCCGAGGCCGCCGGCGGGCCAGTGACACTCGCTGCCCCGGTTGAGCAGGTGGTGACCGATCAGGTTCCGGCGACGCAGATATACCGCACATGGACCGGTCCGGCGATGACCGACCCCGACGCGATCCCGCTCACCGTGGGAATGTATATTCTTGGCGGCCTTGCCTCCTCGCGGCTCGATAACGCGATGGTGCGCGGCGACGAGATCGCCACCTCGGTCTCGGCCTATGCGTCAGGGTTCGAGAAGATGAGCCAGCTCGTCACCATGGTCGAGGTGAAGGACGGGGTCGACCGCGAAGAGGCCGAGGCCAAACTCGTGGCCGAGACCGAGCGACTGATGAGCGAAGGCCCGACCGCCGACGAACTCGAACGCGCGAAGACGACGCTGATTGCCTCGACCGTGGGCGGGCTGGAGCGTGTCGGCGGGTTCGGCGGCAAGGGCATGGTGCTGGCCGAGGGCGAACTCTACACCGGCGATGCCGAGCATTACCGCAAGGAGCTGGAAGCGATTGCCGCGCTGACGCCTGCCCAGGTGCAGGGCGCACTGCAGCGCTGGCTCTCGCGCCCGGCCTATACGCTCTCGATCGTTCCGGGCGAGCGTACGCTCGATGGTGCGACCATGGGCGGCTGGGGCGATGAAGACCTTCACCCCGCGCCCGCGCCCGATGCCCGCGCGCCCTTCGAAGTCACACGCACCGCCCCGCCGCGCGAGGCCCCGCCCGTGCTGCCGGTGGGCGAACTGACCTTCCCCGAGGTCGAACATGCCACGCTCTCGAACGGGATCGAGGTCGTGCTCGCGCGCCGCGATGCGGTGCCAATGGTGACCATGGCACTTACCTTCGCGGCAGGCTCGGTGGTCGATCCGGCCGAGGCGGCTGGCCGTCACAAGACGATGATGGACCTCCTCACCGAAGGCACCACCACACGCAGCGCGCTGGATATCGCCATCGCGCAGGAAGAGCTGGGCAGCTCGCTCAGCGCCGGTGCCGGCGTGGAAACTTCGCAGGTGACGCTGACCACGCTGGCCAGCAACCTTGCCCTGTCGGTGGAACTAATGGCCGATGTGACGCGCAATCCTGCCTTCCGCGCGGAGGATGTCGCCCGCGTGAAGGAACAACGGCTGGCCGAAATCGCGCAGGAACTCGCCTCCCCCGGCAGCCTTGCCAGCAAGGCCTTCATGCCGCTGATCTACGGGGAAGGGCATCCCTATGCCCGCGCCTCATCTTCGGGCGATCCGGCAGTGGTCGAGGCGCTGACGCCGGACGCGCTCAAGGCCGAGCATGACCGCTGGCTGCGCCCCGACCTTGCGCAGATCACCGTCGTCGGCGACGTGTCGATGGCCGAGCTGGTCGCCGCGCTCGAAGCCGGATTCGGCGACTGGCATGCCCCGGCCAGCGCCGCACCGACGCGCAACCTTGCCGCCCCCGCGCCTGCCCCGTATGCGCAGATCGTCGGGGTCGACCGTCCGAATTCGCCATCGAGCTACCTGATGCTCGGCCGTGTCACCCCGCTGGTGGGCGAGCCCAACGGCATCGAGATCATTGAGACCGCGAACGAGGTGCTTGGCGGCGGGTTCCTTTCGCGCCTGATGGGCGACCTGCGCGAGACCAAGGGCTGGACCTATGGCATCGGATCGAGCATCCCCGCCGCCACCGGCCAGCGCCGCTTCACCATCGCCACGCAGGTGCAGGCCGATCGAACGGGTGATTCGATCGTCGCCATCGTCGACCAGCTGAAGGCCTTCCCGGCCACCGCGCCCGTCGACCCGGTCGAACTGCAACGCGTAACCGACGGCAACGTGCGCGGTCTGCCCAACCGCTTCGAGACCAATGGGCAGGTTCTCGGCGCACTGGTCAGCAACCGCATTTTCGGCCGTGACATCCGCTATCAGGCGCAGCTGCCCGATATCTATCGCGCCATGGACGCAGGTGCACTCAACGCCGCCGCCGAGGACTACCTCACGCCCGACAACCTCACCATCGTGGTCGTGGGCGACCGCGAGACCGTTGCGCCGCAGCTCGAACAGCTCGGCATGGACGTGATCTGGCTCGACGCCGACGCGCTCTAAACACAAGGACCACAGGCAATGTCAGTAGCCGGAACTTACGAATTCGCCGTGAGCACCCCGATGGGCGCGCAGTCGGGCACCATGACCGTGGTGCCCGATGCCAGCGGCACGGCCTTCACCGGCGTAATCGACGGCTCGCTCGGCCATATCGAGGTGGAAGACGGCGCCATCCTAGGCGACACGCTCAGCTGGTCGATGCGCATGTCCTCGCCGATGCCAATGGGCCTCGATTGCGAAGCCGTGGTGAGCGGCGATAGCGTGGAAGGCACCGTGCGCGCCGGGATTTTCGGCACGATGTCGCTGACCGGGCGAAAGATCGCCTGAGCCGCGCTCAGCCGGTGAACTGCGCGCGCACGGCCTGATAGGCAGCGGCAGTAACGGTGTTCGCCAGATTGAGCGAGCGCACCTTGTCGCTGCGCATCGGCAGGTTCACCATCTGCGCCCGGTGCGCGGCGACGATCTGCTCCGGTAATCCCTTGGTTTCGCAGCCGAACACCAGATAGGCATCGTCGGGATAGGCCGGCTCGTAGAAGCTGCGCTGCGCATATTCCTCGAACAGGTAGAGCTGGTCATCGCGCGGCGTGCGCTGGGCCAGGAAGGCATCCCAACTGGCGAACTCCGCCAGCCGGATATGCTGCCAATAGTCGAGCCCCGCCCGCTTAAGCCGCGTATCGGTGATGGTGAAGCCGAGCGGATGGATCAGCACCAGTTCGATATCGAGCGCCACGCAGGTGCGCCCGACCGCGCCGGTGTTGCCGGGGATCTCCGGGTGAACGAGAACGATAGAGGTCATTGGCTGACCGGCCCGCCCTCGCCTAGCCCAGCTTGTCCTTAAGCAGCTGGTTGACCACCGCCGGGTTGGCCTTGCCCTGCATCGCCTTCATCGTCTGGCCGACGAAGAAGCCGAACAACTTGTCCTTGCCGCCGCGATAGTCGGCGACCTTGTCCTCGTTGGCGGCCATGATCGCGGCAATCGCCTCTTCGATCGCGCCGGTGTCGCTGACCTGCTTGAGGCCATCGGTTTCGGCGATCTCGTCGGGCTCACGGCCCGTCTTGAGCACGATCTCGAAGATTTCCTTGGCCTGACCGCCGCTGATCTCGCCCGCATCCTGCATCTTGAGGATCGCGGCCTGCCGCGCGGGGGTGGCATTCGCCATGTCGCCCTCGTCACCGAGCGCCTTGATCACACCCGGCGCGACCGACAGCGACCAGTTCGCCACCGGCGTCGCGACCTTGGCCTCAGGCTTGCCGAGCGCCTTGGCGGTTTCGGCCAGCAGCGTCTCGAAGCGGGCGAAGGTTTCGACCTCGGCGGTGAGTTCGCGGGCGTTGTAGTCGGTCAGCCCCAGCTCGCCGGTGTAGCGCGCGCGCTTGGCATCGGGCAGTTCGGGCAGCGAAGCGCGGCACTCGTCGAGGAAATCCTGATCGAGTTCGAGCGGCAGCAGGTCGGGATCGGGGAAGTAGCGATAGTCGTGCGCGTCTTCCTTGCTGCGCATGCTGCGCGTGGTGCCGGTGTTCGGGTCGAACAGGCGGGTTTCCTGCACGATCTGGCCCCCGTCTTCGAGCACGTCGATCTGGCGGCGCACCTCGTGTTCGATCGCCTGCATCACGAAGCGGACCGAGTTCACGTTCTTGGTCTCGGTGCGGGTGCCAAGCTCGGTATCGCCCACCTTGCGCACCGAAACGTTGACGTCGGCGCGCATCGAGCCTTCTTCCATGTTGCCGTCGCACGAGCCGACATAGCGCAGGATCGCGCGCAGCTTGCGGATATAGGCCCCAGCCTCGGCGGGCGAGGTCATGTCCGGGCGGCTGACGATCTCCATCAGCGCCACGCCGGTGCGGTTGAGATCGACATAGGACATGGTCGGATGCTGATCGTGCATCAGCTTGCCCGCATCCTGCTCGACATGGATGCGCTCGATGCGGATCACCTTGTCTTCGGGGATGCCGGCCTTTTCGTCGGCCTCGATAGTGAGCTGCCCCTCGCCCACCAGCGGGTGATAAAGCTGGCTGATCTGGTAGCCCTGCGGAAGGTCGGCGTAGAAGTAGTTCTTGCGGTCGAACCGGCTCCACGCGTTGATCTGCGCCTCGATCGCCATGCCGGTGCGCACGGCCTGCCGGATGCACTCGCGGTTGGGCACGGGCAACATGCCCGGCATGGCCGCATCGACGAGGCTAACCTGCGAATTGGGCTCGGCCCCGAACTGCGTCGAGGCACCCGAGAACAGCTTGGCGTTGCTGGTGACCTGCGCATGGACCTCAAGGCCGATCACGACCTCCCAGGTTCCGGTTGCGCCTTCAATGCGATAATTGCTCATCTTACCACCACTTGCCCGGCGCGGCATCGAAGCCCGCGCGCTGTTCGATTGCGAGCCCTGCGTTAAGGACCATCTGCTCGTCCATCGCCTTGCCGACCAGTTGCAGCCCCAGCGGCAGGCCCTTGGCGTTGAGCCGCGAAGGCACGCTCATCGCGGGCAGACCGGCGAGGCTGGCGGGGACGGAGAACACGTCGTTCAGATACATCGCCAGCGGATCGTCGAGCTTGTCGCCCAGCGGGAAGGCGGCGGTCGGCGTGGTCGGGGCGAGGATCACGTCGCACTCGCCAAAGGCATCGTTGAAGTCGCGCTGGATCAGCGTGCGCACCTTCATCGCCTGCGTGTAGTAAGCGTCGTAGAAGCCCGCCGACAGCACATAGGTGCCGAGCATGATGCGGCGCTTCACCTCCGGCCCGAACCCGGCGGCGCGGGTGGCGGCATACATATCCTGCAGCCCCGCGCCCTCAGGCAGATCGCGCAGTCCGTAACGCACACCATCATAGCGCGCGAGGTTGGATGAGGCCTCGGCGGGCGCGACGATATAGTAGGCCGGAAGCGCATATTTGGTGTGCGGCAGCGACACATCGACCACCTCGGCGCCCGCGTCCTTCAGCCAGGCAATGCCGTCGTCCCAGCTGGCAAGGATTTCAGCGTCGGTGCCGTCCATGCGGTATTCCTTCGGGATACCGACTTTCTTGCCGCGCAGATCGGCATTGAGTGCGCCTGCCCAATCGGGCACCGGCGCATCGAGGCTGGTCGAATCCTTCGGGTCGAACCCCGCCATCGCGCCCAGCATCACCGCGCAATCTTCCACCGAGCGCGCCATCGGCCCCGCCTGATCGAGCGATGAGGCAAAAGCGACAATGCCCCAGCGCGAACAGCGGCCATAGGTCGGCTTAATACCGGAAATGCCGGTGAAGGCGGCAGGCTGGCGGATGGAGCCGCCGGTGTCGGTGCCGGTCGCCGCCGGAGCGAGCCGCGCCGCGACCGCCGCCGAGGAACCGCCCGACGATCCGCCCGGTGCGAGCACGTTGTTCGAACCGTCGTTGGCCTTCCACGGGTTGGCGACATTGCCGAAATGGCTCGTCTCGTTCGAGGAGCCCATCGCGAACTGATCGAGGTTGAGCTTGCCCAGCATTCCCGCGCCCGCGTCCCACAGCTTCTGGCTGACGGTGCTTTCGTACTCGGGCTTGAACCCTTCGAGAATCGCGCTGGCGGCGGTGGTCTGCACGCCGCGCGTGGCGAACAGGTCTTTCATGCCGATCGGCACGCCCGCCATCACGCCCAGTTCCTCGCCCGCGGCGCGCTTCGCATCCACCGCATCGGCGGCGGCGAGGGCGTGCTCGGGGGTGGTGACGATAAAGGCGTTGAGTTCACTGGCGGCGGCGACATTGGCGTTGAACGCCTCGGCCACTTCGCGCGCGGTAAAATCCCCGGCGGCGACGCCGTCGCGGATGGCTTTGACGCCCAAGAGAGTCAGGTCAGACACACAATTCTCCGCTCGTGCTGAGCTTGTCGAAGCACTGCTTTTCTTTGAACGCAGCGCTGGAAGAAGAAAGACAGCCCTTCGACAAGCTCAGGGTGAGCGAGGAAGGGTTGCGGGGATAAAAGATCACTCGATCACCTTGGGTACACCGAAAAAGCCGTGCTCCGCCACCGGCGCATTGGCCAGCACCTCGGCCTGCTTGCCGCCGCCGGTGAGCGGATCGGCGTCGATCACGTCATCGCGCAGGCGCAGCTTTTGTTCGATCACGGCGGTCATCGGTTCGACCGAGGAGGTATCGACCTCGCTCAGTTGCTCGACAAAGCCGAGGATCGCGTTGAATTCGGGCACGAAGTGGTCGAGGTCACCCTCGTCCACCTTGATGCGGGCAAGCGAGGCGATTTTCGCCACCTGTTCACGGGTTACGGACATGAGGCTGCGTTAGCGCCGGGGCGCGGCGGCTTCAAGCGGGCGCAGCGCTATTTGAACGGCGCACCGACCGGCTTGCCGTCAATATAGACCCGGCGGACCGTCTCCTCGCGCAGTTCCACGGAGCCGTCAGCGGCGGACGGCGGGTCTACGGCAGGCTCGTCGATACCTGTCAGCGAGGCGAAGATCTGCTCCAGCGCGCCGCTTTCGGTCATGGCCAGGTGCCCCACATCGCGCCCGTCAATGAGAATGAAACGGCGCCGGCCATCGGGCATCGCTTCCAGCTCGAGCACCCGGCACGTTGCGCGGCAACGCCAGCCTTCCTGACGCAGCAGCACCGCGAATGCGTCCTGCGCAGGCTTGTCCTCGGGCACCCCGAGCAAATTGGCGCGGCGCTCCTCCGCCGTGGCGGCAGCGAATTCGTACGGGCGCTCTTTCATCGCTGCGGCCTCCGCGGCCAGCCTCGCGACTTCGCCCTCGCCCCTGGCCAGCTTCGCCAGCATCGCACGCCCGGCATCTCCGAAATCCCAGCGCAGCGCCGCAAAGTCGAAGTCCTCCGCCGTAACCTCACCTGCCTCCAACCGCGCCACCTGATTACGCGCCGACACCGCACCAAAATCCCACAAGGGCAGCGCCAGCACCAGCGCCACCACACAAACGCCCGCCGCAAGGTGGAGGTTGGCATCGCGCATCCTTGCGCACCACATAGTCTTGCGGCCGCGCACCAGCGCCACCCAACAGGCAAGGCCATAGGCGCAGGCCACCGAGACCGCGATCAGCCCCCAGATGCGCTCCGGCGAAAGGCCATGCTGGTCGATGCGGACACCCAGCGAGATCGCCGCGAACACCGACAGCGGCAGGATCAGCCCAGCCAGCACCGCCGCCGCGATCTGCATGATCCGGCTTTGCGAGCGCTCCTCGTCCGAATCGCGGATAATCGCATTGGCGAGGATGAACGCTCCGGCAGCACAAGTGAGCAGGATCGGAGTCGCCGAATCGGTCGCCTCCCATAGCGCCTTGCCGCCCGAGGCCAGCAGGATCACGAGGAACACCAACAGGGCCGCCGCAAAGGGCACGGCGAGGATCGCGAAGACCAGCATCACCACCTTTTGCAGCGCACCGATCACCTTGAGGTTGTTGCGAATCACCCCGAGGCCAGCGCCGAACGCGCCGCCCGACCAAGCGAGGCCGAACGAGTCCTCCCGCATCAGGTCGCCGATGGCGTCGATCCCGACGAGGCCGAACAGCCCGTCAAGCAGCAGCAGCGCCAGCCACGAGAGGCCGACAAAGGCCAAGGCCCCGCCCCCACTGACCGCATCGGACCAGACGTGGAAATGCGTTGCGCGATAGTCGGTCGCCAACCGTGTGCGGTGGAAGCCCGCCTGGAACAACGGCAGCGCCAGCAGCGAGAAGAACACCCCGGCGGCAAAGGCAAATTCGCTGCCCGCGCGGTGCCCCTCGGCGACGCCCACCTGCCAGGCGATGCCGCCCATCACAAGGCCGAGCAGCGCGGAGAAGATCAGCGGCTCGGCCAGCTTTCGCTCGCGCAGGGTAAAGCCGGCGGCGAGCGCGAAGAAAACGATCAGCGCCGCCAGCCCAGCCGATACCGGATCGTTGCCTGAGAAATCACCTGCAACGAGATGAACCAGCAGTCCGGCAACAGCACCAAGCCCGGCAAGCAGCCACGGCCGCGCAGGCCAATCTTCGATCAGATCGGGCTCAGCGTGAGGGGCTGCGTCGTCCATCCGGCTCGCCTCCCGGCCTTACGCTTATTGCGGGGCACCCTGCGGCGCGGGCATCGCGCCCTCAGGCCCGGCCGACGGCATCTGCTGCTGCATCGCCTGCATCATGCGGTTGTAACGCGCCTCGGCCTCTTCACGGGTCATGAAGTCGACCATCTCGACATCGAACACGAGGTCCGCATTCGGCGGGATCGGTGCGCCCGGAGGCGGCGATGCGCCATAGGCCATGTCAGACGGGATCTCGACCGTGTACTTGCCGCCCTTCTGCATCTGCACCATCGCATCGCGGAAGCCGGGAATCACCTGATCCAGCGCCATCGGCGCGCCATCGGGCAGGATGCCGGGAACCGGCCAGGCAGCAGGCTGCGACTGGTCGAACACGGTGCCATCGGCCAGCTTGCCGGTATATTTCACGAAGACCACATCGGTCGGCCCGGGGCTCTCGCCGCTGCCCTCGGTCACCGTTTCGATAGAAACGCCAGCGGGCATGGCGGCCCAGGCCACGCCTGCGCCCAGCGCAACGGCGGCGACCACGCCGAGCCAGAGCTTGGTCAGCGAGCCCTTGGCAATCGGCTGCAACGGAACGCGGGTGACTTCGGTCATGAATCGGGTGTCCTCAAAAGCAAAAGGGCGCGGAGGTTCAGCTCCACGCCCCTTTGGCCCAGCGGGCCGTGCTGTTCAAGCGATCTTGCGCTTAGCGCGAACCGTCACGCTCGGTACGCTTGCGCTCCATCTTGCGGGCGCGGCGCACGGCGGCGGCCTTTTCGCGGGCGCGCTTCTCACTCGGCTTTTCGTAGTGGCGACGCAGCTTCATTTCGCGATAAACACCTTCCCGCTGAAGCTTCTTCTTCAGGGCACGAAGGGCCTGTTCGACGTTGTTATCGCGGACGACGATCTGCATAAATCTGAACCACCTTACAAAAAACGTTTCAACACAAGCGCCGCCCCGCGAAGCGAAAGGCGCGGGCGACACCAGTCAGAAAACCCAATGAAATGAGTGCCGAATCCTTACGGAGTCGGCTTTCTGGCGCGGCCACTAATCCAAAATGGGGGGCTTGGCAAGGATTCGCTCCGGTATTCGCACCGGGATGCTCTTGGCCACTTTGCGCGCACGGCGGGATGACGCGGGGGCGATCTGTCGCTAAGGGCATGCGATGATCTCCACCCCTCCGCCGCTCTATGCCTCGCTGTCGGTAGCCCTCGGCGGCGGCATCGGCGCGTTGCTGCGTTATCAGATGGGCCGCGCCCTTACCCATCTGGCCGGGCCGCAGACGATGCTCGGTTTCCCATGGGCCACGCTGATGGTCAATGTCATCGGCAGCCTCGCCATGGGCGTGCTGGCCGGATGGCTGGCCCGCCACGGGCCCGACCTGCGCGACGGCGGGGAACAGGTGCGGCTGCTGGTCGGCGTCGGCCTGCTCGGAGGGTTCACCACGTTCAGCTCGTTCAGCCTCGAGATGATGCTGCTGATGGACCGGGGCGACAATACGCTCGCCTTCGTCTACGGCTCGGTCTCGATTATGGCAGGGCTGGCGGGACTTTATATAGGCCTTATTGTAATGCGGTTGTTCGGATGAGTACGAGTCAGTCGGCGGACAATGTCCGCCAGTTTACCATTGCCGAGGATGATGACGGCGTCCGGCTTGACCGCTGGTTCAAGCGGCACCTGCCGCAGGTCGGCTTCGGCACCGTTTCGCGCTGGGCGCGCACGGGCCAGCTGCGCGTCGACGGCAAACGCGCCAAGCCCGAGAATCGCCTCGCCAAGGGGCAGGTGCTGCGCGTGCCGCCGGGCGGCGAGGATGCCCCGCGCACCCAGCGCCAGAAGCGCGAGCTGAGCGAGACCGAACGCCACGCGGCCGAGGACATGCTCATCCACCGCAGCAAGTCCGCGCTGGTGCTGAATAAGCCGCCGGGCCTCGCCACGCAGGGCGGCACCAAGACCCACCACCACGTCGACGGCCTGCTCGATGCCTATATCGAGGGCGAGCAGCCCCGCCCGCGCCTCGTCCACCGGCTCGACAAGGATACCTCCGGCGTCCTGCTGGTGGCGCGCACTCCGGGAAGCGCGGCGTTTTTCTCCAAGCGGTTCTCGGGCCGCAGCGCGAAGAAGATCTACTGGGCGCTGGTGGTCGGCGTGCCCGAGGTGTTCGAGGGCACGATCGAGGCCCCGCTCGCCAAGCAGCCCGGCTCGGGCGGCGAGAAGATGCACATCGACGAGGAGAACGGCCAGCCCGCGAAGACCGTCTACCGCGTGGTCGAACGCGCGGGCAACGCGGCGGCCTGGGTCGAGCTGCAGCCCTTCACCGGGCGCACCCACCAGCTGCGCGTGCACATGGCGGCGATCGGCCACCCGATCGTGGGCGATGGCAAGTATGGCGGGCAGGATGCGTTCCTCACCGGTAGCGTAAGCCGCAAGATGCACCTGCACGCGCGCCGCCTGATTATCGACGCTCCCGGCGGCGAGAAGCTCGATGTGACGGCCGATCTGCCCGAGCACTTCGCCGCCTCGATGGAGCAACTGGGCTTCGACATGTCGCTGAGCGAGGCCGCGCCGGTCGCCGCGCCACCGCCCGAGCGGACCGCTGCGGAAAAGAAGCAGGCCGCGCGCCAGCATGCCAAGCAATATCGCAAGGCGCGCAAGGGCGAGCGGCGCGGGCGCCGCTCCGCGCCGGTGGGCAAACCGGGCGCCAAGCCCGCGCCGAAGGGGCGTCCGAAGCGATGACCGTCCGCCTTGCCGTGTTCGATTGCGACGGCACCCTCGCCGACGGACAGGCGGGCGTCGTGCGCGCAATGGACATTGCCTTTGCCGAACAGGGGCTTGCCGCCCCCGATCACCACACGGTGCGCCGGATCGTCGGGCTGAGCCTGCCGCAGGCGATGCGCGAACTCGCCCCGCAGGCCGATGATGACGCCGTGCGCGACCTCGTCGACAGCTACAAGGCCGCCTTTCGCGCCATGCGCGAGGATGGCTCGCTCAAGGAGCCGCTCTACAACGGCATTCCCGAACTGCTCCAGCGGCTCCACACGAAGGGCTGGAAGCTGGGCGTTGCCACCGGCAAATCCGACCGGGGGCTTGCCAGCACGCTTGCCGCCAACGGCCTTGCCCACCTGTTCGGCCCGCTTCACACCGCCGACCGTCATCCGTCGAAGCCCAACCCCGCGATGTTGCAGGCCGCGATGGACGACTGCCTCGCCGCGCCGGAAAACACCGTGATGATCGGCGATACGGTGTACGACATCGTGATGGCGCGCTCGGTGCAGGTGCGCGCCATCGGGGTCGACTGGGGCTATCACGAGGCCGACGAACTGCGCAACGCAGGCGCCGAAGCCGTGGCCTCCACCATGGCCGAACTGGAAGAGATGATCGGATGACCGAACAGCCCCAACCCGATCCAGCACCCGATCCAGCTCAGGGCCGCTGGATCATGCTGCAACTGATGCGCCTTGGCGGCGTGCTGCTCGCTGTGGGCGGGCTGGTGATTATCGGTGGCGCAATCGCCGGGCCGCCCGCGCTCGGCTATGGGTTGCTGCTATTAGGCCTGTTCGAATTCTTCGTGATGCCGGTAATGCTGGCCAAGCGCTGGAAGACGCCCAAGGAATGAAGCGGTTTTACAAGGATGCAAGCGCCGTCCGCACCGCTGGCGGCTGGCAGGTGCAGCTCGACGGACGCGGGATCAAAACACAGGGCGGCGGTCAGCAGATCGTGCCGACCGAGGCCGCGGCCCAGCTGCTTGCCGGCGAATGGGCCGCGCAAGGCGAGAAGATCGACCCCAGGAGCTTCATCTATCGCGATCTTGCCGATCTCGCGCTCGACACCATTGCAAGCGACCGCGAGGCGACCATCACCAAGCTGCTCGCCTACGCCGAGACCGACACGCTGTGCTATCGCGGCGAACCGGGCGAGCCGCTGTTCGAACGGCAGGAGGCGCTGTGGGAGCCGCTGGTGACAGCCTGCGAGGAACGCCTCGCGGTGCGTTTCGAGCGGATCAGCGGGATCATGCACCGCCCGCAGCCGGAAGCCACCATGGCCACGCTGCGCACCCGGCTGGCGCGCGAAAGCGACTTCACGCTAGCCGCGCTCCTCACGCTGGGCTCGCTCGCTGCGTCGCTGATCACGGCGCTGGCGGTGCTGGAAGAACTGTCCGAGGCCGAGCGGCTGTTTACCGCCGCCAATGCCGAGGAAGACTGGCAGGCCGAGCTATGGGGCAGCGATTGGGAAGCCGAGAAAGTGCGCGCCCTGCGGCTGGAGGCTTTTTTGCGCGCGACCGAGTTTGCCGGGGCTGTGCGCGCCTAACAAACACCCGCTCACCCTGAGCCACTACCAACGCCCGCTCATCCTGAGCTTGTCGAAGGATCGTCTTTCCTTCAGGCCTCACGCACACCCGCAAGAAAGACAGCCCTTCGACAAGCTCAGGGCGAGCGGAGTTTGGGATTGGCCAGATGGCTCAGAGCAAGCGTTCGTGGGGACAGGCTCAAAGCGGGCGGGTACGAGGTTAGCTAAGTCGCTCACCCCACGCTAAAACCTTAGCCCACCCACTCCGCAACATCAGCTGCCACCGCATTGGCCGCCTCGTTAAGCGCGCGGCCCACATCGAGCGCCTCGGGCCGCACACCGCTCACGCGATGCTCGAACCGCTGAGTACGCAGCGCGCCGCTGGCGTCCATCAGCATCGCATCGAACACCACCACAGCCGAGCTGCTCGGCGCGTCATAGCCCATTTCGACCAGTTCACCGGTCAGCTGAACGGGCGCGGCATAGATAATGTCGCCGCCATCGACCACGAAGCGCTTGCCGCCCGACCGGATGGTTTCGGCCAGCACGGTGCGAAACAGCTTGGCGGGTTTTTCCACCCAGAAGGCGTTCTGCAGGTAAGCGAGCGAGCTGTCGGTCGTGCTGACCGGCACCCGGATGACATTGAGGCGCTGCGAGGTGGTCGGCTCCATCACTGCCAGCGCCGCGCCGATGCTGCCTTCACGGTCCGAACCTGCCTCGATCCGGCTTTGCGGGGTCAGCGTCAGCAGTTGTTCGGGCGGGTCTTCGCCGAAGCTGATGCAGCCGCTCAGCAGCGCGGCCCCCGCTACGGCTGCCAACAGTGCTGAAAGCCGCCGGGGCAGCGCAAGACTGTGGCTCATCACCCGATAAGGCATCGCAAGGTCTCTCATGGTTCGTAATCCGGCAACTTGGTTCCACCCACCAGCGCGCCCGCGCCGTTGTTTTCGAGCCGATCGGTCAGGTTGCGCAGGCTCTCGCTCGTGCGGCGGATATCCTGCAAGGTGGCGTTGGCCGCCGGCAGGGTGTTGCTCTGCAACTGATTGGTCACCGGCTCGACATTGGCGAGCGTGGTCTGCAGCTGGTCCGCCGCGCCCTTCGCGCTGCGCAAGGTGGCGCGCAGTTCAGCCGCCAGCGCCTCGCCCTCTTCGCCCATCATGCTGTTCGCGGTGTTGAGGGTGCTTTCAAAGGCGGCGAGCGTGCGGGTCGACTGCGCCAGCGTGCCCTGAAGCTCGCGCATGGCGACCTGCACTTCAGGCGCGGTCTCGGCGAAATCGGCGCTGATCTGGTTGGTGTTTTTCAGGATGCCCGCAATCGATTCCTGGTTGTCGTCATCGAGCACGCGGCTGAGGCGATCGGTCAGCGTGGCCAGCCGTTCGAGCAGCAGCGGCGCGCTGGTGAGGATTTCGCCAAGCGCACCGGGCGCGGGCGGAATCACCGGCACGCCTTCGGGGCAATCGGTCGTCTCGCAGGAGATCGGCGGCTGGTTCGAGCGACCACCATCGAGGCTGATGTTCGAAACGCCGGTGAAGCTGGCCGAAACGGTGGCCGTGGTGCCGACGAGAATGGGCGTCTGCCCCTGCACGTTGATGCGGACCTTCACGAACTCCGGGTCCTTGTCCCAGATCGAGATGTCCGCCACCTGCCCCACGGGCACGCCCGAATAGGTGACAGTCGATCCCTTCGCCACGCCGCCGACCGACTGTCCGAAGAAGATGTCGTATTCCTTCTGATCAGCCTGATCGAGCCGGGCGAGCCAGACGAAGAAGATCGCCGCCGCTGCCAGTAACAACAGCGTGACGATTCCGACCCAGACGTGATTGGCTCTTGTTTCCATTGCCCGCCCCTATGAACCCTGCGGGTCCGTGTTGTCCAAATGTTTCCCCGCGCCTGCGGTTCCCCTTGCCTGCGCCGCCTCTTTGGTGCTCTGCGCGGCGCGGGCGCGCGGGCCCTTGAAGTACTCCTCGATCCACGGGTGCCCGCTTTCGAGCAACTCCGGGATCGTGCCCACGGCCACCACCTTGTGATCGGCCAGCACCGCCACCCGGTCGCAGATGGCGTAAAGCGTATCGAGATCGTGGGTGATGAGGAACACCGTCAGCCCCAGCCGATTGGTCAACTCGCGCGTGAGATCGTCGAACTTGGCCGCGCCGATCGGGTCGAGCCCGGCGGTCGGCTCGTCGAGGAACAGCAATTCCGGGTCAATCGCCAGGGCACGCGCAAGCCCGGCGCGCTTGCGCATCCCGCCCGACAGCTCCGAGGGATATTTGCTGGTCGCGGTCTCGGGCAGGCCGGTGAACACGACCTTGTAACGCGCGATCTCGTCGAGCAACTCCTGGCTCAGCTCGGGATAGAACTGCTTGAGCGGCACCTGCACGTTTTCGGCCACGGTGAGCGTGGAGAACAGCGCCCCGCCCTGGAACAGCACGCCCCAGCGGTTGCGCACGCCGATCACCTCGTCCGGCTCGGCACTGGTGATATCGTTGCCGAACACCTCGATCGTGCCTGCGGACGGGATCTGGAGGCCGATGATCGAACGCATCAGCACGCTCTTGCCGGTGCCCGAGCCGCCGACCACGCCGAGAATCTCGCCGCGCCGCACGTCGAGGTCGAGGTCATCGTGGACGACCTGATCGCCGAAGGCATTGCGCAGCCCCCGGATGCGGATCGGGTACTCGCCCTCGAACCTTTCGGTTTCGGGCAGGTCTTCCGCTTCGGCGGGAGCCGGGGTGGCGGTTTCCTCTTCGCTCATCCCCAGCCGATCTCGGTGAAGAACACCGCAAAAAACGCATCGAGCACGATCACCATGAAGATCGCCTGCACCACGGCCTGGGTGGTGCGCAGGCCCACTTCCTCGGCATTGCCTTTCACCAGCATGCCCTGATGGCAGCCCGATACCGCCACGATCAGCCCGAACACCGGAGCCTTGATCATACCGACATAGAAATCGTGCAGCGGCACCACTTCCTGAATGCGGGCGAGGAAAGTGAGGAACGGAATGTCGAGCATGACATCGCCGATCACCGCGCCGCCGATAATCGCCACCACGCTGGCAAAGAAGCCCAGCAGCGGCATCATCAGCACGGCGGCAAGGATGCGCGGCAGCACCAGCGCCTCGACCGGGGAGACGCCGATGGTGCGCATCGCGTCGACTTCCTCGGTCAGCTTCATCGTGCCGATCTGCGCGGCAAAGGCGCTGCCCGAACGGCCCGCGACCATGATCGCGGTCATCAGCACGCCCAGTTCGCGCATGGTGATGCGGCCCACCAGGTTCACTGTCAGCGTTTCCGCGCCAAACTGCTGCAACTGCACGGCGCCCTGCTGCGCGATAACGATGCCGATCAGGAAGCTCATCAGGCCGATGATCGGCAGGCTGGATACGCCCACCAGCTCCATCTGCCGCACCAGCGCTTTCACGCGGAAGCGGCGCGGGTGGCGGATCGATCCCACGAATGCGGCAATCACCGCGCCCAGGAAACCGAGCACGGCAAAGACGCCCTGGAACCACTGAACGACCTTTTCGCCGGTGAATTCGGGCACACGGGTGAAGACCGGCAGCCGCGGCGGCTTCACATCGGCGGTGGACTGCGCCTCGCGCACCGCTTCCATCAGCACGTGTGCCTGCTCGCTGGCGCCGACAACCGAGGCGTTATGCGCGTCGACAAAGCGCTGCACCACCCACGCGCCGACCGTATCGACTTCGGTCACCTCGCTGAGGTCCACGGTTTGCACCGGATCATCTATGGCGCGCAACTGCGGGTCGAGCTTGCCGATCGAGGACACGCGCAGCGGCCCGCTGATCGCGACGGTCAGGCGCCCCCCGGCCTCCTCAATCGTAAACTCCGCCCACTCACGCATGGCCACGCTATGCGGCGAAATGCGCGCGCTTACAAGCGCCCCGCGGCGTCATCCCCATTGCCCTTGCGAAAAGGCGCTGGCAAAGGCTGCCCCCATGACCGAGGAACTGTCCAAGACTTTCGACCCCGCCGCCATCGAGGCGAAATGGTATGCGCACTGGGAAGAAACCGGCGCCTTCCGGCCCGAGCGCCCGGATGCCGAGCCCTTCACGATCGTCAATCCTCCGCCCAACGTCACGGGCTCTTTGCATATCGGTCATGCGCTGGACAACACGCTGCAGGACATTGTGATCCGCTACGAGCGCATGAAAGGCAAGGATGCGCTATGGGTGGTGGGCACCGACCATGCCGGGATCGCCACGCAGATGGTGGTGGAACGGCAGATGGAAGCCGCGCAGGACAAGCGCACCAACTACACGCGCGAACAGTTCATCGAGAAGGTGTGGGAGTGGAAGCACGAGAGCGGTGGCACGATCACCCGCCAGCTGCGCCGCCTCGGCTGCTCGATGGACTGGAGCCGCGAACAGTTCACCATGGACGAGCACTTCACCAAGGCGGTGCTCAAGGTGTTCGTGGACCTTTATAACAAGGGCCTGATCTACCGCGACAAGCGGCTGGTGAACTGGGACCCCAAGCTGAAGACCGCGATCTCCGACCTCGAAGTCGAGACGCAGAACGTTCAGGGCGGGTTCTGGCACTTCAAGTACCCGCTGGCGGACGGCGTGACCTTGGACGATGGCCGCGACTATATCGAGGTCGCCACCACCCGGCCCGAAACGATGCTGGCCGATATGGCCGTGGCGGTGAACCCCGAAGACGCACGCTACAAATCGGTAGTGGGCAAGCATGTGGTGCTCCCGATCACCGGACGGCGCATTCCCATCGTGGTCGATGAGCATGCCGATCCCGAGCTGGGCTCAGGTGCGGTGAAGATCACGCCAGGGCACGATTTCAACGACTTCGAAGTGGGCAAGCGCGCGGGGATCAAGGCCGCCGAGATGCTCAACATGCTCGATCAGGATGCGAACGTGTGCCAGACCTCGGACGGTCTCGTGCCTGCGGAGTACATCGGCCTGCACCGCTTCAAGCGTGATGGCGAGGATGGCGCGCGCGAGAAGGTCGTGGCGGCGCTGAAGGCCGAGGGACTGCTGATCCCGCATGTGGCCAAGACCAAGAAGGGCGAAGAGGTCGAACACGACGCTGAGCCGCGCGTGATTGCCACCCCGTTTGGCGACCGTGGCGGCGTGGTGATCGAGCCGTGGCTGACCGACCAGTGGTATGTCGATGCCGAGAAGCTGGCTGCCAAGCCGATTGCGGCGGTGAAGAACGGCGATGTCGAGATCGTGCCCAAGAGCTGGGAGAAGACCTTCTTCAACTGGATGGAGAATATCCAGCCTTGGTGCGTCTCGCGGCAATTGTGGTGGGGGCACCGGATTCCGGCTTGGTATGGGCCACGCCTTGAGGACGACACTCTAAAAATGTCCGTCGACAAAGGCCAACCTGGACGTAATCCTGCACCATTTTCATCTGCTGGCAGAAAGGTTTTCGTCGCGGAGACTGAAGCGGAGGCATTGCAACAAGCGCGCGAATACTACGGCGATGACGAAATCGACATCGAGATCGGCGAGGTCGCAGGAATCAGGCAGAAGACGACGAGTGACGGATTGCCGAATTTTTTCGCAATCTCGCTCGCTCGCGACCCAGACGTCCTCGACACATGGTTCTCCTCCGCGCTGTGGCCCTTCGCCACGCTCGGCTGGCCCGATACAGACCCCACCTCCGCTCATCCTGAGCTTGTCGAAGGATCGCCCTTCACTTCCGAAGAAAAGAACAGTGCTTCGACAAGCTCAGCACGAACGGATGTTGGGGGTGAAAGCTCAGCACGAACGGACTTAGGGGAGGAAAGCTCAGCACGAACGGGTGGCGGGAGCCTGTTCGAAAAGCACTACCCCAACAACCTGCTCGTCTCGGGTTTTGACATCCTGTTCTTCTGGGATGCCCGCATGATGATGATGGGCCAGCAGATGACCGGGCAGAACCCCTGGCCGCGCCTTTACCTGCACGGGCTGGTGCGCGCCGCCGATGGCTCGAAGATGAGTAAGTCGAAGGGCAACGTGGTCGATCCGCTGATCCTGATCGACAAGTATGGCGCCGATGCGCTGCGCTTCTTCATGGCGGCGATGGAAAGCCAGGGCCGCGACATCAAGATGGATGAGAGCCGGGTCGAAGGCTATCGCAACTTCGCCACCAAGCTGTGGAACGCCACCCGCTTCTGCCAGTCGAACGGCATCGGGGCTTCGGCCTCGGTCGCGGCGCCTGAAGCCAAGCTAGCGGCAAACCAGTGGATTATCGGCGAGGTCGCGCAAACGGTCGAGGCGCTGGAAAAGGCCATGGCCGAGCTGCGCTTCGATGCCGCCGCCAACACCATCTACCAGTTCGCTTGGAGCCGCTTCTGCGACTGGTATCTCGAGCTGATCAAGCCGGTCTTCAATCCTCCCCGCTCCGGGGAGGGGGACCAGCCGCAGGCTGGTGGAGGGGCCGGTGAGACCGGGAACGAGGTGCCCCTCCACCGTCCTGCGGACGGTCCCCCTCCCCATTCTGGGGAGGATTGGTCGCCGCTCGCCGAAACGCGCGCGGTCGCCGGCTGGGCGCTCGACCAGATCCTCGTCATGCTGCACCCGTTCATGCCCTTCATCACCGAAGAGCTGTGGCACGCCCAAGGCGAACGCCCTTACGACCTGATCCTCGCAAAGTGGCCCGCACCTGAGGCTTCGGTGAGCAGGGAAGCGACCGACGCCATCGACTGGGTGATCGCGCTCACCACCGCCACCCGCGCGGCGAAGAACGAGCTGGGCATTGCGCCCGGCGCCAAGCTTGCCGCCTTCTGCCCCGCCCCGTCCGACCTTGCCAAGCGCGTGGTCGAGCGCAGCGCGGCGGCGATCGAGCGGTTGGCGCGGCTTACTCCGGTCGAGTTCGCCGAGGCTCCGGCAGGCGCGGCGATGCAAGTTGCGGCGATGGAAGACGTGTTCCTGATCCCGCTCGAAGGCGTGGTCGATCTCGATGCCGAACGCGCGCGGCTGACCAAGGCGCTCGAAGCCTCGCAGAAGGAGTTCAAGAGCCTCGACGGGCGCTTGTCGAACCCGGCCTTTGCCGAGAAGGCCAAGCCCGAAGCAGTCGACAAAGCCCGCGCCGATCATGCTCACCACGCGGGCGAGATCGAGCGGCTGACGGCGGCATTGGCGCGGTTGGGGTAATGGCTTTAGCGCCTCAATAACAACATCCCCTCGCCCTGAGCCAAATACCAACCTCGCTCATCCTGAGCTTGTCGAAGGACTGTCCTTATCTTTGTGCGTGATGCCCGAAAGAAGAAAGACAGCCCTTCGACAAGCTCAGGGCGAGCGGGTGGTGTGGCGAGGCTCAGGAAAAACGGGTGTGGTGCCAGACATTTCCTACAGCCCACCGCCTGTGGCATGGAAAGCGCCATGACCCGCCCCTCCTCCTTTCGCGCTCCGGCTCAACAGCGCCCACACCCACGCAAAGAATTTCCCCTCAGGACAGTGTCACACCTGTCACACCTTGGGGCTGAACCATGCCGCTAGTGCTCGCCACACAGGCCCCCGGAGAGCCCGAGATCTTCGCCTCCCTCCAGGGCGAAGGGCCCAGCACCGGGACCCCGGTCGCCTTCGTGCGTCTGTCGCGCTGCAACCTCGCCTGTGTCTGGTGCGACACGCCTTACACCTGGCACTTCGAGGGCGACGATCGCCCCCATCGCGGCGGCGAGACCTACGACCGCGCGGCCAACCAGCTCACGCTCGACGAAGCAGACGTCGCCGCGCGGATCGCAGCGCTCGGGCAGAAGCGCCTCGTGATCACCGGCGGCGAACCGATGCTTCAGGGCGCACAGCTCGCGCGGATGCTCGAGCACCTGCCCGACATCGAGGTGGAGATCGAAACCAACGGCACGGCACGGCCCCCGGCGCGTCTCGACTTCCGCATCGATCAGTTCAACGTCAGCCCCAAGCTCGCCCATTCGGGCAACCCGGCAAGCCTCGCGCTCAAGCCCGAGATGCTCGACTTCTGGGCCAGCGAAAGCCGCGCCGTGCTCAAGTTCGTGATCGGCGCACCCGAGCATATTGCCGAAGTCAAAGATATCGTTCGTAAGCACATGATTTCACCCAATAAGGTGTTTCTCATGCCCGAAGGAACCGATAGCGAAACCTTGCGCGAACGCGAAGAATGGCTGGTAGATGCCTGTCTTGCCCACGGTTTTCGCATGTCGGATCGGATGCACATTCACCTGTTTGGCGATACACGCGGAACTTGACTATGTCCGATTCGCCAACAGAAGTGCCGGCCAAGGCACCAGCCCGGATGCGCGGTGATCTCACCAGCGGACCGATCCCCAAGACGCTGCTGATGTTCAGCCTGCCCGCGTTGCTGACCAATATCCTGCAGTCGCTGTCAGGCACGGTGAACTCGATCTGGGTCGGACGGCTGATCGGCGAAGAGGCGCTGGCCGCCACCGCCAATGCCAACATCGTGATGTTCCTCGTCAGCTCGGCGGCCTTCGGGTTCGGCATGGCGGGTACGGTGCTGATCGGCCAGCGCTATGGCGGACGCGATCTCGACGGGGCGCGCCGCAGCTTCGGCTCGGCGGTGGGCTTCTGCGCCATGCTGATGCTGGGAATCGCGGCGGTGGGCTATGCCTTTGCCGGGCCACTGCTGCGCCTGCTGGCAACGCCCGAAGCGGCCTATCCGCTGGCTCTGGTGTACCTCCAGCTGATCTTCCTCTCGATGCCGTTCATGATGGTCTCGATCATCCTCTCGATGGGCTTGCGCGGCACGGGTGATGCGAGCACGCCGCTGATCTTCATGGGTGTGACCGTGGCGCTCGACACCGTGCTGAACCCGCTGTTGATCGCGGGCTATGGCCCTTTCCCGCAGCTCGGCATCGCCGGGTCGGCGCTGGCGACGATCATCTCGGCGATGATCTCGTTCGTCGCGATGGTGGCCTATGTCTATGCCAAGGATCTGCCGCTTCGCCTGCGGGCAAAGGAGCTGCGTTACCTCTGGCCCTCGAAGGAGGAGTTGCGCTTCATCCTCACCAAGGGCCTGCCAATGGGCGCGCAGCTGCTGGTGATGAGCAGCGGCGGGATCATCGTGGTCGGCCTCGTCAACCGCGAGGGGCTGCTGACCACGGCGGCCTATGGCGCGACCATGCAGCTGTTCAACTACATCCAGATGCCCGCCATGGCGATCGGCGGCGCGGTGAGCGCGATGGCCGCGCAGTACATCGGCGCGAGGAAGTGGGACGGGCTCGACAAGGTGACCAAGGCCGGGCTGTGGCTTAACCTCACCTTCACCGGCGTGGTGACGGTGCTCTTGCTGCTGTTCGACCGGCCGGTGCTGGTGCTGTTCCTCGGGCCCGACAGCCCGGCGGTGCCGATTGCGCGGCATATCCAGCTATTGGCGAGCTGGAACTTCATCCTGTTCGGCGTGACCATGGTCTATACCGCCACGATGCGCGCGGCAGGCGCGGTGTGGATACCGCTGGTGGTGGTGGCCGTGGCGCTGTTCCCCGTGCGTCTGGGCTTCTACGAGCTGACCTACGGCTGGCTCGAAGCCGATGCGATCTGGCTGAGCTTCCCGGTGGGCGCGGCGGTTGGCCTATTGCTGGGTTGGTACTTTTACCATCACTTCAACTGGCGCGCTGCGGCAGGCGCGCAGAGCCCCGAGATGGCGGCGGAGGGAGCCCATGCCGAGGGCCAGCCCACCGGCCGGATGAGCGCTGACCTCTAGCCGCCCTGTGCGCGCCAGCGCTGGACGGTGCGGTAGACCATCTCCTCCTCGCCGCCGCTGTGGCTCCACAGCTCGACGAAGCTGGGGTCATCCGAGGCCGGGCGCTTGGACTCCTCCAGCGCATCGAAGTTGACGCGCATCGGGATCGACACGCCTTCGCCGCAGATGATGCACTCGCGGTTGCGCAAGGCCGGCACCGAATCGAGGAACCCGCGTGCGCCCTCGGGCATGGCAGCCTTGACGAACGCCTGGTCGCGCTCGTTGTTGAGGCGCATCGAGATGATCGTGCCGCACTGCGAGAGCACGCCTTCGGCAAGGTCCGACGGACGCTGCGTGATCAGGCCGAGCGAGATGCCGTACTTGCGGCCCTCCTTGGCGATGCGCGACAGGATACGGCCGACCGAGTTGCCGTCGGAGTTGCGCTCGTTCGGCACGTAGCGGTGGGCCTCCTCGCAAACGAGCAGGATCGGCGTGGTGCGCTCGCCCCGGCTCCAGATTGCAAAGTCGAACACCATGCGGCTGAGCACGGCGACCACGGTGCGGGTGATGTCCGAAGGCACGCCCGAAACGTCGATGATCGAGACGGGCTTGTCCGAACTGGGCAGGCGGAACACCTTGGATATGAAGTCGGTCATGGTGTCGCCCACCAGCATGCCGGAGAACATGAACTGGTATCGCGGGTCGGCGCGCAGTTCCTCGATCTTGGTCTTGATGCGCATGTAAGGCGCGGTGGTGGTTGCCTTGTCGAGCTTGCCCATCTCGTCCTGCAGCATGTTGGTGAGGTCGGACAGCAGATAGGGGATCGGCGAATCGACGGTGATCTTGCCGAGGCTCTGCGCGAGCCGGTTCTTCGATCGCGCCGCCAGCAAGCACTTGGCGAGGATGTCCTTGTCTTCCTGCAGATCGTTACCGGTGGAGCGCAGCAACACCTCGCAGTGTTCCTCGAAGTTCATCAGCCAGTAGGGCATCTGCAGGTTGGAAACGTCGAAGATCATGCCGGTGTTGCGGAAGGCAGCGGCATATTCGCCGTGCGGGTCGATCATCGCGATATGGCCCTGCGGCGCAGCCTCGCAGATGCGGTGCAGGATCAGCGCGGCGCCGGTCGACTTGCCGGTACCGGTCGAGCCGAGCAGCGCGAAGTGCTTGCCGAGCATCGCATCAACGTAGATCCCCGCCCGAATATCGCGGGTGGGGTAAACCGTGCCGACCTGGATCGAGCGGCGCCCATCGGAGGCGTAGATCTGCCTCAGATCGTCGGAAGTGGCAGGAAAGATCTCCGAGCCGGGGATCGGATAGCGCGTCACGCCGCGACGGAACCCGTGAAGCTTGCCGGTCAGCCGCTCTTCCAGCCCCTCGCCGAGGAAATCGATGTGGGCAACGAGCACATTGCCCTCGCCGCGCCGATCCTGCCGCTGGTCGCGCACCGAACCCAGCAGCCAGCCCTCGTTGGTGCGCACCTTGATCAGGCTGCCAACCTGCCCTGCCTGCGCGACCGAGCGGTCGGCATCGCCCATGCACGCGTTGAGCCGCTCAAGTTCGAGCGCGATCGCCGAGCCTGCGCCCGATACTTCGAGCACACAGCCGATCGGCTGCGCGGCAAGTTCGCTGCCATTGTCCAGCGTATCGGGAGCAAATTGCCGTTCAGCAGCCTCGCCGTGCGGCTGCGCACCGTGGGTGAAATTCGGGCGCATTTCGGTCATCGATTGTTTCCGCTCCAAGCGACGTAGATGCAAGGCGGATAACAATCGGGTGGTTAAGATCGCGTCAAAACCAGGTGCTCGTAACTAGGTGTTGCGACCCTAGACAATCGCAAACAGGCGGCCCGCCGCCCAACCCATGAACAGCGACATGCTGATCGCAAACAGGCCGTAGAGGAACGAGTTGTCCTGCGACTGATTGGCGATGGCGAGCTCCACCCCCTCCTTGTGAACGACCAGCTCGCGGCTGTTCGAGGCGATCACCCGGCCTTTGAGGACCGCGAAGGTTTCCGCCGTATATTCGCCGGGCCGCACGTTCGAGGGGATCGGCAGGCGCACAGAATAAAGCACCCCCTCATCCAGATCGACCGCACCGTCGAACTGGTTGTAGAGCCCCTGCCGCTGGCGCAGGTCGACCAGGCCGGACGAGAAACGCGCCTGTTCTGCCGGGTCGATGGTGCCGGTGGGCGAGAGCTGAATATAGTCGAGCCCGAACTCGTAGATCGCCGCCGTGCGCGGATCGACGATATCGGAAACCGGGCTCGACGAGGCCATGGCGTAAAAGCTGGGCACAGAGCGGTAGTCGGTGCTCGCGGCGTTCACCCAGATGCCCGCGATCTGTTCCTTCTCGCGCAGGGTGATCGGCTCGGTCGGGCCCTTGAGTACGACGACGATGTCGTAGTCTTCCGCCGCTCGCCGCCCGCGGGGATCGAGCAGCGCGCCATAAAGCAGCAGTTCGGTGCCCGTGAAGCCCTGCCGCAAGACGATGTCGGTCTGCGATGCGCCAACGACGAGGATCGGATCGCGCCCCTGCGCATGAGCAGGGCTACAGAGCCCCAAGAGCAAGCCCACAATCAGCGCCAACCAAGCCAACGGCCCAAAAGGCCGCAAGGCCAAGCGGCCGCTCGCAGGTGCCCCGAAGCCAAAGGCGGAGGGAACAGCGCCGAGGATACCCATCACAAGGGCACCACCGAATAGACCTCGTCAGGCCGGATGGTGAGACCGAAGGCCATGCGCAGCGCGATCGCCAGCACGATAGAGGCAAGGATCAGGCGCAGAACCTCAGGCTTGGCGACCTGCGCGATGCGGGTGCCATACTGCGCGCCCGTAACCGAGCCGACCAGCAGCAGCCCCGCCAGCACAATGTCGACCGCGTGGGTGGTGAACGAGTGGACCATGGTCACCAGCATGGTGATGAACAGGATGTTGAACAGGCTGGTGCCCACGACCACCCGCGCACTCATCCCGAGGATATAGAGCATCGCGGGCACCATCATGAAGCCGCCACCCACGCCCATCAGCATGGTGAGAATGCCCACCACCAGCCCCAGAAGCGCCGGCGCGAGCGGCGAGACGTAGATGCCCGAGGCATAGAACCGCATCCGGTAAGGCAGCGCGGCGATCATCGGATGGTGCCGGCGCTTGGCGGCTCGCTTCTTGCTGCCGAAGCGGGCGGGCTTCAGCTCGGCCAGCGCCTCGCGCATCATCAGCCAGCCGATGGTGCCAAGCAGCAGCACGTAAAGCAGGTTGATGACCACGTCGATCTGGCCGATCGCCTGTAACAGCGAGAACAGCCCGGCGCCCACCAATGCTCCACACAGTCCGCCCGCGACCATCACCGCGCCGATCTGGAAGTCGACGCCTTTATTGCGCATGTGCCCGAAGACGCCCGAAACGCTGGCCCCCGTCACCTGCGTGGCGGCGGAAGCGGCAGCCACGGTGGGCGGGATGCCGTAGAAGATCAGCAGGGGAGTGGTGAGGAAGCCCCCGCCAACCCCGAAAATGCCCGACAGGATGCCCGTGCCAAAGCCGAGCATGACGATAAACAGCCCGTTTACCGACAGATTGGCGATGGGGAGGTAGACATCCATGCCTGCGGCCTATCGCATGGCAGGCCCTAGGCAAAGATGAATGCTGCGCTGCGGCTAAAAACCTGCTGACAGTGTGAGCGCAGGGCCACTGGCAGGCGCGGCATTGCCCGCCACCCGCATCCGGTAGTCAGCAGAGAGGCGACCATAGACTTTGTCGCCGACGCGAAAGCTGGCGTTGATGCTGGGGCCGACGTCGACTCGCCGTGTGCCCTTTTGCGCGCCGGCCCATGCCCCGCCGCCAGCAGACAGGGCGAAGTCGCGGCTCTGGGTGAGCGCCCGCGTGAGCCGCATCTGCGCATCGACGAACCCGGTCGCGAAGTCGCCGCCGACCCAGCCCGCCTGGGCATAGACCTCGCCCGCCATTTGCGCAGGCAGCACAAACGGCGCCAGCTCGGTGACGACAAAGGCCGCCGGGCGCAGTTCGTTCGCGCCGTCGCGCAGGCTCAGCCGCGCCTCTGCCGCGAGGCGCACCGGCACATCGGGTAGCGGCCGCGCCGACAGGCCAGCAGCCAGATCGCTTTCGCGCGGACCTTCGAGCGCGGTGGTGGCACGGACATAGCCCTGCGGCCGGTGCATGCTTTCGGGTGCCAGCTGGTAGGCCAGAACGGCCCCCGCCTGGCTGCGGCCATAGTTCGGCGTGGTCGCCGCCTGCCGCCCGCTCTGGCCGTCATCGCGCCAGAACAACCAGCTGCTCGCAAGCCAGCGCGATGGCGCGCTCGGCATGGGCGCGAACACCGGGTCAGCCATTGCTGCGGCAGAAGCGAGCGCAGTTGCCTGCCGGTCTGCTCGCGGTGCTTCCCCTCGCTGCGGCGAAGGCGCCGAACAGCGGTCATTGGCCACGCGGCGGAATTCACTGCACCCCAAACCACCTGGCACCGCCAGCGCTACCGACCGGGAGGGCCCCAGTGTCGATTCCGCCGCAGGATCACTCGGCTCGGTTGCCGTATCGGCCACCCACTCGCGCGCACCACCTTCGCCCAGCCGTGCCAGTTCGATCGTGACAAGGGGTTGGAAATCACGATCGATGCGCGCGCGACGCTCCGAAAACTCTGCGCCAGCCGCCGAGTATCGGGCCAGCGCCTCGCCCGGGTCGGCAAGTGCCAGCTCGGAGCGAGCTTCCTGCAACAGCAATGGTGATTGCCAGAACGCCAGCCGCAGCGAGACCCACACGGCCAGAACCGCCACCATGGCGACCACAGGCCGCCCGCGCGTGGCGCCCGCTTCGTCCGCCGTCATTTCCCAAGTTCACCCAGCGTCACCCGCGAACGAAGCTCCGGTTCCTCGAATGCCTTTGCCGGATGGGCGTCATGCTCGGTCTTGTCCCACGTCGGAGCCTTGCCGCGCAGGGTGCGCAGATAGGCAAAAAGCGCCCGCCGCCCGGCCATGATCGCCACGACATTGGCGACCGGCATGCGCATGATCGCGCGCAATCCCTCGACCCATCCGTATTCGCGCGTGGTAAAGGCAAAGCGCATACCGGCCCGCCAGACGAAGCTGGCTATGTTGAGCCACAGCAGCCACAGCAGCAATGCATCGGGCTTCCATGTCGGGCCAAGTCCGAAGTGCCTGAGCAGAAGCGACAGTGTGCCAAGCCCCAAAAGCAGGTAGCCGCAAAACAGAACCAGCGCCGCAAACGGCCCTCGCCGGTCGCGCAGCCGCATCCACCATTCACCAATGCCGCGGCTCCAGCCGAGCCGGTCCCAGCCTTGCAGCGCGATGCCATGCACCCAGCGCGACTTCTGCTGCACGGCACTGGCGATATCGGACGGGAAGTAAGCGCGCGTAGCCACGAGGCGCCCGTGCTCGTCGCGCACCCGCATGAACCGCGACCGGCCACCGGCCAGCGCAACCCGCAGCCCCAGTTCATAGTCCTCGGTCAGCGAGCGCTCGGCGAAGGGCGCGCTCTGGCCACGTTGCAGCGCCATTTCCGCCAGCATTCCCCGTTCGAAGGCACAGCCGACACCCGCAGCCGGCAAGCCCGTCGCCAGCGCGGCCCGGACAACCATCGCCTTGCCGTGCGCCTCGGCAAATTCCTCGCAATAGTGGCTGCCGATCCAGCGGCTGTCGGGTTGCGGCACCGGCAGGACCGGCAGTTGCACGAACTCGGCCAGTTCGATCGCGCGGTCCAGCAATGGCAATGCGGCCGTATCGACCATATCCTCGGCGTCATGCAACACCACCATGCGCGCGATCCGGCCCGTACGCATCTCGTCATGGGCCATGGCAGCGTAGATGCGGTTGAGGCAATCGGCCTTGCTGGTTGGCCCCGCCTTCTGGTGGACCACGATACGCAGTCGCGAATCACCCCTTGCCCCGCGTATGGCAGCTTCCATCGTCGCCGGGTCGTTCGCATAGCAGCCGACATAGATGCGCAAGTCCGCCTGCGGCCAGGCCGACAGCGCATGGGCGACGGTGTGGGCAATGACCTTTTCTTCGCGCCAGGCAGGAATCATCACTACCGCCAGACCCGAAAGGCGGCGGTGCGGGAGATGCTTCGTCGATATCTTGAGCGTGCGTAGTTCACCACGCCAGCGCTTGAAGAAATAGATCAGATCGATCGCAAACTCGTCAGCTGCGCCGATGAGAAAGAATACTCCTGTAAACAGCAGCAATTCATACTCTACCAACGCCAGCCATTCAACGACTGGCCAAAGGTCGTCCCCCATGAATGCGCCCCTCGTTCCACTAAGGAATATTATCTATATGAGAACGAGACCCAACTCAACGCAGTCAAAGACAAATTTGCGCCAACTGCGCGGCGCAGGGCTTGCAATCGATGCCGCATCTGCGAAATGTGGCGGCGAGATGAACCAGCCCTCCCTGATCACCACCGCCGTCCGCCCCTTCAAGGCACTGTTCAAGGCCGATAGCTTCGAAGGTATCCTGCTTATCGCGGTTGCAGCATTGGCGATGATCGTCGCCAATTCGGGAGTGAGCGACGCCTATCACGAGCTGTTCAACGGCTACCTCTGGTCAAAGGACACCTTCTACCTCAACACCATGCACCTGTGGATCAACGATGGGTTGATGGTGATATTCTTCTTCGTCGTCGGACTGGAGGTGAAGCGCGAGCTGATCGCGGGCAACCTGTCCGATCCAAGGCAGCGCAACCTGCCGGTGCTCGCGGCCATCGCCGGCATGGGAATGCCCGCGCTTGTGTACATGGCTCTTGTCGGCGGCGAGCCGGGTCTTGCCCGCGGCTGGGCGATTCCCGCCGCGACTGACATCGCCTTTGCCATGGGCGTCATCGGGCTGCTCGGCACGCGCGTCCCCGCGCCCTTGCGGCTGTTCCTGCTGACGGTAGCCATCGTCGACGACATTGGCGCCGTGCTGATCATCGCCGTATTCTACACCGCCAATCTCTCGCTTGCCTGGCTGGCTGCGGCGGCCGTGGTGCTCGGCATCATGGTGGCCTTCAACCGATTCGGCGTCACGCGTTTGTGGCCCTTCGTCGTCGCGGCCATCATACTGTGGCTGTTCGTGCTGTTCTCGGGCATCCATGCCACGATTGCAGGCGTACTCGCGGCGCTGACGATCCCCATGAAGAAGCCCGACGGCAATTCCATGCTGGAGGATGTCGAACACGCACTGGTGCCGTGGAACGCCTATCTGGTCGTGCCCATTTTCGGCTTTGCCAATGCCGGGGTCGACCTGTCGGACATCGGGATCGAGAACCTGTTCGATCCGTTGCCGCTCGGCGTGGCTGCGGGCCTCGTGATCGGCAAGCAGCTGGGCATCTTCTCCTGCGTGTTCGGCGCGGTTAAACTTGGCATTGTCGAAAAGCCGAAGGATTGCAGCTGGGCCGAAATCTGGGGCGTATCGATCCTGTGCGGGATCGGTTTCACGATGAGCCTGTTCATCGGCGAACTGGCCTTCCCCGGCGCAGGCGACATGATGCGCCTGCTTCGCGAAGAGGCCAAAATCGGTATCCTGGTGGGCTCGGTGATCAGCGCGCTGCTCGGCTACGGTGTGCTGCGGCTGGTGACGAAGGTGCGCCCGGAATACGACGATCCGAACGATCCGATTGTATGACAATCATGGCTTGAGAGGGGCCCGGCTTGTGCCAAGCCCCTCGAAAATCGAACCTTCGGATCAGGCCTTCGCGCGCGGCGCGTCTTCGCCGAGGTCTTCGTACCATGCCTCGACTTCGCCTGTCAGCTTGATCGTCAGCGGGCGGCCCTTGCGGTCCATCGCCTTGCCGGCCTGCACACGCACCCAGCCTTCGGAAATGCAATATTCCTCGATGTCGCGCCGTTCGCGGCCCTTGAAGCGGATGCCGACGCCGCGCTGCAACTTCTCGCCATCGAAATGCGGGCTGCGCGGGTCGATCGCGAGGTGATCGGGCGGCACGTCCGCGGCTGCGGTGGTGTTCGGGGTCGCCTCGCGGGCGGTTTCGGGGGTTTGCTCTTCGCTCATGGGCAAGGCCAGTATAACGCAGCCCGCCGCGTGGCAATGCCGATCCGCACCCTTCGTGCTTGCCCTTTGCCGCGCTGCCCTTTAAGGGCGCGGCTTCGATTTTTGCGAGGCGGCTTGCCTCCTTGCACCTCTCGTCGGGCTGCGGGCGTGGCGGAATTGGTAGACGCGCTGGTTTTAGGTACCAGTATCGCAAGATGTGGGGGTTCGAGTCCCTTCGCCCGCACCAGTTCCGATTGACGCCCCGATACCCGGTTATCGGATGCGGGTCTTTGCGCCCGGTCCGCAGCAATTAGAAGGCCTGAAAGAACCAGATATGGCAATGCAGATCGTCGAAACCACCAATGAAGGCCTCAAGCGCGCCTATACCCTGACCATCCCGGCCGGCGACATCGCCGACAAGGTTGGCGCCGAGATCAAGAAGATCGCCCCGCAGGTGAAGATGCCCGGCTTCCGCCCCGGCAAGGTTCCCGCCAACCTCGTGAAGAAGATGCACGGCGAGGCGATCCACGCCGACGTGCTGAACAACACGCTGCGCGGCGCGATCGACGAGCTGATGGCCGAAAAGAAGCTGCGCCCCGCGCTGCAGCCCAAGGTCGACATGGCCGATGGCTATGAGCAGGGCAAGGACGCCGAGCTGACCGTCGAACTGGAAGTGCTGCCCGAGATCGAGGTGCCCTCGCTCGAAGGCCTGAAGCTGGAAAAGCTGACCGTCGCAGTGAGCGACGAGCAGGTCGAAGAGGCGCTCGGCAAGATCGCCGAGGGCCAGAAGAGCTACAAGGACGCCGCCAAGACCAAGAAGGCCGCCGAGGGCGACCAGGTCATCATCGACTTCGTCGGCTCGGTCGACGGTGTCGAGTTCGACGGCGGCAAGGCCGAAGACGCCCCGCTGGTGATCGGCTCGGGCCAGTTCATCCCCGGCTTCGAAGAGCAGCTCACTGGCGTGAAGACCGGTGAGGAAAAGACCATCACTGTCACCTTCCCCGAAGACTATCCGGCCGAGCATCTGAAGGGCAAGGAAGCCCAGTTCGCGATCACTGTGAAGCAGGTGAAGGTCGAAGCCGAAAGCAAGATCGACGAGGACTTCGCAAAGTCGCTCGGCCTTGAGAGCCTCGAACAGCTCACCGGCCTCGTGAAGGGCCAGCTGGAGCAGGAAAGCGCCGGGCTTACCCGCACGCAGATGAAGCGCCAGCTGCTCGACACGCTGGCCGCCTCGCACGATTTCCCCGTTCCGCCGACCATGGTGGAAGCCGAGTTCGAGCAGATCTGGCAGCAGCTGGAAGCCGAAGCCGCGCGCGAGGAAGATCCCGAAGCCGCCAAGGCCGAGATCGAAGCCGAGAAGGACGACTACAAGCGCATCGCCGAACGCCGTGTGCGCCTCGGCCTGCTGCTGAGCGAAATCGGCCAGGCCAATGGCGTGGAGATCAGCCAGCAGGAGATGGGCATGCTGATCCAGCAGGCCGCGCAGCAGTATCCTGCCGAGCAGCGCCAGCGCTTCGTGGACTATGTCCGCAACGAGCCGATGGCTCAGGCCCAGCTGCGCGCCCCGCTTTATGAGGACAAGGTCGTCGCCTTCCTGTTCGACAAGGCCGAAGTCACGACGCGTGAAGTGACCCGCGAGGAAATCGAAGCCGCGATCGAGGCCGACGAAGCCGGCGCCGAGGACAAGAAGCCCGCCGCCAAGAAGCCTGCCGCGAAGAAAGCCCCGGCCAAGAAGGCTGACGCTGATGCTGATGGCGAGGCGGAAGCCAAGCCCGCAGCGAAGAAGGCTCCGGCCAAGAAAGCTCCGGCCAAGAAGGCAGCGTCTGATGATGCCGAGGCCGCGCCGGCCAAGAAGGCTCCGGCGAAAAAGCCGGCCGCCAAGAAGGCCCCGGCCAAGAAGGCTGACGCCGAGTAAGCCTCGCGCTCAAGAACACAACAAAAGGGCGGCCTCGCAAGGGGTCGCCCTTTTCGTTTGCTCAGAAGCCACCCTTGATGGTGAGCTCCACCACCCGCCCGATCTCACGGCGGCGGTCCTCGCGGAACAGCAGGTTGTCGATCCCGCGCGGCCCGTCGAACACGTAGCGGTCGTATACCAGCTCGTCCTCTAACAGGTTCGACACCTCGGCCTGCACGGTCAGCCCGAACAGATCCTTGTGCTCAATAAACAGCGAGAGGTTATCGCCGATCCGGTGATCGTAGACGTACTCGTTGACCCGGTAGTTCGCGTTGAACCGGGTTCGCCGCACCCCTGCGCCCCATGCCCAGTCAGTGGCGGGCACATCGTGGCGCCAGTCCAGCTCAAGCTCGAACGGCTCGGCGAAATCGATGGAAAGCGGCCTGCCGAGCACCGGATCGGCATAGGACGATTCGCGCATCTCCAGCGAATAGTCGAGCCGCGCGCCGGTGAGCCCGACCGGCTCGAACCGCAGCGTGCCGTAAAGCTCGATGCCCTGAATTTGCGCCGAATCGATATTGCCGCGCGCGGACCCGCCCGTGGGGGTGGGCACGAAGGTGGTGAAGTCCGAAAAATCGCGCTGGAAGATGCGCAGGGTGGTCGTGCCCCAGGCGCCGAAATCGCGCGCTGCCTCAAGGTCGTAGGCCCAGCGCTGGTCGGGCCGCAACTGGTTGTTGGCGGCATTCTGGTTATCCTCAGCCAGGTTCACTTCAGCGAGCACGTCAGCAAAATCGAGCTGGCCAGTGAGGCGCTCGATCTTGAGCGACACGTTGAGCCGCTCGTTCGCTGCCCAGGATAGCGAGAGCGAACCGTTCGGACGGCGGAAAGTGCGCGCCAATGCGCCGCTGCCGGTCTGCTGGATGCGTGAATATTCGCCGCCAAGGATCACCTGCATCGAAATGGCAGCCGTCAGTGCCCGGCTGTGCGAAAGGCTGGCCGAGTACCGGTCCTCGGTGACGCCGCCTGTCCCGGCGGTAAAATCGAGCGGCGTGAAGGTGCCATCAGGCTCCCGCGTAAACAGGTCGGACGTGCGGTCGAGCCGGTTGAACGCCGCCTCACCCGAAAGCTGCCAGTCACCGCCGAGCATCGCCCAGTCGTATTCCGCGCGGCCGATCCGCTCCCCGCTTTCGGTAAAGCGGGTGAACAGCGCGCCGATGATCGGCCCGCCCGTGGCCGGATCGATCTCTGCCTGCGAGCGGAAGGTGAGCCGGTCGTAACGCTCCAGTCCGATCAGTTTCAGCCGCCCTCCGGCCAATGCAAATTCCAGATCGCCGCCGATCTCGTAGTCATAGCCGCGCAAAAAGGTGAAAATGTCCTCGAACACCGGTGCATCGCCGGGGCTGACGGTAAGCTCCTGCTGGCGCTCGCGAAAACGGCGCAGCAACAGCGAGCCGTTGAGATTGGCCACCGCTCCGCCCGGCAGGCCATAACGCAGCGAGGTCGAATACTTGGTGTCGTCGCCCTGTTCGAGCCCGGTGCTGAAGCGCTCTTCCACTCGGCCATCGGCGAAGGTCACGAAGTTCGGCCCGCCCGAGCCGCCGTAAAAGGGCTTGCCCTCGGCGGCGATGGTGTAGTCCAGCGCGCCAAGCGTGCCCGAGGCCGAGATAACCCCTTCAAGCCAGCGGTTCTTCGAATATTCGGCCGCCAGCTGCGGACGCCATTCGAACTGCACTTGCATCCCGCCAGTCGAGTTGGCGACAATGTTGGCCACCCGCCCGGTCAACCCCGGCACGTCGAGCGCGGCACCGTCGACGATTTCGATGCGGATGACGTTGGCCGCCGGAATGCGCGCCAGCTGATCGGTGATCGAATCGGACTTGGATGCCAGCCGCTCGCCATTGAGCAACACGTTGCCCGACGCCTGCCCCAGCCCGCGCTCCTGCCCGCCGCCACGCTCGTCAATCGCGAAGCCGGGCACGCGCTGGAGCATGTCGAGCGCGCTGCGCGGGGCATAGCTGGCGAAGTCGGCGGGCGTGAACACCTCTCGTCCCGCGCCCTCCTCTGGCGGCGCGGATTCGGCCTCCTCACCCGGCCCGTCGGTTTGCGCAGCAGCGGACGCGGACCAGAGCGCAAGCCCCATCGCCAAGGCCGCAACGCTGGCATCCATGATACCGCGCCCCGAACGATCGAATGCCCCTGCTCCCATCGCAAAAAAGCTAAAGACCCACCCGTCATCCGGCAAGAGTGCTTTTGTATAGAAACGATTACACGAGAAACCTCAAACGCAGCCCTGCGCATGACATCCGCGCTCCACGT
This sequence comes from Erythrobacter sp., assembly GCA_027311945.1. GTDB lineage: Bacteria > Pseudomonadota > Alphaproteobacteria > Sphingomonadales > Sphingomonadaceae > Alteraurantiacibacter. The sequence continues at coordinate 71,307 of DAICXZ010000018.1, forward strand.
AAAAATACGGATGCCGCGGCGAGCAGGAGACAAGCAGGTCGCATGTCACAACAGCCTGGCGCTCGGGTCGCGGAGTGGCAGCATAAGAAGTGATGCACAGGTCCAAGGGGCAAGCCCCTTGAACATCGCCCGGCCAGACGCGACATAGCGTTCGGATCACACGAAGGGATTTTCATGTTCGACGTTTTCGGCGACGCCAAGGACCGTTTCCACTCCGACCCCATTACTGGCGCTCTTGTTCCCGTGGTTGTCGAATCGACCAGCCGCGGCGAGCGTAGCTTCGACATTTTCAGCCGCCTGCTGCGCGAACGCATCGTGTTCGTCACCGGCCAGGTGGAAGATAACATGGCCTCGCTGATCGTGGCCCAGCTGCTGTTCCTCGAAAGCGAGAACTCGCAGGATATCTCGATGTACATCAACTCGCCGGGCGGCGTGGTGACGGCCGGCATGGCGATCCACGACACCATGCAGTACATCAAGCCGAAGGTGCGCACCGTGTGCATCGGCCAGGCGGCCTCGATGGGTTCGTTCCTGCTCGCCGCCGGTGAGCCCGGCATGCGCGTGGCGCTGCCGAATGCGCGGATCATGATTCACCAGCCCTCGGGCGGCGCGCGCGGCATGGCCTCGGACATCGAGATTCAGGCCAAGGAAATCCTCCGCATCAAGGCGCGGATGAACGACCTCTACGTGAAATACACCGGGCAAGAACTGGAGACGGTGGAACGCGCGATGGACCGCGACACCTTCCTCGAAGCCGACGAAGCCAAGGAATTCGGCCTCGTCGACAAGGTCTTCGCCCATCGCCCCAAGGGCGAGGACGAGGGCGCCACCGAAGGTTCGGGCGGCGCTCCGGAATAACTCAGGGTCACAGTGTCCCGAAACCGGGCAAACCGGATGGGCACTGTAGCCATTTGGCAACCGTGTGCGTTCAGCACCCCTCAAGCCGAACGAATTAGGCTTATGGGAATTGATCTTGCGCACACGGCGCCTAGACTGCCCTATTCGACTCTCCCGTCCGGCAAAGGCTGCGGCGGCAGGGCAACAGGGGCTCGCACTGGACAAGGATTATGACAAAGTTGAGCGGATCCGATAGCAAGAGCACCCTTTACTGCAGCTTCTGCGGTAAGTCGCAGCACGAGGTGCGCAAGCTGATCGCCGGACCCACCGTGTTCATCTGCGATGAATGCGTGGAGCTGTGCAACGACATCATTCGTGAAGAGGCCAAGGTCGGCGTCGGCGGCAAGAAGGATGGGTCCATCCCCGCCCCGATCGAGATCTGCAACACGCTGAACGACTATGTGATCGGGCAGGAACGCGCCAAGCGCGTGCTCTCGGTCGCGGTGCACAACCACTACAAGCGTTTGAAGCACGCCGGCAAAGGCAACGATGTCGAGCTGGCCAAGTCGAACATCCTGCTCGTCGGCCCGACCGGTTCGGGCAAGACGCTGCTGGCGCAGACGCTGGCACGCACCTTCGACGTGCCCTTCACCATGGCCGACGCCACCACGCTGACCGAAGCCGGTTACGTGGGCGAGGACGTTGAGAACATCATTCTCAAGCTGTTGCAGTCGTCCGACTACAACGTCGAGAAGGCCCAGCACGGCATCGTCTACATCGACGAGATCGACAAGATCACGCGCAAGTCCGAGAACCCCTCGATCACGCGCGATGTCAGCGGCGAAGGCGTGCAGCAGGCGTTGCTGAAGCTGATGGAAGGCACCACCGCCTCGGTTCCGCCGCAGGGCGGGCGCAAGCATCCGCAGCAGGAGTTCCTGCAGGTCGACACCACGAACATCCTGTTCATCTGCGGCGGCGCTTTCGCCGGCCTCGAAAAGGTGATCGGCGACCGCTTGCAGAAGCGTTCGATCGGCTTCGGCGCCAACGTTTCGGACCCGGCCAAGGCGCGCGTGGGCGAGATGCTCGAAAAGTGCGAGCCCGAGGATCTGCTGAAGTTCGGCCTGATCCCCGAATTCGTCGGCCGTCTGCCGGTGATCGCCACCCTGCACGACCTCGATGTCGATGCGCTGGTGACGATCCTGAAGGAGCCGAAGAACGCGCTGGTGAAGCAGTATGCCCGCCTGTTCGAGCTGGAAGATGTCGAACTGACCTTCACCGACGAGGCGCTCGAAAAGATCGCCCAGAAGGCCATCAAGCGCAAGACTGGCGCGCGCGGCCTGCGCTCGATCGTCGAGGGCCTGCTGCTTGACACCATGTTCGATCTGCCGAGCATGGAAGGCGTTTCGGAAGTTGTCGTCGATGCCGACGTGGTCGAGGGCCGCAAGGAACCCGTCCGCGTGGTCTCGAACGACGACGACAAGAAAAAGGAGCAGGCGGCCTAATCGCGGGCCGCCTCGCCTCCCACCCGGCCAATATCTGTCGGATTTTCGCGCAGGCCCCTTCGGGGGCCTGCTTTTGTGCGTCCGGTTGTAACTGACGCGCCCCATGCCGCGCGCATGGATGGCGCGTGGCACAAGAAGGAGACAACCCATGTCCAACAACGCCCAACTCGCCGCCAAGCTGCTGCGCGATGCCAGCATGTTCTTTCGCCAGGTCGGCGAACAGAACCCGCCGGTGGCCGAGCAGATGAACCAGAACGCCACTGCCTACGAGCAGGTCGCGCAGATGGTCGAAGCCGATCCGCTCGGCGCGCTGCCCGAAGCGGCGAACGAGCCGACCGAACAATAGGCCAGGCACCGGGAGCAGGCGCTACCATGGCGCCTGCACTTTGGTCGCATGGTTGCCGCCGTCGGCCCACAGACTGCTGCCGGTGACGAAGCTCGCCATATCGGAGAGCAGGAACAAGGCGGCCTGCGCGATTTCCTCCGGTCGGGCGATACGCCGCATGGGATGGAGGCCAGCCGCCCAGGCCTTGTTCTCCTCGCTGCCAGCCATGGCCGTGTCGGTCCCGCCGGGCAGGAGCGCATTGGCCCTGATGCCCATGTGAGCATAGTCCGCGGCGAGCGATTTCACGAGCCCTGTAAGCCCGGCCTTGGCGCTGGCGTAGGCTCCCATACCGGGCAGCGCTACGCTGTTGCCGACGAAGCTGGAGGTGAACACCAGCGCCCCGCCCTCACCTGCCAGCATCGCCGGAACCTGCGCGCGAACCGCGTGATGCGCCGCGACGAGGTTAACCGCGAGCACCTCGGCGAAGTCAGCCGCGGCGATGTCGGCCAATGGCGCCATCGCCCCTACCATTCCCACGTTGTTGAACGCCCCGTCGAGCCCGCCAAATGCATCTTGCGCCGCCGCGACACAGGCCTCGTGCGTCGTGGCCTGGGCCACATCTCCGCTGACGCACAGCACCTCGCCTCCGAGGGACGAGATCTCCCCCGCGACCGCGGCAAGCCGCTCGGCATCGCGTGCGCACAATACCAGCCGCGCCCCCTCGCGGGCAAACAGCAAGGCTGCGGCGTGACCGATACCCGAGCTGGCCCCGGTGACGATCAGGCGACGTTCGGCAAGTAATGGCATGGCTGATTTCCTCATCTGGTGATCAGAGCCACCTAGAGCGGTTTCCACACGTTCTGACTCGAAAGGGATTCCCTTACGGTCGCGGTTCTGATTCAAGCTTCCTGCTGGAGGCAGGAGGCCAGCATGGATGGCACGAACGCTTTCACAGGACCTTCGGGATCGGGTTGTTGCTG
>DAICXZ010000027.1 GCA_027311945.1 Erythrobacter sp.
CATCCAGCCTGCGGACAAGGCGGGGCCGGGAGCGATACACAATCCGACAGCGCGCGATGCTGGGCCGGAAGAACGATGGAGGGTGGCACACCGCGAGGCGGCAGACACTTGTGAGGCGAAACCGTGCCTCGAACCCTTTAGAGTGCTTTAGCAGCAGCACTCTTAACGCTACCTGCACCAGAAATGTTCCTCAGTTCAAGCGCGCTGAGCCAATTCCTCGTCGAGAATCGCGGATACTCGGCTTTCCGAGGGAAAGTTCTCCGCGATCCAGCGCGCCTCGACCGCTTGCAGCACGCGCGCGACCTCGGGCCCCGCGCCCACACCGCGTTCGACGATCTGGCCGCCCTTCAGCGGAAAGACCGGCACATTCCAGCCATCCAGCACCACCGCATCGCGGCCGGCGAGCAACAACAGGTCGCGCGCCATGGCCTGGCCTTCGCGATAGGCGAGGGCGCGCGGGTCTGCGTCCTCGCCGCCCCGCCTGGCCATGCGGGAGAGCGCCTTCTTCTGCGCGGTGGAGAGCCGCAGCCGCGCAGCAACTTGCTCGGCCAGCTTGGGCTCTGCGGGCAGCGTCGCCGCCAGCCTGCGCAGCGGCGCGGGCTTTGCGGACTGTGATGTTTCGAAAGCGATAAGCGCGGCAAGCTCGGCCATCGTCGCGGATGTAACCTCGGGCAGGACGACCGGCAGCACCCCGCGCGCGAACATGCGCTCGACCGTGACGAGCGGCTCGGGCAGCGCGAGCAGGGCGAGCAGCTCGGCCGAGACCCGCTCGCGTGACAGGCCCTTGAGGGTGGCTGCCATATCGGCGCAGGCTTCCTCAGCCTCGCCATCAAGCATGGCCCCAAAGCGCGCTTGGAAGCGGTAGTAGCGCAGGATGCGCAGATGATCCTCGGCGATCCGCTCACGCGCATCGCCGATGAAGCGGACCCGGCGCGCATCGAGGTCGGCAAGACCCTCGAAATAGTCTGACACTTCGAGACTAAGTGGATGTGCATAAAGCGCATTGATGGTGAAATCACGCCGGGCGGCATCGTCAGCCCAGTCCTCCGCGAAGGCGACGGTGGCGCGCCTGCCATCGGTGGCCACATCTTTGCGCAGGGTGGTGATCTCGATGTTTCCGCCCTGCAGCACGGCGGTGACGGTGCCATGGTCGATACCGGTGGGGATGACCTTGATCCCCGCTTCCTTCAGCGCGGCCATCACCCCCTCGGGGTGCAGCGTGGTGGCAGCGTCGATATCGTGGACCTCGGCCCCGAGCAGGCTATCGCGCACTGCGCCGCCGACCCAGCGCAGGTTGTCCGCACCCAGCACCTCGACCAAGCGGGCGAGGTCTTCGCGCTGCGTCCAGTCTGCTTGTAATATCATGTGACTCTTACTCACGTCCGCTCATCCTGAGCTTGTCGAAGGATTGTCCTTCTGTTGGCGCAGTGGACTAGGAGGAAAGACAGCCCTTCGACAAGCTCAGGGCGAACGGAGATTGGGACTATTTAGGACGGGAAGGCATGGGCTATCAGTCATCGAGCAGATCTTCCCACGCCAGCCGGTGCGACAGGTTGGCCAGAATCCCCGCAGTGATCCCCCAGATGCGATAGTCCTGCCAGAGGATCTCGGTGTAGTCGCGCTGGATACCGCGAAACAGGCCGCTTTTCGCCACATGATTGCGCTGGTCGAGCGCATAGCGCAGCGGCACCTCGAACCAGCCCGCCACCTCGCGCGGGTCGGGCCGGATGGGCAGGTCGTGCGGGACCAGCCCGAGCACCGGAGTCAGCTCGAAGCCCGAACCGGTGACGAAACTCTGTGTCTGCCCGATAACGCGCACCGCGTCGGGCGCGATGGCCAGCTCTTCGTCGGCTTCGCGCAGCGCTGCGGCCACGGCATCCTCGCCCGCTTCCAGCTTGCCGCCGGGGAAGGCAACCTGGCCGGGGTGTTTGAGCATGGTGTCGGGCCGCTGGGTGAGCAGGATGCCCGGATCAGGCCGGTCGGTGACGGCGATCAGCACGGCGGCGGGGCGCAGGATTCCGCGCGTCACGTCGCTATCGTCGCGCAGACCGGCAAAGCCCACATCGCGGCTCTCGGCAAAGATGCGCGTGAGGCGGTCGAACAGTTCGCTCATCGTGGCACAAGCGAGAACTTGGCGCCGGCGCTGGTGACAGCCAGCTCATCGCGGCCTTCAGCCAGAGCGTGTTCGGCCAACTGGAGCCAGGTCGCGCGGTCCAGCCGGGCCTCGGTGCCGTGGCGTACGCCGAGATAGATCGCCGGGCACTCCGGATCACCCTCGGCGCGCAAGGGGTGATCGGGGCCAGCCACGAGCAGTTCGTCGGTGTTGAGGCGGAAGGCCAGCGCGTCTTGCGCGATCTTGAGATCCACCGCGATAAAGGCGGCATCGTCGACTGCGATCGACTGGCGGCATTGCGGGGTCATCAGCCAGTGCTGGCCGCTATCGTCTTTCACCAGCAGCGAGGAAAAGGCGCGCACCATGGCGGGGCGGTTGATCGGGCTGCCATCGTGAAACCAGGTGCCGTCGGCAGCGATCCGCATCAGGCTGTCGATCTGCTCGCTCGGGGTCCAGCGTTCCACTGGCGGCAGGCGCCGTTCTTCCACCGCGCGGGCAATCTGCTCGAGCGAGAGAGAGGCAAGGTCGGGTGGGGCGTCGTATGGCATGGCTGTGAAAACAGCGATGCCAGAGAGCGTCAGCCGATCCAAGGCCCCAGCGTGCCCTTTTCCGGCAACACCGCCACATTGGGCGCGCGCACCAGCAGGCGGCTCTTGTCGTAAGGGCCGGGCAGGGTCCAGCCTTGCGTCGGCGCGGCGACAAAGCCGAAGCGGCCATAATAGGGCGCATCGCCGATCAACACTTGCGGCAGCGCGGCGGCGGGATCGAGGCTGGAGGCCATGGCCATCATCAGCGTGGTGCCGAAGCCTTCGCTCTGCCGCTCGGGCACCACGGCGACCGGGCCGACCATCAGCATCGGATGGCGACGGCCCGCCTCGTCGGTCAGGGCAATCGGATAGACCTGGATCGAACCGACCAGCAGCTCCTGTTCGTCGATCGCGGCAAAGCTCAGCGCGGGCAGCCATTCGGTGCCCTCGCGCACCTTGTAGGCGGTGCGTTCATGGCGGCCGGGCCCGAACGCACGATCGAGCAATTGCTCGACCATCGAGGGATCGACGGCGCTCAGCGGCACCAGCGTGGCAGGGGCAAGAGAATCGGCCATGGGCCGCGCGCGATTAGGATCGCGTGCGCAGGTCTGCAATCGAATTGTGCCTTCAGCCTGCCGGAGTCAGGCGCAGGAGCCGCCCGTTGCCGCCGTCCTCGATCACCCAGATTGCGCCGTCGCTCGCCTCGACGATATCGCGCAGCCGCTTCGGGAAGGCATAGCGCGCCTCCTCGGTGGCGGAGGCGTTGGCGGCATCCGGTGCGACGCGCACGATGGAGGTGCTGCCGAGGTTGGCGATGATGATTTGGCCTTGCCAATCGGCAAACATACCGCCGCCGTAGACGATCATGTCACCCGGCGCGATGACCGGAGTCCAGTAGATCGCGGGCTTGGTGAAACCATCGTCCGCCGTGTGGTCGGGAATGTTGTCGCCGTTGTAGTTCACGCCGTTCGAACGCGTCGGCCAGCCGTAGTTTGCGCCTTCGACGACGAGGTTCAGCTCATCGCCGCCGCGCGGCCCGTGTTCCAGCTCCCACAGGTTGCCCGCTGCGTCGAACTTGAGACCGAGGATGTTGCGCTGGCCATAGGTCCAGATCTGGTCGGTGGGGCTGCCCTCGTCGGCAAAGGGATTGCCTGCGGCGGGCGTGCCGTCGAGGTTCAAACGCAGCACCGCGCCGAGGTTGTTGCTGCGATCCTGCGCCGGGTCTTGCTGCTGGCGGTCGCCGCTGGAGAGGAACAGGTATTGCCCGTCGGGCGAGAAGGCGATCTTGTGGCTGAAATGGCCGTTGCTTTCGATAGCGAGACTTTGCTGCCAGATCTGGGTGAAGCCTTCGATGGCGCAGCTCTCCTCGCCGCAGACCAGCTTGCCCCGGCCGAGCGCGGCGCGGCGTGCCTCGCCTTCGTCAGCCTTGGCCCAGCTGATGTAAACCGTGCCGCTCGTCGCATAGTCGGGCGCGAAGACCACATCGCCAAGGCCGCCCTGTCCGCCATAGGCAACTTCGGGCAGGCCGCTCGTCACCTCGAGCACGGTGCCATCGGCGGGGCGGAAGAGCTTGGCGGTGCCCGCCTTCTCGGTGATCAGGAAATTGCCGGTGCCCGGCTCCTCGGCAATGGCCCATGGCTCGGCGAAGGTGCCGTGGCTGGTAACGGCGAAGGGTGCGCCGTCTTCCAGCGCGACCACCTCTCCGGCGGACACTGCGGCGGGCTCCTGGGCGGTGCTATCCCCGGCACCAAGCCCGCTACAGCTTGCGAGGATAAGCGACACGGTGAACAATGGGGTGGAAAGGATCGACTTGCGCATGACTTCCGGCTCTCCGTTATCCGGCTTCGAACGCCGCTTTGCCGTGCCCGGCTGCATTGCCGGGGTCGACGAGGCGGGGCGCGGGCCGCTGGCTGGCCCGGTTGTGGCCGCTGCCGTGGTGCTGTGCAAGCCTGCACCGGAAGGTTTGGGTGATTCCAAGAAGTTGACTGCGCGCCGCCGCGCCGTGCTCGAACAGGAAATCCGCCAGAGCTGCGCCTTCGGGATCGGCGTGGTCGATGCCGAGATGATCGACCGGATCAACATCTTCGCCGCCACCATGCTGGCCATGGCGCAGGCGATGGAGCGGCTCTGCGCGGTGCTCGGCGCCGACCCTATCGAGGCTATGATCGACGGCAACCTCACCCCTGCCGGGCGCACCGAAAGCTGGCGCTGGCCCGCTCGCGCTATCGTGGGGGGCGACGGCAGCGAGCCTGCCATCGGCGCGGCCTCGATCCTCGCCAAGGAATATCGCGACCGGCTGATGTACGAAGCGGCGCTCGCACACCCGCATTACGGGTGGGAGCGCAACAAGGGCTATGGTACGCGGGAACATAGCGAGGCTTTGCGCATTCACGGGCCGAGCCCGCTGCATCGCCGCAGCTTTGCACCGGTCGCCCAACTCGAAATGCTCCTGCAGAAAGCCTGAATAGATGCTCGTATCGATACTTGCCGTCCTCGGCGGCCTTGTTGCCCTTGCGCTGGGGGGAGAGCTGCTGGTGCGCGGCGCCGTCGGGATTTCGCGGATGCTTGGCATTTCGCCGCTGATTACCGGGCTGGTGGTGGTCGGCGCGGCGACCTCGATGCCCGAACTGGTGGCGAGCGTGCAGGCCGCCATGCTCGGCTCACCGGGGATCGCCTGGGGCAATATCGTCGGCTCTAACATTGCCAATTCGCTGTTGATCCTCGGTGCGGGCGCGCTGATCGCGCCGATAGCCATGCACGGTATCGGCAAGCGCGATGCACTGATCGGGCTGGTGGCGGCGCTGTTCCTCTGGCTGGTAACCTATGCGCAATGGGCCTCGCCAGTGCTGGGCATGGCGCTGCTGGCGGCACTGGTGGTCTATATCCTGTGGCGCGTGCGGCAGTTGCCCGAGACTGGCGAGGATGACGAGGACCACGGCGAGGGCGAGCCGCTCTGGTGGCTGACGCTCCTGCAATTCGGAGGCGGTCTGGCGGCCTTGGTGGGTGGCGGCGATCTGCTGGTCGGCGGCGCGATAGAGCTGGCGCAGATGGCAGGGGTCTCGGAGACTGCCATTGGCCTCACCGTGGTCGCGGTGGGCACCTCGCTGCCCGAACTCGCCGCCACCGCCGCTGCCGCGCTGCGTGGGCGCAGCGAACTGGCGATCGGCAACGTGGTCGGCTCGAACCTGTTCAACCTGCTGTTTATCGGCGGCGTGACGATGGCCATCGCGCCGATGGGCATTCCGTTCGAACTGGTCGACATCGAATGGCCGGTGCTGGTGGGCAGTGCGGTGCTGGTCCTTGGCCTGTGCCGCTATGCCAAGCGGATCGGGCGCGGGCTGGGCGTGCTGCTGATTGCGGCCTTTGCTGCCAACACGGCGCTGGTTTTCGCAGCCTGACGGGGCGCCGCAAAATAAATTTACTCTATTTCCGGCGTGCGAGTCCTGCGCGCCACACCCCACGATGCTGAGTCTCGCTTGAGCTGCGAGACTCAACATCTGGTGTCATTCCCCTTTCGTTCGCCCGAGTCGCACCCCGCATTTTGGGGTTTGGCCAATCGCGCCCCACCTTGACTGCCGAGTCGCAAGGACTCAGAAGCCTGTGGATAAGCGAGGGATTGATTGTTCATGGGTGAATTGACGGTAATCCGGGCTCCGCGTCCGGCACGGGTGAAAACAGCGCCGAAGGTCGAGCTGCCGCTGGGGCAGATCCTCGCGGGCGACTGCGTGTCGGAAATGCGCAAGCTGCCCGATGCGAGCATCGACCTCGTCTTCGCCGACCCGCCCTACAACCTCCAGCTCGGGGGTGACTTGAACCGCCCCGACGGCAGCCACGTCGACGCCGTGACCGACGATTGGGACCGCTTCGACAGCTTCGCCACTTACGACACCTTCACGCGCGAATGGCTGACAGAGTGCAAGCGCATCCTCAAACCCGACGGCGGGCTGTGGGTAATCGGCTCGTACCACAACATCTACCGCGTCGGCGCGATCATGCAGGATCTTGGCTTCTGGCTGCTCAACGACATCGTGTGGCGCAAGTCGAACCCGATGCCCAACTTCCGCGGCACCCGCTTCACCAACGCGCATGAAACACTGCTGTGGGCGAGCCAGGGCGAAAAGGCGCGCTATCACTTCAACTATCGCGCGATGAAGACATTGAACGACGAACTGCAGATGCGCAGCGACTGGGTGCTGCCAATCTGCTCGGGCGGCGAGCGGCTGAAGGGCGATGACGGCCACAAGGCGCACCCCACGCAGAAGCCCGAGAGCCTGCTCTACCGCGTGCTGCTCGCCACGACCGAGAAGGGCGACGTGGTGCTCGATCCGTTCTTCGGCACCGGCACCACCGGCGCGGTGGCGAAGCGTCTGGGCCGCGACTGGATCGGCTGCGAGCGCGAAGCGGCCTACCGCAAGGTGGCAACGGCGCGGATCGCCAAGGAACTGCCGCTCGACGAAAGCGCGCTGACCACCATGCAGAGCGCGCGCAGCCAGCCACGCGTGGCCTTTGGCGCGGTGGTCGAAGCGGGGCTGCTGCCGGCGGGGACCGAGGTGTTCGACAAGAAGCGCCGCTGGGTCGCGCAGGTGCGCGCCGATGGCTCGCTGGTGTGCGAGAAGGAAAGCGGCTCGATCCACCATGTCGGCAAGACGCTGCAAGGCGCGCCGAGCTGCAACGGCTGGACCTTCTGGCACTACGAGCGCGATGGCGAGATCAAGCCGATTGATGCGGCGCGGCAGCTGTATTTGCTGAGCGTGGAGGATTGAGGGGGCGCTGCGAAGTCACGTCGCCCCGTGCTTGACACGGGGCTTGGCTAAACTTCCGCTACAAACCACCGTTCCCACAGGTCGTCCCAATCGGGATTGTCGGCTTCGATCAGCGCGAATTTCCATTCGCGCCGCCATTTCTTGACGAGTTTCTCGCGGGCTATCGCCTGTTCGATCTCTTCGTGGCGCTCGATGTACACGAGCCGGGTCTTTCCGAAATCGGCGACATGGCGCGAGCCCGTTCCCTCGCGATGTCGCGCGATCCGGGCCACGGCATCGGATGTCACGCCGACATACATGCCGCCGCGATAGCGGTTTGCCATGATGTAGACCCAGCCACCTTTTCCCATGGACCGCTTATCGCGGCGATGATCGGAAAAGAAAAGCCAAGCCCCGTGTCAAGCACGGGGCGACGCGATGGTAATGGCAGCGTACGACCCCATTGCGGATACTTGGCATGTTGGCCATAATCTGACGCTATGGCGCTACATAAACCGCTCCGTCGAACCATTCGCGGTATAAAGCCGAGTGCTAATTCCGGTTATAGTGGTTGGGCATTTATCGAAGACCCCGATTATGCCGACAACCCCGCCCACTTCACGCGGGCTCTGCTCCTCATTCTCGCAGATCTTCGGGCTATATTCGAGTATGTCGAGCCGTCAGACGAAGGACGGGATGCGTTTTCTTTCCGGATTCACGCTCTCCTGATGCGAACGTGCATTGAGATCGAAGCGAACTTTAAGGCGATCTTTGAGGCGAACATAGAGCCCAATCCCGTGGGCCGCTCGCGATCTATCCGGGATTATCGCCGTATCGATGTGACTCACCACCTATCATCATATGAAGCTGTGCTTCCGATGTGGAACGGATCGTCGCCGACGATTACGCCCTTCGAGCCTTGGCGCCCCTTTCGGGGAGGGTCCGCGCCAAAGGGCGCTCTGCTCCCTTGGTACAGCGCTTACAATGCGAGCAAGCACAGCCGCCAACGAGAGTTCAAGCAAGCCAACCTTTGGACATTGATCGAGGCGGTTGCCGCACTGGTCATCGTCGTGACGGCCCAATTCAAGACGGTGACATTTGAGGCGGGGCCGGATTTGTTGGCAACCGGTTCCGGACCTCATTCGCGTGAAGACTCCATCGGCGAATTATTTCGGATCAAATATCCAGATGATTGGGCGGAAGATGAAATGTATGACTTCGACTGGTCTGCGCTAAAGACTGAGCCGGACCGCTTTGACAAGATCGACTATAAGACAGTCCCGATCTAGGTTGCTTGCGCACCCTCCCAAAGGTCCGCTCTCGACCTCAAAAGCCTCTGTACCCAACACCGCTCAGCCTGAGCCTGTCGAAGGCCATGCACAGCCCCAAACCCACTTTCCTACGCCCCGCCACCTGTGCTTGAACCGCGCGCGATCCGCCGCCAGATCGACCGGAACTGTGCACGAAGGCTAGGCAATGGCTTTTCTTCCCCTGTACTCTGTCACACCTGTAACACCTTTGCAGGAAAAGCCGCAGAAAGCTGAACGATGAGCCAAACTGTTTACCTCCAGCCGCTGACCACCGTGACCGGGCCGCAGGCGGTCGAAGGTGATGCCGTTCGTCTTGGTGGATCAATGGTTTATGCGCGGGAGTTCGCAGTGATTGTGCGTTCTGGCGGCGCAGTAGTGTCGCGGCAGGTCGTCACCAGCGAGGGCATGGACGCGGCGCTGGCAGGCCTGCCTTCCGACCTCGCAGGTGAAGGCGCAGCGCAGTGGGCTGACCTCCAGCGCGTCCACCCGCCATTGCAATGCGGCGCGCGCACGATCCGGTTCGACCAGCCGCAGGTGATGGGCATCCTCAATGTCACGCCCGACAGCTTCTCCGACGGCGGCCAGTTCATGGACGATCCCGACGCCATGCGCACGCAAGCCGCCACCATGCACGAGGCAGGCGCGGCGATCCTCGACATTGGCGGCGAGAGCACCCGTCCGGGCGCTGCCACCGTATGGGAAGGTGACGAGATCAAGCGCGTCGTTCCCGCCATAGAGGCGTGCTCGGCAATGGGTGCGGCGGTGAGCGTCGACACCCGCAGACCTGCGGTGATGGAAGCCGCGCTGGCGGCGGGCGCTCATGTGATCAACGATGTATCGGCTCTGCGCCACGATCCGCGCAGCCTCGCCTTTGCCGCTGCCAGCGAGGCTCCGGTGATCCTGATGCACGCGCCCGGTGCGAGCGTGGAGGCAGCCGAGGAGCTGCACAAGGACGGCTCTTACACCGCTGTGGCGTTCGACGTGTTCGACTGGCTGAAAGAGCGGCGCGATGCCGCGCTGGCGGCGGGGATTGCCCGAGAGAAGATCGTGCTCGATCCGGGGGTCGGCTTCGGCAAGACGCTGGCGGAGAACCTCGCGCTGCTGAACGCGCTGCCGCTGTTCCATGCGCTGGGCCAGCCGCTGCTGCTGGGAGCGAGCAGAAAACGGATGATCGGAGCGCTGAGCAATGAAGCGGCGGCGTATCAGCGGCTCGGCGGTTCGCTCACATTGGCGCAACTGGGGATGGACGCGGGCTATCACCTGCTGCGCGTCCACGACGTGTTCGAGACGGTGCAGGCGCGCAATGTGTGGCGTGGGCTAAGAGATGCCGCACTGACCGACTTTGCGGGTCTGGTCCCCTGACGCGGCAAGCGGACTCGCAGGGGCCCCGCAGCGAAGCGGAGGGAGCAGCACCGAGGACGAAAGCCCGGGTGGGCTTTCGCAACACAGATCACGCCGCGTTGTCGATCCCGAGGTCGCTCAGCTTGCGATAGAGCGTCGAGCGGCCGATCCCGAGGCGGCGGGCCACTTCGGTCATGCGGCCGCGATAGTGGCCGATGGCGAGGCGGATCACGTCGGCCTCGATCTCTTCGAGCGGGCGCAGGTTGCCGTCTTCGGTGTACAGCATCACGCCCGCGCTATCGCGCATTGGCGAGCGCGTGACCGGTTCGATTTCGCCGACCAGTTCGCGCAGCTGCGGGAAGTCGTCCGCCGTCAGCGCGTCGCCCTCGCAGAACACAGCGGCGCGGAACAGCACGGTCTGCAACTGGCGGACGTTGCCGGGCCAGTCGTAGGCGCCGAACAGGCGCAGCGCATCGGAGGTGATGCCGAGCGGGCGCAGGCCCGGTTGCTGGCCGATCCGGTGGAGGAAGTAGCGGGTCAGCGCGCCGATATCGCGGTTGCGTTCGCGCAAGGGGGGCAGGTGAATGGTGTTGCGCGAGAGCAGGTCGAGCAGCTCGGTGCGGAAGTGGCCGGCGTCGGCAAGGTCGGCCAATGGCAGGTTGCTGGCGGAGATGATCCGAACGTCGATCTTGTAGGAATAGGTGGCCCCGATCGGGCGGACCGAATTGTTGGTCATCACCTCGATCAGACGGTCTTGCAGGTCGAGCGGGAGGCGATCTACCTCGTCGAGGACCAGCGTGCCGCCATCGCAGTTCTGCAAGGCGCCCACGTGTTTCTCGAAGGCGCCGGGGAAGGCGCCCTTCTCATGGCCGAACAACAGCGATTCGAGGCTGCTGGCCGAAGCGCCCCCGATGTTGATCATGCGGAATGCGGTCTTCGCACGCGGGCTGGCCCCGTGCATTGCGCGCACCAGCATTTCCTTGCCGGTCCCGCTTTCCCCTTCGATCAGCACCGCGCCATGGCCGCGCGCAGCCTTGGCCGCCTTGGCCAGGGCATCGCGGAAGGGGGACGCCGTGCCCACCATCGCGTCGAAATCGAGGTCGGCGGGCATCTTCTCGGTGAGCGGCGTCATCTCGTCGCGCGGGGCTTCGGAGTGGGTGGCATTGCGCAGCGCCTGCATCAGCCGGTCGGGAGCGACCGGCTTCACCAGATAGTCGGTTGCGCCCGCGCGCATGGCTTCGACCGCAAGCAGCGGCGAGGTGCTGGCGGTCAGCATCAGAATGGGGAGGGCAGGGCGGCGATTCTTCAGCTCGGCAATCAGCTCGCAAGCTTCGTCGCCGGGCACCCATTGGTCGAGAATGATGGCGGAAAGCTGCATGCCCTGACGCGTGCCGAGCGTGGCGATGGCTTTCTCGGCATCCTCGACCACCAGCGTGCGCCAGCCCTCGCGGGCGGCAAGCGCAGTGATAAGGCGGCTCTGCGCCGGTTCGTCGTCTATCAGCATCAACAGGCGCTGTTCAGGCTCGGCCATGATTTCCTACTGTCTTTGCCCGCAGCGGGCCATTGCAAGAGGCGCTTTTAACCATGGCTGGTAAAAAGGCTCTTAAGCAGAGCTTGAGCGCGGCGTCGTGCGGGGATAGAGCTACGATTGCAACATACTCCACCAGGGAAGAAACGAGAGTACCCATGGCTCAACAACAAGATATGAACGATGCGCGCGAAACCTATGCCGGCTTTATCGCCACGCTGAAGTGGTCCGTGCCGCTGATCGCGGTGCTGGTGGCGCTTGTCGTCATCCTGATTTCCTGACCCGGTTCGCGTAAGAGAGGATGCGGATCGCGGTACTGAAAGAGCAGGCCGCCGGAGAGACCCGAGTGGCCGCCTCGCCCGAGACGGTGAAAAAATTCATCGCACTGGGCGCAACCATGGCAGTGGAGGAGGGGGCAGGCGCTTCCGCCTCCATCGCCGATTCCGCCTATCGCGAGGCGGGGGCCGAGGTGGTCCCCGCTGCTCAGGCGGTGGCCGGGGCCGATATCGTGCTCGGCGTGCAGGCGCCCGATGTGATGGCGCTGGCCGGTGCGAAGCCGGGGGCCTGGGTGGCGGCGGTGTTCGACCCTTTCGTGAAGCGCGAGCGGGTCGATGCCTATGCGGCCGCCGGGTTCGAGGCGCTGGCGATGGAATTCATGCCGCGCATCACCCGCGCGCAGAGCATGGATGTGCTCTCAAGCCAGTCTAACCTTGCCGGATACAAGGCCGTGCTGGCCGCAGCCAACCAATATGGCCGCGCCTTTCCCATGATGATGACGGCGGCGGGCACGGTGTCTGCGGCCAAGTGCTTCGTGATGGGCGTGGGTGTGGCGGGCCTGCAGGCAATTGCCACCGCGCGCAGGCTCGGCGCGCAGGTTAGCGCGACCGACGTGCGTTCGGCCACGAAGGAGCAGATCCTCTCGCTGGGTGCGAAGCCGATCTTCGTCGAGAGCGTGGCGGGGATCGAGGGCGAGGGTTCGGGCGGCTATGCCACCGAGATGAGCGAGGAATACCAGAAGGCACAGGCCGAGCTGGTCTCCAGCCACATTGCCAAACAAGATATCGTCATCACCACCGCGCTCATTCCGGGGCGGGCCGCACCCCGGCTGATTTCGGACGCGCAGATCGCCACGATGAAGCCCGGCAGCGTAATCTTCGATCTTGCCGTGGCGCAGGGCGGTAACGTCGAAGGCTCGGTGCCCGACAGGATCGTGGAGAAGCACGGCGTCTTCATCATGGGCTATTCGAACACCCCCGCGCACCTCGCGGCGGATACCTCGGCGCTTTATGCGCGCAACCTGTTCAATTTCCTCAGCGCCTTCTGGGACAAGGAAGCCGGCAAGCCCGTGCTCGACGAGGAAATCGGCGATGCCGTGCGGCTGACGCGCGGCGGCCAATTGGTGAGCGAGAGGCTGAAGGGGTAGACCATGGACTTTATCGCAATCCTGTCGATCTTCGTGATGGCCTGCTTCGTGGGCTATTACGTCGTCTGGTCAGTCACCCCGGCGCTGCACACGCCGCTTATGGCGGTGACCAATGCGATTTCCTCGGTCATCATCGTCGGCGCGCTGATCGCTGCGGCCGAGGCCGGGAGCGGGCTGGCCAAATGGGTTGGCCTCGCCGCAGTGGTGCTGGCGAGCATCAACATCTTCGGCGGCTTTGCCGTTACCGAGCGCATGTTGGCGATGTACAAGAAGAAAGAGAAGAAGTGATGTTTGCACCGTCTTCTCTCTTACGTCACCCCGGCCTCCGAGCCGGGGTCCCGCTTCGGCGGGACAGCACCTGCGGCAAGAAAGCTGGACCCCGGATCAAGTCCGGGGTGACGATGGGGGTGGTGGGGGTTCTCGCATCCTCCCCAGCCCATGCCGCGACGGGGGAAGGGCTTGCCGTAAACCCCTGGGTCGCCTTGGCCTATCTGGTGGCGGGGGTGTTCTTCATCCTCGCGCTGCGCGGGCTGTCCAGCCCCGAGACGAGCCGCAAGGGCAACCGCTACGGTATGGTCGGCATGGCCATTGCCGTCATTACCACGCTGGTCACACACCAGATCGCCAACATCATCGAGATCGGCGTCGCGATCCTGATCGGCGGCATCATCGGCGTGACCATCGCCCGCCGTATCGCCATGACCGCCATGCCCGAACTGGTGGCGGGCTTTCATAGCCTTGTCGGCCTTGCCGCGGTGCTGGTGGGCTGGGCCGCCTATCTCAGCCCCGAGGCTTTCGGACTGCTTGATGCGGACGGCGGGATCAACTCGGTCAGCAAGATCGAAATGGCGCTCGGCATCGCTATCGGCGCGATCACCTTCTCGGGTTCGGTGATCGCCTTTGCCAAGCTTTCGGGCCGGATGAAGGGTTCGCCGATTCTGTTGCCCGCGCGGCATGTCATCAACCTTGGCACCTTGGCCGCGATCATCGTGCTCACCGTGCTGTTCGCCATGGCCGCACCTGAGGCGACCTTGCCGCTGATCGTGGCGCTGACCGTGCTCGCCTTCGTGATCGGCTTCCTGCTGATCATCCCCATCGGCGGGGCCGACATGCCGGTCGTCGTCTCGATGCTCAACTCGTACTCGGGCTGGGCGGCGGCGGCGATGGGGTTCACGCTCCACAACACGGCGATGATCATCACCGGCGCACTGGTCGGCGCATCGGGTGCGATCCTCTCCTACATCATGTGCCGGGCGATGAACCGCCAGTTCCTCGCCGTGATCGCGGGCGGGTTCGGGGCTGAAAGCGGTGGCCCCGCAGGCGAGGCCCGTGAGCAGCGGCCCTACAAGCAGGGCAGCGCCGACGATGCCGCCTTTATGCTCAAGCAGGCCGAAAAGGTAATCGTCATTCCGGGTTACGGCATGGCCGTGGCGCAGGCGCAGCACGCCCTGCGCGAGATGACCGACCTGCTCGAAGAACAGGGCGTCGAGGTGAAGTTCGCCATCCACCCGGTCGCGGGCCGGATGCCGGGGCACATGAACGTGCTGCTCGCCGAAGCCAGCGTCGACTATGACAAGGTGTTCGAGCTGGAGGACATCAACTCCGAGTTTGCCCAGTGCGACGTCGCCTTCATCATCGGTGCGAACGACGTGGTGAACCCGGCGGCCAAGACCGACAAGTCCTCACCGATCTACGGGATGCCGGTGTTCGACGTCGACAAGGCGCGGCAGGTGTTCTTCATCAAGCGCTCCATGGGCGGTGTGGGCTATGCCGGTGTCGACAACGACGTGTTCTACATGGACCAGACCATGATGCTGCTTGCCGATGCCAAGAAGATGGTCGAGGAGATCAACAAGGCGCTGGCCGACTGATGCGGGGCGTGCCGGGGGATAATCGGCGCGGAGCCGGCACGGGGTGGCGAGGTTCACCAAGTGTTCCCGTTGCGGGGGCAGGGCGCGCGCACTAGCGCAGAGCCATGCCTCTTGCCCCTTATGCCGCCGATCCTGCCGCTTCGCGCGGGCGCGAATTTGCTCAGGAAGGGGACGGCGCGCGCGGCCCGCGCAGCGTGTTCCAGCGCGACCGCGACCGCATCATCCACTCGATTGCCTTCCGCCGCCTCGCGGGCAAGACGCAGGTGTTTGTCGCGCCCGATGGCGATCATTATCGCGTGCGGCTCACCCACAGCCTCGAAGTGGCGCAGATCGGCCGGGTGGTGGCGCGCCAGCTCGGGCTCGACGAGGATCTGACCGAGGCGCTGTGCCTCGCGCACGATCTCGGCCACCCGCCGTTCGGCCATTCGGGCGAGGAAGCGCTTGATGCTGCGCTGGAGCCTCGCGGCGGGTTCGACCATAACGAACACGCCTTGCGCGTGCTGATGCGGCTCGACAGCCCCTATTGCGGGTTCACCGGCCTCAACCTCTCGTGGGAGCTGCTCGAAGGCATCGCCAAACACAACGGCCCGGTGGCAGAGCCGCGCTGGGCATTGCAGGAGCTGGATGCCGCGTTCCCGCTTGATCTCACCCAGTGGCCCTCGCTCGAAGCGCAGGTGGCGGCGCTCGCCGACGACATCGCCTACGACAACCACGATATCGACGACGGCTATCGCGCGGGTTTTCTCAAGCTCGACGACCTGCTGACGCTCGACTTCGTTGCCGATGAGTTCCGCACAATCGAGCGGCGCTTTCCCGCCGCCGACGAGAAGCAGCTGTTGCGCGAGCTGGTGCGCAGCCAGATCGGGCTGATGGTGAACGACCTGCTCGAAACCACGCGGGCCAACCTGCAAGGAATCGCCAGCGTCGACGATATCCGCGCCGCCGGGCGGCCCATCGCGGCCTTCTCGCCCGAGATGCAGGCGCGCGAGCGCAGGCTCAAGAAGTTCATGTACGAGCGGCTCTACTATCATCGCGAGCAGTTACAAACGGCTCAGCGCGCCCGTGAGGTGATCGCCAAGCTCTACGCTGCCTATGACCAGAAGCCTGGGCTTATGCCGCCCAGCTGGTCCAGCAGCCTGCCCTCGCTGGAACCGCAGCGCGCCCGGCATATCGCCGATTTCCTTGCCGGAATGACCGACCGCTATGCCATTGAGCAATACCGCCGTATCTTCGGCGAAGTCTCGGCAAGGCTGACCAATGTCTGATCCCTGCCGCGTCCTGCTGGTCGGAGCGACCGGGCTGGTCGGGGGCGAGGTCATTGCGCAGGGGCGCAACGTGACGGGGCTGTCATTGCTGGGGCTGGCACGACGCGAGGTGCCCTTGCCGCGCGGCGGGCGGATGGAGATGATGCTCGCTCCGGTCGAGGACTGGCCGCAGGCCATCGCCACGATCGCGCCCGATGCTGTGATCTGCGCGCTCGGCACGACCCAGGCGAAGTCGGGCCAGGAGGGGCTGCGCGAGGTCGACTGCACGCTGGTTCTGCGCGTGGCTGAGGCGGCGCAGCGGGCAGGGGCGCGGCAGTTCGTGCATCTGTCGTCGGTGGGGGCGGATCCGCATGCCAAGGCGCACTATCTCAGCGTAAAGGGCGAGGCCGAGCAGGGGCTGCGCAAGCTCGGTTTCGCGCGGCTCGACATTGTGCGGCCCGGCCTGTTGCGCGGCCAGCGCGAGGGCGAGCGGCGAGTGCTCGAAGGGATCGGACAGGTCGTGGCGCCCGTGGCCGACCTGTTCCTGCACGGGTCGAAGCGGCGCTATCGCTCGGTCAAGGCGCGTGATGTCGCGGCGGCCTTGTTGCAGGCGGTGCGCACACCGGCACGCGGCACGTTCGAGCACGATTACGACGCGATCCAGCGCCTCGCACGCGGCTTTGCTCAGGCGGGGTCGGCATGAAACGCGAAGCCTATGCCGCAGCGCGCAACCGTGCGCCGATTGCCGAGGTTCTGGCAAAAGAGCTGCCGCAGTCTGGTCTGGTGCTTGAGGTGGCGAGCGGGACGGGCGAACATGGCGTGCATTTCGCGGGCTTGTTCCCGCAGATCATCTGGCAGCCAAGCGATCCCGATCCCGAAGCGCTGACCTCGATAGCCGCTTGGCGCGAGGATTATCCGGGCGACAACCTGCTGCCGCCGATCCAGCTCGATGCGAGTGCGGAGGATTGGCCGATCAGCCATGCCGATGCGATCTTTTGCTCGAACATGGCGCATATCAGCCCGACATCGTCCAGCGAGGGGCTGGTGGCTGCGGCGGGGCGTTTGCTCGGGCCGGGTGCGCCGCTGATTTTATATGGTCCATGGCTGGAGGCAGACGTCGAAACCGCGTCCTCCAACCTCGCCTTCGATGAAAGCCTGAAAGCGCGCAATCCCGCATGGGGCTTGCGCGAACGTGAGTGGCTGGACGCGCTTTGCCGCGCCGAGGGGCTGGCCCTCGCTACGCGGCATGCAATGCCGGCGAACAATCTCGTGCTGATCTATCGCCGCGAGGGCTGACAACCGCGCGCGACTATTGTCCGCCGGAGATTGATCAGATTTCGTCGGCAACGGTGTCCGAAGCGGACTGCAGGTCTTCACCAGCGCCGCTCACGGTGTTGCAGGCGGTGGCAGCAAAGGCGAGCGCGGCGGTAGCCGCGGCGAGAATCAACTTGCGAGTCATGAGAATTCCTTTCCTGAAGCCCCTAAGTTCACGGCTTTTCTGTGCCGCCGGGGTATTGCAGGAGAAACCGCTGAGCGCGCGTCAGGTTCCGGTGGCCTGTCGCTGATCGACAAAGGCGCGGCGCGACAACACGCGTTCGCGCCATGTGATTACCAGCCCGGCCGCGATCACAAGCGGCGCGCCGATAAAGGTCGTCGCCGGCGGCAGGTTTGCAAACATCAGCCAGCCCAGCAGCGTCGCCCAGACGATGGCAGAGTAATCCATCACGATCACGCTCGCGACTTTGCCATAGCGCAGAGCCATGGTGATGAGGATCTGGCCCCAGGTTCCGGTCAGCCCGATGGCGAGCAGCAGCAGCCAATCCTCCCAGCCATGCGCCTTCATCGTGAAGGGCAGCAACGGTGCGGTCAGCACCGTGCTGGTGAGTGCAAACCAGAACACTATCACATAGGGCTTCTCGGTCTTGCCGAGATCGCGAATCTGGATCGAGATCAGCGCGATCATGAAGGCCCCGCCCAGCGCCACCAGCGCGCCGTCGAGCGCAATGTCGCTATCTCCGGGGCGGGCGATCACGAGGATGCCCGCGAACCCCGCCAGCACCGCCGACCAGCGCCATATCCCGACCTGTTCACGCAGCAGTACCATCGAAAGGATCACGGCGAAGATCGGGGCCGAGAAGTTGATCGTCTGCGCCTCGGCCAGCGGCAGCAGGATCACCGCGCCGAAATTGCACAGCATGCCTACAATGCCATAGATGCTGCGCACCAGATGGGCCTTGGGCCGCTTCGTCGCGAGCAGGTGAAGCCCGCCAGCAAAGATCGCCCAACCGGCAATCAGCGGGACCGAAACGAGCTGGCGCCAGAAGATGATCTCGGCAAGGTGGATCCCCCGCTGCGAGGCAAGCTTGATCAGCGCGGCCATCAACGCAAAGCCCATGATCCCCGCCAGCCGCATGGCCAGCGCCATCATCGGCCGGTCGAGATCGCTATTGCTCACAGACCCGCCTTAGAGACGATTGCGCAGGTGGCAAGCGATGCCCATATGGCCGCCCATGAAAGAGCCCGACTTCCTGCTTTTCGCCAGCGATGCGACGCTGATCGGGCTCGCCGGGCTGGCAATGCTGCTGCTGTCGTTCGTTGCCTTCATGGGCGAGCGCCGCCGCCGCAACCGGCGCGACATCGACGCGGTGGGCGTTCTGCCCTGGCGCGATATCGCCGCGTTTACGATGCTTCTCGGCATGATGCTGATGGCGCTTGCGATCAGCGGCTGGTTGAAGGGCTGAGCCTAGAGGCAGGCCTCCAGGTAGGCCTGATCGAACCCGAACTGGCGCGCCTTTTCCAGCGTGTAGGGACGCAGGCCCGAGCTGCGATACTCGCCGATGATCTTTCCGTCGTCGCCCTCGTCGAGATATTCGAAGTTGAACAGCTCCTGCGTCACGATCACGTCGCCCTCCATGCCGATCACTTCGGTGATGTTGGTGGTGCGGCGCGAGCCGTCGCGCAGGCGCTTGACCTGCACGATCAGGTCGACCGATTCTGCAATCTGGCGGCTGATGGCTTCCTTCGGGATCTTGATGTCGCCCATCAGGATCATGTTTTCCATACGACCAAGGCACTCGCGCGGGCTGTTGGCGTGGAGCGTACACATCGAGCCGTCGTGGCCGGTGTTCATCGCGGCGAGGAGGTCGAAACACTCCGCGCCGCGGATTTCGCCCAGGATGATCCGGTCAGGCCGCATACGCAGGGCGTTCTTGACGAGGTCGCCAATGGTGATCGCACCTTGACCTTCAAGGTTCGGCGGGCGCGTTTCGAGCGGTAGCCAGTGCGGCTGTTGCAGGCGAAGTTCAGCCGCGTCCTCGATCGTCAGCACGCGTTCGCCCGGATCGATCATTTTCGAAAGGGCGTTGAGCATGGTCGTCTTACCCGAGCCGGTACCGCCCGAGATCACGATGTTCATCCGGCTCGCCCCGGCGATCTTGAGTACTGTCGCCATTTTCTCGTTCATCGAGCCGAAGCCCTTGAGCATGTCGATTGTGATCGGCTTTTCGGAAAATTTACGGATCGAGATCGCCGTGCCCTTGAGGCTCAGCGGCGGCACGATCACGTTAACACGGCTGCCGTCCTTCAAGCGAGCGTCGGCCAGCGGCGTGGTCTGGTCGACGCGGCGGCCGACCTGGTTCACGATGCGCTGGGCGATCTGGAACAGGTGAGTCTCGTCGCGGAACTGGATCGGTGCGATCTGCAGCTTGCCCTTGCGCTCGACGTATGTCTGCTGCGGGCCGTTGACCATGATATCCGAAATGTCGGGATCGTTGAGCAATTCCTCGAGCGGACCGAAGCCGAGCAGCTCGTCGATCAGTACCTTTTCCAGCGCGAACTGTTCGCGCCGGTTGAGCGTGATCCTGAGTTCGGCCAGCACCTCCATGATGATCGGCCGGAATTCTTCCGACAGCTCTTCCTTGGAAAGGGTGGCCGCCGCTTCCGGGTCGACGCGTTCGAGCAGGCGCGGAAGCACCTGTTCCTTGATCTTGTGGACCGACTGTTCGAACCCGCCGACTTCGCTGACGCCGGCCTCGCCCGAGGCGTTCACGCGATCGGCAAGGCGGCTCATGGCATCGGCGTGCGGGTTGGGTGAGGATGGTTCTGCGCCAGCTTCTGCCGGCATCCCGCCGCTTGGCAGGGGCGGGAACTGCTCGCCACCGGGCACGCGCGCCACAGGCCGTTCGGTCGGCGCGGGAGCATTGCCATTGCGCATCGGCTTCGCAACTCCGAAGCTCGGGCGTGACCCGCTTGCACCGCTTGGTCCACCGACGCCGTTCTTGCGTCCAAATGCGCTCATTGCCGTCCCTCTTGGTCTGTCCGGCCGCGCGAAACGCTTGCCGACATCACGAAATAAGCCAGCTTTTCGGCAATCTTGGTAAAGATTTCGCAAAGGGAAGCGCCGTCAGTTGGGCCGCGAGAGTTGAACGATTGCATGGCAGCCACCACCCGCCTAGGCGGGATGCACAAGCGGGGGACCAAGCCTTCATGCAAAATTCGGATCGCGCCGGCCTGCTCTATGCGCTCGCCGGATTCTGTACGCTTTCGGTCGGCGATGCGATCGTGAAGGGCATGATGGGCGCCTGGCCCGCGCCGGCCATGGCGGCGACGCGCTATATCGTGGGCAGCGCGCTGCTGGCTATGCTGTTGGCGCGCAGTGAGGGGGTAAAGGCGCTGGCTCTGCCGCGCGACAAGCTGCAATGGCTGCGCGGTATCGCGATCAGCTGTTCGGCTATCGGCATGTTCTTCGCGGTGTGGGTCATGCCACTGTCGGAAGCGACCACCATCGCCTTCACCCAGCCGGTGATCACCGCGCTGCTGGCGATGGTGTTCCTGGGCGAGCGGGCGCGAAAAAGCACCTGGATCGCCAGCGGCATGGCGTTTGTCGGCGTGATGATCGTGCTGCGCCCCAATTTCGAGGCGACGGGCCTGGCGGCGCTGTTCCCGCTGATGGGGGCGAGCGGCATGGCCGTTACCATCATTGCCAACCGCAAGGTGCATGGCCGTGCCAGCGTGCTTGCGATGCAATACTACATGTCGGTTACGGCGATGATTTTCCTGACTATTGTTACCCTTGCCGGGCATCTTAGCGGTCTTGAGCCGTTCACGCTGACCTGGCCGCACTGGTCGGTGGTCGCACGCTGTGCGCTCATCGGCTGCACTGCGACGCTGGCGCAATGGCTGATCTACATGGGCACTGCCAGGGCCGGGGCAGGCACCATTGCGCCGATGACCTATGGCCAGCTGCTGATGGCGATCTCGCTTGGGGCGATGTTCTTCGGCGATGTGCCCGACGGGCTCGCCATGCTGGGGGCAGCGATCATCATCGGCGCGGGTCTGTATCTCTGGCACGATGGGCGAACCCGCAAGCAAGCCTAGGTCGGTCATTCGGGCTTGGTGCGTGCCCAAGCGGTCAGCGTGCGCCTTTGTATGTTGGCCGTGGCGATCTGGCGGTAATCCTCCTCGAGCGTAGCCTTGACCAGCGCGGTTGCCTGGTGATTCTGCGGTGTTACCGGGCGGCTAGCGGTCACGATGACGCCGGGCTGCGTAGCGAGAATGCGTGCAACCTCGCCCGTCTGATCGACCCCGAGCGCTTCGGTCTCGAGCGCATTGTTGAGATGGTCGGGATAGACGAAACGGGTCGGCACGCATGAGCCGGTCATCCGGTAGAGCGAGGTCGGGCCGTCGAACAGCCACAGGCAATTGCTGGTCGCACCGACATGGGGCGCAATGGTCTCGGCAAAGCGCGCGGCCTCGCGTCGCTCCTGCTGCGAGCGTTCGTAACGCGCGGGCAGGTAGAGCAGGAAAGCAAGAGCCCCTAGCAGCAGCACGCTGAACACGATGCGCAGGGGCGCCCGGCTATTGAACAACGGCACGGCCAGCAGAGCGGCAGGAGCCGCGAATCCGGCGAAGTAGTAGCCATAGACAGTGCCTGGCAGAAACACCGAGCCGACCGCGCCGAGTGCGAAGAGCACGAACAACCGCCACACCGTCCAGTCGTAGGGTCGCGACTTTGTGAACGCCGCAATTGCTCCGCCGCCCGCAAAGGCGACCAGGGGTACGAGCAGGATGCGGTAGCCGTCCTGCCAGCGCCCTTGGTTGGCGGCGACGCGGTCGAAGAAGCTCACGAAGTTTGCGAAGTAGAACGCATCGAACCCGCCTGCCGCGAGATAGATCAGCGCCACGAGAAGCGTCGGCAGCAGGCCGAGCGCGAGGAACAGGAGCGCGCGCTTCGCCAAAGGCGTGAGGTCCGCGCCGCGCCGGTACTCCACCCATAGCGCGTAGAGCCCGACGACTATGCAATGGGGTAGCACCGTATATTTCACCTGCAGCGCCACGCCGCCAAGCAACATGGCGAGCGCGGCACGGCGGGTGAACGCCGGGTGTCTGGTCTCGGCGAGCAGACGTACCATCGCCAGCAGCAGCGGTGTGAAGAAGACCTCGCTCTGCCCTGAATGACTGCCGTAAACGGACAGCAGCATCACCGTGACCGCCCCGGCAAAAGTCGCCGCCAGCCGTCCGCCGATCAGCCGGGCATTGGCATAGGTCAGCCAGCCAGCGGCCAATGCCGCGAGCGCGGCAGCAAGCTGGAACGCAATCGGCTCGGGACCGAACAGCGCGTGAGCAAGCCCGAAGATCGCGAACAGGCCGAACGGTTTGCGGTCCCACCAGTCGACATAGGGTAGCTCGCCGTACTGCATCCGCCAGCCGATGAACGAATAGAGCTGCTCGTCGTAGTCGGCGACGGGATCGCCGAACCAGGCTGCGCGGGTCACCAGGACCACAACCAGCAAGGCGAGCATGCCCGGCCAGTTGTGGCGCAGGCTGGCCCCAAAGCCGGTGCTGCGTCGTTGCAGGTTTGTAAGGTCGGCCAAGGGCGGGGTCTTTCTCATCGGGAAACAGGCTTGTCGTAGCCTCGGGAAGGCGCTTGGTTACTCTGGTGACGTCTGCCAGCCAACAGCCCGCTGATCCTTCTGCCACCTGCTGGCTGTGCGGAAGGCTGCTGGGACGCCGGGTTCAGCTTCACCATGTCGTGCCCAAGGCCAAGCGCGGGAAGGCGACGGTGCCCGTCCACCCGATTTGCCACCGCACGATTCACGCCCACTTCACCAATGCGCAGCTGATGCGGCTGGGCGGTGCGCGCGAGCCGTTGCTGGCCGATGTGGAAGTGGCGAAGTTCCTGCGCTGGATCGCCGACAAGCCGCCCGATTTTCACGCGCCGACCCGCCGCCAGCGAAGGTGACGAAGTTGACAGCGTGACGATCCGCGCACGGTGAGGATTTGGATTAGTAATCAATACTTTGATAAGGTAGGTCAAAGTTGACAGTTTGGCCGAATTCACGCGCAGCGTTCCTATTCCGTGCCCGCAGGCGAAGCGCGCAGCTGTCGCACGATTGCGTATCTGTAGGAAAGCTCGGACCTTATCAGCGCGGCAAGCTCTTCATGCCCTTGGTGCGGCTGGTGAGGTGATAATCGCGGCACAGCTGGCAGCGATAGGGGCGCAAGGTGATGTCCGCCTTGAGCGCCACGGCGATGGCCTCGGCCTCGCTGGAAAAGCGCCGTTTGCGGGCGCAGACGCCGGGTTGCGTGTTCACTGGGATAGAATCTCTGATGGCCTTGTTGCAGCTAGGAAGAGGCCGAACCCTCATCCGGCTTGCCCTGCACAGCTTTTCGCAGCGCCTTGCCCGGCGTGAAGACCGTGGAGCGTGCGCGCTTCTTGCCCTTGGTCACGATTGCAACCTTGGGATTTACCGTGGCGACCTTTTCATAGGTTTCGACCTCGAACTTTCCGAAGTCCCGCAGAGTGACGACCTCACCTGCAGCAAGCGCTTGCTTGATCGTTCCCAGTGCGGCGGAAATCACCCTTGCCGCAGCGGCCTGACTCACCCCCGTCTCGCGCGCCACGGCGGAGATCAGCTCTGACTTGTTCAGTATACCGTCGTCGACGGTTTCACTCGCCCGATCATCATTGAGCCAATTGGACAGAAGATCTGGCCCATGTCCTTCGGTGTCATCAACCGCAATCCCGGCTGCTGAACCTGTGACGAAACGATCATTCCGGCTTTTCGACATGGGTTTCCATTTTCAACCGCAACAGCCCCTGTGTGGTATCCAGACTTACCACACGAAGGGAAAGATTACGAGCGAGCAACAACTCCTCTTCATCGGGGTAGTTCGCAAACTCCAGCATATCGAGGGCGGCTGTTCGATCTGGGTAAGAAATGGCGAGAAGCAAGCCCTTGGTATCTATGCTGCCGCGAAAGCTCTCCGCGACATCCCAATCGCGGCTGGTGCTGAGAAATTCTGCAAAGGAAATACGCGTTCCCGCGCGCACGGTGTACTTGCGGGCAAGCTCGCGCACGGCCACCGCCTTGATACCGCGATAAACGGTGCGGCTGCTATCCGGGCGGGCTTGGGAAATCGCCTGGTCGATCAGCTCGATCTGCGCGAGCGTGGCAACCGTCGGCTCGCGAAGCCCGCGAAGCGTTTCGTTGACGGCAATATAGCCATCGCCACCATAGTTCTGGAGCGCCCTGCGTTGGTCAGATGTGACCGGCAAGGCCCCCCTCAATCTTCAACATGTTCGGCGAGCACGGTCAGACCCTTGTCGCCCACTTCGGCAAAGCCGCCGCGGACCATGATGCTTTCGGGCTGTGCGCCAGCGGTCTTGAAGACCTGAACCGCGCCGTCGGCAATCGTCGACATGAAGGGCGCGTGGCCTTCAAGCACGCCGAACTCGCCCTCGCTGCCGGGGACGACCACCATGTGGACCTCCTCGGAGCGAACCAGCTTTTCCGGCGTGACGAGTTCGAAATGCAGAGCCATTGTCTTTCCCTATACCCCCTCCCGCTCGGGAGGGGCAACGAGACTTGGTCGCGCAAGCGGCCTAGTCGCAGTGGGGTGGGTGAGCGAAGTCAGTGAGCGCCAGGCCCCCACCCCGAACCCCTCCCCGAGGGGAGGGGGCTTGTAATTAAGCCTCTTCGGCCAGCTTCTTGGCCTTGGCGACCGCTTCGTCGATGCCGCCGACCATGTAGAAGGCCGCCTCGGGCAGGTGATCGTATTCGCCGTCCACAACCGCCTTGAACGAACGCACGGTGTCTTCGACCTGCACGAATTTGCCGGGGATGTTGGTGAACACTTCTGCCACGTGGAACGGCTGCGACAGGAAGCGCTGGATCTTGCGGGCGCGGGCCACGGTCAGCTTATCTTCCTCGCTCAGCTCGTCCATGCCGAGAATGGCGATGATGTCCTGCAGGCTCTTGTACTTCTGCAGCGTTTCCTGAACGCGGCGGGCGGTGTCGTAGTGCTCCTGCCCGACGACGGCCGGGGTCAGCACGCGGCTGGTCGAGTCCAGCGGGTCGACCGCCGGATAGATGCCGAGTTCCGAAATCGCACGGTTCAGCGTTGTGGTCGCGTCAAGGTGTGCGAACGAGGTGGCGGGAGCAGGGTCGGTCAGGTCGTCCGCGGGGACGTAAATGGCCTGCACCGAGGTGATCGAGCCCTTTGTGGTCGAGGTGATGCGTTCCTGCAGGTTGCCCATGTCGGTCGACAGGGTCGGCTGATAGCCCACCACCGAAGGAATACGGCCGAGCAGCGCCGACACTTCCGAACCCGCCTGGGTGAAGCGGAAGATGTCGTCGACGAAGAACAGCACGTCCTGGCCTTCCTGGTCGCGGAAGTATTCGGCCATGGTCAGACCCGACAGGGCCACGCGGGCACGCGCGCCCGGCGGCTCGTTCATCTGGCCGAAGACGAGCGCCACCTTCGAACCTTCCGAGGTCGCATTGCCATCGGCATCCTTGGCGATAACGCCGGCGTCGAGGAACTCGTGGTAGAGATCGTTGCCTTCGCGGGTGCGTTCACCAACGCCCGCGAACACCGACACGCCGCCGTGGCCCTTGGCGATGTTGTTGATCAGCTCCTGAATGAGCACGGTCTTGCCCACGCCGGCGCCGCCGAACAGGCCGATCTTGCCGCCCTTGGCGTAAGGCGCGAGCAGGTCGATGACCTTGATGCCGGTGACGAGAATGGCCGCTTCGGTCGACTGTTCGAGGAAGGGGGGGGCTTCGGCGTGAATAGGAGCCGTCATCTCGGCACCGATCGGGCCGCGCTCGTCGATCGGCTCGCCGACGACGTTCATGATGCGGCCGAGCGTCTTCGGGCCGACCGGCACCGAAATCTGCGCGCCGGTGGCGATCACTTCCTGACCGCGGGTCAGGCCGTCGGTCGAGTCCATGGCGATGGTGCGCACGGTGTTCTCGCCGAGGTGCTGGGCGACTTCGAGAACGAGCGTGCTGTCGCCGTTCCTGGTCTCCAGCGCGGAGAGGATTGAGGGCAGCTCGCCGGGGAAGGTCACGTCGACGACGGCGCCGATGACCTGGCTGATCTTGCCATTGGTGGTCTGATTGAGGACGGGTGCGGTAGCCATTGGTATACCTCGGGTTCTTAGAGCGCTTCCGCGCCGGCAATGATTTCAACGAGTTCGGTGGTAATCGCGGCCTGACGGCTGCGGTTATACTGGACGGTCAGCTTGTCGATCAGCTCGCCCGCGTTGCGGGTGGCGTTGTCCATCGCGGTCATCGAAGCGCCTTGCTCCGATGCTTCGCGTTCGAGCAGGGCGCCGAACAGCTGGGTCTTGATGTAGCGCGGCAGCAGGTCGGCGAGGATTTCCTCCTCGTTCGGCTCATACTCGACCACGGCGCCGCTATCGGCAACCTCTTCCGGCACGGGGACGGGCAGGATCTGCACGGTGGTGGGATCCTGCGCCAGCGCGCTCTTGAACACCGGGTAGATCAGCGAGGCGACGTCGAATTCGCCCTGCTCGAACCGGGCCACGAGATCGTCGGCAATCGCCTCGGCCTCGGTGAAGCCCACGTTGCGCACTTCGCTGGTGTCGAACCCGTCGCCGATCTGGCTGGCATAGTCGCGCTTCAGCGGCGCACGGCCCTTCTTGCCGACGAGGTAGAAGGTTACCTGCTTGCCTGCCGCTTCGAGCGCCTTGGCCTGCCGCTTGGCTTCCTTGACGATGTTGGCGTTGAGACCGCCGCACAGGCCCTTGTCGGTGTTGACCACGACCAGCAGGTGCCGGTCGGTCTTACCAGTGCCCGAAAGGAGCAGCGGCGCATCGGCCCCGCTCACCTTGCTGGCGAGCGAGCCCATCACACCGGCGAGACGCTCGGCATAGGGGCGCGCGGCTTCGGCCGCGGCCTGAGCCTTGCGCAGCTTCGCCGCGGCGACCATCTGCTTCGCCTTGGTGATCTTCTGCGTCGACTTGACCGATTTGATGCGGTCCTTGAGTTCCTTGAGACTTGCCATGTTCTAGTCCCCTGATCCGTTCGCCCTGAGCTTGTCGAAGGGCTGCACTGGCTTTGTCACCGTGCGCTTGAAGAAAAACAGTGCTTCGACAAGCTCAGCACGAACGGAAAAAGGGGTTAGCTCCTCTATCTCTTACGCGAACTGCTTGGCGAAGGTATCGAGACCGGCCACGACCTGGTCCTTCACTTCGCCTTCGAACTTGCCGCTCGACCGGATCTCGGCCAGCGTTTCGGCGTGGTTCTGGCGCATGAAGCTCAGCATCGCGGCTTCGTATTCGTTCACGCGGTTGACCGGGATCTTGTCGAGATAGCCGTTGGTGCCAGCAAAGATCGACACGACCTGCTCTTCCACCGGCATCGGCGAGAACTGGGCCTGCTTCAGCAGCTCGGTCAGGCGCGCGCCGCGGTTGAGCAGCTTCTGCGTCGCCGGGTCGAGGTCCGAGCCGAACTGCGCGAAGGCCGCCATTTCGCGGTACTGCGCCAGCTCCAGCTTGATCGACCCTGCAACCTTCTTCATCGCCTTGGTCTGCGCCGCACCGCCCACACGCGACACCGACAGGCCCACGTTAATGGCCGGACGGATGCCCTGATAGAACAGGTCGGTTTCGAGGAAGATCTGGCCGTCGGTGATCGAGATCACGTTGGTCGGAATGTAGGCCGACACGTCGCCAGCCTGCGTTTCGATGATCGGCAGCGCGGTTAGCGAGCCGCCACCGTTCTCGTCGTTCATCTTGGCCGCACGCTCGAGCAGGCGGCTGTGGAGATAGAACACGTCGCCCGGATAGGCTTCGCGGCCCGGCGGGCGGCGCAGCAGCAGCGACATCTGACGGTAGGCAACAGCCTGCTTCGACAGATCGTCATAAACGATCAGGCCGTGCATGCCGTTGTCGCGGAAGAACTCGCCCATCGCGGCGCCGGTGTAGGGCGCGAGGTACTGCAGCGGAGCGGGCTCCGATGCGGTGGCGGCGATGACGATGGAGTATTCCATCGCGCCGTTCTCTTCGAGCTGCTTCACGATCTGCGCCACGGTTGAGCGCTTCTGACCGATGGCAACGTAGATGCAGTAGAGCTTCTTGCTCTCGTCGTCGCCGTTGTTCCAGCCCTTCTGGTTGATGAAGGTGTCGATCGCGACGGCGGACTTGCCGGTCTGACGGTCGCCGATGATCAGCTCGCGCTGGCCACGGCCGACGGGCACGAGGGCGTCGATCGCCTTGAGGCCGGTCTGCACGGGCTCATGCACCGACTTGCGCGGGATGATGCCGGGGGCCTTCTTTTCCACGCGCTCACGCGTCACGTCGGTGAGCGGGCCCTTTCCGTCGATCGGGTTGCCGAGAGCATCGACCACGCGGCCGAGCAGACCCTTGCCGACCGGAACGTCCACAATCGTGCCGGTCCGCTTGACGCTGTCGCCTTCCTTGATCTCGGCGTCCGAGCCGAAGATCACGACGCCGACGTTGTCCGCTTCGAGGTTCAGGGCCATGCCCTGCGTGCCGTTGGCGAAGGCGACCATTTCGCCTGCCTGCACGTTGTCGAGCCCGTGGATACGGGCGATGCCGTCACCAACCGACAGCACGGTGCCCACTTCGCTCACTTCGGCTTCAGTGCCGAAGTTGGCGATCTGGTCCTTGATGACCTTGGAGATTTCAGCGGCGCGGATTTCCATCATTGAGCCTTTCGGTAATCGGCGTTTCAGGCGCTCTTCATGGCCTGGGCAAGCGAGTTGAGACGGGTGCGGATCGAGCTATCGATGCGCTTGGAACCAATAGTAACGACGAGCCCGCCCAGAAGGTCGGGGTCGACGCGGGATTTCAGCTTCACCGTGCGGCCTTCGCGGGCACGCAGGCGGCTTTCCAGCTCACCCAGCTGGCTGTCGCTGAGCGGGTGCGCCGAGGCGACTTCGGCCTGCACTTCGCCGCGCTGAGCCGCCGCGATGGCAGCGAAGGCGCGGATCATGCCGGGCAGATCGGCCACGCGGCGATTGTTCGCCAGCACGCCGAGGAAGTTCTTGGTGAGAGGCGAAAGCGCAAGGTGATCGGCGATGCCCGCCATCACATTTGCGATCTGCGACCGTTTGATCTCGGGATTGCGGATCAGGGCACGCAGTTCACCCGATTCGCGCAGTGCGGCATCGAGTTTGTCGAGGTCGGATTCGACCGACGAAACGGTGCCCGCCTCGCTGGCGAGATCGAACAGGGCCGAGGCGTAACGCCCTGCCAGGCTGGCCTGAATACCGGCGGAAAGCTCCACGCGCGAAATATCCTTCAAACTGTCCGAGTAGACGATGTGTGTTTCGCCGGAGAATTGGGCACTTAGTGCACCCTCCGGCAAACTCGGCGCGCGCCTAGCATCGGGTGGATTTGGATGCAAGGCCGGGGGGCAAGCCTTTGGCAGGTAAAGTGTGTCCGCCGTCAGTCCGGGCCACTTTCGTTGAGCGTGCAGGTATAGACAAGCCGTTCGTTCGGCCGGTCGGGCAGGGCCGACATTACCGCTCCCTGATCTATCCCCAGCTGGCGCGCGGCCTGCTCGGCAGCGCCGCACTGCGGGGCCTCATACTGCCCGCGCTGTTCGCGCGCATCGGTCATGGCATCGCGGTCAAGCAGGTAACGCTCGACCACATATTCGCGCGCCTCCGGATCGAAACGGTTAACCGACACGGCCGCTTCGGACGAGGGCACCAGCACGCGCGTCCAGTCTCCGGCGTTGAGGCCATACTGGGTGCGCCCGTTGACGCAGCCTTGCGCGGTCCAGCCGATCTCCAGATCCTGCTTGGGCGCGCTGGTGACGCGGCTGCGCTGCTGGTCGAGCACGCAGGAATAGGCCGCCTCGGAAACGAGTGCGCCGCTTGGCTGACCGCTGGGAGCGCCGCCGGGCAGTTCCGGGAAGAGCGCGGCTTGCAGCTCACCTTCGATATCGGAGAAGGAGGGGCGGGTGAACCAGGCGATGAGTGCCCCCACCAGCGCAACAACCGCCACGCTGCCGATGATCGCGCGATGACGCATGTGGCCGCGCAGATGCATCAGCCAGGCCCCGCCGCCTGCTGCCAGGGCGATCACGAACAACAGCAGCGCCAGTGCCATCTGGTTCGCACGGGCATCGATCGTGCGATAGGTGAGGTCGCGGCGCAATTCCTCCTCGCGCTTGTCCAGCGCGGCCTCGGCCTGCTGCGCGCGGCGCTGCTCGGCGGCGAGCATCTGCTGGCGGCGCGCTTCGTCCTCGGCGTCCAGTTCGGCCAGCGAGCGGCACGGAAGCGAGTTCAGCTGCGGCTGAATGTCGTTGGCGCGCAGGAACGGGAGCAGTTCTCGCGTGCTCACCGCGAAGAAGAACTCGGCCTCGGTTCCTTCGCTTTCGGCGCCAAACGAATTGACCCCGATCACGCGCCCGCAGTTATCCACCAGCGGCCCGCCAGAGTTTCCGCGCGCGATGGGCGCGGTGTGCAGCAGGGTGTCCATCTCGCGGCTCGGGCGGCGGCCCGAAAGAAAGCCGGTGCTGAGGACCGGCGGGGTAGCGCGGAACAGATCGTTCTGGTCCAAGCCCTGCGCGCGGTCGACGTTCATCGGATAGCCGATGGCGGTGACGGCGCTCTGCCCGCTGGCCGGATTGCCGGCGATAGTGAGGACGGGCAGGTTCATCGGCTTGGTGGTGGCGAGAATCGCCAGATCGTTGCGCGGGCTGACCGAGATGGGCCGGGCATAGACCGCGTCGCCGCCTTCAGGCGGGACAATCCCGATGGCGAGGCGCTTGTCCTCGATGGCAGGGTTGATGACGTGGGCATTGGTCACGATCCGCTCGTTCCCCACCACGAAGCCGGTGCCGTGAGCGATAGGGAAAATCTGGTCGCCATCGCGGCCGATGATCACCACGCGCACCACGCCGCGCGCGGCGGCGGCAATATCCGCTTCGTCGGCCAGCGCCGGTGCCGAAGGCAGCATGGCAGCGAACAGAAGGCTCAGCGTCAGGGCGAGGATGCGGAACGGGTGCGGGTTCATTGCCCCCCTTTCGCCGCTCCGCGCTTTAAGCGCAAGATTCGGGAAGCATCGCGCACATTCCGGCCCTAGATAAAGGGTATGGACCTTTCGCTCCCCCAGATGGCCGAGGCCTTCGCCCGGCGCGACCGCGCTTTCGACGGGCGGTTCGTGGTGGGGGTGGTATCGACAGGGATATATTGTCGCCCCTCGTGCCCTGCGCGCAGGCCCCGGCCCGAGAACTGCCGGTTCTTTCGGGAGGCGGCAGAGGCGGAAGGCGCGGGGTTTCGTTCCTGCAAACGCTGCCGCCCCGGCGAAGTCGCGCGCGATGAGGCAGCGGTGGCGAAGGCGCTGGCGCTGCTGCGAACGGAGGCGCGGCCCGTGGCTCTGGCCGATCTTGCCGAGGCTTGCGGTTATTCTCCAACGCATCTGCAACGCGTTTTCACCCGCGCGACCGGGCTGTCACCGGCGGCCTATGGACGGGCGCTGCGGCAGGAGGCCGCACGCACGCGGTTGAGCGAACAGAGCAATGTCACCGAGGCAATCTATGCGGCAGGCTTCGAAGGGCCGAGCACCTTTTATAGCGCGATGGAAGGAACACTGGGCATGACGCCATCTGCATGGGCGCGCGGCGGCGAGGGCGTGGCGATCAGCTGGGCTGTGGCCGAGACGAGCCTTGGCCCGATGCTCGTGGCGGCGAGCGAGAAGGGCGTGTGTCGGCTCTCGTTCAACGAGGGCGAGGAGGACCTGCGCGCCCGCTTCCCGCGCGCGGAACTAAGGCAGGGCGGGGCGGACTTTGCCGCACTGTTGCAGCAGGTGATCGCGGCGGTCGAAGCGCCCGGCGCCATGCCCGATATTCCGCTCGACGTGGCAGGCACCGCCTTCCAGCAGCGCGTGTGGGAGCAACTGCGCGCGATTCCATCCGGCGAGACGCGCAGCTATGGCGAGATCGCCGCCGCGCTCGGCCAGCCGGGGGCGAGCCGCGCGGTCGGCAGTGCCAATGGCGCGAACCCGGTTGCCGTGCTGGTGCCGTGTCACCGGGTTGTGCAGGCCAGCGGCGCGCTCGGCGGCTATGCCTATGGCGAGGCGATCAAGCGCGAACTGCTGCGGCGCGAGCGTGAAGGCTGATCGCGGCGCTTATGCGTCAGGCTCCTGCGAACCGAGAGCGCTCAGCGGAATGGTGATCGTGACCGAGGTGCCATCGCTTCCCGTTTCGACGTCGATCTCGCCATTAACGCGCCCGGTGAGGTCGCGCACGATGCGCGCGCCGAGGTTGCCAGCGTTCGGCCAGTCGATCCCATCGGGGATACCGCGGCCATTGTCGGCCACCTGCAGGCAGGCGTTGCTGCCCTCGTCATCGCGCCACAAACGCACGGCGACTTCGCCAGCCTCGTCGTCGGCAAAGCCGTGCTGCAATGCGTTGGTGAGCAGCTCGGACACCAGCAGGCCCACCTGCGAGGCGCTGTTCAGCGTGGCGCGCACCTCGTCGGTTTCGAGGTTCATGCGCACCTCGCGGTGGCCGTCGATCATGTTGAGCGCGCTGCACACGCGGCTGACATAGGCGCCGAGTGCAATCGAGCCCTTGCCCTGGCTGCCCGAACGGCTAAACTCATCATAGAGCATGTTGAGTGCCTCGACCCGGTTGGCCAGCACGCCGAGCGCGGTCTTGGCGTCGGTGGTGCGGCGCGATTCGAGGCGAATGAGCGCGAGCAGCAGCGAGAGGTGGTTCTTCACCCGGTGTTGCACCTCGCGCAATTGCTCGTCGAGCCGGGCGGCGCGTTCGGCAAAGGCGCTGTCGGTGGGGTGTTCCGACTGGATGCCAAGGAAATGCGTGACCGTATCGCCATCGCGCAAGGGCGAGATCAGCAGCCGGTTGATGAATGGCACACCATCGGCGCGGTAGTTGAGGATATCGACTGTGATTTCTCGACCCGCCTCCAACGCCTCGCGGACCAGCTGGCGATCGGCGGGGTTGGTGTCGTTGCCTTGCAGGAAGCGGCAATTGCGCCCGATCACGAACTCGCGGTTGTAGCCGGTCACGCGCTCGAACGCGCGATTGACATAGACGAGCGGCATGTCGGGCAACTGCGCATCGGCAATTACCAGCGAGAAGGGCAGGTCTTCCATCGTGTTGCGCGAGATGCCTTCGGGGATGGGCGGCGCATTGGTGTGATCGAATCCGTTAGTGCTACTTTCGCCCTGCGGAGCGTCGTCCATGTCGTAAAATTCCCGGTCGTCTGGTCAGCCCTGTCAGGGCCTTTTTAAGGGCACAATCTGCTGGCGACTAGTTTGCTTTGCGTCGGCGCGCACTAAACAAAGTTATAGGGATCGATATCTATTCCTACCCGCACGCCGGGCGGGTGTTGCACTTCAGAGAGCCATTTGCGGATGGTCTGTTGCAGCTGCGCGCTGCGCCGCGCGTTGACGAGCAGGCGGAAGCGATAGCGGTTGCGCAGCAGGGCAAGCGGTGCCGGGGCGGGGCCGTAAATCTGCAGATCGGGCAGGCGCGGGCGGGTATCGCCGATGCGGTTGGCGGCCATGCGCGCCTCGGCCTCGTCCTCCGAAGAGATGATGATTGCGGCCCAGCGCCCGAATGGCGGGGCATGGGCATGGCGGCGCGCCTCGGTTTCGGCGGCGTAAAAGGCATCACGGTCGCCCGCTGCCAGAGCGGCGATAACGGGGGCGTCGGAATGGCGGGTCTGGATCAGTACCTCGCCCGGCTTGGCGCCGCGCCCGGCGCGCCCGGCCACCTGCGCAATCTGTTGATAGGTGCGCTCGGCCGCGCGCAGATCGCCGCCCTCCAGCCCGAGGTCGGCATCGATAACGCCCACAAGGGTCAGTTCGGGAAAGTGAAAGCCTTTGGTGACGAGCTGGGTGCCGACGATCACGTCGATTGCGCCGTTCTCGGCCTCGGCCACGAACTGCGCGGCGCGTTCGGGCGAATTGAGCGTGTCCGATGTGGCGACCGTCACCCGTGCATCGGGCAGGATTTTCGAGACCTCGTCGGCGATCCGTTCGACGCCGGGGCCGCAGGGGACGAGGCTATCGGTCGCGCCGCATTCGGGGCAGGCTTTGGGCGGCGGCATTTCGTGCCCGCAGTGGTGGCAGGCGAGCCGCGCAGAAAACCGGTGTTCGACCATCCACGCGCTGCAATGCGGGCACTGCAACCGATGCCCGCAATCGCGGCACAGCGTGAGCGGGGCATAGCCGCGCCGGTTGAGGAACAGCAGCGACTGCTCGCCCTTTTCGAGCCGATCGAACAGTGCGCGGCGAAGGGGCGGGGCGATCCATTCGCCGCGCTCGGGCGGGTCTTCGGTAAGGTCGATCAGCTGGATTGCGGGCATCTGTGCCCCGCCGAAGCGGCTGGGCAGCACCAGCCGCTCGTAAACGCCGCTGTCGGCCATGGCGAGGCTCTCGAGCGCGGGCGTCGCGCTGGCCAGCACCACCGGAATGCGCTCGAACCGGGCGCGCATAACGGCCACGTCGCGCGCGTTGTAGCGCACGCCCTCGTCCTGCTTGAAGCTGATCTCGTGCGCCTCGTCGACCACGATCAGGCCGAGATCGGCATAGGGCAGGAACAGCGCCGAGCGCGCGCCGACCACCACCTGCGCGCCGCCGCTCGCGATGGCGCGCCAGGCGCGGCGACGCTCGGTCGCCTTGAGCGATGAGTGCCACTGCACGGGCGCAGCGCCGAAGCGATCCTCGAACCGGCGCAGGAAGGCCTCGGTCAGCGCGATTTCGGGGAGCAGCACCAGCACCTGCTTGCCGTGCTCCAGCGCGCTGGCGATGGCCTCGCAATAGGTCTCGGTCTTGCCCGAGCCGGTGACGCCATCAAGCAGGAAGGGGGCAAAGCCGCCGCTCGTCGTCGCCGCGACCAGCCGGTTGGCAACCTCGGCCTGCTGCGGGCTGAGTTCGGGCACGGCAAAGTCGGCGCGGGCCTGCGGGTAGGGCCGGTCGCAATCGACCTCCACCGGCTCCAGCGCGCCCTGATTGACGAGCCCGCGCAGCACCGCTTCGCTCACGCCCGCCATTTCGGACAGTTCGCGCAGCGAGGCCTGTTCACCCTCCAGCGCGGCCAGCGCCAGTTCGCGCTTGGCGGTCATGCGTTCGGGCATTCCGCCGGTGAGCCGGTATTCCGTCATGGTCGCCGCGCCGCGCAGCGCTGCCGAGCTGGCGATCACCATCCGCGCGACGGAAGCCATCGGGGCGCAATAGTAATCCGCGCACCATTCGATCAGCCGCCGCAGCTCCGCCCGGATCGGCGGCACGTCGCAGACGCCGATCAGCGGGCGCAGGCGCGAATCGGCAATACGCTCAGCGGGAAGGCGTTTTTCCTCCCACACAATGCCGAGCACCTGGCGCGGCCCCAGCGGAACCACCACCACGGCGCCAGCGTTCACCTCCACGCCATCAGGCACCCGGTAATCGAGCGGACCCAATGCGGCGTTCATCATGAGAAGGCGGACACGTTTTGCAGGCACGTAGGCAATATGGGAGCAGCCCCACGAGGCGGGCAAGGGCGAGGAGTGCGACTATGACCGATAATGTTCTTTCCAGCGGCGGGCCGGTGCTCGGCAGGCGGATGTTTCTGGGCACCGCCGTGGGCGGCGCGGCGCTGATGCTGCCGGGCTGCGCGAGCATGGGCGGGTTCAGCCTCGAAGACGCCGTTCGCCGCCTGCTCTATCTTTCGTCAGAACGCGCCTTTGCCCGGCTGACGGTCGATGGCGGCTACTGGGACAACGCGGTCGACACCATTGGCCTTGAAAACCTGATCGGCACGCGCGGCAATGTGCTTGCCTCGATCCTGACCTCGGCCCTGTTCAAGGAGCGGTTGAACGACGCATTCGCCGATATTGCCATAGATGCAGCCGATCGCGCCGCGCCGCTCGTCACCGATGCGGTGCGCACCATTGGCGTCGCCAATGCCGTGGCGCTGGTGCGCGGCGGCCCGACCGCGGCGACGAGTTACCTGCGCGGTGAAATGGGCAACGCGCTGATCGAGGCGATGGTGCCCGAACTGGGCGAGGCCATGCGCTATGCCCAGGATCCGCTGGTAGGCGAACTGCTCGCCGGGCTGACCGGGATTGATGTGCCGGGCGTCGCACGCAATTTCTCCACCAGCA
Organism: Erythrobacter sp.; assembly: GCA_027311945.1. GTDB lineage: Bacteria > Pseudomonadota > Alphaproteobacteria > Sphingomonadales > Sphingomonadaceae > Alteraurantiacibacter. The sequence goes on from DAICXZ010000027.1 coordinate 36,497, forward strand.
TCAACGATGCGATCTGGGGCGAGATCGGCGATGAGGAAAGCGCGATCCGCGCCAATCCGCGCAGCACCAACGATCCGGTGCTGATTGGCGTGTTTGGCGTCGGGGCGCAGCTCTGACCCGGTCGGTCAGGGCTTCCAGGCGAGCGTCAGAATGGCGACGTGGTTGAGCGTGTCGCTGCGATTGTCGCCAGGAGTGTAGATCGCGCGATAGGCCCCGGTCAGCGAAAACGAATCGTTGAGTCGCTGCTGCAGCCCGACCTCACCGCGCCACTGGTCGCCTCTGTCGGACGTGCCGCGGTTGCGGTTCTGGAGGGTGTATAGCGCCTCTCCCGTGACGTGCGCGCGCGTTCCTTCGGCCAGCGGCCGGGTGAACTGCACGTTTTGCCGCAGTCGCAGCTCCACCCGGTCGGCCCCTTCGGCAAACCGCTGCTCGAACCGCGTGCGTGCCGAGAAGGCACCGGAGGAATAGACCAGCTGCTGGTGCGGCCTGATCTCGTAGCTGCCGCCAGATTCGATATAGGCCCCGCCTGCGCCCAGTTCCAAACCGTCAGCCACTTCGCTTTCGAAGGTGGTGCGCAGCTGGATTATGTCCGATCCTTCACGCCAGCGCGGCGAAACTTCGGTGGTGTTGCTGACATTGTCAGCAACCTCAAAGCTGCCCTTGAGGTATAACCAGAATTGAACGTCCTCGTCCGCAGCCGCTGCCGGCGAACAGCAGATCGCGGCGGCAGCCAGCGGGGTGAGCCGGAGGAGGACAGCGGTATTTGCCATGAAATAAGAACCTCTTGCCCGTGACAGGAACAAGCGCACCGGTTGCGCAGAGGTTCCCACATGTGTCCGAACTGTGACAATCCCGCCCTCTAGGGGAACAGGCGCATGGGTCAAGGTGTGCGGGCGGTCTTTGCACGGCGTCGGGCTTGGCACTTTTGCCTCGCTGCTCATATAGGCTTGAGCAATGGCTGACGAATCCCCCCTCGATCGCTTCAAGCTCGCCCTGACCGGCGCCGCCCGCGCTATTGCGCGCGACCCGGAAACCGAGGTCAACTGGACCACCGATGCGCCCTTCGCGGCGGGAAAGACGATGCGCGTGCCCTCGCCGGGGCGCGAGGTCACGCCGGCGCAGGCGCGCGAGGCGCGCGGGTTTGCCGATAGTTTCGCGCTCAAGATGCGGCACCACAATGCGCGGTTGCACAAGGCGCATATGCCCGAAGACCTCGAAGCGCGCGCCTGTTACGATGCGATCGAGCGCGCCCGCTACGAGGCTATCGGCGAGCGTGACTTCGCCGGAATGCGCGCCAACCTTGCCGCCATGACCGAGCAGCGCCTGGCGAGCGATGCCATCACCCGCGCCGCCGAAGCGGGCGAAGTGCCGATGCAGACCGCGCTCGCCCTGATGCTGCGCGAGCAGCTGACCGGGCAGCCCATTCCGATTGCCGCGCGCGAAGGCGTGGAGCTGGTGCGCGAACATATCGAAAGCCGTGTCGGCGACGACTTTGAGCGCCTCACCGATGCGCTCGAAGATCAGGCCGCGTTCCAGTCGCTGGCGCTCGACATGCTGCGCCATCTCGACATGGTCCCCGTCGAGCAGCAGCCCGACGATGGCGGCGAGGAGGAAGACAACCCCGACGAATCCGGCGACCAGCAGGAAGAGACCGACGAACAGGATGGCGCCGACCCGTCCGACCAGCCCGAAGTCGCGGCCGAAGGGTCCGAGGGTGAAGAAGGCGAGGGCGACGGAGAGGAGCAGGACTCCGGCGAACAGGAGATCGGCGAGGGCGATCCGGGCGACGACGGCGAGGAGATGATGGTCCCCCAGCGCCGCAACGCGCCGTGGCAGGACCTGCCCGAAGGCTTCGACTACAAGGCCTTCACCACCTCGTTCGACGAAGTGGTCGAAGCGACCGAGCTGTGCGACTTCGACGAACTCGACCGTTTGCGCGCCTATCTCGACAGCCAGCTGGCGGGCCTTGCGGGCGTGGTTACGCGATTGGCCAACCGGCTCCAGCGGCGCCTGATGGCGCAGCAGAACCGCAGCTGGGATTTCGATCAGGAAGAAGGCGTGCTCGACGCCGCGCGGCTGGCCCGGGTGATCATCTCGCCGGGCACCGCGCTGAGCTACAAGGTCGAGCGCGATGTCGAGTTCAAGGACACCGTTGTCACCCTGCTGATCGACAATTCCGGCTCGA
>DAICXZ010000029.1 GCA_027311945.1 Erythrobacter sp.
CAGAACCTCCGGAAACTGGCCAAGATGCGGCCCATGCCGGGCCTCGCCACCGCCTGAGAGAGGCAGCGGCCTCACTCGCGCTCGATCCGGAACCTTAAACCAGCGCAGCCAGCGGCGACTTTTTCAACGGAATAGGCCCAAAAACGGATGCTAACTGGGCCTCTCTTAAATGACTGGTTCCTACACATTCCCGCCTTCAATCCCGCCCACAATAAAGCCCCGCTTCAGCCTCCCTCCGCCGCACCAGCCCCTTCATCACCTTCCCACCAGCATAGATCCAGCGCGAAAACTCCTCCGCCGCGCCCTCATAGTCGCCCGCGATATGCCGCCTGGTCAGCGTTGCCCGCGCAATCGCGCCGGTGTTGTAGTGAAACGAGACCAGCGCATCGAACTGCTGCTGGCTTGTCGGTGCATCACCGATAGCCTCGGCGACTTCCCCGGCGTGGCGTGCAAGGTCGGCCTCCAGCCGCGCGTCGCACTGCTCGCGGGTCCAGACGGTGCCGGGGCCGATGCCTGCCCCCGTCGCGCCCCAGCCGATGGTCCAGGGATCGCCGCCCGTGCCGGGATCGGGGTAGGCTTCCACCATGCCGTCGGGCCTCAGCTTCGCCAGCCCCTCGAACCGGCGCACCAGCGCCGCCCCCTGCGGGCTGACCGCGAGCGGGGATGGAAGCTCCAGCGCGGCGTCGATTGCGCTGTCGAGTGCGCGGACGTTGTCGGGCGACAGCGGGCGGGCCAGCAGGTGGCGGACGGCGGCGAAAATCGGGGTACGGTTCATGAAAAGGCGCTCCGGCAAAACGAATCGCCTCCCCGGTTAGGCATTTCCAACCTCTGTAGGAAAGCGCCAAATGCCGCCCAGCAAAAAGGGCCGCCCGGTTTCCCGAGCGGCCCGAATTTTGCGCTACATTGCCGTCAAGCAGCGAAGCGGTAGGCAGCAAATCAGCCGCTGTAATACATGTCGTATTCGACCGGGGCAGGGGTCTGCTCGGTGCGATAGACTTCCGGCCACTTCAGTTCGATGTAGGCATCGATCTGGTCCTTGGTGAACACGTCGCCCTTCAGCAGGAACTCGTGATCGGCCTGGAGCGATTCCAGAGCTTCACGCAAAGATCCGCAAACGGTCGGGATCTCGGCCAGTTCTTCCGGCGGCAGGTCGTACAGATCCTTGTCCGACGATTCGCCGGGATGGATCTTGTTCTCGATGCCGTCGAGGCCCGCCATCAGCAGCGCCGAGAAGGCGAGGTACGGGTTCGCCAGCGGATCGGGGAAGCGGAATTCGACGCGCTTCGCCTTTTCGCCCGAGCCATAGGGAATGCGGCACGAGGCCGAACGGTTGCGGGCCGAGTAGGCCAGCAGCACCGGCGCTTCGAAGCCCGGCACCAGACGCTTGTAGCTGTTGGTGGTCGGGTTGGTGAAGGCGTTGCAGGCCTTCGCGTGCTTGATCACACCGCCGATGAAATAGAGGCAGGTTTCCGACAGACCGGCATATTCGTTGCCGGCGAAGGTCGGCTTGCCGTCCTTCCAGATCGACATGTGGGTGTGCATGCCCGAGCCGTTATCTTCCTTGATCGGCTTCGGCATGAAGGTCGCGGTCTTGCCATAGGCGTGGGCGACCTGGTGCACGACGTACTTGTAGACCTGCACGCGGTCGGCGGTTTCGACCAGCTTGCCGAAGGTGATGCCAAGCTCGTGCTGGGCAGCGGCCACCTCGTGGTGGTGCTTGTCCATCGGCAGGCCCATCTCGAGCATGGTCGAAACCATCTCGGCACGGATGTCCATGCAGCTGTCGATCGGCGCGACCGGGAAATAGCCGCCCTTGGCGCGCGGACGGTGGCCCATGTTGCCGCCTTCCATCTCGGTGGCAGTGTTGGTCGGCAGCTCGACATCGTCGATCTGGAAGCCCGAACCGGCATAGCCGTCCTCGAAGCGCACGTCGTCGAACATGAAGAACTCGGGCTCGGGGCCGACGTAGACGGTGTCACCGATGCCGGTGGTCTTCAGGTAGGCCTCGGCGCGCTTCGCGGTCGAGCGCGGATCGCGGCTGTAGAACTCGCCGTCCGACGGTTCGACGATGTCGCAGTTGATCGAGATCATCGGCGTGGCACTGAACGGGTCGATGTAGACCGCGTCACAGTCGGGCTTGAGGATCATGTCGGACTCGTTGATGGCCTTCCAGCCGGCGATCGACGAACCGTCGAACATCAGGCCTTCTTCCAGCGCGTCCTCGTCGATGACGCCAGCGCACATCTGCAGGTGCTGCCACTTGCCTTTGGGATCGGTGAAGCGAAGATCGACCCACTCGATCTCCTCTTCCTTGATGCGCTTCACGATATCAGCAGGAGTTGCCATGATAATCCTTCCTTATGGAGTGTTTGGCGTGAATTGGAGGCGGGCCGTCGCAGGCCCGCTGATGATTGTGCTCAGCGCCGCTCAGATAGCGGCTTCGTCCTGCTCTCCGGTGCGGATGCGGATGGCTGTCTGAATGTCGGAGACGAAAATCTTGCCATCGCCGATGCGGCCCGTTTTCGCGGCGGCGGCAATGGCATCGACCACGGCTTCGGCCTGGCCATCGGCCACGATCACTTCGAGCTTAACCTTGGGCAGGAAATCGACCACATATTCGGCGCCGCGATAGAGCTCGGTGTGGCCCTTCTGGCGGCCGAAACCCTTGGCCTCGGTAACGGTGATACCCGAAACGCCTACTTCGTGCAGCGCATCCTTCACTTCATCAAGCTTGAACGGTTTGATGATGGCTTCGATTTTTTTCACTTTACCCCTGCCGTTCTGTCCGGCGCCCGATTTGTTTCAGGAACGCCGATAGTGCCGCTTCCCCGGCAATCACATCAAGGTATTAACAAGAATCGTGCCAAGGTGTGTGACACCGGATTAGACAATCGCAGGCCCGAGCGAAAGGGCCGATTTGCGGCATCTGCAAAGCCACACCCGGCCAACGGGCAACGATGTTTCTTGTCGGGCGCTTGAAGGATTGCCTAAATGTTGGGCAGGCCATGCTGCATAACTGAGCAGGGCGCTCAGAGACGCAGGCCCGCATACTCGTCGCAACCCGCCATCAGGTTGAGCGACTGCACTGCCGCGCCGCTGGCACCCTTGCCGAGATTGTCGAGCACGGCGATCAGGCGCGCGTTCTTGCCCTCGGCATCGGCGCAGACGTGGATATCGATCCCGTCGGACGGCTCGGCCTCGGCGCGCAGCACCAGCTCATCGGGGCACTCCTCGTGCACGGTAATCGTGCGCATGTCGGCATAGGCCTCGGCGAGGCAGGCGCGCAGTTCCGCAGGCGGGGCGGCCTTGCGCATGGCCTCGATCGGCAACGGCACTTCCACCACCATGCCGCGATAGGCTGGCACCACCGAGGGCGCAAACACCGGCGGATAGGCGAGCCCCGTGCGCGCCTGCATCTCGGGCAGGTGCTTGTGGGCAAGGGTGAGGCCATAGGTGCGGAAGGCGAGGTCTGTCTCCTCGGCATAGCGCGCGATCAGGCCCTTGCCGCCGCCCGAATAGCCTGAAACCGCGTTGACCGTGTAAGGCCAGTCGCGCGGCAGCAGGCGGGCGCGGATCAGCGGCGTGATCAGCGCGATGAACCCGGTGGAGTAGCAGCCGGGGTTCGAGACCTGTTTGGCGCCCGCCACCACTTCGCGGCCGACGATCTCGGGAAAACCGTAGATCCAGCCGGGCGCGGTGCGGTGGGCGGTGGAAGCGTCGATCACGCGCGTTCCGCTGTCGCCGTCGATCATCGCCACGGCTTCGCGCGCGGCGTCGTCGGGCAGGCACAAGATCACGAAATCGGCGAAGTTTAGCGCGGTCTTGCGGCAGTCGGCGTCCTTGCGCTCGCCCTCGCTGAGGCGCACCAGTTCGAACTCGTCGCGCCCGGCCAGCCGGTCGGCGATTTCGAGGCCGGTGGTGCCCGCGCCACCGTCGATGAAGACATTGTACGCCATCGCTGTTCCTTAGCCTGCCGTGGCCGGCTCAAGCCGGTCGATATGGACATAGCCCACCGGGCCTTCGAGCGAGAGGCAGCCCCAGGCCCAGCTGCCGGTGATGTCGAGCAGCTCGAAGCTGTCGCCTTCCATCAGCACGCAAAGTTCCTCAGCCTGGTCGGAGGGGGCTGCGCGCAGGGTTGCGCCGCCTGGCATGACGGCGCGCGGCTGCGGCACCGCATAGTGCGGTACGAAGTGTTTGCCCGCCAGGCCAATGTGCGCAAGGTCGCCGCGCAGGGGCAAGTCATGGCCCTGCGGCCGGACAACCGGACCGGACAATGTAAACGGGCCTTGTACATGCGTGGAAGGCTGAGTGTTTTCGTTCTGGCTCAAGCGCCGGTTATCCGTAAATACTGGCTACAAGCGGCTGCGCTTAGACGGCGCGGCCCCATGGGGCAAGGCCGCGCGGTGAACGGGCGTTAACCGAAGCGCTGGCGCAACATATGGAATGCTGCCCTGAGGCCCAACGCCTCGCCGCCCTTGGGCCGCCCCGGCTTGGCCGTCGGACGCCAGGCGAAGGTATCGAAGTGCGCCCAGTCGATCGGGGTGCCATCGTTCTTTTCGCCGACGAATCGGTCAAGGAACAGCGCGGCCACGCTCGCCCCGGCATAGCCGCTGTTGGGGCTGTTTGTGAGGTCGGCGATGGGCGACTTCAGCCACTCGCCATAGGCATCATGCAGCGGCAGGCGCCAGACGGGGTCGTCGCTCTCCAGTCCGGCGGAAAGCAGCGCCTCGGCGGTGGCATCATCGCGGGTGAACAGGGCGGGCAGGTCCGGCCCCAGCGCCACGCGTGCCGCGCCGGTCAATGTGGCGAAGTCGATCACCAGCTCGGGCGTGCTCTCGCTCGCCAACGCCAGCGCATCGGCCAGCACCAGACGTCCTTCGGCATCGGTGTTGCCGATCTCGACCGACAGGCCCTTACGACTGGAAAGAATGTCGCCCGGACGGAAGGAATTGCCCGAAATCGCGTTCTCGACCGCGGGGACCAGACATTGCAGCCGCACCTTGAGCCCGGCCTGCATGATCCATTCCGACAAGGCGAGGGCATGGGCCGCGCCGCCCATATCCTTCTTCATCAGCAGCATCCCGGAGGATGACTTTACATCGAGCCCGCCCGAATCGAAACACACGCCCTTGCCGACGATGGCGATGCGCGGATGGGCATCGTCGCCCCAGTTCAGTTCTATCAGGCGCGGGGCATGCTTGCGCTCCGCCGCGCGGCCGACCGCGTGGACCATCGGAAACTCTTTTTCGAGCCGGTCGCCCCGCACCACCTCGATGCTAGCGCCATGGGCCTTGGAGATGCGCTCGGCCTCGGCTTCGAGCGCGGCAGGCCCCATGTCCTCGGCAGGTGTGTTGACCATGTCACGCACCAGCGCCACCGCGCGGGCCTCGGCTTCGACGGCTTCGATCTTGCCTGCCTCGGTAGTCAGCAGCACGCGCGGGCCTTCGCCCTCGCTGTCGCCGAGATAGCGGGTGAAACGATACTGCGCGGTCTGCCAGCCGTGCAGGGCAGGGCCGGCCGCGCCGCTGGCGAGTCGGTAAGTTCCGGCGGGCAGAACTTCGGCCAGTTTGGCCAGGCACCAGCTTGAAAGCGCTTCGGGATCGGCCACCCCGCCGACGGCAAACCACCCGTCGCCCTCGGGCACGATGGCGGTTTCATAACCGCCCCCCTTGAACTTTTGCGCAGCCAGCGTAGCGCGTTGCGGGCCGCTCAGTCCTTTGGTGAAATTGTCGAAGCTGGCGGTGTTCACGAGGTGGATCGTGTGCGCGTCCTGGCCACGGTCGGGCTGGATCAGGGGTTCTGGAATGCTCATGATGCAGTCGCTTGCCTATTCGCGGCGAATTTGGGAAGAGACGAAGGGTATGATGCGCGATTTTTTCTGGCTCGCCTCCGCGCTTGCGCTAGCCTCTTGCCAGGAGGCGGAGCAGCCCGATCAAGCTCCCCAGGCGCCGACCCCGCCCGAGACGGTGGCTTCGGGTGCCAAGGAGTCTGCGGCGCCCGCAGGCGGTGCGCGGCAGGTGACGGAGGAGACGGACACCTTCGTGTTCGACTATTCCTATCCGCAAGCCGCTGGCGACGTGCCTGAACTGGCCAAGTGGCTCGACGACCAGCTGACAGAGCGGCGCGATGCGCTGGCGCTGAGTGCGGCGCGCGACAAGGAAGAGGCGCGCGACAATGGCTTTCCGTTCAACAAGTATTCCTCCAACACCGAGTGGGAAGTTGTTGCCGATCTGCCCGGCTGGCTGAGCCTGTCCGCCGAAATCTCCACCTATACCGGCGGGGCTCATCCCAACTACGGGTTCGATTCGATGGTATGGGACGAGGAGCGCAACATTCCGCTCGAACCGATCGCCTTCTTCACTTCGCCCGATGCGCTCGATGCGGTGCTGGGCAAGGAGCTGTGCGAGAAGCTCAACCAGGAGCGCGCCAAGCGGCGCGGCGTTCCGGTGGAGGAAGGTTCGGACGACCCGTTCGAGGCCTGCGTCGCGATCAGCGAGCCGAACCTGCTGCTCGGCTCGGCGGGCGGGCAGAAGTTCGACCGGATCGGCGTGAAGATCGCACCCTATATCGCCGGGCCCTGGGTCGAGGGCAGCTACGAGTTCACCTTTGCGATGACGCCCGAGATGCTCGAAACCGTCAGCCCGGAGTATCGCGAGATCTTTGCGGTCGGAAAATAGGGGGGTTCGAAGCCTGAGCCGGTCAGAAAAGTGGCTGGCGGCTCGAAATTGTGTGCAAGCCGCGCTACATGGGGCGGATGACGAAATATCAACACGTAGATGCCGACGCCGATATGGTGCGTGACGGCACGATCAAGCTGCACGGGCCCGAAGGGTTCGAGGGCATGCGCAAGGCCGGGCGGCTGGCCGCCGAAATCCTCGATGCGCTGGCCGACCATGTCCGCCCTGGCGTGACCACCGGCGAGCTGGACGACATTGTGCGGCAGATGACGCTGGCGGGCGGCGGTGTGCCCGCTACGCTTGGCTACCATGGCTATACGCATTCGTGCTGCATCTCGCTCAACCACGTGGTTTGCCACGGTATTCCAAGCGACAAGAAGCTGAAGGATGGCGACATCCTCAACATCGACGTGACCCCGCTGGTCGATGGCTGGCATGGCGATACGAGCCGCATGTTCCTCGTCGGCGACGTGCCTTTGAAGGCGCGCAAGCTGGTGGAAGTTACTTACGAATGCCTGATGATTGGCATTGCCGAGGCGCGCCCCGGTGCGCGGGTGGGCGATATCGGCGCGGCGATCCAGGCCCATGCCGAGCGGCACCGTTATGGCGTGGTGCGCGATTTCTGCGGCCATGGCCTCGGCCGCCTGTTCCACGATGCGCCCGAGGTGATTCACGCTGGGCGCGCGGGGACGGGGCCGGAGCTGCGTCCGGGTATGTTCATGACGATCGAGCCGATGATCAACCTCGGCAAGCCCGCGGTGAAGGTGCTGAGCGACGGCTGGACCGCGGTGACGCGCGACAAGAGCCTGTCGGCACAGTTCGAGCATTCGATCGGCATCACCGAGGACGGCTGCGAGATCTTCACCAAGAGCCCGACCGGACGCGACCAGCCGCCTTATCTATAAGGCCGTGAAAGGTTGATCGGGCTCAAGGATTTTTGCGTAGGGATCGGCATGGTGCAGGCCCTTCATTGTGGAGCCCTCAGATGATGAACACTGCCCTCAAGTCCTCGCTGCTCGTCCTTCCGCTGATCCTCGGCGCTTGCCAGACCGTCCCCGCCGATCAGGTGCAAGCCGCGCCGCCTATTGCCTCCAGCGATGGCCATGCGCTGGCGCAGGCGGCCTGTGCGGGCTGTCATTCGGTGGAGCGCTACGGCCTGTCGCCGAACCCCAAGGCGCCGGAGTTTCCGACCATCGCCAACGCGCGCGGACTGAGCGTGGCGACGCTGACCAACTGGCTGCGCAACGCGCACAACTATCCCGAAGAGATGGACTTCTATCTCGAGGATGACGAGACCGCCTCACTGGTCGGCTATATCCTCAGCCTGCGCGACGAGGCCTATCAGCCGCCGCGTTAAGGCGGGCGCCTAGCCTTCGCGCGAAGCCCGGATTGCCGCGCCGCCCGCAAAGGGGGCCATGGCCACCAGCACGAGGCTGATCGCAGCCGTCAGTGCAAGCCCGCCTTCGCCGCCGGTCGAAAGCGCGCCCGCGCCGAAGATCAGCAGCGGCACCGCGAGCGGGATCACCAGCAGCCCGGCGAGCGCCGCCCCGCCTCCACGCAGGCTCACGGTGACAGCGGCGATGATGATGCCGATCGCGGCCAGCCCCGGTGTGCCTGCTAGCAGGCCCAGCTCGACCACGCGCAAGGTTGCGCCGTCGATCCCGACCAGCGCGCTGGCGGGCAGGGCGGCGAGCATCACGAACGGCCCGAAGCTGAGCCAGTGGGCGATCAGGCGCACGGCCACCACCAGCTCTTCGGAGAGGCCGCGCAGGGCCCACTGGTCGAACATGCCTGCTTCGAGGTCGGGCGCGAACAGCCGGTCGAGCGGGAGGATCGCGGCGAGCAATGCGGCGACCCAGATCACTCCGCCGCCGGTGCCTGCCAGCAAGGTGGGATTGGGGCCGATGGCGAAGGGATACAGCATCGCCACGGCAAGGAAGAACAGCAGCGGCAGCAAGGTGCCGCCGCCCTGTGCGCCGGGGAGCAGCCGGCCGAGGTCGCGCCGCAGCAGGCCCAGTGCGGCGCTCATGCCACATGCTCCGCCAGCGCCAGCCGGGTGAGCGAAGGCAGGGTGAAGGTCTGGTGGCTGGCGATTACAGCGATCCCGCCTGCCGCAAGGTGCTCGGCCACCAGCGCCTCGACCAGCGCGACGGCGTGGGTGTCGAGCCCGTTAAGCGGTTCGTCGAGCAGCCAGATCGGCGCGCGCTGGCCCAGCAGGCGGGCAAGCGCGGCGCGTTTGCGCTGCCCGGTGGAGAGATAGCGCACCGGCACGTCGAGCAGCGGCTCCAACCCAAGCCGCTCGATCCCGACCGCTTCACCGCCGTCGATCCGGCGCCAGAAATCGAGCGCGCGGCCCAGCGGCTGGTGTTCGTCAAGCGCGGGCCGTTCGTCGAGCAGGGCGAGCGTTCCCTGCCGTTCCACCGTGCCGGAATAAGGCCGCGCTAGACCTGCCAGTATCCGCATCAGGCTCGACTTGCCGATCCCGTTCGCGCCCGCCAGTTGCAGCGCCTCGCCCGGCCCGAGCGCCAGCGACAGCCCCGCAAACAACAGCCGGTCGCCGCGTCGGCAAGCGACATTGGTCGCACGGATATGGCACTCTTCCATCGCCTTGTGCGTTAGGCGATGGAAGAGTGCCTAACAAGCCAGGGGATTCGCATCATGACCGACCAGTCAACCACCGCCATCGACAAGCCCAGCGAACTGGAAAGCGCGCTGGCCCGCCTGCCCGAATGGACCCTGGGCGATGCGCACAAGTCGATATCGCGCGGGTTTTCGTTCGCCGACTTTTCCGAAGCTTTCGCCTTCATGACCCGCGTGGCCATGCTAGCCGAGCAGCACAACCATCACCCCGATTGGGCCAATGTCTACAACCGCGTCGCGATCACGCTGACCAGCCACGATGCGGGAGGGCTGACCGCGCGCGACTTTCGCATGGCCAGCGCGATCGATGCGCTGGTAGATTAGGCTCAGCTTGCCACATCCGCTCGCCGGGGAGGGGAGGGAGGCCTATAACCCCAGATGCTCCGCCCCATTGGGGATCTGCGCGGTGGACTTGGCCACCGTATCGCCCGCCGCCTCGGCCCGGCCGCCGAGATAGCGCGCGAGGAACTCCTCGGTGATCGCGTTGAAGGCAATGTTGTTTTCCGGGCGGTGGAAGCCGTGGCCCTCATCGGGAAACAGCACATAGGTGACGGGGATGCCGTGCTTCTCCATCGCGCTCACGATCTGGTCGCTTTCGGCCTGCTTCACGCGCGGATCGTTTGCGCCTTGCCCGATCAAGAGTGGCTTCACGATCTCACCCGCCTTGTAGAGTGGGCTGATCGACTTGAGGAAGGCAAGGCCCTCGGGCGTGGTAGGATTGCCCATGCGTTCGTGGAACTGCTTCACCAGCGGCTCCCAATAGGGCGGGATGGTTTCCAGCAGCGTTTCGAGGTTCGAGGGGCCGACGATGTCCACTCCGCAGGCGAACACTTCGGGCGTGAAGGCGAGGCCGACCAGCGTGGCATAGCCGCCGTAGGAACCGCCCATGATCGCCACCTTGTCGCGTGCCGCAATGCCCTTTTCCACCGCCCATTCGACTGCGTCGATCAGGTCGTCGTGCATCTTGCCCGACCATTCGAGGTTGCCGGCATTAATGAAGCTCTTGCCGAACCCGGTCGACCCGCGGAAGTTCACCGACAGCACGGCATAGCCGCGGTTGGCCAGCCACTGGTGCGTGCGGTTATAGCCATAGCCGTCACGCGCCCATGGCCCGCCGTGAACCAGCAGCACCATCGGCACCGGCGCACTCGGCACGCCGTCGCCATCCTCGTCGCAGGCCGGGGGCAGGGTGAGGAACGAGGGCAGGGTCAGCCCGTCTCGGCTGGTGATCTCCAGCGCGTGCATCGGTTGCAGCGGCGCGCCCTCCAGCTCTGGGCGGGTGTTGTAGAACTCGGTCAGCGTCTCGGCGTCGCGATCATAGAGATAGGCGCGGATCGGGGCGGTCAGCGGGTCGTTCCAGACCAGCCACTTGCGATCGTCGTCGGTGCGCGACTGCACGCCGAAATCGCCGTCGAGCCGCTCGCGCAGCCAGGCCAGCGCCGCGCCGATTTCGGGGTCGATGGCGTGATGCTCGGTGCGCAGGTAGGTCGCGCTCCAGGCGTTCACCACGCCGGTCTTGGTGTCGCGCATGGTGCCGCCGATATCGGCCTTGTCGTGTTCGGCGATGAGGGTCCGCTCGCCCGTCGCGGTGTCCTCGGCATAGAGCGCGGCGGTGTCGCGCCCCCGGCTGTCGAGCCAGTAGAGCACCGAGCCATCGGTGGTGTAGCCCGCTGTACTGGTGGTCAGAGCATCGTCCATGCCGATGCTTTCGCGCGGGTCTTCGGCGACCACGCCGTCGACGATCTCGAACATGTCGTTGCCGCCTGCTGCATTCTGCTGGATCGCCCAGCGCAGCGTCAGGCTGTCGTCGCTTTCGAAGCCGACATAGGCGTTGTTCTCGTAAACCAGCTCCAGTTCGCCGGTCTTTAGGTTGAGCTTGTGGACATCGTGGAAGCGCGGATCGCGGTTGTTGATGCCGACGAGAATCGTGTCCTTGATGGTGTCGGAAGCACCGACGATCTGGGCGCGGGTGTTTTCGAACGGGGTCAGGCAGCGTTCTTCGCCGCTTTCCACATTGACCTGATAAAGCAGGAAGTTTTCATCGCCGCCCTTGTCCTGAATGTAGAGCAGCGAGGTGGAATCGGGCGCCCAGAAATAGGCCGGGATCGGGCGCTCGGTGGCGCTGGTCATGCGGCGCGGGTTTTCGGGATCGCCTGAGGGGGCCATCCACACGTTCATCACGCCCTCGTACGGCGCCATCCAGCTCACCCACTTGCCATCAGGGCTGATCTTGCCGCCCGAGCGGGTCGGGTTGCCGAAAATGTGATCGCGCGGGATCAGGGGGGTGTTGGCGACGGTTTCGGCGGCAGTGGTCATGGGGTCTCCCTTGGGTTGGGGTAGAGCTAGGGATGATGGCGGGGAATGGGAAGGGCGGCGCTGGCAGAAGCCAGTCCACGAACTTGACGAAGTTGACATCGTGTCACCCCGGCCCTTGGGCCGAAACCCGAGGATTGGCGCGCGTTTGCAGGGCAATGGCGAAGTTGACACTCTGCCGGATTGCAACGCGAAAGCAGACGATGGGAAAGAGCGGTTGCTGGTTATCAGCTGGCGGTGGCAAATTCGGACAGGTGGTATGATGGCAGCTATCGGCAATTTCGGTCTGAAAACGGCCTGGCAGGAAGCGACGCCACTGCGGACATCAGATGCTAGTTCGAGGAACGGATAATCCGCGCTTTTGCGTAAGCTGGCGTAAGCTTCACATAGTAGTCTTTCCATTCGCCAAAACCGTGCAGCGCCTCAACCGCACTCTGGAAGATAAGGGGAGCGCTGCTGAACTGGAAATCCAGCAACTCTTCCTCGGCTTGCGTGGCCTCGCACATAATCTGTCCCTGCACATCGGTCAGGTAAACTCTACCGTCTATAAGCACCTTGAAGTTCGGGAGCAGAACGCTTGTTCGCAGCAAATCGTTACCGATGACATTCCATCGGCCGTGATAGACTAGCCCGTCCGTCGTCCAGCCGGCCAGCGCCACTTCATCGGCAGCGATGGCGGCCAAGTTCGGCCGTTCCAAATAAGCTGACCTGAACATGGCAATATAGGGCGTGCCACCGTTCTTAAGGACGCCACGCTTGACAATAGTGCCATAACCGAATCTACCATCGGGCAGGGAAAACTCAAAAACATCGCCTTCGGACAGTTTGACGCGTTTGTGCTTGATGATTTTGTTCACCATCGCCGAATCTATATCACGCAAGTGGCAACTTCCACCCCATTTTCGGCCATCCAGCTTATTATGGCGCTGTGCCGATTGCGGACCGAGACTCAGGTCTGCATTTGTCCACGCCGCCTAGCAGTTGGCAGGGGCTGTAGGAAAGCGCTGGACCGCACCGGCTCGCAACACTCACAGCGCCGGATTATCATAACAATGCCAGGTAAATATCGCGAGCGCGCCGCGATGAGGCCGCCAGCCTTCCGCCAATAAACGCGTCGCCTTTTCGTCGGGCCGTTCGGGCAGCCCCAAAATCTTGCCGATCCCTGCCATCACCGCCAGATCGCCCGCAGGCCAGATGTCGGGGCGGCCTTCCGCAAACAGCAGGTAAATCTCGGCGGACCATCTGCCGATGCCCTTGATCCGCGTGAGGTCGGCGATCGCTTCCTCGTCGTCCTCGGGCAGGTTCTCCAGATCGAGCTCGCCCGCGTGGACCAGTTCGCACAAGGACCGCGCATAGCCTTGCTTCTGGCGCGACAACCCGCAGGCGCGCAGCGTGTCGTAGTCACGGGCCAGCACCTCTGCGGGGTGTATCTCCTCGCCCAGTTCGGCCTCCAGCTTGCCCCACACCGAGGAGGCCGCCGCCACGCTCACCTGCTGGCCAACGATGGTGCGCAGCAGGGTGCGGTAGCCACGTGTCCGAATGCGCGGCTCGGGATAGCCGCAGCGCTCCAGCGCCCGCGTAATCGCCGGTTCGCGCGCGGCGATCCAGTCAAGGCTGGTGATGATCTGATCCAAGGTAAGGCCCATGCGCGCCCTTCTTGCCAATTTTGGCGCCATTGCCTAGCAGCCTTGTCGAAACCAACAGAGGGATTCCCGCATATGCCGCAGCTTACCGTCGTCAGCCGTTCGGGAGAGGAAAAGACCGTCGAGGTGGGCGAAGGCCTCACCGTGATGGAAGCCATCCGCGACAACGGGTTTGACGAACTGCTCGCGCTGTGCGGCGGCTGCTGTTCGTGCGCGACCTGCCACGTCCATGTTGACCCGGCCTTTGCCGACAAGCTCCCGGCCATGAGCGAGGACGAGGACGACCTGCTCGACAGCTCGGACCATCGCGATGCGACCAGCCGCCTCTCGTGCCAGATTCCCTTCACCGGTGAGCTGGACGGCCTGAAAGTCCGTATCGCCGAGGAAGACTGACTTAACGCAGGCCAAGGCAAAGCTGATTGCCCTCGGGCCGCGCGCGTCCTACTTCGGGAAGCATGACAGCTCTTTCCGTCAAGACAGACAGCCTCGATCTCATCGGCAACACCCCGCTCGTTCTCCTCAAGGGGGCGAGCGAGGCTGCCGGGTGCGAAATCTGGGGCAAATGTGAATTCGCCAACCCCGGTGCTTCGGTAAAGGACCGCGCGGCCCTGTGGATCATCCGCGATGCCGAGGCGCGCGGCGAGCTGAAGCCGGGCGGCACCGTGGTCGAGGGCACGGCGGGCAACACCGGGATCGGCCTTGCGCTGGTGGCCAATGCCAAGGGCTACAAGACGATCATCGTCATGCCCGATAACCAGAGCGCGGAGAAAATGGCCACGCTGCGCGCGCTGGGGGCGGAGCTGGTGCTGGTTCCGCCGACCAAGTTTGCCGACCCCAACCACTTCGTCCACACCAGCCGCCGCCTCGCCGAGGAAACCGAGGGCGCGATCTGGGCTAACCAGTTCGACAACGTGGCCAACCGCCGCGCGCACATCGAAAGCACCGCGCCCGAAATCTGGGAGCAGCTGGGCGGCATGGTTTCGGGCTTCACCTGCGCGGCCGGCACCGGCGGCACCATCGCGGGCGTGGCCATGGGGCTGAAGGCCTTTGACGAGAACATCCGCATCGCGCTCACCGATCCGCACGGCGCGGCGCTGTATAACTACTATGCCCATGGTGAGCTGAAGGCCGAAGGTTCTTCGGTGGCCGAAGGGATCGGGCAGGGGCGCATTACGGCGAACCTCGAAGGCGCGCCGATTGATACGCAATTCCGCATTTCGGACGAGGAAGGCCTCAGGTGGGTCGCCCAGTTGCTGCGTGAAGAGGGGCTGGCGCTGGGCCTTTCTTCGGGGATCAACGTGGCGGGCGCAGTGGCGCTGGGCCGCGAACTCGGCCCCGATGCGCGGGTGGCGACGATCCTGTGCGACACCGGCTTCCGCTACCTCTCCACGCTCTACAACGCCGAGTGGCTGCGCGCGAAGGGCTTGCCGGTTTTCGATTGGCTAGGTTAGGTTCATCTGGGTCGGCTTAGGGGGCCGAGATCATGGCAATCGATCCGCGCGAACTGCTGAAGACCTTCAACCGCCCGCAGACGGCTCCCGAAACCGCGCCTCTGGCCGGGACGAGGGCGCAGAAGGTGCAGCGGTTGCAGGTCGGGATCTTCGGGCTTGTGTGCATGATCCTGGTGGTGGCGCTGGCCGACATCGTGGTCAGCCGCGCTGACGAGACCGAAGCGAGCGTCGTATCGAAGTCCGGGCCTGCGGTGTTGCCGTCGGAGCTTGCCGCCCCGCGCGATCCGCTGGCCGATGCCGGTGTCGTGCCTGAATTGCCGGCCGAAACCGGCACACCTGCCGAAAGCGCGCAATCTGCGCCGACCACCAATGCTCCGCTGTCCGCTGGCGTCACTGCGCAATAGGCTGGCACTTGCGGCTGGAGCGGCGGCGCTGGCCTTGTCAGCACCGCTGGCTGCCAGCGAGGCTGCGGCTGAAGCTGAGAGCGCCGCCACTTTGCCGCCGCTCGGCCTGATGGGGACGATCCCGATCTACTGGGGCGAAAGCGGCGGCTTTGCCGAATTGCTGGCGGGCGAGGCTGATCTGCACTGGGTGCGGGCCAGCCTGGAGCGCGACTATCGACTCGTCCCGCTCGACTATCTCTCGCCGGAGGCGCTGGCCGGGCAGAAATTCCTGCTGCTGGCCCAACCGCGCGGACTCACTGCCGACGAGAATGTCGCGCTCGATGCGTGGGTGCGGGCAGGCGGGCATCTGTTGCTGTTCGCCGATCCGCAGATGACGGGCGAAAGCCGCTTTGCGCTGGGCGACCGGCGCCGCCCGCAGGACGTGGCGTTGCTCTCACCGATTCTCGCGCACTGGGGGCTGGAACTGCGATTCGACCCCGCGCAGGACGCAGATTGGCAAATGCGGGAATTCGCGGGCACACCCTTGCCGACTCGGCTTTCCGGCACATTTGCCAGCGCTGTAGGCACCTCAAAGTGTACCCTGATGGCAGATGATCTGGTGGCGCAATGTGGCCTTGGAAGCGGGTTTGCGCTGATTCTGGCCGATGCTGCGCTGCTCGATCTGGCCGATCCCGCTCCCGAATCCGGGGCGGCGCTCGCCACGTTGCTGGAGCGCGCCTTCGGGGACCAAGCGGGACAGGGCGGGATTGGGCGTGCTGACGTCGTTGCATCTGATAATATTACAGAGAATCAAGAATATGATCGTAATTCCGGGAGCTTAGTTAACGGACTGGAAAGCATATCTAGCCCGCCATAGTGGCTGAATAGTCCCACATATCCCAACATTTCCCGTAATTTCCCCTTTATTCCCGCCCGGCGTCACGGTACTACGGTGAGGCATCGGACATGACTCGCGTCCAGCACCTCTGATTCCGAGGTGATCCAGTTGCGCCTGCGCTTCTGGCAGCGGGGAGGTCGTGTCTGGCGAAGTTGGGCTTAATTGGGGACCGGGGCAGTGGCATTGCCGATCCAGTACAAGGGACAGGGCTTTTCGCTTCGCGGCGAAAAGAGCCGGTTTGTGCTGCCTCCCTCATTCCGCAAGGACTTCGCCGACAAGGGCGACGAGCGCATCCTGTGCCTCGGCAAGCACGAGCGCTGGCCGTGCCTCAAGGCCTTCAGCCAATCTGCCATCGCCGGGTTTGAGGACATCCTCGACCGCGAGGAAGAAGCCGCCCTGCGCCGCGACAAGGACTATGACCGCGAACTGCGCGGCGCGCAGCTCCTGAGCTACGTCGAGGTGCCGTTCGATTCCAGCGGCCGTTTCGTGATGCCCGACCACCTGACCGACCTTGCCGGGCTGGGCGACGAGATCTTCTTCCAGGGCGGTATGCCGTTTTTCACGATCTGGGCGCCTGAAAAACTCTACTCGATGGGCGAAGCCTGGGACAACGCGCAGGCCAACTGCCGCACGCTCGCCGAAAGCGCGAAGAAGAAGGCGAAAGCCAAATGAGCGGCGCGACCAACCCCGAGGCCCCGCACGTTCCCGTCCTGCTCGACGAGGTGCTCGAAGCGCTGGCCCCGCAGCCGGGTGAACTGATCGTCGATGCGACTTTCGGTGCAGGCGGATATACCCGCGCGTTGCTTGCGCGCGGGGCCATCGTCCATGCCTTCGATCGCGACCCCGACGCTATCGCTGCCGGCAACGAATGGCCCGAAACGCGCGAAGACCCGCCGCGGCTGGTGCTGCATCACAGGCGTTTCTCCGAAATGGCCGAAGCGCTGGCCCAGGCTGGTGTCACACAGGTCGATGGCGTGACGATGGATATCGGCGTCTCCTCGATGCAGCTCGATCAGGCGACACGCGGCTTTGCCTTCATGCTCGATGGTCCGCTCGACATGACCATGGATCAGTCTGGCCCCAATGCCGCCGACTTCGTCAACACGGCCGACGAGGGCGAGATTGCCGACGTGCTCTACCAGTATGGAGAGGAGCGCCAGTCGCGCCGGGTTGCCCGCGCGATCGTGGCTGCGCGTCCGCTCACCACCACGGGTGAGCTGGCCAAGGTGGTGCGCAAGGCGCTCGGCCATCATCCCGGTGCGCCGAAAGACCCGGCAACGCGCACCTTCCAGGCGATCCGCATCCACGTGAACCGCGAGCTGGACGAGCTGGCGCAAGGCCTTGCCGCTGCCGAGCATCTGCTGGGCGAGGGCGGCCGGCTGGCGGTGGTCAGCTTCCACTCGCTGGAGGACCGCATCGTCAAGGCCTACCTGCGCGATGCCGCCAACCAGAACCCGCGCGGCTCGCGCTACCTGCCCGAGACCGCGAGCGACACGCCCGCCATCTTCACGCAGGTATCGCGCGCGATCCGCCCGTCCGCCGCCGAGATCGAGCGCAACCCCCGCGCCCGCTCGGCCACCTTGCGCGCTGCCACCCGCACCGCCGCGCCCGCCCGCCAGAACGATCAGGAGGCTGTATGACAACACCCGCCCGTTATCGCCGTTTCGGTTGGCTTGCCGCGTTGTCTATCTGTGTCGTGCTCTATGTGATGCTGCACCTCAAGGTGAACGCGGTTCACTCCGAGGTGGTGCAGGCCGAACGTGAGATCGTGCGCCTTGAGCGTGCGAACATGATGCTCGAAACCGAGTTCCTGACCCGCTCGAACCAGGTCCAGCTGGCGCGGCTCAACCGCATCAACTTCGGTTTTCGCGCTCCCGAAGCGAGCCAGTTCATCGATGGCGAGCGCCAGCTCGCGCAGTTCTCCAAGCCCCGCGCTCAGGATGCGCCTGCGCCGATCCGGCTGGCGGGCCTGACTTCGGCGGGCGGTGTGCCGGCCTTTCCCAAGCTGGTCTCGCCGCTGACCGGTGAGGCGCTTGATGCGGCGCTGGTCGAAGGCGTGCCGCCTGCGGACTACGAAGCCTCGCGCAGTCGCGGGGCGAGCATTGGTCTTGGCAACAGTGGCGGTCAGGTGCGGGTGCCGCTGGTCTCCTTGCGCGGAGACCTTGGCCAATGACCACGCTTGCGGCGGCTCCCCAGATGCGGGTGCGCAGCACCGGGGCGGGGCTGTTCGATCACCGCCGCCGCGCACTGCTGGTGGCGCGACTGCGGCTGTTGTTGCTGGTGCTCGGCTTCTTGGCGCTGGCGCTGTGTGCGCTGGGGCGGATCGCCTGGCTGGGCGCTGCCCGGCCGGGGCCGCAGGTGCAATCGATGGTCACGCTGCTTCTGCCGGATCGCGGCGAGATCACCGATCGCAACGGCTTGCCGCTGGCGCGCGAGTTTCCCGCCTATGCGCTCTGGTTCAACCCCGAGGCCATGGCTGATGGCGGCGAGCCGCTGGTGCGTTCTCCGGCCCAGGTGGCGGACGAACTGCGCAAGATCTTCCCCGATCTCGACGAGGCCGAGGTGACGGACATGCTGGCATCGCGCAAAGCGGGCTATATCCGCCGCCGTATCCTGCCCGAAGATGCCAACAAGGTGCAGAACATTGGCGAGCTGGCGCTGGAGATCACGCGCGAGAAGGATCGCCACTATCCGCAAGGTTCGCTCGCGGCGCACGTGCTCGGCTATGTCGCTGCCGATGGCCACGGCCGGGTCGGCATGGAAGCGGTACTCGACAAGCGGCTGCTCGATCCCTCCCTGCGCGGCGAGCCGGTGGCGCTGTCAATCGACGCGCGCGTGCAGGGCGCGCTGGAAGACGAGCTGGAGCGCGGGATGCTCTCGGTCGACGCGGTGGGCGCTGCGGGCATCGTGCTCGATGTCGACACCGGCGAAGTGCTGGCGCTCGCGAGCAAGCCAGGGTTCGATCCCAACCAGATCCTCACCACCGATGTCGTTCTGCCGAAAGAGCACACCGATGCCGGCGAAATGCCCGCCGTCTTCAACCGGCTGACCAACCAGGTCTACGAACTCGGCTCGACCTTCAAGCCGCTGACCGTGGCGGTTGCCATCGACACCGGCGTGGTCACCAACCTTGGTCGTCGCTGGCAGGCGAACAAACCGATCAAGGTGGGCCGCTACGCTATCGGTGACAGCCACGTGATCGGCGACACGCTGAACGTGCCGGAGACGCTGATCCACTCGTCGAACATCGTTTCGGCGCAGATCGCGGGCGAGATCGGCGGGCCGACGCTGCACAACTACTTCGGCCAGCTGGGCATGAACGAGGCCCCCTATATCGAGCTGCCCGCTCGCGGTGCGCCGCTCGGCATGGGTGGAACCTGGGACAAGACCAAGGCGCTTTATGCCGGGTTTGGCCACGGTATCGCGGTGACGCCGCTGCACCTGGCTTCCGCCTATGCGGCGATGGTCAACGGCGGAATCTGGCGTCCGGCCACGCTCAACCGGATAGAGCCGGGCCATGCTCCGCGTGGACGCCGCGTGTTCAAGGCCAGCACCAGCGCGCGGATGAACCAGCTTTTGCGGCTCATCGCGCTTTACGGCACCGGCAAGAACGCCGACGCGCCCGGCTTCCGCGTGGGCGGCAAGACCGGCTCGGCCGAAAAGCCGGGCGTGACGGGCTATCGCCGCACCACGCTGGTCTCGACCTTCGCCGCCGCCTTCCCGATGGACAAGCCGCGTTATGTGGTGATCGCCATGCTTGACGAGCCCAAGGGCACGCGCGCCTCTTCGTTCCAGCGCACCGCCGCCTGGAACGCCGCGCCGATCGTCGGGCGGCTGGTTTCGCGCATCGGTCCGCAGCTGGGCGTGCTGCCCGATGCCACGCGCGACATCGACCTGAGCGACGTGCGCTCGCTGGTTGGGGAGGAATAGCAATGCTGCTGGCCGATCTTGCGAGACTTGCCGGTGTCGAGAGCCCGCAGGGCGGTGCTGCGCGGATCACGGGCTTTGCCATTGACAACCGCAAGGTTGCGCCCGGCAACGTGTTCGGCGCCTTTCCTGGCACCAAGGTCAATGGCGAGGACTATATCCCGGCCGCCATCGCGGGCGGGGCCGTGGCGGTGATCGCGCGGCCATCGGCCAAGGTCGAGGGAGCGCTGCACATCCCGGCGGAAGAGCCGCGCCGCGCCTTCGCGCTGCTGGCGGCGCAGTTCTATCGCCCCGTGCCCGAAACCGTGGTGGCGGTAACGGGCACCAACGGCAAAACTTCGACCGCCGAGATGACGCGCCAGATATGGCGGATGCTCGGCCTGCGCGCGGCGTCGATCGGTACGCTGGGCGTCACCACGGCGGATGAGAGCATCTCGACCGGCCTGACCACGCCCGACATCGCCACCTTTCTCGCCACCATGACCGGGCTCGCCCGCGAGGGCGTGAGCCATGTCGCCTATGAGGCATCGAGCCACGGGTTGGCGCAGTATCGCAACGAGGGGATCAAGGTCGCCGCCGGGGCCTTCACCAACCTCAGCCGCGATCATCTCGACTATCACAAGGACATGGACGACTACTTCGCCGCCAAGATGCGGCTGTTCTCCGAAGTGGTGTCCGAAGATGGCAGCGCGGTCATCTGGACCGATGACAAATGGGGCAAGCTGGCCAAGGCCGTCGCCACGGCACGCGGCTTGAACCTGTTTACGGTCGGCGAAGAGGGCGACGGTATCCGGCTGATCGCGCGCAAACCCACGCCGCTCGGGCAGGAGCTGAAGATTGTTCACGGCGGCCGGGCCTATGCCATCCGCCTGCCGCTGATCGGGGCCTATCAGGTTGCCAATGCGCTGGTGGCGGCGGGGCTGGTGCTGGTGACGGGCAGCGATCCGACGCGGGTGTTCGATGCGGTGGCGCGGTTGCAGCCGGTGCGCGGGCGGCTCGAACGCGCGGCCATCGCGGCCAGTGGCGCGCCGGTCTACGTCGACTATGCGCATACTCCCGATGCGCTTTCCGCCGCCATTGCCGCGCTGCGTCCGCATGTGTCGGGGCGCCTCATCACCGTGTTCGGTGCGGGCGGTGATCGCGACAAGGGCAAGCGCGCGCCGATGGGCGAGGCTGCTGCTGCTGGCTCCGACGTGGTGATCGTGACCGACGACAACCCGCGCGGCGAAAATGCCGCTGAGATCCGGGCCGAAGTGTTGGCTGGCGCGCCCAATGCACAGGAAATCGGCGACCGGCGTTTGGCAATTGCCGCTGCGATAGGCGATGCGCGGTCCGGGGACATCGTGCTCGTGGCCGGCAAAGGTCATGAGCAGGGTCAGATCATAGGGTCGGGAGACAATATGCAGGTTTTGCCGTTCGATGACGTTACCGTGGCGCGCGAGTGTGCGGCCGGGCTGGGCTCGGCGGCAGGCCGATGAACGCGCTCGCGAAAGTCATGCGCTGGCCGGTCGGTGAAGCGCGGGCGAAGCGGCTGGCCTTGTGGACTGCGGCGGAGATCGCTGCGGCCACCGGCGGCACGGCGAGCGGCGACTTCGAGGTCTCGGGCGTCGAGATGGATTCGCGCGATGTGCGCAGCGGCGATCTGTTCGTAGCGCTCAAGGGCGAAAGCATGGACGGCCACCGCTTCGTCGCCGGAGCCTTCGCGCGCGGCGCTGCCGCTGCCTTGGTCGACCGCCCGGTCGATGGCCCGCACGTGCTGGTGGCCGACACCAATGCGGCGCTGGAAGCGCTGGCTGCAGAAGCCCGCAAGCGGACCGTGGCAAAGATTATCGGTGTGACCGGTTCAGTCGGCAAAACCGGCGTGAAAGAGGCTATCTTCGCCGCGCTCGAACGCTCGCGCGGCGGGCAGGGAGAACTGGGCGGCAGCATTGGCGCTCACCGCTCGGTGCGCAGCTACAACAACCATGTCGGCGTGCCGCTGAGCCTTGCCCGGATGCCCGTGCGCAGCCGGTTCGGCGTGTTTGAGATGGGCATGAACCACGCAGGCGAGATCGCCGGGCTGACCGCGCAGGTGCGCCCGCATGTCGCCGTGGTGACCACGATTGCGCCCGCCCATATCGAGAACCTCGGCTCCGAAGAGGCGATTGCCGATGCGAAGGCCGAGATTTTTGGCGGGCTTGAGCACGGCGGCACGGCGGTAATTCCGGCTGACAGCCCGCACTTCGAGCGACTGCGCGACGCCGCACTCGCTGTCGGAGCGAAGGTGATCAGCTTTGGGCGTGGGGCCCATGCCGATGTGCGCCTGCTCGAAGCCCTGCCGCTGGCGCAGGGCGGGGCGCTCGTCACCGCGCGGATGGACGGTGCAAGCCTGTGCTACCAGGTGGCCGAGCCGGGCGAGCACTGGATTTCGAACTCGCTTTGCGTGATGGCTGCCGTGCGCGCGGCTGGCGGCGATCTGGGCGCAGCCGGGCTGGCGCTTGCGGAGATGGGCGGGCTCAAGGGCCGGGGCGCGCGGCGGCGGATTGTT
Organism: Erythrobacter sp.; assembly: GCA_027311945.1. Classification (GTDB taxonomy): domain Bacteria; phylum Pseudomonadota; class Alphaproteobacteria; order Sphingomonadales; family Sphingomonadaceae; genus Alteraurantiacibacter. The sequence goes on from DAICXZ010000029.1 coordinate 22,460, forward strand.
GCGGTCGGCGGCCATGCCCTGCTGATCGACGAAAGCTACAACGCCAACCCCGCCTCGATGCGCGCCACCCTCGCGCAGCTGGGTCAGACGCCAGCCACACGCCGCATCGCCGTGCTCGGCGCGATGAAGGAACTGGGCGATTTCGGGCCGGGTTTCCATGCCCAGCTGGCCGAGCCTTTGCTGGCCTCGCAGGCCGACTTTGCCGTGCTGGTCGGCGCGGAGATGGAACCGCTCGCCCGCGAATTGGGGAAACAGTCCGTAAATACGCTTGGCAATCCCCTCGGGTTTGCCCATTGCGCCGATGCAGGCGAGGCAATTCTGGCCCTTGAGGAATTCGGTATGATCGGCGGCGATGCGGTGCTGGTCAAAGGCTCGAATTCGGTGGGATTGTCGCGCCTGGTGGATCACTTTGTCGCCAGGGAAGGCTGAAACGCCCGGACATGCTCTATTTTCTCGCAGGATTGTTCGAATTCGAAGGTTTGTGGAACCTCGTCCGCTACCAGACCTTCCGCGCCGGAGCGACGATGATGACCGCGCTGATGATCGGCCTGATCATCGGCCCGCGCTTCATTGCGATGCTGCGCGTGCGGCAGGGCAAGGGGCAGCCGATCCGCTCTGACGGGCCGCAGACCCACCTTGCCAAGGTGGGCACGCCCACGATGGGCGGGCTGATGATCCTCACCTCGCTGTTTCTGTCCATGCTGATCTGGATGGACCTCGCCAACCCGTTCGTCTGGGCCTGCCTCGCGGTGATCGCGGGCTTCGGCCTGATCGGCTTCCTCGACGACTACGACAAGGTGACCAAGCGCCATCATGCCGGGCTTTCGAGCAAGGTGCGGCTGCTGGCGGAATTCGTCGTCGCCGGGATTGCCGCATGGCTGATCGTGAGCGAGATCAACACCAACGTCTATGTGCCGTTCCTCTCGGATCGGGCAATACCGTTGGGGCCGTTCTATTATGTCTTCGCCGCCATCGTGATCGTGGGCGCGGGCAATGCGGTGAACCTTACCGACGGTCTCGACGGCCTTGCCACCATGCCGGTGGTGATCGCGGCGGGCACCTTTGCGATCATCTGCTACGTTGTGGGCCGCGTCGACTTCTCGAACTATCTCGGCATCCCCTACGTGCCGATGGCGGGCGAACTGGCTATCCTGTGCGCGGGGATCATGGGCGCGGGGCTCGCCTTCCTGTGGTTCAACGCGCCGCCTGCTGCCGTGTTCATGGGTGACACCGGCTCGCTGGCGCTGGGCGGGGCGCTAGGCGCGATTGCCGTGGCCAGCCACCACGAGATCGTGCTCGCCATCGTTGGCGGGCTGTTCGTGCTCGAAGCGGTGAGCGTGATGGTGCAGGTGTTCTGGTTCAAGCGCACCGGCAAGCGGGTGTTCCGCATGGCACCGATCCACCACCACTTCGAGCAGCTCGGCTGGAAGGAATCGACCGTGGTGATCCGGTTCTGGATCATCGCCATCGTGCTCGCGCTGATCGGCCTGTCGACGCTCAAGCTGCGATGATCACGTCGCGCGCCTTTGCGGACAAATCCTATTGCGTGCTGGGGCTCGCGCGCTCGGGGATGGCGACCGTCGAGGCGCTGCTGGCGAGCGGTGCGCGGGTGACGGCGTGGGATCGCCGGCCCGAGCCGTGCGAGCAACTGGCAGGGCGGGTGACCATTGCCGACCCGATGGAGATTGCGCTCGATCACTTTGATGCCATCGTCGTCTCCCCCGGCGTGCCGCTCAATACGCATCCGCTGGTGCCGCGCGCGCAGGCGGCGGGGGTGCCGGTGATTGGCGATATCGAGCTGTTTGCACAGGCGCGGGCTGACCTGCCGGAGCACAAGGTCGTCGGCATTACCGGGACCAACGGCAAGTCGACCACCACTGCGCTGGTGCATCACCTGTTGGAGAGCGCGGGCGTGCCGACCGAAATGGGCGGCAATATTGGCTTGCCAATAATGGGGCAGGAGCCGCTTCCTGCGGGCGGCGTCTATGTGCTCGAACTGTCGAGTTATCAGATCGACCTCACCTCTTCGCTCGCCTGCGAGGCGGCAGCGCTGACCAACATTACGCCCGATCACCTTGATCGCTATGACGGGTTTGCCGCTTACGCCGCCTCCAAGGCACGGCTGTTGGCGATGCAGGGAGCCGAACAGTTCGCCGTCTTCGGCTGTGCCGATGAGCCTACCAATGCGATCCACCGGACCGAACACGCGCGACGCGCGCAGGGCCGGGCAGTCTGCGCCGATCTTGACGCTCTCGCGCCGGGGCAGAGCGACTGGCCGAGCCTGCAAGGTCCGCACAATCTTCAGAACGCTGCCATCGCCGCCGCGCTGGGGGCTGAGCTTGGGCTGACAGAGGCGCAGATCGTCGAAGGGCTGGCGAGCTTTGCGGGCCTGCCGCACCGGATGGAGCGGATCGGCACCTATCACGACGTCCTGTGGGTGAACGACAGCAAGGCCACCAACCCCGCTTCGACCGCACCGGCCCTGGCGGCCTTTCCGCGCATCCACTGGATCTGCGGCGGCCTGCCCAAGGACGGCAACCTCGACGAATGCCTGCCGCACCTCTGCAACGTGGTGCGGGCCTACACCATTGGCGAGGCGGGCGAGATGTTCGGACGGCTGCTATCGCCGCATGTCCCGGTTGAGCCGTGCGAGATGTTGTGCGAAGCGGTGCGGCGCGCCTGCGACAAGGCGCAAGCTGGTGAGGTCGTGCTGCTGAGCCCGGCCTGCGCCAGCTTCGACCAGTTCCGCGATTACGAGGCACGCGGTGACGCGTTCCGCGTGTTGGTGCGTGAACTGTGCGCTGGTAGCGAAACGGGGGGCGATGCGGCATGAACAGGCATCGCGGCATGGTCCACGGGCTTGGCCTTCCGGTTGCAGCGCCCAAGCCTCAGCGCAAGGGGCTGGCACTGGCGGAAGAGCGGCGGCGGATGGCGCGCATCTGGTGGCGCGAGATCGACCGTGTGCTGCTGGTGCTGATCGCCCTGCTGATGGCGGTGGGCGCGCTGGCGGTAATCTCGGCTTCGCCTGCAAGCGCCGCGCGCCTGTCCACCGCCGATGTGCAGTTGGGCGAACTGCACTTCTTCTGGCTGCACCTGCGCTGGCAGGCGCTGGGGATCGTGATCCTGCTGGCGACCTCGCTGCTCGAACCCACGGTGCTGCGGCGCGGGGCGATTGTGATGGCGGCGGTCATGCTGTTCTTTCTCGTGCTGGTGCCGGTAGTCGGAACCGAGGTGAACGGGGCGCGGCGGTGGCTAAACCTGGGTCTCAGCCTGCAACCGAGCGAATTTCTCAAACCCGCCTTCGTGATCACCTTGGCGTGGATTCTCTCGTGGAAGCTGCACGATCCCGATCTGCCGGTGATCGGGGTCAGCTTTGCCATGCTGGTGGTGATTGTCGGGCTGGTGATTGCGCAGCCCAACCTTGGCGAGGCGATCCTGTTCGTGGGCGCATGGTTCGTGATGGTGATGCTGGCGGGCCTGCCGATGCAGCGGATCGGCGTGATAACGGGTCTGGGTGTGGCCGGGCTGGTGGCGGCATACCTGTTCTATGACAACGCGCGCCATCGCATCGATTCCTTCCTTGGCGGCGGCTCGGCCTATGATCAGGTCGACCTTGCCGCGCGCACCCTGCAGGGCGGCGGCTGGACCGGCACCGGCCTGTGGCTTGGCACCAACAAGATGCGCCTGCCCGAAGCCCACACCGACTATATCTTCTCCGCCATTGGCGAGGAGTTCGGCCTGCTGGTCTGCGCGATCATCGTGGTGCTCTATCTGGCCATCGTGATGCGGGTGCTGGTGCGGCTGGTGAATGAAGACCGGATGTACAACATTCTTGCCGCCAGCGGGCTGGTGGCGCTGTTCGGCGGGCAGGCCTTCATCAATATCCTCGTCAATCTGCAGCTTTTTCCCTCCAAGGGTATGACGCTGCCGCTGGTAAGCTATGGTGGCTCTTCGACCCTTGCGCAGTGCTTCACCATCGGTCTTCTGCTGGCGGTGACTCGGCGCAATCCGTTCCTTGACCGCGAGAAGTTCGATCTGCGCGGCACGCTCGAGAAAGAGGCCGACTGATGCCCGGAATTTCCCGTCATTACGTTCTTGCCGCCGGGGGCACCGGCGGGCATCTCACCCCGGCTTTTGCGCTCGCCCATGCGCTGGAGCGGCGCGGTCACCATGTTGCCCTCATCACAGACGAGCGCGGCGCGGCTATTCCCGGCAAGCCCGATTTTCTCACCGCCCACGTGCTGCCCGCCGGGCGCTTCGGGAAGAACCCGCTCGGCTGGTTCAAGGCGATCCGCGCTGTGCTGGAAGGGCGGGCGCAGGCGCGGCGGATTTACGAGACGTTTGAGCCAAGCTGCGTGGTCGGCTTCGGTGGCTATCCCGCGCTGCCGGCGCTGCTTGGCGCCAGCGCCGATGGGATCGGCACGGTGATCCACGAACAGAACGCCGTGCTGGGCCGGGTGAACCGCCTGCTTGCGGGCCGGGTAGACGCGATCGCCACGGCCTATCCTCAGGTCGACCGGTTGAAGCCTGCGCATCAGGGCAAGGTCCATCTGATCGGCAATCCGGTGCGCCCCGGCGTGCTGTCGCTGCGGGACGAGCCGTTTCCCCCGTTCACCGCCGATGGCCTGTTCCGCGTACTGGTGACGGGCGGCAGTCAGGGCGCAAGCGTGCTTAGCGAAGTGGTGCCCGATGGCCTCTCCATGCTGCCGACCGCGCTGCGCAGCCGCTTGCAGGTGACGCAGCAGTGCCGCCCCGAAGACCTTGAAAAGGTGCGTGAACGCTATGCCAAACATGGCATAGCCGCCGAGCTTGCGACCTATTTCGAGGACATGGCCGCGCAGCTTGCTGATGCACACCTGTTCATCGGCCGCGCTGGTGCCTCCACCATTGCCGAGCTGACCGCCGTGGGCCGCCCGGCGATCCTCGTGCCGCTGCCGATTGCCACCGACGATCATCAGGCCGCCAACACCCGCGAGATGGTTGCCGCTGGCGGCGCGCGCTCCATTCGCCAGACCGGCTTCACCGCCAAGGAACTCGCCAAGCAGATTCAGGCCATGGCCATGCACCCCGAAACGCTCGCCACCGCCGCCCATGCGGCCTTCAACTGCGGCCGGCCCAAGGCGGCGGAAGACCTGGCCGATCTGGTCGAGAGCTTCGGCGGTGACACCATTCAGGACGTGATCCGCGTGGCGGGCTCGGTTCCGGCGCGGTCAGCCGCGCATGAGGCAAGCGGCCAAACCGCCCGCAGCCTCCCCGGGGAGCGCGCGGAATGAAGGGCGTTCCTACGGATATCGGCACGATCCATTTCGTCGGCATCGGCGGGATCGGCATGTCGGGCATTGCCGAGGTGATGCACAACCTTGGCTATACGGTGCAGGGCAGCGATCTGGCCGAGGGCGTCAGCGTCCAGCGGCTGCGCGCGCGCGGGATCACCGTGCATGTGGGCCATGCTGCGGAAAATCTTGGCGATGCCGCCGTGGTCGTCACCAGCACGGCAGTGCGCCGGACCAACCCGGAAGTTGCCGCTGCTCTCGAAGCGCGCATCCCGGTGGTGCGCCGCGCCGAAATGTTGGCCGAACTGATGCGGCTGAAAAGCACGGTCGCGGTGGCGGGTACGCACGGCAAGACGACGACCACCAGCATGGTCGCCACGCTGCTCGACGCGGGCGGGGTCGATCCCACGGTGATCAATGGCGGGATTATCGAAAGCTACGGTTCGAACGCGCGGCTGGGTGACAGCGAGTGGATGGTGGTCGAGGCCGACGAAAGTGACGGCAGCTTCCTGCGTCTGGACGGCACCATCGCCGTGGTGACGAACATCGATCCCGAGCACCTCGATCACTACGGCAGCTTCGATGCGGTGAAGGATGCGTTCCTCCAGTTCATCGAGAACGTGCCCTTCTATGGCGCGGCGGTGCTGTGTCTCGATCACCCGGAAGTGCAGAACGTGATTGCCCGCGTGCGTGACCGGCGCGTGATCACCTATGGCTTCAGCCCCCATGCCGATGTGCGGATCGAAAATCTGGTCGCCGAGGGCGGGAAGAGCCGGTTCGACGTGGTCCAGCGCCTGCGCGATGGCTCGGAGCGGAGCGTGACGGATATCGTGCTGCCGATGCCGGGGCGGCACAATGTGCAGAACGCGGCCGCCGCGGTGGCTGTGGCGCTCGAGATGGACTGCGCCGAAGACACCATTCGTGAAGGCTTCGCCCGATTTGGCGGGGTGCGTCGACGCTTTACCGAGGTGGGGCGGATCGCGCTCGGCGGCGGCGAAGAGGTGCGCGTGATCGACGACTATGCGCACCACCCGGTGGAAATCCGCGCCGTGCTCTCTGCCGCGCGCGAGGCGGCTTCTGGCCGGGTGATTGCGGTCGCCCAACCGCACCGTTTCACCCGTCTGCGCGATCTGATGGAAGAATTCCAAGGCTGCTTCACCGATGCCGACGTGGTCTATGCCGCGCCGGTCTATACGGCCGGAGAAGACCCGATCGAGGGCGTGACCTCCGATGCGCTGGTGGCTGGCCTAAAGGCACGCGGGCACCGGCAGGCGGCACCGATTGCCAGCCCAGAAGCGCTGGCGGATGAACTGGCCGGACTGGTCGAGCCGGGCGACATCGTGGTTTGCCTCGGCGCGGGTGACATCACGCGCTGGGCCGCAGGCCTTGCCGATGCTGTCAACGCGCAGCGCAAGCAGGAGGCCAGCGATGCAGCCTGATGGCTCCATGTCCATGCAGAGCGCCCCCGGATCGCACGAGGAGGCCACTGTCGGCGGCAAGGTGCCGCAGGATGTCGCGGGCAAGCTCACCAAGGATGCGCCGCTCGCGAAGCTCGTCTGGTTCAAGAGCGGCGGCAAGGCCGACTGGCTGTTCGAGCCCGAAAGCGTGGAAGACCTGATCCAGTTCCTCACCCGCATGGAAGAGGGCACTCCGGTGATGGCCTTGGGGCTCGGCTCCAACCTCATCATCCGCGATGGCGGGGTGCCGGGCGTGGTGGTGCGGCTCGGCAAGCCTTTCGCCAGCGTCGAGGTGAAGCGCGACAACGTGCTCGAATGCGGCGGCGGCGCGCCGGGCATTCTGGTGGCTTCGAGCGCGCGCGATGCGGGCATTGCGGGGCTTGAATTCCTGCGCGGCATTCCCGGCACCGTGGGCGGTTTCGTGCGCATGAACGGCGGGGCCTATGGCCGCGAGGTGGCCGATGTGCTGGTCGATTGCGATGTGGTGATGCCCGATGGCGCCTGCATCCGCGTGCCGGTGGCCGATCTCGACTATTCCTATCGCCACTCGCGCCTGCCCGATGGCGCGATCGTGGTCGCCGCGCGGTTCAAGGGCGAGCCGGGTGATCCGGCCGCGATCGAGGCGGAGATGAACCGCATCGCCCACGCGCGCGAGGAAACACAGCCGCTGCGCAGCAAAACCGGCGGCTCGACCTTCAAGAACCCCGAGGGCGACAAGGCTTGGCGGCTGGTCGATGCGGCGGGCTGCCGGGGTCTGAAGGTGGGCGATGCGCAGGTGAGCGAGAAGCACGCCAATTTCCTCATCAACATCGGCCAGGCTACCAGCGCCGATATCGAGGGGCTGGGCGAGGAAGTGCGCCGCCGCGTGGCCGAGGCGACGGGCGTGGCGCTGCAATGGGAAATCCAGCGGGTGGGGCGGCCGTGAGCCGTTACGTTCTCACATTCTCCTCCCCCCATGTGGGGGGAGGTCGGGAGGGGGGAGTTTTACGCTCGATGAACGCGCGTCGGAACCCCCACCCCCAGCCCCTCCCCGCGGGGGAGGGGAGTTTCAAGACTATTGGAATTTGCGCATGACTCTCCCCAAACTCCATATCCTCGTGCTCATGGGCGGCTGGGCCAACGAGCGCGAAGTGTCGCTCATGTCGGGCAAAGGCGTCGCCGATGCGCTTGAAAGCAAGGGCCACAAGATCACCCGGCTCGACATGGACCGCGACGTTGCCGCGCGCATTGCCGAGGCGTCGCCCGATGTCGTGTTCAACGCGCTGCATGGTGTGCCCGGCGAGGATGGCACAGTGCAGGGCATGCTCGACCTCATGGGCATTCCCTATACCCACGCAGGCCTTGCCACTTCGGTGGTGGCAATCGACAAGGAGCTGACCAAGCAGGCGCTGGTGCCGCATGGCGTGCCGATGCCCGGCGGGCGCGTGGTCAAGTCGGAAGATCTCTATGGCGGTGACCCGCTGCCGCGCCCCTATGTCCTGAAGCCGGTCAACGAGGGCAGCTCGGTCGGCGTCGCCATCGTCACCGACGAGAGCAACTACGGCAACCCGATCCAGCGCGATGTGAAAGGCCCCTGGCAGCAGTTCGCCAGCCTGCTCGCCGAACCCTATATTCGCGGACGCGAGCTGACTACGGCGGTGCTGGGCGACAAGGCCCTGTGCGTCACCGAACTGGTGCCGAAGTCAGGCTTCTACGACTTCGACGCCAAATACACCGATGGCATGACCGACCACGTTTGCCCGGCCGAAATCCCTGAGGATATTGCCGCGCTGTGCTGCGAGTATGCCCTGCGCGCGCACAAGCTGCTCGGCTGCCGGGGCGTGAGCCGTTCGGACTTCCGCTGGGATGACGAGCGGGGCGCCGATGGGCTGTTCCTGCTCGAAACGAACACCCAGCCGGGCATGACCCCGCTCAGCCTGGTGCCCGAACAGGCGCGTTTCTGCGGCATTTCCTATCCCGATCTGTGCGAAATCATCGTCGAGGATGCCCTCCGCTTCTTTGGCAAGGGTGGATAGATGGCGCAGAAGATCAGCCGCAACGTCAAGGGCGTGCGCCGTCAGGCCCGCGCCGCGGACACCAGCCGCCGCGTGCGCAAGGCGCGTGGGCAGGGTCGGTCGCTGCTGGGCAGCGCACTCGCGATGCTGCCGTTCAGCGAAAGCCAGCTGCACAAGTTCTTCACCGTGCTGATCTTTGCCGGGGTGCTGGCCTTCGCGGTGTTTATCGCGCGCGTCACCGGCCTTTCCGAATTTGCTGAAGATCGTTTCGCGCTCGCTTCGGCCAATGCCGGGTTCGAGGTGCACCATGTCGAGGTGCGCGGGACCAGACGCCTGAACGAGATGATGGTCTACGAACACGCGATCGGGCGGCGCGACCTTGCCATGACACGGGTGGACCTTGAGGCGCTCCGGCAGGAGCTGCTGACCATGCCGTGGGTCAAGGATGCGCGCGTCTCGCGCCAGTTGCCCGACGTGCTGGTGGTCGACATCGTCGAGCGCGAGCCGCACGCTGCGCTGCGCCGTGAAAACGAACTGGTGCTGATCGACGCCACCGGGGTCGAACTCGAAGAGGTTGCGGCTGACGCGGGCAAGGAGATGCTGGTGATCGGCGGCGAAGGCGCGCAAAGTCAGGTCGAGGCTCTGGCCAGCCTGCTCGATGCGGCCCCGGCGCTGCGCCAGCAGGTGGCCGAGGCCGACTGGATCGGCAACCGCCGCTGGGATCTTACCTTTGCCACCGGGCAGCGGCTGTCCTTGCCCGAAGGCGCGGACCGTTCCGCCGCCGCCTTGGTAGCCTTTGCCGAGGCCGATGGCGTTCACCGTCTGATCGGCGGCGAGGTGGTCGCCTTCGATTTGCGCAACCCGCCGAACATGACGATGCGCGTGCCGGGCCGGGCGGAAACCAGTGAGATGAGCATGGGGGAGGAGAGCTGATGAGCAATAGCGCAAATCGCATCGAACGCGTTATCGGCGCGGTCAATATCGGCTCTTTCCGCATTTCCGCCATGATCGCCGCCGTGGCCGAGAATGGCGAGATGCAGGTGCTGGGCAGCGGCCACCGCGCCAGCCAGGGCATCAAGCGCGGCTATGTCACCGACATGGCGGCAGCGACCTATGCCGTGCGCGATGCCTTGGAGCGGGCCGAGAAGCTGGCCGGGACGAGCGTCGAATCGGTTTGGCTTGGCGCATCGGGCGCGGGGCTCACCAGCGAGATTCGCCCGGTCGAGATCAATATCGGCGGGCGCCGTATCGAGGAAGAGGATATCGAGCACCTGCTCGTCACCGCGCAGGGCAGCCTCGAACCCGACGGGCGCACCGTGCTCCATGCGCAGCCCGCCTGCTATTTCCTCGATGGTGCCGACGGCGTGTTCAACCCCAAGGGCCTCCATGCCGAACGGCTGGGCGTCGACATTCACATCATGCTCGCCGATGGCGCGCCGATGCGCAATGTGACCGAGGCGGTCCAGCGCGCGCATCTCGAGGTGCAGGGCGTGGTTGCCTCGCCGCTGGCTACCGGCCTTGCCTGCCTAACCGAGGAAGAGCGCGATCTTGGCGTGGCGCTGGTCGAGTTCGGGGGCGAGGTCACCAATGTTTCGGTCTACGCAGGCGGGATGCTGGTGGGGCTCCACGCGATCCAGCGCGGCTCCGCTGACATCACCGATGCGATTGCCTCGGCCTTTTCGGTCCGCCGGTTTCAGGCCGAGCGATTGAAGTGCAAGCACGGCTCGGCCATCGCCAGCCCGGCCGATCACCGCGAGATGATTGCCGTCACCGCGCCGGGCGAGGAAGGCCGCGGCCCGGTTGCGCGAGGGGCCGACGACCGCGAGCAGGTGCCGCGCGCCGAACTGATCACGGTCATCACCGGCGAACTTGATGCGCTGATGAGCGAGGTCGGGCGCAGCCTTGAGGTCATGGGCTTTACCGGCAGCAGCGGTGGCCGACAGGCGCGGCAGGTGGTATTGACCGGCGGCGGGGCAGAACTGGCTGGGCTTGCAGACTATACCCAAAGCGTGCTCGGCGTGGCCGTGCGGATCGGCCGCCCGCCTGCGCTGAAGGGCCTGCCCGAGGCGCATTCGGTGCCCGGATTTTCGACGCTGGCGGGGCTGGTGCTCTATGCCTTGCGCGATCCGGTCGACATTCGCCGCGTCGGCTCGCGCTTCACCCGCACCCATCGTCCCGGCCCGGCGGCCACGGTTGGCCGGGTGTGGAAAGCGATGCGGGATTTTTTTTGAATGGCGCGGCAGCTGGTCAGGCGCGCGCAATTGTGGATTTGTAAGGTTTTCGGATAACGCCCGCCTATGTGTTTGTGGCACAAGCGGTAAATCGAGCATTGCGGGACTTGGCCGCAGGAGAAAGACATGAGCATCAATATCGGTCCGCCTTCGGTGGAAGAACTTCGCCCCCGCATCACCGTGATCGGTGTGGGCGGTGCAGGCGGTAACGCCATCGCCAACATGATCGAGAGCGAGATCGAAGGCGTAGACTTCGTGGTCGCCAACACCGATGCGCAGGCGCTGAACAACGCCATTGCCGAGCATCGCATCCAGCTTGGCCCCGATATTACGCAGGGCCTCGGCGCTGGCTCGCGGCCCGAAGTGGGGCGCGCGGCGGCTGAGGAAACGGTCGAGGAAATCGAGCGTGCGCTCGATGGCGTCAACATGGTCTTCATCGCCGCCGGTATGGGCGGCGGCACCGGCACCGGCGCTGCGCCGGTGATCGCCGAGGCCGCGCGCTCCAAGGGCATCCTGACTGTTGGCGTCGTGACCAAGCCGTTCCTGTTCGAAGGCACGCGCCGGATGCGTGCTGCCGAAAGCGGGATCGAGGAGCTGCAGAAGCACGTCGATACGCTGATCGTCATTCCGAACCAGAACCTGTTCCTGGTCGCCAAGGCCGACACCACCTTCAAGGAAGCGTTCTCGCTGGCTGACGAGGTGCTGCAGCAGGGCGTGCGCTCGATCACCGACCTGATGGTGATGCCGGGCCTCATCAACCTTGACTTTGCCGACGTGCGTTCGGTCATGAACGAGATGGGCAAGGCCATGATGGGCACCGGCGAGGGCGAGGGCGAGAACCGCGCGCTCGAAGCGGCCGAGCGTGCCATTGCCAACCCGTTGCTCGACGGTGTGTCGATGCAGGGCGCCAAGGGCGTGATCATCTCGATCATCGGCGGCGAGGATATGCGCCTGCTCGAGGTGGACGAGGCAGCCAATCACATCCGCGAGCTGGTCGATCCCGAAGCAAACATCATCTGGGGTTCGGCCTTCAACCCCGACCTGGAAGGCAAGATCCGTGTCTCGGTGGTCGCTACCGGGATCGAACAGGTTGGCGATTCGAGCGCCAGGGCGGCGTCGCGTCCGCTCGATCTGTCGACCTCGCGCGGCCCGAAGACCCCGATGGCTGCTGCCGGCGCGGTCGCCCCTGCCGCTTTCGACGATGCCGATAGGGCAGAGGCGGATGCAGGCGCATCGCAGGCGCCTGAGATCGATGATCTGCGCAATGCGCAGCCTGCGGCCTCGGCGCCGGAGCCGATGGACCTCGCCGGGCTGGAAGAGGTCGAGGAGGCGCAGGACGACGCTGGCGCTGATCAGCAGCCGCAGCGTTTCGCGCCGTTTGATCGCGGCGCTGGTGCAGGCAGAGATCGCCAAGAAGCGCAGGCCGACGCGGACGAGCAGGACGAGCTGCTGCTCGATTCCTCAAGGTTGGCGAGCGACGAAGATGCAGCCGGTTTGACCGGGCGTCGCCGCAGCATTGTCGGCGGCGGTGAAGAGGTTAAGGGCGAGGTGCAGTCGCAAGCACCCGCCGACCGCGCGGGCCGTGCCGGTGCCGGTGGCGCCAGTGGAGGCAGCACCCTGTTCGAGCGCATGGCCAACCTGTCGCGTGGCCCGGCCGAGGAAGACGATTCGGATGACGACGACGGCGACGATGGCGGCCCCAACATGCGCATTCCGCGCTTCCTGGGACGCCAGAACAACCAGTAGTCGCATTGGCGATGGCCGCGCGCTTGCCAAATGCGGCGCGTGTGCCATCTAGGCCGCGCATGTCGAAGATCAGAGTTCTGCTGTCCTGTTGCACCGCGCTCTATGCGAGCACGGCTGCTGTTCCTGAGCTCCACGCGCAGGAGGTGGTGCAAGCCCTGCCGAACCCGGCTGCGGCGGACCTTGCGAATGCCATGCGCCGCTTGTCGGCAGATCCCGATTCGGTCGAGGCGCTGGTCGATGCGGGCGAAGCTTCGCTCGCGCTCGACAATGTCGAGGCGGCGCTTGGCTTTTTCGCCCGGGCGCAGGATATCGATCCCGACGATGGCCGGATGCTGGCAGGACTTGCGCAGGTCGCCGTGCGTCGGGGCGAAGCGGTGACGGCGCTGCAACTGTTCGAAAACGCCGACTATGCGGGTGAACCGATGGAACCGCTGGCGGCCGAGCGGGCGCTCGCCTTCGATCTGGTCGGCAACAATTCCCGTGCGCAACGGCTGTACCGACAGGCGATCGAAGATGACCCCGACCCTGAGACCATGCGGCGTCTCGCCATCAGCTATGCGATTGCGGGCGATCAGGCGGCAGTGGAAGAGGTGTTGTTGCCGCTGCTGCAGCAGAATGATCTCGCGGCCTTTCGTACGCGTGCGTTCGCCCTGGCGATCCTTGGCAAGGAGGCCGAGGCGGTAACGATTGCCGAAACGATGTTGCCCGCGCAGCTGGCGAGCCGGATTGCGCCCTATTTGCGGTACATGCCGCGGCTGACCAAGGCGCAGCAGGCGGCGGCGGCCAACCTCGGGCAGTTCCCGTCGGGCTCGCAGATCGGGCGCGACGATCCGCGCATCGCTGCACTGGCAACATCGCAGGAGGGCGAGCCTCCCGCGCCGCGCGCAGCCACGCGAGGTGATGAACGCCTGATACCGGCAGGCCCTTCACTTGCCGAATCCTCTGCGCCAGCCCCGACTCGGCAGCCGCCCCCGGCCAGCGAAGCGGAGCCTGTTGCGGTCGCTGTGGCCCAGGAAGAGCTGCCGCCCGTGGCCGAACAAGCTGCGCCGGTGTCCGATCGCCCTGTAACCGTCGCCGAAGTGACCGAGGAATTGCCTGCCGCCGCGCCCGAGCCTGAAGCGGAACCCGCTGAGCAAGCAGTGGTGGTGGCATCGCTTGCCGAGCCGGATAGGGCGCCTTCGCCTGTTCAGGAGCCGCCTGCTGCCGAGCCCGAGCCCGAGCCCGAGCCTGATTTGGCCACGGCCTTTGCCGACTTCGCGCGCAGTTCGCCATTGCCGGTCGCCCCCTCGGCCAATGCGGTGGACATCACCGCTATCGACATCCCGCGCGAACGCCCGGCGCCGCCGCCTCCGCCGCCTCCACCAGCGCATCCCTCTCGCCAATGGGTGCAGGTGGCAACCGGGCAGGACACCGCTGCCTTCCGCTACGACTGGCGACGGATCAAACGGGAGGCGGGCGGCCTGCTTGACGATGCCGAGGCGTTCCACACACGCTGGGGCGAGGCCAATCGCTTGCTTACCGGCCCCTTCGGGAGCGCCAGAGAGGCGCAGGAGTTCGTGTCCGAACTCGGCAAGGCGGGCGTCGACAGCTTCCGCTTCACCAGCGACGCGGGACAGGAAATCAAGCCGCTTTAGCCCCCATTGCAATATCGGGCCGGGTGATCCCGTGTTCTCACCGCCTTTCTTTATGCACATGCTACGAACAGGCCATTGCAGTTTTGCACGGGCGACTTCGCGGCAGTGATTGCACGTGGGCCAGCACGTCAGCCATTAAGCATGAGATGACGAGGACACAGGCTCTATGCATATGAATTCCACCCGCGAGACCATCGATGCGACCGAGGATGCTGCGCCCGTAGACATGCTCGCCGCCGTGTTCGAGGCTCATGGGTGGACCCATGACTTCGTTGGCGACGATGAGATCTGCGGCGAAATTCCGGGCAGTTGGACGACCTATCAGCTACGCGCGATCTGGCGCGAGGAAGACCGTGTGCTGCAATTGCTGTGTCTGCCGGAAGTGCGGGTGACCGAGGGTCGGCTGCGCGAGGCGCAGGAATTGCTCGCTATGGTTAACGAGCAGCTCTGGCTTGGTCATTTCGATATCTGGTCGCAGGGTTCGGTGCTGCTCTATCGCCATGGTCTGCTGCTGGGCGATGATGGCACGATCAGCCTCGATATGGCGCAACTGGCGCTGGATACGGCCGTTTCCGAGTGCGACCGGTTTTACCCCGCATTCCAGTTCGTGCTGTGGGGAGACAAGAGCCCGCGTGAAGCGCTGGCAGCGGCCATGGTTGACGCGGCGGGCGAAGCCTGAGAGCGTCGCGCGACGCACTCCGGGGCTTGAAATCTCGCGCTTAGCCCAAACCTCTAAGGCCAACTGGCGACTAAGGCTAAGGACCTAATTTTATGGCATTCAAATCCACCCTAATCGTTGGCTGCGGCAACATGGCCGGGGCGATGCTCGAAGGCTGGCTTGCGGCGGGAACGACTCCCGAAAGCTTTACCATCGTCGACCCCGTGCGCGAATCCGCACCTGGTGGCATTGAGCTGCTGCGCGAATTGCCTTCAGACCGCCAGTTCGATGCCATCCTGCTGGGTGTGAAGCCGCAGATGCTGGGCGACCTCGCCCCGCAGATCGAGCCGCTCGCTGGGCCGGATTGCACAATTCTGTCGATGCTGGCCGGGGTTGAGCTGTCGACGCTGAAGGACAGGTTCCCGCGCTCGGCGGCGCAGGTGCGGGTGATGCCTAATCTGGCGGTGGCCATGGGCAAGGCGCCGGTCGCGCTGGCTCAGGCCGGGCTCGACGATGCGGCGCAGGCGTCGCTGATCGAATGGATGGGCGCACTCGGCCATGCCGAATGGGTGGCGGAGGACAAGTTCGACCTCGTCACCGCGCTTGCGGGCAGTGGCCCGGCCTTCGTCTATCGCTTCATCGATGCGCTCGCCAACGCCTCGGTGCGGCTTGGCTTGCCCGAGCACAAGGCGCAGCAATTCGCGCTGGCAATGGTGGAGGGGGCAGCGGCCCTCGCGGCCCAGTCGGAGCATTCGCCCGGCAAGCTGGCCGACATGGTGGCGAGCAAGGGCGGGGTGACCCGCGCTGGCCTCGATGCGCTCGACGAGGATGAGGCGCTGTCCAATCTCATTACCAAGACCCTGCGGTCGGCGCGTGATCGCAGCGTCGAAATGGCGCGTGAGGCGCGTGAGGACGGTTAATGCGATGCCTGCCGGTTTCGCTTGAAATCGCAGGCTTCCATCGCGATATTGGAGCTAGCCCGGCCCGCCCCTCTTGAGGCCGGACAGAGGAGTTTGCAAGAAATGGCAAATTGGAACGACAACCGCCCGCAGACTGGCTTTGGCCAGCAAGGCTTCGGCGCGTCGGCGGGCCAGACGCGTGATCTGTCAGGCGGCACCACCTTCGATGCCGGCCTGCGTACGCATATGCTTTCGATTTACAACTACATGGCCTCGGGCGTGTTGCTGACCGGTGTGGTGGCTGCCCTCACGGCCAACATGGGCTGGGCCTATGCCTTTGCCTCGGGTCCGCTGATGTGGATCGTGGCGCTTTCGCCGCTTGCCATCGTGTTCGCGATGAGCTTCGGGCGCAATAAGTTCTCGACCACCACGCTGCAGGCGATGTTCTGGGGCTTCGCGGTCCTGATGGGCCTGTCGCTGTCGACGATTTTCCTCGTCTACACTTCGAGCTCGATCGCGGTGACTTTCTTCGCCACGGCGGCGGCCTTCGCGGGCCTCAGTCTGTTCGGTTACACTACGGGCAAGGATCTGTCGGGCTTCGGCAGCTTCCTGATCATGGGTGTGATCGGCATCCTGGTCGCCTCGCTGCTTAACCTTTGGTTGCAGTCGCCTGGCCTGATGTGGGCCATCAGCGGCCTTGGCGTGCTGATCTTCGCGGGCCTTACCGCTTACGATACGCAGCGCCTGAAGCAGGAATATATGGCCATCAGCCAGTTGAAGATGGCCAATCCCACGGCGGCTGCGGCCTATCCGCTGGGCAAGATGGTGATCATGGGGGCGCTCAGCCTCTATCTCGACTTCATCAACATGTTCCTGTTCCTGCTGCGCTTCATGGGCGCCACGCGCGACTAACGAACGGCTCAGCTCGCGCCTGAAACATATGGTGCAATAGTTGCCCGGCGGTGCTTCTCGCGCTGCCGGGCAACGTGTATTACCGACCTGCGGCAAAGCGCCACCCCTCGTTCAGGCGCGCCGTTTTACGATCGAATGTTATCGCGGTGGAGAGGACCTACACTTGCATACCCAACTGACGCCCCGCAGGCTTTCCAATACGGCGCTGACTGCGCTGCTGCTTGCCTGTGCTGCCTGCACAACGCCGGAGCCCCCGCCGCCGCCACCCCCGCCGCCGCCACCGCCGCCGGTGGTGGAAGCTGTGCCCTTTCGCCCGCTGCCGCCGCCACAGTCGGCCTATGCAATGGACATTCCGCCGCGGGATGCTGCGGGCGTCCGGCGCACGGTCAACACCGATCTCGACGAGAACGAGACGCTTTGGCACTTCCGCTCGGGGTGGAACGTGGCTGCGCTTAACTGTCAGGTTGCCGATGATGATCCGATCCTGACCGGCTACCGTGCACTGCTCGATACCCAGTCGCGCAACCTGTCGCGGGCGAACACGGCGCTTGATCGCAAGTTCCGCCAGAGCGAGCGGACCGACCGTGCGGCTTTGCTTGCGCGCGAGACGCATTCGACCGGGGTATACAACTACTTCGCCAACCCCTCGGCGCGGTCCGAGTTCTGCAGCGTTGCGCGGCAGGTCGCGAGCGAGTTCCTTGCCTCGCCGCCCGAAGACATGGTCGCCTTCGCGACGCTCGGCCTTGAGCGCTACGAGCAGGCCTTCGACCGGTTCTATGTCGCCTATGAGCGTTACGAGCAACTCTCGGCCGAGTGGGACCGCAAGTGGGGCGCACAATATGGCCCGTCGCAGCCTGGCTGGGTTGCGCTTTATGGCAGCGGTGGCCAGCCGGCTGCCGTCGATGCGGCTGAGCCTGCTGCCACCGGCTATGTACTCGATCCTGAAAGCGGGGGAGAGCTTCCGGTCGTTCCGGTCGACGAGACTTCCACCAGCACCCCGGTGGTGCAGCCTGTTGCTGCCGACACCGAGTAGATCGGCGCATTTTTTCCTTTTCGGATGGGCGGCTTGGCGTTAAGAGCCGCCCTCCCTGCCGAAACGGACTCGATTCCGTGCTTGGCAAACCTGGATACGGGGCCGTAGCTCAGTTGGGAGAGCGCGTCGTTCGCAATGACGAGGTCAGCGGTTCGATCCCGCTCGGCTCCACCAGAAACACCTGAGGCCATCGCCTTGAGGCGGTGGCCTCAAGTGTTTCTGGATGATTGTATTTCGCTCACCCATCCGGGCGAGCATCCTCGCGGCAGGTCCCTTCGTTCCGGCTCCGCCGTCACTCCAGGGCCGCTGCGGTCGCGGCGCGCCCGTTTTCGCGGCCTCGATTTTGAGCTAAGGGCGTAGCCATGCATTTTCTCGACCAATCGAAAGTCTTTTTGCGATCCGGCGCGGGCGGCCCCGGCGCTGTCAGCTTCCGGCGCGAAAAGTTCATCCAGTACGGCGGCCCGGATGGCGGCAATGGCGGCAAGGGTGGCGACGTGATTTTTCGTGCCGTACCTGGCCTCAACACCCTGATCGACTTCC
The DNA here is from genome assembly GCA_027311945.1 of Erythrobacter sp. Taxonomy (GTDB): domain Bacteria; phylum Pseudomonadota; class Alphaproteobacteria; order Sphingomonadales; family Sphingomonadaceae; genus Alteraurantiacibacter. Next base: position 40,837 of record DAICXZ010000029.1, read on the forward strand.
GCTATTCGCAGCACTTCAAGGCCAAGCGCGGCGGCCACGGCATGGGACGCAACCGTACCGGCGCTGCCGCCGAAGACCTGATCATCGAAGTGCCCGTGGGCACGCAGGTCTTCGATGAGGAACGCGAGGAGCTGCTCGCCGACTTCACCGAGGAAGGGCAGGAAGTGACCCTGCTCGAAGGCGGCATGGGCGGGCGCGGCAATGCCAGTTACAAGACCAGCACCAATCGCGCCCCGCGCCAGCATCAACCAGGCGAGCCCGCGCAGGAGATGTGGGTGTGGCTGCGGCTGAAGCTGCTCGCCGATGTGGGCCTGCTCGGCCTGCCCAACGCGGGCAAGTCGACCTTCATCAATGCCGTTTCCAACGCGCGGGCCAAGGTCGGGGCCTATGCCTTCACCACCTTGGTGCCCAAGCTTGGCGTGGTCCACCACAAGGGCCGTGAGTTCGTGATCGCCGATATTCCCGGCCTGATCGAAGGCGCGGCCGACGGTGCGGGGATCGGCGACCGCTTCCTCGGCCATATCGAGCGGTGCCGGGTGCTGATCCACCTGATCGACATCACCGGCACCGACCCGGTCGAAGCCATGCGCATTGTCGAGGATGAACTGGCCGCCTATGACGACGAACTGGCCGACAAGCCGCGTCTGGTGGTGCTCAACAAGGTCGATCAGGCCGATGAGGAGTTGGTGGAAGCCTTCTCCGAGGAGCTGCTCGCGGCGGGCGCTGACAGGGTGTTCGCGATTTCGGGAATGAGCGGTGACGGGATCGATCGGCTGCTCGATGCGCTGCTGAGCTATCTGCCGCTGCGCACCTCGACCGAGACGAAGGCCGCCCCGGTGCTGGCCGAGGAAGAAACGGACGAGCCCGCAAAGCCGTGGAATCCGCTCGGCTGACGCGCTAAGCCGCCGCGCATGAGCATTACATGCCTTCGCGAAATCGCCGACAGCGCGCCTGCGCCGCTGGTCGTGCTCAAGGTCGGTTCCTCGCTGCTGGTCGGCAAGGACGGGCAGCCCCGGCGCGCCTGGCTTGCCGGGCTGACGGGTGAGATCGCACGGCTGCGCGAGGGCGGGCAGAAGGTGATCGTGGTCAGCTCTGGCTCGATTGCGCTGGGCGCGGCAAGGCTGGGCATGGCACGCGGCGGGCGCGGGAGCCTCGCCGATGCGCAGGCCTCTGCGGCGGTCGGCCAGATCGCGCTGGGCGGGCTCTGGGCCGAACTGCTTGGCCAGCACGGCCTGATCGCCGCGCAGATGTTGCTCACGCTCGAAGACCTTGAAGACCGCCGCCGCTATCTCAACGCCTCGGCCACGATCGGGCGGTTGCTGAAGGCGGGCGCGGTGCCGGTGATCAACGAGAACGATTCGGTCGCCACCGAGGAGATCCGCTTCGGCGACAACGACCGGCTGGCCGCGCGTGTGGCGCAGGCTGCGGGGGCCGATGCTGTGGTGCTGCTGTCGGATATCGACGGACTTTACGACCGCGATCCGCGCGAGGACGGGGCGCAGCTTCTCCCGCTGGTGGAGGGCGTCACGTCTGAGATCCACGCTATGGCGAGCCCCGGCTCGGGCTCGGGCATGGGCTCGGGCGGGATGACCTCGAAGCTTCAGGCCGCCGAGATCGCGGAGCGGGCCGGGATTGCGCTGGCGATCATCAACGGCACCCACGATTTGCCGCTCGCCCGTGCGCTCGATAGCGACATCGGGACGCTGTTCCTCCCGCAGCGCAACGACGGTGCGCGCAAGGCATGGCTTGGCGCGCGGCAGAAGATCGAGGGGCAATTGGTGGTCGATGCGGGATGCGCCGAGGCATTGCGAAGCGGGGGCAGCTTGCTCGCGGCCGGGATCGTGTCGGTCAGCGGAAGCTTCGGGCGCGGCGATCCCGTCGAGGTGCATGACGAGGGCGGCACGGTGCTGGCACAGGGACTGAGCGAATACCAGAGCGCCGAGGTCGAGGCGATCAAGGGACTGCGGCGTGAGGATATTGAGCCGGTGCTCGGTTATTCGCCGCGGTCGGCGGTGATTCATCGCGATCACCTGGTGATGCTGTGAGCGAGGTTATCGCTATCACAGGGGCCACGGGCTTCGTAGGCCAGGCCGTGATGGATGAGGCGGCGCGGCGCGGCATTGTCCTGCGTGCACTCACAAGGCGCGAACAGAAGCCGCGCGAGAATGTGACATGGGTGCGCGGCGATCTGGCCGACGACGCGGCGCTGGCCGAACTGGCGCGCGGGGCGAAGGCGCTGGTGCACATCGCGGGTGTGGTCAACGGCGCGGATGCCGCCGCCTTCGAGGCGGGCAATGTCGAGGGCACCCGCGCGGTGGTTGTCGCCGCGCAAGACGCGGGGGTGGAGCGGTTCGTCTGCGTCTCCTCGGTTGCGGCGCGTGAGCCGGGTCTGTCGGACTATTGCCGCACCAAGCGCGCCGCTGAGGAACTGGCCAAGGCCAGCGGCCTCGACTGGACTGTGGTGCGTCCGCCTGCCGTCTATGGCCCGCGCGATACCGAGATATTCGAAGTGTTTCGCGCCGCCGCGCTCAGGATCATGCCAATGCCGCCCGAGGGGCGCGCCTCGATGATCCATGTCGATGACTTGGCCCGGTTGTTGCTCGACGTGGTGCCGGGAGGCGAGGGGGTGTCCCGGCAGGTGTTCGAGCCCGACGATGGCCGCGCGGGCGGCTGGCGTCACGTCGATATGGCACGGGCGATCGGGGCGGCGATGGGTTTTCGCGTCTGGCCGCTGTCGATGCCGGGGGCGGTGCTGGCGCTGGGCGGGCGGCTCGATCGGCTCGTGCGCGGCCCGCGCGCCAAGCTGACGCCCGACCGCGCCCGCTACATGTGCCATCCGAACTGGGTGAGCGATCCGACGCGCGCGGTGCCGTCTGCTTTGTGGCAGCCGCAGATCGCCGCGCCCGAGGGGCTGGCGCAGACAGCGGCATGGTATCGCGCGCAGGGCTGGCTCTAACCTCAGGCGTGCCGGCCAAAAAAAAGCCCGGCACGAATGCCGGGCTTTGAAAGTCTTGGGAGAGGATGCCTGAAAGGCCTGTTCCTTATGCGGAGCCGGACCGATTATCACAAACGAGCTTACTGCAAGAGGTGTTGCGTGATTTGCAACTATCTAGCTGCGCCTTATTTGACGTAGCGCATTGCGTGCGCCGGGCGACCATCGCGCGCAGCGGAATTCCGGCCATCATCATTGGGCAGAAAAAAAGCCCGGCGCGAGGCCGGGCTTTGAAAGTCTTGGGAGAGGATGCCTGAAAGGCCCGTTCCTTATGCAGTTCCGGGCCCTCCCGCACAAACGCCATAACTGCAAGACGTGTTGCGCAATTTGCAACTATCTAGCTGCGCATTGTCAAAAACCTGTCATTCGCGGTTCATGTCGCACCACGGCATGTCGCACTGCAACATAAACTTCGCGTTAAAAAACAGGTTCGTAACCTGCCGGAAGGTCACCGTCGTCGTCCTTGCCGGGAAGCGGCGAGCTTGGGCCGTGAATCCCGCACTCGGTCTTGTCCCAACCGCGCCAGCGGCCCGCGCGTGGATCTTCGCCAGGCTTGACCTTGCTGGTGCAGGGCGCGCAGCCGACCGAGAGGAAGCCTTCGGCCTCCAGCGGGTGACGCGGCAGGTCGTGTTCTTCGAAATAGGCCTCGAGATCGTCTTTCATCCAATCGCCGAGCGGATTGATCTTGAGCCGACCTTCTTCCACCTCGAACCGGGGCAGGTTCTGCCGGGTGACGGACTGGAACGCCTTGCGCCCCGAAATCCACGCATCGAGCCCGGACTTGGCCCGTGCCAGCGGCTCCACCTTGCGGATTTCGCAGCAGCCGTCGGGATCATAGGACCACCTGAGGCCGCTCTCGTCCTTCGCCGCCAGCACTTCGGGCTTCGGCTGGACGACTTGCGAATCGGTGAGGCCAAGGTGCTTCACCAGCGTCTCACGATAGGCCAGCGTCTCGTCGAACATTTTGAGCGTATCGACGAAGATCACCGGCACCGAAGGATCGGCCTCGGCCACCAGATGCAGCAGCACGGCGCTTTCTGTGCCGAAGCTGGAGACGACGCCCACCTTGCCGATCGCATTCTCGGCGAACAGCGCGGCGAGCATGTCCTGCGTGGACACACCCTCGAACCGCGCGTTCAGCGCATCGGCATCGGCCTGCGTGAAGGCAGGGCCGGTGTCGATACGGTCGATCTGGCGGGCGGCGGGGTTACCCATGCCGCTTCTGCCAGATCGGCGCGCGGCCGTCGGTGGTCTTCTGATAGACCTCGTTCCAGAGGTTGAAGGCGCGTTCAGCATCGGCCTCGTCAAGCGTATTGACGGGGGCGAAGGCATCGAAGCCGCAGCGGCGCATTATCGCCAGCTGGTCGATCAGCACCTCGCCCACGGCGCGGATCTCGCCCTCGTAGCCGGCCTCGCGCAGCACGCGGGCGGAGGAATAGCCGCGCCCGTCCATGAAGCCGGGGAAGTTCACCTCCACCAGCTTGATGCGTTCGAGATGCGGCAGCAGTTCGCGCGCGTCGTCGCCCGGTTCGATTCGCACGGCGGCGGCGTTCGACTGGTCAAGGAACGCGTCGACGGTGACGGCGGCGTGGTCGACCACTTCGTCATCGCGGAAACGGAACTGCACGTCGTCAGGGCTGGTGCCGAGATTATCAGGCATAAAGTGCCTCCTTGAACGGGTCCATGCCGATGCGGCGGTAAGTATCGAGGAAGCGTTCGCCATCCTCGCGCTGGGCGAGATAGACGTCGGCGGCCTTCTCGACCGCGTCGACGATGCCCGCTTCATCGAAGCCGGGGCCGGTGATCTTGGCGAGGCTGGTATCCTCCGCCTCGCTCCCCCCGAGCAGCAGCTGGTAATTCTCTGTGCCCTTCTTGTCGACGCCGAGGATGCCGATGTGGCCCGCGTGGTGGTGACCGCAGGCGTTGATGCAGCCCGAGATTTTCAGCTTGAGCTGGCCGAGCATTTCACCCTTGCCGTTCTGTTCGAAGCGCTGCGAGATCTTCTGCGCGACGGGGATCGAGCGGGCATTGGCCAGGCTGCAATAGTCGAGGCCGGGGCAGGCGATTATGTCGCCGATCTGGTCGATATTGGCCGTGGCGAGGTCGGCTTGGACCAGTTTGCCATAAAGCTCGTTCAAGCGGCCGATCTCGACGTGCGGCAGCACGATGTTCTGCGCATGGGTGACGCGGCACTCATCGAACGAATATTCCTTCGCGAGGTCAGCCATCGCGTGCATCTGTGCGGTGCTGGCATCGCCGGGAATGCCGCCGACGGGCTTCAGGCTGATCGTCACCGCGACATAGCCGGGAGCCTTGTGCGGCATGCAGTTGCTGTCCACCCAGCGGGCGAACTTGTCGTCCGAACGGTCGGCCTTTTCGGTGAGGCCGATCTTGAACGCGGGGTCGGCAAAGTAGGGCTTGATCCGCTCCAGTTCAGCCAGGGGCGGTTCGATGCCCTGCTCCAGCAGGTGGGCGAACTCTTCTTCCACCTGGCGGGCATATTCGTCCTTGCCCATCTCGTGGACGAGGATCTTGATGCGCGCCTTGTACTTGTTATCGCGCCGTCCATAACGGTTATAAACCCGCAGGCAGGCCTCCGAATAGGTGATTAGCTGGTCAAGCGGCACGAACTCGCGGATCAGCGGGGCGACCATCGGGGTGCGGCCCATGCCACCACCAACGTAGAACGCGCAACCGATCTCGCCCGCCTCGTTCTTGACGATCTGGATGCCGATATCGTGCAGGCGCATGGCCGCACGGTCGTTGTCCGAAGCGATCACGCAGATCTTGAACTTGCGCGGCAGGTGCAGGAATTCGGGGTGGAAGCTCGACCACTGGCGCAGCAGTTCGGCATAGGGGCGCGGGTCGACCAGTTCGTCGGCCGCAGCGCCGGCATATTGGTCCGAGCTGATGTTGCGGATGCAGTTGCCGCTGGTCTGGATCGCATGCATCTCGACCTTGGCGAGATCGGCGAGGAGATCGGGTGCCTCTTCCAGCTTGATCCAGTTGTACTGGATGTTCTGCCGCGTGGTGAAATGACCATAGCCGCGGTCGTACTTGTCGGCGATGTCGGCTAGCGCGTGCATCTGCGTGCCGTTCAGCGTGCCATAGGGCACGGCGACGCGCAGCATGTAGGCATGCAGCTGGAGATAGAGCCCGTTCTGCAGGCGCAGCGGCTTGAACTGGTCCTCGGTGATCTTGCCTTCGAGGCGGCGGCGCGTCTGGTCGCGGAATTCGGCGACGCGGGTGTCGACCATCTCTTGGTCGTATTGGTCATAGCGATACATATCAGATCACCCAGTTGAGAGCTTCGGGCTCGGCGGGTTTGAGGGTCAGGTCGGGGCGCACCGTGGGGCCGAGCGCGCGCACGCGGTCCTTGATGTGGGCAGGGCGAACCTTGCCGTTCTCGTCCAGCGAGGCTTCGATAGCGTAGCTGGCGTTCACGCGGCGCGCGGCTTCCTCGCGGGCGAGGATGGTTTCGGCTTCGTCGCCGACATCTACCGCATCGTCGACATGGGGCGACCAGCCTTGGCCATCCCACCAGGTGACGAGGCCGGTCAAAAGGTCGTTTCCGGTCAGGATTTTCACTGTGCGGCCTCCAGAGCCAGTTGCGCGAGGGCTGCGTCACCGCGTGCGGTAACCTCCCCGATGATGATGAGGGCGGGGCTCTTCACGGCCTCGCGCGAAACGAGATCGGCAAGGCCTGCCAGCGGCGCGCGCAGCACGCGCATATCCGCGCGGCAGGCGTTTTCGATCACGGCGAGCGGGGCATCGGGCGCGAGGCCATCGTCCATGAGTTTTTCGGAAATCTGCGCGGCGGTGGAAACGCCCATGTAGATCACCAGCGTGCGGCCCTTCCCGGCAAGGCCCGCCCAGTTCTGAGCGGCTAGGCCCTTGCACTGGCCCGCCACAAAGCTGACCACCGAGGCATCCTCGCGGTGGGTGAGCGCGATCTGGGCGGCGGCGGCAGCGCCATTGGCGGCCGAAATGCCGGGCACCACTTCCACGGGCACGCCAGCGGCCTGTGCCGCTTCCATTTCCTCGCCCCCGCGTCCGAACACGAAGGGATCGCCGCCCTTCAGCCGCACCACGTCATGGCCTGCGAGCGCCTCGCGCACGAGCAGGTCGTTGATCGCTTCCTGCGGCATCGTGTGGCGCGCGCGTGCCTTGGCGACGGAGACAAGGCGCGCATCGGGCCGCGCCATGGCCAGGATCGCGGGATCGACCAGACCGTCGTGAACGATCACGCGCGCCTCGGAAACGAGCCGCGCCGCGCGCACGGTGAGCAGGTCCGGATCGCCCGGCCCGGCGCCGACGAGATGGATCGTGCCAATAGGATAGGTTTTTGCCATGGAATGCAGATGAACGTTCGCCCGCAGGGTTTGAAGCGAGAATGCCTTCACGAGAGGGTAGGTCAGCTTTAGCGGCTGCCTGCGCTTCATTGACCTTTAAGCGGCAACCGATATGGACGGGGCTTCTGACCAACAGGTTTTGCGCCGCATTCCGGCACCTTGGTCTACACCGAAGCGGGGACATCATGGCAGAGCCGGTGACGATCTGCATCTGCACCTATCGCAGGCCTTCGCTGTTCGAAACGCTCGCCTCGATCGAGCAACTGCGGCTGAGGAATGTCGACGTGGTCGGCGTTCTGGTGGTCGACAACGATTTGGCTGACGGGCTGCGCTCAGAAGTGGCCGAACGCGCTGGCAGCTACCGCTTTCCGCTGCGTTATTGCCATGCACCGGCGCAGAACATCTCGATTGCGCGCAATGCCGCGCTCGATGGCGTGGAAACGCGCTGGGCGGCCTTCATCGATGATGACGAGGTCGCAAGCCCGGACTGGCTGGAAGAGCTTTACGCCGCTGCCGAGGGGGCCGAGGCGGTGATCGGCCAGAGCGTTGCGCAATATGGACCGGCGCTGCCCGGCTGGGCTGCGCGGTGCGACTTTCACTCGAACCGGATCACCGGCCGGGTGGACAATGCCTACACCTCCAATGCGCTGCTCGATGTGGATTTCCTGCGCCGCAAGAACATCCGCTTCCGCGAAGAACTGGGGCGGACGGGCGGTGAGGATACGCTGCTGTTCCGCCAGTTGGCGGAAAGCGGCGGACGGATCGTCTATCGCCCGGAATCGGTGGTCTACGAAGAGGTGCCGCCCACGCGCGCCTCGATGACATGGGTGTTTCGCCGCATGTACCGCGCCGGGCAGACGCACGGGCTCTTGTCCCGTGAATACGATGCCAAGGCCTTCTCGCGTCTCGGCCTGACTGCCGGGGCCAAGGCGCTGGCGAGTGCTGCCATGACCCTGGCCACCCTGCCGGGGACCGATGCCTCGCGCCGCTGGGCGGCACGCTCGGCGCTGCATCTTGGCGCGCTCAGCTACCGGGTTCGCCCCACGATACTGGAGGAGTACGGGGTTGCGGCTGTCGGGGAGCCGCGCAAGTAGGGCGCGTAGTGTTGCGATCGGGGCAAAAGCCTCAATCCTGATCGTTCTTCTTCTCCACCCGCTGCGCAATGGCGGCCACCAGCTGCTGAAACTGGGCGTTATCGCGCAGGTTGAGATCGCGCTGGGGGAAGGGGATTTCGATCTCGTTCTCCTGGAACAGATCCCACAGCCGCTTCAGCACCGCCGAACGGACATTGCCCACGCCCTCTTCAGGATCGACGATCCAGCAGTGGATCACGAAGTTGACCGAGTTGTCGCCATATTCGCTCATCCACACGGTGGGCGGCGGCACCTTGAGCACGCGCGGACAATCCTTGGCGGCTTCCAGCATCAGCTTTTCCGCGAGCTTCATGTCCGCGCCGTAAGAGATGCCAACCTGCACCTGCATCCGCACATTTCTGCTCGAATAGGACCAGTTCTCAACCTGATTGACCATCAGGTTCTCGTTCGGAATCAGGTATTCCTTCTCGTCGCGCGTTACGATCGAGACGGCGCGGATGCCGATCTTGCGGATCTGGCCGAAGCTCTCGTTGCCAGCCTGATCGGCAATGGCGATCACGTCGCCCGGCTTGATCGACTTGTCGAGCAACAGGATGATCCCGGCGATCAGGTTGCCGAAGGTTTTCTGCAGGCCGAAACCGATGGCAAGGCCGAAGGCGCCGGAGAACACCGTCAGGGCGGTGAGGTCGATCCCGAGCATGTCGATGCCGATGAGGATTGCCGCCGACCAAACCACGATCGTCAGCATCTTTTCGCCGAGCAAGCGCTGCGAGGGATCGAGCTTCGTCGCGCGGTCCAGCATCGAATGGGACATTCGCGAAAACAGCCGTGCGGCGATGATGACGCCCGCCACCACCATGATCACTACGAGCACGCTCCATACCGAAAAGCGCGTATCGGCGACGGTGAAGCCCCAGCTGTCGAGCCTCTCGATCAGTCCCGCCACGGTAACGCTCTGCTCGGCCACCGCGTCCCTCAGGGCATCGGCCCCGGCCACCGCATCGTCACCGACCGGCATGCTGGAAGGCACATTCGCGCCCGACATCTCTATCGCTTGGCGCGCGCGTTCGACTGCCTTTTCCGCCTCCTGCAGCGCGACCGCAGCAGCCGTGGCATCGGGCGTGGGCGCGGTCGCCGCTGCATTGGCGGCCTCGGTTGGGCCGATCGGAAGCGTGGCAAGCTCGTCGGTGGCGCTCATGATACCCCCATCGCGACAAGGCCGCGTTCCAGATCGCGGATCAGGTCGCCGGCATCTTCCAGCCCGATGGCGAGGCGCAGCCCAAGTCCGCTGCCTTCGTCGATGCAGGGCGGCCAGGGGCGCAGTGTGTGCAGGCTGGCGGGATCGATGGGAAGGGCGAGGCTTTCGTAGCCGCCCCAGCTGAACCCGATGCCGAACAGCTCAAGCGCATCGAGCAGGCGCGCGCGCGCTTTCTTGTCGGCGCCTTCAGCGAGGATGAAGCTGAACAGGCCGCAGCCGCCGGAGAAATCGCGCTGCCACAGTTCGTGCCCCGGCGCGCTTTCGAGCTGCGGGCACAGCACCGCGCTGACCTCGGGCCGGGTGGAAAGCCAGCGTGCCACCTCGGTCGCTGCGGCGCTGGTGCGCTCAAGACGCAATTCGAGCGTGCGCAGACCGCGCAGGGCCAGCGCCGCATCGTCAGGCGAAACCACCTGCCCCAGCATCTGCGCATGGCGGCGGATTTGCGCCAGCTGCGGCGCGCGGGCTGACACCGCGCCCATCATCAGGTCGGAATGGCCGCCGACGTGCTTGGTGAGGCTCATCAGCGTCACATCGCAGCCGTGGGCAAGGGCCGCAAAGCCGAGCGGCCCGGCCCAGGTGTTGTCGATCACGCTGATCACACCCGCTTCGCGCGCGATGGCGGTGAGCGCGGGAATATCGCTGATTTCCATGGTCAGGCTGCCTGGGCTTTCGAGCATCACCACCTTGGTGTTCGGCCCGATCATTGCGGCAAAGCCCTCAAGGTCGAGCGGGTCGAAAGCGCGGTGAGTGATGCCATAGCCCGCCAGCAGCCCGGTGGCGATGCTGCGCGTCGGCTCGTAGGCATTGTCGCAGACGAGCAATTCGTCGCCCGGCTTGAGCAATGCAAGCAGCGTGGCGGCAATGGCGGCGACACCGCTAGGGAACAGTTCGGTGCCTTCGGCGCCTTGCTCCAGCTCGGTCAGCGCGTCGGCCAGCGCCCACTGGGTCGGCCCCCCGCGTCGGCCATAGAAGAAGTGGCCGTGTTCGTTGGGGCGGCCCTTGGCGAGGTCTTCGGCGGTTTCGTAAAGGTGGGTGCTGGCGCGCCAGACGGGCGGGTTGACGACGCTGCCGGGCTGGCCGGGCAGACTGCGCCATTCTTTGCGCCGCCCCGCCTCGACCAGTCGGGTGGCATTGGCGTAGGTTGGGGCGTGGGTTGGCTTATTCGCACTCTCGTCGTTCAAGCGGCTGGTCCTGTTTCCTTGGGAGTGGCGGGATCGGTGCCCCATTCGGCCCAGCTGCCATCGTAAAGCGCAACGTCGGTCTTGCCAGCAAGGGCGAGCGCGAACAGCAACACCGCCGCCGTGACGCCGCCGCCGCAGGTGGTCACCAACGGGCGCTTGAGGTCGACCCCGGCATTGGCGAAGGCGGCGCGGATTTCGTCGGGCGACTTGTAGGTCTCGTCGGAATTGAACAGCTCGTCGAAGGGCAGGTTGCGCGAGCCGGGGATATGTCCGTCGGCCACTTCGGGACGGAAGTCGGACATCTCGCCGGTGAAGCGCTTGGCCCCGCGCGCATCGACCAGCTGTTCCGCCTTGCTGCCGAGGTTGGCGAGCACATCGGCCTTGGTCCGCACTTCGAGGTTGCCGGGAATGGAGGCGAAGGTGGAGGGCTCTACATCAGGCGTGCCGCTTTCGAGCGCGCGCCCCTCGCTGCGCCACTTGGGGAGGCCGCCGTCGAGGACCGAGGCACGGGCCATCCCGTGCAGCCGCGCGATGAACCAGGCGCGCGCAGCAGTCTTCACATAACTGTCGTCGTAGAGCACCACATGGTCGGTCTCGCGCACGCCGAGCGATGCCATCCGCTGGGCGAAGGTCGTCGGGTCGGGCAGGGCGGCGGGCACCGGGCTCGCCGGATCGACCAGCGAGGCAAGATCGAGGAAGCGCGCGCCGGGGATATGGGCCGCGGCGAACTCGGCCTTGGGGTCGCGCCCGGCATCGGGCAGGTGGGCGCTGGCATCCAGCACAACGAGTTCGGGAGCGCCGAGATTGTCGGCCAGCCACTGGGTCGAAACGAGCATGGACATGCGGGCCAGCCTAGCCCGCCCGCAGCGCCGGGTAAACGCCGCACTTGCCCGCGCGCGCAAACGGAGGCATCGCATTCTGCATGAGCGACAATGCAACCCCTCTGCACCTTGGCCAAACCAGCAGCCTGCCCGCCTCTCCCGAAGAGGCTGTGCTCGACTATGTGCCCAATCCGCGCCTGCAGGCGCTCTATATGGTGCGCTTTGCCGCGCCCGAGTTCACCTCGCTGTGCCCGGTGACCGGCCAGCCTGATTTCGCCCATTTGGTGATCGACTATGCGCCGGGTGAAACCATTGTTGAATCCAAAAGTCTCAAGCTCTTCCTCGGCAGTTTTCGCAACCATTGTGGCTTTCACGAGGATGTGACCGTGGGCATCGGCGAGCGCCTGTTTGCCGAAATGTCGCCCAAGTGGCTGCGCATCGGCGGATACTGGTATCCGCGCGGCGGCATTCCGATTGACGTATTCTGGCAAAGCGGAACGCCGCCCGAAGGTCTGTTCCTGCCCGATCAGGGCGTGGCCTCCTATCGCGGGCGGGGGTAATCACATCAGAGGCCAGGCCTTGTAGACGTTGTAGGCGCTGGTCACGATCAGCACGATAGCCACGGCGAGCAGCAGGAACCGCGGCTCGATCCGGCGCGCGAAAGTTGCCCCGAACGGCGCGGCGACCACCCCGCCGATGATCAGGCCAACCGTTGCCACCGTGAAGGCCTCCAGCCCGATTGTGGCGATGAAGGCAATCGAGATCGCAGTCGTGATCAGGAACTCGGCCGAATTGACCGTGCCGATGGTCTTGCGCGGATCGCTGCCTTGAATCAGCAGGTTGGAGGTTACGACCGGCCCCCAGCCACCCCCACCGGCAGCATCGAGAAACCCGCCGACTGCGGCCAGCGGGGCGGTAAACTGCGGGTCTTTCACCTTCGGCGAGGGCTGACGAATAGCCTTGGCCAGCAGGTAAAGGCCCACGCCCGCGAGGTAGATCATCACGAAGGGGCGGGCGACGGAGGCGTCGATGCTGGACAGCAGATAGGCCCCGCAGACCCCGCCCATGATCCCGAAGGGCACGAGGCGGCGGAACAGCGCCCAATCGATATTGCGATGCCAGATATGGCTCGCGCCCGATGCGCCGGTCGTGAACATTTCAACGAAGTGGACGCTGGCCGAAGCCGCCGCAGGCGGCACGCCCAAAACGGCGACCAGCAAGGTCTGTGAGATGACGCCGAAGGCCATCCCCAGCGCGCCATCGACCATCTGCGCGGCGAAGCCCACCGCGATGAAGGGGAGCAGGTGGTACAAAGTGATATCTGCAAAGTCGAACATGGCAATGCTCTCCACTGGGCAGGCTTGCCCGCGCAGGCCCACGATCACATTACTTTATTCTCTATCAAATAAGTTGAGAATATGGCGAGGTGCAAACATTTTGCTTTACGCTGGAAAGTCGGGGTTTTGTTGCGGGGGCTCGGCTGAAGCTATTCGGTTGTTTCGCCTTCGCCCAGATCGGCGGGCGCCAGCTCGATCGGGTCAGACAGCTTGATCGCGTCGAGCAGTTCCGCAGTGCGATCGCGCACCTCCAGCATCAGAGCCCGCGTTCGGCAGTCGCTCTCGGCCACACAGTTCTTGCATTTCTCATGGGCAAACCGGCTGGCGCAGGGCACCAGAGCGAGCGAGCCGCGCATGATGCGGATCAGGTCGCCGTAGCTGATATCGACCGGCGCGATGGCCAGCCAATAGCCGCCGTCGCGTCCGCGCTGCGAATCGACCAGCCCGAAACGCGTGAGTTCGGAGAGGATTACGGTGAGAAACTTTGGCGGGATGTTCTGCCGCTCGGCAATGTCGGCGAGCTGCGCGGGGCCCTGACCATAGCGATCGGCCAGATCCTGCATCGCGCGGATGGCATAGCGGGTTTTCTGCGACAGCATGGGCCATCTATCCCGCCTCGCCGAATCGCAGTCAAGCGAGGGGTGTGGTGCCGGCTGCAGGAGTCGAACCCGCGACCTGGAGATTACAAATCAACTGCTCTACCAACTGAGCTAAGCCGGCGGACCCTTTATTCGCCCTACCGCTTCGCTGCTTGAGGGCTTTGATTTTCACCCCGGCGCTGCGCTGCATTTGGACAGGTCAGGCGCGGGCCTTTGCCCTAGCCGACGCCAAAGGTCCAGCCCTCGGTTCGCGCAATTTCATCAGTAAGACCCACAGGGTGCCACAAGTGTTGGCGCGAGGCGGCGCGGCGCAGCCATGCGGCGGTGAGCAAGGCGTCCGAAGCATGGTCGCTGATCGGGCCGCTGCCAGCCACCGTAGCAGAGCCAACCTCAGGGTGAGCCAGCGCCGCGTTCAAGTCCTCATAGCTGCGAATCTTGGTGGCTGAAGCCTTGCGCCCCACCGCCAGCGCGGGGATCGCCGTGTACATTTCCACCAGCAGCGAGCCTGTGCCGGGGTCGGCGTCGAACGGCCAGACCGGCAACGCGCCCTCAAGCCCTTGCAATACGCGCATCCCAGTCAGCGAGGCCTTGCCGACCTGTCCGCTGCCGACCAGCTTGAAATTGCTGTGCGGGCGGCACCCCATCGCGCGCTGGGCATGTTCGGTGACGCGCAGGCGGCCATTGCGGTGCTCGGCGCCGTCGCAGCGGTAGTGCGCGCCCATCTCCTCGCCGTGGTGGAAATATTCGCGCAGCTGCGGGTGGGCGACGAAGCTGGAGGCGGCGAGGTGGTCGTCTTCGCGGCAATAGTGCTCGACCAGCCGCCACAGCGCCTTGGCATCGGGCGGGGTCTCGGCCCAGCCGGGAAAGAACGCGCCGCAGTCGGCAAAGGCCAGCGAGGTGCCCAGATCCAGCCCGACCAGCGTGGCATCGGGCAGGCCATGCTTGAGCAGGTCGAGCACATCCCGGCGCGACCAACCCCCGGCTGGCGGCGCGCTAATTTTCGGCGCATCGTCGCCAAGCCCGCACGACGCCACCGCAATCGAGCCGTGCCGCTCCCCCTTCGCGCCCGACCAGTCGATAGCAATAAAATGGCGAAACCGGCTCAAGCGCGCTCCTCGCGCAGCCGCTGCCAGTAATCGAGCCGCTTGCGCACCTCGCGCTCGAACCCGCGCTCGACGGGTTCGTAAAACGTCTGGGGGGTCATCTCCTCGGGCCAGTAGTTGTCGCCCGAGAACCCTTCGTGGGCATCGTGATCGTAAGTGTAGCCCGCGCCATAACCGACCTCTTTCATAAGCTTGGTCGGCGCGTTGACGATGTTCATCGGCGGCATCAGGCTGCCCGTCTCGCGTGCAGATCGAGAGGCCGCCTTATAGGCCTTGTAGGCCGCGTTCGACTTGGGCGCGGTGGCGAGATAGATGCAGGCCTGCGCCAGCGCCAGCTCCCCCTCGGGGCTGCCGAGGAACTGGTAGGTCTCCTTCGCCGCCACGCACTGGGTGAGCGCGGCGGGGTCGGCCATGCCGATGTCCTCCACCGCCATGCGCACCAGCCTGCGGGCGAGGAACAGCGGCTCTTCCCCCGCCACCAGCATCCGCGCCAGATAGTAGAGCGCGGCCTGCGGATCGGACCCGCGCACCGCCTTGTGGAGCGCGGAGATGAGGTTGTAGTGCCCCTCGCGGTCCTTGTCGTAGACCGCCACGCGGCGTTGCAGGAATTGGCCGAGTTCGCTCGGACCGAGCGGCTCGGTGATTTTCGCGGCATAAAGCGTTTCGGCCTGATTGAGCAGGAACCGCCCGTCGCCATCGGCGCTGGCGATCAGCGCCTCGCGCGCCTCGGGAGTGAGGGGGAGGGGGCCTTCCAGTTCCTCCGCCTTTTCGAGCAGTCGGGTAAGCGCCGCCGCATCGAGCCGGTGCAGGATCAGCACCTGCGCGCGGCTCAAGAGGGCGGCGTTGAGTTCGAAGCTTGGGTTCTCTGTCGTCGCGCCGACGAGCGTCACCACGCCGCTTTCGACGAAGGGCAGGAAGCCATCCTGCTGCGCGCGGTTGAAGCGGTGGATTTCGTCCACGAACAGCAGCGTGCGCTGCCCGCTCGCCTCCTTCATCTTGCGCGCGGCTTCGAAAGCCTTTTTCAGGTCCGCCACGCCGGAAAAAACCGCGCTCACCGCTTCGTAACGCATGCTGACACTGGCAGCGAGCAAGCGCGCGATGGAGGTCTTCCCGGTGCCTGGCGGCCCCCACAGCACCATGCTGGAAAGCTTGCCCGCCGCTACCATGCGCCCGATTGCACCTTCGGGGCCGGTCAGGTGCTCTTGCCCGATTACCTCGCCGAGCGCACGCGGGCGCAGGCGTTCGGCCAGCGGGGCCTGATCGTCGGGCGCGGTGGAGGTGGTGGGGGCAGGGTCGTCTTGGAACAGGTCGCTCATTGTCTTGCTATGTAGCGCGCTGCGCCGCGATTGCATCCCGGCTCTTGAAAGCAATGCTCTAAGATATATCTTACTATATCGTGGGACGCTTTTTCAGGATAGACTGATGACTAACGACAATCGCAACAGTGACGACTTCCGTGACGACGAATATGGCGAGGGCGACGAGTTCGCCGGGCGCGGCGGCAGGCACCGCAGGCGCGGCCGCGATGGTGACGCTTTCGGTATCGAAGGCGTGCTCGGGCTGGACGGCATTTTCGGACCGCAGGGCTTGTTTGGCCCCGGCGGGCTGCTCGGTCAGGCTGGCCGCCGGAGCGGCATCAACATGAACATGGGTGGCGGCAGGGGCGAGCATCGCGGTCCTCGGCATGGTCATGGCGGCGGCCGCAGGCGCAAGATGTTCGCACCCGGCGAGTTGCGGCTGGTGCTGCTGGCGCTCATCGCGGAAGAACCGCGCCACGGCTACGACTGCATCCGGGCGATGGATGAGGCGACCGACGGGGCCTATACGCCGAGCCCCGGCGTGATCTACCCGACGCTGGCAATGCTCGCCGACGAGGGCCTGATCGCTGCGCAACCAAGCGAGGACGCGCGCAAGGTGTTCGAGGCCACCGAAGCGGGCCACGCAGAACTCGCCGAGAACGCCGAGGAGATCGAGGCGCTGCTCGAACGGCTCGGCAAGCGCGGCGAGCGGGCGCGGGCGGCCAAGTCGTCCGACATGATGCGCGCGCTCGGCAACCTTGCCAGTGTGCTCACCAACCGTGCGGCGGCGGGCCGGTTCAATTCCGAGAATAAGGAGCAGATCGTCGACCTGATCGACGAACTCGCGCGCAAGATAGAGATGCTCTGAGCCTCAGGCGGCGGCGCGCTCTGCCAGCAATTGCCGGTAGATCGCGCCGACCGCGAGGTTGATCGTCTCCCAATCGTAGGCCTTGGCGGCCTCGGCGGCGGCGGCTCCGTGCGCCTTGCCGAGCGCCGGGTCTTCGCAATAGGCGGCCAGCGCATCGGCAAAGCCTGAAATGTCGGTCGGATCGACCAGCCGCCCGGTGCGGCCATCTGCCACCAGTCCGCTGGAGCCGGTTGCCTTGGCGGCCACTACCGGAACGCCTGCGGCCATCGCTTCCAGAGTGACATTGCCGAAGGTCTCGGTGACGCTGGGGTTGAACAGCATGTCCATGCTGGCGACCGCGCGGCCCAGGTCTTCCCCGGCAAGGAAACCGGCGAAGGCGGCGCCCGGTGTATGCTCGGCAAACCAGCTTTTTGCGGGGCCTTCGCCCACCACCATCACCTGATGTGGCACCCCGCGCTTGCGCAGCTCGGCCAGCGTTTCGGCAAACACGTCGAGCCCCTTTTCCAGCACCAGCCGCCCTAGGAAGCCGATCACCTGCGGCTCGTCGGCAAGGCCGATGGAGCGCCGCCACTCCAGATCGCGCGCGTTGGGCCTGAAAATCTGCTTTTCCACCCCGCGCGACCAAACCTCGACGCGGTCGTTCATGCCTTGCTCCTTAAGCACGCCAATCATCGTCGGGCTGGGGCAGAGCAGGATGTCGCAGCGGCGATAGAGCTTACGCAGCCAGGCCTCGACCAATCCCTCGGCAAAGCCGAAGCCGTAGTAGCGCGGATAGGTCTCGAACCGGGTGTGGATCGTGCAGACCACCGGCTTGCCGCGCTTGCGGCCCCAGGCCGCAGCCTGCCGCGCGGCGCGGTCGGGGCTGGAGATGTGGATTACGTCCGGGTCGAATTGTTCGAGATCGGCGCGCACCTTGGCCGAAAGCCCGGTGGGGATGCGGTATTCGCTGCGACCGGGGATCGCGAAGCTGGGCAGCGACACCAGCGGCCCGGTCGGCGGAAACGGCGGATTGGGGATTGTGGGGGAGTAGACGCGCATATCCGCGCCATGCTCCATCAGCGTGCCGACAAGGCGGTTCTGTGCCTTGTTGGCGCCATCGCGCACGTAATTGTAGTTGCCGCTGAACAGAGCCACGCGCAGGCCGGCAAGGTCGGGTCGGGTATCTGCCATTGCCTGAGGCCTTAGGCGAGGCGGGCGTGCTTGGCGAGAGGGGGGTGGCACCTGCGGACGGCATTTACGCGAAATCCACCGTTGGCCGGGCGACTTGTCGCGCACCAAAAAGGCCCCCACCCGACTGGGAGGGGGCCTTTTCTAAAGCGTTTCAGACCGATCAGTCTTCGTTCTTGCGCGCGTGACGCTTGCGCTCGTGCGGATCGAGGTAGCGCTTGCGCAGGCGGATCGACTGCGGGGTGACTTCGACTAGCTCGTCGTTCTGGATGTAGGCGATGGCCTGCTCCAGCGTCATGCGGCGGGGCGGGGTCAGGCGGATGCCTTCATCCTTGCCGCTGGCGCGGAAGTTGGTCAGCTGCTTGGACTTGAGCGGGTTGACCTCCATGTCCTGCGGCTTGGCGTTTTCGCCGATGATCATGCCCTCGTAGAGCTTCTCGCCGGGCTTCACGAACAGCACGCCGCGCTCTTCGATCATGTTGAGTGCGTAGGCCTGCGCCTCGCCCTGCTCCATCGAGATCAGCACGCCGTTCTGACGGCCTTCGATCTTGCCCTTGTGGGGGCCATACTTCTCGAACAGGCGGTTCATGATGCCGGTGCCGCGCGTATCGCTCAGGAACTCGCCGTGATAGCCGATCAGGCCGCGCGACGGGGCAGAGAAGATGATGCGGGTCTTGCCGCCGCCGCTCGGGCGCATGTCGGTCAGTTCGGCTTTACGCTGCGCCATCTTGTCGACGACGGTGCCCGAGAATTCGTCGTCGACGTCGACCACGACCGTTTCATACGGCTCTTCGCGGCCATCGGGGCCATCGCGGAACAGCACGCGCGGGCGGCTGATCGACAGCTCGAAGCCCTCGCGGCGCATGTTCTCGATCAGCACGCCGAGCTGCAATTCGCCGCGGCCTGCCACTTCGAAAGCGTCGCGTTCGGCGCTTTCGGTGATGCGGATGGCGACGTTGG
Organism: Erythrobacter sp.; assembly: GCA_027311945.1. GTDB lineage: Bacteria > Pseudomonadota > Alphaproteobacteria > Sphingomonadales > Sphingomonadaceae > Alteraurantiacibacter. The sequence continues at coordinate 59,867 of DAICXZ010000029.1, forward strand.
TTTCGGCTTCGCGTTCGAGCCGGTCGCGGATCACGCGGCTCTGCACCTTGTCGCCTTCGCGCCCGGCATAGGGGCTGTCGTTGACCGAGAAGGTCATCGACAGGGTCGGCGGATCGATTTCGGAGGCGGCGATCGGTGTGCTCACTTCGGGCGAGCACAGCGTGTTCGACACGGTGGCGATAGTGAGGCCGGCGATGGCGACGATGTCACCCGCCTTGGCGCTGTCCACGGGCACGCGCTCGAGGCCGTCGTAGGCGAAGACCTTGGTGGCGCGGCCGGCTTCGATCTGGTTGCCGTTCACGTCGAGCGCCTTGATCGGCATGCCCACTTCGAGCTTGCCGCTCTCGATGCGCCCGGTGAGGATACGGCCGAGGAAGTTGTCGCGGTCGAGCAGGGTCGCCAGCATGGCGAAATCGGCTTCCTCGTCGAGGCCCGGAGCCGGAACGTGATCGCGAATCAGCTCGAACAGCGGTTCGAGCGTGCCTTCGCGGGCATCGGGATCGGAACTGGCATAGCCGTTGCGGCCCGACGCATAGAGAACCGGGAATTCGAGCTGCTCGTCGTTGGCTTCCAGCGCAACGAACAGGTCGAACACCTCGTCGAGCACTTCGGAGTGGCGGCCATCGGGGCGGTCGATCTTGTTGACGACCACGATCGGCTTGAGGCCGAGGCCCAGCGCCTTGCCGGTGACGAACTTGGTCTGCGGCATTGCGCCTTCCGAGCTGTCGACCAGCAGGATCACGCCGTCGACCATGCTCAGGATGCGTTCCACCTCGGCGCCGAAGTCAGCGTGGCCGGGGGTATCGACGATGTTGATGCGCAGATCGTTCCACACCACCGAAGTCGGCTTGGCGAGAATGGTGATCCCGCGTTCCTTCTCGAGGTCGTTGCTGTCCATGGCGCGTTCTTCCACGCGCTGGTTGTCGCGGAAGGTGCCGGACTGGCGGAACAGCTGGTCGACGAGCGTGGTCTTGCCGTGATCGACGTGTGCGATGATCGCGATGTTGCGAAGCGCGGAGGACATTGACGATTTTTCCCGGGTTGGATGGGCACAGTCCGTGCTGCGCCTGCGAAGATTTCCGCGCCCGTAGACGATAGGGCCGCTCGCTGCAAGCTGCGCATTGACGCTCGCTTGCCTTACGTATAGGTTAAGTCTATGACCTAAACTGTGGCGAGCGCGCAACAGGTGCTCAGTGAACCGCTTGGCATTGGGCACTAGGTCGATTGTGAAGGGTTTGTTTCAGAGGCAGTTTGGCCCGCAATATTAGGTCGCCGAATGATACGCGCAGCAACAGGCGCGGTCAGCGGCAGGAGAGGATAAAGATCGATGATCACCAAGTTTGTTGGGCGTGTCGCCGTGTCGCGTCTGGTGTTGTGTGGGGCGTCGAGCCTTGCGCTGTGCGCTCCGGCACTTGCTCAGGCGCAAACCACCAGCACCGCCGATGATATTGCCGCGGGCAACGCCATCGTCGTCACTGCCACCAAGCGCGAGCAGACCTTGCAGGAAGTGCCCGTGGCAGTCACGGTCACCACCGGCGAAGTGCTTGAGCGCGAGCAGATCCGCGACCTCAAGGACCTGCAGACGATCGTCCCCTCGCTGCGCGTCAGCCAGCTGCAAAGCTCGGCCAACACCAATTTCATCATCCGCGGTTTCGGCAACGGCGCGAACAATGCCGGGATCGAGCCTTCGGTCGGCGTCTTCGTCGATGGCGTCTATCGCAGCCGCTCGGCCTCGCAGATCAACGATCTGCCAAACGTCAGCCGCATCGAAGTGCTGCGCGGCCCGCAGTCCACCCTGTTCGGCAAGAACGCCTCGGCCGGCATCATCTCCATCGTCACCGCCGAGCCGAGCTTTACGCCGACCGGCAGTGTCGAGTTTTCCTATGGCAACTATGATGCGGTGGTCGGCAAGGCCTATGTCAGCGGGCCGCTCACCGAAAATGTCGCGTTTTCGGTCGCCGCAGGCTTCAACCAGCGTGATGGCTATGTCGAGGATCTCGGCAGCAACACCACCACCAACGACCGCGATCGCGGGTTCGTGCGTGGGCAACTGCTCTACGACAACGGCGAGAACGCGAAGTTCCGCCTGATTGCCGACTATTCGAACATCGACGAGAACTGCTGTGCGGTCGTCAACGTGCAGCCTTCCAGCTTCACGCAGGCGATCCGGGCGATCGGCGGGCAGGTCAACACTCCGGCCGAGGCCTTCGACGACAAGGTCTACAACAACTTTCCCTCGTCGAACGATGTCACCAACCGCGGGATTTCGGGCCAGCTCGACTACGACCTGAACGACAACCTGCGCTTCACCTCGATCACCGCCTATCGCGAAACGCGCGGCAACTTCGCGCAGGACGTCGACTTTACCTCGGGCGACCTCTTGCAGCGGTTCAACGATCAGCAGTTCGACACCTTCACGCAGGAAGTGCGCCTGACTGGCGATTGGGACCGGCTGTCGGGCCTCATCGGCATGTTCTACTTCGACGAATCGGTGAAGGAGAACCAGCGCGTCGCCTACGGGCAGGATTTCCGCCCCTTCGCCAACGTGCTGACGAATCAGCTGCTGGGCCAGTCGCTCACGCAGGCCGAAGGTTTGCTGGGCCAGCTCAACTCGGGCAATCCGGGTGAGTTCATCGGCACCTTCTTTGCTCCGGGCACGGTCGAATCCGGCACTTTCACGCTCGACAACCAGGCGCTGTCGATCTTCGCCCAGCTCGATTTCGAGGTGATCGATGGCCTGACGCTGACGCTCGGCGGCAACTACACTTCCGATGAGAAGACCGGCACCACCGACTATCAGTCGGTGGGCACCTTCTCGAATATCGATCTGGTGACGCTGGGCAACCGGGCCATCGTGGCGCAGGGCATCGCCACGCAAGTGGGCACGGCGTTGTCGCTCGGCCGTCCGGCCACTCAGGCCGAAATCCAGGCCTTTGCCACCGGCGCGAGCCCGGCAGGCGCGGCTGGTGCCGCTGCCTTCCCGACCATTCAGGCGGGTGTGCAGGCCTATGCCGATGCCAACGAGACAAACCCGGCGGTCAACTCGCTGTTGCAGGCGCAGGCCTTGCAGAACTTCCCGCGCTTCGTGAACATTCCCAACAGCGTGGAAAGCGGCGAGACGAACGACGACAACTTCTCGTACACGGTGCGCCTCGCTTACGATATTTCGCCGGACCTCAACGTCTATGCGAGCTATGCCACCGGCTTCAAGGCCAGCTCCTTCGCCCTTTCACGCGACAGCCGCCCGGCACCGGGCGATGCTGCCGCGCTGGCGCAGGCGGGCTTGCTCTACAACAACCAGACCTTCGGCAGCCGTTTCGCTGGCCCCGAAAAAGCCAAGGTCATCGAGCTCGGCCTGAAGGGCAACTGGGGCAAATATTCGGCGAACCTCACCGGCTTCAGGCAGGACATCGACGGCTTCCAGTCGAACGTGTTCACCGGCACGGGCTTCTTCCTCGCCAATGCGGGCAAGCAGCGCACCTACGGCATCGAGTTCGACAGCACGGCTAACCCGATCGAACCGCTGACGCTGAACTTCGCGGTGACATGGCTCGATCCGAGCTACGAGAGCTTCCCGCAATCGCCCTATGGCGACATCACCGGCACCACGCCGGCGGGTATCCCCGAATGGACCGTGGTGGTGGGCGGCCAGTGGGCACAGCCGATCGGCGACAACACGCTGATCCTGCGCGCCACCTATCACTACGAAAGCGAGGCGCAGATCATAGAGGGCCTGCCCGGCTTCCTCGATCCGACCTTGCCCGATGGCGGCACCGCACAGGCCCTGGCTGCGGCGGAACCGTTCCGCCGCGAGGTGAACGATCTCTCGGCATCGCTGACATTCGTGGTGGAAGATGCGGGGCTTGAGCTGTCAGTGTGGGGCCGCAACCTCACCGACGACCGCTATTTCCAGTCGATATTCGACAGCCCGGCGCAACCCGGCTCGATTTCGGCCTATCCGAACCAGCCGCGCACCTATGGCGGGACCGTGCGCTACAAGTTCTGATCGCACCCATCATGCGGAAGAGGGAAGGGGCTGCCTGCGGGCGGCCCCTTTTTTGTTGCCTGCCGATCGCCGATATGATTCCTGCAAGGAAGCAATGTAAAGCGAGGAGGTTGATAATGGAATGGATGTTGATGCCGCTGCGAAAGTATGCCCAGTTTTCAGGGCGTTCGCGGCGGAAGGAATTCTGGATGTTCGCCCTCCTGAACATGATCGTTTACACGGTGGTCTTCGCCTTGATGTTCGCAACATCCGGAGCATCGATGTTTGCAGCCGCTGATTCTACCAATCCGCTTGCGATTTACTCTGCGATGTTCTCCGGGGTGGGCATTCTTCTGGCTCTCTGGGGGCTGGCGGTGTTTATTCCCAGCATCGCAGTGTCCGTTCGCCGTCTGCATGATCGCGACATGTCGGGCTGGTGGTATCTGGGCTTCATTGTCGCATCTATGATCCCGCTGATCGGTGTCATCGCTTCGATCGCCTTCATTGTGGTGATGGCACTGCCGGGAACGCCGGGCGCCAACCGCTTCGGCCCCGATCCGAAAGATCCGGGCAGCGCGGAAGTCTTCCGCTGATCTGATTTCGTGGCGGCGGGGCGCTGGCTCCGCCGACCCTGCTATAGCGCGCGCAGGCTCTGTGCAGGCCGCGCGCGCAGCAGCGGCAGCGAAGCGCCAATGGCGAAGCCGAGCACCAGCACCAGCCCTGCGCCCAGCACCATCACAATGCGCGGCCAGTCGGGCAGCCAGTCGAAATCGAACATCTGGGTGATAACCAGCCAGGCCAGCCCCGTTCCGAGCGCAAGCGCAACCCCGGCAAGAACTGCCGCAAGCAGGCCGAACTCGGCCAGCAGCAGCCCCAGCAACTGGCGACGGCTCGCGCCGAGCACCCGCAGAACCACGGTGTCATAAGTCCGCGCGGCGCGGGCGGCGGCGATTGCGCCAAGCAACACGGCGAGGCCCGCCAGCACGGCTACGGCAGCCGCTGCGAGAATGGCCAGCGCGACCTGATCGAGAATGGCGCGCGCTTCGGTCAAAATCGGGCCGACCTCGATCACGCTCGCACTGGGGAACGCGCCGATCAGCAGGCGGAGCAGGCCGCTGCCGCGTTTGCCTTCGGGCAGGTCGATGGTGGCGGCGAAGTTGTGCGGGGCATCTTCGAGCGCATTGGGCGAGAACACGAAGACGTTGTTGAAGCCGAGGCTTTCCCAGTCGATCCGCCGGAAGCTGGTGACGCGCGCGGTGCGTTCCACACCCAGCAGCGAGACGGTGATGGTATCGCCGATCTGGAGGCCGATGGCCTGGGCCAGTTCCTCGTCGACCGACACCTCGGGCTCGCCCTTGTGGTCGGCGGGCCAGAACTTGCCGGCGGTGATCGCATTGCCCTCCGGCAGCTCGGCCGAATAGGTGAGGCCGCGCTCGCCGCGCAGCGCCCAGGCACCTTCGGGCAGCTCTTCCAGCTCTTCGACGCGCGTCTGGTTATCTTCGGGGCCATAGGCGATCACTGCGCCGCGCAACGTGGGCACGGCGGTGATTTCGCTGCCGGGGGCGAATGTCTCGATGGTCTCGCGGAACTGGTCAAGGCCCGCCTTGGGCACATCGAGCACGAAATAGTCGGGCGCGCGTTCGGGCACAGAGCGGGCAATGTTCCCGGCAAGGCTGGTCTGCACCGCGGCGAGCAGCACGAAGGCGGACAATCCGAAGCCGAGCGCCGTCACCAGCGAGCCGGTGGCGGCGCCGGGGCGGTGGAGGTTGGCAAGTCCCGAACGCAGGATCGGGTCGGACGGTCGCGGGGCTTTGGCGGCAGCGCGGCGGATACCGAGGCCGAGCAGCCACAGCAGCGCCAGCAGCACGGCGGCCCCGGCAAGGAAGAGCGCCGATTGCAGCGGCGTGGGCGAGCCGATCAAGGTCAGCGCCACGATCCCCGCCAGCCCGAGCCCGACCGGCAAGGCATAGCTCTTCCACGCCCGCGCCAGCGGCGAAACCCGTGCGCGCATCAGTGCCATGGCTGGGAACTCGCGCGCGCGGAGCAGGGGCGGGGCGGCGAAAACCAGCGCCACCAGCAGCCCGAAGGCCAGCGCCCGTGCGAGGGCAAGCGGATCGAACACCAGCCCGGTATCCACCGGCAGCAGGTCGCCCAGCGCGCTTGCCAGCAGCGGCGTCACCGCGAAGCCCGCCAGCAGCCCGGCGCCCGATCCGACCAGCGCGGCTGCTCCGATCTGCAGGCCGTAGATTTTCACGATGTCGTTCGAGGTCGCGCCGAGGATTTTCAGCGTGGCAATCGCGCGGCGGCGGGCTTCGAGGTAGGAATTGACGCCCAGGCCGATGCCGATCCCGGCGATCACCAGTGCGGCCAGCCCCACCAGCGTGAGGAACTCGCCCAGCCGCGAGACGAACCGCTCGGCCCCCGGTGAGGCCCGGTCGGCAGTGCGGAAGTCATAGCCGCGGCCCGGAAACTCCTGTGCGATCGCCGCTTCCACGCCTTCGCCGTCGTATGGCGAATTGAAGGCGACGCGGGTCTTGCTTTGATACATCGAGCCCGGTGCGACCAGTCCGGCGGCCTCGGGCAGATCGAGCGGGACGATCACCGTCTGGCCGAGCTGGAAGCCTTCGGAAAGCCGGTCGGGCTCTTCGGCGATAATCCCGCCTACGCGCACCGAGCGGGTGCCGAGCGTGAAGCTGTCGCCAGTCTTTACACCCAGCCGCTCGGCAGCGCCGGGGGCAAGCCAGGCGGTGCCGGGCGGCGGCGCGCCGACCTGCTCGCCGCTTGCCAGCACCAGCGAGCCGACCAGCGGCCACTTCACGTCGACCGCCTTCAGCTCGACCGGTGCGGCGGCCTCGGCGGTGCTGGCCATGCCTTGCAAGCGCAGGCCTTCGGACAGAGTGCCGTATTGGCCGATGAAAGCCTTCTCGTCGTCGGTAAGCAGGCGCTGCCAGACCTCCACTTCGAGATCGCCGCCGAGGATCGTGCGCCCCTCGGCCTGAAGCTGGCTGCGGATCGCGCCGGTCAGGCTGCCGATCGCGGCCAGCGCGCCGACGCCGAGGAAGAGGCAGACCAGCAGCAGGCGCAGCCCGGAAAAGCGCGCCGAAAGGTCACGCCGGGCGATGCCCCATGCCGCGCTGAGCCGCATCAGGCGGCACTCGCCCGTTCGTCGCTCACGATCAGCCCGTCGGCCAGCCGCACGATCCGGCCGCAGCGGTGGGCCAGCTCCTCGTCATGGGTGATCATGATCAGGGTGGCGCCGGTTTCCTCGCGGCGGGTGAACAGCAGGTCGATGATCGCCTCGCCGGTGGATTGGTCAAGGTTGCCGGTCGGCTCGTCGGCAAACAGCAACGGCGGGCGTGGGGCAAGGGCGCGGGCGATGGCGACGCGCTGCTGCTCTCCGCCCGAAAGCTGGGTGGGATAGTGGGTGAGCCGGTGGGCAAGGCCGACCGCCTTGAGTTCCGCCCTGGCGCGCTCCCACGCGGTCTTTTCGCCGGAAAGCTCCATCGGGGTGGCAACGTTTTCCTGCGCGGTCATGGTCGGCAAGAGGTGGAAGGCCTGCAGCACGATCCCGATCCGCCCGCGCCTTGCAAGTGCCAGCGCATCTTCGTCGAGCCTGGAAAAATCGGCCCCCGCCACATCGAGCACCCCGGAAGAGGCGCGCTCCAGCCCGGTCAGCACCGCCATCAGCGAGCTCTTGCCGCTACCGGAAGGGCCAAGCAGCGCGAGCGTCTCGCCAGGCATTACACGCAGGTCGATCCCGCGCAGGATTTCGGTGGCGGCCCCGCCGTCGCCGAGGGTCAGGCGCAGATCACGGGCATCAATGACGGGCGACGCGGTGGCCTCAGAAACCGGTGTGGGGCTTGTCAAAGGTGCTCCATGGCATAGCTAGGACTCATGACTATCGCGGTGCCGGAGCGGCAAGGGAGCATCATGCGTCTGATAAAGTTCGGGATGGGGGCGGCCTCATGTCTTGTATTGATGGCATGTGGGGAACAATCCACCGCGCCTCAAGGTGAGCAGGTGCAACAAATTGTCGCAGATGCTCCGGAAGACGTGGCGGTGGAGGGGCCGGAACGGGTGATCCTCGCCTTCGGTGACAGCCTGTTCGCCGGTTACAATCTCGAAACCGACGAGGGTTACCCTGAAGAGCTGGAACGCGTGCTGCGCGCGCGCGGGATCAACGCGAAGGTGATCGATGCGGGCGTTTCGGGCGATACCACGGCTGCGGGCCTGCAACGGCTGGACTTCGTGCTCGATAACTTGCCCGGCGAGGTGGACCTCGCGCTGGTGGAGCTGGGCGGCAATGACCTGCTGCGCGGCATTGCGCCTGAGCAGACGCAGGCGAACCTCGCGCAGATTCTGGAGAAGGTGCAGGCGCGCGGGCTGCCGGTGGTGCTGATGGGGATGCGCGCGCCGCCCAACGGCGGGCCACAGTTCCAGCAGCAGTTCGACGGCATCTATCCCGCGCTGGCCGAGGAATTTGGCGCGACGCTGGTGCCGTTTTTCATGCAGCCGTTGGCGGAGGACTCGTTGCTGTTGCTCGACGACCATATCCATCCGACCGCCGAAGGTGTGAAGGCGATGGTGGCGGCGCAGGTGGACACGATTGTTAGGGCTTTGCCGGACGAGAAATAGCGGAAACACCCGCTCATCCTGAATCAATCTCTAGCCCCGCTCATCCTGAGCTTGTCGAAGGATTGTCCTTCTCTTCAGGCCTTTCGCGCAACGGCAAGAAATGCAGTCCTTCGACAAGCTCAGGACGAGCGGGGTGGTACCGGGCTGGAGCTCAGGATGAGCGGGTGTTGGTATTAATGGATGAGCGGGGTGGGGTTACAGTGCCTCAACCGCCCCACCACTAACCCGCCAGCACGCAGCCTCGCCCAGAATGCCCTCGAACGGCGCGGGCTCCGTCCCCGTCAGCCAGACCTGCGTTCCACTCGCGCGCAGCCGGTCGAACAAGGCCTCGCGTCGCACCGGGTCGAGATGGGCCGCGACCTCGTCGAGCAGCAGCACACTGGCCCGCCCTTGCGCCGCCAGCGCGGCATGGGCGAGCGTGATGGCGACCAGCATGGCTTTCTGCTCGCCGGTAGAACACTGCGCTGCCGGAGCGCCTTTGCCCGCCATGGTCACCGCGAGGTCGTCGCGATGGGGGCCGGTCAGCGTGCGGCGCGCGGCGATGTCGCGGTTGCGGCTGGCGGCGAGGGCTTCGGCCAGAGCGTGTGCCTCAACCGGCCCACCTGCCTCATAGATCAGAAGCGGGCGGGCGAAGGGCTCGTTGGGCTCATCCGCCAGGGCCCCGGCCAACGCCTCGACCAGCGCCGCGCGGCGGCTGGCGAGCGCCGCTCCGGCCTCGGCCAGCTGCGCTTCGTTCGCCACCAGCCAGCGGCGATCGGGGCCGAGTTCGTCGGCGAGCATCCGGTTGCGTTCGCGCAGCGCTGCCTCGAACCGCCCGGAAATGCGCGCATGATCGGGAAACAGCGCTAGCGCGAGCCGGTCCATATAACGCCGCCGCTCGCCGGGGCTGGCCATGAACAGGCCGTCCATCGCCGGGGTCAGCCAGCCCATGGCGAGCCATTCGGCCAGCGAGGTGGCGCTCGCATTGGCACTGTTGATCCGCAGCAGGCGGCGGCCGGGACGGTCAGCGGCAATACCTGTGCCCAGCGTCAGCGGTTCGCCATCGTCGCTTGCGGGCGTAAGCGAGGCGCTCACTGCAAAGGTGCCGCTGCCGCCCGCCAGCGCCATATCGGGCAGGGCTGCGCGGCGCAGGCCCCGGCCCGGCGCGAACAGCGAGATCGCTTCGAGCACGTTGGTCTTGCCCGCGCCGTTTTCACCCACCAGCAGATTGATGGCGCGCGCGCCCTCGAGCCGGGTTTCGGCATGGTTGCGAAAGGCTGTGAGAAGGATGCGATCGAGCGCCATGGGATGCGCACGGCATTAGCCGAGCAGGGCAGGGCAGGTCATGCAAAAAGTCCCTCGCCATGACTTGGGAAAATTTCCCAAGAGTTGGCATTGGCGGGAATTCCAGCTTGCGGTGCGATGAACGAAATTGGTAGATTTCCGACGTTTTCCGCAAACTGGCACGGCTCCTGCAATGTTGGTGGCATCGAGCGGATGGGCCGCTCACACTACTAGACAAGGGGAATTATCATGTTTGCCAACTCGGAACTTACCAACCGTCTCTTCGCGGCTCTGGGCGCGCTTGCGATCACCACCGGCCTGCTGGTCGCCAGCTTCGCTCCGCCCGCCCCGAACGCCGCAACGACCGCTGCCACGATGGTGCTGGCATGAGCGCGCTGAACACGTCGAGCGACCCGCAGAGCCCGCGCAAGTTCCACCTCGACCAAGGCGACAAGCTGATCGGCGGCGTCTGCTCGGGCATCGCCAACTACGTCAACGTCGACCCGCTGCTGGTGCGCCTGGTCTTCGCGGTCGGCGCGGTGGCCGGCGTCGGGAGCTTTATCCTGATTTATCTGCTGATCTGGCTGCTCGCCAACTGAGCGAGCCTCAGGAATGTCCGAAGGGGGAGAAATCGGTCTGTTCGTCGAACACATCGACCCCCTCGCGGCGCTTCAGGAAATTGACTGCCCAATAGGTGAACGGCGTGAGCAAAGCCTCCCAGGCGGTCTTGATCGCCCATTGGGAGAGGACCACCTGCCACAGCTGCTCGATCGGCCAGCCCGCCAGCCCATAAAACGCGAGCGGATAAAAGATCAGGCTGTCGAGCCCCTGGCCGACCACGGTTGAACCAATTGTGCGGGTCCATAGCATCCGTCCCTTCGTCAGCAGCTTCATCTTGGCGAGCACGAAGGCGTTGGCGAATTCGCCCGCCCAGAACGCCACCATCGAAGCGAGCACGATACGCCAGCTGTTGCCGAACACGAATTCGTAGGCCTCTTGCCCCGGCCATCCTTGCGCGGGCGGCAGCGCCACCACCACTGCCGCCATCACCGCCATGAAGGCGAGCGCGGCAAACCCCGTCCAGATCACGCGGCGCGCGTTGGCATAGCCATAGACCTCGGTCAGCACGTCGCCGATGATGTAGCTGATCGGGAAGAACAGCACACCCGCACCGAAAGCCCATTGGCTGCCGCCCGGAAGCGTCAGATAGCTCGGCTTGGACGCGCCGATTATGTTGGAAAGCAGCAGGATCGCGACGAAGGCCGCCATCACATAGGGATAGTAGCGGAAGCCCCCGGCGGTTTGGCGATTGGCGGCGACGGGGCGGGGCGCTTGGTGATCCATGGCGCGAAGCTAGCGCGGGTCGCGAGGGAGGGGTAGAGGGCTAATGGCGGATTATGCAGAGCTGCCGATTTGCGTACTCCGCAAACATCGCTAAGTGCCGAAGCCGACGCGCCCATAGCTCAGCTGGATAGAGCACGGGACTTCTAATCCTGAGGCCGCAGGTTCGACTCCTGCTGGGCGCGCCATTTCCTTCACTTTCTGGATGCTGGCTGCGGACAAGCGAAGGAACTGTCGGGATTTTTGACAAGCCCCACCTTCGTTAACGTTTCGAAAACCATTACCTTGCCCCGGTTTCGCGGTTTCGCGCAAATTGGCACGCGCCATGCTACTTGTTTGGCGTACCTTTCGAGGTCTTCGTTAGAGGCGGGGTCGCTTTCCCCATGGTCCCCAAAGGTCTCCCGGCCCCGCCTCACCCGAACTTTCCCAAAAGCACGAGCACAAGCCGTTGAGCGCTATCGTGGCGCAAACAAAAATCCGCCGCCGAGCGCAAGGCCCGGCAGCGGAACAAAACAGATTATTCGCCCCCTAAAGGAAGGTGCAAATGTCAGGAAGCCTTGGCGACCTGCTTTTCGTCGAGCAGGGCCTGCAATTCGCCCGCTTCGTACATTTCCATCATGATATCCGAACCACCGACGAATTCGCCCTTCACATAAAGCTGGGGAATGGTCGGCCAGTCGGAGAAGGCCTTGATGCCCTGGCGTACTTCCATGTCCTGCAGCACGTCGACGCTGTCGAAGGCGACATTGCAATGGTCGAGGATCGCCACCGCACGGCTGGAAAAGCCGCACTGGGGGAAAAGGGGCGTTCCCTTCATGAACAGGACGACATCGGAATCGCCGACGATCTTGGTAAGGCGGGCGTTGATATCAGACATGGGGGCACTCACTGGTAAATTCGATCATGACAATCACTTGGGCACGGCTGTGGTGACTTGCAAGGCGTGGAGTTCTCCTCCCACCCGCTCGCCGATCGCGGCATAGACCATCTTGTGCTGTGCCACGCGGCTCTTGCCCACGAAGGCCGCGCTGGTGACGCGCGCATGCCAGTGGTCATTGTCGCCCGCCAGGTCGATCATCTCGACCTCGGCATCGGGCAGGGCGGCGCGGATCAACGCCTCGATTTCGGCTGCGGGCATTGCCATCGGCTTTGCCCTCAGCTTTCGCTCATCAGCTGGCGGCGCGCTTCTACCGCACATTCGGCAAGCTGCGTGCGCACCGTGGCTTCGTCGACGTCGCAGTCTGCCTGGGTGAGATCGCCGAGCACCTTGCGGATCACGTCCTCGTCACCCGCTTCCTCAAAGTCGGCTTGAACGACCGCCTTCTTGTAGGCTTCGGTCTCTTCCGGGGTGAGATTCATCAGCTTGGCAGCCCATTCGCCGAGCAGCCGGTTGCGGCGCGCGGCGATGCGGAAGGTGGTGTTTTCGTCCATGGCGAACTTGGCTTCTTCGGCGCGTTCGCGGTCGTTAAACGTGGTCATGCGTGCGATCCCCTGATCAAAAAGCTAGGCGGCGGCCTTCGTGCCGCTAGCCACCCAAGGCTGCTGGCTGCGCAAACGGTCCTCGTAGGCGCTGATTACGGCATCGCTTTGCAGCGTCAATCCGACTTCGTCGAGCCCTTCGAGCAGGCAGCGCTTGCGAAACGGGTCAATCTCGAAGGCCCAGCGGTCCTGAAAAGGGGTGCTCACGCTCTGGTTTTCGAGGTTGATGGTGATCGGATCGGTCTGCGCGACCTCCATCAGCCGGTCGATCGCCTCTTGCGGCAGGGCCACGGTGAGAATGCCGTTCTTGAACGCGTTGCCGCTGAAGATATCGGAGAAGCTCGGCGCGATGACGGCCTTCACACCCATGTCAAGCAAGGCCCAGGCGGCGTGTTCGCGACTTGAGCCGCAACCGAAGTTGTCGCCCGCCACGATGATCGGCGCACCGGCGAATTCGGGATCGTCGAACACCGAATTTCCATCTTTGCGCAGGGCTTCGAAAGCGCCTTCGCCAAGCCCGTCACGGGTGATCGTTTTCAGGAAATGGGCCGGAATGATGATGTCGGTATCGACGTTCTTCATGCCGAAGGGGTAGGCGCGGCCTTCGACCTCGGTCACTTTTTCCATCAGTCGGTCTCCGGTGCCTCGCCCGAAGGGATCGGCGGCAGCTGTTCCGCCTCGTTGACGGCCTTTTTCTTGCGCGATGAGAACATCAGCGCCGCGGCAATCGCAGCAGAGCCGATGGCAGCGCCAGCGATGGCGGCTTTTCCGCCGGGGATCTTGGACTTGGTCATAGTAAGGTCAAATGCGCGCGAGACGGTCCGGTTGCAAGGGTCAGCCGACAAATTTGCGCAATGCCATCCAGCGCCGGGCCTTTTCTGTCAGCGGCATGGCGGCATAGGCGGCGCTCGAGGAGGGCAGGTCGATAAGCGCGGGTGCGGCCTCTCCGGCCAGCTGCTTGTGCCCGATTTTGGCGGCCTTCGCGCCATTGAAGGCGAGGGCGCGCAAATGGGGCAGGCTGGCGGCGAACTCGGCGAGTGCATTCGGCTCGTGCGCGCGGATGGCGGTGTCGAGGCTGCCGCTGCGCTCGGCCGAGGCGACCACATCCCACAGGCCGATATGGTAGGACTGCAAGGTTGCGAGCCGCTCGGCATAGTCGAGGGTTACCAGGTCGCACCCGACCACCGCGCCGACAAGATGCCAGAAGCGATTTCCGGGGTGCGCGTAATACCGCCGCTCGGCCAGCGAGCGTTCGCCCGGCAGCGAGCCGAGGATGACAAGCCGGGTCTCGCCGTCAACGACGGCGCCGAAGCCGCTTTTACGCAGGCTCACGCGTCAGTTCGCGCACGTCGGCGAGGCGTCCGGCTACGGCCGCTGCTGCTGCCATGGCGGGCGAAACGAGGTGCGTGCGCGCGCCGGGACCTTGCCGCCCCACGAAGTTGCGGTTGCTGGTCGAGGCCGAGCGTTCGCCGGGCGGAACCTTGTCGGGGTTCATGCCAAGGCAAGCCGAACAGCCCGGTTCGCGCCATTCGAGGCCCGCTTCGGTGAAGACCTTGTCCAGCCCCTCGGCCTCGGCCTGCAGCTTCACGAGGCCCGAGCCGGGCACCACGATGCCCCACTTGATATTGGGATGAACCTTGCGCCCGCGCAGCACTTCGGCGGCGGCGCGCATGTCCTCGATGCGGCTGTTTGTGCACGAACCGATAAAGATGTTCTGCACCTCGACCTCGGCCAGCTTCTGGCCGGGCGTGAGGCCCATATATTCAAGGCTCGCCTGCGCGGCGCGCTGCTTACTCGGATCGGCAAAGCTCATCGGATCGGGAACTTCGCCCGAAATGCCCACGGTGTCCTCAGGGCTGGTGCCCCAGGTTACGGTCGGCTCGATCACCGATGCGTCGATCACCACCGACTTGTCGAACGTTGCGCCTTCGTCGGTGTGTAGCGTCTTCCAGTAGGCAACGGCCTTGTCCCACTCGGCACCCTTGGGCGCGAGCGGACGGTCCTTCAGGTAGGCAAAGGTTGTCTCGTCGGGCGCGATCAGGCCCGCGCGTGCGCCGCCCTCGATGCTCATGTTGCAGACGGTGAGGCGCGCCTCGATGCTCATCTGTTCGAACACCTTGCCGCGATACTCGATCACGTGGCCGGTGCCGCCTGCCGTGCCGATCTCGCCGATGATGTGCATGATCAGATCCTTGGCGGTGACGCCGGGGCCGAGATCGCCCTCGACGCGCACTTCCATGGTCTTCGATTCGCGCAGCTGGAGCGTCTGCGTGGCGAGGACATGCTCGACCTCGCTGGTGCCGATCCCGAACGCCAGCGCACCCACGCCGCCGTGGCAGGCGGTGTGCGAATCGCCGCAAACGATGGTGGTGCCGGGCAACGAGAAACCCTGCTCGGGGCCGACCACATGGACGATGCCCTGTTCGCGCGCCGTGGCGCCGAAGTAATGGATGCCGAATTCGGGTGCGTTCTTTTCCAGCGCGGCAAGCTGCTGCGCGCTTTGCGCGTCTGCGATCGGAATGCGCTTGCCCGCCGCGTCGACGCGCGGCGTGGTGGGCACGTTATGGTCGGGCACGGCCAGCGTCAGCTCGGGGCGGCGCACCTTGCGTCCGGCCTTGCGGAGCGCCTCGAAGGCCTGAGGGCTGGTCACCTCGTGGACGAGGTGGCGGTCGATGAAGATCAGGCAGGTGCCATCCTCGCGCTGAGCGACGACGTGGGCATCCCAGATTTTTTCGTAGAGCGTTCTGGCGGTCATAATGCGGGGCAGATAGCGATCCTTTGGCCCCCCGCCAAGTCAGCGCTCGCCAACATGGCGGAGATCGGGCATAATAGACACCTTGGCAAAAGTGCCTCCGGTAGCTATTTGAAACTTATGGCCGCAAACTCCCACACCATGCCGATCACCATCGAAGCCGACGACATCGACTTCATGGGGCACGTCAACAATGCCCGCTATCTGGGCTGGGTGCAGGATGTGGTGCTGGCGCACTGGCACAAGCTGGCCCCGGCGGAAGAGGCGGCGCGGATCGCATGGGTCGCGCTCAAGCACGAGATCACCTATCGCAAGCCCGCTTTCCTGGCCGACGATATCAATGCCACCACGGTGCTGGAAAAGGTCGCCGGTGCGCGCGCTTTTTACAACACCGTGATCGCGCGCGGCGAGGAAGTCCTGGCGGAAATCAAGAGCATGTGGTGCTGTCTTGACAAGGATAGCCTGCGCCCCTCGCGGATTGACCGCGACGTGGCCGAACAGTGCTTCGGCCTGCCGCGCAAGCAGGACACCTATCGCGGCGAGTGACAGGCGCTTGTCTGGTAAGGCGCGGCACATAGGTCTATAGCCGAGGTATGACCGATATTCTCGTCCCCGCGCTGATCGTGCTGGCCACCGTGGCATGGATGGAATGGGTCGCCTGGGCGAGCCACAAGTACATCATGCATGGGTGGGGGTGGGGCTGGCATCGCGACCATCACGAACCGCATGACAAGGTTCTGGAGAAGAACGATCTTTATGCCGTGGTCGGCGCGGTGATGAGCATTTCGATGTTCGCGCTCGGCTCGCCGCTGGTGATGGGCGCGAGCGCATGGTGGCCCGCGACGTGGATCGGGGTCGGCATCCTTGTTTATGGCATCATCTACACGCTCGTTCACGACGGGCTGGTGCATCAACGCTATTTCAAGTGGGTGCCGAAGAAGGGCTATGCCAAGCGGCTGGTGCAGGCACACCGGCTGCACCATGCGACCGTAGGCAAGGAAGGCGGGGTGAGCTTCGGCTTTGTCTGGGCGCAAGACCCGGCCAGGCTCAAGGCCGAACTGCGCCGCCAGCGCGAGGCGGGGATCGCCGTGGTGCGCGACAGCGCGCAGCCGGTGGGGCGCAACCTCTAGCCGCTCACGCCTCGGTGCGGGTCCACATCCAGGCGGCAACGGCTGCAAGGCAGGTGAGCGGGATCAGCGCAATCGGAAAGCCGACCGTGGCCGCCGTGATCGTTCCGGCAAGGGTCATCGCAACCACCGCCGATTTCTTGGCCTTGCGCGAGATCGCGCGCCGCTCGCGCCAATCGCGCAAGGGTGGGCCATAGACCTTGTGGTTCTGCATCCGCTCGGCCCATTCGGGATGTCCGCGCAGGAAGCAGAACAGCGCCACCAACAGGAACACGAAGCCGGGCATCAGCGGCAGCACGATGCCGATCCAGCCAAGGCAGAAGAAGAACGCTCCGGCGAGGGTCCAGAGCCGGCTGTTCATGTCAGGCAGCAGCGATCCGCGCGGCATGCTCACGCACCAGTGCGATCATGTTGGGGACGCCCTGCGTGCGGTTGGAGGAAAGCTGGTTCTTGAGGTCGAACGGTTCGAGCGCCGCAGCCACGTCCATCGCGGCGACCTCGGCGGCGGACTTGTCCTGAACCGCCGAAACCACCAGCGCAACGATCCCTTTGGTGATCGCGGCGTTGCTGTCGGCGAGGAAATGCAGCTTCTCGGTATCGCCGGTGGGATAGACCCAGACCTGCGCCGAGCACCCGCGCACCAGCGTAGCGTCGGTCTTCAGCGCGGCGGGCATTTCCTCCAGTTCGCGGCCCAGCTCGATAAGCAGGCGATAACGTTCGTCGGCGTCGAGGAAGTCATATTCCTCGTGGATTTCTTGAAGGGATCGCATGGGCACCTGTTACCGCTCATCCTGAGCTTGTCGAAGGATTGTCTTTCGGTCTCCGCGCGTCGCTAGAAGAAAAGGCAATGCTTCGACAAGCTCAGCATGAGCGGGGAGGGTGATTAGTCACAAATCCACCCCGTTGGCGATGGCTTCGAGCTTGCGGATACGCTCCTTGAGGTCGGCAATCTCGATCCGCGCTGCGCCTTCACGCGATCCGCCGAAGTGCTCGGGCGCGATGCGTCCCGTCTCCAGCTCGCGCAGCTTCAGCGCCAGCCAGCCCTGCCACATCATCAGCGCTGCCCCGGCAAGGATCGACAGCGACAACACCGCACTTAGCGCGATCAGCATCGTCTCGCTCATTGCGACTTGCTCCTTTCGTCACGCAGCTGCTCGATCTCGCGGGCGAGGCTGAGGCTTTCGCGGTCCTCGGTGGCGATCCGTTCGAGCACCTTCACCCGATCGCGCAGGTCAGCCAGTTCGCGGGACATTTCCTCTTCGCGGGCCGAGTTGCGGCTGCGGTCGATGATCGGTTCGCCCATGCTGTCACGCACGATACCGTGTCTGGCGTCGTGATGGTGACGCCAGGCGGCGAAGATCATGCCGCCGATCGCCAGCAGGAAGATCATTGTCCACATGCTCATTGCGCGCGCTCCTTCATCGGCATGTCGAGCGGTGTGCCATAATCCTTGTCCTCGACCTTGCGGGTGTCGCGCAGGGCCTCGATCTGCGTGGCGACGTCGTAGCCACCGTCGGTCACAATGCGTTCGAGCACGCGCACCCGGTCCTCCAGCTGCTGCACTTTGGAGGCATATTGCGCGGCGCGTTCGGCGGTGTTCTGCGCGGTGGTATCGACCTGCAATTGCGCGATCCTGAGCTTGTGCTTGGTCCAGATCACCACGATCGGGATGCATAGCGCGATAATCGGGATAAACACGCCGATCAGTTCCTTTAGCTCACCCATTGTCACAGTTCCTCAAGTTGGCTTGAGCTTTGCTCGCTTCAGCGCAGGCGCTCGATTTCGGCGGACAGGCGCGGGTTGCTCGATACGTAATAGCTCTCAACCTCGGCCAGGCGGCGGTCGACGTCCTTCATCCGGGCGCGGATTTCGCGCGCGGTGCGCTTCGGGCTCTGACGGACCGACTGCCAGTAGCGGGTCTCTTCCGGCTCGACGTAGAGATAGGGCGGCTTCTTGTTCAGGATGAACGAGGAAATGACATAGGCCGGGATCGTCCACCCGCCGGTGGCGAAGGTGAGAAATACCGCAGCGATGCGCACCCAGAAGGCGTCGACGCCGGTATAGTCGGCAATTCCTGCGCAGACCCCGAAGATCTTGGAGTTCGCTTTGTCGCGGTAGAGCTTGGTGCGGGGCGAGTTCATGCGCGGGTTCCTCTCTTCTCGGCGAGCATCTTTTCGAGTTCGTCCAACGGGACATTGTCGAGTTCGCGGTCGGCGTGGATGCGCGCGGGCTTGAATTCGGGGTTGTCGGAAGCGACCAGCCGTTCGACCGTGTCCATCCGCTCGTCGAGGCGCTTGGCGAGCTGATAGAGCTCTTCCAGCAGCACCTCATCGTCGGTGGTGATGGTGGCGGCGGTCTTCCACTTGGTCACGTAGTGGAGCACGATCCAGGGCAGGCCGATGAAGATCGATGCTACTGCGAAGAAGGGTATCATATCATCCATGGCTTATGCTTCCTTGTCCGCTCTCTTGCCGAGTGCGCGCTTCAGTTCTTCCAGTTCCTCGTCTACCTTGTCGCCGCCTTCCAGTTCGGCAAATTCGTCGGCGAGAGTTTTCTTGCCGCGGCCGCCGATCTCGAGCGAGTCGGCACGGCCTTCGGCATAATCGACCCGCCGTTCGAGCTGGTCGAACCGGGCGAGCGCCTCGTCGACGCGCTCGTTCGTCATCAGGGTGCGCAGCTTGAAGCGGTTTTCCGCGCTTTCGAGGCGGGCCGCGATCTGGCTCTGGCGGCTGCGGGCTTCGCGCAGACGGCTCTGCAACTTGGCGATGTCGGCCTCATAGGCGCGAAGGGCATCGTCGAGCACGGTGATCTCGGCCTTGAGCTGGTCGGCCATGTCCGCTGCCTTGCGCCGTTCCATCAGCGCGGCGCGGGCGAGATCCTCACGGTCCTTGCTGAGCGCCAGTTCGGCCTTTTCGCCCCAGTCGGCCTGCAACCGGTCGAGCTTTACGGTGTGGCGGTGCATTTCCTTCTGGTCGGCAATGGTGCGCGCGGCAGAGGCGCGCACTTCGACCAGCGTTTCCTCCATCTCGAGGATGATCATGCGGATCATCTTCGCCGGATCATCCGCCTGGTCGAGCAGTTCGGAAAAGTTCGCGGCAATGATGTCGCGGGTACGAGAGAATATTCCCATCAAGCTGTCTCCGGTATGGATCGCGCGGGCGACCGGCGTGGGAGTGGTGCGCAAACGTTCGATCTCGCGATCGAGCCGAGTGCCCTTATCGGCCTTCATGTCCGCGCTGCCAAGCGCGGCGAGGGTGAAGGGCGGCTTGCCGCTCACGCGAGTGCCGCCGAGGTGATGGGGGCTGACATGGAGATGGCAGCAGCGCTGGCGGGGGCGAGCGCGGTGAAGGTAACGAAGGCCACCATGGCCGCGACGCTTACGAGCGCGGCCTGACCGAGTTCGCTGGCGAAGAAGCGGGAAGTGAACATGGCGAAAACTCCTGATTGCTGTACGGCTCATGAATTGCAAACGCCGTGCCAGTTTGCAATTTACTGAAATTTCATAGACTTGCGAGAAATGTGGCGTTGGCGGGATTGGTAATTATTGCCAAGGCTTGGGAAAATTCGCTAGAAATCGGTCATGGAGCGGGCAACGCAATTCATCGGGCAATCAAGTGCCTTTCTCGACGCGGTCGAGCGCGCCAGCCGCGCCGCGCCGATGCGCCGCCCGGTGCTGGTGATTGGCGAGCGCGGAACCGGCAAGGAACTGATCGCCGAGCGTCTCCATCGCCTGTCCGACCGCTGGGAAGAACCACTCGTCACCATGAACTGCGCTGCCTTGCCCGAAACGCTGATCGAGGCCGAGCTGTTCGGGCACGAGGCGGGCGCCTTCACCGGTGCGACCAAGGCACGCGAAGGGCGGTTTGAAGAGGCCGATCGCGGTACTCTGTTTCTTGACGAGCTGGGCACCTTGTCGATGGGAGCGCAGGAGCGGTTGTTGCGCGCGGTCGAATATGGCGAGGTGACGCGAATCGGCTCCAGCCGTCCGATGCGGGTGGATGTGCGGATCGTGGCTGCCTCCAACGAGGATCTGCCTGCGCGTGCTGATGCGGGCACCTTCCGCCCCGACCTGCTCGACCGGCTGAGTTTCGAGGTCATCACCTTGCCTCCCCTGCGCGAGCGCGAAGGCGATGTGCCAGTGCTGGCCGACTATTTCGGACGCCGTATGGCCGCCGAGCTGGGGTGGGAGGAATGGCCCGGCTATGCTGCCCACGTGGGCGAGGCGCTGGAGGATTATCCCTGGCCGGGCAACGTGCGCGAGCTGCGCAATGTGGTGGAGCGCGCGGTCTATCGCTGGGACGACTGGACCAGTCCGATCGGGGACGTGGTGTTCGACCCGTTCCAGTCGCCGTGGAAGCCTGCTCCGATGCCATCGGCGAATCCCGCAGCTGCTCAACCGGCAAGCCTTGTTGCACCATCGCCCGACCGGTTCGACGATATCGCCGATCTGCGCGCTGCGGTCGACGAGCATGAGCGGGCGATTCTCGTCCACGCGCTGGGGCGCAACCGCTGGAATCAGCGCCAGACCGCGCAGGCGCTGGGCCTCAGTTACGATCAGCTGCGCCACTGCATTCGTAAACACGGGATCGACAAGCAGGAGTGAGCTCTCGCTGTCGACGCGCTCCATCATGGTTAAGCCTGTCCGAAGCCCGGCTTAACTTCGCGCAAACTCTATACCGTTAGAAACCCGTCGGTAAGCAATGAAGGCCGAGGAATTGGTCTGTTTGAGGTCGATCCGGCCCTTCGGTTCGCAGGCAAGAGAGCAGCAGTAGCCTATGAGACAACGGATGTCCGTTCACCGCACCAGTGCGAATCGGGAACTGCCGGGGTCCTCGTCGTTTGGCCGCGGGATCGCGCGGCCTGCTCCGCGCCAGGTCGACAAGGGCGGTCTTTTGCTCAAAGGCATGGCCTATTTCGGGGCGATCTGTGTGATCGGCTGGTTGGTCATCACCTTTGGCGATTCGCTGGGCGATGCGGGCGCCGAGGGGCAGCAGGTGCTAAGCTCCCCGGTGCCAGCGCCGACCGTCGCGCCGACTGTGGCGCCGCCAAGCTATCTCGATGATGGCGACCCATTCAATCCGGGGGAGGGCGGGCAGACCGCCGAATACTGGACCTCTGGCCCGAACCCGGCCATCCCGCCCTCGCAGGATCCGCTCACCCGCCAGCACTACTGAAGCACCGCTCGGCGGGGCTGCGAAAACTTGCCATTGCATTTTTGGCGGGTCTCGCCTATTTCCCCTCGCATCCCGACATTGTCGTGACATGGTTTGGATGCTGGCGCCTTTGGGGGCCGGCCCGAAGGCCCATGTTGCGATGCGTTTTTGATGGAAGTTCTGTTTGGCCGACCTTACGCGCCTGATCTCGATTATCGAACCCGAAGCCGAAGCTCTCGGCTTCGAGCTGGTGCGTGTGCGGATGGCTGGCTCGGGTGAAGAGCGCACCTTGCAGATCATGGCCGAAGATCCTGCCACCGGGCAGATGATCGTGGAGCAGTGCGCCACACTGTCGCGCGCCATTTCCAACCGCTTCGACGCGATTGAGGAAGAAGAGGGCGAACTGATCGAAGGTGCCTACATGCTGGAAGTTTCCAGCCCCGGCATCGACCGTCCGCTCACTCGCGCGAAGGACTATGCCAACTGGGTCGGGCACGAGGCGCGGATTTCGCTGGTCGAAAAGATTGGCGATCATCGCAAGCTCAAGGGCGAGCTGCTCGGAATCGAGGGCGAGACTGTCACGATCCGGGATAACAAGGCCGGAGAGATTGCAGTTCCGCTGGCAAACATTCATTCGGCCCAGCTCGAGCTGACCGACAAGCTTATCGCAGCCACCCTCCCGCTGGATGCGGAAGGCGCGGACGAATTCGAAGAAATCAACGAGGAAGAAGAGGCTAGTAACTGATGGCCAGTCCGATTTCCGCCAACAAGGCCGAGCTGCTCGCAATCGCCAATGCGGTCGCGTCCGAGAAGATGATCGACAAGTCGATCGTCATCGAGGCCATGGAAGAGGCGATCCAGAAGTCTGCCCGCAACCGTTATGGTGCGGAAAACGACATTCGCGCCAAGCTCGATCCGATGACCGGCGACCTGCGCTTGTGGCGCGTGGTCGAGGTCGTGGAAGAGGTCGAGGACTACTTCAAGCAGGTCGACGTCACGCAGGCTGAGAAGCTCGAGCCGGGCAGCAAGGTGGGCGACTTCATCGTCGATCCGCTGCCCCCGGTGGACCTTGGCCGCATCGACGCGCAGAGCGCCAAGCAGGTGATCTTCCAGAAGGTCCGTGACGCCGAGCGCGAGCGCCAGTTCGAGGAATTCAAGGACCGCGCCGGCGAGATCATCACCGGGGTGATCAAGTCGGTCGAGTTCGGCCACGTGATCGTGAACCTCGGCCGCGCCGAGGGCGTGATTCGCCGCGACCAGCAGATCCCGCGCGAGGCCGCCCGTGTGGGCGAGCGTGTGCGGGCGCTGATCCTGAAGGTGGAACGCAACAACCGCGGTCCGCAGATCTTCCTCAGCCGCGCGCACCCCGAGTTCATGAAGAAGCTGTTCGCGCAGGAAGTGCCCGAGATTTACGACGGCATCATCCAGATCAAGGCCGCCGCCCGCGATCCGGGCAGCCGCGCCAAGATCGGCGTGATCTCGCACGATAGCTCCATCGATCCGGTCGGCGCCTGCGTCGGCATGAAGGGCAGCCGTGTGCAGGCCGTCGTGCAGGAGCTGCAGGGCGAGAAGATCGACATCATTCCGTGGTCGGAAGATACCGCCACCTTCGTCGTCAACGCATTGCAGCCCGCCACCGTGGCGCGCGTGGTGCTCGACGAGGAAGAAGGCCGGATCGAGGTGGTCGTTCCTGACGATCAGCTCAGCCTCGCGATTGGCCGCCGTGGCCAGAACGTGCGGCTGGCCTCGCAGCTGACCGAAAGCCAGATCGACATCATGACCGAGGAAGAAGCCTCGGAGAAGCGCAGCAAGGAATTTGCCGAGCGTTCGAAGATGTTCGAGGAAGAGCTGGACGTCGACGAGACGCTGTCGCAGCTGCTGGTGGCCGAAGGCTTCACCGAGCTGGAAGAAGTGGCCTATGTCGAGCTGTCCGAGCTGGCGATGATCGAAGGCTTCGACGAGGAGCTGGCCGAAGAGCTGCAGAGCCGCGCGCTCGAAGCGATCGAGCGGCAGGTTGAGGGTTATCGTTCGCAGCGCAAGGAGCTGGGCGTGGAAGACGCCCTGGCCGAAATCCCGCACCTCTCCGAGGAAATGCTGGTGGTGCTCGGCAAGGCCGGAATCACCACGCTGGACGACCTGGCCGATCTCGCCACCGACGAGCTGATCGCGAAGAAGCGTGAAGCGCCGCGTCGCCGCCAGAACGCCGATGGCCCGCCGCTGCGTCGCCCGCAGCGCGAGCAGGACAAGGGTGGTGTGCTCGGCACCTTCGGTCTGACCGAAGAGCAGGGCAACGAAATCATCATGGCGGCCCGCGCGCATTGGTTCGAAGACGAAGAACCGGCCAAGGCTGAGCCCGCCCAAGCTGAGGAGGCCGCTGATGCGGAATCCTCACAATGAACCGCTAGGGTCCGACAGCTCTGACGCGCGCACTTCCGGTACTTCCGGGAGCGAACGCCGCTGCATCCTGACCGGCCAGACTGGCGGGCGCGACGATCTCGTGCGCCTCGCCATCTCGCCGGAAGGATTGGTGCTGCCTGACGCTCATGCGAAGGCGCCGGGGCGGGGCGCCTGGCTCGGCACCTCGCGGGCTGCGCTCGAAGAGGCGATGTCCAGCGGCAAGCTGAAGGGAGCGCTGGCGCGCGCGTTCAAGGGCGCGCCGCTTGAAATTCCCGCCGAGCTTCCCGACATGATTGAGCAAGCGCTGATAAAGGCGCTGACCGACCGGCTGGGTCTGGAAATGCGCGCCGGGCGCGTGGTTCTGGGCTCCGATCGCATCACGAACGAAGCGCGCAGTGGTGCGATTGCCGCGCTATATCATGCGCGCGATGCGAGCGACGATGGTTGCCGAAAGCTCGATCAGGCCTATCGCGTCGGGCTCGATGCGGAAGGCTCGGGAATTGTTGGAGACAGGCTGCCACTGGACCGGCTAGCCCTGTCTGTGGCATTGGGCCGCGAGAATGTCGTCCATCTGGCACTGGCCGATCGCAAATCGGCCGGGCGAGTCGCGGTTCCGCTGGGGCGTTTGCAAACCTATCTGGGCGCCGCCACGGCGGCCAAGAACGGCGGGCAGGGGGAAGCGATCGGCGCTGACCCCGAAGCCGCCGCGAATATGTGATTTGAAGGAATAGTCGAGGCTTATGAGCGATAACGAAGACACACCGAAGCGCGAACGCAAGCCCCTGGGGCTGAAGCGCTCGGTCGAAGCGGGCGAGGTCAAGCAGACCTTTAGCCACGGGCGCACCAACAAGGTGGTGGTCGAGGTAAAGCAGCGCCGTAAGCTCGTGAAGCCCGGCGAGGTCGCCCCGCCGCCTCCGCCTCCGCCGCCCCCACCGCCGCCGCCTGCTCCCACGGCTGCGCCTGCGCCCAAGCCTGCCGCGCGCCGTCCGGCTGCGCCCGCTGGCGAGACTCCGCAGGAGCGCGTTGCCCGCCTTCAGCGTGAGGCCGAGGAAGACCGGCTGCGCCAGGCAGAGGAAGCACGCAAGCGTGAGGAAGAAGAGGCCCGTCAGGCCGCCGAGGACGAAAAGCGCCGCGCCGAAGACAAGCGCAAGGCCGAGGAAGAGGCCGCCAAGCAGCGCGCCGCTGACGAAGCCGCCGCCAAGGAAGCGGCTGCCAATCCGTCTGCCGCTGAACCTGCTTCCGAGCCTGAGTCCGAGCCCGAGTCCGAGCCCGCTGCTGCCTCCAGCGAGGCGCCTGTCGCGCCGAGCCCGCGCCGGTTCACCCCGGTCAAGCGGCCTGAGATCAAGAAGCCCGAGAAGGTCGAACGCAAGAGCGCCGACAAGCCCAAGCGGGGCGCTGCCCCGGCTGCGCCTGCTGACCGTGGCGGCAACAATGCCGGTGGCGGCAGCGCTGCCGACAAGCGTCGTTCCGGCAAGCTCACCGTCAACAAGGCGTTGAATGAGGACGAGGGGCGCCGCGCGCGCAGCCTCGCCGCGCTCAAGCGTGCGCGTGAGAAGGAACGGCGCATGCATGGTGGCGGCTCGTCCGCCCCGCGTGAGAAGCAGGTGCGCGATGTGATCGTGCCCGAGGCGATCACGGTGCAGGAACTCGCCAACCGCATGGCCGAGAAGGGCGCCGACCTCGTGAAGTCGCTGTTCAACATGGGCATGATGGTGACGGTCAATCAGACCATCGACGCCGATACCGCCGAGCTGCTGGTCGAGGAATTCGGCCACCGCATCCAGCGCGTTTCGGAAAGCGATGTCGATATCGACACCTCGATCGACACCGATCCGGAAGAGACGCTGCAGCCGCGGCCGCCCGTGGTCACGATCATGGGTCACGTCGATCACGGTAAGACCAGCCTGCTCGACGCCCTGCGCGGCACCGATGTGGTGAAGGGCGAGGCTGGCGGCATCACCCAGCATATCGGCGCCTATCAGATCACGACGAAGGGGAAGGACAAGATCACCTTCCTCGACACGCCGGGCCATGCTGCCTTCACCGAGATGCGTGCGCGCGGTGCCAACGTCACCGATATCGTGGTGCTGGTGGTGTCGGGTGACGATGCTATCATGCCGCAGACGATTGAGGCGATCAGCCACACCAAGGCGGCTGGCGTCCCGATGATCGTGGCGATCACCAAGGCGGACAAGCCCGAGTACAACGCGAAGAAGATCCGAGAGCGCCTGCTCGAGCACGAAGTGATCGTGGAGGCCATGTCTGGCGACGTGCAGGACGTGGAAGTCTCGGCCAAGACCGGCGCCGGTCTCGACGAACTGATCGACAAGATCCTGCTGCAGGCCGAACTGCTCGAACTCAAGGCCCGCCCCGACCGTATGGCCGAGGCGACTGTGGTCGAAGCCCAGCTCGACAAGGGCCGTGGCCCCGTGGCGACCGTGCTGGTCAATCGCGGTACGCTCAAGCGTGGCGATACCTTCGTGGTCGGCACCCAAAGCGGACGTGTGCGAGCGCTGATCGACGACAAGGGTGCTCAGATCAAGGAAGCTGGCCCCGGCATGCCGGTCGAAGTGCTTGGCCTTGGCGGCGTTCCTTCGGCGGGCGACATGATGACCGTGGTCGAGAACGAACAGCGGGCGCGCGAAGTGGCGCAGTATCGCAAGGAAAAGGAAACCGAGAAGCGCACGGCCCTCGCGCCGACCAGCTTCGACACAATGTTCAACAAGAGCGACGTGATCGAATGGCCGGTGGTGGTGAAGGCCGACGTGCAGGGCTCGGTCGAGGCGATCGTCAACGCGCTGCACAACATCTCGAACGATCTCATCAAGGTCCGCGTGCTGCACGCCGGTGTGGGTGCGATCACCGAGAGCGACGTGTCGCTGGCCGTGGCCTCCAAGGCGCCGATCGTGGGCTTCAACGTCCGCCCGAACGCCAAGGCCCGCGAGCTGGTGAAGCGCGACGGTGCACGGATGATGTATCACGACGTGATCTATCACCTCACCGAAGAGGTATCGAAGGAACTGGCCGGCGAGCTTGGCCCCGAGAAGATCGAACACGTTGTTGGCCGTGCCGAGGTCAAGCAGGTGTTCCCGGCGGGCAAGAAGGACAAGGCTGCCGGTCTGCTGGTCATCGATGGTGTCATCAAGAAGGGCCTGTTCGCCCGTCTTACCCGCGACGATGTCATCGTTTCGGCCACCGTCATCCAGTCGCTGCGCCGGTTCAAGGACGATGTCGACGAGGTCCGCACGGGTCTCGAATGCGGCGTGGTGCTGGCCGATACCAACGACATCAAGCCGGGCGACAATCTCGAAGTGTTCGAGATTGAAGAGCGCGAGCGCGTATTGTGATCGGATACCCCTCCCGTTCGCGGGAGGGGACATTACGCTATGGCCAAACACTCGAACCCCGATGATCCGTCCGTCCGCCTGCTAAAGGTGGGTGAGCGCGTGCGCCATATCCTGAGCGAGCTGCTTGCCCGCGGGGAGGCGCACGACGATGTGCTCAGCGCACACAATATCGCTGTCACCGAGGTGCGGATGTCACCCGATCTCAGGCAGGCGAAGGTCTATGTTAAGCCCTTGCTAGGTGAGGATGAGAAGACTGTCGTCAAAGCCTTGCAGGTCAACACCGCGTTCTTCCAGCGCGAAGTGGCCCAGCGGCTGGGCCTGAAGTTCGCGCCCAAGCTGCGCTTTCAGGCCGACGAGACCTTCGACGAGGCCAGCCGGATCGATCAGCTGCTCGACGATCCGCGTGTCCGCCGCGACCTCGACGAAGACGACGAGTAGTGAGCGTCGACCTCGCCCTGCTCGGGCAGCGCTTGCGCGATGAGGAGTGGAGCGGGGGACTAATCGATCTCGAGCGGCTTGCCGAAGACCACCGCGAGGAGATGCGTGCGATCTGCACGCCGGACGATCCGGTCTGGCCGATTTACCCGGTCGATCTCTCGGGCGCGGGATTCGATCCCTATTTCGATAACCTGCTGGGCGATCCTTTCCGCCGCGCCTTTGCCATCATGCGCGACGGCCGGCTGGCGGGCACGACCAGCTTCCTCAACATTGTGCCCGCGCGTCAGACGCTTGAACTGGGCGGCACCTTCATGGCGCAGGCCGAGCGGGGCAGCGGCCTCAATTCACGGGTCAAGCCGTTGATCCTCGCGCGCGCCTTTGCCGCCGGTTTTCGCCGCGTGGAATTCCGCATCGACGCGCGCAATGAGCGTTCGCTGGCGGCGGTGCGCAAGCTGGGGGCGGTGCATGAAGGCGTGCTCCGGGCCGAGCGGATTACCTGGACCGGCCATGTGCGCGACACCGTGATGCTCTCGATCCTCGCGGGGGAATGGGCCGAGCGGCACTTTTCTTCCGCTTCCTGAGTCCCCATGTGAGCTCCCCATGAGCGAAACCATCCTGCTGGCCCTGCTGCTGATCCCATGTCTTGTGATTGCCATCGTGTTTCACGAGGTTGCGCACGGTTATGTCGCCCTGTTGCTGGGCGATCCCACAGCTAAGGAGCAACGGCGGCTGAGCCTCAACCCGCTGCGCCATGTCGATCTGGTGGGGACGCTGGTGGTGCCGGGGCTGCTGGCGCTGACGGGCGGGCCGATTTTCGGCTGGGCGAAGCCGGTGCCCGTGCTCAAGCAGCGGCTCGACAATCCGCGCTATGGTATGATGGCAGTCGCCGCTGCCGGGCCGGGGACGAACTTCGTCCTCGCTCTGGCAGGCGCGGTCCTGCTCGGCCTGTCGCTGTCGCTGGGAATGACGCTCGGCTATTCCGATGGCGGTACGCCGATTATCGTCAATGCCGATGGCAGCCTGAGCCTTGTCGCCACCTTCGGCTTCTTCATGGTGCTGGTGAACGTGTTTCTCGCCGTGTTCAACCTGCTGCCGATCCCGCCGTTCGATGGTTCGCATATCGTGGAGGGGCTGCTGCCGCCCAGCGCCGCGCGGGTCTACGAGCGGTTGCGGCCGTTCGGGATGCTGCTGTTCGTCGCCCTGATCGCGCTCACCTGGCTGGCGCCGGGGCTGAACCTGCTCGGCAACACCATCGGCGTGCCGGTGGCCTGGGCCGTCGACCAGTACCTAGCCCTGGCGGACCTCATCGCCCGATGAGCCTGCACGGCTGGATTATCCTCGACAAGCCCGTGGGGCTGGGCTCGACGCAGGCCGTTTCGGCAGTGAAGCGCAACCTGCGCGAGGCCGGGTTCAACATGAAGCTGAAGGGCGGGCTCAAGGTCGGCCACGGCGGGACGCTCGATCCGCTGGCCGAGGGGGTGCTCCCTATCGCGCTGGGCGAGGCGACCAAGCTGGCCGGGCGCATGCTCGACAGCGACAAGGCCTATGCCTTCACGATCCAGTTCGGCACCATGACCGACACGCTCGATGCCGAGGGCGAGGTGATCGAGGAAAACGCCGTGCGTCCAACGTTAACCGCGCTGGAGGCGGTGCTGGTGCAGTTCACCGGCCCGATCGAACAGGTGCCGCCGAAGTATTCCGCGCTCAAGATCGACGGCAAGCGCGCCTATGACCTCGCGCGCGCGGGTGAAGAGGTGGAGCTGGCGACGCGCTCGGTGGTGATCCACTCGCTCGACATCACCTCCGCTGATCCTGAGCTTGTCGAAGGATCGTCCTTTCTAACCGAAGAAGAAAGCAGCCCTTCGACAAGCTCAGGGCGAACGGAGGTTGTTCTGCAACAGGCCACCCTCATCGCCCATGTCTCCAAGGGCACCTACATCCGCAGTCTGGCACGGGACATCGCCCATGCCCTTGGCACCTGTGGCCACGTCACCTATCTGCGCCGCATCAAGGCTGGCCCGTTCACCGAGTCTCAGGCGATTTCGCTGGACAAATTGAACACAATCGGTAAGGGCGCGCCTCTTGAAGACATTATCCTGCCGCTTGAGGCGGGGCTGGACGGTATCCCGGCCCTTATCCTCGATCCCGAGTCTGCGCAGGCGGTCCGCCAGGGCCGGGTCATTTCGGGATTGCCCCATTCCGACGGGCTGCATTTTGCGAAACTGGCCGATGAGCCGGTGGCGCTGATGGAGCTTTCGGAAGGTTCGGCCAAGGTCGTCCGGGGGTTCAACTGTAGCTGATACCGCGGAGTAGAATGAATGACTGTTACCGCCGAAAAGAAGCAGGAAATCATTGCTGACAATGCTGTCACCTCGGGTGACACCGGCAGCCCTGAAGTGCAGGTCGCGATCCTCACCGAGCGTATCCGCAACCTCACCGAGCACTTCAAGGAGCACCACAAGGACAACCACTCGCGTCGCGGCCTGCTCAAGATGGTCAACAAGCGTCGCAGCCTGCTGGCCTATCTCAAGAAGAAAGACCTGCAGCGCTACAACGAGCTGATCCAGAAGCTGGGTCTGCGCAAATAAGAGTTTCTCGAAGGGCGGCTCAAAAGGCCGCCCTTCGCACATTTGCCGGTCACAAATCTCCGGCAATAGAAAGCGGCCATCCCTTGCAATCCGGCGAGGGGGCCAGGGGCGTGAAATAGCCCCACACCGGACCGGGACGGTATCCCGGCAGGAAACCCCGCCAAGCAATCTGGCTGGCGGGTATGATTGGATAATCCATGTTCGACACCAAAACCGTATCGCTGGAGTGGGGCGGAAAGACCCTCACCCTCGAAACCGGCCGCATCGCCCGTCAGGCTGACGGCGCCGTGCTGGCCACCTATGGCGAAACCGTGGTGCTTTGCGCCGTGACCGCCGCCAAATCCGTGAAGGAAGGGCAGGACTTCTTCCCGCTCACCGTTCACTATCAGGAAAAGTTCTCCTCGGCTGGCCGCATCCCCGGCGGCTTCTTCAAGCGCGAACGCGGCGCCACCGAGAAGGAAACCCTCACCAGCCGCCTGATCGACCGTCCGATCCGCCCGCTGTTCCCTGAGGGGTTCTACAACGAAATCAACGTGATCTGCCAGGTTCTTTCCTATGATGGTGAGACCGAGGCCGACGTCCTTTCGATGATCGCCGCCTCGGCTGCGCTGACCATCTCGGGCGTGCCCTTCATGGGGCCGATCTCGGGCTGCCGCGTGGGCATGATCGACGGCGAATATGTGCTGAACCCGAAGCAGGACACCGCGCTGGCCGATGGCACGCTCGACCTTGTCGTCGCCGGCACGCACGATGCCGTGATGATGGTGGAATCGGAAGCCAAGGAGCTGACCGAGGAAGACATGCTCGGCGCGGTGATGTTCGCGCACGAAGCCAACCAGCAGGTGGTCAAGCTGATCATCGAACTGGCCGAGCAGGCCGCCAAGGAGCCGTGGCAGATCGACCAGTCGGACGATAAGGCCGCCATGAAGGAAGAGCTGCGCGGGATCGTCGGTGACGATATCGCCGCTGCTTACAAGCTGACCGACAAGTCGGCCCGTGCCAACGCTCTCAATGAGGCGCGCGCGAAGGCCAAGGCCCATTATGCCGAGGCCGATGGCCAGACGCAGATGACTGCCGGCAAGCTCGTGAAGAAGCTCGAAGCCGAGATCGTTCGCGGTGCCATCCTCAAGGACGGCCAGCGCATCGACGGCCGCAAGCTCGATCAGGTCCGCCCGATCGAGAGCATGGTCGGCTTCCTGCCGCGTACGCACGGTTCGGCGCTGTTCACGCGCGGTGAGACGCAGGCGATCTGCACCACCACGCTGGGCACCAAGGATGCCGAGCAGATGATCGACGGGCTCGACGGCCTGACCTACTCGAACTTCATGCTGCACTATAACTTCCCGCCCTATTCGGTTGGTGAAGTTGGCCGTTTCGGCGCTCCGGGCCGCCGTGAGATTGGCCACGGCAAGCTGGCATGGCGTGCGCTGCACCCGGTGCTGCCGAGCAGGGAAGATTTCCCCTATACGATCCGCATCCTGTCGGACATCACCGAGTCCAACGGCTCGTCGTCGATGGCCACGATTTGCGGCGGCTGTCTGTCGATGATGGATGCCGGTGTGCCGATCGAGCGTCCGGTGTCGGGCATCGCCATGGGCCTGATCCTCGAAGGTGACGAATTCGCCGTGCTGTCCGACATCCTGGGTGATGAAGATCACCTTGGTGATATGGACTTCAAGGTGGCCGGCACCGAGGCTGGCATCACCACGATGCAGATGGACATCAAGGTCGCCGGCATCACGCAGGAGATCATGGGCAAGGCGCTCGAGCAGGCCAAGGCCGGCCGTGCGCACATCCTGGGCGAAATGCAGAAGGCGCTGGGCACTGCCCGCACCGAGCTTTCGGCCCACGCTCCGCGCATCGAGACGATGCAGATCGACAAGGCGAAGATCCGCGAAGTGATCGGCACCGGCGGCAAGGTGATCCGCGAGATCGTCGCCGAGACCGGCGCCAAGGTCGACATCGACGACGAAGGTCTGATCAAGATCTCGTCGAGCGACGTGGCCCAGATCGAAGCTGCCAAGAAGTGGATTCAGGGCATCGTCGAGGAAGCGGAAGTCGGCAAGATCTACGACGGCAAGGTCGTCAACATCGTCGACTTCGGTGCCTTCGTGAACTTCATGGGCGGCAAGGACGGTCTCGTCCACGTGTCCGAAATGAAGAACGAGCGCGTCGAGAAGCCGACCGACGTCGTGACCGAAGGTCAGGAAGTGAAGGTCAAGGTGCTCGAGATCGATCAGCGCGGCAAGGTCCGCCTGTCGATGCGCGTCGTCGATCAGGAAACCGGCGAAGAGCTGGAAGACAGCCGCCCGCCGCGCGAACCGCGCGCTGACCGTGGTGACAAGCCGCGTGGCGACCGCCGTGGTCCCCGCAGTGGCGGCGGTGGCCGCGGCGGCGACCGTGGCCCGCGTCGCGATCGCGAAGGCGGCGGCAACGGTGGCGGTGGTGAAGACCACATGCCTGCCTTCCTCAAGGACGACTGAGCTTAAGCCAGCTTAGAAGGCAATAAACAGGGGCCGCGCGGTGAAAGCCGCGCGGCCCCTTTGCATTGTGGGATGCAGCCAGTGTCCTGCTGCAAGAGGCGGTCTGGCTGGCAGCCTCTTACTTCTTCGTCATAGCCAAGAGCGGGGTGTTGACCGGAGCTGGGCTTGGTTTGCGCCGACCAGCCGCCTTCACGCAGTTGCGCCCCGCCTCCTTGGCGGCATAGAGGGCCGCGTCTGCCATGGGCACCAGATCTCGCATCGTGCTTGATGTCTCGGGCACGCAGGCGACGCCGAACGAGGCGGTGACGGGGGTGCCGTGCAGCTCGGACAGGCCCTCGATCCGGCTACGCAGCAGTTCGGCCTTTTTCAGGGCCTGGTCGAGATCGCAACCGGGCATGATCACCATCAGCTCCTCGCCGCCATATCGCGAGGCGATATCGGTCGGGCGGACAGAGGCGGTCAGCTGCGCTGCGACATCGCGCAGCACCGCATCGCCCTTGCCGTGGCCGTGCGCGTCATTGATTTTCTTGAAGTGGTCGAGATCGATCATGATCACCGAGGTGGCGCTGCCGTTGCGCTCGGCAATCTGGAGATGACGTTCGAGCGCGTCTTCCATGTACCGGCGATTATAAAGGCCCGTCAGCGGATCGCGCAGCGACTGGGTGCGCAGCTTCTCCTGCAGCGAAATGTTGGCCAACGCGAGGCTCATGGAGTCAGCGAGCGCCTGCGCGATGCGAGCTATCTCGCGTAGTCGTGTAGCGCCGTCCACGTCATCGGACGCAAGCATGAGGAGCCCGTGAACCTTGCCGCGGGCGATCATCGGCACCTCGATGGTGGCGTTGCGCCCGCCGTTGTGCTTGCAGCACAGGCTTTGCGAATGCGGATCGTTGATCTGTACCTTGCCGCGCTTCAAGGCCCAGCACGTAGCGGGAACCAGCGTCTTGATCGGATTGGAGATACCATCGTCGGGCCACAAGGTGGCAAGGTCGAGCCGATCCTGCGAGTTGTTGAAGATGTACAGCCCGCCGCGCAGATCGGGTAGCAGCTTGGAAGCGGTGGCGGCGAGCACCTCGCCTGCATCTTCGCGGCTAAGCGCGCTTTGTAGCATGTCCGTCATGCCGAACAGTTGCTCGATCTGCGCGCGCTGCTCGTCGACCTTCATCGCCAGATCCTCAAGATTGGCGATACGTTTCTCGCTGATCCTGCCCAGCAGGATTGAGATACCAGCCTGGGCCAACATGAAGAACAGGCTGATCGCGGCTGCGTAGGGCAGGTAGCTGCCGCCCTCGATCAGCGCGATGAGCAGGATCGCGCCCGAGGTTACGTGCGAACCGCGCAGCAAAGCGCGCAGCCACGTTGGAGAGGCGTTGTCAGCAGCAAAGGTAATACGTTCGCTAATCACAGCCTCCCTAAGCTCCATGTCGACCTAGCTTCGAAGCAACGGAATGACCTGATCGCTTGCTAGTCCCCGCAGGAGGCCTGCCTTTGGCTTATTGCCGTTTGCTTGGAGGCAGGCCGGGCGGTGATACGGTCCGAATGGTAAAAAATAGCTTACGGGGTGAGGGAGAATTGCAATGCAAGATACTGATTAAATTAACTTTGAGAAGGTGCAGGGAGTTGCCGGAGGTTTTCAAGTCGGGCGAGGGGCGAGCATTGGCCGGATATTCGCCGTGCCTGTTTTGCGGCACCGATCGCTTATCCTGTCGGGTCTATGCCGCGCACCGGCTGAGCGAACGGCTACCTGCGCTTGATGGAGTGTACGGCATTTCTTGCATGGCCTGCGTCCCGGCCAGCTTGGCGCAGCCGGTCGGCTATGGCTAGGGCGGGGCAGGCGAAGCTGGCCGAGTTTCTCGGCGAGGGGGCTTCACCTGCGTCCGCCGCGCGGCTGAGACCCCGAGCAACATGTTGCTGGAAGCTTGCTCCTAAGCTTGCTTGGTGCGCATCGCGCCCAGATAATCGCGCTTGCCCACCGGCACACCGGCCGCGCGCAGAATGCCGTAGGCAGTGGTGGCGTGGAAGAAGAAGTTCGGCTGGCTGAAGCTGAGCAGGAAATCGGTCGGGCTGAAGGGCACCTTGTACTCCTGGAATTCGAACCGCATGGGGCCGTCGGCGAGGCTATCCAGTTCTTCCGGATCGAGCGCGCGAAGGAACTCTTCCGCTTCGGTGAGCTTGGCGTGCAGCCCGTCATAGGACGCAGGCGGATCGGCCATGTCAGGCCCGAACACGCCGGCGCGCAGGCCTTCGATCGCTCCCTTTGAGTGGTGCGCCATGCTTTTGATCTGATAGGCAAAGGGCAGCATGTCTTCGATCAGGCAGCCGCTCGCAAGGGATTCCTCGCTCAGCCCGTGTGCCTTGGCCTTGTCGATCCAGCCATGGCCCGCACCCAGCGTCTGAAGCATGGTTGGCACGACGGCATCGTGGAGCGAAATTGACATGTAAATCCCTTTCGTATGGAAACAATTTTCAAGCTGAAGCGAATGTCCGTGACATTTGCGAGTGGCTGGGCATGATTGCGATCACAAATAGCAGAAAATAGGCGCGGGAGTAGGAGCCACAATGGCGAGGAGTTTTACCGAAGCACTCGATGCACAGCCGGTGCGGCCATTCCAATGGATGATCGCCGGAGTTTGCATGCTGGTGCTGGTCTGCGACGGGATCGATCTGCAATTGCTCGGCATCGTGGCTCCTTTGGTGATCGAGAGCTTCGGCACCGATCCCAGCACCTTCGGCATTGCTGCGGGTGCGGCGCTGGTCGGGTTCGGGCTCGGCTCTTTTGCCGGGGGCGTGCTGGGTGATGCGATCGGACGCCGCTGGACGCTGGCGATTGCGGCGCTGGTGTTCTCGCTGTCCACGGTCGGAGCCGCCAGTGCCGGCGATGTCACGCAGATGGCGCTGTGGCGGCTGGCTGGCGGGCTCGGCTTCGGCGGGGCCTATGCCAATGCACTGGCTCTGGCGGGCGAATGGCTGCCCGAGCGCTGGCGCGGGGTGACGGTCAGCACGCTGTCGGTCGGCACCCCTATCGGCGGCACCATTGTTGGCCTGATCGGACCGGGCATGGCAGCGGACTACGGCTGGGACGGCACCTTCCTGCGCATTGGGCTGGCCACGACGCTGCTGGTTGTGGTGATCGTGGTCGCCCTGCGTGACAGTCCGGCTTTCCTGCTTGCTTTAGGCAAGCGCGAACAGGCGCAGAAGAATGCGCGCTTTGTGCTCGACACCCACGAGGAGCTGGCGCCCGAAAGACACGAGGCCGATGGTGTGGATGGCCAGCGAACCAGTGTGTTCGACAAGCGCAACCTGCGGCTGAACATCGGCATCGGCCTTGCCTTTACCGCCGCAGCGATGGTGGCCTATTCGATCCTGACCTGGACCACCACGATGCTGACCGCGCGCGGCTTCACGCTTGCAGATGCGGGCGGCGCGGTGGCTCTGGCGGGCATCACCTCGATGGTTGGCTCGGTTCTCGTCGGCATTGCCATGCGGCGGTTTGGCTCGCACCGGGTGTTGCTGGCGATCAGCGCCATACTTACCTGCGTGCTGGTGGCGCTGGCGATCCAGGTTGAGGCTTTGCCCGAAGCACCCGATGCCATGGAGCAGCAGGTGGTGACCTGGCTGGTTGGCGCTGCCGGTGGCTTCTTCAGCGCCGCGATCGCAGGCATGTATGTGCTGATGACCTTCGGCTACCCGCAGAGCTGCCGCTCATCGGGGATCGGCTTTGGTATTTTCATGAGCCGGATCGGCGCGATTGGTGGCAGTGCCCTGGGAGGAGCCTTGCTCGAGCTGGGCGGGGCGAGCACCTGGCCGTTCTTTGCCATCCTTGTGGTTTGTGCAATCGTTATCTCGGGGGCTTCGCTGGTTATCGACCGGCACGTCCCGCCTTTGGTCCGATAATAAACAATATTATCGGGAGGTTGATCTCTGTAATGTAAATCGGTATGTTCAAAACTTGAAAAGTAATTTATATTGCGTCTACGCGGTCTAAAAGTTCAATCTGGTGCAAGTGTGCCAATCCCAGAGGACGCTCATGGCCCGTGTCGACGACGCCCATTCCGATGCTCTTGAGGCAATCGTTGCGTCCAAAGATCTCTTGGCTATCCATGCGACAGTAAGCGATGCCTTGGCTTTGGAAGGGATAACGGCGGCCTACTTCATAACGCCGCTCACGATCGATGCGAGAGTAGGGCGGCTCCTTACGTCGCGGAACACTCCACCGATATGGGAACGCCGCTATCGCAGTTGTCTCCATCGGATCGATCCTTTGCCGACCTTTTCGCTTTCGGTCGCCGGTGCTTTCTTCTGGCCCGATGCGCTGGAGCTTACAGAACTCGGCGACTACGAGCAGCGGTATCTCAAGATCGCTCGCAGGTATGGGCTGGGCAGGGGAATCGGCGTTGCTTGTTATGGACCGCATGGGCGCAACGGCTTTCTCGGTACGGCCTGGCCGCATGAGACAAAACCTGAGGTAAAGGTGCTGCAGTGGGTCAACCACGTGGCGCAAACGGCTTGGCAACACTGTTGCCAGTTGGTCCGCATGGTCGAGACGAACCCGGTCTTGTCCAGCCGTGAACTCGAAGTGCTCAGCTGGATGTGCGAGGGCAAGAGCAATTCTGTGATTGCACAGATTCTGAATATCTCAAGATCAAGCGTCGATATGTACGTGCGACGTTTGTTCGCCAAGCTTGAGGTGACCGATCGCACGGCTGCCTGCATGCGGGGTTATACCCTTGGCCTGGTGGCGGGACGTGACCTGCATAAACTCATCGAGCGCACCCAACCGAACCCGATAAAGCCACTGCCACGCTAAATTTTATTGCAGTTTTTCTGTCACGCAATTGCGTGACGTGCGTGTTGCAGATGCTAGGGTTAATAACGTACTTATACATCGGCTAGCTGGTCGGGTCGCAAATCGAATGGCGGGTGTATTCCTGGTCCAGCCTAACCTTGGACTAGGGACGCCTGATATGGGCCCTTTGGGCGCATGCAGGCAACTGCTGCGATTGACCTCCGACAGCTCACCCCGTCGGAGGTCAATTACTTCCAGTTTACGGCATTGAAAACGCCGGGAAGCCATCGGCTCCCCGGCGTTCGTTCATTCTTATCTGCGCTGAGGTCAGCGGACGCGGGGTCCGCCGAACGGCAGCGGCGGCGGGGGACGGCGCGCGCCACGCGGCAGCTGTGCCTGATAGGCCCGCCCGCAGTGTTCCACGCAATAGGGGAACCCGGGGTTCACCTTCTCGCCGCAAAAATGGAAGTCGGGCTCGCCGGGATGGCCCATCGGCCAGCGGCACACACGGTCGCTGAGGTCGAGCAGGCTCGTCTTGTCGGCGATCTCGGGGCTGGGCTTGGCGGGGACGAGGCGACGCGGCGGCGCGGGCGGAATCGGCGCCTGCTGATCGCCGGGGCCTTGCCGCAGAAAGCCGCCGGGGCCGTAGGATACGATCTTGGGCAGGTCTTCCTGACGGCCGGGCAGCGGCTGGCTCGGTATCGCGCTGGCGGCAGCCGCAGGGGCCTCCTGCTCGCGCGGGGCAGCCTCACGAGCCGGAGCCGCAGGAGCGGGGGCCGGACGTGGCTTGGACTTGGGCGCGGCAGCTTCAGCGGCAGGCTTTGCCGGCGCGGCCTTCTTCTTCGCGTCCTTCTTGTCGTTCGCCTTCACCGGGCTTGGGCGGGCCTTGAGGCCGAGCCGGTGCGCCTTGCCGATCACGGCATTGCGCGAGACGTCGCCCAATTCCTCGGCGATCTGGCTCGCGGTGGCACCGCCTTCCCACATCTTGGTCAGTTGCGCGATCCGTTCGTCGGTCCAGCTCATCGAATACCTTCGTTCATTGCCTTGTGCGGGAAAGGGTTTGCCGCCCCATTCCGCAGGTGATCTTGCCAGCCCGCCCGCCGACGGATAATCGCAGCTCATGCCCCAGACCGAACCTGCATCCGCAAACAGCAACGCTGCGCTTTCCGGCACCATCGCCGAGACGAGATTCCCGCCAAAGGGGGAGCCACAGATCACCGGGTTCAACCGGATCGGGCTGTGGAGCCTCTATATTAAGGAGATCAGGCGATTTCTCAAGGTGCAGACGCAAACTGTCTGGGCACCGGCGATTACCACGCTGCTGTTTCTGATCATTTTCACCGTCGCGCTGGGGCGGGGCGGGCGCGAAGTGCTGGGGGTTTCGTTTGGAACCTTCGTGGCACCGGGCTTGATCATGATGGGCATGATGCAGAACGCGTTTGCCAATGCCAGCTTCTCGCTGCTCTCGGGCAAGCTGCAGGGCACGATCATTGATCTGCTGATGCCGCCGCTGTCGTGGGGCGAGCTGATGATCGGCATCGTCGCTGCTGCGATGACGCGGGCGGTGATGGTGGGGGGCACTGTGGCTTTCGCCATGTGGCTTTATCCGGGCGTCGAGGTCGGTGCGGCGCATGTCTGGGCGATCGTGTGGTTTGGCCTCAATGGCGCCGCGTTGCTCTCCATTGTGGGGCTGCTGGCAAGCCTGTGGGCGGAAAAGTTCGATCATAACGCGGCAGTCACCAATTTCGTGGTTGCACCGCTGTCGCTGCTGTCGGGCACGTTCTATGTGATCGATAACCTCTCGCCCGCCTTCGAGGCGATCAGCCGGGTAAACCCGTTTTTCTACCTGATCTCGGGCTTCCGCTACGGCTTCCTTGGCGAAAGCGACATCGGCAACACCGATCATGCAGTGATGGGCGCGGCGCTAGGCGTCTTTGCACTCAACCTCGTGCTCGGTTTCCTTGCCTACCGGGTGCTCGCCAGCGGGTGGAAAATCAAGAGCTGAGGGCGCGGGGTTAGCCGCTGACCCTTCAGTGCGTGAGGCTGGTTAGTGTGTGAGGCTGGCGCGCAGGCGATAACGCCCGGCTGCAAACTGTTCGAACAACTGGTCAACGCCAGGATGGTCGACCGGGCCACCATCAGTGTCGATCAGCAGATTCTGCTGGCTGACATAAGCGACGTAGCTCGTTTCCTCGCTGTCGGCGAGCAGATGGTAATAGGGCTGGTCGCGGCTGGGGCGCAGATCGAGCGGAATCTGTTCGTACCATTCGTCTGAATTGGCGAACACCGGATCGATATCGAAGATGACCCCGCGAAAATCGTGATTCTTGTGCTTCACCACGTCGCCAATGGCGAAGCGTGCGCGAGCATGACGAGGGGCCTGGATGCGCTTTCCGGCTTGAGCCGAATAGAACTCTGTGTGTTCCATATGACCGGAATATAGGCGGTTTGCGCCTCCGAACAAGGCGCGCGGGGCGATAATCACCGGCGCTTGTGTGCGAAGGGCCTTGGCAAGGTGGATTTCATGGGCTAACGGGCGCGCTTCTCAGAGCGACCGGGGCCGTTCAGGCCTCTCACCTGACCGAGCGGAGAGGTGGCAGAGTGGTCGAATGCGCTGCACTCGAAATGCAGTATACGGGCAACCGTATCGAGGGTTCGAATCCCTCCCTCTCCGCCACCATGCCTTCCGAGGCTGTCCGGCACTGCCCAGAAATTCCTAAAAAGCTTTACAATATGGTCGCTTGCGACTCTTGTGGCGTCCAGCCCCGACCACCCCTAGCCAGAAGCAAGTTGGGGTATTCTGGGGGTAAGCTGTCTCACGGTTTGGGGGTATTGGATGCTGACGGACAAAGCAGTGCGAGCAGCTGTTGCACAGGACAAGGCCTACAAGCTGACAGATGCGCGCGGTCTGCACCTTCATGTGTCGACCAGCGGGCATAAAAGCTGGCGTTACAAATATCGCTATGAGAACAAGGAACGGCTGCTCACCATCGGCACCTATCCTGAAATTTCCCTCGCCGATGCGCGAGAGCGACGTGATGAAGCAAAGAAGGTCCTGCGCGACGGGCGTGACCCCCGCCATGTTGCCAGGAGGGCAAGGATGCTCGGCACTGGAGAGAAGGCGAAAACACTCGAGGAGGTCGCGCGGGAGTGGCACAGGCTACAGCTTGATCGATGGAAGCCGGTGCATGCGACCGATGTCATCACGAGCCTTGAGCGCGACGTGTTTCCGCAGATCGGTACGATGCCGCTGGCTGAGATCGACAAGCCACTGTTGTTATCGGTCTTGCGCAAAGTCGAAGCGCGCGGTGCCATCGAAACTGCCCGGCGTATCAAGCAGCGGGTGGCGGCGATTTATCGCTATGCCAATGCAGAGGGTGCTGGCCTCGCCAACCCAGCGACCGATATCAACGATGCACTAAAGCCGCTGCCACCCTCGCGCCGCTATCCGGCGCTCACCGATGTGGATTCCATCAGGGCGATGATCCGTGACATCGAGCGTGCAGGCGCGTCCCCTGTCAATCGGATCGCAGGGCGTGTTCTGGCTATCACGGCCCAGCGTCCCGGCATGGTCCGCTTCATGCAGTGGGACGACATCACCGGGATCGACTGGGCAGACGAGGATGCCGACAGCAGCGAGGCCCTGTGGGTGATTCCAGCCGAGCGCATGAAGCAGGAGCTGCACCTGCGCAGCGACGAATCCTTCCAGCACAAAGTGCCCCTGACCTGGCAGGCGGTTGAGGCATTGCGAGCGGTCCGGTGGCTCACAGGCCGTTCGCCGTTCGTGTTCCCCGGTGCTCGCTCCGGCCTGAAACCCATTTGCGAAAACGCCATCGGCTATCTCTACAACCGCGAAGGCTACAAGGGTCGGCACGTTCCCCATGGCTGGCGTTCAAGCTTCTCGACCATCATGAACGAAAAGATCGAGCGCGAACTGGGCGCCGATGTGCGTTTGCTGGCCGATCGCCTCATCATCGACCTGATGCTTGCCCATACTCCCAAGGGGATGAGCGCGAGCGAACTGCGCTACAATCGCGCCGCCTATATGGGGCGTCGTCGGGAACTGGCGCAGGTATGGTCTGACCTGATCATGGAAGGCGCGCTGCCTGTCGAAGAGATAATCGACAGCCCTCGGCGCAAGCGGCGTTAGTTCTTATCTCGTCGGGCAGCCTGTTCCTCGATCCAGGCCAGCACTTCGGCTTGCTTCCAACGTGCACTTGAGCCGAGCTTTAGCTGCTTGGGGAACTTGCCATCGTTTATGGACTGATGAATCCAAGAGTCGCTTTTCCTAATCAGCTTGCAAACCTCCTGGATCGTCAGCAAGGCTGGACCAACTCCGGGCGGATTGGCTGGAGCGACGCATCCCGGACTTTGCGCGGTATTGTCTCCTTGCGCCGTTGTGACCTTTCGTGCGGCGACAGCACGGGAAGCCCGTAGCTGCGGGTCGACAATTTCATCGATCTGGCGATTGGTCAGCGGCCCAAGCGGCTTCAATGCTGCCAGCCAATCATCGAACTGCGCAGAACCCACAAAAATGCGGTGGGTAGGCGATGCATCCGGATTTGCCCAATGCTCGAGGTTCATTGTCCCGGTGGCAAACCTTGGCAGCGGATCATCAAGTTCCCAGTATGTTGCAGGGATCGCTGCAACTTCGCCGCCGCCGAGAGGACGAGCGAATGCGTCAAGGCGTCCGAGGGCGAACATGCGGGCAAGGTGTTCTGCATCAAGGCGGACCAGATCTCGAGCAGCGTCGTTCTCGCCTTCGTCCTCCGGCGCGGAAAATATCTCAGGCAATTCGTGTGGCGGAAACTCAGCTCGCGACTGCACGAGCTCGCCAAAGGCCATGGTCAGGGGTCTTCTTCCGCTCGAGACTAACGACGTGCGGCCGAGATAGGGCGACCAGGGTTCGATTTGATCAGTCACCGACGTAGGCTAGCAGGACAATGGATTCCGGCAAGAAAAGTCCGCTTTGCGCCCTAATCTCGGCCATTTGGGCCTTCGCGGAGAAGGCCCGAAAGCGGTCATTACGATGAGGACAGAGCAATCGCCGAAATATCCTTCTTAGGATTGATGACGCGACCCACCTCCTTGCGTTCCGAATAGCGATCGACCAGTTGTTCGGCATGCGGGCGTAGCAACGCCGTGAACCGCACCAGTTCCTCCATGACGTCCACGATGCGGTCGTAGAGCGGTGAAGGCTTCATGCGACCGGCATCGTCGAATTCTTCGTATGCCTTGGGCACACTCGACTGGTTCGGGATGGTGAACATCCGCATCCAGCGGCCGAGCAGGCGCAGCGTAGTGACGGTGTTGAACGACTG
The DNA here is from genome assembly GCA_027311945.1 of Erythrobacter sp. Classification (GTDB taxonomy): domain Bacteria; phylum Pseudomonadota; class Alphaproteobacteria; order Sphingomonadales; family Sphingomonadaceae; genus Alteraurantiacibacter. The sequence continues at coordinate 102,959 of DAICXZ010000029.1, forward strand.
CGAGCCGGCGGATACCTTCATGACCGCAAGTGTCCGTCCCTGGGTGGGACGCACGCCCCCGATGCTGAGCGGCAGGTGATCGATCTGGGTCTTCATGATGCCAGTGATCTGGACGTGCCGCTCCGGGCTGCACCACACCGTGCCTTCAGACCAGAAGGTGTGCTCGCGCAGTTCGTGAACGGCAGGATGTTTGTCACCGCCGATCTGGTCAGGCAGCGGCAGATCGGAAGGATCGAAGATGCGCGTCTCTGCCCCGAACAGCTGTAGCAGACGCGCGGCTTCCTCGACCGCTAACCGCGAATAGGAACGCTCCCGCAGGGAGCCGTAGAGCAGCAGGATACGCGGCGGTGGCTGGTCAGCACCAAGGCCGTCGGCAGGTCGAGCATGGACGAAGGCGGGGTCGAGCGCCGGGAAGCTGTCTGGATCGGGTAGTGGTCGCAGTCGGGACAAGGGAATTCTCCGAATTCGGGTCGTCAGCCGCGTGGGCCGAACAGGATGATGGCTGCGCCGGCGAGCACGACCGCGCCGCCGAAGAAATCCCAACGGTCGGGCGTGGAGCCTTCGACGATCCACAGCCACAGGAGCGACGCGGCCACATAGACACCGCCATAGGCCGCGAAGGCGCGACCGGCATCGTCGGTCGGAACAAGCGTCAGCAGCCAGGCGAAGAGTGCCAGCGACACCATCCCGGGCAGCAGCCACAAGGGGCTCTTCTCTAGTCGCCACCAGGCCCAGAATGCGAAACAGCCGGCAATTTCGAACAGCGCCGCGAGCGGATAGACGAGGAACAGTTTCATGTGAGGCTTAACCGTAGGGCGAGCGCGGCCAGGGTCACCAGCAGGATCGGTGTGGTCAGGGTGATGCCGACGCGGAAGTAGTATCCCCAGCCGATTGTCACGCCCTTCTGGCCCAGCACATGCAGCCATAACAGGGTCGCGAGCGAGCCGATCGGGGTGATCTTCGGCCCAAGATCGCACCCTATCACGTTGGCATAGATCATCGCGTCGCGAACGGGACCGGTGGCACTGGTCGCATCGATCGACAATGCGCCGACGAGGACGGTGGGCATGTTGTTCATGCCCGAGGAAAGCACGGCCGACAGGATGCCTGTTCCAAAGGTTGCCCCCCACACACCGCTCTGGGCTGAGCGTTCGAGCAGTCCTGCTATTGCGGTAGCGAGCCCAGCGTTGCTCATGCCGTAGACGACCAGATACATGCCGAGCGAGAAGATCACGACCTGCCAGGGCGCTTCGCGGATCACCTGGCCTGTGGGGATGATGTGGCCGCGCGCAGCTATCGCCATGAGCGCCAGCGCACCGAGGGCAGCGACCGCGCTGATCGGCACGCCAAGAGGCTCGAGAACAAAGAACCCGATCAGCAGCAGGGCCAGCACCACCCAGCCCGCGTGGAAGGTAGCCCGGTCATGGATCGCTTCTGCCGGAGCGCGGAGCTGGGTGACGTCGTAGCTGGCGGGAATGTCATTGCGGAAAAACAGCAGCAGCGCTGCCAATGTGGCGGCAATTGCGGCCAGGTCGACCGGCACCATGACCAGCGCATACTCGCCGAACCCGATATCGAAGAAATCGGCCGACACGATGTTGACGAGGTTGGATACGACCAGCGGCAGGCTCGACGTATCGGCAATGAACCCTGCCGCCATGACGAAGGCTAGCGTCGCCTTGGCATTGTAGCCCAGCGCCCGCAGCATCGCGATCACGATCGGCGTGAGGATCAGTGCAGCGCCGTCATTGGCGAAGATCGCCGCGACCCCCGCGCCGAGCAGCACGACTAACACGAATAAAATGCGCCCATCGCCGCGGCCCCACTTGGCGACATGGAGCGCAGCCCACTCGAAGAACCCTGCACGGTCGAGGATCAAGCTGATCAGGATCACCGCGACGAAGGCGCCCGTGGCGTTCCAGATGATGTCCCACACCACCGGGATGTCGGCGAGCGAGACGACGCCGGTGGCAAGCGCCACCAGGGCTCCGCCGATCGCGCTCCACCCGATGCCAAGCCCACGGGGCTGCCAGATCACGAGCGTGATGGTGGCGACGAAGATTCCGATCGCAAGCAGCATCAGGCGATACGTGCGCCCGCCGCGTCCACGACCTGCTCACCGTCCTCCTTGGTGAATGCGCCGCGCTGGGGACTTGGCAGGATGTCGAGCACCATCTCGGACGGGCGACAAAGGCGAACGCCGAGGGGCGAGACGACGAGCGGGCGATTGATGAGGATCGGGTGCTTCATCATCGCATCGATCAGCGCTTTATCGCTCAGGCTCTCATCGCCCAGCCCGAGTTCGGCATAGGGCGCGTCCTTTTCACGCAGCAACGCCCGGGGGCTCAGTCGGGCCCGATCGATCAAGCTTTCGAGCATGGCGCGTGATGGCGGGGTCTTGAGGTATTCCACGACGTGCGGCTCGACCCCGGCATTGCGGATCATCGCCAGCGTATTGCGCGAGGTGCCGCATTCGGGATTGTGGTAGACAACGATGTCGGTGGTCATGGATATTCCCTTCACAGGAGGCGACCCAAGCGCGGGTCGCTCAACAACATTCGGCAAGCTCAGCGATAAGCGGTTCGCACAGATCCGCGCGTCCGCCGCAGCAGTCCTTCGCCAGGAACAGCATCAGATCGCGAAGGGCCTTTATGTTCGCGCGCTGGATAATCTGCCGCCCCCGCTTTTCCGAGACGACAAGGTCGGCAGCGACGAGGATGGCTAGGTGGCTGGAGAACGTGCTCTGACTGAGCCCCGATGCATCTACCAGTTGCCCGGTGGAAAGGCCCTCCGGTTCGCTACGCACCAGACGCCGGAAGGCGTCGAGGCGGGTTGGGTGAGAGAGAGCAGCAAGGGACTCAAGGGCGCTGGACGATTGCACCCATCGGTATTTATCGATGGGATAAAGTGACGTCAAATTCTATCGGAAATTATCGATGAATTGCTGACTGGCTTCAACCAGGTCTCCAAGTAGGTCGCTAGTGGGGATGTCCGGTTGCACCGGAATGAGTGCCACAATCGGACCGTCAGGAATCGGCCCTATTCCGTTGAAAAAGTCGCCGCTGGCTGCGCTGGTTTAAGGTTCCGGATCGAGCGCGAGTGAGGCCGCTGCCTCTCTCAGGCGGTGGCGAGGCCCGGCATGGGCCGCATCTTGGCCAGTTTCCGGAGGTTCTGG
>DAICXZ010000030.1 GCA_027311945.1 Erythrobacter sp.
GCAGGATGGCGTAGGAGTAGCTGAGTAGTGATGACGAACCGGTCAGACCGGGGGCCAGCAAAACCCAGGGGGTCACAGCGCTTCGAGCGCGATGACGTGATTAGGGAGCCGGCCTGCGGACTTCATCAGGGCCAGCAGCCACAAGGTGCTGCGCGAACAGGCCGAACACATGGATGCACCCGACCGATACTCATCTCTACTAAAAAAGCTCTTGCGCCGCAGGGGTCGTCCACACATGACCCCCTGATTTTCCTCCGAGCTTGATTAGAGTCCGGCCCTACGAAAAGGACGGACAGATGAAGCGAACGAGGTTCACGGAAGAGTAGATCATTGGCGTGCTAAAGGAAGCGGAGGCCGGCGAGAAAACCGCCGACCTGGCTTGGCCGCATGGTGTATCGGAAGCGACGATCTACAACTGGAAGGCCAAGTATGGCGGGCTCGAAGTGTCGGAAGCGCGGCGGCTCAAGGAGCTGGAGAGCGAGAACGCCAAGCTCAAGCGGCTTCTTGTCGATGCGATGCTGGACCAGGCCGCATTGAACGATCTTCTGGCAAAAAGTTCTGACGCCCGCCGTTCGCTCATCTCCAGGCATGCCACGGGATGAGCGAACGGCGGGCGTGCCGTGTCATCGATGCTGATCGTAAGAGCGTGCGTTACCGTTCCACACAGGACTACGATAGCGAGTTGCGTGAGAAGCTGCGCGAGCTGGCCAACCAGCGTCGCCGGTTCGGCTATCGCCGTTTGCATATCCTGCTGCGCCGGGAGGAGATCATGATCAACCGGAAGAAGACCCAGCGACTTTATCGCGAGGAAGGCTTGGCGGTCAGGCGACGACGAAGCCGCAGGCGTGCTGTCGGCACGAGAGCACCTGCTCCGGTTCTGGCTCTGCCTAACCAGCGCTGGAGCTTCGACTTCGTTCACGATCAGATGGCATCCGGCAGACGGTTCCGCGTGCTCAACGCGGTCGATGACGTGACGAGGGAGTGCCTGGCAGTGGTGCCGGACACCTCGATCTCGGGTCGTCGTGTCGTGCGTGAACTGACCGAACTGATCACACAGCGTGAAAAGCCGGGCATGATCGTCAGCGACAATGGGGCGGAGCTCGCCAGCAACGCCGTGCTGGCATGGTGTGGCGAGATTGGCGTGGAGTGGCATTACATCGCACCGGGAAGGCCGATGCAGAATGGCTACGTCGAGAGGTAGGCCTTCGGCCAGCTTGGCTTCCAATGGTCACTGCGCGACGAACTGCTCAACTAGAAGCTGTGCAACAGCCTCATCGATGCCCGGCGCAAGCTGGCGGCATGGCGCTAACACTACAACAACGTCCGACCACACTCATCCCTGGGGAACCGAACGCTTGTGTCGGCGGGCGAGCACGAATATCAACCGGCAGGTTCTTGTTATGACTGCGGGATCAGCGGAGGGTAGGTCAACCTCTTAGCGACTACTGGGGCGAACAGGGCTCACAAAGGCGAGCCCATTCAAAACAGGCCGTCGTCGAACGGGTCATCCTCTTCGGGCTCGCAAGACGCCGTCGCATCTGCGTCAAGCATTTCGGGGAGCAGGAAGCGCCGGTGGACTTCGCGCTCTTTCGCCATCGTGTAAAGCTTGCCGATCTGCGGCAACAAGCCGCTGAGCATGTTCGATGCCGCCTCGTTCGGCTCGGTCTCCTCCGCTTCGGGGATCATCGCCTGCAGGGCACTGCTGATGGCCTTGATTGTCTCGCTGAGGCTGAGCTTGTCGACCAACTCCATACTGGTCCGATCGAGCGTGTCGACGACACGGTTCGCGTCTTCTCCCGCTGCATCGATAGCCTGCTCGGTCTTCATCGCGCCTGAGCGAACGCGTGCAAGCGCATTGGCGAGTGCATCGTTTACATCGACAGTTCGATCCGCTGCTCCGCCTCTTACATCATTGACGACGTCGCCGAGTATCACGACCTCCTTGCTGATCGTTTCGGTCGTCCCATCCAGACTGTTGGACTGCGCCCAGATTTCCTTGGCGATGACCGAGACAGGCTTGCCGACCGCGTCAAGGCGCCGGCACCGCAAGTCGATGTTGATCGCCATCTCGCGAACATCGAGCCTCACCTTGCGGACTTCTGCGAGCCGCTGCGTAAGCTCATCGACCGTCTGCGCAATCATTTCCGAAATTGCACTCGTCTGCCGGTCAGCGCTGCCCAACTGGTTGGTCACGGATTCAATTTCGGCGATTGACTGTTCCAGCTGGCGCAAGAACGAGCGTCCTTCGGCGGCAGCGCTATCGCTGCGCAGGGTAAGTAGCCGGCGCGCGTCAGGTACGATCCCTTCCAGCGATTCCACGAGAAGCGCAGCCTGAACAGCGAACTCCTCAGCCGTCTCGTCCAACTGTGTCGCGAACAGGCGCAGGATGTGGGCACTCGCCCATGCCGCAGCCTCCGGATCGCTATCCCATTCTGTCTGGTGTGCATGGAGGAGCTGGATACCTCCAACGACATTTTCGAGGCGCTGCCGCGTGATATCGCCGATCTGCAAGGCACCAAGAGCCGTCGCCACCTTGAGCTGGATCGCCAGGGCCAGATCCTTGGTCGCATTGGCGACCTCGGTCACGGCCTGCTGATGAGAACGCAGGCCTTCGGCGTCTTTAGCGAGGCGGTCGGGCACGAGCGGGATGACCTTTCCGCACTCAGAAAGCAGCACCCGGTCCATCCTTTCCACGCCGCTTACGCTTTGGCACAGTCCGGAAAGCCGGCCGTTGAATGCTTTCACATTCTCCTCGCCGGCGGTGATGCGCGCGAACATGATATCGACCGATTCGACGAATTCCCGAGCACCCCAGGACGCAATCTTCACGTTCATTCCGTAGATGCGCAGCGCCCTGAGGGTATCAAGCACCTTGGTGATCTGGGACCGCAGACGATCTGAGGATTGCTGGACAACGACAAGGCTCTTGCCGCGCCCCTTGCACTGCGTCGGCAAGTCCGAGACCCGCTGGGCAACGCCGATAAGCGTATCGACTGCGCTGGCCCCATCTTCATCTTCCAGCGCAGTGCCGATGCCGGCGAGGGCAGCAACGATCCTGTCGATCGTTTCCACCGATACCGCGAGCGCACTGCCAGCTTGCACGAAGCAGGCATCGAGCCCCGAGATGATGTTGGCAAGATCGTCGCGCAGGGGCGATGTGGTGTCGTCGATGCGCGGCGCAGCTGTGGCAAAATCTATAACGGTCATGGGGTTACCTGCGTTGAAGCATGAACAGGGGCACTAGCGCGTCGCTGCATGAAGTAGTTCGCGCGCAATTGTGCCAAGGGGCGCCACCTTGTCGGCAGCGCCGCGTGCAATCGCTTCCTTGGGCATGCCGAACACGATTGATGTCGCCTCGTCCTGTGCGATCGTCTTGGCACCTGCTTCCTTCATTTCGAGAAGCCCGCGCGCGCCGTCATCACCCATGCCTGTCATGATAATTCCCACGGCATTTGACCCGGCATTTCGCGCTGCCGATCGGAACAGCACATCGACCGAAGGCCGGTGGCGCGAAACCAGCGGGCCCTCGCGAACCGAGACGTGATAGCGTGCGCCTTGTCGTTCCAGCATCGTATGGCGCAGTCCGCCCGGCGCAATCAGCACATGCCCGCGCATCACTGTATCGCCGTGGGCTGCTTCCTTGACGTCGACCGCGCAGCTCTTGTTGAGCCGATTGGCAAAGGCTCTGGTGAAGCTCTCGGGCATGTGTTGCACCACCACGATTCCGGGGGAATCGGCGGGCAGGGCTTCCAGCACCTCTCGCAATGCCTCGGTTCCTCCGGTGGAAGCTCCGATGCAGACGACCATCTCGGTGGTGCGGCTCATGGCCCGACCGGTGGGCGGTGGCAGCACAGCATCGGCTGTCAGCTTCTTCTCCGGCTCGGCAGAGCGTACTCGCGGAGCACGACCGCCGACGCGCGCCTTGGCGGCACCTTTCACGGTCTCGCGGATCATCATCCGGGCTTCGGCCAGGTGATCGGCAACGCCGAGGCGCGGCTTGAGAATGATGTCCACCGCACCCGCTTCCAGAGCCTGCAGCAGCGTTTCCGACCCTTCCTCGACCAGCGACGAGCACATCACGACGGGCAGCGGGCACTGGCTCATCAGCTTGCGCAGGAAGGTCACGCCATCCATGCGCGGCATCTCCACGTCGAGCGTGATGACGTCCGGCACTTCCTCCCGGATATAGCGCGCAGCCGAAATCGGATCGGAAGCGGCGGCGATCACCTCGATCTCGGGATCTTCCTCCAGAATGGCCGTCATCGTCAGGCGCACGCTGGCCGAGTCATCGATAACCAGCACACGGATCTTGCCGGATTTCATCGCCTAGATCCGCCTGAACACGTTGTTGGAAACCTGCTCGACCGGCAGTGCCATTCCGGCAATCGATTCCGAATGGCCAACCACCAGCCAGCCGCCGACGCGCAGCTTGTCGCACAGTTTGGAGACGACCTGCTCCTGCGTTAGTCTGTCGAAATATATCAGGACATTACGGCAGAAGATGATGTCCATCGGATCGCCCACGGGATAGTGGTCGTCCATCAGGTTGAGCCGCGCATAGCCAATCGCGGAACGTAGGGCTGGCACGATGCGGACATCGCCTTTCCCTTTCTGCAGCGGCTGCATCACATATTGCGCACGAAGGCGCTCGGGGACCGGCTTCAACAGCTCGGCCGGATAGATACCCCGGCGGGCGGTTTCGAGGACTTGCGTGTCGAGGTCGGTCGCAAGGATGCCGTAATCCGGTCCGCCATGGCGCTCGGCAAAGTCGTCCAGCAGCATGGCGATGGTGTAGGGCTCCGCCCCGGTCGAACATGCCGCACTCCAGACCCGAATGCGCCCTGAGCTGCGCGCCTTGAGTTCGGGCAGGATCGTTTGGGTCAGATAATCGAAGTGTCGCGGTTCACGGAAGAAATCGGTCTTGTTCGTCGTTACCGCGTTAATCAGGTGAACAGTCTCATCTTGCTGCCGGCCCGGATCGAACAGCAGCTCGCAATAGGCATTCAAATCGGCAACGCCCGTCGCGCGGACTCTGCGGCGCAAGCGCCCCTCGAGCATGGTCAGCTTGCTGTGCGGCATCTTGATGCCGGTTTCCGACTGGATGAAGGCGGCCAGCCGCGCGAAATTGCGCGGGCTGATCCCATCTTCTTGTTGCGGTGCCTTCAAAGCGGCATGCGGCACGTTATTTCTCCTAAGGGTATCGGAAGCTTCGGGGCGGCGAGACAAACCCGGCCGCCCGCCATGCTTCAGGCCGCTTTTGACGCCGAGACTGCAAGCAGCCCGGCCTCTTCGCCTGTAAAGATGCGGGCGATGTCGACGATCACGACGAAGCCGTCCTCCTGACGGACGACGCCCTGGATGTAATCGGAACGCCAGGTGACGCCGATTTCGGGGGCATCCTCGATCTGGTCCGCTTCGTAGATGTTCACTCCCAGCACGCGGTCAATCACAAGACCGAGCGAAAGCGTGCTATTATCCAAGGGAATATCGAGGATGATGATCCGCGTCGCCAGGGTGGTCTCGACGGGCGGGAGGCCGAGGCGCCGACGGAAATCGACCGTCGGCACCCCCTGTCCCCGCACCTCGGTAAGCCCGACGAAATAGTCTGGCCCATTGGGGAGATTGAACGGCTCCCGATAGTCCAGAATTTCCCGCACGAGGCTCACCGGGACAGCGAAGACCTCCTTCCCAAGGGCGAAGGTCACCGCCTGGATGTTTTCGCCAGTGGTCATGCTGCCCGTCCGAAGTGGGCGTCGTCCTCATCCGGACCGCCACTGGTCAGGTCGAGCGCGAAGCCGTTGGCGCGAGACTGCTGATCGGCCACCGAATTCGCCTTGTAGGACGATTTGCGGGCGCTTGATGCCGAGGCACTCTTTGCCGGCTTGCGCGGGGCGGACTTGGCCACCGATGCCGATTTCGCCGGAGCGTATGCCTGCTCGTTATCCTCGATCTTGAAGTAGGCGATCGAGGTCTGGAGCTGCTCGGCCTGACCGGCCAGTTCTTCGGACGTTGTCGAGATTTGCTCGGAGGCGCTTGCGTTCTGCTGGGTGACCTTGTCGAGCTGCTGGATCGCTTCGTTGATCCGATGTCCTGTTCGCGGCAGGCAGCGCTGATCTCGGCGACCAGCTCGGCCGTGCGGCGGATGTCGGGCACCAGCTTGGTCAGCATTTCGCCTGCCTCGGTGGCTGCTTGAACCGTGTCGGTTGAAACGGCGCTGATTTCAGCGGCGGCCGACTGGCTGCGTTCTGCCAGCTTGCGCACTTCCGAAGCCACGACGGCAAAGCCGCGACCATGTTCCCCGGCACGCGCGGCTTCGACAGCAGCGTTAAGCGCGAGGAGGTCGGTCTGACGGGCGATTTCCTGAACGATGTCGATCTTTTCAGCGATGGTCCGCATGGCGATCACTGCCTTGTCGACCGCCACGCCGCTCTGTTCGGCTGCCGTCGAGGACTGCTGGGCGATCTTTTCGGTCTGCGCAGCGTTCTCGGCGTTCTGACGGATGTTCGCGGCCATCTCTTCCATCGAAGCGGATGCCTGCTCAGCAGCAGAAGCCTGCTCGGTGGCACCCTGCGAAAGCTGCTCCGAACTTGCGGAAAGTTCCTGACTGCCCGAGGCGACATTGTCGGAGGCGCGGCTGGTCTTGCCGATAACGTCCTGAAGCCGTCCGACCATCATTGCCAAGCGGCTCTGCGCGATAACGAGTTCGCCGACGCGGTCCATCAGTTCATCCAGCCGCTCGGCCGGAACGCGGACGCTTTCCCCCGCCTTTGCCGTGTGGGCGACAGCAGCGTTGGGCGATGCGCCAGTCTTCGAAATATCGGCGACTGCAGCGGCTGCTATTTCGGGTGAATCGGTGCTTGTTTCTTCGGTAGCGGCCTCATTCTGGAGCGGTTCGAGTTCCAAAGTCATGTCATCCATCACGAAGATGAACACGTCCTCGATGTCCTCGCGGCTGATGTCTCCGATCAGGGTGACATCCCAAGCGATATGGCACTCTGTTGGCACGAGGTCGGCAAGGGGCGGAACCTGGTCTGTGCGGGCAACGATATGCGCCTCGCCCAGATCGCGCAGCTCGTCGAGCAGTGTCAGCGGATTGGTGCCATTGGCCATCGCGTCGGCAGGGAGCCGGAAAAACAGGCGCCATCCTCGCTGGGCCCGCACGTGTTCTGCCGCCGGAAGTTCCGCGCCCGAGGCGCATTCCAAAGCATGCTGGAGGCGAGCGAGGATGGCATCGCCGTCGGCGGCAGGTGCCTCTCCCTCGACCAGCGCGCGCATATGGTCCTGCGCCGAGAGGATGACCGAAACCAGCTCGGCGGTAGCCGGAACCTGCCCCTTGCGGACACGATCGAACGCGGTTTCGCAATGGTGTGTAAAGGCTGCGAGGGCATCGAAGCCGAACATGGCGCCCGAGCCCTTGAGCGTGTGGAGACCGCGAAAGACCGCGTTGATCAGGTCCATATCGGCAAGGCTGTGGCCAAGGTCGAGCAGACCCTGTTCAACCTGATCGAGCAGCTCGCCAGCCTCGATGCGGAAGGCTGCGGCCGGATCTTCGCCGCTCACCGTCCGAGCACCTTCTGTGCAACCTTGACGAGCTGTTCCGGCACGAAAGGTTTCACCAGCCACCCTGTCGCGCCAGCCGCCTTCGCTTGCGACTTCATGTCGGCATCGGATTCGGTCGTCAGGAAGATGATCGGGACGCCAGCCTGTTCTGGTTGCTTGCGCAATTCACGGATCATGGCCAGCCCGTCCATGTTGGGCATGTTCAGATCGGTAACGATCATGTCGAACTTGGAGGCACCTGCCTTGGCCAGCCCTTCGACCCCGTCCCCGGCTTCCTGCACGGAATAGCCCGCACCGGTGAGGGCGATGCGGATGGCCATGCGAATGCTCGGTGAATCATCAACGGTAAGAATGGAGGCGGTCATTGGGGGTATTCTCCGTGGAACCAGAAATCGACATCCGCAGGGGAGAGGTCAGAGGTGAATCCCGCCCGGTCGAGTACGCTGCGCAGCGCACCTTGAGCGGGCTGTGACAAAGTGAGAGTCTTGCCCACGTCAAAAGCATGGGAGCGGGCTGCTGAAATTACCTGGAGGGCCGCCAGGTCCAGCTCCTCGCACTCGGTCAGATCGAGTTCGAGCGAGGGGGAATCTGCGATATCGGCCAATATTTGGTTAGCAAAAGTGAAAACCGTACGAACGGTAAGGGTACTAGGTGCCACAAGCAATCTGTCAGCCATTTGATACACTCAGAGTAAGGAGGTATCAGGCTATCCACCGGTAGTTATTTTAGAATGTACACAAACCTATCGAGCTATAGTTATGCTTGTTACGGGAGTTTAGTTAGTCTGCATGGAAGACGAGCTGCTGAAGTAGTCTTTCAGGGCTTGCAAAGGGCTGATCGGCTGGCCACGCGCGCAGCTCGGAAAGGGCGTTCGAAAGCGATCTAGTGACCTGTATTCCCTAGATTGTATGACTGATCAGGAGCATGCGGCTACCGGGAGCCTTGCCAACATTAGTCAAGGAGCCTTGCGGCATTTGCGGTCCTTAACAAGTTATTCGAACGCCATTGCGGATTCTACACTTGTACATTGGTGAACTTGCAGAGCGGGTGCACTCAGCGGCACGGGCGAAGCACCCGGAAGATGTCAGCGGGAGTGGACCCAAGTTCGATCGGACTGCTTGCACCACCGAGTTAGTCGCCCGCCTCGGAGCAAATGCCTCACCCAAGCCCTGGTTACCCAGACCTGGGAAAGCCTCGAAATGGATGTTGTGACAACCCACTTTGCCGCTATTCTCTCATGGTGAGACCTGAAAAGGCGCTATCGGAGTGCGAAGACGCTTCGCCATGCAGGTTTCGCAGGGAAACGGAGGGGAGGATCGGATGACCATGCGCGTCTGGCTGGGGCTTGGAGCTATTGCCGCAACGGGGCTTGCCGCCGTCCCGCTGCTTGGTGCGCCTGAGGATGGCCTGCCGCAAAAGCGGATCGCTTCGAGCGACACCCTCGCAAGGTGTACCGCGCTGGCCGACGCCGCTGAGGATGGGCTTGCATTTTCCGCTGCCGAACTCGTGCCTGCAGGCCCGGGACCGGCGGCTCCCGGTGGCGACGCAGCGCAGTTGCCCGAGCATTGCCTCGTGCGCGGTACGATCGACCGGCGGGTCGGCGTAAACGAGCGGGAGTTCGGGATCGGCTTCGAACTTCGCCTGCCGACCGACTGGAACGGCCGGTTTCTGTTTCAGGGCGGGGCAGGGCTCGATGGGCAGGTCATGCCAGCCGTCGGCAACATCGCCAACTCCGCCAAGCCATCGGCCCTGGCGCGCGGCTTCGCGGTGGTCTCGACCGACAGCGGCCATGCTGGCTCCATCGTCGATGCGAGCTTCGGCCTCGATCAACAGGCGCGGGTGGACTACGCCTACAATGCGCTCGACAAAGTGACCGCGCAGGCCAAGCGGCTGGTGCATTCCTACTACGGCGCGCGGCCCGACTATTCCTATTTCCTCGGTTGTTCGAACGGAGGGCGGCAGGCGCTGGTCGCCTCGCAGCGGCTGCCGCTCGAATTCGACGGGATCGTGGCGGGCGATCCGGCCATGAGCTTTTCGCGTATCGCGCTGGGCGAGGTGTGGAACATGCAGGTGCTGGCCCGGATCGCCCCGCGCGATGAGGCCCGCCGCCCGATCTACGCCCGTGCCTTCAGCGAGGCCGACCTCGGTCTGGTGCGGAGCCGGGTGCTCGCGCAGTGCGATGCGCTTGACGGGCTGGCCGATGGCATGATCAACGACTGGCAGGGCTGCGCCTTCCATCCGCGCGAACTGACCTGCACCGGCGCAAAGACCGCGCAATGCCTGAGCGCCGATCAGGTCGGCGTGCTGCACGATCTGATGCAGGGGCCGATGACCAGCGCCGGCCGTCATGTCTACGGCCCGTTTACATACGACACCGGCATTGCCTCGGGCGCCTGGCGCGGCATGCGCCTCGGCACCTCTCAGTCGGGTGAACCGAATTCGGCGGATTCCACGCTCGGACTTGGGCAATTCCGCTATTTGCAGCTTACCCCGCCCGAGCCGGAGTGGAACCCGCTCTCGCCCTATAGCGTCGATGCGATGCTAGATCGGCTGCGGTATCAGGGCGGCATCGGGGATGGCGACAGCCCTTTCCTCTCGACCTTCGTGCGACGCGGAAAGATGATCGTTTACAACGGTCTCTCCGATCAGGGGATGTCCACGCCCCACATCGCCCGCTGGTACGACGATATGGTGGCTGCCACCGGCGCGGCGGCGCGCGATTCCGTCCGGCTGTTTGCGGTGCCGGGGATGCTCCACTGCGGCGGCGGCGAGGCGACCGACAATTTCGAGATGCTCGATGCGATCACCGGCTGGGTCGAGCGGGGGCAAGCCCCCAACCGCGTGATCGCCACGGGCAAGTCGATGCCCGGCGTCTCGCGCCCGTTATGCCCCTATCCGCAGGTCGCGCGCTATGAAGGCGGCGATCCGAAGCTCGCCGCCAGCTTCTCCTGCCGCAGCTAGAAGCCTTTGCTTTCGTAGTCCCAGCCCGGAACGAGGCACAGGCGGCAGTTTGCTCCGACGAAGGTGCGACCGGCGGCCTCGTCGCCGCGCAGGCGCCAGTCAAGCCAATCGACCGAAATGCTTGCCGCCGCGCCGCCATAAGGCTCACCAAAGGTGCCGCCGTGGCCCACCGGCAGGTTGACGATGGCGGCAGGCACGTGGTCGATCCGGCGATAGTCGTCCATGCCGTTGGCATAGGCGATGTCTTCCTCGCCACCCTGCACATAGAGGATGGGGTGGGTGAGCTTGGCCAGATGCGCCTTCTCCAGCATCATGCCGGGAATGCGCGGATCGCCATCGGCGAGGATGCCGGTGTTGTTGCCGATCACCGTCTGCACGCGCGGATCGGTGCCGACTTCGAGCGCCTGAATGCCCCCGCAGCTATGCCCCGCCGCGGCAACGGCGGAAAGATCGAGCAATCCGCGATACTTGCTGTTCGCCATGCCGTTTTGCGCGAAGGCCCAGTCGATCCCGTCGATCATGTCCTGCGCCGTGGTGGGCTGGGTGGGCAGTTCGCCCTCCTTGCGGGGCGGGCGGGCCTGCGCGCGGCGCTCCGCCTCTTCGGGTTCGTAGCCGGAGGCGATCACGAGGTAGCCGTGGCTGGCGATCTCGAGCAGGTGCGCGGCGTGCGGGGCGGGGTTGTCGCTGCACGCTCCGTTGCCCCACACCAGCACGCCAAGCGGCTGCGCGGTGGGGCGCGGCAAGGTGGCGGGGCGGAAAATGACATGGCCGGGCAGCGAAGGATCGACCTCGCTGATCGCGGCATAGGGGCCGCTGCCGCCATGCTCTCCATCATGTGCTGATGCCGATGTAGCGATCAGCGCCAGTGCCGAGCCAAGCAAAACCGACGAATTGCGCATTCCTCTCTCCCCCTTCGATTCTTATCTTGGAGAATTATTACTCCGACTTGAAGATAGCAAGATCGACAGCCTGCGCCATGGCGGCGTTGCCTGCATCGTTGGGGTGGACATGATCGCCGGGGTTGAACGCCGGATTGATCTGGAGCGGATCGGCCGGGTCGCGGGTGGCGGCGTCGAAGTCGATCACTGCGTCGAAACGGCCGCTGTTGCGGATCCAGTGGTTGACCTCGGCGCGCATCGCTTCACCTTCCTCGCTGAAGAAAAACAGGCCCTTGGTCGGCATGACTGTTCCTCCGGCGATCTTCAGGCCATGGAGGTGCGCGCGGGTGATCAGCTGGTCGAGCCCGGCGATGATCTCGGGCGCGGTGGTGGCTTGCGAGGCGGGCATGCCGGGCATGATCGACATGTTGATGTCGTTGATCGCCTCCAGCACGATCACCCAGCGCGCCCCGGGGCGTGAGAGCACATCGTCCGTGAACCGTGCAAGAGCTGCATCGCCAGCGCCGGGGCGCAGGACGCGGTTGCCCGAAATGCCGGTGTTGATGACCGACCAGCCTTCGAGGCCGGGGGCGGCCTGAAGTCGCTCGGCCAGCAGATCAGGCCAGCTCTGGTAGGCGCCGGGTGTGGTGGCATAGCCTTCGGTGATCGAATCCCCGAAGGCTATGATTGCACCGCCATCCTGCGTTTCGGCGTTGACGGCGAGCCCGCGCAGCCAGAAGTACGATGAGGCAACATCCGGATCGGGAAGCGACGCGCTTCCCACATGATTGCCGTGCGCGATGAAAGTCGGGGCAAGGCCGATCTCATCGACGGTTTCGGCGGGCGTGGTGTCGGGCACATAGATAGAGACCGCCAGCTGGGTGAGCGGCGGCACGGGCAGGTCGACGTGATCGCTTACCATGCGGGTGCCGGGGCGCAGGACGATCTCGTCCGCGCCGCCGAAGGTCACAACGCGGTCGGTGCTTTGGTCGATCTGGCCGTCTGCTCTGGCGACAGCGACATGGACCGCGCCGAGATGCACCGGCTGTGCACCGTTGCGGTTGGCGAATTCGAGCCGCAACCGTTCGCCGCCGACAGTGGTGCGCACGATCATGCGCACGGTCTGGTTGTCCAGCGTCTTGGGGTAGGGCAGGCGCGGATTTGGCGGCGGCGGGCTATCCTGTGGCGGAGCGGGCGGCGGGCCGGGTGGTGGCCCATCGCCAAAGGGGGATGGCGGGGGCGGTTGCAACGGCAGGGCCGTGCCCCAGCTTTCCACCCAGCGCTCGGCTTCGGTGGCATGGAGCGGTGCACCCAGCAGGGCAAGCACAAGCAATGTGATAAAGCGCGCGTGTTTCATCCGTCTCTCCCAACAGCCAGGAGCTTAGCCAAGCTCTTCGCGGGCTGCAAACGATTGCTCAGAGCATGTGATTGGCTATATTCGCTCCGCAAAATTGAGAGGATTGCGGGAACATGAGATATCTGGCGACAATGGCTGCGGGCGCGATGATGGCTATGGCAGGTGCCGCTGCGGCTCAGGACGAGGGGGCAACGCCTGCTATGGGACGGACCTTCGACGCGGTGAACGGCACCACGATCCAGTGCCCCTTGCCGCAGCCCCGCCCGCAGGAAGCGCTCGACCGCCAGTTCGAGGCGCGCCCGCAAGATCTGGATGCGCTTTCCGCGCAGGCGGCGGCTTTTTTCTCTGGCGACAGCGAGATCGGCGCAGCCTTCCGCGCGCGGCAGGCCGAGCAGTTCGCGAACGACTGGCCGTTCCGCTGCCGCTACCGCGACGCCAATGCCGACCTGGCCGAGCGCAATGTGGAACCACGCGTTGTGTTCATGGGCGATTCTATCACCGAGGGCTGGGTCGAGGCTGATCCGTCGTTCTTCACCGACAACGGCTTCGTCGGTCGCGGGATCAGTGGGCAGAGCAGCCCGCAGATGCTGGCGCGCTTCTGGCAGGACGTGGTCGCACTGAAACCGCAGGCCGTGCATATCCTCGCTGGCACCAACGACATTGGCGGAGCGACTGGCCCGATCACCGAAGAGGAATATCTCGGCACGGTCGCCTCGATGATCCACATTGCTCAGGCGAACGACATCGCGGTGATCATCGCCGCCATGCCGCCAATGTCGCGGCTTCTGCCGAGGCCGGATTTCGACACGCGCCCCGTGGTGCCTGCGCTCAATGCCAGCCTTGCCCGCCTGGCCGAAGAAAACGGCGTGACCTTCGTGGATTACTTCACGCCCTTGAAGGCGTCCGACAACTCTTTCGACCCTGCCTATGCCAATGATGGCGTTCATCCGACGCGGGCAGGCTATGCCGTGATGGAGCCGCTGGCGGAAGCTGCGATAGAGGCGGCTTTGGCGCAGGACTGACGAGCGCAAGACCTGCTGGCATTAGTCGCAGGTCGTGCTGCCTCGCGCCACGATCTGCGGCTTCAGCATCACCGAATCCACGCTTTCGCCGGCGATCTTGCGGAACAGCAGTTCGACCAGCGCATCGGCACCGGCCTCCAGATCCTGCCGGATAGAACTGAGTGCAGGCACGGTGCGGCGGGCAATTTCAAGATCGTCGAAGCCGATCACCTTCACGTCCTTCGGGACCGCGCGTCGGCGGTCAAGCAGGGCCTGCAGCGCGGTCATGGCGATGGTGTCGGAGGTGGCGAAGATGCCATCCACCTTGTCGGCCATGTCGAGGAAGCCGGAAATGTCCTCAAGTGCCTGTTCGGGAACGAAATGGACAGGCAGGTTGGTGCCAACCGCACCCTTGCCTTTATCGCGCAGCGCGTCGCGGAAGCCTTCAAGACGTTGCTCGATTTCGGGCACTGAAGGGTCGCCGAAGAAGGCCAGCTTGCGGCAGCCGAGCGAGAGCAGGTGCTCGGTCGCCATGCGCCCGCCAAGGCGGTTGTCACTGCCGACCGAGCAATAGATCTGCTCGGCCAGTGCCGCGCCCCAGACCACCAGTGGGTCGTAATAGCGGGCTACCGAATTGATAACGTCCGACTGATTCGACTGGCCGATGATGATCATCCCGTCGACGCGTCCACTGTCGACCTGCCGTGAAAGCCATTCCGGATCGTGCGGCACGACCTTGCTGAGCAGCAGGTCATAGCCGCGCTCGGCAATCCGGTCGGCTATCAGCGCCAGCAGGCGCATGAAGAAGGGGTCGGAGAAGTGCTGTGTCTTCTCGTGGCCGAGCGGGACGATCACGCCGATCGTCCCGGTTCGCCCCATGCGCAGGTTGCGCGCCGTGTTGCTGGGGCGAAAGTCATATTCTCTGGCGAGGGAGCGAATTTTTTCACGCGTTGCCGCAGAGATATTGCCGGTTCCTGCCAGCGCGCGCGAAACCGTCGCGGCGGAGACACCGGCAATCCTGGCAAGATCCTGGATGTTCTGCGGCTTCTGCGCCTTGTCTGCCGCAACCTTCTTGCCGCCCGGTGCCTTCACCGATCCGCCAGTCTTTTTTGCGCCCTTGCCGCCCATAGTGTTTCCCTTGCGAAATCTGCTTATCCATAGCGGACTTGCCGAAAGGAACAATGCGCACTAAGGGTAGCGCAATCGATTGCAAAGTCGAATGGTGGGAGGAGATACAATGCTGAACCTTGAGCGCTTCGTTGGCCGTGCTGTTGCCGGACGAATCCTGGCATTTCTGGCGATCCTGATCCTTCCGCTGTCCTTCGCCTCGGCGCAGGAGAGTGCGGGGCAGCTTCGCGCAGGCGCGGCGCGAATCGATGTGACGCCCGATGCAGGCGAAATGCCGCCGGGGTCGCGAGGCGTTCTCGACCCGCTCTATGCTCGCGCTATCGTGGTCGATAATGGGCACCGCCGAGCAGCCATGCTGACGGTCGATGCAGGGGCCTTGTCCACCGCTACCTGGGAAGAGCTGCGCCAGCGCGCCGAGAGCGAGCTGAACATTCCGCGCGACAATTTCCTCCTCACCGCAACCCACACACACAGCGCGCCTTTCGTTCGCGGCGCAGGCTTTGCTGACGAAGTTTTCGAAGCTGTGCGGCAGGCGAGCGCGAGGCTTCAGCCCGCGCGCATGGCCTTCGGCACCGGCAAATCGTGGATCAACGTCAACCGTAACATCATCCATCCGGAAAACCGCCGCTGGTGGGAAGGCCCGAACTACGAAGGCCCGTCCGACAAGACGGTTGCCGTGATGCGGCTGGAGGCGCTGGATGGGGCGCCGATCGCGGTTTACTACAACTATGCCGTCCACCCGGTGGTGACTGGCAATCTCGACATGATCAGCGCTGACATTCCCGGCGCGGCGTCGAACTATCTCGAAGCTTCCATGGGCGGTGATGCGGTGGCCCTGTGGTCAAGCGGCGCTTCGGGCGATCAGAACCCGATCTTTTTCAACCAGACTTATGACCTGCGCGAGATCCGCATTGCCGATTATGCCGCGCGCGGTGAGGATATTTCCAACGCCATGCCGCCGGGCGGGCAGGGGCTCGACCGTGACAATCCGCGCGTGCAACTGCTGCTCGACCAGCAGAAGCAGGTGAACTCCGCGCTTGGCCTGATGCTGGCGGAAGAGGTGCTCCACGTGATGCGCTCCAGCCTGCAGCGGGCGCAGGAGGACGTGGTGATCGCTGGCGGCTTGCAGACCGCAACCTGTCCCGGCCGGCGTCGGCTCGACAGTGGGCGCGCGGGCTACCCCGGCACCTATGAGGACGCCGATCCGATTGACCTCCAGCTCTCCATGCTGCGTTTGGGCGATGTCTATATCGGCGGGGTCAATGCGGAGATTTACAATCTGATCGCTCAGCGCTTCAAAGCCCAGTCGCCGCACGCCAACTCGATGATGGCAACGCTGACCAATGGCATGGCCGGATCGGGTTACATCCCTAACGATGCTGCCTATTCGCAGTACACCTTCGAGGCCGTCTCTTCGCGCCTCAAACCGGGCTGCGCCGAGACCGCCATCGTCGACGGGCTGCTCGATCTGGTCGAGCAGGTAGAGCAATGAGCGCGCTGCGACATCTGTGCGCGGTCGGTCTGGCTGCACTGGCCGCTATGTCCGTGCCTGCAATGGCCAATGGCGACGACCGGATCTCCGAAGACGGCACCGTCCGGCTCGACGGGGTGGAGGTGCCGCTGTCGAGTTTCCTCAGCGAAGAGGGGCGCGAATATCTTCGCCACCTCATCGTCGATAAGCCTTTCGGCCAGGCCTTGCCCGATATCACCGAGGAACGCGCGCGCCAGGACGGCATCATGGCTGCCTTCCTCAAGCCGATGCGCGAGCGCTACGCGGTCGATATCAGCGAGGACCGCATCGGCGGAGTGTTGGTCGATGTCGTAACCCCGGCAGAGGGCATCGCGCCCGAAAATGCCGACCGTCTGTTGATTAATGTCCACGGCGGGGGCTTCACCACCGGCGGGCGCTCTGCCTCGCTGGTGGAGTCGGTGCCGCTGGCGGCGCTGATGAAGATAAAGGTCGTCTCGATCGACTACCGCATGGCGCCAGAATACCAGTTCCCCGCCGCGAGCGAGGACGTGGAAGCCGTATATCGCGAGCTGCTCCAGAGCTACGATGCGACGAAGATCGGCCTTTATGGCTGCTCGGCGGGGGGTGTGCTGGCGGCGCAGTCGGTGGCATGGTTCCAAGCGCATGAACTGCCTGCGCCCGCCGCGCTCGGGGTGTTCTGTGCTTCGCTTGGCGGCTATTTCGGCGGCGATGCGACGATGACTGCCAGTCCGCTGAACGGCTACCTGCCGCCAGTCGACCCGCCGCCTGCGGCCGATGCACCGCCACCGCCGCCGGGCTATCTCGACGATGCCGATCGGTCCGATCCGCTCGTCTATCCGCTGGCGTCTGACTCGGTGTTGGCGCAGTTCCCGCCCACGCTGTTCATCAGCGGGACGCGCTCGTTCGAATTTTCCGCCGCGCTCAACTCGCACAATGCGCTGGCGCGGGTGGGCGTGGAATCGGACCTCTACGGCTGGGACGCGATGTTCCACGGCTTCATCTACAATTCCGAACTGCCCGAAGCACGCGAGGCCTACGATATCATGGTCGATTTCTTTCAGACCCACCTGGCGAACTGAGCAATGACGCGAAACACAACCTCCAACCCGCAGGGAAGCCCGCTGCTGCTGAAGCTGCTGGTCTTCAGCATGTTCGCCATGTTCGCGATGACGACCGATTCGGTCGGCACCGTGATTCCCGAGGTGATCCGCGAGTTCGAACTCGGCCTCACGGCGGGGGGATCGTTCCAGTATGCGACCATGTCGGGCATTGCGATTTCGGCCATCGGGCTCGGCTTTCTGGCCGACCGGGTGGGGCGCAAGCGGACGATCCTGCTTGGGCTGATGATGTTCGGGCTTGGCTCGGCGCTGTTTGCGGCGGGGCATGACTTCCTGTTCTTCACCACGCTGCTGTTTATCTCGGGCCTTGGTATCGGGATATTCAAGGCGGGCGCGCTGGCGCTGATCGGCGACCTGTCGAAGTCGACCACCGACCACGCGCGCACGATGAACCTGATCGAGGGCTTCTTCGGCGTCGGCGCAATTGTTGGCCCGGCGATTGTCGCCTACCTGCTGCAGGTCGGGGCAAGCTGGAAGTGGGTCTATCTCGTCGCCGCGATCATGTGCGGCATGCTGATCCTCGGTACGGCCTTTGCCCGGTTCCCGCAGCCGATCCGTACCAATGAAGAGCCGACGCGCGCTACCGACGCGATCCGCCTCGCAGGAGACCCTGCCGCGATTTTCTTCAGCCTTGCGCTGATGGCCTATGTCGCGGCGGAGGCGGCGATCTACGTCTGGGTGCCGACCTACCTTGCCGATTACGAGGGCTCGTGGCTGGCGCTGGCGGGCTATTCGGTGTCGATCTTCTTCGTGTTGCGCGCGGCGGGCCGCTTCCTTGGCGTGTGGCTGCTGGGGCGCTTCAGCTGGCCGATGGTGCTGCTCACCTGCAGCGGCGCGATGACGCTGCTGTTCTGGATCGCAGTGTCGGGCGGGATGGATGCTGCGGTCTTTGCCCTGCCGGCGACGGGTCTGTTCATGTCGGTGCTATACCCGACCATCAATTCGACCGGGATCAGCTGTTTCGATAAGGGCCATCACGGCTCGATTGCCGGGCTGCTGCTGTTCTTCACCTGCCTCAGCGCCGTCTTTGCGCCGATGGCGATGGGCGCGCTGGGCGATGTGATGGGCGACAGCCGCTATGCGATCGTGCTCGGCGCGATCTTTTCTACCCTGCTGGTGGCGCTCTGCCTGTGGAACGCCATGCGCCAGCCTTTCCGTGAACGACTGGAGGCACGAAATTCCGCTGACTACCGCGATGCAGACATTCGATCTGCCGAGGCCGAGGTGACCCTTCCATGAGCACTGCCCAGATTTCTTGCGCCGATGCAGGCGCGGTTGAAGGTGGCCCCTCGCAGTGGCTGCCGCCCCAATCGGGCGCCTTCGAGACGGACGCCTCCTCGGTTGTGCCGCTGATCGCGGACGGGGACTTTGCTCCCGTCGCCGAGGACCTCGGGGTATGGGACGCATGGCCAATCCAGGACCCGGCAGGCTATCCTGCCGTGTTGGCCGGCGGCGGCACCTTGTGGATGGCACTGGGCGCGCCGCATTTCGACGATCCCGACAAGCGTCATCACCATGCGCGCATCCACCTGTTGCTCAAGCGCGGCGGGGACTGGACGCACCTCGGCCCCGCCATGCCCGACGGGTTTTCGCCGGGTAGCCGCGAATGGTCCGGCTCTGCCGTGCTTGATGCCGAGACTGACATAGTCACGCTCTACTTCACCGCTACCGGGCGGCGCGGGGAGGGGGAACCGACCTTCCTCCAGCGGATGTTCCGCGCGCGCGCCACGCTGGCGCAGGGCCAGACGCCGAGCCTCACCGACTGGCGCGATCTCGACGAAGTGATTGTGCGTGATCCGGCGCACTACATGGCGAGCGAGAGCGGGACCGGTACGATCGGCACGATCAAGGCCTTCCGCGATCCTGCCTATTTCCTCGATCCGCGTGACGGTAGGAGCCACCTGCTGTTCGCCGCTTCGGCGGCCGATGCGGCTTCGGAATATAACGGCGTGGTCGGCATCGCGACGGCGGAAGACGCAAGCCTCGATACATGGCGCATCGGGCCGCCCATCGTCACCGCCTGCGGGCTCAACAACGAGCTGGAGCGGCCGCATGTGGTCTATCACGCAGGGCTTTATTACCTGTTCTGGTCGACCCAGCGCCACGTTTTCAATCCGGACGATGTGACCGGGCCGACCGGTCTCTATGGCATGGTGTCCGACAATCTGATCTCTGGCTGGCGTCCGCTGAACGCCACGGGGCTGGTTTTTGCGAACCCCGCTGAAGCTGCGGCACAGTCCTATAGCTGGTTGGTGATGCCCGATCTGCGCGTCACCAGCTTTGTCGATAACTGGGGTGAGGACCAGGCGCCTGATGCAGCGCGCAGGTTCGGTGGCACCTTTGCGCCTGATCTGAGGCTGGTCCTCGAAAACGATCGGGCTGGCCTGATACCGTCCTAAGAGGCGGCGATACTAAGGGAGACAGGCAATCGAACGCGAGTGCAATCGATTGTCTTCGAAGAGTGAGGAAGAAGTGAATATGACTAACGGTGAGACTGCAGATTGCCGGAAGATGCAATCGATTTACTTTGGGAGAGTTGTGATGGGTATCGGACGGTTTTTGGGTGCTGGAAGCGCATTGGCGCTCGCCATGACCAGTGCGACGGTGCAGGCGCAATCGGCGAACGATGAAGGTGCCGCCACCGCGCGAGACGACAGCGACATGATCGTTGTCACCGCATCGAAGACCGGCGCGCAGAACATCCAGGATGTTCCGCTGGCAATCCAGGTGTTCGATGGCGATGCGCTGAAGGAGCGCAACATCTCGAACATCGGCGATCTCGTTTCCGCCGTTCCCGGCGCTCAGGAAGGTTTCCGCCAGTCCAACGGTGCGCGGTTCTACAACCTGCGCGGTAGCGTGACGCAAAACGGGGATTCGCCGATCGGCTATTACCTCGACGACACGCCCTTCGTCGTGACCAACTTCGGTATCGCCCCGCCGGTGCGCTTCCTCGATATGGAGCGCGTCGAAGTTCTGCGTGGGCCGCAGGGCACGCTGTACGGGCAGGGCTCTTCGGGCGGTGTGTTCATTTTCCACACGCGCGATCCCGATCTCAACGATGTCAATCTCGCTTTCGAGACGGAAGCATCGCACACCCGCGGTGCCAGTCAGCTCAACTACGGCTTTGCCGGGGCGGTTTCGCTGCCGATCATCGAGGACCGGTTTGCCGTGCGCGTCAGCGGCGGCTTCTCGCGCGATGCGGGCTATGCCGATGCCTATTTCGGCGAGTTCGACGGCACTCCGGACCAGACCGACGTTAACGAAGCGCGCAACGACGACCTGCGCGTTGTCGCGCTGATGAAGCCGACCGACAACCTGGAGCTGCGCGCGCAGTACTGGCGTTTCCGTCCGCGGCAGGATTTCACCGGCTTCACCTCGTCGGTCGATCCCGTCTACTTCGAGGACACGGCCGGACAGGACAGCTTCTCGAACGGCGATTTCACGCTAATGAGCTTCACCGCGACGCTCGACCTCGAGCCGTTCACGATCACCAGCGCGACGAGCAACCTCGAAGGCGAATTCGGCATCAACATCCCGATTTCGCCGGCAGGCTTCTTCTCTAGCCAGTTCAAGCCCGAGATGTTCGCGCAGGAAGTGCGGGTCAATTCGAACGGTGCAGGCCCGCTGCACTGGCTGGTCGGCGGCGCCTATCAGAACGGCAGCGGTCCGCAGGTCAATGCGCTGCAGATCCCGCCCTTCGTCGACATCAACGCCGATAACGATACCCTGACCGAAAACTGGGCAGTGTTCGGCGAGGTCAGCTATGAGTTGTTCGACGGCAAGCTGATCCCGCTGGCGGGTATCCGCACCTATCACGATGATCGCTCGTTCAAGGATGGCACCGGCGTTGTGCCAACCAAGGCGGACAAGGAGACCTGGCGCCTCAACCTGACCTATATTCCCAGCGACAGTCTGACCATGTTCGTCTCCGCGTCCACCGGCTTCAGGCCCGGTATTGTGCAATCGCGTGTTCAGGTGGAGTCGCTCGAACTGGCGGGTGTTCCTGCTGCGGTTGCACTCGAACCGGAAAGCTCCACCAACTATGAATTCGGGCTTAAATGGCGTTCGCCCGACAACAACCTCAATGTCGGGCTCAACCTTTACCAACTCGAGTATACCAACCTCCAGACCTCGGTTACCGGTGGTATCGACGGCGTGGATGGCTTCGCCAATTTCGGTGATGCCACCACCAAGGGGATCGATCTCGAACTGTTCTGGCGCACCCCGCTAGAAGGGCTGAACCTGAGCTTCGCCGGCAATATCAACGACAGTGAGTACGACACTGTCAACGAGACTATTGCCGCAGCGCAGCCGCTGCTGCGTCCGGGGGCCAGGCTGATCAACACGCTGGGGAACAACCTGCGCTTCGATGCCAACTATGCGGGCGAGATCGCCAATGACCTCGAAGCCTTCGGCAACTTCTCGGTGAGCCACAGCGGCGACCGCCTGCAGGCCGACGGGATCATTGCCGATCCTTATGAGCTGGTTGGCTTGACCGTAGGCTTGCGCAAGGGCGACTGGGAGCTGGCGCTGTTCGGGAACAATCTGCTCGACGAGCGCGGGCCGACTTTTGTCGGAGACAGCGGCCCGCTTTCGGGCTCCGGCCCGACCCCGCGCACGATCGGTTTGCGCTTGCGGATGGCTAGCTACTAAGCGCAATTGGTTGCACAGTGTCTGCGCGCCGGCTCCTCCCGGCGCGCAGGCATCGAGAGGGGAGCGAGCAATGCAGATCGACAGGCGTAACTTAGGGCGGCTCGGGGCGAGCCTTTTTGCCGGCGCGATGCTGGCGCGGCCCGGTCTGGGCCTTGCCCAGAGCGCAACATCTGCCCCGGCTATGGCCGTGGCCGATCGGCTCGCTCCGATTGCGCCAGAACTGCGCCCGGCGGCGCGCATGATGATCGAAAGCGGCTTTCCGCCGATCACAGAGGATATGCTGGCCACGATCGCGGACAATCCCGGTCCGCCCGCGCCCGAGCTGCTGCCCAATATCCCGGTGGCTGAACGCGACATCGAAGCGCGCGGGGCGCTTCCGGCGGTCAAACTGTTCGTTATCAAGTCCGAGCCCACGCTTGCCCGTCCGGCGATCCTTCACGTCCACGGCGGGGGTCATCTGGTGGGCAGCGTACGCGGGGAGCTGCGCAACCTGCAGGAAACCGCTCAGGCGCTCGACTGCACCATCGTGAGTGTCGAATATCGCCTCTCGCCCGGTGCCCGCTACACCGAGAGCACCGAGGACACCTACGCTGGTCTCAAATGGCTGTTCGACAACGCTGCGGCGCTGGGCGTCGACCCCGCGCGCATCGCTGTAATGGGCGAGAGCGCCGGCGGCGGCCACGCGGCGATCCTCGCAATCAAGGCGCGTGATCGCGGCGAAGTGCCGGTGCTGTTCCAGTCACTGGTCTACCCGATGCTCGATGATCGGACCGGCAGCAGCATTGCCGTTCCCCCACACATTGCCACCGTTGGCTGGAGCGTGCCGGAGAACCGGCTCGGCTGGCGTAGCTTCCTTGGCATGGAGGCGGGCGGGGCCGATGTTCCTGCCGCTGCTGTGCCAGCACGGGTGGCTGACCTGGCTGGACTTCCGCCCGCCTGGATCGGCGTTGGCGCGGTTGACCTGTTCGCCGCCGAAGACATCGAATATGCGCGTCGGCTGACGCTTGCCGCGGTGCCGGTCGAATTGCTGGTGACGCCCGGCGCCTTCCACGGTTTTGACCGCATCGCCGCGGATACCGCTCTGGCGCAGACCTTCACCCAGTCGAAGCTCGCCGCTCTGGCGCGCGCTTTTTCACAAGGCTGAGGACTTAAAACACCGATGACACTGGTCGGGATCGAATTGGGTGGCACCAAGTGCATTGTGGTGCGTGGCGACGTGGGCAACATTGCCGAACGCGTTGTATTTGCGACGCTCACGCCTGAGCAGACGCTGCGGGCGGCGCTCGACCAGGTAGCTCTCTGGCATGCCGAGGCACCGGTGGAGGCCATCGGCATCGCCAGCTTCGGGCCCGTCCGCGTTAATCGCGAGGCTGCGGACTATGGCACGGTGCTGAAGACGCCCAAGCCCGGATGGTCGGGGGCGCAGGTGCTGGCCATGGTGCAGGAGAGGTTCGACTGCCCGGTCGCGGTTGACACTGACGTCAACGCCGCGGCGCTGGCCGAACATGCCCTTGGCGCCGGGCGGGGCTGTGCGAACCTCGTCTACCTCACCATCGGCACCGGTCTCGGTGGCGGGGTGCTTGTCGAGGGGCGGCCGGTCCATGGTAGCCTCCACCCCGAAATCGGCCATGTCCGTCTGCGCCGCGCCGAAGGCGATGTGTTTGCCGGGGTCTGCCCGTTTCACGGCGATTGCATCGAAGGCCTGATTGCTGGTCCGGCTCTGATCGCGCGCCTGCCGGTCATTCCTGGCGAGCTTGGCCCTCACGCTCCTGAATGGACCGCCGTCGGTCACGATCTGGCCGAGTTGCTCGCTCAGCTGGTGCTGACGCTGTCGCCCGAGCGGATCATTATCGGCGGCGGGGTTGCCAACCGCCAGCCGCACCTGCTGGCTCGGGCGCGAAAAATCCTGCCCGATCTTCTGGCCGGCTATCTCGATCCGTCGGACGCAGCCTATTTCGAAGAGCTGATATGCCCGCCAACGCTGGGCGACGATGCCGGGCCGATGGGCGCGCTGGTTCTTGCGGCGCAGGCCGGTGCAGGCAATCAGCGCCAGGCGTGAACCGGTGAGCGGTTCAGGCCTGGCGCTGATCGCGTGTTGCTAACTCAGAATTCGGACCAGTCTTCCGTCGGCTCGACCACTTTGAGGGCCGCGTTGCCGTAGGTCATCGGGGCACTTGCCACCTTGGCCGGGGCTCTGGCGGCAGTCGGCTCGATTCTCCGGCCAGCGAGGGCATTGCCGGTTTCGAACTTGCTCACCACCTTTGACAGTTCGCTGGCTTCATCTGCCAGCGAACGGGCCGCTGCGGTGGATTCCTCGACCATGGCTGCGTTCTGCTGGGTGACCCGATCCATATCGCTCACGGCGCCGTTCACCTGCTGCAGGCTGGAGGCCTGAGCCTGGGCCTGCGAGCTGATCTCGGAGATCACGGTGTTGATCTCGCCAATTCCGGCAACGATCTTGCCAAGCAAGGTGCCGGTTTCGCCGACGAGCGCCACGCCCGAGCTGACCTGTTCGCTGCTTTCGGTGATCAGCGCGGAGATGTCCTTGGCGGCATCGGCGCTGCGCTGCGCGAGTGCGCGCACTTCGGTCGCCACCACGGCGAAGCCTTTGCCTGCATCGCCTGCACGCGCCGCTTCGACGCCGGCGTTGAGCGCGAGGAGGTTGGTCTGGAACGCGATACCGTCGATTACGCCGATGATCTGGCTGATCTTCTCCGACGATTGCTCGATCGCCGACATGGCTTCGATCGCGCGTTCAACCACGGCGCCGCCCTCGTTCGCTTCGCGATGAGCGCCAGCGATCGTCTGCTGAGCCTGGCTTGCTGCAACAGCGGTGCTGTTCACGCCCTGCGTTACCTGATTCATCGCCGCCGAGGTTTCCTCAAGGCTGGCCGCCTGCTGTTCGTTGCGCTGTGACAGGTCGTCGGAGGCGGTGTGGATTTCCTGCGCGCCGGTCAGCACCGAATTGGCGCTCTGGTTCACGGTGCTGATCGCGGTGGCCAGCGAATCCACTGCGCGGTTGAAGTCGCGACGAAGCTCCTCGTAGGCGCCCGGAAACTCTTTCTGGATCTGGCAGGTCAGCTGGTTGTTCGCGAGCGACTTCAGGGCGGTGCTCAGCGATTCAACGACGACCTTCTGCGACTCGCGGCTGTTCTGCACTTCCACGGCATTGTCGCGGAAAGTCGACATCGCCTTGGTCATGCGGCCAACGCAGTCGTTGTACTCGATGCAGCGAATTTCGCTGTCAGTGTCGCCAGCGGCAAGCGCCTCCATGCGGACGACCGTGTTGACATAAGGCGTGCAGACCTTGTTCGATGCGGTGTTTATCGTAGCGAAGGTCAGGGCAAGCGCGACGCCGCAGATGCCAATGGCAACATAGGCGGGCACATATCCGGCTGCTAGGAGGAGCACGGCCACCAAGCTTAGTGCAGACAAGCTTGTGAACGCTACTTGCAGCGTCCGGAATTTTGTCCGGATCGGCGCATCTTTTTCAAACCAATCGAGCATCTCAGACCCCGTATATGCCATCTTGCTGCCAGATATGCGCAAGAATGTACTCAAGTTGCCGAGGGTCTTTAGCGAGGGAATTGAGGGCTACTGGTGCAAGCGGACTAAGCGCGAACACTTAGTGAAAGGGGGGAGGGCGTTGCGCTGTGCAAGCACAAGCAGACAGTTAGTCAAATCAACACATTCAGAAAGTGATTGAAAAATAGACGTAAATTGTCTTATTCTGAGTTTTGTATTAAGCTTGATGGTTACCGTTTGAAAGCCTGGGGTGCCTTCGAAGCTCGCTTTTGATGATTTGGCGCTTGGCCAGATGCGCTTTTCCGGGCGTGAGAGGGATGTGAATCATCCAAAGATTGGTTGACCGGCAGTCCTTATAGCCGCGCAGCCAAGGCGGCTATTTTCTGCCTCAGCCAGAGCAGTCCGGGATCGCCATCGCGCGTTGTATGGAACTGCATCATTTCGCGCATAGGTGGGATCGGGAACGGGGTTGCGACAATGCGCAGCGGCAAGCGTTCGGCCATGAAGCGAGCGAGCCGCTCGTGCATCACGCATAGGCGCATGGTTCCCGGCAACAGAAAGGGTGCCTGAATGAAAGAAGGTGCCCGCACCTCGATCCGCCGTTCGATCCCGTGCCGGGTGAACCATTCGTCCGCGAAGGTAAATTTCCGGGCGACGCTCACCCCGACATGGCCGGCATCGGTAAACGCCTGCTGATCGAGCGAATGGTGCGTAAGCTGGTTGCCTTCCCAGCCTACTGTGACGTGTTTCTCTTCGAACACGAGTTCGCAGGGGTGATCGGGGTGGACGAAGCTTTCGGGCGTCAGCATCAGATCGATCTCGCCATTCGCCAGCGCCAGCTGCGAGGCAGGGCCAGGTAGCTCAAAGGTGAAGCCGATTGAGGGAGCCTCCTGCGCCAGCGCGTTCAGAAGCGGGGCAAGCAGCACTGTGGTGATATAGTCCGAAGCGGCGATCCGGAAGTGGCGCTCGGAACACTCGGGATCGAACCGCCCCTGCCGCGCGATGAGCGCGCGCAGTTCCGAAATCTGTTGTGCGATGTCGGGCTGAAGCGCGATGGCGAATGGGGTGGGCACCATCTTCCTGCCATGCTGGGCAAGGATGTCGTCGTGAAAGCTCTCGCGCAGGCGCTTCAACGAAGCGCTCATTGCCGACTGGGTGACGTGCAGGCGGTTTGCTGCCTTCGTCACGTTCTGCTCCTGCATCAGAACGTTGAAGGCCACCAGCAGGTTTAGATCAAAGTTGTCGAGCCGCATGATCTATCGATACAGGCGATGGCTCATAAGAAAAAGAATAAATTGGACTGATTGGCCCGGTGTTGGGATGGTATCTTTGACCCAATCGCGCGTCATGACCCAGAGATCAGGCAGTGTCGTGGGTGAACGATACAAAGTTTGATGGGACGGGATGATGCGGAACCTCGCTATATTAGTCATTGGCGGCGGAATTGGTGGCCTCACCGCAGCCATCTCGCTGCGGCGTGATGATCATGCCGTGACGGTGATCGAGAAAGATCCCGACTGGGCTGTCTATGGCGTGGGCATCATCCAGCAGGGCAATGTTCTGCGTGCCATGCACCAGCTTGGTCTGCTCGACGATTATATGGAAGCCTCTGTGGGCTTCGATTTCGTGGCGATCCATGCGCCCGACGGGACGCAGGTGGCCAAGGTGCCGAGCCCGCGTCTGGTGGAGGGCTATCCCGCCAACGTTGGCATAGGACGGCCCGCGCTGCACAAGGTGCTGGGTGACCGGGCCATAGCCAGCGGGGCCGAGGTCCGTCTCGGCGTGACCGCGAGCGAAATCACCGAAGATGGCGCGGGCGTCAATGTACGCTT
The DNA here is from genome assembly GCA_027311945.1 of Erythrobacter sp. Classification (GTDB taxonomy): domain Bacteria; phylum Pseudomonadota; class Alphaproteobacteria; order Sphingomonadales; family Sphingomonadaceae; genus Alteraurantiacibacter. The sequence goes on from DAICXZ010000030.1 coordinate 27,506, forward strand.
TTCTGATGGCAGCGAGGGGCGCTACGCTATCGTGATCGGCGCTGACGGGGTCTATTCCGACACCCGCCAGAAGGTGATGCCCGACGCGGAAACACCTGACTACACCGGGCAGGCGGTGTGGCGCTACAACCTGCCGCGTCCGGCCGACCTCGATGCGCTGCACGTCTACAATGGGCCGACCGGGGTGGGTCTCGTGCCGATGAGTGCGGACCTCATGTATATGTATGTGACGACGCCCGAGCCCGGCAATCCGTGGTACGAGAAGGAGGGGCTCGCCCAGACCATGCGCGCCAAGCTGGCCGGTGCCTCGCCGCAGATCCGCGAGCTGGCCGAACAGATCACCGACGACGAGGGCGTGGTTTACCGTCCGCTCGAAGGCATGATGCTCTATGGTCCCTGGAGCAAGGGCCGGGTGGTGCTGCTGGGCGATGCCGTTCACGCGACGACCCCGCATCTGGGGCAGGGCGCAGGCATGGCGATCGAGGACAGTATCGTGCTGGCCGAAGAACTGGCCAAGGCCGCTACGCCCGAAGAGGCCTTCGAAGCCTATCGCGAACGCAGGTTTGCGCGCTGCCAGTACATCGTCGAAAGCTCGCTGGCGATTTGCCACGGCCAGCTGGGCAAGGGCCCGCCGATCGACAACCACAAGGCGACCGCGGAGATGTTCGAAGTCACCGCGCAACCGATCTGATTTAACCCCTTCCGAGGAAAGATACTATGAGCCGAGTGACCGAAATCCGCTATGTCGGATATGGCGTCGAGAACTTCGATGCCGAGCGCCAGTTTTATGCCGACAACTGGGGCCTTGTCGAAGTGGCCGCCGAGGATGGCCTGGCCTGGTTGAAGACCCATGGGCACGACGAACACCATGTCGTGCGCATCCATGCGTCGGCCACCAACTGCGTCGAAGTGATCGCGCTCGCCGCCGATAGCCGGGCCGATGTCGATGCCCTGCACGCCAAGGTGGCCGAGGCCGGGTGCAAGATCGTCCACGAGCCGCGCGCAATCGATGCGCCCGGCGGTGGCTACGGCTTCCGTTTCTTCTCCCCCGATGGCCTGCCGTTCGAAATCTCCGCCGAGGTCGAAAAGCTCGAAAAGCGCGCGATGGAGCGTTGGGAAGGCATGCCGGTGAAGATCAGCCACATCGTGCTGCATTCGCCCGACCATCAGGCGGCGGTGAAGTTCTTCACCGATGTGCTGGGTTTCAAGGTTTCCGACTGGCTGGGCGACTTCATGTGCTTCCTGCGCTGTAACAGCGCGCACCACCGCATCGCGCTGCTGCCGGGGCCGCCGTGCCTGAACCATGTCGCCTACGACATGCTGGGCGTGGATGACATGATGCGCGGCATCTCGCGCCTCAAGCAGCGCGATATCGAATGCCGCTGGGGGCCGGGCCGGCACACGGCGGGCGACAACACCTTCAGCTATTTCTGCACGCCCAGCGGGTTTGCCGTGGAATACACCGCAGAACTCGAGGAAGTGGACTTCGAGACGTGGGAGCCGACGGTCTACGAGCCAGCCCCCCGGATCATGGACCAGTGGGGCATTGGCGTAGGCGGGCCGCAGACCATGCCCAAGGCCGCGCCCGATCCCTGCCTGTTCCAGCCGGCGGAGGTATAAGCGCGTGGCACTTTATTCCCCGTTCAAGAACTATATCTGGAACCTCAGCGTCGCCATCGCGATGGAGAGCGGCGGGCGCATCGGCGAGATTGTCGACATGTGCCAGCCGATCCTCGACGCTGCCGACAACGGCGCTGATGCGGGCACCGCGCAGTTCATGCAGGCCTGGGCGACGATGGGCCACAAGCTGCTCGATCTTGCGGCAGAGGACGAGGCCAAGGGCCGCGACTTCTCAGCCTCCGAGAAGCTGGAGCGTGCCTCGCTTTACCTGCTGGTGGCCGAGCGCATGCAGGGCCACGGCTCGAAGGGGCGCGAGGAGACATATGAACTCGCGCGCGACACCTTCGACCGCTCGACCCGGCTCGGCAAGATCAACCGCGAACGGGTGGAAATACCGCTGATCGAAGGCACGATGTCGGCGCTGTTCACTCGCGCACCGGGCAAGGGGCCGCACCCTTGCGTGGTGTATTGCAACGGCCTCGATAGCTGCAAGGAAATGCTCTACTGGTCCCGCCTGCCAGAAGCGCTGGCGCGCCGCGGCGTCTCCACCCTGTGCGTCGACCAGCCCGGCACCGGCGAGGCGCTGCGCCTGCAAGGGCTGCCGGTCGATCCGCATTCGGAAAACTGGGCCAGCAAGGTGGTCGACTGGCTGGAAGCGCAGGACGAGGTCGACAAGGCGCGCATCGGCATGACCGGCATCTCGCTGGGCGGACACTTTGCCCCGCGCGCGGTCGCTTACGAGCCGCGCTTTGCCAGCGGTGCGGTGTGGGGCGCGAACCATAACTGGCGCGAGGTGCAGGACAAGCGGATGGAGCGCGAGGGCGAGAACCCCGTTCCGCACTACTGGGCGCATGTGCACTGGGCCTTCGGGGCGAAGGATCAGGACGATTTCCTGGAGAAGTCCACCGACATGAACCTCAACGGCCACATGGACCGGATCACAGTGCCGTTCCTCGTCACCCACGGTGCGCACGACCGGCAGATCAGCGCGGCCTACGCCGACGATCTCTACGACCAGCTCGTCAACTCCCCGCGCCGCGAGAAGGTGATCTTCACCGAGCGCGAAGGTGGGGTAGAGCATGTCGGTGCCGACAACATGAGCTACGGCCGCGATCTCATCGCCGACTGGTTTGCAGAAACGCTTGGTGGTCATACCGCGTGATGCGGCTGTGGTTCGCCCCGCAGACCTGCGCGCGCGTTACGCTTACCGCGCTGGAGGAAATCGGTCAGCCGTTCGAAACGCGGCTGATCGCTTTCATGGCGGGCGAGCACCGACAGCCCGAATTTCTCTCGGTCAATCCTTCGGGCAAGGTTCCCGCGCTGGAGACGAATGATGGCGTGATCGTGCAGAACGGTGCCATCCTGAGCTATCTCGCGGATATCTACCCGGAGGCAGGCTTGCTGCCCCGGCCTGGCGATGCAGCAGGGCGCGCAAGGATACTGGCCGACCTGTTCCGCTGTTCCAGCGACCTGCACCCTCTGGTGACCCGCTTCGTGATGTCCGCGATGATCTCCAGCGATGCCGAAGATGCGCCGCGTATTCGCGCAAAGGCCGCAGAGGGGCTGGCGCTGCAACTCGCTCCGCTGGAAAGGCGGCTGGACGGCCAACCGTGGATGCTGGGGGAGGAATGGTCGATTCTCGACGCCTATCTCGCCTGGATCTGGTTTCGCATAACCGGCGTCGGCTTCGGTCACGGCGATTATCCTGCGCTGCAGCGGCACTATGCAATGGCCTGCGAACGGCCGAGCGCGCTCGCCGCGCTGAAGCACGAAGAGCAGGCCCAAGACGAACTCAAGGCGCGCGGGCTGTTTTTCCAGCCACCGGTGCCCGGCAAGACAGAGTAGGGAAGAGGCAATGACAAAACTGACAGGACCGACCCGCCGGATCGTCACCGGCCACAACGCCGCAGGACAGGCGATCATTCAGGAAGATGGCCCCGTGCCGCGCTATCAGCAAATCGGTGGCGAAGCAGGGCCGATGTTCCACGAGGTCTGGAATACCACTGAAATGCCCGCCCGCATCGACGCGGCCAGCGGCGAACCGGCGGAGGAGGGTATCCGGCTTGCTCCGCCCAAGGGTGGCACCCGTATCCGCGTGCTCGACATTCCGCCCGATGGCGACAAGCTCGATAACGTCACCCCCGAACAGGCGCAGGCGCACTTTGCCGAGGTGGGCGCGGGCGATGCTTCGTCGCACAGCGGCGCGGGCTCGAAGCACGCGCATATGCATCGCACCGAAACGATCGACTATGGCATCGTTCTGGAAGGCGAACTGGTGCTGATCGTTGATGAGGGCGAGACCGTCTGCCGTGCGGGCGACATCATCGTGCAGCGCGGCACCAATCACGGCTGGGCCAACCGCACCGACAAGAACTGCCGCATCGCCTTCGTGCTGGTTGACGGCACCTTCGACGAGGGGCTGGCCTGATGCGTCTTGCGACACGCCCGAACGGAAAGCCCGATGGCGAACTGCTGGTGGTGTCGGCTGACGGGGCGCGCTGCCTTGTCGCCGGTCCGCAAATGCCGAACCTGCTGGCGGCGATGGAAGACTGGGCAAGCGCACAGCCGCAGCTCGAAGCGCTTGCCGCGCGGCTGGCTGCGGGCGAGGGCGATCCGCTTGATGAGAGCGCTCTGTTGGCCCCGATGCCGCGCAGCTGGCAGTGGCTCGATGGCTCTGCCTTCCAGACCCATGCCGACCTGATGCAGGTCGCCTTCGGTACCGATCCGCTCAAGCCCGAGCGCCCCTTGATGTATCAGGGCATGTCCGACCGCTTCCTCGGCCCACGCGAGGATGCCCGGTTTCTCGACGAAGCGGGCGGGATCGACTTCGAGGGCGAATTTGGCGTGATCGTCGATGCCGTGCCGATGGGCGTCACGCCTTCCGAGGCGATGGCGCACATCAAGCTGATCGTGCAGATCAACGACTGGTCGCTGCGCGCCTATGCCGTGCCCGAGATGAAGACCGGCTTCGGCTTTATCCTTGCCAAGCCCGCCTGCTCGGTCGCGCCGTTCGCGGTGACGCCCGGGGCGCTGGGTGAGGGCTGGCGCGATGGCCGGGTCTGCCTTGACCTGGCGATCGACTGGAATGGCGAGCGGTTCGGCAATGCCAACGGGCGTGAAATGGCCGTGGGTTTTCACGAGCTGGTCGCCCATGCTGCCACAAGCCGCGATCTCGTTGCGGGCACGATCATCGGCTCGGGCACTGTCGCGAACAAGGGCTATGCCGAGGTCGGGTCGAGCTGCATTTCCGAGCGCCGTGCCATCGAGATCATCGCCGGGGGCAAGCCCGAAACAGGCTTCATGCGGTTCGCCGATACCGTCCGCATGGAAGCGCATACCGCTGATGGTGCGGCACCGTTCGGGGCCATCGAGCAGACAATCGTAAACCGCGCCTAGCAACACAAAACGGGAGAATGAAAATGACCAAGAAGCCCTTATTCCAAACCGCTCTTATTGCCGCCGCGATGCTCGTGGTGCCCGTAGCCCATGCGCAGGACACGCAGGAAGCGAGTGCAGAGGCGCAGACTGCAGGCTATTCCGTCGCCACAACCCGGGTCTCCGTATTGCTCGACGATCCGAAGGCTGCCGCGATCCTCGAACGGCTGATCCCCGACGTCTATGCCAACGAGCTGTTCCAGACCATGGGCCGCAGTCAGACTCTCGCCGCTGTCCAGCAGTACGAACCCGCTGCCCTGACCGACGCCAAGCTGGCCGAGATTCAGGCTGAGTTCGACAAGCTCGCTGCCGAGGGCTGACGCCGGGCGGGACGCCGCAGCCGCACCCAGCCGACGTAGACTGCCGTCGCCGAGCTGATCAGCCCGGCGATGGACATTACCCAGATCACTACGTCGCGCGCAGGGAAGGTATTGAGCAGCACGTTCAGATCCCAACGGTGGAACAGGTCGAACAGCCAGCGATAGACCCGCCTGCGCGTGTCGGACTGGCCGAGCAGTTCCCCCGTTGCCGGATCGATATGGACCCAGGTTTGGGCCGGGTCGGTGAAGCGGATGCGCAGCACCGGCAGCGGCGCCTCGCCATCTACCGCATACCAGTAGGCATCGGGCCGGGTGAGAGTGGTGACGCTGGCGATCTGCGCGCCGGGAACTAGCCGGGCGGCTGCATCCACAATGGCCTCCTGCGAAATGGCGAAGGTCTCGCCCGTGCGTGGATCGAGTGCGGTGCCGTCGCTTCCAGGCTCTTGCAGGCGGACCAGCGGGCGTCCGACGGCGGAGCTGACCACCATCCGGCGTGCCTCTGGCGCGAGACGCTTCAGCATGGCAAGATCGGGCGCGGTCAAGGCAGGCGCGCCCTGATAGTCGCGCTGAGCCTCCTGCGCGATGCCTTCGCTGGCGAACAGGCGGAACGGATCGACCGAGAGCCAGCCCGAGAAAATCCACAGGATCAGGAACACACTGCCCACGAGCCCGGACACGTGGTGCCATTTCATCCAGCCGCGATAGGGCGTCATCCGCCCGCCCTTGAACCGGCGTTTGCCTGCCCGCAGCCGCATCAGGCCGATCCAGATACCCGTCAGGCCCACGATGATGCAGGGGCCGGAAACCCACATGACCACCTGCCGCCACAGCGGCTGCTCCTCGCGCAGTGCGCGCGGGTAAAGCCAGTGCGGGACCGAGCCGAGCCAGTTCCAGAACCTCTCCTGCCGGTCGGTGTCGAGCACGACCTCGCCTGTGGTCGAGGACACATAGAGCACCCGTCCGGCGCCGCCTGCCAGCTCGGCCTTCCACAGCGGGCGGTGTTTGTCATAGCCGCCGGGAACGCTCCACTGGTCGTTGTAGATGCGGCGCATGGCCTGCACCTCGCTGCGGCCGAAGCCTGCCGCGATCCGTGAGGCTTCTGCGCGCCCGGCCACGCCGGGGGAGGCACCGCTATCGGCCCAAACCGAGTAGCCTGCTGCCTCCCACGGCGTGATGCGCCAGATCGGTCGCCCGTCGCGCATCTCCAGCGCGACCTCGCGCAGGCCCGCGCCCTGTCCCGGCTCGAACGGCCCATGCTCCACCTGTTCCCAGGCGATGGGGGCAAGGCCTGCCAGTTCCTCCTCCTTGTCGAGCGAGGGAAACGGCACGTAGAGCATCACCAGCCCAGAGACGAACCACAGGACGAACAGCAGGCAGGTGGCGATGCCGATCCAGCGATGGGTCAGGTACAGCCAGCGCTTGGTCGCGGTCCAGCTCATGGCGGGCTTGTCAGAAGCCGGCGCGCAGGGTCACATCGACCGAGCGCGGACGGCCAAGAATCCACTGGCTGGCACCGTAGGTGCTCCAGGCATAGTCCTTGTCGAACGCATTAAGCAGCCGCAGGTCGAGCGCAACATTGTCGCTGAACGCATAGGACGCGCCGAAATCAACCACGGTGTAGGACGGGATCTTGACCGTGTTCGCATCATCGCCCCAGCGGCTGCCGACATAGCGCAGATTTGCGCGTGCCGAGATCGCCGCACCGTCGCTCCAGCGCAGTTCGGCGTTGGCCGCTTCCTCGGGCACGCCTGATGGCGTGTTCCCTTCGTTGCCGCCGAACTCGTCGAAGTTCGCATCAAGCACCGTGCCGTTGGCCGAGAAACCGAAGCCCGCCGGGAGCGCGAGGTCGATCGTCGCCTCGATCCCTTGCGAGGAGCGCTGACCGACCTGCTCGATCGGGCCCATCGGCACTGCCTGCGTGAACAGGTTCTTCTTGACCAGGCGATAGCCTGCCAGCGTGAAACTGCCCTTGCCGCCCATGAACAGGCCTTTCACGCCCGCCTCGTACTGGTAACCATCGGCAAAGCTCAGCTCAAACTGGCTGGCCGATCCCGAATAGGTGGTAAGCGTGCCGAGCGGATCGACCGCCGTCGCATACTGGGCATAGAGCGACACATTCTCGACCGGCTGATAGACCGCGCCCACCCGCCAGGTGGTGGCGGTGAAGGTCTTGTGCGCATCCGCCCCGCCGTTAAGCGCAGGCGTATCGCCGGAAATTTCGCCATTGGTATAAACCCAGTTCCAGCGCCCGACCTTGTTCTCCTCGTGCCGGATCGCGCCGATCAGCGAAATCTGGTCATTGAGCGCCAGCCGATCCTCGGCGTAGATCGCCCAGGTGAACGTATCGGTGTGATAGCGCGGCAGCAGGCCGACCGTGTCGAGGAACAGCCCCGGATCGAACCCGGTCAGCGGCACTTCGTCCTGCTGGTATTCGGAATCGAACTGGTGCGAGTAGTTCAGCTTGAAGTAGTTGACGTCGTAGCCGACCAGCAGATCGTTGCTCATGTCGCCGCGAAGGTCGCTCGACAGGGTCACGTTGCCCTGGCTGCCATACTGGTCGACATCGTGGACGATGCCGTAGTTATCCGCTCGCGCGATCAGGCCGTCGCCCGCGTCGGCATAGCTTTCGAGGTTGCGCCACTTGCGCTTGCTGGTGATGTAGTAGGCGGTGTTGGTGAAGCTCACCGCGTCGCTGATCTGCCAGTCGAGTTTCAGCGCGGTGCGGTTGTCGCGATAGTGCATCTTGGCATCGCCGACATTGTAGTTCTCTTCGCGGATCGACGTATCGAGCTTGCCATCGATCAGCGGCGTGCCGAAGTATTTCATCGGGTTGGCATCGCCGAAGTCATTGCGCAGCGTCAGCGAGAAGGTGTCGCTCGGCGCGAATTCAAGCGCGGTGGAAAGGGCAAGGTTATCGCTCTCGCCGCGGTCGACATAGCCGTCGGACTGGCGGTAGCTGGCATCGACGCGGAAGGCGAACTTGTCGCCCAGCGGCCCCCCTGCGCCTGCCGCCATGTGCCAGGTCTCCTGCGAGCCGTAGCCTGCTTCGGACTGCAACTCGAAGCGGTCGCGGTTGGGGGCCTTGGGGATGACATTGACCACGCCGCCAAGCGCGCCTTGGCCGAACAGGACCGAGGCCGGGCCGCTCAGCACGTCGATCCGCTCGACGTTCCAGGGGTCCGAAGGGAAGGTGATCGAGCCGTTGTTCGGGTAGAGCCGCACACCGTCGTATAGCTGCAGCACCGAGCCCTGGCCGCTGAACCCGCGCACCGCAAAGGTGAGGCCGCCATTGCCGGGATTGCCCGCATTGGTGACGCCCGCCGCACGCGAAACGGCATCGACAATGCCGATATCGCCGCGTGCGCGGATGTCGTCTCCGCTCACAACGTTGACCGTGGCCGGTGTTTCGAGGATCGACAGACCAAGGCGGCTGCCCGTGGGGCTTTCCTCGTTGAGAACGGGAACACGCTCGCCCGTTACCACGATGCTGTCATCTTCTGCGTCGCGGTCCTGCGCCGCCACGGGCGCGGCGAGGGCAACGCCAAGTGACAGCATGGAAAGACCGCTCGTCCAGCGGGTTATGGCGCGCATTTCAGTGTTCCTCATGATCTGGTTGTTCTGGGGCAGGAGGTTGGGCCGCGAGGCGGCAACTCCGACGCGATCCCTTGGCGCTGCTGGCGCGGCGGCGTCAGGTTAATTACGGTCACAATTGCCGGGCGTAACGTTACACCCCGAGTGACACGGCACGCTGCGCCTGCATAAGTAATGTTATCACATAACATAATATGAGCGCGTTTATGTCAGCGTGCTGGGCGCTGCAACTCAATTTATGTGGAGGTGGCTCGACAGCTACGCACAGCCTTCGGCCGACAGCTATTGGTCTTGAGCGTCTTCGCGCTTGGCGATTTTGTGCGCGTCCTCGTTCAGGCCCGACTTCCAGTAGGACGAGATGTAGAGATTGTCCGGTCCTAGCCCACGCTGATCGCGCAGCAGGCCGCGCAGCGCCTTCATCCCCGAGAACTCGCAGGCGGCCCAGGCATAGACCGAGCCTTGCGGCCATTCGCGGGCCGCGAGCGCATCTGCCAGTCCCTGCGGCTGGAGGCCCGGTTGCGGCACCACAAGATAGTCCAGCGTGACGCCTGCCGGGCGGGGCAGGTCGAGCCGGTCGTCCTGGCTCATCACCTCAATCACCGCATGGCCACGCGCATCGGCAGGCAGGGCGGCGAGATTGATCGCGATGGCGGGCAGGGCGGTCATGTCGCCTGCAAGCAGATAGGCATCATGTCCTTCGGGAAGCGGTTTGGCGGGGCCGGGGCCGCCGACCTCGATGGTCTCGCCGGGCTGGACCGACAGCGCCCATTCGGTCGCCGGGCCGGCATGGCCGCTCGCTGTTTCGGCATGAAGCGCGAAATCGATGTCGAGCGCGTCGTCGCGCTGTGCGCGGATCGTGTAGGTGCGCACGGCGGTCTTGCCGTCGGGCAAGGGTAGTCGCAGCTTGACGTAGCCGCCTTGCTGCTCAGCCGGAAAGTCGGTGAGGCCATCGCCGCCAAGCGTGATGCGGCGCATATTGGGGCTGACTTGCGCTGTGGAAAGGACGGTGAGGACACGCGGAGCGGCCCGGTTTGCTGTAGCCATGGGGTCTATCTAGGGATCATGCCATGCGCGGTGCAAGGCATCGATGTCAGCGCGCGTCGGAAATATAATGAGATGTTGTAACATTACTCAATTGGGTTTAAGCGCGCATCGACCATTCAGTTTCAACCGAAAGCCCCAGCACCAATGTCGCAAGCACAATCATCCCAAACCCGCAGGCACGGCTCGAACGATGGTGGAGGTGCGTTGATGCGCGCGGTTCCTGCGCACTGGTTTGACGGGCTCGCGATCTCGCTCTCGGCGATCTGCGTGGTGCACTGCCTGGCGCTGCCCGTGATTATCGCCTTACTGCCTGCGCTATCACAATGGCTGCAATTGCCCGAGGCTATCCATGCATGGCTGCTGGGCTGTGCCATCCCCATCAGCATTACGGTGCTGGGCAGGTCCGCCCATCGCCACCGGGCTGCGCGGGGCACGCTGCTGCTAGGGATCGTCGGACTGTCTTTGATGGGAGGTGCCTTGATGGCTCCCACGGAAGTGCTTGAAACCGTTATCAGTGTGGGCGGAGCGGTCTTGCTGGCTTCGGCTCACGTGCACAACTGGCGGCGGCGCGCCCGTTGCGCGCGCCCTTCGATATAGTGCTTGCGGGATAGCCGCACACTGGGCCAAGCTCCCGGTTTCATGCCTTGGGAGGGGCCAGACTAAAATGAGCGATGCCATCGGCGCGCGGCTGCAAGCAAAGATCACGCTCCGGCTGATCGTGCCGATTGCCGTCATCACCTTCGTCAATTCGATCGACCGGGTGAACATCAGCTATGCCGGCAGCGCGATGTCGGCCGATCTTGGTCTGTCGCCCGATCAGTTCGGCTGGGGCGTGAGCATGTTCTTCGTCGCTTACCTACTGTTCCAGTACGTCCATGTGCGGTTGCTGCGTTCGTGGGGGATCAAGCGCTGGATCTTCGTCTCGATGATGCTGTGGGGCGCTTCCGGGTTCTGGATGGCGCATATCTCCAGCGCGACCGAGTTCTACGCTGCGCGGTTCCTCCTCGGCATGGCCGAGGCGGGGTTCGCACCGGGGATGACCTGGCTGATCTCGCAATGGGCGCCGCCTGCGATGCGCGCGCGGATGCTCGGCGGGGCGTTGGTGGCGGTGCCGCTGTCGATGGTGCTGGGCGGGCCCTTGTGCGGGTGGCTGCTCCAGATCGACAATCCGCTCGACATGCCCGCCTGGCGTCACATGTTCCTGCTCTTGACCATACCCAATGTCGTGCTGGCGGTGCTCGCCGCGCTCTATCTGGTCGACCGGCCCGACAAGGCGCGCTGGCTCGACGGGGAAGAACGCGCCTATCTCGCGGCCGAGTTCGTCCGTCAGGAAGGCGCGAACGATGCCCCGCCGCGCACTATGCGCCAGATCGCGAGCGATCCGTGGTTGTGGCGGTGTTCGCTCACCTGGCTGCTGGTGATGACCGGCTCCTATGCGCTGGTGTTCTGGCTGCCACAGCTGGTGCGGGCGCTCGACCTTGGTGACAGCGAATTCCTGATCGGTTCGCTCAGCGCCTTGCCGCTGCTGGCCTTGGCGATCGGGCTGGTGGTCAACGGCCGCCGTTCGGACAGGAAGGGGGAGCGGTTGCTCCACACCGGCCTGCCTGCCGCTGCTGCGGGTGTGGCGATGATGCTCGCGGCTGTGCTCCAGCCGGGTCTGCCGGTTTTGCTGCTGCTGTGCGTGGCGGGGCTGGGCATCGGCGCGGCGCAGGGCGTGTTCTGGGCCATTCCCGGTTTCGTGAAGCTGGGCGGTGACAAGGTACCGGTGGGCGTGATCGCGCTGATCAGCATGTTCGGAACGGCGGGCGGGATCATCGGTCCGTGGCTGACCGGAGTGCTGGTGGCGAGCGAGGGCAACTACTCGCTGGCCATCGCGCTCCTCGCGTCGCTGCTGGTGCTGGCGCTGCCGGTGATTGCGCTTAGGCGGCGCGGCTGAGCAAGGAGAAAGTGATGCAAATACCGGCCCTTGAGCTTGCCTTTCACGTTCGGCTCGACTTCGCCGAGGGGCCGCGCACGCGCTTTACCCCGGCCTATACCCAGTTCACTCGCGGCTATGTCGGGCTGGAGGGCGGCGAGGTGAGCGGGCCGTTGCTCTCGGGCAGGGTGGTGCCGCATTCGGGCGGCGACTGGCCGCGCTTCTGGGCCGATGGGCTGGTCGAGTTCGAAGCGCATTACATGCTCGAAGCCGCTGACGGCGCGCCGATCTACATCCATAACCGCGGGCTCGCCTATTCCTCACCCGACGCCTTCGCGCGGATCGAGGCGGGCGAAACGGTGCCGCCGGAAGAGAATTATCTGCGTGTTACGCCGCGTTTCGAGGCGCCAGAAGGGCCGCACAATTGGCTCAACCGCACGATCTTCGTGGGCGTGGCCGAACGTCGCGGCAATTCCACCTTCTTCGATTATTACCGGGTGACCTGAAAACGATGATCACGCTCGACACTGCCGACAGGCTCGCCATCCATGAGCGCCTCGCCGCCTGCGCCTGGGCGCTCGACACCGGCGCGGTGGAGGATTTCGTCGCTTGCTTCTGCGCCGAGGGCACGCTCGAATGGGATGCTTTCGAAGAACCGCAGAGCTGGCGGGGCCACGCCGCCTTGCGCCACTTCGCCAGCTTCCTGCGCGACCTGCCGACTTCGGCCGGACGCCAGCACCATATTTCCAACACGGTGATCACTGCCGGCGAGGATGGCGCGCTGGCCAAGTCCTATGTCACCGTGGCGCTGCGGCAGGGCGACGGGCCGCACCAGATCTACGTCATGGGCTGGTACGAGGACGAACTGAAACGCGAGCAGGGCGACTGGCGGCTGTGGCACCGGGTGATCCGCGATTGGTCGGGCCCGGTGCTCGCCAATTTCGCGGGGCAGAGCGGCGAGCGTGTTGCCCGGCCGATGCCTGCCCCGCTGTTGCCGATGCGCTATCGGCCGGACGAGGCCTAGAACACCGAGGTCGTCGCGCCGCCGTCGATCACGAGGCTCTGGCCGGTGATGTAGTTGGCCTGCTGGCTGCAGAACACCGCCACCATATCGCCCACGTCGTCGCAGTCGCCGAAGCGTTCGGCGGCGATCCGCCACTCGCGCGAGAACTGGGCCACCTCTTCCTCATAGGTGATGCCCTTGGCCGCGGCGCGTTCGTTGAACTGCTTTTCCACGAAGGCGCTGTGGTGCATCCCCGGCAGCAGGTTGTTGATGATCACATTGTGCCTGGCCACCACCTTGGAAACGGCCACGCAATAGTTGGCAAGCGCGGCGCGGGTGCTGCCCGAAAGCGCGCGGATTTCGCCGGGATACTTGGCGGCGACCGTGGCGATGTTGACGACCCGGCCCCAGCCGCGCTGCGCCATCCCGTCGACCGTCGCGCGCATGAAAGCCACCGGCGAGAGCAGCGAAATGTCGATCGCCTCGCGCCAATCCTGCTCGGTGATCGCACGGTAGTCGGGCGTCATCGGCGGGGGCGAGCAGGTGCCCACGAGAATGTCCGGCTCGGGGCAGGCGGCGAGGATTTTCTCGCGCCCGGCCTCGGTGCTGTGATCGGCGCAGATCGGGTGGACCTTCGCGCCCGTTTCCGCCGCAATTTCCTCGCAGGCCTTCACCAGCCGATCCTCGGTGCGCGCTGAAACGAAGCACTCCACCCCCTCGCGCGCCAGCGATAACACCGCGCTGCGGCCCATGCCTGCGCTGCCGCCGTTGACGATGGCCTTGCGCCCTCTGATTCCCAGATCCAAGCTGCTCTCCCTTGTTGTTCGCCGATTTTGCAGTGCGGTTCTGAGGCGGAAGCATAAGCGCGCAAAAGCGTCTGTCCATCCACCACGGCGCGGCGTTGCAACCGAATCAGGCGATGCCGTCGCGCAGCTTTTCAAGCAGGGTGATCAGCGTCTCCTTCTCGCCCGGCGAAAGGATCCCTTCGAAGGGCGCTTCCAATGCCTCGCTAGCTTTGCTCGCCTCGCGGGCAAAGTCTTCGCCCGCCGGTGTCAGCCGCAATTCAACCACCCGGCCATCGCTGGCCGAACGGGTCCGCTCGACCAGCCCCTTGCTGGCCAGATCGCGCAGGAACAGGGCAACCTTCGAGGCATCGAGGCTTAGCGCGCTGGCCAGCTGCATCGGCGTGATGCCGGGGTTGAGCCCGATCAGCATCGGGATCGAGTAAGCGCCGAGCGCCACGTGCTCCTCGCCCCTTTCCATTTCTGACAAGAGCGCCTTGCGCGCCGCGCGCCAGGTCAGGTGGACCTGAAAGGCAAGGTGTTCGCGGGTTGATCCGAAGTGCACCGGAAGCTCCATCATTCGTTCGACCGGCAGAATGCGGCAAGGTCGATATGCTTTACAAAAATAATTATCTAAAATAAATACTATGCGCAAAGGGCCAGCAGGGGAGAGCCTAGACCATGATCGCAATCGACACAGCCCGGCTCGAACAGGCGCTGATCCGGTTCGAGGCCATCGTCGGCGCGCAATATGTGTGGCGGGAAGAGGAAGCGCGCCATGGCTACAAGGATGCGATGGCTCCGCGCGATCCGATGTCCTACGCGCCGCGCGGTGCGGTTGCCCCGGCCTCGGTCGAAGAGGTGCAGGCGATTGTCCGCGTGGCGGGCGAGCTGGGCGTGGCGCTGTGGCCCACCAGCCGGGGCAAGAACTTCGGCTATGGCGGCGCGGCGCCGCATATCAGCGATGTGGTGATGCTCGATCTGGTGCGGATGAACCGCATTCTCGAGGTCAATGTCGAGATGGGTTATGCGGTGGTGGAGCCCGGCGTGGGCTTCGACGATCTCTATAACTATCTGGTCGACAACAAGATTCCGCTGTGGATCTCGGCCCCGGCGCATACCTGGGGCAGCGTGCTGGGCAATGCGCTCGAACGCGGGGTGGGCTACACGCCTTATGGCGAACACGCCTCGAAAGTGTGCGGGCTGGAGATCGTCACCGGCACCGGCGAACTCCTGCGCACAGGGATGGGCGCGCTCGATGGCGCAAAGACATGGCAACTGTTTCCCTATGGCTTCGGCCCTTCGTGGGACGCGGCCTTCATGCAGTCGAACTTCGGCGTGGCGACCAAGATGGGCCTGTGGCTGATGCCAGAGCCCGAGCATACGCTGAACCTCGCCATGTCGTTCGACCGGCCCGAAGACCTGCCGCTGGGGGTCGAGGCGCTGCGGCCGCTGAAGCTGGATGGCACGGTGCGGGCCAACCCGAGCTTCGGAAATATCATCCGCAACCTTTCCGTGCGCGCGCCGCGTAGCACCTATTATCAGGGCGAGGGGCCAATTCCCGCCGATGTGCTCGAACAGGCGCGGGTCAAGAGCGGGGTGGGCCACTGGAATTTTGCGATCCGCCTGTTTGGCGACAAGGCGGTGAACCGGATCAATGCCGAGAAGGTGAAGCGGGCCTTTGCCCATCTGCCTTACGAATTCGATGTGTCCGAATGGCATCGCGGCGAGCCGCTGAAAGGCTCCGGCTCGCCCACGCCGACGCTGGCCGCGCTGGGCGTGGTCGACTGGCTTGGCGGGCCGGGCGGGCACCTGACCTTTTCGCCGGTCTCGCCGTTCACCGGGGCCGAGGCATGGGAGCAATATACCACGATCCGCGCCATGTATGAGGAGGCGGGCTTCGACTATTACGGCGGCTTCACCGCCGGGCAGCGCTATCTCAACCACATCTCGATGATCCTGTTCAACCGCAACGACGAGGACATGATGGCGCGGGCCAACCGGCTGTTCAGCGAGCTGATCGAGGTGGCTGCCGCGCGCGGCTGGGGCGAATATCGCACGCACACGCTGTATTACGACCAGATTGCCCGCAGCTATGACTACAACAACGGCGCGCTGCGGCGCTGGAACGAGACGGTGAAGGACGCGGTCGATCCGCATGGCATCATCGCGCCCGGCAAGATGGGGATATGGCCGCGCCGCTATCGCGAGGCCCGGGCATGAGCGCGCTGGCGATCCGGTCGTTGCCCGTGCTGGCGTTCGTTGGGGCCTTGTCGCTGGCCCATGCGGCCGAGCCGGAGGCCGCGCAGTCTGGGCAGGAGCTGTTCCTTGAACGCTGCGGGGGCTGTCACCTTGAAGGCGGGTTCGGAACGCGCGTGCTGGCGCGCCGTGTGCCCGAGGGGCAGGCGGAGCTGGAGAAGCGCGCGGTGCTGCCTGCCGCGCTCACCACGCTGGTGGTTCGCCGCGGGCTCGGCTCGATGCCGCAAATTCGAGCGGCCGAACTCAGCGACGCCGATCTGGCCGCCATTGCCGCCTATCTGGAGAAGCGCCCATGATCCGCAGCGACCGCCGCACGCTTATCAAGGGCAGCATGGCTCTCGCAGCGCTTGGAGCCATGCCTGCCGCCCTGCGCGCCCAGGGCGTGGCACCCGCCGTGTTCGTTTACGACCGGCGCTTTGCCGCATCGCTCCAGCTGGCGCAGGAATGGTCCGGGCAGGGCGTCGCCATTCTCGATCCGCGCGAGCATGACCTCGGCCTTGCGTGGCGCGGACATATCCCGCAGCTGCTCGCCAGTGGCGGCGTGATAGCCGGGGCGACCTTGTGGTCCGACCGCTTCATCTGCGAAACCTTCGCCCGCGATCATGGCCGCTCGCAGGTTCTGCACGATTTGCTTCTGCCCGATGCGAGTGGCGGCGCGCTGCGCCAATGGGCCATCGCATGAGAGTGAACGCACGCCGCTTCTTCTGATTGCCCGCGAGGACCAAACCCTATGCCCGTGCTGCCCCCCGGACTGACGCAGGAGAGCTTCGACAAGGCGCTCGACGAGTTTCGCGCGGCGATCGGCGCGCAATGGGTGTTCACCTCCGAGGCTGACCGGGCGAGCTACCTCGATCCGTTCGACATCGGCGATCAGCACGACCACGCCAGCGCCGCCGCGCTTGCGCCTGCCGATGTGGAGGATTGCCGGAAAATCCTGGCCATCGCCAACCGTTACAAGGTGCCGCTGTGGCCGGTCTCGATGGGCAAGAACTTCGCCTATGGCACCGCCGCGCCGGAAATGCGCGGCTCGGTTATCCTCGATCTCAAGCGGATGAACCGCATTCTTGAGATCGATGAGCAGATGGGCACGGCAATTGTCGAGCCGGGAGTCAGCTTCTTCGACTTCAAGGCCGAGCTGGACCGGCGCGGCTCGCGATTGTGGATGTCCGGCCCGGCGCACAGCTGGGGCAGCGTGATCGGCAACGCGCTGGAACATGGGGTGGGCTACACGCCCTATGGCCAGCATGCCGAGCAGATTTGCGGAATGGAGGTGCTGCTCGCCGATGGCACGCTGGTGCGCACCGGGCTCGGCGCGCTGGAGGGGACGCGCGAATGGCAGGCCTATCGCTGGCCCTTCGGTCCGGCGCTTGACGGCATGTTCACGCAGTCGAACTTCGCTATCGTCACCAAGATGGGCCTGTGGCTGATGCCCGAGCCCGAGGGGATGGCGGGCGTTTCCATCCGCGTGCCCCGCAAGGACGATTTTCGCGCGCTGGTCGATACACTGCGGCCCCTGCGCATGACCGATACGATCAACGCGCCTTACACCATCGCCAACGGCTGGCGGCAGATCACCGGCGGCCGGGTTCGCTCGCAGGTGTGGGACGGGCCGGGCGCGATCCCGCAAGCTCGGATGGAAGAGCTGCTCGCCGAGCGCGGCGACGGCTGGTGGAGCGTGATCTTCAACCTGTTCGACAGCCCGGCGGGCCTCGACCTGCGGCTCGACAAGATCCGCCGCGCCTTTGACCAAGGCCTGCCCGGCGCGACTATCGACGTGCGCCGCTGGCAGCAGGGCGAGCCGCAGGAGCCGTGGATGCGGCAGGAGGTGAGCCTGGCCCCGCTAGGTGCGGTCGATTGGGGCGGCAGCCCCGGCGGGCACAGCGATCTCGGCCCGATTGTCGCCCCGCTGGGTGGTCGCGCCGAACAGGTTTACGAGATCATCGAACGCCGTTTCCTCGAATATGGGAAAGACCCGTGGGTCGGCATATTCGGCATTTCGAGCCGCGCGCTGGTGTTCGTGGCCGACATGTACTTCACCCGCACCGATGCCGAGGAGACGGCGCGTTGCCGTGCGCTGTTCCGCCAGCTGTGCGCGGATATGCAGGCCATCGGCGTCGGGCTTTACCGCACGCACCTGCGGTTCATGGACGATGCCGCCGCCATGCACGCCTGGGGCGACCACGCGCTGCCGCGCCTGAACGACCGGATCAAGGCGGCGCTCGATCCCAACGGCATTCTTGCCCCCGGCAAGCAGGGGATCGGCAGCTGGAACAGTCGCGAAGGAACCGATCGATGAGGCGCTCGGTACTCGGCCTGATGGGGCTGGCGGTGATATTGGCGATTGCCATGCCTGCCGCCGTGCGCTCGTCGGAGCGGGCAGAGCGCAGCCCGCAGGAGCTGTTCGCGGCCCGCTGCGCCTATTGTCACGAGGCGGGCGGATGGGGCACGCGGGTGCTGGCAAGGCGGATGCCCGAAGGCGAGGCGCAGCTGCGCCAGCGCACCAGCCTGCCGCCTGCGCTTACCACGCTGGTCGTGCGGCGAGGGATCGGGGCGATGCCGCCGTTCACGCCGACCGAATTGTCGGACGAAGAGCTTCAGGCGCTGGCGCAGTGGCTGGCAGAGGAAGCGCGGCCCCGGCGCTGATCACCGCTCGCTGCGATAGCTCCGCAGGGCGTCGAGTGCGGGAACAAGATGCTCGCGGTGCTTCGGCGGGACCGTTTCCAGCAGATCGGCTTCGAACTGTTCGATGACCTTGCGCGCTGCGCTCAGGCGGGTTTGCCCCTTGTCGGTCACGATGATGGCGATGCGGCGACCGTCGAGCGGTTCCCGCCGGATCAGGCCCTGCTGTTCCAGCCCGTCAAGCAGCTTGGGCATATTGGCCCGCTTGATATCGACAGTCTGGCCGATTTCGCTCGATGTCATCTCTTCGCCCGTGCCCGCGACGAACAGCACCGTCAGCTCGGATATTCTCAGATCAAGCGGTGTCAGCCGATCGGCAAATTCGGCCATCATCACGCTCGCCGCGCGGCGCAGGAGGTAGCCGGGAAGTTCCGCAAGCGCGGCATCGGCCTTTGGCTCGATCACGGTGGAATGTCCTCTCCAACGCGCCAGATCAAAGGGCGCCCCCAAAAGCTATTTCAATAGCTAATTATTATCGGGCACTATGTTGGGTGGTGAAGAAAAAGACAAGCGGGGCGATTGCAACATATTCGTGGAGCAGGGTGGGGCGCGATCCCGCTGTGCGTGGCCCGCGCCCCAATCCCTTAGCGTTCGGCAATCCCGGCGCGCTGATCGCGGGCGAGGGCCTGCGATTCGGAGCCCATGAACTGGCGGATCGCTTCCACTTCCTCGACCGACAGCTTCCCATCGAACTTGGGCATCCCGCGCGACAGGAACGCGCCATCGTGCACCACTGCGCGCCAGACCTGCGCATTGGCAACGACTGGCGAGCGCCGCAGGTCGGTGATGATGTTGCTCTGCTGGCCGTTTATGCCGTGGCAGAAGGTGCAGTTGCGGCCATAGAGCTGCGCGCCCAGCGCAACCTTCTCGGCGTCGAAGACCTCGTCGGGATCGGTCGCCGGGCCGGCCGGCGGCGGGGGCGCGGGCAGCGTGGCCGTGCCGTTCAGCTTGAACACCACCATGCGGCCGGGCTGCTTTTCGCGCGGGGCCTGGTTCGAGCCCAGCATCGGGTTGCCGCCGCCGCCGCCGCCGGTCGACACCGCGACATATTGCTCGCCATCGATCATGTAAGTAATTGGCGCGGCCATCACTGCATTGGGCGTGTCATGCCGCCACAGCACCTCGCCGCTGCGCGCGTCGATCGCCAGCAGTTCGCCGGTGATGTCGCCGTGGCCCTGGAACACGAGGTCGCTGGCAGTGACGAGCACGCCGCCGCCGCCGCTGTCGGTCTCCCAGCCCGCAGCGCTCACCCGCCAGCGCTCTTCGCCGGTCAGCGGGTCGAAGGCGAGCAGGTACTGATCGCTTTCGGGCATTTCTGACGAGGAGATGGTCTCACCCTGATGCGGGCCGCTGGTGGCGCTGTAGATGAAGTAGTGGCGGATGGTGGGAATGTAGGTCAGCCCGGTGCGCGGGCTGAACGCCATCGGCTGCCAGTTGTGCGCGCCGCCGACGTGGGGCGAGTTGAGGAACGGCCGCTCGACATAGCGGGCGCCCGGCACCTCGATCGGGCGCCAGAAGGTGGTGTCGATCCCGGTCGCCCAGCGGATATCCTCGGCATAGGGGCGGGCCGAGATCGGCTGGCCGCTCTCGCGGTCGATCACATAGAAGAACCCGTTCTTCGGCGCGTGCAGGATCACCTTGCGCGGCTCGCCGTCAATGGTGAGATCGGCAAGGATCATGTTCTGGACCGAGGTGTAGTCCCAGCTGTCGCCCGGCGTCTGCTGGTAGTGCCAGCGGTATTCGCCGGTGTCGGGATCGAGCGCCAGCACCGAGGCGAGAAACAGGTTGTCGCCTTGCCCGTCCGAACGCAGATAGTGGCTGTGCGGCGAGCCGTTGCCGGTGCCGATCAGCAGCTGGTCCAGCTCCTCGTCATAGACGATGGAATCCCACGGCGCGCCGCCGCCGCCGGTGGTGTGCCACAGGTCGCCGAACCATGTCGGGCGGGCCATTTCCTCCAGCACCCGGTCGGACACTTCGCCATCGACCACGCCCGGCGGGGGCGGGGTGATGTAGAAGCGCCATGCCTTCTCGCCGGTCGCCACGTCATAGGCGGTGACATAGCCGCGCACGCCTTTTTCCGCGCCGCCCTGACCGATGATCACCTTGCCCTTGAACACGCGCGGCGCGCCGGTGCTGGTGTATTCCATCGCGTGGTTGGCGATGGTGTCGGCCACCCACAATTCCTCGCCGCTCCTGGCGTCGAGCGCGACCATGCGCCCGTCGAAGGTGGTGATGAAGACGCGCCCGTCGCTCACCGCCACGCCGCGGTTGACCACGTCGCAGCAGCCCTTCGGCCCGGCCTCGCCGGGCACCTTGGGATCGTATTTCCACAGCTCCGCGCCGGTCTTGGCATCAAGCGCATAGACCTTCGACCAGGCGGTGGAGATGTACAGCACGCCATCGACGACGATCGGTTCGCCTTCCTGCCCGCGCACGGTGTCGTATTCGAAGAACCAGGCCGGTTTGAGGTCGGCGACATTGCTCGCATTGATCTGGGTGAGCTGCGAGTAATACTGCTCGTCGGGGCTGCCGCCGTGGGCCGCCCATTCCTGCGCTGCGGGCTGTGCGCCTTGCGAATAGGCGGCGCTCATCCCCACCAGTGCCACGGCCGCAGCGGCGACCCCGAACCATTTCTGCATCGTCTTCCCTTCAATCCGGCGGCGCGCGCGGCGTCGCCGTTATTGCCCCTGCCGCGGGTCGCTCTCGCCCAGACCGGGGTAGAACAGCGACTTGTTGTGCATCGATTCGTTATAAACCGTGCGCTTGGTGAACTTCCACTCACCGTTCTCGCGACGAAGTTCGTCTTCGTAATGGCCCATGTAAAGCAGTTCAACCTGTCCGTGGGTAGTGCGGTTGGTCATGGCGAACCAGTAGGCAAAGCTGGTAGCGGTATCGCCGTTCACTTCGACCACATGGTTGATGATCTGATGGCGCATACGCCGGCGCTCGGTGGCGTCGGCAGGCAGGGTGCCCATGACGCCCGCACCGCCAAAACGGCTCATCGCGGCCTCAATCTCGTCGCGGCCATGCTCCACACCGCCGACCCAGTCGAGCACGCCGTCCTCGGCCCAGGTCGCAATCACCGTGTCGATATCGCCGGCATCCACCGCCACCATGTAATGGTTCGACAGGTTGACGATCTCGGCGCGATCTTCCGCATAGCTCGGCTGCGACTGGGCCATGGCCTGGGCCGGAAGGGTGGCCAGTGCGAGGGCACCGGCCGCCAGCAGGATATTGGGGCGCTTCATGAATCCTCTCCTCTTGTGGTCTTATCTTGGTGTTTTTGCGTTTCAGGTGAGCGGCAGTTCCTTCGCCGAGGCCCAGACACCGTGGACCTGGCTGCTCAGCTTGAAAGGCAGGATGATCCGGGCAATGTCGCCCGCAGCAAGGTTCTCGGCATCGGCGATGATCATTTCGGAACGATCCTCGGCAAGGTTGCTGGCAATGCCGACGATATAGCCCTGACCTTCGCTTCCGCCTTCGCGCGGCACGAAAGTGACTTCCTGCAAGGCGTGGGTGGATCCGGCGAAGTACCTCTGCACTTCGCCTGAGGCGAGATCGAACCGGCCATAGCAGTTGACCGGCGGACCACGACCCGGCGGATCGGCGCGGTCGCTGTCGAAGGGCAGGCTCGGATCGGCGAAGGAGGTGTAAAGATAGCGCGCCTTCAGGCTCAGCACGCGCGGATCGACCTTGCCGAGATCGGAGATCGAGGTGTCCCACAGGATCTCCTCGGTCCACGTGTCGTCGGGCGAGGAAAGGTCGAGCGTGATCTTGCGCACGAATGCCCGCGCAAGGTCGGGCCGAAACGGTGAGCCATCGACATTGGGGAAGAAGGGGAAGAAATTGCCATCATAGAACGGCGCATGGAGCACGATCTTGTCGCCCTCGTCATGCGCGTTGAAGGTGTGCATCATGCACCGCAAGGGGCCGCGGAACCAGCGCATGTCGTCCGGCCCGCCATCGCGTGGCAGGACGCCGATGTAGCTTTCCTTGCTCTGATCCCAGCCCCAGTGGACCTTGCCCTCCCGCAGCCGCTCCATCGAGGTGACATAGCCGCCGAACGGAAACAGCATGTGCTTCTGCGTCAGCGCCATGTCGTGCATCACGCTGACATAGGGCACCTTGGTGCGAACCTCGCTCTTCACCGCGCCATCGGCGCCGATGCGATAGACCCACAAGGAATCGCTGGCGAGCCCGTCCGCCTGGTAGCCATAGGCGATCATGTCGCCCGAAACGGGGTCGAGCTTGGGGTGGGCCGAGAAGGTCTGGCTCTTGTAGCCGCCATCGAAGTCCCACGGGCCGATCGTTGCCAGCGTATTGGGATCGATCTGGTGGGGGAGGCCGTCCTCCTTGGTGGCGAAAAGCTTGCCGCCGTGGACCAGCGGCGCGGTGTTGGCGACGGTGCGCCGGTTCGGATTTTCGGGATCGCGCACCGAAGGATCGTCGGTGAAAGGGTTGCGGTAGTAGCCATAAAGCTGCCGCTTGGCCTCCCGCTGGGCCTTGAAGCGCTCTGTCTCCACCCAGCGGCCCCGGAACGCGGCTTTCCCATTCTTGATGCGGAACATCGAGATATAGCCGTCGGCATTGAGCGGGGCATCGTCGGGGAACAGCGGCGGATAGTAGAACTCACCGCCGACCCGGTAGAACGCGCCGTCCATATCCTCGGGTATCTTGCCGATCACAAGGCAATCGTCGACCTGCGCATCGAAGCGAAGCGGGGTGTTGAAGCCGCTTGGCGGAAGCTCTGCCGCGAGCGGATTGAGCGGCCCGCCCGAAGGCTGCGAGGCCGACGCTTCGGGGGTCTGCGCACTGGCGCTGCCGGCAAGGCCTGCGCCGACTGTGGCGCCGATGGCGGTGCCCATGAAGTCTCGTCTTTTCATTGGTCTCTCCCCCTCTTGAGCATCAGCGATCCGGGCCCACGGTCCAGGGCGAGCGCTGGTAGTATGGCGCCTGATAGAAAGTGGCGATCACCGATCCGATGCAGCCGTCCTTGATCTTGAACATTTCTAGGAAGGCCCAGCTGTGCGGCTCCTGGAAGATCGAGCGGACCTCGGTTCCGTCGGTCAGGAGGTACTCGTTCAGCACGCCCTTGTGATCGATGAACCCGCGGGCCATCGCCACTTGGCGTTCCTCGTCGATGAGCACCACTTCGCGGCGCACCCGGTTGTTGAAGAAGTATCGACCGCTTTCGAAACCGCCCTTGATGTCGGAAAACAGCATCCCGTTCTCGCGGCGGATCGCCTCGTCAAGGAAGCAGGTGCCGCGAATTTCGCCGTCGTTCTGTTGCAGCGTGTCGAAGTAGCCGTTGGCATGGGCGGCCAGTTCATCACGTGATGCACGTTCGGCAATCGGGGTTGGGGCATTGATCATCGGATCGGCGACATTCTCGCGGATGCTGGCGATCGGCGTCGGCGGGCTCGACAGGTTGCGGCGGGTGGACAGGACATGCTCCACCTCGTCGATTTCGCGCGCATCATTCACGTGGAGGCGAACCGCGAGATAGCCTTCGATTTCGTCCTGCATGATCGTGGTGTAGATGCCGACATTGCCCGTTTCCGGGTCGCTCAAGACTACCGGCGGGCCGGGCTCGGCGGTCACCGTGTCCCAGGTGCCATCGGGGAAGGGCATTTCGACGTTGTTCTCGGTGTAGCGAACATTTTCCGCGAAGGGCGCAGCCGAGCGATCATGCGCGCGATAGGCGGCGCGGTATTCGCGGGCGATTTGTTCGAGACACGCTGCATCGCACGCCGCATCGGACTGCGCCGATACTGGTGCAGCGGCGGCGGTAATGGCGACGAGCGCCGCCAGTGCCGTTGGTTTCATTGCTTTCTCTCCCATTGGCCTGCGCGACCGGCGGCCTTTTCGTTCTTCGATATTGGGGAGCGTGCGACTGTGCCGAAGCGCCGCTTTTTATTCTCCCATGTGGCATTTATCTGCCCGCCTGGCGCTCTCTTCGGAGTCGTTACCAGACAGGCTGTTGCTTATCTAAGATAAGTATCTCTTTCCTGATGTCGGGTCAACTGCTCCGCACGGGGTTGGTCAGCCAATGGGGTCGCAATATTCTACAATGTAGAGCATATACCAGAAGCAGGCGTGAACAGCGGAGCGCCCGGACGGAGGAAGATCATGGCACAGGACGCGGGTGCGGCGGGGCAGGGTGAGGAGCTTGGCCTTGCGCGCCTCCAGACCACAATCGGGTTTCTCCTGCTCGGCGGTTGGCGCTTCGCCAACTCCTGTTTCAACCAGCATTTCAAACATATCGACATCACCCCGGCATCCTACGGCGTACTCTTGCTGATCGAGGAGAACCCCGGGTGCAGCATCGGCAGCGTGGGGCGGGCGATGAGCATCGCTCCCAACTCGATTGCCCGGCTGGTCGAGGGGCTGGTCGCACGAGACCTTGTCAGCAAGCGCGTGAGCGAGGCCGACGCCCGGACGCGGCTGCTGGAACTGACCGTGGAGGGCCGCAAGTTCCTCGATCTGCTCGAGCAGCGCCACGCGGAATACGAAAGCGAGATCGTCGAGGTCTTTGGCAAGGATCGCCACGATGCGCTTTGTGCGCTGCTGCGTCCCTTTGTCGGGGCTGGCCCGGCCGAGGAACTGGACCGCTTCTGACCCACTGGTTGCCGGGCCACTTTCGCCGCGCGCTCCCCTTGCTGCTGGACTCATTCGTTCGAATGAATTAATTGTCTCGCCCCATGCGGGAAAGGCTCCTCGATATTGCCATCGATCACTTCGGCCGGCGCGGCTTCGAAGGCGCCGCCACGCGCGCCATTGCCGCCGATGCCGACACCGCCATGTCGCAGATCACCTATCACTTCGGCGGCAAGGAAGGGCTCTACCTCGCCTGTGCCGACCACATCGCCGCCAGCATTTCCGAGTGGCTCCAGCCCCGCCTTGCGGAGCTGGGTGATGTCGGCGCGCTCGATGGTGATGCGGCGATCGATGCGATTTGCCGCGTAATCAGCGGGTTTGCGAATATGATGCTCAGTCCGGCCACCCGGACCTGGGCCAGCTTTATCGCGCGCGAGCAGCAGGAGCCGACCGAGGCGTTCGAGCGGCTGTTCAACGGCGCCATGCGGCCCGTGGTGGACACCGGTCTGGCGCTGATCCGGCGAGCCCGCCCCGACTTTGGCGAGCAACAGGTTCGCGCCACCGGGATGCTCATCTGGGGGCAGGCACTGGTTCTGCGCGCCGCTCGCGAAACGGTGACGCGGGTGATGCAGGTGGACGAGATCGACCCCGCCACCGCCGCGCTGCTGATTGCACGTCTCACCGAACACACCCGTTGCCTGCTCACCCATCTGCCGGAGACAACACGATGAAACGCCTGCCTGTCGTGATCCTTGCCGCGCTTGTCGTGCTGGCCATTGCGGCCTTTGCCACCGGAGGCTTTGGCCTTTGGCGCTCGGACGACGAGGGGCTGACGCTTTATGGCAACGTCGATATCCGCGAGGTCGACATGGCCTTCGAAGTCGGCGGGCGGATCGATGAAGTGGCCGTCGAGGAAGGCGACCGCGTGCAGGAGGGCGATCTCCTGGCGGCAGTCGATCCGGCGCGTGGCCGCGACCGGCTGGCGCAGGCCGATGCCCAGATCGCTCAGGCAGAGGCGCAGCTCGCCCGCCTGCGCAACGGCAACCGCCCGCAGGACATCGCGCAGGCCCGCGCCCGCGTCGCCGCTGCCGAGGCGGCGCTTGCCAATGCCCGATCCGCTTACACCCGGCGCGAGCCGCTGGTGGAAACGGGCGCGGTCAGCCGCAGTGTGTGGGACCAGACCCGCGCCGAACTGCGCCGGGCCGAAGCGCAACTGGCCGAGGCAAGTCAGGCTGCCTCGCTCGCCAGCGCCGGTGCGCGCCGCGAGGATATTGCCGCCGCCGAGGCGCAGGTGACGGCTGCCCGCGCACAGCGCGCCAGCATCGACACCGATCTCGGCGACACCCGCCTAAAAGCGCCGGTTGCGGGCACCGTGGTCACCCGCGCGATCGAACCGGGGAGCCTTGTCCAACCGGGCATGACTGCCTTCACCATCGCCATCGACAGGCCGCTGCGCGTGCGCGCCTATGTCGCCGAACCCGATCTTTCGCGCATCGCGCCCGGAATGAAGGTGGCGGTGCGCGCCGACGGCAACCCCAAGGAGTATCAGGGCACTATCGGCTATATCTCGCCGCGCGCGGAGTTTACGCCCAAGTCGGTCGAGACCGAAGACCTGCGCACCGACCTTGTCTACCAGTTGCGCATCGTGGTCAGCGACCCCGATGACGGCCTGCGACAGGGCCAGCCGGTGACGGTGAGCGTGCCGCAGGCCCGCGCCGCGGCGGAAGGCTGACCATGGGCGACGCGGTCGCCATCGCCACAGGCGTGGTCAAGCGCTTTGCGGGGCTGGCCGCCCCCGCGCTCGACGGCGTTTCGATGACGATCGGCACCGGCGGCGTGACCGGCCTCGTTGGCCCCGATGGCGCGGGCAAGACCACGCTCATTCGCATCCTCGCCGGGCTAATGGCGGCGGATGCGGGGGAAATCGAAGTGCTGGGGCAGGCACCGGGCGAGGATCTGGCCGATCTCGGCTACATGCCGCAGCGGTTTGGCCTG
This sequence comes from Erythrobacter sp., assembly GCA_027311945.1. Lineage (GTDB taxonomy): Bacteria > Pseudomonadota > Alphaproteobacteria > Sphingomonadales > Sphingomonadaceae > Alteraurantiacibacter. Next base: position 54,746 of record DAICXZ010000030.1, read on the forward strand.
TATGAAGACCTGTCGGTCGAACAGAACCTCACCCTCTATGCCGACATGCGCGCGCTGCCCGATGACGAGCGTGAGGCGACCTTCGCCCGCCTGCTCGCCTTCACCGACCTTGAGCGGTTCCGCTCGCGGATGGCAGGCAAGCTGTCGGGCGGGATGAAGCAGAAGCTCGGCCTTGCCTGCGCCCTGGTGAAACGGCCGCGGCTGCTGCTGCTCGACGAGCCCGGCGTGGGTGTCGACCCGATCAGCCGCCGCGAGCTGTGGGCCATGGTGCAAGAGCTGACCGCCGATGAGCATTACGGCGGCATGGGCGTGCTCTGGTCGACCGCCTATCTTGATGAGGCCGAAAAGTGCGATCAGGTCTACCTGCTCAATGAGGGCAAACTGCTGTTCGAAGGCGATCCGGCGGAACTGACCGGCTCGGTCGCTGATCGGGTGGTGCGGCTGACCGGTTTCGAACAGCGCCGCCGCCGCCTGCTTACCGATATGCTTGACCGCGAGGGCGTGATCGACGGCACCATTCAGGGCCGCTCCTTGCGGCTCCTGCTTGATCGCCCTGACCGGCTGGTGGGTGAAAGCGGCTTCCAGCTTGCTCCTGCCGCTCCGCGCTTCGAGGACGGTTTCATTGAAAGGCTTGGCGGCGGCCCAAAGGGCACCAGCCGACTTGCCGAGGCCTATCGCACCGTGGCGGGAGATGGCGGCAAGGCCATCGTCGCCAAGGGGTTGACCAAGACTTTTGGCGACTTCACCGCCGCCAGCAATGTCAGCTTCGAAGTGCCCTATGGCACGATCTTCGGGCTGCTCGGCCCCAATGGCGCAGGCAAGTCGACCACCTTCAAGATGCTGTGCGGCCTGCTTACGCCGAGCCATGGCGAGGGTGCGGTGGCCGGGCACGACCTGCGCACATCGGGCGGCAAGGCGCGCGCGGCGCTTGGCTACATGGCGCAGAAGTTCTCGCTTTATGGCGACCTCTCGGTGGCGCAGAACCTCGACTTCTTCGCCGGTGCCTATGGCCTCGGCCGCGCGGGGGCGAGGGAGGCGATTGAACGCGTCACTGAGGTGTTCGAACTGGGCGATGTACTTAAGGTCAACGCGGGCACTCTGCCGCTGGGCTTCAAGCAGCGCCTCGCGCTCGCCGCCGCCGTGATGCACGAGCCGCCGGTGCTGTTCCTCGACGAGCCGACCAGCGGCGTCGATCCGGTCACCCGGCGCGAATTCTGGACCCATATCAATGGCCTCGTCGAGAAGGGCGTTGCGGTGCTGGTCACCACGCACTTCATGGAGGAGGCCGAATATTGCGATGAAATTACCCTGATCTATCGCTCGCAGCAGATCGCCAGCGGCACGCCCGACGATCTCAAGCGGCAGGCCGCCGGGATGGACGGGCTCGATGATCCGACCATGGAAGACACCTTTATCGCCATGATCGAGGCCAGCGATGCGCGCCGCGAAGCCGAGGATGCTGCGGCATGAGCGCCTGGCAGATCGACCCGCGCCGGCTGCGCGCGATGGTGGTGAAGGAGGGCGTGCAGATCCTGCGCGATCCTTCCACCATCCTGATCGCGCTGGGCCTGCCGGTGCTGCTGATGTTCCTGTTCGGCTATGCGATCAACCTCGACAATTCGCGCACCCGCATCGGTGTCGCGCTGCAGGATGATAGCGCCGCGGCGATGTCGCTGGCCTCTGCCTATCGGCATAGTCCCTATTTCGAAGTCGTCCTCGAGCGCACGACCGCGCCCTTGCGCGCGCAGCTGGTCGCGGGCGAAATCCGGGGGATCGTGGTGATCCCGCAGGACTTCGGCAAAGGTGCGGCGCGCGGACACCGGCCGCCGATCCAGATCATCGCTGACGGTTCGCAGCCCAATGCAGCCAACTTCACCACGGCCTATGCGCGCGGCGTGGTGCAGACCTGGGCTGCGCAGGAAGCGCAGGCGGCAGGCCAGCGCGCCCCGCCGCCGATAGAGCTGTCACTGCGGTTCTGGTACAATCCCTCGCTCGCCAGCCGCTATTTCCTCGTTCCGGGCGCCATCGCCATCGTGATCACGATGATCGGGACCTTGCTGACCAGTCTCGTGATCGCGCGCGAGTGGGAGCGCGGCACGATGGAGGCGATGATGGCAACGCCGATGCGGATGAGCGAATTTCTTGCCAGCAAGATCGTGCCCTATTTCCTGCTCGCGCTCGCCTCGATGGCCTTGTGTACCGTGCTCGCCACCATGGTGTTCCAGGTGCCGCTGCGCGGGTCGCTGTTCGCCTTGTTCGCGCTGACCGTGGCCTATCTGATGCCCGCGCTCGGGCAGGGGCTGTTCATATCGGCGGCGACGAAGAACCAGTTTGTCGCCAGCCAGGTGGCGCTGCTGAGCGGGTTTCTGCCGACCTTCCTGCTGTCGGGCTTCCTGTTCGAGATCGCCTCGATGCCGAAGTGGATTCAGGCGATCACCTACATCGTGCCCGCGCGCTATTTCATTCCCGCGTTGCAGACGATTTTCCTCGCCGGCGACATCTGGTCGCTGATCCTGCCCGCCATCGGATACTTGCTGGCGTTCGGGGCAATCTTCTTCCTGCTGTGCTTCCGCGCCAGCCGCCGGAGTCTCGACAAATGAGCGCACTGCGGGCGATCATGATCAAGGAAATATGGGCGCTGCTGCGCGATCCCAAGTCGCGCATCGTGCTGATGGTCCCGCCGCTGCTGCAGCTGGTGGTGTTCACCTTCGCTTCCACGCTGGAGGTGAAGAATGTCGATGTCGGGGTACTCGATCGCTCCACCGGCACGGCCAGCGTGGAGATCGTCAACCGGCTGGCGGGCAGCCCCAATATCGGCACCATCCGGCGGCTGCGCTCGCACGATGATCTGGCCGAGGCGATCGACCGGCAGGAAGTGATCGCCGCGCTGGTGATCGAGCCCGACTTCGACCGCGCCTTCGCCCGCGGCCAGCCGGTGCAGGTGGGCGTGGTGCTCGATGGACGGCGCTCGAACGCGGCGCAAATCGTGGGCGGCTATCTTCAGCAGATCGTCACCGCAGCGGGCGCGAGCGTGCGCGGGACCGAGCGTGCGCCGCCGGTGGCGGTGGCGATCAACTGGTTCAACCCGAACCTCGAATATATCTGGTTCAACCTGCCGAGCCTGATCGTGGTCATCGTTTCGGTCGCGGGGCTGTCCATCACCGCGCAGACCGTGGCGCGCGAGCGTGAGCTGGGCACCTTCGATCAGCTGATGGTCAGCCCGCTGTCGGTGCGCCAGATCCTGATTGGCAAGATGGTGCCCCCGTTCATCGTCGGCTTCATCAACGCGACCGTCTATCTGGTCGTCGCCCAGCTGGTGTTCGGGGTGCCGTTCACCGGATCGGTGCTGCTGTTCTACCTTGGCCTTGTCACCTACCTGCTGGCGCTCATCGGGGTGGGGATGTTCGTCTCGGCGCTGTCGATGACGCAGCAACAGGCGTTCCTCGGCAGCTTCGTGGCGACGGTGCCGGTGATCCTGCTGTCAGGCTTTTCCAGCCCGATCGCCAATATGCCGCAGTGGTTGCAGATCGTCACCTACATCAACCCGGCGCGCTATTTCCTCGAGATTTCGCTCGGCCAGTTCCTGAAGGCGCAACCGGCTGCGGTGGTGCTGGCGGAGCTTTGGCCGCTGGTTTTGATTGCCGCCGCCACGCTGGCCGCTGCGGGCTGGCTGTTCCGCGCCCGGATGGAGTAACCCATGACCCGCTTGCATCCCCTTATCGTCCTTACGCTGCTCGGCGGCTGCACCACGGTCGGCCCGGACTATGTCGCGCCCGAAACGGCTGTGGCCGACCAGTGGGTCGAACCTGCCGCCGGTGGTGCCATTGATCCGGCCTGGTGGCAGCAGTTCGGCGATCCGCAGCTCACTGGCCTGATCGAGCGTGCGCTGGCGGGCTCGCCCACCGTGGCCGAGGCCGAGGCGCGGCTGGCAGAGGCGCGGGCGAACCGCGATGCGACGCTTGGCAAGCACCTGCCGCAGGTTCAGGCGAGCGGCTCTGCCACCGAGAACCGGCTGAGCGAGAACGGCCAGCTGCCGGTCGGCAGCATTCCGGGGTTCGAGCCGGAATACAGCCTGTTCGACCTTGGCTTCGACGCCAGCTGGGAAATCGACTTCTGGGGCCGCCGCACCCGCGAGGCCCAGAGCGCAGGGGCGCGGGTCGAGGCCGCTGAGGCCCGGCTGGGCGATGCGCTGGTGATGCTGAGCGCCGAGATCGCGCGCAGCTACATGGACTTGAGACTGGCGCAGGCACAGGGCGCTGAGGCCGTAGCGGCGGCGCAGGCAGCTGCCGACCTCGCCGAGCTGGCGGGCCAGCGCTATCGTGCGGGCGAAGACAGCCAGCTTACGGCCGAGCAGGCGCGGGCCCGCGCTTCCAGTGCCAGCGAAGCGGTGGCGCGGCTGCGCGCGCAGGAGGCGGCAAGCGCCTATCGGCTGGCAACGCTGGTGGGGGTGATGCCCGAGGAGATCGTGCCCGAACTGCGCGTGACCGCTCCGCAGCCTGAAGCCCCTGAGACGATCCTCACCGGCCTGCGCTCCGAGCTGTTGCGCCGCCGCCCCGACGTGCGCGCTGCCGAGCGAGACCTCGCCGCCGCCACTGCCGACATCGGCGTTGCCACGGCGGACCTGTTCCCGCGCTTCTCGCTGATGGGCGGGCTGGGGATGCAGTCGCGCTCGGTGGAGGATCTGGCTGACCCGGACTCGCTGCGCTTTGCCATCGGCCCGCGCTTTTCCTGGCCGATCTTTTCGGGCGGTCGCATCCGCGCACAAATCCGCGCTGCCGATGCCCGTGCCGAGGCAGCCGCGGCGCGCTACGATCAGGCGGTGATCACGGCGCTTGCCGACAGTGAGGCGGCGGTTAATCGCTATCTCGAAGCGCAGCGCACCCAGGCGGCAAGCGCCGATGCGCTGGCGGCACAGCAGCGCGCCTTCGGGCTGTCGCAGGCGCGGTTCGCCAGCGGGGAGGACAATCGGCTGGTGCTCGAAAGCGCCCGGCTCGATCTGATCGCCAGCGAACGCGCACTGGCCAGCGCCAAGGCCGAAGCCGCGCAGGCTGCCGTCGCGCTGTTCAAGGCGCTGGGCGGCGCGTGGCAGGAACCGCGCTAGAAAATCGCGTCGAGCACCACGAACACCAGCGCCGACAGAGCACCAGCGGCGGGCAGGGTAATGACCCAGGCTGCCGCAATCGGCTTCATCAGGCCCCAGTTGGTCTGGCGGTTGACGATCCCGATGCCCAGCACCGCGCCGATCAGGATATGCGTGCTCGACACGGGCAGGCCCATGATCGAGGCGAGCATCACCACTCCTGCTGCAGCCAGTTCGGCTGTGAATCCCGAAGCGGGGTGCATCTTGGTGAGGTTGTGGCCGACCGTGGCGATCACCTCCTTGCCGATGAACCACAGGCCCACGACCAGCGCGATGCCGAAGGCGATCATCGCCGGGGCAGGCACCGCCGCCGAAGAGCCGATTTCTCCGTTGCGGAGCACATCGAGAATGGCGGCGAAGGGGCCGATCGCATTGGCGATGTCGTTCGCCCCGTGGCTGAAGGCGAAGCCCGATGCGGTGAACACCTGCAACCAGCTGAAGATCAGGAAGGTCGACCGGTCGAGCGAGGTGCCGCGCAGCGTGCGCGCAAAGATGAACGTCGCCATCCACACCGCCGCCGCGATCATGCCGATGATCAGGTAGGTATTAACCGTTGAGAGGCCCAGCTCCATGTTCTTCAGCCCCTTGAACAGGAGCATGGACGAGATGACGGTTGCGCCGCCGGCGGCCACCAGCGGCACCCAGTTCTGCAGCGCCTTGTGCGCAGCGAGCGAGGCCTTCTGCTGACGCAGGGCATGGAGCCGGCGGTAATAGTCGGTTTCGAGGTCGTCGGCGGTGAAGCCGTCCTCGTCGAGCGCCTCGGAATCGCGCACCAGCATGTGCGTGTAGGACATCTTCTGGATGTCGCTCATCCGCTCGAACGCGCCCTTGTGCTCTTCGCGCAGCTGGCGGCGTTCCTTGTGGATGCGGCGCAGCTCGTCGAGCATGCGTTCGTTATAGCGCAGGATGTGCCGCTTGATCAGCGTGAACAGCCCATAGGAAACGAGGCCGCCAAGCACCGGCGAAAGCACCCAGGATATGGCGATGGTGCCGATCTTGTCCCACTGCACAAGCGACAGCGCGGCTTCCCCTCCGCTCAGCATCACGCCCAGCGCAATCGAGCTGCCGACGATACCGCCCACGATGGAGTGCGTGGTGGAGACCGGCCAACCCTTTTTGCTGGCGAACAGCAGCCACAGTGCCGCAGCCAGCAGCGCCGCCATCATGATGAATACGAAATGCATCGGATCGACGTTGACGCCACTAAGGTCGACGATGCCGCTGCGAATCGTATCGGTCACTTCGCCGCCCGCGATCACCGCACCGCTGACTTCGAAGATGGCTGCGACGGCTAGCGCCTGCTTGATCGTCAGCGTTCCCGCACCCACCGATGTGCCGAACGAGTTGGCGACATCGTTGCCGCCGATGTTGAAGGCCATGAACAGACCGAACGCGGTCGCCAGCGTGAACACGGCGACCTGGGTATGGTTGGTATAGTCGAGACCCCAGAGCATGAAGGCCACCGAAGCCAGCACGAACAATGCCGCAAAGCCCATGTCGAACGTGGAGAGGCCCTTGCGCGGAGCATCCTCGGACAGAGGATAGATGCCGCCGGCTTCGGAGGTTTGCGTGATCTGGTTCATAATTTTCGGCCGTGGCTCTCGCTCTGCGGTTGATCGTCAAGCTCTGCCGGGCAACGCCAAGATACGCATAGTTCCCAAGGCGCGACCCATGGTCGGGCGCCCCTTAGCCATGTTGACGGGGGTTTCCAGCAGTTTTTCCCCGATGGGCAGATATGACGCGAATGCGACATCCATTTGACTATCGACGAACAAGGTTACGAGCACAGCTCTGCCCCACGTGAATCGGTGGCATCGGCAGCGGTTGGCAAGTTCCGTCAGGCCAGCGCATCACAAGTACGCCTGAGCGCATTTTTTCGAGAACTATCCTGCCCTTCGCTCGTTAAGCCCGCTACGCCCCTTTTGACCGAAGGGCCCGGGCGATCGCCGGGCCTTGTTCTGGCTGACAAGATAGAAGACTGGATGAACTGCGCCCTTATATCCCGACCACCGCATGGCGCACGACGCAAATCCCTTGTTATGCTGGCACCGTTGCTCGTGGCACCGTTCTGGCTGACGGGCGCGCCTGCGCTTGCGCAGGATGGCGAGGGCGAAGTGCAAGAGCAGTCGCTCGAACTGCCCGCGCCGCCAGCCGACGCCGAGTTGCCCGAGGTCGAAACGATCATCACCGATGATGAGTTCGCCGAGGAAGTGCCTTCGCTAGACGCGGCCGACGACGAGGCCCTTTATGAAGAGCTCGAATCGATAGACGAGTTCGAGCAGCGAATCGTGGCCCAAGGCAGCGAAGGCGATGAGGCCCCGCTGGGCGATCCGTCGCTGGCCGATGGCGACGCCACCGAGGAGATCGCCGACGCCCCCGTGCGCGATGCCGAACTCGCCGCGCCGCTGCCGCCGATCGACAGCCTGCTGTCCAAGCCGTTCGAATATGCCGAGGCCGAGATACCGCAGGTGCAGAGCGAACTGCGCTACCGCGTCGCCCTCTCTGGCCTGGAAGAGGCGCAGGCGGCGAGTGAGACCAACATTGGCGATCTCTTCAACGACCTGTCTGCGCTGGAAGACGGTGACGGCAAGGCTGCCAACATCGCCCAGCTGCGTGCGCGCATGGACGAGGATGCCGCACTTGTGCAGCGCATCCTCGCCTCCGAAGGCTGGTACAGCGCCGATGTACGCGGCCAGATCACCGGCGAAGGCGATGGTGACGAACAGCAGGCCTTCGTCGCCACCATCGATGCGGTGCCGGGGCCGCGCTATGTCTTTGGCGATATCGTGATCGATGCCCCTCAGACACGGCCCGAAGGGCTGATCCGCCGCGAGTTGTCGCTCGAACCGGGCGATCCCATTGTGGCCGCCCAGGTGCTTGCGGCCGAGGCGAAGGTGCTCGTCGCGCTGCCCGAATGGGGCTACCCCTTCGCCGAACTGGGTCAGCGCGATCTGCTGCTCGACCAGGACAGCGGCGAAGGCGTTTATACGCTGCCGGTCGATCCCGGTCCGCTCTCGGTATTCGGCGGGATCGAAACCAGCGGCGACCTTGTGTTCGATCCCGAACACGTGGAGCTGCTCGCTCGGTTCAAGCGCGGTGAGACTTACGACAATCGCCTGGTCGAGGACTTGCGGCAGGCGCTGGTCGCCACCAGCCTGTTCTCCACCGTTTCCGTGTCGCCCAAGCGCAGCGGCGAGCCCGCTGCCGACGGCGCAGAATATGCAACGCTGCTGGTCGAACAGAATGCAGGCCCGCCGCGCACCATTGCCGGCAGCGCGGGCTATGGCACCGGGCAGGGTTTCCGGGTCGAGGGCAGCTGGACTCACCGCAACCTGTTCCCGCCCGAGGGCGCGCTGATCGCCAGCGGTGTGCTCGGCACGCAGGAACAAGGCGCGAGCGCGACTTTCCGCCGCTCCAACGCCGGGCGGCGCGACCGCACCTTCGCGCTCACCGCTCAGGCGAGCCACACGAACTACGATGCCTACGAAGCCTACACCGGGCGGCTCGGCGTATTGTGGAGCTACAGTTCGACCTCGATCTGGCAGAAGCCGTTCACCTATGCCTATGGCGGGCAGGTGCTGGTCTCGAACGAGCAGGATTTCGATCTTGTGACCGAGCAGCGCGTGCGGCGGACGTTTTACGTCGGCGGGTTGACCGGGCAACTCGGCATTGACCGCAGCGATGACCTCCTCAACCCCACCAAGGGTTTCCGCCTCACCGCGCTGATAGAGCCGGAAGGCTCGCTCGAAGGCGCTTTCTCGCCCTATGTTCGCGCGCAGCTGGATGGCTCGGCCTATTTCCCCGCCACCAGTTCGATCGTGCTGGCGGGCCGGGTTCGGTTCGGCACGATCCAGGGCGCCGGCCGCTATGACCTTGCCCCCTCGCGGCGCTTCTATGCGGGCGGCGGCGGTTCGGTGCGCGGGTTCGGCTATCAGGATCTCGGGCCGACCGTGATGGAGCCCAATCCCGACTATCCCGCGCCCGAGGACATCGAGCCGGGCACCGACCCGGCGGACCTTCCCGACGAGTTCGTGCCCCGCAACATAGGCGGACGCAGCCTGTTCGAAGCGGCGGCGGAACTGCGCTATCGCTTTGGCAATTTCGGCGTTGTCGCCTTTGCCGATGCGGGTCAGGCCTGGGAGGAAACCTCGCCGCAGTTCACCGATATTCGCTACGGCGTCGGCGTGGGCGGGCGTTACTACACCAACTTCGGCCCGCTGCGGCTGGATGTCGCGATGCCGATTGACCGGCGCACCGGCGAATCGAGCTTCGCGGTCTATGTCTCGATCGGGCAGGCGTTCTGATGGCGGACGAGGTGGACATGCCCGAAGTCGAGGGCGAACCCGAAACCGTGGCCAAGCCCGGTCGGCCCACGTGGCAAAAGGTCGCCCGTTGGGGCGCGCTGGTGCTGGGCGTGCTCGTGCTGCTGGTGGTGGTGGTTATCATCGGGCTCGATACCAAGGCCGGGCGGCAGTTCGTGGCCGAGAAGGTTGCAGGGCTATCGTTCGAGAACGGGATGGAGATCGGCATCGGCGAGATCGACGGCTCGCTCTATGGCAACATGGTGATCCGCGATCTCGAACTGCGCGATCCGCAGGGCGTGTTCCTGACAGCGCCTGAGGTGTCGGTCGGCTGGCGGCCCTTTGCCTTCATCAACAACCATGTCGACGTGCGCGTGCTGTCCAGCCCCCTGATCACCCTCGAACGCTTGCCCGAGTTCGCCGAAACTCCGCCAAGCGATGCACCGCTGCTGCCCGATCTCGATATCGACATCGGCGCGCTCCGGGTTGACCGGCTGGTTGTCGAGGCCCCGGTCAGCGGCGAGCGGCGCGTGGCGCAGTTGAGGGGCAATGCGCACATCGCCGAGGGGCGCGCGCAGGTGACGCTGAACGGCGAAACACTTGCGGTCGATGGCGGCGCGGCGGGCGACAAGCTGGCGCTTGTGCTCGATGCCGTACCGGAGGAAAACCGGCTCGAACTCGCGCTCGATGTCGATGCGCCGACGGGCGGTATGCTCGCGGCCATGGCCGGGCTGGACGAGGGGCTGAAGCTCACGGCCAAGGGCCAGGGCAACTGGGATCAGTGGGACGGCCAGCTCACCGCCGACCGCGCCGAGGAATCGGTCGCCCGGCTCGATGTCAGCGCGCGTGACGGGCTGGTGCGCGTGCGCGGCCCGGCGCAGATCGGCTGGCTGTTCGACGGCGCGACCGCGCAATTGCTCGCGCCCGAGCTGAACCTTGATCTTGCCGCCCAGCTTGGCGAGCGCAGCGCCGACATTGAAGCGACCGTGGCAAGCGATGCCTTCCGCCTTAATGCGCAGGGGCTGGTGAACCTCGCCGATAACAGCTTCGACGGGCTGGGCCTCGACTTCGTGCTGACGCGCCCCTCTGCCCTGGCCGATAACCTTTCGGGCCGGGGGCTGCGCGCCGTGCTGACGCTCGATGGGCCATTTGCGACGCCGTATGTGGACTACAAGCTGGCAGCCGACCGCGTCGTGCTTGACGACATGGGGCTGACCGGACTTGCCGCGCAGGGCAGGGCGACGGTCAATTCCGAACAGATCATGATCCCGGTGCAGGCGAGCGTGCGCCGCATCACCGGGCTCGACACGGTGGCGGGCGGCAGGCTCGAAAACGTGCGGTTGGCGGGCGATCTTGCGATCTCTGGTTCGCGCATCCTGTCGGACAACATGCGGCTGACCTCCAGCCGGATCGACGCGGGGCTGATCCTCGTCGCCGATATGTCGACCGGCCTTTACACCGGAGCTATCGACGGGCGGATCGACAACTATCGCGTGGAAAGCGTGGGCCTGTTCGACATCCGCACCGATGCCGACCTCGAAACCGAAGCGGGCGGCGGCTTTGCCATGACCGGCCGCGTGAACATGCGTTCGACCCAGCTGTTCAACGAGGGTGTGCGCAATTTCCTCGGCGGCAATGTCACCGCCGCGAGCGACGTTCGCTATGGCGCCGATGGCGTGGTGCGTCTTTCGGGGCTGAGCCTGCGCTCGCCCGATGTGCGGATCAACGGCGGCTCGGGCACATGGTCGCCCGATGGCCGGATATCGCTCGATGCGAAGGGCACGACGACCGCCTATGGCGATGTCGGCGTGAAGCTGACGGGCACCATCGCCGATCCCGACGCCGTGATCACCGCCAGCAATCCGGGCCTCGGTATTGGCCTTGCGAACCTGCGGGCGGGGGTGACCGGCGCGCCCGGCGGCTATCACCTCGATGCCACGGGTGACACCGACTACGGCCCCCTGCGCGCCGACGTGACGCTCAAGATGGGCAACCAGCTGGCGATCGAGGTGAACGATTCCGACTTGGGCGGGATCGGCTTCTCCGGCGCCATCGCGCAAAGCCGCGAGGGGCCGTTCATCGGCCGGCTCAACGCCGAGGGCAGGGGACTCACCGGCATCGTCCGCCTCGACAGCGCCGAGGGTGTGCAGGAAGCGCTGTTCAATCTGCGCGCGAAAAACACGGTGCTCGATGGCCCGGCGCAGCTTGCCATCGGTTCGGCGAAGATTGACGGGCGCGTGGTGCTGCATGATCAGCCGCACGTGGTCGCGGCTTTCGACCTGACCCGCACCAGCTTCGGTGCGTTCGATATCAATGCCGCCAAGGGCGAGATCAACTATCGCGGTGGCAGTGGCAGCGCCAAGGTGCTGGCCGAAGGCACCAGCGGGGTGCCTTTCCGCATCGGCCTGAACGCGCAGATGACGCCCGAGCTGTGGCGCGCCGCGATCAAGGGTCGCGCGCGCGGGATCGACTTCTCCACCGCCAGCCCAGCACGCATCGTAGTCGGCGAAGGCGAATACAAGCTGCTGCCGACGCAGATCGATTTCGGCAACGGTTCGGTGCGGCTCGCGGGCAGCTATGGCGACGGGATGAAGCTGCAAAGCCGGCTCGACCGGCTGGATCTGGCGGTGTTCAACGCCTTCGTGCCCGATCTGGGCGTGGCAGGCAGCGCCACCGGCTCGCTCGATTTTTCGCAAGCATCGCCCGATACCTTCCCCGATGCCGATGCGCGGCTCACCATCACCGGTTTCAGCCGTTCGACCGCAGCAACGGTCAGCCAGCCGGTCAACATCAACTTCGTCGGCAAGCTCGAACCCGATGGTGGCGAGGCGCGCGCGATCATGCGCCGCCGGGGCAGCGTGATCGGGCGCATGGTGGCCTCTCTCAAGCCGCTCCCGCCGGGCAGTGGCAGCTGGATGACCCGCCTGCTTAACGCTCCGCTCGGCGGAGGCGTGCGTTACGATGGCCCGGCCGATACGCTGTTCTCCTTCGCGGGGATGACCAACCAGACGCTTACCGGCGGAATCGGCCTTGCGGTCGATCTTGCCGGGAAGGTCGATCAGCCCGAAATGTCGGGTGTGATCCGCGCCAAATCGCTCGCCTACGAGAACCAGACCTATGGCACCCGGCTCACCGACATGGCCGTCTCGGCGCGCTTCAATGGCGAGCGGGTCGAGCTGGAGAAGCTTCAGGCCAAGGCAGGCGATGGCACGCTCGATGCGACGGGGTCTCTGAGCCTCGCCTCGCAGTCGGGATATCCGATGGATGTCGCGGTGAGCCTGCAAAATGCGCAGCTGGCGTCGAGCGGCAACATCGCCACCTCGGCCACCGGCGACCTCAAGCTTACTAAGGTCGCGGGCGAGACTGCGCTCCTTTCCGGGAAGCTGACCCTGCCCGAGACGCGCTACACGATCGTGCGCCAGTCTGTTGCCGAGGTGCCCGCGCTGTCGGGCGTGCGCTTTGTGCCGCAGCGCGGGCCGCAGCGCGTGACCGGTGACGAACCCGCCGAACGTGGGCCCGGCCTGTTGAGCATGGTCCGGCTCGATGTCGAACTCAATGCACCGCGCCGGCTTTATGTGTCGGGTATGGGGCTTGAATCCGAATGGGGGGCGAACCTGCGCCTCACCGGCACCAGTGCGGCACCGCGCCTGTCGGGCAATGTCGGGCTCCAGCGCGGTACGCTGGGCTTCGCCGGGCGCTCGTTCGAGCTGCAGCGCGGCAATATCGCGTTCCTGGGCGGGAGCGAGATCAACCCGACCATCGAAATCCAGGCCACCGAAACCATTGAGGGTGTGGCGGTTAATGTCGGCATTGCAGGCCGTGCCTATGATCCGCAGATCACCTTCACCTCTGTGCCGAGCCTGCCGCAGGACGAAGTGCTGGCCCGCGTCTTGTTCGGCAGTTCGATCGGCAACCTGTCGGCGCTCGAGGCCGTGCAGCTGGCGGCCTCGCTCAATTCGCTGCGCGGGACGGGCGGGGGCCTGAACCCGCTTGGCGCATTGCGCTCGGCAACCGGGATCGACCGGCTCCGCGTGCTCGGCGCCGACGACACCACCGGGCGCGGCACGGCGCTGGCTGCCGGGCAGTATCTGACAGACGACATCTACATCGAGTTCATCACCGACGCGAAGGGCTTCACCGCCACCCAGCTCGAAGTGGCGCTGACCCGCACGCTTTCGGTGCTGAGCCAGGCTGGCGGTTCGGGCGAGACCAACGTCAACCTCCAATACAGCCGCGACTACTGATGCGCCTTCGCCTTATCCCCGTCGTGATGGTGGTGCTGCTGTCAGCCTGCAATCAGGAGCCTACCTTCGAGGAACGCTACTCCGAGGCGGAGGCGACCATTTCGCAGCAGGCGCAGTCGATCGACTCCGATCTTGAGCAAACGGGCGAGCCTGCTCCCAGCCCGACGCCTTAACTGCCGACGTAAACGAAGGGTGCCCAATAGGCGGGATGCTGCAAGCGTGGCTCGCCGCTATCGTCGATCAACGCCAGCACCGCGCGGCGCAGGCCCTCGGCAGGCGCGATGCCCTCGCGGTAGTAGCTCTCGACCGTCGGCACGGTGATCGCGCGGGCGACGTCGTCGGCCACTTCCCAGTGCGAGACCAGCAGGTTGCGCGCGCCGGCATAGAGGAAAGCGCTGGCAAGCCCTGAAAGCCCCGCCGCGCCGGGCCGGTCGGGCCCGCCGGTGTTGCAGGCCGAAAGCACCACCCAGTCGGCATCCATATCGAGCGCGGCGATCTCGCTGGCGGTGAGCAGGCCATCGTCGCCATCGTTGGGGGTGAGCACCAGCGCCGGTTCGGCAAGACCTGCCAGATCGCCTTCGAGCAGCCCGTGCGTGGCAAAGGCGATCACCTCGGCGGGCTGGGCGATTTCGGCCAGTACACGGGTTTCGCGCGCATCCTCGCCGGTCAGCAGGACGGTCTCAGCGGTATCGAGCGCGCGCGACAGGGCGTTCAGTTCTGCCAATGCTTCGGGCAGCGGCGGGAGGTCGGCCACGGTGGCGCCAAGTGCGAGCATGCGCGAGGAGCGCAAGGTGGTCAGCGCCGTGCCGCCGAGTACCGGCGCGCCAACTGCGACGACGCGCGCGGCACGAGGGCTTTCGGGGCTGGGTGCGCGCGCCAGTGTCGAAAGCGAGGCAAGGGTCGAGAGGCTGTGATGGCGGATCACCCAGTCGGCCTCGGCCAGCGAGGGGGCGGCAGGCGCAAGCGCGGCGAAGGGAATGCGGGTCAGCGCGCCGCCGGCAGCAACCATGATGTGATCGGCCCCTTCGAGCAACTGCCCGCTCTCGCCCTCGAACAGCGCGGCGAAAAGCGCGGCACCGGGGGCAAAGTCGTAGGCCGGTTGGGCGGATGCCTTGCGGGCAGGGGCGGCGAGCACACCGCGCATCAGCACATCACCTCCGGCCAATGCGCCGCGCATGTTGGCCGCGAGGGAGGAGACTTCGCGGCTGTCGAGGGGGGCCAGATGCATCGAGTGCGCATCCTTCGTGGCCACCAGCACGGCCAGCCCGGTTGGCAGCGGCTGGGCCAGCAGCACGGCATCGCCTTCACCAAGGCTCGCCTGTACAGCGGCGAGGGTGATTGGCTCGGAGCCGGTGAAGCTGGCGGGGTCGACAGCACGTCCAGCCTCGGCCAGTTCGCTGCGCGCGCTGGCGATCTGGGCACGCATCTCGGCCATCGTCTCGGGAGCGACGCCGATACTCATCGCTTCGAGCTGCTGGTTGGCGAGGCCGCGCAGCGCCTCGGCCTTGTCCTGATAGCTGCGCACGGCCAGCGCATCGGCCGCGCCAAGCCCGCGTCGGAAGGCCGCCAACTGCACCGAGCGGTCGGCCTTGGTGGCGAGGCCATATTGCGCAAAGCGGAATGCGGCATCGAAGTCGCCTGCATGCATGGCCGCATCGAGCGCCCAGTCATTCGCCTGCCCGAGAATGGCGAGCTGCACCGCGTCGGGCTCTCCCGAGGCGGCGATGGCATCGCGGTTGGCAATCAATTGGGCGTGGGCGGCGGCAACCTCGTCGATCCCGCCGATTCCGGCGCGAATGCCGTATGCGCCGAGCATGATCTGGCCGGTCAGGTCTTCCCACAGGGCGGTGTCGTCGCCAGTCGAGCGCCCCTCCTGCGCTGCCAGCTGAGTGACATAGGCATCCCGCGGGCGGCCTGCCTCGGCATAGAACTCGGCCAGAGTTTCCTGCCCGGCGATGCGGCGATAGCTCGCCGGTTCCATCGTTTCGGCGCGCAGGGCATCGGCGGCTTCGGCCACCATGATCGCCTCGTCGAGCCGCCCGAGATCGCGCAGCGCGTGGGCGCGCGCATGCTGGGCATAAAGCGTAAGCTCACCCTTCGGGCCATGGCCTTGTTCGATAAAGGACAGCGCTTCATCGACCGTGGCGAGCGCATCTTCCGCCGCGCCCTTCTTGATCAGCGTCTGCGCAAGACTCAGCCGCATACTGGAGGCCATGCCCATGTCGGGCTCTTCAGCGCCCATCGCCAGCGCAATGGCGCGGCGCGAGAAACGTTCCGCATCGTCGAGCAAGCCGCGTTCCGCCGCGCGGATCGACAGCGAATTGTAGGCATTGGCCAGCACCGGGTGATTGGGCGGCAGCAGCGCTTCCATTTTCGCCGTCAGCCGCTGTCCTTCGCTCAGGGCCTTGTCGCTCTCGCCCAGCGCGGCCCAGTAGGTGGGGGTGTTGGTGAGATAGCTGATCAGTTCGGCAGCGGGGGCTTCGAGCCGGTCGATCAGGGCCTCGACCTCGGCCATGTAGGTGATGGCGGCGCGCGACTGTCCGTCTGCGTTGAGGATATACGCAGCGTTGTTGAGGCTGGCAGCGAGCCCTGCGATAAAGCTCTCGTTGCCCGGCTCATGCTCCAACAGCTTGCGCCGCGCGGCCAGCACTTGCTCGCTGATGGCGCGCGCAGCGGCAAGATCGCCCATGCGCACGCGCGCCGCCAGCAGCGCGTTCATGCCCGACAGGCGATTGGGGAGGTATCCCTCACCCGCTGCCTCAAGGATGGGCAGGATCGCCTCAATCCGTGCCGCTCCCTCGGCGAAGCGCCCTGCGTTCAGATCGGCGATAGCCAGCTCATAATCGATCAGCGCCAGCTCGGGGTGGCCTTCGGGATAGAGCGTTTCAGCAAAGGTGCGCGCCTCTTCCAACGCGGCGCGGAAGGCGGGTTCGTCGGTGTGCGGATCGATCTGGAATGCACTCTCGAGCATGGTGTCGAGCTGCGCGCGGGCGGCCTCGCCAGGCTCGGCGTGTGCTGCGTGGGCCGCAAGCAGAAGGGCCAGCCCGGCCAAAGGCAGACGAAGATGCATGAATTTTCCCCCGAGGCAGGCTGCCCCGGGGGAAGAAGTATCGCCAATTGGCGCGGTGTAAAGGTTACGGAATGGTTTGTTCAGGGAACGGACACCCCGAACACGGCGGAGCCGTCAATCTGCTTATCGAAGGTGGTGTTTCCGAACGTATAGACCACGCCCGCATAGGTGCCGCCGTCTCCCGCCAGAAAACCGTTGATCGTTGCGCGGCAATCGCCGCTGCCCGCGCAGGCCGGGCCGCTGCCCTGCGCCAGCACCGGCTGGTTATACTCGGTGAAGAAGCGCATGTTGCCGGTGTCGAGTGCCATTCCGCCAGCCATTGGATCGGCCACACCGCCCGGCGTGTTGATGGCATAACTGTTGCCGCCAATCGCCACATCGAACTCCACGCCGACCTTGGGCGTGCTGCCAAAGGCCACGGCCAGCTCGCCCGAGAAGCTGCCCGGTGCCAGCGATCCATCGCGGATCGTTGGCGCGGTCGATCCGATGAGGGCATATTGCACGGTGCCCGAGGTGGGGAGGTTCGTGGCCGGATCGCCCGCCACGACATGCCAGCCGCCATTGGCGGGCAATTCGATGCCGTCCTGGTCGGCGTAAAAGCGCCCGCCCGTGGTGCCGCCCGCCCAGCGCGTCCAGCCGATCACGCCCGCCACGCTGCCGCTGTCGTGCTGGGTGTTGTTGCCGATGGTGGGGCGCTCGTCTTCGGTGGTCGAGGAATTGAGTTCCCAGACATAGGCGAGCGGTGCGCCGGTCGTGGTGTCGTAGGTCACCCGCGAATCCTCGCGGCTGTCGATCCCGACCGTGGAAGACGAATAGATCACGATCTGGTCGGTCTCCTCGGTGCCGGTGGGTGGCGGCACCACCTCGCCGGGATCGTAGGTCCCGCCGAAAGCGGCCGCGCCGCCAATCAGCGGGAGGTCCGTTGACGTGTCACGGACCAGGTAGGCCAGCGAAGCATAGGTGCCCCCGTCGCCGCCGAGGCGGCTTGAGAAGGTCGCTCCGCAGGTTGCCGACGATGCGCATGCTGCGCCCGACCCCGTCATGGTAACAGGTGCATTGCCGTAGAAATTGCCGACCGAAGACCCAATGACGCTGGGCGCTGCGACGCCGCCCTCGGTGGCGAAGGCGTAGCTCGCATCGCTCATCGTCACCGTCGCTTCGAGACCCAGCATGGGTGAGCTGCCCAGCGTCACCGCCATCTGCCCGGCGAAGGTGCCCGGTGCGCTGCGGCCGTCCTGATAGGTCGGCTGGGTGGCGCCGAGCAGGGTGTAGTCAATCCGCCCGGAGGCAGGCAGGTTCTCGATCACCGGGATCAGCGCATAGCCAAAGCCGCTGTCTGGTCCGTACAGGCTGCCGAACGAACCGGTGTCGCTTTCGATGCTGCCGCCGTTGAACCGGCCGACCTGCCAGTTGGCATCGCCGGCAAGATCGGCCACGGCCAGGTTGCCGCGGCGGATATAGTCGATCTGGTCGTTGACTGTAACGCCATAGGCGCGCACCAACCCGCGGCTATCGGTGACGATGGGGAGATAGGCGATCGAAGTGACGGCCGCTTGCTTACGGTTCGCGCCGCCAGTGTCGACATAGCTCAACATCCCGATGTCATCGGCGAAGGGTGCGGTAAGCGAGCCGCTTGCAACGCCCGCGTCAACGCCCGTTTCCAGCCCGGCCAGATCGGTCGAACCGAATATCGCGGCCCCGAACACGTCGGTGCCCATGTTGCCGCTCAGGGTATAGAACGTGGAGGCGATGGTGCGGAAATCGTCGGTCAGCTGGCCGAACAGGCGCAGGCTGCACGTTGCGCCAGCCGGGCAGACCGCGCCTTCACCTGTAAGCGGGGCGACCCCGAACAGGCCCGGACGGCTTATCTGCACCCCCGATGTCGCGACCGCGTCCAGCCCGCCGGTGGTGCTGAACGTATAGACGCTGTCCATGGTGAGCGAGCCTTCCATGGCGAACTTGGGCGAGATGCCGAAGTCGACGGCCAGCTCAGCCGTGAATGTGCCCTCGCTCAGCGACCCGTCGAGGGCCACGACCGGGGAGCTTTCGATGAGCTGGTAAGTGGCGCTGCCAGCCGTTGGCAGGAACAGCGCCGGGTCGCTCACCGCAACCACAAACGCGCTTTGCCCTGGGGCGATCGTGCGTTCGGTGGTCGCCGAGGTGAGCGTGCCTTCTCCGTAACGGGTGATGATCGCATCGTCGTTGCCGAACTGCGAGATCAGCGTTGCAGTGCCGAGGGAGAAGACATCGTTGACCGTACTCACCGTGTTATCGGAAATTTCCGTGAACCCGCCATCGGCGCGCCTTGCGGCAGGGCCGGAGATCGAACTCGTGAGGTGGAGTACCGTGTTGGCTCCGCTGGTGCCGGGCACGGCGACAATTGCCGAAACCCTTGTCAGATCGAAATTCGGCCCGACCTCGTAATTGCCGCCGCCGCTGCTGCCGCCACCGCTGCTAAGCGGATCGCCCTTGGCAAAGCCCGCCGTGCCGAGCACTTCGGCCCCGCCCGCATCCTTGGCGATATAGGAGATCGCCAGTTCCGCAGCCTCATCGCCCGATATGTAACCGCGGATTTCGCCGGTGCATCCGCCCGAGCCCTGACAAGCAGCGCCGGTGCCGATCACCTCGATCAGGCCGCCGGTGGTTTGCAGCACTTCGCCGAAGAAGAAGCCCGGTGCCAGATCTTCGCGCAGGGCAATGCCGTTCTGCGCGGTCTGGGCGATGCCGCCGATGGTTTGCAGGGTATAGCTGCGATCGGCGAAATCGGTTTTCAGTTCCGCACCGACGCGGGTGGTCGAACCGAAGCTGATCGCCGCCTTGGCCACGCTGAGCGAGCCGGCCTCGCCGCCGGTGAGCGTCGGGTTGGTGCCGCCGACGAAATCGTATTCGATGAGCCCCGTGGCGGGCATGTTCGTCGCCATCGGACCGGCAATGACGTGGATACCGTTGGCCCCGAGGTCGAGTTCGGTGTTCGCCTGCGCATAGGCGGTGCCATTGACCCAGCGGCCCCACGCGACACCTCCATCGCTGATGCGCCCGGCTTCGATCAGCTCCGCCTCGCCGATAGCGGCGCGGGTGGTGCCAAAGTTGAAGAACAACGGTGCGCCGGTCGCCTCGTCATAGACGACATTGGCGCGGCTGCGGTCGATCTGCCCGTTGAACGGGGCGAGTTCGGTCTTGCTGCCGCGCAGGGCCATGAACTGGTTGCTCGCCAGCGTGCCTGCGGGAGTGGGGAATTCCGGCGGCGGGGGCAATTGCTCGAACTCGTCGATGTTGCCCCCGTTCTGCAGGAAGGTGAGGTAGGCTCTGAGGAACTGCGCCTGCCCGGTCAGCAGCGTATCGAACAGGCCGCGCGAGGAGAGCGCTTCGAGATAGGCCTGAAGCGCCTGTGCGTTGAGCCCGCCGAACTCGCTAGGCACCCCGCCCGAGAGCACGAAACTGGCATAGGCCTGTACCGCTGCGACATAGGCGGCGATGGCGTCTTCGCTCAGCAGGCTGGCAGGCGCGACGAACTCGCTCGGCACGCCGCCGCTGCGCAAATAACCGAGATAGGCCGAAAGCAGGTTCTGCTGCGCCGCGCCGATCCGGCCAAGCTGCCCGGTGAGCTGGAGATAGTCGATATAGCTGTTCAGCTGCGACAGGTCCGCCCCGGTATAGTCGCTGGCAAAGCCGCCGTTGGCGAGCAAGGTCAGATACTGGCTGACGAGGCTGGCATAGGCGCTCTGGAATTCGCCGATCTGGCCGTTGTTGGCGAGATACTGGAGGTACGCGTTGACCAGTAGGGGGCTTGCGCCCTCGAAGCTGGCGCCGCCGCCCAGCGCCGCCGCAAGCCTGTCCGAATAGGCGAGCAGCCGGGCGACATCGCCGCTCGGCAAACGCGCCACCGCAGGGTTGGCGAGGTATGCTTCGACACCGCGTGCCGCCGCCACCACATCGCCCGATGCGCCTACCCCGGCGAGACCTTCGCCAAGCGTCACCGCAAGGCCGTTCATGGCGGCCTGCGCGATGGTCTGGCGGGTGGTGGCGAAGGGTGATCTGCGGGTGCTGCCGTTGGGGCTGGGCTGGGCGGCATTGGCGACCACGCGCGAGCTGCTCGAACCCACGGCCGCAGCCCAGTTCTGACCTGGCCGATAGGTGCGGGTGGCTGTGCCGGTCGTCACCTGCATCGTGCCGCCCATCACGTTGCCGGAGAGCTGGCCGTCTCTCACCGCCAGCGAGCCGGAGCCGGTCACCGTGGCCTCTGCTCCGCCCGGCAGGCGCAGCACGACCCCCGAGCCTTCCGCCCCGGCGACGGTCACGCCGCCATTGGCCAAGGTGATCTCCTCACCATCGAGCGAGAACTCGGCTGGCCCCACAATCGAAACCACCGCGCCTGAATCCATGCGGATCTGCGCGACCCCGCCTTCGGCGACGGACTGGCTGCTGGCGGTGTTTCCGCTGCTGGTGAACAGGATGTCGGCTGCCTGCGAGGGAGCCGAAGCGACGGCGAGCGTGGCTACGCCCAGAAATAGTGCTTTGCGCATGTTCAAGTATCCCTCTTAGAATTCCGCGCGAATGCCGAAGCTCGCGGTGAAGCGCTCGTAATCGTAGAGCGCGATGTTCGACCAATTGCGGGTGTAGGTGACGCGTGGGCGGGCATAGACATTGCCCGTCAGCCGGAACTTGAGGCCGATGTTCGCGTCGACCTGCTCGTCCTCACGCGCGGTGAGGAACAGCGGATCGTCGGCGCCGTAGCCGCGGATCTGGCCGCCGATCCCGCCGACCACGGCCAGACGCTCGCCCGCCGGGAGTTCGAACGCGAGGTTGGCGCGGCCATAGCTGTAGGACAGGTGATCGCCTGCCGATCGGCGGGTCTCCTCCCGTCCGCCTGCTGCGCTGAGCACGAAGGTGCGCGCGGCATAGGTCACACCCGCGCCATACCGGTTGGAATCGCGCAAGGGATCGTTGTCGAAGTTCTGGCGGAAGAACTCGCCCGAGACCGACAGGGCGCGCCCGCCTTCGAGCCGGTGTGTATATTGCCCGATTACCCCGAACGCTTGCCGGAAGCTGTTACCGCCGAGCCAGAACTGCTGCCCCTGCAACGAGAGCGAGACGACATCGCGGCTGGCCAGCGTATGCGCGACCCCGGCGGTGCCGGTGGCAGCGCTCTGGTCGAACCCGGCTTCCAGGTTCTCGCGGATATTGGCGAGCAGCGAACCGAACAGGCGCGTCTGGCGTGAGACCCCGCTCACTGCCGAGACCCCGCCAACCGCCTCCAGATAGGCGGCGTCGGTTGCCTGCGCGTTGGCGCCAAGCTGGCCGGGACCGAAGCCTGCAAACAGCGGGATCACGATGGAATCGAGATCGGTCGCACCGTTGACGTTGCTGTCGAAGCCCGCCGTCAGGTCGAGGAAGCCCGAAACATTCGAGCCGCCGCCCGCGATCTGGCGGTCGTAGTTGCGCACGATCTGATCGAACCGCTGGCGCACCGGATCGGGCAGCGAGGGATCTTGCATCGCGGTATCGAATTCGGCCCGGGCGGTGTCGATATCGCCCGCCAGCGCATAGGCGCGCGCCAGTTCCGCGCGGGCCTGTGCATTGTCCGGCTGAACGGCGAGCACACGCTGGAGTGCGATGACCGCTTCGGCCGGGTGGCCACTGTCGGCCGCCGCAATGCCGAGAGCGAGATCGTAGTCGGCATCGCCCGCGCGGGTGGCTTGCAGCGGTATCAGCAGCGCGAAGGCCTCTTCCGAGCGGCCCGCCTGATGGAGCGCGAGGGCATTGGCGACGGCATCGTCGACCTCCGCCAGAGCCGGCCCCGCCGCGCAGACGAAGCCCGCGCAGGCAGTGGCAAACAGGACAGGTCTTAGCATGGTAAATTCATCCCCCCAGATACAGCACGTAACTGGAGGCTGTGTGCGTCAGGCGGGGCGTGAATTCGCCTTACGAAACCTGACGATGATTGCGTCGCGGCAGGATCAACTCGGCCAGCGCGCCCTTTTGACCATTGGCGAGGCTGAAGCTGCCGCCGTGCTGGCGAGCGACCGCGCGCACGATGCGCAGGCCGATGCCATGCCCGCCCAGCGTAGAGCGAGGGGACTGGTCGGCCATCGGCGCAAAGCCGGGCCCTTCGTCGGCCACGCGGATCACTGCCGCATCCTCGCGGCAGGCAAGTGCCACGCGGATCGCGGCGCCCTCGGGCGAGACCTTGAGCGCGTTGTCAAGCAGGTTCGCCACCGCGCGCACCACCAGCGAGGCGTTGCCTGTTGTCATGCATGGGCCAAGCTCACGCAGGATGCGCACATTGTGCTCTTCCTCGGCCACCGCTTCGTACAGTTCGATCGCATCTTCGAGCGCCTTGGCGACGTCGAACGGCTCGACCGACAGCGCGCCTTGCGTTTCGATCTCGCGCAGTTCGAGCAGGGCGTTGAAAGCTTCCATCAGCCGCGCCAGTTCCTCACTGGCGAGCCGCACCTCGGCGGCAGGGCGCGTATCGCCGAGCATATCCTCCAGCCGCGACAGCCGCGCCTGTACCCGTGCGAGCGGCGTGCGCAGGTCGTGCGCAAGGCCGTCGGCGGTGTCACGCAGGGCTTCGAGGCGGCGCTGCAATTCGTCGAGCATGGCGTTCATATGGGTGGCCAGCGTGCCCAGTTCATCGTTGGTGGTGACCGGGTGGCGCGCGGTGACCTCGCCTTCCTCAACTCGTTCGCAGAGGGCGTTGAGCCGCGCGATCCTGCGGCTGATCGCGGCCCCGGTGATCCAGGCCACGAGGCCAGTGACGGCGACGATTACCGCCACGATCGCCGCGCCCCAGCGCCAGAAGGCCTGCGTCAGCGGCCCGGTCGAGGCAACACGGTAGGCGACCAGCACCGCGCTGCCGTCACCAAGGCTGCGGACCACCCCGGCATAGGCGGTGCCGCCTTTGCGGAAACTCACATAGCGGGGTGCGAGCGGGTCGAGATCGCTCGGCCAGCTTGCTGCTCGCGCCTGGGTGCCATGCACCGCAATGTAGCGCGCCTGACCGGATTCGCGGGCCATCGCTCCCAGCTCCCCCAGCGCGGCGAGCGCCAACCCGGCCATTTCCGGGTCTTCGCCAAGGCCGGGCAGTTTCTGCGCCAGCTCGGCATATTCGCGCTCGGCATTCTCGGCGGCGCGCAGCTCGCGGGCGGTGGTGTCGATCCGCCACAGCACCAGCGTCACCAGCGCCACCGCCAGTGTGGTCGCCAGCGCCATGGTCAGCGCGGCGAGGATCGGAATGGGCACCTTGCGGGAGAGCGTGCGCTCCATCAGTTTCTGGCCATCAGTTCTTGGCCATCAGCCTTGCTGGCTCAGGTCGCGCAGCATCAGGCCCTGGCTGCGGACCGAGAGGATCAGCGGGCGCAGCGCCTCGTCAAGCTCGCCGCTCGCCGCCTCCAGCTTCTTGCGCAGGCGCGAGACATGCACGTCGATGGTATTGGCCGCGTTCGAGGGCATGAAGTTGTAGTCCGACCAGCAGCGGCTCCACAGCATCGAACGGGTGACGGGCAGGCCAGTGCTTTCGCCCAGCACCTGCAGGATCGCGTGCTCGCGCGGGGTGAGGTCAAGCGGCTGGCCGAACAACTGCGCCGACATCGCGCGCGAATCGATCAGCAGGGGGCCGTTCTCGATCCGCTCGGCCTGTTCGGGCGTGGCCCAGCGCGCGCGGCGGCGGATCATCGCGGCAACACGCGCCAGCAGCTCGGTGTCGGAGACGGGCTTCACGATGTAGTCGTCCCCGCCTGCCGCGAGCCCTTCCACCTTCTGCCGCTCGGTGCCGAGAGCAGTGAGGAACAGGGCGGGGGCATCGGCGGAAGGGCCGCCGCTTTCGCGGATGCGTTCAAGCGCGGAGACCCCGTCAAGGCCGGGCACCTGCCGGTCGAGGATCAGGACATCGTAAGCCTTCTCACGCGCCTGCGTCAGCGCGGCGGTGCCGCTCGAAACCACGTCCATATCGGCAAAGCCGTGGCGAGAAAGCGCCGAGGCGAGACTGCCCGCCAGCTCGGCCTCGTCTTCGAGCACGAGCGCCGAACACCCGGCAAACAGGCAGCGCAGGCGTTCGTCGAGAGCATCGTCGCTGATCATCGCCGGGTTTTGCCGTGCGCGGAGGCTGTTGGGAAGGCTCTTCAGGATACTTCAGGCCTGCGTGGCTGGTTTGTTAAGGGGGCCAAGGCTATGAACGGCGCATGGATATTGCGCGCAGACCGACATTCCCGCTGGCAAGGGCAATGTTTCTTGCCGCGCTGGGAATCGCCACGGGCGCTTGTGTCGCCGGGGACCGCTCGGCTCCGGTCGAGGCGTTTGCAGAATCTGGCAGCCCCGTGGCGCGCGCCGAGCTGGCGCTACGGCTGGCGAGCGAAGCGCGCCGCTCGCACGATGCCCGCGCGATGCTGGTGGCCGCGCGAATGATGCTGACGAGCGGCACGCGTCCCGCCGTGCTCGAAGATGGTGCGCTGGTGGCCGATGTGGATGGAGACCCGGTCGCTCACGGCTGGGCGCGCGAGGCCATCGCACTGGCGGGCGATAATGCCACGCTTGTTGGCGAGGCCGAGCAGGTGCTCGCGATGCGTCCGCGCGGGGTGCTTCGCAGCAGCCTCGGCGGTGGCCCCTTGCGTTATGTGCGGCGGGTCTCGGCCAACGAAAGCGTGCGCTTCGACATCAACACCCAGCCGCAGGTGCCTGCGCGCCTCGCCGCGATTGGCGATGGCGATGCGCGGATCGGTCTGATGGTGAGCGCCGGAAAAGCGCGCATCTGCGACCAGCGCGCCCGCTCGACCCATTCGCTCTGCACCTGGCAGGCGGCGAGCGAGCGGCACGATGTCACGCTCATCAACGCGGGGCCGCTGGCCAGCGATGTGATGATCCTGTCGAACTAGTCGCCGACCGCGAATTCGATGATCGCCGCGCGCTCTGCTGCGGTATCGCCCTTGCGCCAGAACAGCAGCAGGCGGTCGGTCCCCGCCGGATAGGATGCGCCGGTGGCCGGATCGTGGTTGACGAAGGTGAAATCGAGATGTGCGGGCGAGCGGCCATCGAGATAGAGCCCGCCGATGGGCGAGAGGAGGGTGCGGAGGCCCGCGCTGTCCACATACCAGGCATCGACGAAGCCCGGCTCGGTCGCGGCAAGCGCGAGCATCACCGCATCGCAATGATCGAGGGGCAACCGCTGCGCCGGATCACGCAGTTGCGGCGGGCCTGCGGATTCGATGTCGCACCCCGGCGCGGCGGCGGAATGGAGGTCGAGTGACCATTCGGGCAGTGCCATGGCCCGCGCGCTCGCCACCAGATCGGGCAGCTCTCCAGCAAAGAAGAACGCGCTTTCGATTGCGCCGCCCGCCTCGCTGGCGGGGCCGGGCAAGGCCGAGCGGGCTTGCTGGCGGCGCTGCTCGCGCACCAGCTCCACGAAGTCGGCGGGCGATGCGGCGAGGGCAGGGGCGAGGCTGCGCGTGAATAGCCCACCCTCGGGCGTGTCCCATGCGGCATCGCCGGTCGGCCCGGCGGCGAGCGTTACGAGCCGTCCGCTGCCTGCTGGCATGTCGTCCTCCACCCACGCGGCATCGCGGCGCTGTGCCGAGCGCAAGGTCCGGTTGGGCACACCGAGCACGGTGGGTGAGAGATTGCGCACCGCCATATGCTCACCCCCGCGCATCGCGCCGCCCGAGGCGCAGCTGTCGATGGCGAGGAACACGTCGGCCCCGCGCTCGCGCATGGCGCGCACGGCGGCGGCGAGTTCGTCGTCGACCAGCGCGCCGGGCAGCGCGCCATCGCGCCACTCGCCCGCATCGGCCAGCAGCAGCACCTCATCCTCGCCATCGGCTTCGTCGCGCGGGCCGGTATCGGGGATGCGGCTGCCGTGGGCGGAAAAATAGAGCACGATGCGCTGGCCCGGCATGGCGCTGTTGGTGAGCCGGGTGAGTTCTTCGCGGACTCGCGCCAGCGTCGCCGCTGCGCCTTCGAGCCCCACGGTTTGTGCTTCCGCGCCCACGAAGCCCCTGAACGCGCCGCGCATAGCCACCGCATCGGCGCGCGCTCCGGCAAGAGCATAGGGCGCCAGCGCCGGATCGGTGAACTCCGACACGGCGACGATCAGCCCCGCAACCGGGCGCGACGCCTCTTCCGCGCGCGCACCGTGGGCGGCGAGCACGATAATCGCCGCGAGCGAGCATAGGGAGAGGCGAGCGGCCACTATCACGCCTGCCGGCATAGCACGGACGTGGCCTAAAGGCATGGCCCACAAGCACAATGTCAGGCTTCGTCAGGGCTTGTGGCCTTGCCGCTCCACCGCCACGCAAAGGCGCACAGGCCTGACAATCATATTGCATTGCAGCACCAAGGGGCGTCTAATCCCGCCATGATCCGTGCCGCCCTCAACCACCTCACCCATTACCGTTATGCCAGGCCGATCCGGCTCGGCCCGCAGGTGATCCGGCTGCGCCCCGCGCCGCACACGCGGACCTCGGTTCCCAACTATGCGCTGACAATCAAGCCTGAGGGCCACTTCATCAATTGGCAGCAGGATCCGCACGGCAACTGGCAGGCGCGCGTTGTCTTCCCCGAGCCGGTCAGCGAGTTCTCCATCGAGGTCGACCTGATCGCCGACATGAGCGTGATCAACCCGTTCGATTTCTTCGTGGAAGACTACGCCGAGAACTACCCCTTCGCCTACGACGAGAAGCTGAAGACTGATCTGGCCGCCTATTTCGATTGCGAGCCGCAAGGCCCGCTGTTCGAGGACATGGTCGCCGCCAACAAGGGCCATCAAGGGCGCACGATCGACTTCCTCGTCTCGCTCAACCAGCAGGTCGAGCGCCGGGTCAATTACGTGATCCGCATGGAGGCGGGCACACAGGAGCCAGAGCAGACTCTGGAAGTTGGCAGCGGCTCGTGCCGCGACAGCGCGTGGCTATTGGTGCAGTTGTTGCGGCGGCTCGGCTTCGCGGCGCGGTTCGTGTCGGGCTATTCGATCCAGCTCGTCGCCGATGTCGAGCCGGTCGAGGGGCCTAAGGGCGTGTCGCAGGACGTGGTCGATCTTCATGCATGGGCAGAGGCCTATATCCCCGGCGCGGGCTGGGTGGCGATGGACGCAACCTCGGGCATGTTCGCGGGCGAGGGGCACATTCCGCTCTGCGCCACGCCGCACTATCGCTCCGCCGCGCCGATCGAGGGGCTGGCCGAGCCGACCGAGGTCGATTTCGATTTCCGCATGCGGGTCGACCGGGTGGCCGAGGCGGTGCGGATAACAAAACCCTTCACCGACGACCGCTGGACCGCCTTGCTCGATCTCGGCGCGAAGGTGGACGAGGATCTGAACGCGCAGGACGTGCGGCTGACTCAGGGCGGCGAGCCGACCTTCGTGGCCGAGGACGGCGGCGAGGCTCCCGAATGGAACGGCGAGGCGGTCGGCCCGACCAAGGCGGGCTATGCCGACAAGCTCATCCGCAAGCTCGGCGCGGCCTTCGCGCCTGGCGCGCTGCTGCACCACGGGCAGGGCAAGTGGTATCCGGGCGAGAGCCTGCCGCGCTGGGGCTTCTCGCTTTACTGGCGCAAGGATGGCGTCCCATTATGGAACAATCCAGCGCTGATCGCGCGCGACCCGGAAGAGGGCGCGCAGGACGCGGTCGGCCCCGAGGAGGCCGAGCAGTTCCTTAACGCCGCGGCCGAGCAGTTCGGCGTGGGCGAGGGCTATGTCCACCCGGTCTATGAAGACCCGGAGAAGTGGATCGAGCGCGAGGGCGAGCTGCCCGTCAACGTGACCGCGCTTGACCCGAAGATCGAAGACCCGGAGGAGCGCCAGCGTATCGTGCAGACCTTCAGCCGGGGGCTGACCAAGCCGATCGGTTATGTGCTGCCGATCCAGCGCTGGCAGGCGAAGCAGGCCAAGGAGCCGGGCCGCTGGAAGAGCGAACAATGGCGGCTGAGGCGCGGCGCGCTGTTCGCGGTGCCGGGGGATTCGTCGCTCGGCTATCGCCTGCCGCTGGGATCGCTGCCTCACGTTCCCGAATCGGGCTATCCCTATATTCACCCGCGCGTCGAGACCGATCCGCAGGCACCGCTCGCCGACTTTCGCGAGCAGCGCGCCGCGCGCGGAGCCGATCAGCGCGAGGCCGAGCAGCGGCATGAACGCGTCGAACAGGCCGAGGGCAGCAGGCAGGAACGGGTCGAGCAGGAGATCGTCGAAGGGGCTGTGCGCACCGCGCTGACGGTGGAGCCGCGTGGCAGCTACCTCTCGGTCTTCATCCCCCCGCTGGAGGCGATGGAAGACTTCCTCGAAATGGTTGCCGAGATCGAGGCGACCGCCGAGGAAATGGGTCTGCCGGTGCGGATCGAGGGCTATCCCCCGCCGCCCGACCCGCGCATCAGCGTGCTCAAGGTCACGCCCGATCCCGGCGTGATCGAGGTCAACATCCACCCCACCGCCAGTTTTGACGAGCTGGTCGATGTCACCACCCGGCTTTACGACGCGGCGCGCGAGTGCAAGCTGACGGCGGACAAGTTCATGGTCGATGGGCGCTCGGTCGGCACCGGCGGCGGCAACCACATGGTGCTGGGCGGGGCGAGTTTTACGGATAGCGCCTTCATCCGGCGGCCGGATCTGCTCAAGAGCTTCGTGCTTTACTGGCAGCGCCATCCTTCGCTCAGCTACCTGTTCTCCGGCCTCTTCATCGGCCCTACCAGCCAGGCTCCGCGTATAGACGAGGCGCGACATGACAGCCTTTATGAGCTGGAGATCGCGCTGGCGCAGGTGCCGCAGCCGGGGGTGCCGCCGAAGTTCCCCTGGGTGGTAGACCTGTTGTTCCGCAACATGCTGGTCGATGTCACGGGCAACACCCACCGGACAGAGATCTGCATCGACAAGCTCTATTCGCCCGATGGCCCGACCGGGCGGCTCGGCCTCGTCGAGTTCCGCGGGTTTGAGATGCCGCCGGACGCGAAGATGAGCGTTGCCGCGCAACTGCTGCTGCGCGCGCTCGCCGCGTGGTTCTGGCGCGAACCGCAGGAGGGTGACCTTGTGCGCTGGGGCACGAGCCTGCACGACAAGTTCCTGCTCCGGCACTACTGCTGGCAGGATTTCCTCGGCGTGCTCGATGACCTGCGTCAAGCGGGCTACGATTTCGATCCCGAGTGGTTCGAGGCGCAGAACCAGTTCCGCTTCCCGGTACATGGCACGGTCCATGCGGGCGGGGTGGAGCTGGAGATCAGCCATGCGCTCGAACCTTGGAACGTGCTCGGTGAAACGGGGGCGATTGGCGGTACGGTGCGCTATGTCGACAGCTCGACCGAGCGGCTTCAGGTAAAGGCGCGCGGGCTGACGCCGGGACGGCATGTGATCGCCTGCAATGGGCGGCGCGTGCCCATGCAACCCACCGGCACGCCGGGCGAGTCGGTGGCCGGGGTGCGCTACAAGGCCTGGGCCCCGGCAACCTGCCTGCACCCGCTGCTGGAGGCCGATGCACCTTTGACCTTCGATGTCTACGATACGTGGAACGGGCGCTCGCTGGGCGGCTGCATCTACCATGTCGCCCATCCGGGCGGGCGCAGTTACGACGACCTGCCGATCAACGACTTCGAGGCCGAAGCGCGGCGCCGCGCGCGGTTTCAGGAGCAGGGCCACACACCGGGGCAGATGGATGCGCCACGGCCCGAGCACCACGGCGAGTTCCCGCTCACGCTCGATCTGCGTAGGCCCGCCCGGTAATGTCCCAAGCCGGACAGTCTGCGGAACGGCTCCTTCCCGATCCCCTCGCAAGCTACGCGGTGGGCGATCCCTCGGCCGACGTGTTCTCCTCCGCCGCATCGGAACTGGCGGCGTGCTGGAAGCACTATGTCGCCGGGATATCGCGGCACGGGGGCGGTGGGCTGGCAGGCGTGCAACCCTATCTTGATCGCCATGTCGGCGATCTAGGCCTCGCCTTCCGCGTGGCGGGCGACAAGGGCGAGCGCCCATGGCCGCTCAACCCGCTGCCAATCTTCGTCAGCGCGGGCGAATGGGCAGGGATCGAGCGCGGGCTGATCCAGCGCGCCGACCTGCTCGAAGCGGTGGTGGCCGATATCTATGGCCCGCAGCGGTTGGTGGCCGACGGACATCTGCCCGCAGCGGTCATCTCGGGCAGCGACCATTTTGCGCGCCGCATGGTGGGGGTGCAGCCATCGGGCGGGCACTATCTGCACGTGCTCGGCGTCGATCTGGCGCGCGGGCCGCAGGGCGAATGGCGCGTGCTGGCCGACCGCGCGAGGCTTCCGCACGGGATTGGCTATGCGCTTGAAAACCGGCTCGCCATAGCGCGCGCGACCGGCGGCCTGCTCGCCTCGCTCGGCACCCGCCGCCAGACCGCCTTCTTCGAACAGTTGCGGCAGGGGCTGGCGGCGAGCTGCTATCGCTCCGATCCGCGCATCGCGCTGCTGACGCCGGGACGGTTCAACCAGTTCTACCCCGAACAGGCGCTGCTGGCGCGGCATCTGGGCTTCTCGCTGGTCGAGGGGCGTGACCTTACTGTGCGTGACGAAAAGGTGTTCGTGCGCACCATCGCCGGGCTCAAGCGGGTCGACGGGCTGTGGCGCTGGATCACCACGCGCGACATCGACCCGCTCAATTTCGATGCGCGCTCGCAGATCGGGGTGCCGGGGCTGATCAATGCTGCCGCCGACGGGCTGGTGCTGGCCAACTGGCCCGGTGTCGGCGTGATCGAGAGCCGCGCCATGCCGGCCTTCCTGCCGCAACTGGCGCAGGTGTTGCTGGGCGAGCCGCTGGCCCTGCCCAATGCCGCGACCTGGTGGCTCGGCGGCGAGCGCGAGCGGGGCCACGTCCTCGAAAACTTCGACGAACTGATGATCGCGCCTGCCTTCCGCCAGCCGCTGCCCGGCCTTCCCGATGGGCAAGCGCGCGTAGGCGGAAGTCTCTCAGCCGAAGATCGCGCGGCGGTGCTGCGCGCTATCGCGGCGCGGCCGCTCGATTTCTCGGCGCAGGAAGTGGTACGCTATTCCACCGCTCCAGCTCTGATCGACGCCCGGATAGAACCGCGCGCCTTCACCATTCGCGCCTTCCTCGCGCGCGATGGAAACGGCGACTGGGCCGTGATGCCCGGTGGCTTTGCCCGCATCTCGCAGGAAGAGCATCACCGCAACTCGCTAATGGGGCTGGGCGACATTGCCACCGACCTGTGCGTGGTGGACCCTGCCGCGCTGCCTGAGGTCACCATCACCCCCGGCATGGCCGCGCCTGCGCTGCGCCGCGATCAGGGGCTGTTGCCGAGCCAGGCGGCGGATAACCTGTTCTGGCTTGGCCGCTATTGCGAACGCGCGCATCAGGTGAGCCGGATCGTGCGCAATCTCGTCGAGCAGATCGCCATTGCCGGGGGCGGGGTGGATGCGGCTTCGGCGATCACTAGGCTCGCGAATCTGTTGCGCGACCTTGGCGCGGTGCCGCCCGAAAGCCGCGGTTGGCAGCCCTCGCGATTGGCGGGGGCGGCGATGGGCTCGGTCGATATGCCCGGCTCGGTGCACAGTTCGCTGGAGGCGGTGCGCCAGCTCGCGCTGCTGCTGCGCGACCGGCTCAGCCGCGATGCCTGGCGCGTGATCCAGCGCCCGATGCCGACCGTGCCTGAAGGCGATATTGAAGCGATTTCGGGTGTTTGCGATCGTCTCGTCGAGCGGTTCTCGGCGCTCACCGGCCTCATGTCGGATACGCTGGTGCGCGGAGCGGCGGTGCAGTTCCTCGACATCGGGCGCAGCCTTGAACGGTGCTCGATCATGGGCCAGGCTTCGGCTGCGCTGGCGCTCGACCGGGCCAGCCATGAGGATCTATCGGCGCTGGTCGACCTGGTGGACGGACAGAACGTCTATCGTAGCCGCTACCTCGTGTTGCCGTCGCGCGCGCCGGTGCTCGACATGGTGCTGCTCGATCCGGCACAGCCGCGCTCGATGGCGCATCAAATGCTGCGCCTGATCGACCGGCTCGGCGCCCTGCCGAGCCTGCGCGAGGATGGCATGATCGAACAGCCGCTGCGCATTGCTCGCAGCATCAACGCCCGGCTCGAGGGGCTGGCTGCCGGCAGCATCGACAAGGCCATCGTGCAGGGCCTACTGCGCGACCTGTTCGCGCTGTCCGACGCCATCGGCAACCGCTGCTTCCTGCAGGACCACGGCCCGCAGGCCAAGATCACCGCGAGCCTGCTCGGATGATCTACGAGGTCCACCACCGCACCACCATCAGCTATGGCGTGCCGGTGTCGCAGGCCCGCTTCAACATTCGCCTGCGGCCCTATGGCTGGCCGGGCCAGTCGATCATCGCGCAGAAGCTGGAATTCGGCCCGCAGCCCGATCAATGGCGCGACGAGGTCGGGCCCTATTGCGTGAACCGTAGTGTGATCGGCTATTCGGGCAAGCTTTCCGAACTGGCCATTGAGAGCCGCTTCACGATGGACGTCACCGCGCGCCCGCCGGTCCACGAAGGCCCATCGCTTGAGCAGTTGCGGCAGCAGGCGCTCGATAGCCGCGATCTGTCGGTCCTTTCGCCTGCGCCTTACCTGTTCGCCTCGCGAATTGCCGATGCCAACTCGGCCATTGGCGACTGGGCGGGCGGCCTGCTGGCGACAGACCAGCCTATCGTGGCGGCGGCGAGCACTGTGATGAACGCGATCCATCGCGACTTCGCCTATCGCCCCGGTGCCACCTCGAGTGCTACCCCGCCCGCCGAAGCCTTCGCGCGGCGCGAGGGGGTGTGTCAGGATTTTGCCCATGTGATGATCGTGGCGCTGCGCAGCCAGGGCATTCCGGCGGCCTATGTCAGCGGCTACCTGCGCACGGTGCCACCGCCGGGGCAGGCGCGGCTGCTCGGCGCCGATGCCATGCACGCCTGGGCGGCTGTGTGGTGCGGGGCGGAGCTGGGCTGGATCGGGTTCGATCCGACCAACGATTGCCTCGCGCTGGGCGATCATATCCTGATCGCGATGGGCCGCGACTATGCCGATGTTTCGCCTATCGACGGCACATTCGTGGGCTCGGCACCGCAGAATATGACGACGGCGGTGGACGTGATCGCGCAGGAATAGCGCGGGATGACATTACCCTGATCGACACCCTGATCGACCTTGCTCCCCTCCCCTTGGGGAGGGGCTGGGGGTGGGGGCTCGACGCTGGCTGGCGTGGAACCCCCATCCCAACCCTTCCCCACAGGGGAAGGGCTTTGCGCGTCGATGCTGTGTCTAAGCGCTTAACTAGCCGGGAACAGCGTTAGCGGATCACCCTCGGCCCATGGCTCATGCTTGACCATGGCGCGGGCGAACAGGTCGCTTTCGAGATGCCCGGCGAGCCAGTTCTGGACCTGCGGCAAGTCTTGCGCGGCAAACCAGTCGCGGTCGGTGTGCGCGAACTGGCGCACGAACGGGAACGTCGCCGCATCGACCAGCCCCATCGCTTCGCCGCCAAGTTGCGGCTGGAGAGCGAGCCTTTCCTCCAACGCTTGCAACAGCGCGAGGCCTGCCGCGCGGTGTTCTTCCGGATCGCTGTCATAGCGGTGAGGGTATTTGTAGCGATCGAGCGCGTGCTTGAACGGGCCGTCGTTGGCGGCGATCAGTGGATCATCGGCGCTGACGAGCCAGCCCTGCGGGTCCGAGAGCCCCAGCGCCCAGCGCATGATGTCGAGGCTCTCGTCGATCACTTCGCCAGCCGGAGTGACCACCACCGGCACCGTCGCCTTGGGCGAGGCTTCGCGCAGGGCATCGGGCTTGGCCGAGAGCTTTACCTCGCGCAGCACGCAAGTCGTGCCGCTCACCACCAGCGCCAGCCTCGCGCGCATCGCATAGGGGCAGCGGCGAAAGCTGTAGAGGATCGGCAGCGTCTCAGTCGTCACGCCGGGCCCCGATATGCGCCTCGCCTCGTTCGGCAGCGAGCTTCTCCTGCCGGTGCCGTTCCCGCAGCCCCGCGCGCTGCTGCTCGGTGCGGCTGGCGTGGCAGTGCGGGCAACTCACTCCCGCCTCGTAAAGCGGTGAGGCCAGCTCCTCCTCGCCCAGCGGCAGGCGGCACGAGTGGCAGAGCGCATAGGTGCCCTGCTCAAGCCCGTGGCGCAGACTCACGCGCTGGTCGAACACGAAACATTCGCCCTGCCAAAGGCTCTCGGCCTCGGGCACCTGTTCGAGATATTTGAGGATGCCGCCCTTGAGGTGATAGACCTCGTCGATCCCCTCGGACTTCAGGAAAGCGGTCGACTTCTCGCAGCGGATGCCGCCGGTACAGAACATCGCCACGCGCTTCTTCCCGCCCGAGAGCAGCTGCGCCTGCCGCGTCCGCCACCAGTCGGGAAACTCGGTGAACGAGGCGGTTGCGGGATCGATCGCGCCAGCAAAGGTGCCGATCGCCACTTCGTAATCGTTACGGGTGTCGATCACCACGGTTTCGGGATCGCTGATCAGGGCGTTCCATTCCTCCGGTTCGACATAGTGGCCGACCTTTTCAAGCGGATCGATATCGGGCTCGCCCATGGTGACGATCTCGCGCTTCAGCCGCACCTTCATCCGGAAGAACGGCATCTTTGGCGCGCGCGAGAGCTTCACGTCGGTTTCGGCGCAGCCGGGCAGCGCGCGGATATGGGCGAGCGCCGCGGCAATGCCCTCGTCGGTTCCGGCGATGGTGCCGTTGATGCCCTCCGCCGCGAGCAGCAGCGTGCCCTTGATCCCCTGCGCCTCGCACAGCGCCAGCAATGGCTCGCGCAGCGCCGAGTGGTCGGCAAAGCGGGTGAAGTTGTAAAGCGCGGCGACGCAGATCGGCAGGTCGGGTTCGGACATGCAGCGCCCGTTATCACGCGCAGCGGGGGCGCTCAATCGGGTGGCATGCGTGCCGCGCCGATGCACTTTGCGACAAGCGCGCGCATTGACATTGCTGCAATCGTTGTGGTTCGTAACGATCGTGAGGGAGAGAGGGATACAATGACCGACAAGACACAGGGTTCATCCCGGCAGTTGGGGCTTGGCCGACGCGACTTTCTGGGCGCGGGCGTGCTCGGCACAGGCGTGGCGCTGACAGGGCTGACGACGAGCGCGGCCTCGGCACAGGGCGCGGCGAGGGCCGCCCCGCAGGTCGATTTCCCCGACGAGCGCGGCACCTTTGGCGGCGGCGGCGCGGCGGCGGGCGCAGTGAACCGCACCGAGATGGACCTGCGCGATTGCGAGGTGGAGGGCGATTTCCCGACCGATCTCGACGGGGTGTTCTACCGCGTCGGCCCCGATCCGCAGTATCCCAAGCCTGAAGAGCACAAGTTCGACATTCCCTTCGATGGCGAGGGACATGTTTCGATGTTTCGCATCAAGGGCGGCCATGTCGATTACCGCACCCGCTATGCGCGCAATGCCCGCTACAAGGCGCAGGCCGAGGCGCGCCGCTCGCTGTTCGGCATGTACCGAAACCCCACCACGGATGATCCCAGTGTGGAGGGGATGAATCGCGGCACGGCCAACACCCAGCTGTTCCTGCATCACGGCAAGCTGCTGGTATTCAAGGAGGATAGCCCGCCGGTCTATATGGACCCGCTCACGCTCGAAACGCTTGACCCGGAATATACCTTCGGCGGCATGCTCGAAAGCCAGACCCACACCGCGCACCCCAAGATTGACCCGCTGACCGGCGAATATATCGGCTTCGGTTATGAGGCGAGCGGGTTCCTCTCGAAAGACGTCAACGTCTTTACCGCCGACAAGAACGGCGAGATCACCTGGTCGGTGACGGTGGAGGCGCCCTATGCCGGGATGATGCACGATTTCTGCGCCACGCAGGACTATGTGGTGCTCTATCTGGTCAACATGGTGGCCGACGAAAACCGCATCCGCGCAGGCGGGGTGCATTTCTCCTACGACAGCAAGGCGCCATGCTATTTCGGGGTGCTGCGCCGGGGCGGCGATGGGCGCGACATCAAGTGGTTCACCGGGCCCAACTATTTCTGCACCCACGTGATGGGCGGCTGGAACGAGGGGACCAAGATCACCGTCGATATGGACGGGGGCGAGGGCAACCAGTTTCCGTTCTTCCCTTCGCTGCACGAGCCGTTCGACCCGGTGAAGGGGCAGGGCTACCTGCGGCGCTTCACCGTCGACATGGCGGACCGCGATAACGACAAATATGAGGCGGTGACGATCTTCCCCGAGGTTTCGGGAATGCTGGCCCGGCAAGACGATCGCTTCCATACGCTGCCCTATCGCTACGGCTTTCTGAATGTGGCCGGCCCGGAGAGCGGATGGGCTGTGATCGACCATGCCACGCAGACC
This sequence comes from Erythrobacter sp., assembly GCA_027311945.1. Lineage (GTDB taxonomy): Bacteria > Pseudomonadota > Alphaproteobacteria > Sphingomonadales > Sphingomonadaceae > Alteraurantiacibacter. The sequence continues at coordinate 91,747 of DAICXZ010000030.1, forward strand.
AGCAAGGTGCTGACTGTGCCCGGATATCGCCTGTCGGAGATGTGCTTCGTGCCGCGCCGCAAGAATGCGCCCGAGGGCGATGGCTACCTGATCGGGCTCGGTTCGAGCATGGCGGAGGGCGGGCGGTCCGACCTGATCCTGTTCGACCTCGCCGATACATCTGGCGACCCGCGCGCGCGGGTGCGGATGCCCTACGAGTGCGTGGGGCAGGTGCACGGCTTCTGGGCCGATGCGAGCGACATTCCTGGCGCGGCCTGACGCGCCAAGGCAGCTATTCGACTGGAGAAATAACCATGTCCCTGAAGACCTTGCTGGCCAGTTCCGCGCTGGCGCTGGCAACCGCCGTGGCTCCTGCCGCCGCACACGATCAGCCGAGCTACGGTTCGAGTTATGGCAACGACCGCGCCGAGATCGAAGATTTGATGGCGCGCTATCTGTTCGCCATCGATTATCATGACTGGGACGCCTACGTCTCGGTCTTCGCCGAGGATGCCGAGCTGGAATATGCCACCGGCATCACGCGTGGGCGCGAGGCGATCCGCGAATCCGTGGTCAGCTTCAGCGGCAACATCGGCCGCTACTACCACACCGAGGATGGTCAGCCGGCCAAGCTTCGCCACGTGGTGCTGCAGGACGTGATCCGCATCGAGGGCGACCGCGCCTGGGGCCGCACGCTCTGGGTCGAAATGGCCAACAATGGCCCCGGCGACAGCATGAAGATGGGCACCTACGGCGTCTACGAGGACGAGTTCCGCCGCATCGACGGGCGCTGGCTGATCCAGCGTCGCAACGTGCTCAACGAGTTCATCGACGGCCGCAATTCCGGGCCGGACAATCCGGTGTCCGAAATGGATGCGGCCGCCGAGGCCTATGCCGCAAGTGTCGCGGCCCTTCCGTAAGCTCCGCTCTATTGGAGATCCTCGACCGAGACCCAGCCGCGCGTGCCGAAGCTGTCTTCGGCTTCGATCCACAGGCCGTCGCGCTGGCCGGTCGGGGCGAGCGCGGTTCCGGCACGCAGCGCGCGCACCTCTTCGGCTGAGGGTGAAGCGGAAGCGCGCATGGCGGTGTTGACCGCGACGGTCGCAGCGGTTGCAGCCGCTGCCGGGGCCGCGCTGGCGGCAGGCGCAGCAGTGAGTGCGGAGCCTTGGGCGACGATGCTATTGAACGCGATCACGAAGGCCTCGGTCAGCTTGCGGCCTTCTGAGCTGCTGGCATAGCCACTGGTTTCGGCCAGACCTCGCGCAAAAGAGCCGCCCGATCCGCGAAAACTGAGCGAAGTTGAGCGAACGGTGCCGGTTCCTGCGGCAAGCGGTTGGCCGGTTGCCGGGTTCACCACCGAAAGCCCGGCGGCAACGGTGGTCTTCCGCCCACCTAGCCCGCCGAGCATTCCCAGCGCCGCGCCGCCGAACGGCACTGAGCTGAGAATACTGGCGGCCGCCCCAGAACGCACAAGCGCTTCGGTGGCGGCGGAGCGGGCGAACTCGACGCCCTGATCGACCTCTTCCTGCGTTCCGGCCACGGCGGTAACCAGGAAGCGCGCGGGTTCGGTCCCGCCGCTGTGCGGGGTGAAGCAACCGCTTTCGGTGGCAAGGCGGGCGAGCAACTGGCGCGGTGAGCCAAGATTCCACTGCGACCAGCCAGCATTCGGGCTGTCGACCAGCGCAATGGAGCCGAGGCTGGCCTCGCACTTCACCAGTTCGACCGGCTCGTCTGCCAGCGCCGGGCTGGCTGCGGTTATGGCGATGGTGGCTGCGGCAGCAAGGCTCGTGGTTTTCAGTGTGGTGTGCATCTTCGATCCCCCGTGTTTAACCGGGGCGATGATAGCTCTGGCTATCCCGAAGGGCTGCCTGACGTATCCTGAAGATGCAGTAAGGCTATGAAAATCATAATAGAAAGGCCCGGCGCGAACGCCGGGCCTTCCATGGTGCCCGCCCTGTGAGGGGGCCGGGCGGGCTTAGGGACAAGACTTAGCGGTAAGCCACTTCCTGATTATCCTCGACGGCCTTGCTGACCAGGACGTTCACGGCCACGCGGCGGTTCTGTGCCTTGCCTGTCGGGGTGGTGTTGTCCGCAGCCGGATCGGCTTCGGCCATGCCGGTGGGGGTCAACATCCGGTAGGGCGCCCAGCCGCAAGCCTGCTGCAGGTAGTTCACCACACCGCCTGCACGGCGTTCGCTCAGCGTCTGGTTAAATTCCTGGCTACCATCGGTATCAGTATAGCCGACCACCAGAAGCAGCGCGTTGTCGATCTGCTCAGCCTGCGATGCGGTGGCACACAGCTCGTTCTGCGCTGCCGGGGTCAGGCGCCACTTGCCGCTGTCGAAATAGACGTTGGCGGTGTGGCGGATGTTGTACTGGTCGATATTGGCGACGCGGCTGCGCAGGCCTTCGATCTGCTCGTCATGTTCCGCAAGCGCCTGACCGTGCATCGCGAACTGGCGCTGCGTGCCGCCGCGGATCATCTCGGCAGTTTCGTAGTCCGAGGTCTTGTACTTGATGCGGCTGGCGATCAGGCCCCCGGCATAGTTCACCGTCTCGATGGTGACGGGCAGGCCGGGGAGAAGATCGGAGTTGGCCAGTTCCGTCCGGCCAAGGCCAAGGAAACCACCGCTGCCGGTCACGCGGGTCGCTTCGCTCAGCGACACCTCGGCTTCGGTGCTGTCGTTGGCGTTGACGATCAGGCGGTTTGCCGTGCGGGCGGCAAGAATGCCTTCGATCTCGGGGCCGGCTTCAAGGCCGGAAAGGTCGCTGGGGATCTGGCCGTAAACGTTAATCTCGTTATCGGCGGCAGCGGTCGGCTGTTCCTGACCCGATGCGCGCAGCTCCTGCGCCGACACGGCGGTGCTGAGCGGAGCGGCGAACATAGCGCTGGCCAGAAGAATGCCAGTAGTCTTCGAAGTAATCCTCATCACAATACTCCTTGAATATCTTGTATCCATGTTTCCACGGACGAAATAGGCTAAAATTACATGCCAGGATTGGCGGTCTTATGAATTTCTTGTCGCAATCTAAGACAAACTCGCTCGTGGAGAGCATGACTTAAACCGTCCGGTAAAGGGACTGTTCCCCTCGACCTGACGCCTGCATGAACATTCTGACAGATTCCGTCGATTCCCGCGACGGTTTGAGACAAACCTGCGGCGAAACGTGGCTAAAATGTGATTTACGTTTGGCTTATCGGAGCTGAATCGGGCGCATCGCGTAGGGCAGTTCGCTGGTGAAGGCCTCGATCCGTGTAATCCGCCCACCTTCGAAGCGCGCCATTTCAACCACCTGATAGGTGAGCGGATAGCCGTTGCCATCGGTGGCGGGCCGGTCCTCGAACTGGCGATAGACGGCAAGACCGCGCGCTTCGTCCATCGCCAGCAGTTCGATATCGCGCACCCGTTCGATCCCGGCCAACGCGGGGCTACCGAACGGGGCGGGGCAGGCACCGACATCCTGCCCGTTGACCAGCCAGCGGCAGTCGTCGGCGAACAGGTCGGGCGCAGGGCTGTTTTCCTCCAGCGCGGTGAAGAAGGCGTGCATTGCGGCGGCCATGTCGGCGCGGCTGGTGCGCTCGCCTGCGGGCAATGGGGTGAATTGTGGCGCGCTGGACGGCTCGGCATAGGGTGCGCCATACTCCTTGCGTCGCACCAGCACATCGGCACCTCCGATCGCGTCGCCGTCGCTGAGCATGGTGATGGCGGCCCAGGCGGGCTGGCCATGCTCCTCGATCCGGCCGATCCACACAGCCTTGCCGGTTTGGGCATCGGCCACGATCAGTGGTGAGGGATCGACCGCTGTGACTGTGCGCCAGATGCTCTCGCCGATGCGGATGCCGACTGAGTTCTCGGCATAGCCGACCGGCTGGTCGCTCCAGTTGAGGCCCTGCCAGCGGTTGCCTGCCATGGCGGATACGAGCGCATCGGCATTGGCCGTGAGGCAGGCGCTGTCGCATTCGGCGGGGCGCGGCGCGTAGAGTGGGAAGTCCGCCTCTTCGCCCCAGAACGGGTTGTGCATGAAATAGGGCACATAGGTGAAGGTCGCCTCGACCCGCTGGATTTCGCCGTTGCGGATGCGGAAGGCTTCGAGCAGCGTAATCGAGTTCGGCCACTTGAGCGCGGTCTTCATCTCGCTGCCGTTGGTGAGCAGGTAGCGGTCGAACTCGTTGGCATGGTCGAAGAAGCCTGCACCCACGACCACCCCGCGTTGCACGTCGACCAGCGGCAGGTCGCGGCGGATACGCTTGTTGATACGGTAGATGCCCAGCTCGAACTGTTCGCGGCAGCCCGAGGCGATAGCAGCGGCGCTCTGCTGCTGGCCGGGAATCGGGGCGGTGGTGAGGATGCCGTTTTCGAGCCGCGCGCAATCCTCGCTGAACGGCGCGAAGACCTGCCCGTCGTTCAGTTCGACAGTGTCGAAATAGGCGTCGGCGATGGCGAGCATCCGTTCTCGCGGGCGGCGCTCGGCTTCCGGCAGGACTTCGGCGAACTCGGCGAAATGCTCCATGCCCTCCCAGTCGCCATAGGGGGCGGGCAAGCCCGACTTGCGGTGGATCACCGCCTCGGCCTCGTCGATCAGGCCATCGCGCACATGGATGCGCACGGCGTAGAAGCTGGCAAAGTCGTTCTCGCGGATCGAGCCGAACCAAGCGGCATGGCCGGTGGTCTCGTCGGCGACGATCAAGCCGTTGTCATCGACCTCGCGGGTGGTGCGCCATGTGCCTTGCCCTAGCGCGAGGGGAACATTGTTCTCGGTATAAAGCAGGTCGCCGCTGATGGGCAGGGCGGAGGCATCACCCGCTGCGAGCGCATCCATGAAGCGCTGCATGGTGCCGGTGAGGCATGCGTAATCGCACTGGACTGTGCGCAGCGCGCTTTCTTCGCCGGGCGCCTGTGCGTGCGCGGCCACGGGCAGGGTGAGGGCGATGGCGGCTAGAAAGTGGTACTTCATCTCGATGTCTCTCCCACATCACCTCCGCTCATCCTGAGCTTGTCGAAGGATTGGCCTTGTTCGAGCGCGATGCTGGAAGAGAAGGACAGCCCTTCGACAGGCTCAGGGCGAGCGGGGTGGGTCTCTCAAATCAAGGATGCCCCGCATCGGCATAGTCCTCGTTCGCGCGGGCAATCAGGTAGGCGTGAATGTCGCTCGCATCCTGTTCGCTCAGCACGTCGCCGAAGCCGATCATGCCCCGGTCGGCGTAGATTCCGCGCAACACGATATCGTTGAACTTCTCGCGCGTTTCGGCACTCATCCAGCGCAGATCCTTAACCCCGCCAATGGCGTTCTCGCCATGGCAGCGGTTGCAACTCTCGCCATAGAGCGCACGGCCCCGCGCGACCTCGGCCTCGGTCGCGGTCAGCCACGGCGGGCGCGGCAGCGCGGCAGCAGGGGCGGGCGGTGGCAACGTGACGCCTGAAGCGCCAAGTTTGAACACCAGCAGCTTCGCGCTCGAAGTGCTGAACTGGCCGAGGTTGTACACCGGGGAGCCGCCCCAGCCGGCGTTGATCGCGATATATTGCTCTCCGCCCGCCATATAGGTGATGGCCCCGGCGATGGGGACTTGGTCGATGTCCATCTCCCACAGCTTGCGGCCATCATCGGCGGCATAGATCGCAAGCGTCTTGTCGATCGTGCCTTGCACCAGCAGGTTGCCCGCCGTAGCCAGCACTCCCCCCGAGCCGGGCACGCGATAGGGCACGCGCCAGGCTTCGCTCTGCGTCGCCGGGTTCCACGCGAGGAGATAGCCTTTCTCCGCCGCATTGATCTGCTTCTGCAACTCGCTGCGCAGTTCGGGCATGTTGCCGCGCGCCTGGCCGGAATTGCTGCGGTGGTGCACCCAGTCTGGCTTTTCCTCGGCGCGGGCATATATCGCGCCCTGTTCCTGCGCGGGGAAATAGACGAGGCCGGTCTGCGGACTGAAAGCCATCGGATGCCAGCTGTGCGCGGCGAGCCAGCTCGGGCTCATGATGTGCGGGGTCGTGCCGTTGTGCGCACCGGGCATGAGCACCGGGCGGCCCATGGCCATGTCGATCCGGCTCGCCCAGGTGTTGACCGAGACGTAGCTTTCCGCGCTCAGCAGTTCGCCGGTTGCGCGGTCGAGCACATAGAAGAACCCATTCTTGGGCGCCTGCATGATGACCTGCCGGGTGCGCCCCTCGATCTCGAGATCGGCGGTCATCAGCGGCTGGGTGCAGGTAAAGTCCCAGTCCTCCTCGGGCACCATCTGGTAGTGCCATTTGTACTCGCCCGTGTCGGCATCGACCGCTACCACCGAGCAGAGGAACAGGTTGTCGCCTTTGCCCTCGCTGCGGAAGTACCACATGTGCGGGCTGCCGTTGCCGGTGCCGATGTATACGAGATTGAGCGCCGGATCGTAGATCATCGAATCCCACGCCGCGCCGCCGCCGCCGATCTCCCAGAACTTGCCGAACCAGGTGGGGTGGGCGATATCCATCGCGCTGTCGGAGGCTTCGCCATCCGGCCCATCGGCGGGGTTGCCGGGAACGAGGTAGAACTTCCAGATCCGCTCGCCGGTGTTCACATCGTAGGCGGCGACGAAGCCGCGCGTGCCGTAGTCCGCGCCGCCGTTGCCGATCACCACCTTGCCATCGAACACCCGCGGCGCGCCGGTGATCGAATAGGCTTCGGACCGGTCGAAAGTCTGGGTGGTCCACAGTTCCTGCCCGGTCTTCGCATCCACCGCGATCAGCCGTCCATCGAGCGCGGCGATGATGATCTTGCCTTCCCAGGCCGCGATCCCGCGCGAGGTGGGACCGCAGCAGGCGAGCCGTGCCCATTCGGCTCCGACCTGCGGGTCGTAGGTCCACAGCTTTTCGCCTGTGGCGCCATCGTAGGCGGTGACGACGTTATACACGTTGGCGTTGTAGAGTACGCCGTCGATCGCGAGCGGGGTAGCCTGCACGCCGCGCATCGTTTCGAGATCGTCGAACCATGCAAGACCGAGCCGGCTCACGTTGCCATCGTTGATCTGCGTAAGCGGCGAATAGCGCTGCTCTCCCCAATCCCGCCCGTAACTCATCCAGTTGCCCGCATTGGCCGGGGCATCCACCGCGCGCATGGCTGCGCCATCGACTGTGTCACCAGAGGAAGTGGCGAGGGAGGTCTCGGGCATGGACTGGCACGAGGCCAGCGCCAGCGCGGCCGTGGCCCAGATCGGTAGTCGCAGTGCTTTGAGTCCCGCCTGTCCCAAGCTTCCCTCTCCCTTTTGTTCGCCCGTCCTTTGGTATGTCGCGAGCCGGGGTGCTGCGAGTGCAGCGCCCCGGCCCGAAGCCATATCAGAAGTTGCGGCGCACGGTCAGCGCGAACTCCTGCGGGCGGCCGGGCTGCCCGGTGACGTAGAAGCTGGAGAACTTGTTCAGGTAGTAATAGGTGTCGAACAGGTTCGTCGCTTCGAACGAGACCGACCAGTCTTCGTCTTCGCTGCGGAAAGTCAGCCGCGCATTGGCCAGTGTATAGTCATCGACGTTGACGTTCGGGTCGCAGGTGAAGTTGCCGCAATAGCCCGGCGTATAGACTACGTCGAAACGTGGGGTGAGCGATCCCACGCCTGCGATGTCGAGCGTGTACTGCACGCCGGCCGCCCACTTGAATTCGCCAATGCCGGGCCGCTTTGCACCGACCACGATCGAGGTGGTCGGGAAGTTGATCGCGGTGAACTCGAAGTCGGTCAGGCTCATCGAGCCGTCGAAGACCAGACCCCAGACCGGCTCGATCGTCGTTTCCAACTCGAAGCCCTGCACGCGGGCATCGCCGATATTGAGATACTGTCCGCAAAGGCCCGGAACACCGCCCTGATCGACCGGAAGCTGCTCGCCATCGGCATCGAGGCACACCTGCGGCACGCCCTGATAGCCCTCGTAGTCCATGTAGAACGCGGTGGCGTTGAGGCGCACGGCGCGGTCAAGCAGGTCGGCCTTGAAGCCCGCTTCATAAGACTTGATCTTCTCGGCCCCGAATGAGCGGATTTGCTGGAAGCTGTAGGGGCGCGGAGCCACGCCGCCACCTTTGAAGCCGGTGGCGAATTGCGCGAACAGCATCAGGCTTTCGCTCACCCGGTAGCTGGCGGCGAGGCGATAGTCGGTGAGCGTTTCCTCATATTTGCCGACCTGTCCGGTCAGCGGGTTCTGCGGATTGCTCAGCGGCAGATATTCGCCATTCCCGTCTGGGTTGTAGCGGGCATAGGTATAGTCCTTCTGCTCGTGCGTGACGCGCAGGCCGCCTTCCAGTGTCAGGCCAGGCGTGATGTCCCAGGCCACATTGGCAAAGCCGGCATAGCTGGTGAGATCGGCCGTATCGTCGTTGATGAACGAGAAGCATGGCGTGGCCGCGGGGCAGAAGCCCGAGAACGGCGTGTGGATGCGCCCTTCATAGCGGGTTGAGGCGTCGTAGTAGAAGCCGCCGAGCGTGAAGTGCACGGTGTCTTCCAGCAGGTTGCCACTGAGGCGCAGCTCCTGGCTGAACTGGTGGTGATAGAAGCGGGTCGTATCCTGAATGAACACGACCGGCGAATTGTCGTTGTCCGATCCGCTCAGGCTCTCGTACTCGCGATATCCGGTGATCGAGAGCAAGGAGAGGTTGTCGGAAAGCTCATAGGAGATCGAGCCGGAGACGCCCCAGCCATCGACCTGCGAGGCGGATTCGGCAATGAACGGCCCCAGCGGATCGCCCGCGACATAGGCCGAAGGCGGCCCCGGCGGCGCGGCGATGGCCGAATACATCATGCCCGGATCATAGAAGTTGGCGTAGCTGGCAAACCCGTCGTTCAGCACCGCCCCCGCGCGGCGATACTGGCCATAAGGCACGAAGCGATCATCGTATGCCACGCCCTGATAGGGAATAGACAGGCCAGAGCGGTCGGTGGGGCTGGCCGATCCCGCATTGGCGCTTTCGGCACTGGCGATCAGCACCGAGGCCTGCGTTTCCGAAGTGTCGCGGGTGTAGTCGCCCGACAGGTTGATTTCGAGCGGGACAGATCTGGGGGCAAAGCGCAGCTGCCCGCGCATCGCATGCATTTGCTGATTGCCCAGAGTGCCAAGTTCGCAGTCGCTACCGGACGCAAGGCGCGGGATTGCGCCCGAAACGACATCGGGGTCGCTTGGGTTAAGGCAGGCATAGTCGTAGCGGGTGACATAGCCATCGCGGTTGCGGGTAACGCCGCTGATCCGCGCATAGAGGTCTCGCGCCACGGTGAAGTCAGCGCTGGCCTTCACATCGCGGCGCTTGAAGCTGCCAATCGAGGCCTCGACATAGCCGCCTTCGCCATTGGGCTTGCGCGAATAAAGCTTGATCGCGCCGCCCGCCGAATTCATGCCCGCAAGCGTGCCCTGCGGGCCGCGCAGCACTTCGATCCGCTCAAGGTCGGAGAGGTCGAAGGCCGAGGCGGTGACGGTGCCGAAATAGATGTCGTCAATATAGATGCCCACGCCCGGCTCGACCGAGGGGCTCTGGTCGGCCTGACCCACGCCGCGAATAAAGGCGCGCATCGAATTGCCCGAACCCGAGGGGTTCTGTTGCAGGATCAGGCTGGGAGTCTGGTCGGAGATTTGCGGCAGGCTGGTCTGGCTGCGCGCTTCGAGCATGTCGGCGGTGACAGCGGTGATCGACAGCGGCACGTCCTGCAGCACCTGCTCGCGCATCTGCGCGGTGACGACGATGGTGGTATCCCGGGTGCGCTCGGTGTCGCCGTCGGACTGGGCAAGGGCGGGGCTGCTGGCGAGCATCAGCGCCATGGTGCCAGCTGAGCTGGCGCGGAGCATGGATTTGGAAAGGCCGAAAGCGCCTGAAATCATGGTGTCTCTCCCTAGCTGCCGCCTGTGTTCGCGGCTTCGCTGTTCATTAATGGCCGCCAGCGGGCGCAGGCTTCTCTCACTTCGGCGCGGCCTGCTTGCTTGCCTCTTGGCTTGCGCAATCATAACGAATGGTAATGTTTGCGCCTTGACCTTTTTAGTCGCTACACTTGCCGCAATTGGAAGGGGGGGAGACCTTGGGACAGTCGATTGACCTTGCCGACTATGATCGGCCTGCACGGCGCGATGCGTGGGACCATGCCTCGAACTCGCTGTTTCCGGGCTTGCGGGTGGAGCTTGTTGCCGACGAGGCGCTGCGCGGCTCGATCGCCAGTGTGGACCTCGGCCGTGCGCACCTGTGCGCCATCGAGACCCCGCCAGCGCAGGCGCATCACGTGCCGACGCAGCAGCATGCGGACACCTGGCAGCACGTATCGCTGATGGTGCAGCCCTGGGGCCGCACCACGCTGATGAGTGCTGGCGGAGAGATCACCATGGCGCCGGGCGACATGTGCATGGTCGACGAGCGCGCAAGGTTCCGCATCGTCACGCAGGAGTTTTCGCGGCTGCTGTTCCTGCGCCTGCCGCGCGCCGCGGTGCTGGGGCGCTATCCGCACCTCAACCGACTGTGCGGCAAGCTGCTGCCCGCCAGCGACGCGGGCACCCGCTTGCTGTCGGACAGCCTGCAACGCATCAGCGAGGTTGCCGCCGATCTGGGCGAATTGCAGCGTGCGGCGGTGGTCAGCGCGACGATCCAGATGCTGGGCGTGGCGCAGGCCTTTGCCGAACTGCCCGAAAGCGCCGAATGGCGAGTGCGCCGCGCTGCCGACTTTATCGAGATGAGCCTTTCGGTGACGGGGATCACCGCCAGCGACATCGCCGAGGAGCAGGGCATCAGCCGCAGGCGGCTCGACCAGCTGATGAAGCAGGCGCGCGGGGTCTCGATCTCGGGCTACCTGTGGCAGCGCCGGATGGAGCAGAGCGCGGCGGACCTTGCCGATCCGCACAAGGCCACGCTGTCGATCGCGCAGATCGCCTTTGCCAACGGCTATGAGGATGCCGCGCACTTCACCCGCGCCTTCCGCCGCTCTTATGGAACTACGCCGGGCCGTTGGCGCGAGCAGGCCGTGGCAGTGGGCCTCGCGCACTGAGTCAAGGCGGAGTTCCAGTTGGGACCATGCGTGGGTCTACCATCGGCCCACTGCGATGCTACTATGCCGGGAAAGAGCCCGCCGAGGGCCGAGATTGGGAGATAATCATGAGCAGCTGGTCGAGCCCTGTTCTTGCGCTGAGCGTCGCCGGTACGCTGGCGGCTTGCGCTCACGCCGAGGTGCCGCTTGCGGAGGAGCCAGCGGCGCAGATCACCATCCGCGGTGCGGGCGTGTTCCCCGAAAGTATCGCCTCCGATGCGGCGGGCAACATCTATGTCAGCTCCAATCCCGGCGTGATTTACCGCGCCTTGGCGGGTAGCGATGTGGCTGAGCCATGGGTGCAGCCCGATGCGGTGAACGGCCCTGTTTCGGCTTTCGGCGTGCTTGCAGACGATGCGCGCGAGCTGCTCTGGGTCTGCTTCAACCCGGCGATGGGCGCCGAGGGCGGGGCGCCCGCGATCAAGACCTTCGACCTTGCGAGTGGCGCGCTGAAAGCCAGCTATCCGCTCGCCACGGGCGAGGGGCCGGCCATGTGCAACGACATTACTGTCGCCGCCGATGGCGCGGTGTTTGCGAGCGAGATGCTCGGCGGGCGGATCATGCGGCTGGCGCCCGGTGGTGAGCGGTTCGAGGTCTGGGCGGTGGACCCCGAATTCGCCACGCTCGACGGCATTTCCTTCGCGGCGGACGGCACGCTCTATGCGAATGCGATCCAGCGCAACACGCTGCTGCGCATCCACCGCAAGGCCGATGGCAGCTTCGCCCGCGCCGAGCAGGTGGAAACCTCGCGCGATATGGTGACGCCCGATGGTCTGCGCCCCTTGCCCGATGGGCGCATGTTGCAGACCGAGGGCAATACGGGGCTGGTCACCGTGATTGCCTTCAGCGCGGATGGCTCGGCCACTGTCACACCGATCGCGGAGGGGGTGGACTATGCCTCCTCGGTCACGCCGGTCGGCGGGCGGGCCTACTTTCCCGAAGGCAAGCTGCGGTTCCTGTTCGGTCCCGACGTGGGCAAGGCTCCGGGCACCTTCGTGATCCGCTCGGTAGCTATCCCGGAGGTGCAGTAATGCGGATGCTCTTGGTCATGGCTGCCTTGGCGCTGCCTGCATCGGCGCAGGCACAAAGTGCGGCTCAGGCGCGCGAGATTGCCGCGCTCGATGCGCGTGTGACCGTGCTTGAGGGGACGCGTGAGGTGCGCAATCTCCAGCGCGCTTTCGGTTACTTCATGGACCGCGGGCTGTGGCGGCAGGCGGCGCAGCTGTTTGCCGCAGATGGCACCATCGAGATCGGCCTCGACGGCGTCTATCGTGGACCGGAGCGGATCGAGCACTATCTGCGGCTGCTCCATGGCGGGCAGGAGGGGCTGATCTACGGCCAGCTTAACGAATGGGTGACGCTGCAACCGATGATCGCGGTCGCGCCCGATGGGATGAGCGCCGAGGCGCGCTGGCGCGATCTCGGGATGCTCGGCCAATACAAGAGCCACGCCGAATGGCGCGATGGCATCTATGAGAACACCTATGTGAAGGGCGCGGACGGCAAGTGGCGGATTGCCAGCCTCACGCTCCATGTGAACTTCGTCGCGCCCTACAAAGAGGGCTGGGCTCGGCTGGAAGAGGGCGAGGGAGTGGTGCGCTCGCAGGCTTCGGTGGACTTCCCGCCCGATGCGCCGTCGAGCTTGGAAGACGCGGCCTTCCCGGCGGTGAATGTGCCGCCCTTTGCGATTCCCCATCCGGTGACCGGACGGGAGGTGCGGCCATGACACAAGCACCGATATCCGCTCATCCTGAGCCTGTCGAAGGATCGTCCTTCTTTTCCCGCCATGTTTGCAATGAGAAAAGCAGCCCTTCGACAGGCTCAGGACGAGCGGCTGTCTTGGGCATGTTGGCCCTCATATGCACGCCTCTCATTCCTGCTCAGGCCCAGACCGTCGACCAGCGCATCGCTGACTATCGCCAGCGCGTCGAACGGCTTGAAGACCGCGATGCCATCGAGAACCTGCAGGCGGCCTATGGCTACTATTTCGACAAGGGCTTGTGGAGCGAGGTCGCGGGCCTGTTTGCGCGCGACGGCACCTTCGAATACGGGATGCGCGGCGTCTATCACACCCCTGCCCGGATCGAGCGTGCGCTGCTGCTGTTCGGGCCGGAGGGCCTCGCGCCGGGCTATCTCAACACGCACATGCAGTTGCAGGCGGTGATAACCGTGGCGGAGGATGGCCGCACCGCCGCTGGCCGCTTTCAGGGCATGGTGATGCTGGCTGAGCCGGGGCACAACGGCGTCTGGGGCGTGGGCATCTATGAGAATCGCTATGTGAAGGAGCGCGGTACGTGGAAGATCGCCAGCCTGCATTTCTACCCCACCGGCTTTACTGACTACGATCTCGGCTGGATGAAGTCGCAGTTGCCGCTGGCGGGGCAATCGGCGCTGTTCCCGCCGGACGAACCACCGAGCGAGCCTTATCGCGCGCTGCCTTCGAACTACATTCCGCCGTTCAGCTACAGCCATCCGGTGACGGGCGAGGAGATCACGCTGACACAGCCGGCCGACGATCTGGTGGGGAGGGAGTGATGCGCAAGTCCTCAAACGCAGAGTCCGCTCATCCTGAGCTTGTCGAAGGATTGTCCTTTTTTGGCAACCTGTGGCGCAGAAGGAAAGACGGCCCTTCGACAAGCTCAGGGCGAGCGGGTCTTGCTTTGTTGGGTGTGGTGTTGGCTATGCTGCACACCACCCCCGCCGCCGCGCAGGACAACGCAGACCAACAGCTCGATCAGCTCGACCGCCGCATCACCCGGCTCGAGGACATGAATGCGATCGAGACGCTCCAGCGCACCTACGGCTATTTCGTCGACAAAGGCCAGTGGACGCACCTTTCCAACCTCTTCGCCGATGACGCCACGCTCGAAATCGGTGGCAAGGGCATCTTCGTCGGGCGCGAGCGGGTGCTCGAATATATGCAGACCGCCTTCGGGCCGGATGGCGCGCCGATGGGCATTCTCGTCAACCACATGCAGTTCCAGCCGGTGACCCATATCAGCGATGATGGGCGCGAAGGCTGGTTGCGCGGGCGGGCCTTCGTGATGGCGTCGAGCGGATGGGGCCTGCCGCTTTATGAAGACGCGTTCGAAAAGGGCGACGACGGCGTGTGGCGGATCAGCCGCCTGACCGGCCCTTTCACGATGTACACCAGCTGGGCGGGGTGGGGCGAGAACGCGCTCAACAACACCTGGCCCGACAAGTTCGATCCGCCGCCTGACCTGCCGCCCTCGGTGGTCTACCTGACCTATCCGGCCTATTACATCGTGCCGTTCCACTATCCGCACCCGGTCACTGGCGAGGTGTTCGAGGCCGACGCGGGCGAGGCCGGGGCCTATCACCGTCCGCCGGGCACGCCCGAACAACGCCAGAGCCTGACCGTTGGCCGCACCGTCAACGGCAGCCAGCCGATCATGCCTCCGGGAGAATAGACCCTTGCGCATTTCCGCGATTGCGGCAGCCCTGCTGCTTGCCTCCTGCACTACGGCCGCAGTTCCGCCGCAAGCCGTCACCCCGTCGGCCGATGCGGGCGACTGGACCAGCGACGGGCGCGACTATTCGGCGCAGCGCTATTCCCCGCTCACGCAGATCAATGCCGAGAACGTGAGCCAGCTTGGCCTTGCCTGGTACGACGATCTCGATACCTATCGCGGGGTCGAGGCGACGCCGCTCTATGCCGACGGGGTGCTTTACAACACGCTGCCGTGGAACATTACCATCGCCTATGACGCGCGCACCGGCGAACGGCTGTGGACCTACGATCCCAAGGTGCCGCGCGAATATGGCCGCTATGCCTGCTGCGAGCCGGTCAGCCGGGGCCTTGCCATGCACGATGGCAAGATTATCATCGCCACGCTCGACGGGCGGCTGATCGCAATCGACCGGACCAGTGGCGAGCCGGTCTGGACCTCGCGCGCCTTCCCGGAAGATACGAACTACGCCTATTCGATCACCGGCGCGCCGCGTGTGTTCGATGGCAAGGTGGTGATCGGCCAGTCGGGCGGCGACATGGGCGTGCGCGGGTTTGCCGCCGCCTTTGACGCCGACACGGGGGCAAAGCTTTGGAAGTTCTTTCTTACCCCCAACCCGGACGATGCCCCCGATGGCGAGGCGAGTGATCCCGTCAACGCCATGATGCGCGCGACCTGGGCCGATGAAGGCATGTGGAAGCAGCTGGGCGGCGGGGCCAACCCGTGGGACAGCTTCGCTTACGATCCCGAGCTGAACCTGGTCTATGTCGGCACCGGCAATTCGGTCCCGCATTCGCGGTTCTATCGCTCGAACAACGAGGGCGACAACCTGTTCGTGTGCTCGATCGTGGCGCTCAATGCCGATACTGGCGAATATCGCTGGCACTACCAGATGAACCCCGGCGAGGAGTGGGACTGGACCTGCACCCAGTCGATGATTCAGGCCGACCTCGAAATCGATGGCCGCCAGCGCAAGGTCATCATGCAGGCACCCAAGAACGGGTTCTTCTACGTGCTCGATCGCGAGACCGGCGAATTCATCTCGGCGCAAGCGCACGTGTTCCAGAGCTGGAATGCCGGGTTTGACTCCAATGGTCGCCCGATCACGCGCGAAAACGCGCGTTACACCGAAACGCCGGTGCTGGTCTCACCGGGGCCGGGCGGGGCGCACAACTGGTTCCCGATGGCCTTTTCTCCGCGCACCGGCCTTGCCTATTTCCCGGCCTATCAGTCGGCCTTTCCCTATGCGGTGATGCCGGGCTGGACGCCGGCCCCCTTGCGCTCGAACTCGGGCTGGGGCGCTGTGGGCGAAGAAGCTGCGCGCACCCAAGGCAATCTCTTTGCCGAGGCCGCGCAATACGAGAAAGCCTGGCTCACCGCCTGGGACCCGGTGAAGCAGGAGGCGGCCTGGCAGGTCGAACTGCCGCGCCACGGCAATGGCGGGGTGTTCGTCACCGCCTCCGACCTCGTGTTCGAGGGCACCACACGCCAGACCTTCGCCGCCTTCGATGCGCGCACCGGGGAAGAGCTGTGGAGCTACCCGACGCAGAGCGCGCCGGTGGCGGGCGGCATCACCTATATGCTCGACGGCGTGCAATATGTCGCGGTCAACGCCGGGTGGGGCGGCGGCGCTGCCCAGATCGAGCGCGGGGCAGGAACCGAGCTTCCGCGCAGCGCGGCGCGGCTGCTGGTGTTCGAGCTGGGCGGGACGGCGCAGTTGCCGCCGCTGCCCGCACAGGCGAGCGCTCCCCCCGAACCGCCCCGGCTGCGGGCCGATGAGGCGACGGTTGAACGCGGGCGGGCGCTGTTCGCGCAGACCTGCGCGCTGTGCCACGGCCAGAACGCAATCGGCGGCGTGAAAGACCTGCGCCACATGGATCGCGCCACGCATGACAAGTTTGCTGATATCGTGCTCGGCGGGATATACCTCGACAAGGGCATGGCCAGCTTTTCCGACATCCTGAGCGAGGAGGATGTCGCGGCGATCCACGCCTATGTCATTGCCCGCGCCAACGAGGACTGGGGCCGTTAACTGCAAGCGAGCGGGTTGAACTTTGCCTGCCGTCCCGCGATGAGGCGGGCATGACCGGAATCACAATTTCGAGGGAAGGGCGGGCCGCGCGCCTGTCGCTGTCGCGCGGCAAAGCGCTTAACGCGATGACGCGCGAGATGTGCGAAGCGGCAATCGCAGCGCTGCTCGAATGGCGCGACGACGATAGTATCGCCGCAGTGATGATCGACCACACGGGCGAGCGCGGCTTTTGCGCCGGGGGCGATGTGGCGATGGTGCGCCGCTCGGTGGTGGAGGAGGATGGCGCCGAGGGGCGCGCCTTCTTCCTGGCCGAATATCGCCTCAACCACCTGCTGTTCACCTATCCCAAGCCGGTGATCACCTTCATGGACGGGGTGACGATGGGCGGCGGCGTGGGCATATCGCTTCCCGCTGCCTTCCGCGTGGCGACCGAGAACACCCTGTTCGCCATGCCGGAAGGGGCCATCGGCCTGTTTCCCGATGCCGGAGCGGGCTTCACCTTCGCGCGGCTTCCGAACCGGCTCGGCCAGTTCCTTGCGCTCACCGGAGCGCGGCTCGATGGGGCCGAGTGCTTGTGGGCCGGCCTTGCCACCCACTATCTTGAAAGCGCGGCGCTCGATGAAGCCAAGGCACGCATCGCCGCACAGCCGGAGAGTGCCGAGGCAATCCTCACCGAATTGTCCACCACGCCGCCACCTGCTCGCCTTGCTGGCAATGCCGATAACATCGCCCGGCACTTCGCAAGCGACCGGCTGGAAGACATCCTCGCCTCGCTCGACGCCGACGATGGCAAGTGGGCGGGCAAGGAGCTGGCAGCAGTGAGCGCCAAATGCCCGACAACCAGCAAGGTGGCGCTCCGGCTGCTGGCCGAGGGCGCGCGGCGCGCGGATTTTGCCGAGGAGATGGCGCGTGAATATGCGATCGTCTGCCGCATGATCGTGCGGCCCGACTTTGCCGAGGGCGTGCGCGCGGTGCTGGTCGACAAGGACAATGCGCCGCGTTGGAACCCGGCGCGGCCTGAGGACGTGAGCGAGACCATGCTCGATGCCATTTTCGCGTCGCTGCCCGAAAACGAGCGCTGGACCCCGGCCGTGAGCTGACGCCGCTGGCGAACACTGTGATCGCAAACGCCTGTGGTGCCACCCCTTTGCCAGCGGGGAAGCAATCGCCATCTAGCTGCCAAAGGAGGATCATCCGTATGATCGAAGTTCGCAAGTTTGCCGATCTGGGCAAGTCCAACCACGGCTGGCTCGACGCCAATTTCCATTTCTCGTTCGCCGACTATTTCCGGCAGGACCGCCTTCACTGGGGCGCGCTGCGGGTGTGGAACGATGACAAGATTGCCGCCAGGAGCGGCTTCCCGCCGCACCCGCACGAGAACATGGAGATCATCACCTATGTCCTCGAAGGCGCGATCTCGCACCGCGACAGCCTGGGTAACGAGGGCCGGACCAAGGCGGGCGACATTCAGGTGATGAGTGCGGGCACGGGCATAACCCATGCCGAGTACAACCTCGAAGACGAGCAGAGCCACAGCTTCCAGATCTGGATACTGCCGGACCGGCAGGGCCACGCGCCGAGCTGGGGCACCCGCGAATTCCCGCGCGGCGAGCGGGCTGGCCGTTTCGAGGTGCTGGCTAGTGGGCGTGAAGGTGATGACGATGCGCTGACGATCCACGCCAATGCCCGCGTGCTCGGCGCCAGTGTGGCAGCGGGCGAGAGCGTTTCTTACGATCTCGGCGGGCGCAAGGGCTATCTCGTGCCTGCGCGCGGCAAGGTCGAAATCGACGGCCAAGTGGCCGAGGCACGCGACGGCGTGGCGATTGCCGATGTCGACAGGCTCACCGTCAAGGCGCTCGAAGATGCCGAACTGGTGATGGTCGAAACGGCCTGATCTGCAAGGCCCTCCCTCCCTCGGCGGGGGGGGAGGGCTGTGCGCCGCCTATTCGTGCCGCAGTGCCTCGATCGGGTCGAGCTGGCTTGCGCGGCGGGCCGGGAAATAGCCGAACACGATTCCGATCAGAGCCGAGATCACGAAGCTCAGCACGTTGATGAACGGGTCGAACACGAAGGGGAAGCCCAACACGGCCGAGAGGCTGGCTGAGAACACGAAGCCCAGAACGATCCCCACCAGCCCGCCGAAGCAGCAAAGCACCACCGCTTCGGTGAGAAACTGCAGGCGCACCTCGCTCGCCAAGGCGCCGATGGCGAGGCGGATGCCGATCTCGCGGGTACGTTCGGTCACCGAAACGAGCATGATGTTCATGATCCCCACGCCGCCGACCACGAGGCTGATCGCGGCGATGGCGGCCACCATCACGGTCATGGTGCCGACCGTGCTGGAAACGGTCTCGTTGATCTCGGCGGTATCGACGATGTCGAAGTCGTTGGCCTGGCCCTCCAGCAGCACGCGCCGCTCGCGCAGCAGGTTCACCAGCGCCTCGACCATCGCCTTGTTGTCGTAACCGGCGTCGTAGGAGACGGCCATGTAGCCGATGTTGTCGTTGCCGGTGAAGCGGCGCTGCACATTGGTGAGCGGCATGAAGACCGAGTTGTCGTCATCCCCGCCGCCGCCAACGTTGCCGCGGCTGGCGAACACACCGATCACCTGGCAGCTGACGTTGTCGAGCCGCATACGTTCGCCCAGCGGGCTTTCGACCGAGCTGAACATCTCCTCCACCACGGTGGGGCCGATGATACAGACGTTCGCGCCCGCGCTTTCCTCCTGATCGGTGAACATGCGGCCCTGATCGAGCGTGATGCCGCGAGCATCCATGAAGGCGCGGCTGACGCCCTCGACCTTGGTCTTCCAGTCCTGCCCATTGTAAATCGCAGTGACGCTCTGGTCGACCTGCCCCGCCACTGACTTAACCCCGGCGATCTGCTCGCGCACGGCATCGACGTCGCGCTCGTCGAACGGGCGGAACTGGCCTCGCTCGCCCTCAATCGGGAATACGAAAAACATGTTGGAGCCGAGCGAGGAGATCTGTTCCTCGATGTCGGCCGTCACCCCGCGGCCCAGCGTCACCATGGTGATGACCGCCGAAACGCCGATGATGATGCCCAGCGTCGTCAGGAAACTGCGCATCAGGTGGCGGCGAATCTCGCGAAAGGCGAGCATGAGCGAGGTGCCGAACATCAGGCCTTTGCTCCCGCCAGTGCGCGCCGGTCCGATTGTTCGATCCGCTCGACCAGCCCATCCTTGAAGTGGACGACGGTCTTGGCGAAGTCGGCCATTTCGGGTTCGTGGGTCACCATCAGCACGGTGATGCCCTGATCGTTCAGTTCGGCCATGAACTTCATGATTTCGACCGAGCGTTCGGAATCGAGATTGCCGGTCGGCTCGTCGGCGAGCAGCACCTCCGGGTCAGTGACGAGTGCGCGGGCGATGGCGACGCGTTGCTGCTGTCCGCCTGAAAGTTCGGCCGGGGTGTGATCGGCCCAGGGCAACAGGCCCACCCGGTCGAGCGCCCTCAGCGCCGCCTCGCGCCGTTCGGTGCGGGTCGCCCCGCGATAGACCAGCGGAAGTTCGACATTTTCCGCCGCCGTGGTCCGTGCAAGCAGGTTGAAGCCCTGAAACACGAAACCGAGATAGCGCCGCCTGAGCAGCGAGCGCTGGTCCTTGCTGAGCGACTGAACCTCCTGCCCGAGGAATCGGAATGTCCCGCCGCTCGGTTGATCGAGGCAGCCCAGGATGTTCATCGTGGTCGACTTGCCCGAGCCCGACGGCCCCATCACGGCAAGGAAATCCCCACGCTGGACGGTCAGGTCCACGCCTTTCAGCGCCTGGAACGCCGCCGCACCTTCGCCGAAGGTCTTGGTGATGCTGCGAAGCTCGATGATCGGCGGTTCGGCCATGACGCTTGTGCCTTACTCAGCTGCCGCCTTGAGCGCGGTGACGACCTGCATTCCCTCGGTCAACTCGTCGGAGGTGACGACGGTAAAGCGTCCGTCGGAGAGGCCGGTGGTCACGGCGATCTCACGCAAGGAGCCGTCGGCTTCGAGCACATAGATGGTCTGCTTCGAGCCTGCGCCGATGGTCGCGCGGGCGTCCTCACGCGCGAGCCCGAAATCATCGCCGCCCAGTTCGATGCCGCCGCTTTCCTCTTCCTTGGGAGGCTTGAAGCGCAGCGCGCCGTTGGGCACGGCCAACTGGCGCGAGGTGCTTTCGGTGGCGATGTTGGCAGTTGCGGTCATTCCGGGGCGCAGCAGGCCCTCGGTGTTGGCGACGGTCAGCCGCGCCTCGTATTCGACCACGGCATTGGTCTGCGTCTGAGTTGTCTGGCTGCTGGTGGAGATATTGCCCGAGGCAAGGTCGATCCGCTCCACCTGCGCGGGGAACTGGCGGCCCGGATAGGCATCGACGGTGAACTTGGCATCCTGCCCGGCCTTGACCTGCCCTACATCGGCCTCGTCGACCTTCACGCGCAGCTGCATCACTGAAAGGTCTTCAGCCAGAATGAACAGCGTGGGGGTGTTGAAGCTCGCCGCCACGGTCTGCCCCGGCTCCACCTGCCGCACCAGCACCACGCCCGCTACGGGCGAGCGGATCACCGCGCGGTCACGCTGGGTCTGGGCGCTGGAAAGCGAAGCCTGTGCCGACACGACATTGGCCTGCGCGGAGGTCAGCCCGGCCTGGCTGCGCTGCAACGCGCCCTCGGCCTGCTCCATCTCGACCTTCGAGGGCACGCGCCCGTTCGAAAGTCGAAAGACTTCGCGCAGGCGTTCACGCTGGGCCCGATCGACCGCGAGCGTGGCGCGCGACTGTTCGACCGCGGCGCGGGCTGCGGCGAGCTGCGCGCGGGCCTGGGTGATCTGGTCGTCGATCACGTCGGTGTTGATATAGGCGAGCACCTGCCCTTGGCGGACCTGATCGTTCACGTCGACCAGCACCTGGTCGATCCGGCCAGAGACTTCCGAGCCGACCTCGACCTGGTTGGTCGGCCGCAGGTTGCCCGTCGCCGTCACCACCAGATCGAGCGAGCGGGTGGTGACCTCTTCGGTGACGTAGGGCGTTTCTTCCTTGCTTCCGCCGAACACCAGCGCGGCGACGATGCCTGCAACGATCAGCGCCGCAATGACCCAGACGAGCTTGCGCTTGTACCACTTTGGCTTGCTTTCGGTGCCGAGGAATTCGTCGATGGTCTGGTCGCTCATGGGTCGGTCCTGTCACTGGGGCCCTGCGCGGAGCCACTCAGGGGAAAGTCATAGGCATCGGCGCTCCAGCCGCCGCCGAGTGCCTGCGTCAGCTGCACGAAGGCGCTGGCCCGGTCGGCCTCGGCGGTGACGAGCTGATTGCGCGCCGAAAGCAGGGCGCTTTCGGCGGTGAGCAGGGTGCGGAAGTCGATTAGCCCGGCTTCATATTGGCTGCGCGCGAGGATCGCCGAATTGCTGGCCGCGTCGAGCCCCTCTTCGTTGATCGCCACGCGCTCATCAGCGGTGCGGCGGGCGACACCGGCGCTTTCAACCTCTTCGAGCGCGGAGAGGATTGCGCCTTCCCACTGCGCTAAAGCAACCTCGGCTCCGGCCTCGGCGCTGTCGACCTGCGCGGCGGTGCGCCCGCCGTCGAACAGGAGCTGACTGATGCTGCCGACCAGCCCGCCGGTGACAAGATCGAACAGGTTGCCGGCGGTCACCGGGCCGGTCCCGATCGAGCCGGTCAGGCGCACCAGCGGAAACAGCTGCGCCCGCGCCACGCCGATGCGGGCGCCGGCGGCATAGAGCGAAGCCTCGGCGGCGCGCAGATCGGGGCGTCGTTCGAGCAGCGCGGCCGGCGCGGCAAGGCCCGCCAGTGCGGGCGGGGTGGGGACGGGGGTGCTGGTGTCGAACTCGGCGAGCACACGGCCCGGCGGTTCCCCGATGAGGGTCGAGATGGCGTTGGCAGTGGCGGCAAGGCTCGCTTCGAGCGAGGGAATGGTCGCCGCTGTCTGCGCCACCTGCGTGCGCGCCTGCTCGACATCGAGGCTGGAGACCAGCCCGGCCTGGTTGCGCCAGCGCGCGATCTGGAGGTTTTCGCGCTGGTTGCCGAGCGTATCGCGCGCAATGGCCAGCTGCTCCGCAAGTGCGCGGGCGTTGATCGTCTGCAGCGCGACCTGCCCGACGATCAGGCGTTGCAGGTCCGCGAGGTTATAGCCTTGTGCGGCAAGATCAGCCTGCGCGGCTGCGACATTGCCCGAGACCTGACCGAACAGGTCGGCTTCCCACGAGGCATCGAGTCCGAGCGAGAGCGGCACCCCGTCGCGCGCCAGATCGCCGACGTCGCGGGTGGCGCTGCCGCTTGCGCTCAGCGTTGGCAGGTAGGCCGCACGGGCCTGCACCAGCGCGGCGCGCGCCTGATCGAGCCGGGCGGCGCTGGCGGCGATGTCGCGGTTCTGCACAATGGCCTGTTCGACCAGTTGGCTCAGCAGCGGATCATCGAGCTGGCGCCAGTAGGCGGAGGTGTCGGGTGAGACGAGCGGAGCCTCGGTTTCGGTCCAGCCTTCGGGCACGTCCACGCGCGGCGCGGGCGGCGCGAATGGCTGGCCGGCGCAGGCAGAGAGCAGCGCCGCCAAGGCAAGCAGCGGCGCATGACGTTGCGCCCGTTTCCAATCCCCTGTCACTCGCAACAGATTGCTCACTTTTGAAACTATCTCCGTTCCGGCCTACCGTGACTGAACAGTAATTGCCAACCACCAATTGTCGCTTTTGTGAAATGCAGCCAGTTGATGGCTGATTTTATCCGTCTATGTGGCAATAATGCATTTCCGGCCGACGTTCCTCGTCTTACTTCTTGGCGTTCTCGCGCTTCTTCCGCCCACCGAGGCCGCGGCGCATCCGGCGCCGTTCAGCTATATCGACCTGAGGCCCGGTGAAGGATCGCTCGAAGGTGCGGTCACCGTACATACGGTCGATCTCGAACATGACCTGAGGATCGACGAAGATGCCACTCTGCTCGACCGGAGTGTATTGGATGGGCAATACAGTGCAATAGCAAACTTGCTGCTAGCGCGACTCGATCTGCGCGACGCGGACGGAGCCCGTCTGGCGCTGGAGCCGGGGGCGCTCGAACCGGTGGCGGGCGATGATGCCGTTCGGCTGACCTTCCGCGCCGACGGCAAGCCTCCGGCAGCGCTGTCGGTAGACGCGCACCTGTTCGATTACGATCCGCTGCACCAGACCTTCGTCACCATCTACGAGGGCGACGAGGTTGCTCAGCAGATAATCTTCGCCAAGGGCTCCACACCGCAAACCTACTATGCCGGCAGCGTGGCAGGGGTCGGCGCGGTGCTGGCGACCTTCATTCCGGCAGGCGCACATCACGTGCTGATCGGGCCGGACCACGTGCTGTTCATTCTTGGCCTGATCCTGATGGGCGGATCACTGCGGCGGCTGACGCTGATCGTCACCGCATTCACGCTCGGCCATTCGATCACGCTGGCGTTGGCGGCGACGGGCACCTTCGCACCGCACGCATGGCTGATCGAGCCGCTGATCGCGCTTTCGATCGTGGTGGTGGGGCTCGACAACCTGCTCAGGAAGTCGGGCGAGCGCGACCTGCGTGCGCTGTTTGCGGGCCTGTTCGGGCTCATCCACGGGTTCGGCTTTGCCTATGTCCTGCGTGAATTCGGGCTCCCACAGGCGCAGCTCGGTTGGGCGCTGGCGGGGTTCAACGTGGGCGTGGAACTGGGGCAGCTGGCGATTGTCGTGCCGGTTGCGCTGGCCTTGGGCTGGCTGCGCGGGCGTTCGCCGAATGTCGCAAATCGTATCGCCGTGGGGGGCTCGCTTGCGGTGATCGCGGCGGGGGTCTATTGGTTCGTTGACAGAGTCCGAAATCTCGCGGGCTGAGGGGAGAGACGAACAATGAAACGGATGGCGATCCTGGCAGGCGTCGTGGCAACGGGCCTGGCGACCGTGGTGGCAACCGGAGCGGTGACGGCGCAGGGCCTGCCGGGCATCACCGGGATCGAGCAGGTTTCGGGCAACGTTTACAAGATCTTCGGTGCGGGCGGAAATACCACCGTATTCGTGCGCGAGAACGACGTGGTGCTGGTGGATACCAAGCTGCCCGCCAGTGGCGAGGCGATCCTCGCCGAGGTGCGCAAGGTGACCGACAAGCCCGTGGGCATGATCATCAACACCCATTCGCACCCCGACCACACCGGCTCCAACGCCGAACTTGCGCCCAATGGCGATGTGCAGGTGGTGGCGCAGGTCAACAGCGCGGCGCGGATGCGCGCGGGCGGCGGTCCTTTCCCTTCGCTGCGCGTCGACAGTGACTTCGAAGCGCGCAAGACCATCGGCAAGGGCGACGACCGGATCGAGCTGTATTACTTCGGCGCTGGCCACACCGATGGCGATGCCTTCGTGGTGTTCCCCGCCGCGCGCACCATGGCGGCGGGCGATGTCTACGCCTGGCACATGAGCCCGCTGATCGACCCAGGCTCGGGCGGCTCGATCCTCGCGCTGCCGACCACGCTGGCGGGGGCGGTCTATGGTATCGACGGGGTCGACAAGGTCATTCAGGGCCATGGCGGGGTTTCGACATGGGATGAGTTCCACTCGTTCATGAACTTCAACCGCGGCCTCGTAGCCACGGCCGAGCAGACCCTGCTCACCGGCGGTACGCCCGAGGATGCGCTGAAGAAGCTGGAGGCAACGCCCAGTTATGCGGTGTTCCTCGATCACAAGGTTAAGCCCGGCCTCGAATATGGCGGCACGCCCTGGTCGCGCGCGCTGATCAACCTGACGCTGGCGTTTCAGGAACTGCGCGGCGAGGAGCCGGAGCTGATCATGGGCATGGAAGACCCGCACCAGCACTGATAGAGCCGCGGGTATGGCATTACCCGAAGATCACGAGGCATTGGCGGCCGCGACCGTCGCTGGCACCGGCCTGTGCACCATCGTCAATATCGAGGGCAGTTTTTCGCGCCGCCTGGGTGCGCAGCTGGCGGTCCATGCCGATGGCAGCGTGACCGGGAGCCTCGCCGATGGTTGTCTTGAGCGCGAACTGGCCGCCGAGGTCGCGCGCGGGGGTGAGCCGCGCGTGATCCGCTATGGCGCAGGCTCGCCGAAGATCGACTTTCGCCTGCCCTGCGGCGGGGGGCTCGACATCCTGATCGACCCGGCGCCAGACCATGCCGCCTGTGCCGAGGTGCTTGCGAAGCTGGAGATGCGGCAGGAGGCGAGCCTCGCTTTGCCCGGCCAGACCCTGCTCGCCGAGCGCCGCTATATCCCCGCGCTGCGGCTGGTGTTGCTGGGCGAGGGGCCGGAGCTGGAAGCGATGGCGCGACTGGGCGCGGCGGCAGGGATGATGGTCGATAGTTATAGCCGCGAGGATGGCTCGCTCTCGCTTGGTCAGCGGCCCGAGCACATCGCGCTCGACCGCTGGAGCGCGCTGGTGCTGCTGTTTCACGATCACGAGTGGGAAGAGGCGCTGCTCGACTGGGGCCTCAGAAGCCCCGCCTTCTTCATCGGTGCGCAAGGGGGCAAGCCCGCGCGGACGGCGCGCAGCGAACGGCTGGCCGCGCTTGGCTATGCCGAGCAGCAGATCGCCCGCATCGCCAGCCCGCTCGGCCTGATCGGGCACAGCCGCGAGCCTTCGGCGCTGGCGCTGTCGGCCCTTGCCGGTGTGGCGGGCATCTACGAGCTGCGCCACCCGCACCACAGCCAGCGATGAGCGCGCCGCTGGTCGCCATTCTGGCCGCCGGGCAGGCGCGACGTTTTGGCGGGGGCAAGCTCGATGCCTTGTGCGCCGGCCGGCGGGTCGGGGCGCATGTGCTGGCTTTGGTGGATGCGGCGGGATTTGCGCCCGGCGTCATCGTTGTTCCGACAGCAGATGTCCCGCTGTTTGCGCGAGAGAGCGGCTGGCCCCTGATCGAAAACCCGCGCTCCGAAGCAGGGCTGGCCACGTCGGTCGCGCTGGCAGCAAAGGCCGCGCTGGCACAGAGGCGTGACCTGCTGATCGTGCTTGCCGACATGCCGCTTGTCGCGCCCGCTCATCTGGCTGCGCTCGCGGCGAGCGAAGGGCTGGCCGCGAGCGATCATGGCGCAGGCAAGCCCGGAGTGCCCGTCTTCGTGCCGCAAGTCCTGCTGGCAGACATCACCACGCTCGAAGGCGAAAGCGGGGCAGGGCGCTGGCTTGCTGGTCGCGCCGACTGCACGCTGATCGCGCCGCCACCCGGCACGCTGGCCGATGTCGACCGATCCGAGGATATTGGCCTTATCGAAGCCGCACTTATCGCGCGTCGCTGAACACCGGCTCGCCCGCGCGGGCCACCTGTATATGGTCGATATAGCCTTCGCGCAGCCGATAGGTCACCTGCACACGCACATCGACGTGCTCACCCTTCGCCAGCGCGCCGACGACGAAGTCCGACGCATCGGCCACGGCGGTGAAGCGGCTGGTGCAATCGACCACGATCGCCTCGTCGCTTGCGTCGAGCCTGTGAACGGTCAGCGTTTCGACCACGCGCTCGAACATCGCGCTATAGAAATCGGCAATTGCCTGTGCGCCCTCGAAGCGCCCGACCGATGGCAGTTCGAGCACCACGTCACCGCAATAGAACCGCGTGTAGCGCGCCGGATCGCCAGCGGAGAAGGCGGCGGCATAGGCGTGGTAGGCGGCGATCTGGCTGGGATGCGCGCCGAGCGGGGGCAGGGTAGTGACCTCGCGCCCGGCAGGCCAGGCCATGGTGATAAGCCGACGCACCTTCTGCGCCGTGTCCAGTTCGTAGCGGGCGAGGAACTTCACCGTCAGGCTGTCGCCGGGGAACATTTCGCCGAAGGGAAAGTCGGGGCGGTGCTTGGTCGCATGGAAATCCATGTCGATCTCGGCCAGCACGTTGTGCTCGTCCTGCAGATAGTGCTGCACGCGCGGACATTCCCGCACACCGTCATGCGCCTTGGCGAGGAACGCGCGCATTCCGGCATGGCCGATGAATTCGCCAGAGCCGGTGATCATCGCGCAGTCTTCGGCAAAGAAGCGCTCGACCAGTCCATCATCATCGCCGGTTAGGAACTGGGCGAGATAGGCCTCGTAGTCGAACCTCGCCGCCGCGCCGGTCATTCCGCGCTCATCAGCTCGGCAAGCTGGCTTGTGCGCTGCTCGGTCAGTTTCGCCTTGCAACCGCTGACCACCATAGGCTCCATCGAGCCGCCCCGGTAGAGGTATCCCTCGCTGGCGCAATGCTTGTCGCGGTAGGTGAGCCACGCGCGTTGCGCGGCGAGCAGCGTCTCGAAGTAGCCGGGGCGATCGTCATAATCGCGATCAAGCTGGCGATCGCGCTCGCGCATCACGTCAGCGGTGCGCGACCACTGCGCGTTGAGCGCCTTGTCCGCCTCGGCATAGTCGCGTGCGGCGCACTGGTTCATGTCCGCCTGGGTGATCGGCTCGGCGCAAATATCGGCGGGCTCGGCCGAAGACGCGCCCGCCGCGAGCAGCAACACCAGCCCGATCACAGCGCAGCCAGCGCGGCGTCGAGGTCGGCGATGATATCGTCGATATGCTCGATCCCGACCGAGATCCGCACCACGTCCGGCCCGGCGCCGGCGGCGATCAGGTCGTCGCCTTCGAGCTGGCTGTGGGTGGTGCTGGCCGGATGGATGATCAGGCTGCGGGTGTCGCCGATGTTGGCAAGGTGGCTGAACAGCTTGACCGAGGAGACCAGCTTCACGCCCGCTTCGTATCCGCCCTTCACGCCGAAGGTGAACACCGCGCCGCCCTTGCCGCTGAGATAGCGTTGGGCGAGCGCGTTATAGGCGTTGTCCTCCAGCCCGGCGTAGGAGACCCAGTCGATCTTCTCGTGCGCGGAAAGGTGCTTGGCGACGGCCAGCGCATTGTCGCAATGCCGCTCCATCCTCAGCGCCAGCGTCTCCATGCCGGTGAGCGCGAGGAAGGCATTCATCGGGGCCATGGCCGGGCCAAGATCGCGCAGGCCAAGCACACGGCAGGCGATGATGAAGGCGATCGGGCCGACCGGTTCGAGCGCATCGACCAGCACTGCGCCATGGTAAGAGCCGTTGGGCCGGGTCAGCGTGGCGAACTTGTCGCCGTGAGCCTTCCAGTCGAACTTGCCCGAATCGACGATGAGCCCGCCGACCGAATTGCCGTGGCCATTCAAAAACTTGGTGGCCGAGTGGACGACGATGTCGGCGCCGTGCTCGATCGGGCGGCACAGCATCGGGGTGGCCATGGTGTTGTCGACCATCAGCGGCACGCCCGCCTTGTGCGCAATGTCGGCAATCGCGGCGATGTCGCAGACCACGCCGCCCGGATTGGCGAGGCTCTCGATGAACACCACGCGGGTGTTCTCGTCACAAGCGGCTTCGACATTGGCCGGATCGTCGGCATCGACGAAGCGCGTTTCCCAGCCGAACTTGCGGAAGGCTTCGCTCAGCTGGTTGATCGAGCCGCCATAGAGCTTCTTCGCCGCGACGATATTGCAGCCCGGCTCCATCAGCGTGTGGAACGCCACCAGCTGCGCGGCATGGCCCGAGGCGACACCCAGAGCGCCGACGCCGCCTTCAAGCCCGGCGATTTTCTTTTCCAGCGCATCGACCGTGGGGTTCATGATGCGGCTGTAGATGTTGCCGAATTCCTTGAGCGCGAAGAGGTTGGCCGCATGCTCGGCATCGTTGAAGACGTAGCTCGCGGTCTGATAGATCGGGGTGATCCGCGCATTGGTGGCAGGGTCGGGCTGCTGCCCGGCATGAATGGTGAGCGTTTCGAGCTTATGGTCGGTCAAAGTGGCCTCTCCTTCGGCCCGCAGGGCGGGCAGATTGTGATTTTTTCGAGGGTTAGCTCAGGCTTCAAGCGCTGGCTAGTTCGTCTTGCTTTGCCAGGGCCCGCATCGGCTCGGGGCCTTCCATCGGCTTGAGGCCCAGCCGCCCGAGCATCGCCATGTCCTCGTCCTCGCCCGCATTGGGCGCGGTCAGCAGCGTGTCGCCGGTGAAGATCGAATTGGCCCCGGCGAGGAAGCACAGCGCCTGCGTCGCCTCGCTCATGCTTTCGCGGCCCGCCGAGAGGCGCACCATGCTCAGCGGCATCGCAATCCGCGCCGCCGCCACGGTGCGGACGAACTCGATATCGTCGATCTGCGCGAGCGGGGTATCGGCCAGCATATCGCCCAGCACCGTGCCTTTCACCGGCACCAGCGCGTTGATCGGCACGCTTTCAGGGTGGCGTTCGAGCGTCGCCAGCGTGTGGACGAAGCCCACGCGGTCGGCGCGCGTTTCACCCATGCCGACGATCCCGCCCGAGCACACATTGATCCCCGCCTCGCGCACAGTTTCGAGCGTATCGAGCCGGTCTTCATAGGAGCGGGTGGAGACCACGCGCTCATAGAACTCCGGCCCGCTATCGACGTTGTGGTTGTAGTAATCGAGCCCCGCCGCCTTCAGTTGCGCGGCCTGTTCGGGGGTGAGCATGCCAAGCGTCATGCAGGTTTCCATCCCCATCGCGCGCACGCCCGACACGATCTCGACGATCTTGCCCATGTCGCGGTCCTTGGGGTTGCGCCAGGCGGCGCCCATGCAAAACCGCTGCGAACCGGCATCGCGCACTTGCGCTGCCTTTTGCAGCACCTCGCGCACGTCCATCAGCTTGGTCGCCTTCACGCCGCTGTCGGCCGAGGCGCTCTGGCTGCAATATCCGCAGTCCTCGGGGCAACCGCCGGTCTTGATCGAGAGCAGGGTGCACAGCTGCACTTCATCAGGCCGATGATGCGCGCGGTGGACCTCTGCGGCGCGAAACAGCAGTTCGGTGAAGGGCAGGTCAAACAGGGCGGCGATTTGCTCGCGGGTCCAGTCGGTGCGGATCGGGGCGGTGGTCAAATGTGTCTCCATGATTGCCTTGGGGCCGCTGCTATGCGGCCCTGCATCATGAGCACCCGGTTAGCTCAGCCCGCAGGCGCTGGCCAGATCGCCAATCGAATTGATGACCAGATCGGGCGTCTTTTCTGGCGGCTGCTCAGCCCATTCTTCCGCGCTGGTCGAACCGCTGGTGACGGCAATGCCGATCGCGCCGCCGGCTACGGCCATCTGCATCTCGGCCGTGGCATCGTCGCCGACCACGCCTACGTGCGCCGCATCGATCCCCAGCTTTTGCGCGACGAACTCCATGGCGTGTTCGCTTGGCTTGCCGGTCGGCTCGGGCTCAATCCCCGTAACCCGCGCAATAGCGCCGTTAATCGCGCAGGAATAACCAAAGCTGCGGCCCTCCTTGGTGGCGAAGAAGGGAATGTCCGATGCGGTGAGGAAGGTCGCGCCGCCGAGCACGGCATCGCAGGCGCGGTGGATGTGGTCCATCGTGCAATCGGGATGCCAGGCGACATATACCCCGTCGCAGGAGAGGCCCTTGCCATCGTCGGGGTTGAGGCACTTTACGCCGAGTTCGGTGAGAGCGTCGATCACGCCCTGTGTGCCGAGCACCAGCACCCGTTCCAGCTCGCGCTCCTTGATCACCTCGGTGGCGACGGAATTGGGCGTAAAGAGTTTTTCGTCCGGCACTGGCAAGCCGGCATTGCGCAAGCGCGGGGCCTGTTTTCTGGCCGCATAGGCGCTGCCGTTGGTGAGCGCGATCCACGGCACCCCCAGCGCATCAAGCTCGCCCAGCGCATGGGCGGCACCGGGGATCGGATCGTAAGAGCCAAGCTGGCGGTTCGATAGGATCAGCGTACCGTCGAGATCGAACATGAAGCCTTTCGGCTTGCGGGGGAGGGACATCGGGTATCCTTGAAAGGGGATCAGGCAGAAAGGCGAATTTTCAAATCGTCCTTCTCGAACGCAAAGTCGGCGATATCGTTTCGTGCCATCACATCACGCAGCAGCCGCATGACCGGGGCGGTGTCGGGATCGTAGTGGCGCGGAGCAGGGCCGGCCTTGCGCATCGCCTCGATCTGCCCCTCGGGCATGGTGGCGCGGAGCAGGAATTCCTCGTCCGACAGGCTTTCGCCAATGCGGCTGCGCAGGGTCTTGAGGTCGGCCATGCCGGTCTCCGCTTCGAGCTGCTTCGTGCGTGGGTGGGCCATGATGCGGTCCATCACTTGCGGGTCGACCGGCTGGGTGGGCCGCCCGAACTTGCCGATGGCGAAGCGGATCACCTCGTCGGGGATAATCGACCAGCGCTCCTTGCCGGTGACGTTCA
The DNA here is from genome assembly GCA_027311945.1 of Erythrobacter sp. GTDB lineage: Bacteria > Pseudomonadota > Alphaproteobacteria > Sphingomonadales > Sphingomonadaceae > Alteraurantiacibacter. The sequence goes on from DAICXZ010000030.1 coordinate 123,351, forward strand.
GCATGGCCTGCGTTTGCAGCATCTGCGCGAACGGCGTCATCACAATCACCCAGCCAAGTTCTTCGCGCACGCGGCCCATCTCCTCGATCACGGCCTGTTCGAGATGGGCGGCGTTCTGATCAGCCAGGTGACGGCGCATGGTGCCGACCATCCCGCCGGGCAGGTTGTGGCGAAAATAGGCGGCATCGAACGGCAGCGGCGAACCGGTGGGATAGCCCTCGGCTTCGGCCAGCCGGGTGAAATAAGTCGCGACTTCTTCGACCGCTTCGTCATCGACATCGACCGTGTGGCCGAGGCTGCGCAGGTTGCGGATCATCCGACCGATAGGCGGGTTGCTGGTGCCGTCGGCCGCGCCGCCGCTGGCGCACTGCACCGCCGCGATGCCGAGGTCTGCCGCTTCGAGGCAGGCCGGTTCGGCAAGGCCAATCGTGCAGTGGTTGTGAAGTTCGAGTGGCTTGTCGCCTATCTCGGCAAGGATCGCCGGGATCAGCGTGGCGGCGCGTTTGGGGGTGAGCAGACCGCCGGGGTCCTTGATATAGAGCGCGTCGATATCGGGGCTTTGCGCCATGATCCGGGCGGCCTCGGCATAGTGGGCATCGTCGTGGATCGGGCTGATCGTGTAGACCAGCGCGCCCACGACAATATCGCCGCCCGCGCGTTTGACCATTTTCGCCGCTTCGACATTGGCGGCCGCATCGTTCATCGGGTCGGCGAGGGCAAAGCGACGGATGCCGTTGGTGGCCAGCGTGCGGTAGGCCAGCTCCATGAATTCGGGCGTGGCGGTCTCCCACGAGATGAAGCGGAAGCCGGTGGAGAGGAACTGCAACGGCGTGGTGCGGCAGATGCGCGCCATTTCGCGGATGCGCTCCCACGGGTCTTCCTGCTTGTAGCGCACGGCGACGCCCATGTGGGTCGAGGTGGTAAAGTCGATCGCCTTGTACCCGGCGCGCTCCATGGCTGGGGCGATGGTGAGCGTCTTGGCGGTGTCGATCCCGGTTGCGCCCCACAGGCACTGGTTGCCGTCGCGCAGCGAGGTTTCAACGATTTCTATGTTGGCCATGCAAACCTCTCAAACCCACATCCGCTCGCCCTGAGCTTGTCGAAGGGCTGTCCTTACTTCTGGTGCCGCGCTCGGAGAAAAGCAGTCCTTCGACAAGCTCAGGATGAGCGGGGTCGGCTCTTAATCCACCTTCACCCGAAACAGCGCCTGCCCCTCGGCCACCGCGCTGCCGTTCTCGGCCAGCACCGCTGTCACCTCGCCCTCGACCCCCGCGGCGACCGAGTTCATCAGCTTCATCACCTCGATGATCGCGACCACCGTGTCCTTGCTCACCCGGTCGCCGACTTTCACGAAGTCGGGCTCGCCGGGGCGCGGGGCGGTGTAGAAGTTGCCGATCAGCGGGGCGGGAATTTCGATTTCGTCCGCTCCTGCCGCAGGGGGCGGGGGAAGCGGTTCGGCCGTAGCCGCATCAGCGAGCGTGGGGCGCTCTTCCGGCTCGTCCCTGTCGTCCTCGCGCCAGCCGCCAGCGCCATCGCGGCTGATCCGCAGGCGAAAGTCGCCTTGCGTCAGGTCGAGTGTCGTGAAGTGCGAGGCATCGAGTAATCGTGCGATCTCGACGATATCCTTGCCGGTCAAGCTCACTTCTTCGCCCCCGCGGTGAACAGGCCCATCACATGGGCTATCGGATTGGCTTCTTTCGCTACGACCGGCGCGGCCTTGGCATCCTTCTGCGCCCAGACCGTTTCGGGGCGCGATTGCAGCAGCAGCACCTTCCCGTCCTGATCGAGCGCCCACTCGATATCCTGCGGTTTGCCATAGTGCTTTTCCACCTTGCGCCCGATGGCGCGAAGGGCTTGCAAGTCGTCGTCCGTCAGGCAAGGGGCGGAGCGGATTTCTGCTTCGTTTTCAATTTCCTGAATGCCGCCCCCGGGTGCGGGGACCTGCCTCGCGTGCTTGTCCGAAATATCGCGTTGGCTAATCTCGCCGGTGATTTTCCCCAGCACCCATTTGTCCGGCGTAATCTCGCCCGAAACCACCGAGGAACCGAGGCCCCAAGCGCCCTCGATGGTAATCACGGACTTGTCACCTGTTGTCGGCGAGCGAGTGAACATCACGCCTGCACACTTCGCCTCGACCATGCGCTGGACCACCACCGCCATGGCCACGCCAGCTTCGGGCAGGCCGTGCTTGCGGCGGTAGGTCATGCTCTCGACCGAGTAGAGGCTGGCCCAGCATTCGCGGACCTTTTCGATCATCGAAGCGCCATCGAGCACCCACAGGAAGGTGTCCTGCAGGCCGGCGAAGCTGGCGTCGTCGGCGTCCTCGGTGGTGGCCGAACTGCGCACCGCAACGGGCCGTTGGTCGGCGCACAATTGATTCAATGCGTCCTTGAGCGCCGTCTCCACCTCGCCGGTCATCGGATCGCCGATCACCCGCGCGCGCAACTGCTCGGAAAGCCGTGTGGCGGCGTCCAGATCGTTCGGGTCGAGCGCCTCGACCAGAGGCCTGATCGGTTCCTTCGCTTCGAGTGCTTCAAGGAATTGTTCGAAGGCTGCGGTCGTCACCACGAAGCCATCGGGCACTGCGATTCCGGCGCGCACAAGTTCGCCCAGTGAGCCGCCTTTTCCGCCAGCCGTGGGCCGGTCGGCGATCCCGACTTCGGAAAACCATGCGACGGATTTCATGGCGCTCACGCATCCTCCAGTATCGAAACCGTGCCCTTGCCGCCGTCGACGCGGATGCGTGCGCCGTCCTTGATTTTGACCGTGGCAAGGCCGGTGCCGACCACGGCGGGCAGGTTATACTCGCGCGCCACAATCGCCATGTGGCTCATCGAGCCGCCAATGTCGGAAACGGCAGCGCTGATCTTCTGGAACAGCGGGCTCCAGGTCGGATTTGTCACCTGGCACACGAGGATATCGCCTTGCTGGATGCGGCCGATCTCGCTGACCGACTTCACTACCCGCGCCGTGCCTTCCACCACGCCCGAACAGGCGGCAAAGCCCTTCAGCTCGTTGGGATTCTCGGTCCCGTCATCAAGCCAGCGGTCCAGGTTCTCGCGGGTAATGCCCCACAGCATGTTGATCGCCGGATCATCGATGGCGTCGGGCACATTGCCCAGCGCGGGTGGGGTGGGGTGCTTGCCCCATTCGACAATGGCCGCCTTGCGGGTCGCAATAATGGCGGGCCAGTAGGCCGGACCGCGCGGCCCCGCGCCAACGCCCCAGGCCAGCATCAGGTCGATGATCGCGCTTTCCAGCTCGTATTGGGTGAGGTGGAACACGTCCTCCTCTACGCCGTCCGGCCCGAAGAAGCCGTGCGCCAGCAGCAGCCGGCCGAACTCGCGGATCTTGTTGAAGAACAGGTTGGTGTACCAGTGCTCGCAATAGAACTTGTGCCCCTCGACATAGGGAAACACGCGGTGCGCCAGCTCGATCAGCTGGTCGTAGGTGGCGCGGTCCTCATCCGTGTCGAGCAGTTCGCGGTAGTCGGCGACGAGCTGTTCGCGCTCTTCAATCAGTTGCGCGGTTGGGCGCTCGATATTCTCGCCCGCCTTCACCTTGGCGATATAGCCGGGCAGCGCCGCGAAGGGCAGCGACAGATCGTCGTTCCAGCTACGGTGATAGTGGTAGAATCCGTCTCCGCTGGAGACGTTGAACCACGGGTCGCGGCTCTGCTCCAGATCGGCCAGCCATTCCTTGCCCTTGTCGCTCACCTTGTCGAGATCGGCCAGCACCTGCTCGATGCTCATATCGTCGGTGAAATGATGGTCGACTCCCAGCTCGACCGCGCGGCGGGCGAGGCGCTTCACCTCTTCATCGGGACGGAAAATCTCGGCTTCCATCCCCGCCACCATCCGCGAAATCGCCTGATCCGAAATCTCCGGGAAGGCCTTTTTGCAGAACCCGAAGAAGGTCATGTAGGCGCCATAGCCGAGCAGCAGGAACTCGAAGTGGTGGTGCCACATCCGGTGGTAGCCCTCGATCTGCTGCTGGTAGATTTTCAGCAGATCGTGGCTGGCGGGAACGGCATCACCCTCGGTGATCGTTTCGAGCGGCTCGTAATCCGGCAAGGATGGGCTGGGCAGCGCCTGCGCCTCGGCGATCAGCGCCTTCATCTTCACCTTCCACTGGTCGTAGAGGCTTTCCCAGTTTTCGTAATAATGCCCGGCGCGCTGCTGGAACTCGGCCACGCGTTCGGCGATCTCGTCCGGGTCGGTGACCACCACGCCGCCGATATAGACCCGCCCGTTGATGATGCGGTGATCGACGCCCTTGGCCGTGGGCAGCACATGCACGCGGGTGTTGAACGCGCCCATCGCGACATAGGCGGCCTCAGCCGTGATCATATCGAAATGGTGCATGGGTTCTGGAAAGTGCATCGAGTTGTAGAACCAGAACTTCTCGTCGTCCTCGGGCACGAACTGGGTAAAGTAGGGATAGGCCGCCTGCGCGGCCTCGGTGCCGGGGATCACGGCAATGCTGCTGGGCAGGGCAAAGCTCTTGTCGGGCATGGTTATGGCATCCTCTCGTCTGACGCCCGCGGCCCCGTTGGCGGGGTCTCGACTGAGCGTGGACAGACGCAGAGGCTACCCCGGATCGTTAGCTGAGCGAAGGATTCGCGCGCATGGCCAATAGGACATTTGCGCAGCCCTATTGTCTTGATCGTATCAGGCGGGCGGCTGGCCGAAGCGGAAGCTGGAGGCGGCGATGGCCCCCATGAATGCATCCTCGTGGTATGACAGCGCGGCCTTGTCGCTTTCGGCCGCGCCGAGCGCCACGTGGAGCGGCATCAGGTGATCCTCGCGCGGATGGACGGCGCGGGCGGCAGGCGCGCGCTCCCATTCGAGCAGGCGCTTCACCCGCTCCTCGCCGGTCATGCCGATCAGGCTTTCCTGTAACCAGCCATCGAAGGCGAGTGACACGTCGCGCCCCACAGGGCCGAGCGCGCGCAGATTGTGGAACGAGAGGCCGCTGCCGATGATCACCACGCCCTCATCGCGCAAGGGAGCAAGCAGGCGGCCCGCCACGACATGGGCGGCAGGATCGTAGTCGGCACGGATCGACATCTGCACGATCGGCATCTGCGCCTCGGGCCAGATCGCCTGCATCAGGCTGAAGGTGCCATGATCGAAGCCGCGCGCCGGATCGGTGGCGCTGGCCATGCCGCCATTGCTCAGCAGCGCGGCGGCCTGTTCGGCGAGCGAGGGCAGGCCGGGGGCCGGATAGGTGATCTCGTAAGTGTGCGGGGGGAAGTTGTAATAGTCGTAGATCATCCCCGGCTGCGCACCGCTGGAAAAGGTGAACACCGGCTCCTCCCAGTGTGCGGTGACGACCAGCACGGCGCGCGGACGCTCGTTCAACTCACCCCGCAGCGCCTTCAGCGAGGCGTCGAGCACGTCATAGGCATTGCCCGTCTCCATCCACGGCCACGGCCCGCCGCCATGGCTGAGGTAGTAGGTGGGCAGGGTCGCAAGAGTCTGGGCGGTGGGCATGTTCGGAAAATGGGCGCAGCACCACGACATACAAGAGCCTCAGCTTTGTGGGGGCAGTCCGCCGCGCCACTGGCTGGGGGTGATCCCGAAGCGTTTGCGGAACAGGCGGGTGAAATAGCCCGGATCGAGAAAGCCCGTGCGATAGGCCAGCTCGGAAATCGGCAGCGAGGCGAGGCGCGGATCGGTCAGCATGACGCTGGCATGTTCGAGCCGGGTGGCGTTCAGTTCGGCGACGAAGCTGGTCCCGCGCGCGGCGAGCAGTGATTGCAGGTAGCGTTTGGAAATGCCTTCTTCCGCCGCGACTGTTTCGGGCGAGAGGCCCGCTTCGGCATAGCTCGTCTCTATCCGGCGCAGGATGCGCGTGGCGAGCTGGCTGCGGTGGCCGCCCGCGCCCGGTAGCGCTGCCGCAACCTCGTGGGCGGAGGTGGCAAGCGCGAGCAGGCTGCCGAATTGCTCTGCGATCAGCGGTCGGGGGAGCGGGGCCTTATCCAGCCCGGTGTCGAGGATCGTTTCGATCAGCGCCCCGAGCGGCGCGCCCCAGCCGGAATGCGCGTCGTAAGGGCGGGCCAGCAGACCGGCGGGATCGGGCAGGTGCCGCTCAAGCCAGGCCTGCGGCATCATCAGGTCGATGCATTCGTGCTCGGTCGCCATTTCCATCTGGTAATAGCGGGTGTTGTCGAGCAGCACGAACTGGCCCGGTTCCACATCGAAGCGCCGCCCGCCCATGCGCGTCTGCATCGTGCCTTCGCGCGAGTGGACCAGCTGGATCGACGGCGCCGCGCGCATCGCCAGCCGGTCGGCTCCCACATGCGTCACGCGCTGGGCCGGGGCATAGAGGTGCAGCAGCCGCAATTGCCCGATGCCGTGGCTGATCCAGCGGGCCGCAAAGGCGTTCGGGTCGAACACCTCGACCTCGATCGGGGCTATGGTGCTGGCGGCCCAGTCGCTCCACGCGCTGATCGCCTCGCGCCGGGCCAGCCCGGTCGAGCTCCAGCTTTCATCGGGCGAGGGCGGGGCCTTGGCCATGGGGCGAGGCTAGGCCGCCCCGACGATGTCGGCAAGCGCGCTGCAATGGGGGTTGTTCCGGTCAAACTCGGCGCTAGTCTCGCGGGCAAAATGGGAGAGAGAGCTATGGGAAAGAAGTGCCGCCTGATCGCCTGCGAAGAAGCCTGGTCGATCCCCGAGGTCGCCGCCGAACTGAAGAAGGTGGCGGGCAGCCCGACGCAGAGCGCTGACAAGCTGCTGGTGAAGGGCATTTACGATGCCGAGGCCGATACCTCGGGCTATGGCAAGATGGATTTCCTCGGCGGGCTGCTTGATGTGGAAGAGCAGCGCCTGCCGCAGATGGACGAGCATGGCGTCGACATGCACCTGCTCACGCTTACCGCTCCGGGCGTGCAGATGTTCGATGCCGATACCGCCACCGACCTTGCCGCACTGTCGAACGACAAGATGGCGGAAATCTGCGCCAAGTATCCCAAGCGCTTCGCCGGGCTAGGCAGCTTCGCCCCGCACAGCCCAAAGCGCGCGGCGAAAGAGATCGAGCGCGTGATGGGCGAGCTGAAATTGAACGGGCTGGTGGTGAACGGCCACACCAATGGCGACTACTTCGACGACTATCGCTTCTGGCCGATCTTCGAGGCCGCCGAGGCGACCAATGCCACGATCTACATCCACCCGCGCGGGCCTTCCGATACTCTCAAGGGTCCGCTGATGGACTATGCCATGGATTCGGCCATGTGGGCCTATGGGGTCGAGGTCGGCACCAACATGCTGCGGATGATGGCGAGCGGTCTGTTCGACCGCTTCCCGAACCTGAAGATCTGCGTCGGCCACATGGGCGAGATGGTGCCGTTCTTCATCTGGCGGATCAACTTCATGAACAGCCGCGCGCAAAAGGTGGGCCGCGCGCCAAAGACCGAGCGCAGCATGGAGGAATATTTCAAGGACAACTTCGTGTTCACCACCAGCGGCGTGGAAGACCCGCTGGCGCTGCGCTATGCAATTGACCGGATGGGCGTGGAAAACGTCATCTGGGCGATCGACTATCCCTATCAGCCAATGAAACCGGCGGTGGACTTCATCGAGAATTTCGCCTGCTCGGACGAGGAAATGCACGCGTTGTGCCACGGCAATGCTGAGCGGGTGTTCCACATTGCGGCGGAGTGAGCTGCATAGGCTTGTAATTCGTCATTGCGAGCGTAGCGAAGTAATCCATCATCCAGCCGCTAGGCGATGGATTGCCGCGTCGCCTGCGGCTCCTCGCAATGACGAAGGATTGTATGGCTGATAATCACCCTCTCGAAGGCATCAAGGTCGTCGAACTGGCGCGCATTCTCGCCGGGCCCTGGGCCGGGCAGGTGCTGGCCGACCTTGGCGCCGAGGTGATCAAGGTCGAAAGCCCGGCGGGCGACGATACGCGCCGCTGGGGGCCGCCGTTTATCGAGAACGCCGACGGGTCGCAGGACGCAGCCTATTTCCACGCCTGCAACCGCGGGAAGGCCAGCATGGTCGCCGACTTCCGCGACGAGGGCGACCTCGCCCGCGTTAAGGAGCTGATCGCCGGCGCCGACGTGGTGATCGAGAACTTCAAGACCGGCGGTCTCGCGCAGTTCGGGCTCGACTACGCTAGCCTTGCCGCGACCAATCCCGGCCTCGTCTATTGCTCGATCACCGGCTTCGGCCAGACCGGCCCCTATGCGCAGCACGCGGGCTACGACTTTATCGTGCAGGGCATGAGCGGGATCATGGACCTGACCGGCCAGCCCGACGGCCCGCCGACCAAGATCGGCGTGGCCTATGCCGACATCCTCACCGGGCTTTACAGCGTGATCGGTATTCAGGGGGCGCTCCACATGCGCCAGCGGACCGGGCGCGGGCAGGCGGTCGATATGAGCCTGCTTGACGTGATGACCGGCACGCTCGCCAATCAGGCGATGAACTATCTCGCCAGCGGGATTGCGCCGCACCGGATGGGCAACGCGCATCCCAATATCGTGCCTTACGAAGCCTTTCCCTGCGCCAATGGCTGGCTCATCATCGCGGTCGGCAACGATAGCCAGTTCGCGCGCCTCGCGGCGGTGCTGGGGCTGGAGGTCGAAGAGGGCTGGTCGACCAACCCCGGCCGCGTGGCTGATCGGGCGCGGGTCTCTCCCGCCGTTGCGGCGAAGACCGCCCTGTGGCTGCGCGACGAACTGCTCGCGCGGCTCGAAGCCGAGGGCGTGCCCGTCGGCCCGATCAATGATGTGGCGCAGGCGCTGGCCGATCCGCAGGTCGCGGCGCGCGGCATGGTGCTCGAAATGGCGCGTGAGGGGGCACACCCGGTGAAGGGCCTGCGCACCCCGATCACGTTTTCCGATGCCGAGCTGGCGCTCAATGCTGCCTCGCCCATGCTGCCAAAGAAGGACTAACGATGGCTGCCCATCCCAATATTCTCGGCGCCGATCCGCGCCCGCTGTTCTTCCCGGTCGAGGACGGCGCTGACCGGTTAGTGCCTCCCGAGCCGCGCCTTGGACAATCGGTGCGCTTCGCCGCGCGGTCGCTGTCGGTAATGCAGAAGGAGGGGCTCGCCGCCTCCAGCGCCAGCGGGCAGGTCTGGCGGCTGGTATCGGATGAAGGCGACTATCTCGATGGCTTCGACGAGGCTTCCTGCCCGCTGTCGTTCCTCACCGTGGGCATGGTGGCGAGCACGATGACCGAGCTGCTGGCGCTGGCCAAGGCGCGCGGGATTGCGCTGCGGAACGTGCGGCTGGTGCAGGACAACTTCTACACCATGAAGGGCAGTGCGCTCAGGGGCACGATGACGGGCGGGGCCAAGGACGTCAGCCTGCTCGCCGAGTTCGACGCCGACGCCGATCCCGAAACACTGCGGGCGCTTGTCTGCGATGCCGCCGCCGCTTCGCCATTGAGCGGGCTGATGCGCGGCGAGAAGGAGAGCTTGTTCACCCTTTCGCTGAACGGCGAACCGGTGGCGCCGGCCAAGGCTCAGCGGGTTCCGGGCGGCGCGCTGGCCGATCCGGGCGAGGTGATCGAAGGCGTCGTGCCCACCGAGGGCAGCTGGGAAGGGCATGTGGCCAAGGGCGGCAAAAGCCCGCTGACCGAGGAGGCGACCTCCTCGCAAGGCTCTTCACTCGCTGAAGAACAGGACCGCGTGCTGCACATTCGCGGCATCTGTACCTTGCGCGAAGACGGCGTGAAGCAGGTTGAACAGCAGCTGTTCAACCCGAGCGGCTCGATCTTCACCTTCCTGTGCGACGAGGAGGGCCGCGCGCCTGACGCGCTGAGCTACATGGCCGCCGGGATCGGGTTCTGCTTCATGACCCAGCTTGGCCGCTATGCGAAGATCGCGAAGAAGGACCTCACCGAATATCGCATCGTGCAGGACATCCATTTTTCGCGCGGAGGGGCGAGCGGCGGCACCGGCGAGGCGGGGCGCGCCGATCCGGTGGAAACGCACGTTTTCCTCACCAGCAATGAGGACGCCGATTTCGCCCGCGCCGCGCTCGACATGGGTGAGCAGACCTGTTTCCTGCACGCCTTCTGCCGCACCGACCTGAAGACGCGGGTAAAGATCGGGAGGCTTTAGCCCAGCGCGGTATCGGCGATAACCCAGATACCGATGGCGAGGAACAGCAGCGCCGCCAGCATCCGCACCAGCTTGAGCGAGACCTTCTCGACCAGCGCATTGCCCAGCCACACGGCAGGCGCATTGGCTAGCATCATGCCCAGCGTCGTGCCCGCCGTCACCAGCAGCACGTTCTGGAACTGCGCGCCCAGCGCAATGGTGGCGATCTGCGTCTTGTCGCCGATCTCGACGAGGAAGAAGGCCACCAGGGTGGTGAGGAACGCGCCGTGTCGCGAGGGCTTGGGCGCATCGTCGTCGTCAAATTTGTCGGGCACCAGTGTCCACAGCGCCATGCCGACAAAGCCCGCGCCCACCGCATAGCGGAACCACTCGCCCTCGAGCAGGCTGGCCACCGACATGCCCACCAGCGCCGCCAGCGCATGGTTCGCAAGCGTCGCGAACAGGATGCCCAGCACGATCGGCCAGGGCTGGCGAAACCTTGCCGCCAGCACGATGGCGAGCAGCATGGTCTTGTCGCCGATCTCGGCCAGCGCGACCACGGCGGTGGAGGTAAGGAAGGGTTCCATGAAACGGGTACTCCGGGCCGGGCGTTCAAGACAGCAACGGCACCATGCCTTCCGCCCGGCCGGACGAAAGCAGGTGCCATTGGTCTTGCCCGGACGGATTGTGGCCCGTCCCCCATGCGCCATGATCTCTCGACCAAGTGTGTTGACGCATGGATTGACGCCCGAAGGCGCGCGGGGGCTACTCCCCAGATGACGGCAGGTCGGTTAGATCAAGCTGGACCCCGGATCAAGTCCGGGGTGACGGTGAGGGGCTAGCTCTTGCACTCATAAACCACATGCCCAACCGCCGTGTTGGAGGCGGGCACGCGATAAAAGCGCTTCTTCTCTTCCACGCCATATCCCAGCGCCGCGCGCATGATCAGCCACATGATCAGCTCGATGCCCTCGGTGCCCGTTTCGCGCAGGTATTCGAGGCGGGTGATGTACTTCAGCTCTTCCGGCTCGTGCGCGAGAAGGTCGATGAAGCGGCGGTCGAATTCCTCGTTGATGAGGCCGGCGCGCGTGCCGTGAAGCTGGTGGCTCATGCCGCCCGTGCCCCAGACCTGCACGTTGAGATCCTCGGGGAAGGTCTTCACCGCATTGCGGATCGCCTCGCCGATCTTCCAGCAGCGCTCGCCCGATGGGGTGGGGAACTGCGACACGTTGACCACGAACGGAATGACCTTGCACGGCCATTCCTCGACCTGCCCGAACACCAGGCTGAGCGGTACGGTCAGGCCATGATCGACGTCCATCTCGTTGATGAGGGTAATGTCGAACTCGTCGATCACCAGCTGTTCGGCGATGTGCGCAGCCAGCTCGATGTGGTTCTTCACCACCGGCACGGGGCGGCGGCCCCAGCCTTCGTCGGCGCTCTGGAATTCATCGGCGAAGCCCATCGCGAAAGTCGGCACGATGTCCATCATCAGCGAGGAGGCATGGTCGTTATAGACCAGGATCACCACGTCGGGCGTGTTGTCCTTGATCCACTCCTTCACGAACTCGTAACCTTCGAAGACCGGCGCCCAGTAGGGGTCCTTGGTCTTGCCCAGATCGAACGCGGCGCCGATGGCGGGAACGTGGCTGGTGGCGATGCCGGCGGAGATGCGAGCCATTAGTTCTTGTCCCTGATCGAACGGATACCTTCGGGGCTGCGGCCGCCTTCGAGCATCATCTGGGTATATTCCTCGACGCCCATACCCGAGGTCGTGGAAACGGCCTTCAGCGCGGAGAGGCCATCGGTGGAAGCAAGCTTGACGAGAAAATACATGTTCCCGCCCAGGTCGATCAGCTTGGTCAGGTCGCGGTCAAGCACGGCCTGCTTCTGCTCCTCGGTCATCTTGAACGTGTCGAGATAGGCGCGTTCGTCAGCCTTGAACTCCTCGCGGTTCTCGGCCTTCATCAGGCTCATGCAGAACTTGTGGAGATAGTAGGCCTCGCGCGAGCGCAGGGCAGTGAAGACCTTCGTGCCCGGAATGTCTTCCAGGTCGGCGAGCGGGTAAAGTCGGGTGCGTGGCATGGCGCGCCCCTAGCAGAGCTTCCCGAACAGCAAAAGATGGCCCTTGCGCGAAAAGCGACGGGCCTGAGCGTTAGCGGTTCTTGTAGCCGAGATACCAGTCGGCAGCCTGTTCGCGGGCCTCTTCATCGTGGGTCTTGTAGGCGCGGTGGTCGAACTTCTGGCGCGTGGCGAGCAGCACGGGGGCGGGCAGGGGCTCGTCGAAGGCCATTCCCGCCAGGCCTTTTTGCATCCAGACGATCGTGCCAAAGGTCTCGAAGTCGAGCCAGGCAAGGACGCCGTCCTCGCCGGCCCTGACTTCCTCGGGCACCATCAGCTTGGCCCCGGATTGGGAAATGTCGCGCAGGCTCACCTTGTGCGTGCCCGTAAGCGTGATGAGACGCCCGGGCACCGACAGGCGTAGACGGCTATCGCGGCGGCGACCTACGTTAAGAGGGGTTTCAACTCCCATAGCCCCGCGAGAATGACAGGTCGGCGCTTCCAGTTTGTTCTCGAGCCCCTAAGGGTTTGCCCTAGATTGTGCCTTTCCTTAACCATAGCTGCCAAGGCCGCACCTGGCGGCTGGGCCTTGGCTTTCGGGCCTTTCGGGCTGGAATCAGACCTTTGCATGCGGCGAGTTGGCGAGCAGATCGTCAACCACACCCGGATCGGCAAGGGTGGACGTGTCGCCGAGGTTGCCGGTGTCGTTCTCGGCGATCTTCCTGAGGATGCGGCGCATGATCTTGCCCGAGCGCGTTTTCGGCAGACCGGGCGCGAATTGCACCACATCGGGCGTGGCGATCGGGCCGATTTCCTTGCGCACCCATTGCACCAGTTCCTTGCGCAGCTCCTCGCTGTCCTCGGTACCTGCCACGGTGGTGACGAAAGCATAGATGCCCTGTCCCTTCACATCGTGCGGCATGCCCACCACGGCTGCTTCGGCAACGCTGTGATGTTCGACCAGCGCGCTTTCGACCTCGGCGGTGCCCATGCGGTGGCCGCTTACGTTGATCACATCGTCGATGCGGCCGGTGATCCAGTAGTAGCCATCGGCGTCGCGGCGTGCGCCGTCGCCGGTGAAATACTTGCCGGGATACTGGGTGAAATAGGTCTGGATGAAGCGATCGTGATCGCCATAGACGGTGCGCATCTGGCCGGGCCATGAATCGAGGATCACCAGTGCGCCCTCGGTCGCTCCCTCCACGATATGCCCGTCGGTCGGATCGACCAGCGCGGGCTGGACCCCGAACATCGGGAAGCTCGCCGCGCCGGGCTTGAGCGCATGGGCGCCGGGCAGGGGCGTGATCATGTGGCCGCCGGTTTCGGTCTGCCACCAGGTGTCGGCAATGGGGCAGCGGCTGTCGCCGACCACATTATAGTACCAGTCCCAGGCCTCGGGATTGATCGGTTCGCCGACCGAGCCGAGAATCCTGAGGCTCTTGCGGCTGGTCTTCTTCACCCATTCATCGCCCTCTCGCATCAGCGCGCGCAGCGCGGTGGGGGCGGTGTAGAACTGCTCGACCTTGTACTTGTCGACCACCTGCCAGAAGCGGCTGAAATCGGGATAGTTGGGCACGCCTTCGAACATCAGCGTGGTCGCGCCGTTCGCCAGCGGGCCGTAAACGACATAGGAATGGCCGGTCACCCAGCCGATGTCGGCCGCACACCAGTAAACCTCGCCGGGGCGGTAATCGAACACGTATTCGTGCGTCATGCTCGCCCAGACGCCGTAGCCGCCGGTGGTGTGGAGCACGCCCTTGGGCAGGCCCGTGCTGCCCGAGGTATAAAGGATGAAGAGCGGGTCTTCCGCGTTCATTTCCTCAGGCGGACAGTCGGCATTGTGCGGCTCGATCGCGTCGTGCCAGTCGACATCGCGGCCTTCGACCATCGGCACATCGGCTCCGGTGTGGCGCAGCATGATGACCGTGCGCACCTTTGCTTTCTCGCAGGCCGCATCGACATTGGCCTTCAGCGGCACCTTCTTGCCTCCGCGCAGGCCTTCGTCGGCGGTGAGCACGATCTGGCTGTCGCAATCGCTGATCCGCTGCGCCAGCGCATCGGGGCTGAACCCGGCGAACACGATCGAATGGACCGCGCCGATCCGCGCGCAGGCGAGCATGGCGACTGCGGCCTCGGGCACCATCGGCAGGTAGATCGTGACCCGGTCGCCCTTCTTCACGCCATCGGCCATCAGCGCATTGGCGAAGCGGCACACGTCCTTGTAAAGCTGATCGTAGGTGATGATGCGGTTGGGCGTATCGGGGTGATCGGGTTCCCAGATGATTGCCACATCCTGCGCACGCTTTTCGAGGTGCCGATCAAGGCAGTTGGCGGCAAGGTTCAGCGTGCCGTCCTCGAACCAGCGGATGCGGAAGTCGTCGCGGTCGAACGAGGTGTTCTTGATCTTCGTGGGCTGGCGCATCCAGTTGAGCCGCTGCGCCTCACCGAGCCAGAAACTGTCCGGATCGTCGATACTGGCGCGATATTTCAGCGCATAGGTCTCGGCGTTGATCTTGGCATTAGCGGCCCATTCGGGGCTGACCGGATGGATGGCGTGCTCGTGCATTCCTGGCTCCCAGCTTTTGTTGGACGTAAGCTAGGGTCTGCCAGGCCTCAACGCCAGAGGGCATTGAGCGCCGGAAGCAAATGGTCGCGGTGGCGGGCCGGAATGCGGGCGAGCAATTCGTCCTCGAACTCGTGGATAATGCCGAGCGCGGCCTCCATCCGCTCACGCCCCGCCGCGGTCAGCAGAAGCGCCTGCGATTTGCCGTCGAGCGGCTGGCGTTCGATCAGGCCTTCGTCGTCCAGCTTCTTGAGCAGCGGCACCATGTTGGCGCGCTGGATATCGAGCTGGCGGCCAAGCGCGCTGGCAGTGACGTCGGCATTTTCTGCAATCAGAATCAGCACCGAGGCATCGACCTGACGCAGGCCCAGTGTAGCCAGCCGCGCACCGAGTTCGGCGGCGGTCGCATGGGCAGCACGGCGCAGCGAATAACCGGGGAGCTGGGGCAGGGGATCGCGCATGATGACGGTGTAGCGATTGCTGTTGCTCATAGCAATCCAGATAGCTATTGCCCATAACAATACCGCTGCCACGAGTCGTGGCGGTGGCCTAAGAGGAGGAAGATTTTATGGCTGGTCCGTCGAAACCCGATCCGCGTCCGCAGGAAGAAACCGTCAAGGTCGATATCGTCGACGGTGTTGCCTGGGTCGCATTCAACCGCCCCGACAAGCGCAACTGCATGAGCCCCAAGCTCAACAAGCAGATGCTGAAGGTTCTCGAAGAGCTGGAATTCCGCGACGACGTGCAGGTGCTGGTCCTTACCGGCGAGGGCACTGCCTGGTCGGCCGGCATGGACCTGCTCGAATACTTCCGCGAAGCCGAGCTGCAGGGCCTGCACAAGACCCGCGAGCATCAGCGCCAGGCCTATGGCTGGTGGGAACGCCTGCGCTGGTATGAAAAGCCGACCGTGGCCATGATCAACGGCTGGTGCTTCGGCGGTGCCTATGGCCCGCTGTTCGGCTGCGACCTTGCCTTCTGTTCGGACGATGCGCAGTTCGGCCTCAGCGAAATCAACTGGGCGATCCTGCCCGGCGGCGGCGCCTCGAAGGTCGCGGCTGAGCTGATGGGCTTCCGCGATGCCATGTACCACGCGATGATGGGTGAGAACCTCACCGGTCCGCAGGCTGCCGCCAAGGGCATGGTCAACGAATCGCTGCCCGCTGACAAGCTCAAGGAGCGCGTGCAGGAAGTGTGCGACGTGCTGAAGAAGAAGGACGGGCAGGCTCTGCGTGCCACCAAGTGGGCGATGCGCCGCGTGCGCGAGATGACCTACGACAACGCCGAGGATTACCTGATCCGCGCACAGGAAGCGCTGAACGATTTCGGCGGCTGGGAAACCCGCAAGGAAGCGACCAAGCAGTTCCTTGACGAGAAGACCTTCAAGCCGGGTCTTGGCGCTTTCGACAAGAACAAGCTGCAAGGCTGATCCTGATCCTCCCCTCCCCGTTGGGGAGGGGATCGAGGGGAGGGGGCAACGGTGCAATCCTTGCTACACCCCCACCCGAACCCTCCCCCGCACGGGGGAGGGCTTTTCGTGCAACGACACGCCGGAGAGATTTCCCGATGACCACCACACGCCGTTTCACCAACGAACAGATCGACCGCCTGCTGCGCCCGAAGTCGGTCGCCGTGATCGGTGCGTCCGATCGCCATGGCGCGCTTGGCTGCACGCTGCTTAACAACCTCGTGCAGTACAAGTTCGCGGGCGAGATCTACCCGGTGAACCCCAAGCGCGACGAGCTGCAGGGCCTCAAGGTCTATCACTCGGTGAACGAACTGCCGCACGGCGTCGATTGCGCGGTGCTGGCGATCCCGCGTCCCTTCGTGCTCGATACCGTGCGCGACCTTGCCAAGAATGGCTGCGGCGCGGTGGTGATCTATGCCGCGGGCTTCTCCGAGGCGGGCGAGGAAGGCGCGAAAGACCAGGCCGAACTGGCGCGCATCGCGGCGGAATCGGGCATGATCGTCGAAGGGCCGAACTGCCTCGGCTGCACCAACTATGTCGAAGGCATTCCGCTGACCTTCGTCGAAACCAACATGAAACAGCCTGGCCCCGGCCAGCGCTCGGTCGGCATTGCCAGCCAGTCGGGAGCGCTGGCAGCGGTGCTTGCCACCACGCTGCACCCGCGCGGCTGCTATGTCTCGACCTCGGTCAGCACCGGCAACGAAGCGGCCTCGGGCGTGGAAGACTATGTCGAATGGCTGGTCGACGATCCGGCGACCAACGTGATCGCCATGTATGTCGAGAACTTCCGCCGCCCGGCCGCCTTCCTCGCCGCCGCGCGCCGCGCGCGTGAGGCGGGCAAGCCGATCGTGCTGCTGCATCCGGGCAAAAGCTCGAAGGCGCAGGAGAGCGCCGCCACCCACACCGGCGCGATGGCGGGCGACTATGCGCTGATGAAGGCCAAGCTCACCCGCGAGGGCGTGATCTTCGCCGATACGCTGGAAGAACTGGCCGACATTGCCTCCATCGCCGTCACCTGCCCGAGCCTGCCGGGCGCGAACATGGCTGTGCTGGGCGAAAGCGGCGCGTTGCGCGGCCTCGCCTTCGACCTTGCCGAAGATGTCGGCCTCGATCTGGTCGACCTGAACGATGAGAACAGCCCGAAAATCCGCGCCGTGCTGCCCGATTTCGTGCCGGTCTCGAACCCGACCGACATCACCGCGATCGGCCTCAGCGAGCCCGAAATCTACACCAACCTGTTGGTCGCGCTGCTCGAAGACGACCGCATCGGTTCGGTGGTCGCCTCGATCATCCAGTCGGACCCGATCACCAGCGAGATCAAGTTCCCGCCGATCCAGAAGGCCATCGAAACCAGCTCGGGCAGCAAGCCGCTGGTCTTCGCCGGCGTGGATGAAGGCGCGAACGTGCCGCAGGAATATATCGACGGCCTCGCCGCCGCCGGCATTCCCTATTTCCGCTCGACCGAGCGCGCCTATCGCGCCATCGCGCGGTTGGCCGATCTCGCCAAGCGCGATCTGGCAGACCGTTCGGGCGCTCCCATCGCTCTGCCGGCGCTGGCCGACGAGCATGGCGTGATCCCCGAATACAAGGCGAAGAAGCTGCTGGCCGACGCGGTGAGCTTCCCCGTCAGCCAGTTCGCACCAACTGCCGACGAAGCGGCCGCCGCCGCCGAGGCCATCGGCTTCCCGGTGGTAATGAAGGCGCAGGCCGCTGCGCTGGGTCACAAGTCCGATGCGGGCGGGGTGATCCTCAACCTGAAGACCGCTGACGAGGTGAAAGCCGCCTTCACGAAGATGTACGCCAACGTCGCGGCATACAACGCCTCGATCAAGCTCGACGGCGTGCTGGTCGAGAAGATGGGCAAGATGGGCGTCGAAATGATCGTGGGCGCCAAGTCCGATCCGGAGTGGGGGCCGGTGGTGCTGGCAGGCTTCGGCGGCGTGACTGCCGAAATCCTCAAGGACGTGAAGCTTTTCACCCCCGATCTGGGCGTGGAGCAGGTCAAGGAAGGGCTGCTCAAGCTGAAGCAGGCCCCGCTGCTGACCGGCTGGCGCGGCAGCCCCGCGCTCGATGTCGACGCGCTGGCGGCGCTGATCGTCAAGGTTGGTCAGGTGATGACGGGCAATCCGTCGATCCGCGAGATCGACCTCAACCCGGTGATCATCCACCCGGCTGGCGAAGGCGTGGTTGCGCTCGATGCGCTGATGCTGGTGGACTGATTTATCGCACGGTGGCGGGCCGCTTGGTTAGCGGCTCGCCACCCGCGAATAGTCGATCCGGATGCGCACCCAGGAACCGACCTGATACTCGCCGTCGATACGCGGCGGGCGCACCAGAAATTGCCACGAGGCGGCCAGCACCGAACGGCCAATGTTCGAGCCTTGCGGGCTCTCGCCGATGATCTGGCAATCCTCCACCCGCCACTGTGGAGCTGTTTTGCAGGCTATAAGCCCCCAACCGGGCGGGCGGGCAGTCGACAGATAGCCTGACAATTCGCTCGGATAAGGTTCGCGATACCACTGCGCGGCGTAGAGCGGCGAGCCATCGGGCGCGCGGCCCACGATTTCGCTGTCGGGCGAGCCGCGCGGCGCGCCGCCGGGCGGGCCCATGCTGCCGCCGTCATTACGGATCACCGCGCGGATACTCGATGTCGGGCGTGGGCTCGGCTGCGGCTCCGGCGCGGAGCTCTGCTGCGGCACGGGCGGGGGAACGGGAATGGTGTTCTCGCGCGGGATGACGATGGTTGGCGGGGTGAGCGGCGTAGGGAGGGCCGCCTGCTCCACGGGAACGGTGGGCGGCGTTGGCTGATCGGTGTCCGCGCTGTCCGTCTGCTCTTCGGCTTCCGGGTTGTCGCTCTGCGGCGCGCTGGTGTCGAAGGTAGAGAGGACCGAACCCTGGCTGGCGGGCTGGCTGATCCCCATGCCGAGGCTCAGCAGCACGAGCAGGATCAGCAGCTCGATCGCGGCAGTGACGATCAGCGCGATCGCCCGGTGTGAAAGATTATCGGGCAGTCGTGCCCTCAGCCACGCGGGAAGCAATCGGGCGATCGGCAGGGAACGGGGCGAGGAGATGGTTTGCAATCCTATTCAGCCACTCCACCTCGCGGCGGCGCTAAGCCAGCTTTCCTGAACGGCAGCTGTCCTTCGCATCTGTCGCCGTCGCGAACAAGTCTTGCCTTCGCATCCATGCCCATTGCGCAAACAAAAAGGCCCGGCAGGATCGCTCCTGCCGGGCCTCTTTATGTCTGGCCCTAAGGCCGGTCGGGCTTAGTTGCCCGAGCCGGGACCGTAGGTCACTTCGACGCGACGGTTCTGCAGCTCGCGGACACCGTCGGCAGTCGGCACGCGGTTCTGCGTTTCGCCGAAGGCTTCGGTGCTGATGCGGGCGGCGGGGATGCCGCGGCCGGTCAGGTACTGCTGGACCGAAGCGTTACGACGCTCCGACAGGCCCATGTTGTACGTGGCCGAGCCCGAACGGTCGGTGTGACCGGCAAGCATGATGCGGGCAGTGCCGCAATCGCCATAGGCCGTAACCGCCGAGTTGAGCACGCTGGCAGCCTCAGCCGTGATGTCCGACTTATCCCAGTCGAAGAACACGATGTAGGCGCCGGTGTTACACGGACGCGCAACCGGAGCCGGCGGCGGCGGCGGGGGCGGCGGCGGGGGAGGCGGCGGCGGGGGCGGCGGCGGGGGCGGCGGGGGCGGCGGGGTCTGCGCGCCCATCAGGAAGCGCACGCCGACAACACCGCTGTGCTGCTCGACATGAACGTTCAGCGGATCCATCGGGAAAGCCGTCGGCTCGATGTTCGCTGCGTCCTCGAAGGTGCGACGATACTTGTACTCGGCGAACAGCTCGGCGCTGTCCGAGAGCTTGCTCGAGATACCGGCGATGCCCTGCCAAGCGAGCGCAACGTCCGAATCGTCGGCGATCACGTCGCCACCGGCGAGGTAGTCGACATCGACAACCATCAGGCCGAGACCACCACCGAGGTAGGGGTTGAAGCTGCCGCCCGGGTTGAAGTCATACAGCGCGTTCAGGAACAGGCCGTAAGTTTCGATGTCGCTGCCCGTGTCCTCGTTGAGGTACGGACCAACAGCGCGACCTTCGAGCGCAGCCGAGCGCGTCAGGACAGAAGCGTCCAGCGTGCGGATCTCCTGGCCGGCGAGCGTGGCGCCAAAGTGGTCGTCGACGGTGGTCGAGTTGTAGTCGCCAGCGAGCTCGAGACGGAAACCGTTGTCGAAACGGTGGCCGATCTGCACGCCAGCACCCCAACCGATGTCGCCATCGGTGTTGAAGGCAATCTCGTTGCCTGCGGGAATGGCCGGGAAGTTCGGCGTAGCCGCGATATCGGCGGTCGTCAGACCATCGTTCTCGGTGTCGGTGGTGTTCACGCCCGCGCTCACACCGATATAGGTTTCGCCGGCGTGAGCAACGCCGGGGATTGCGAGCGCCATGACGGACGCTGTGATTAGCAACCTTTGCATATGAATCCTCACTTGTTCGACAGAGCCACATGCCCTGTAACAATCCCCGAATGCCCAGATTTGCTTAGAGTTCCATAAAATTGATATTTGTTGTGCCAGTCTTTTTCGGGTGCGACATAAATGCCACACCTGTGTTTCGGGGCTCAGAACGCGGCTATACCCGTGATCGCGCGGCCCAGGATCAGCGCATGGATATCGTGCGTACCCTCGTAGGTGTTGACCGTTTCGAGGTTCAGGGCATGACGAAGCACTTGATATTCTTCGGAAATTCCGTTCCCGCCATGCATGTCGCGGGCAGCCCGTGCAATGTCCAGCGCCTTGCCCACGTTGTTGCGTTTCACCATGCTGATCATCTCAGGAGCAAAGGCATCCGCTTCCATCAGCCGGCCAACACGCAGGCTCGCCTGAAGACCCAGTGTAATCTCGGTGACTATGTCAGCGAGCTTTTTCTGGAACAATTGTGTGGCCGCAAGTGGACGACCGAACTGTTTACGTTCGAGGCCATAGTTACGTGCTGCTGCGTAACAGAATTCGGCTGCGCCCATGGCGCCCCATGAAATACCGTAGCGGGCGCGATTAAGACAGCCGAATGGCCCCTTCATACCTTCGACATCCGGCAGCATGGCCGAGGCGGGAACCCTCACCTCATCCATCATGATCATGCCGGTGGTGCTGGCGCGCAACGAAAGCTTGCCCTTGATCTTGGGGGCTTCCAGCCCGGTCATGCCTTTTTCGAGCACGAAGCCCCGGACCTTGCCGCCGTGTTCCTCGCTCTTGGCCCAGACCACGAAGACGTCGGCAAAGGGCGCGTTGGAAATCCACGTCTTGCTGCCCGAGAGCACATAGTCGTCGCCGTCTTTCCTGGCGACGGTGCGCATACCGGCAGGGTCGGAACCGGCGTCGGGTTCGGTGAGGCCGAAGCAGCCGATCAGCTCGCCCGAGGCGAGGCCGGGGAGATAGCGGGCGCGCTGTTCGTCCGAGCCATAGGCATGGATCGGGTACATTACGAGGCTCGATTGCACGCTGGCCATCGAGCGATAGCCCGAATCCACGCGCTCGATCTCGCGCGCGACGAGGCCATAGGCGACATAGCCCGCACCTGCGCCGCCGAATTCCTCGGGCACGGTGACGCCGAGCAGGCCCGCCGCGCCCATCTGCGGGAACAGCTCCTTCGCGTCGGCCTCGGCGGCAAAGTCCTCGATCACGCGCGGTTGCAGCACGCTTTGCGCGAAGCCGTGCGCGGCATCGCGGATCATCCGCTCCTCATCGCTAAGCTGCGTATCAAGATCGAACGGGTCCGCCCAATCGAACTGTACCATTGCCGCCATCAGACTAGTCTCCTTTGAAACCACACTAGCGAACTGGGCGAAGTTGGCCAAGCCATCGGGCGGGGAGGGTCAGCCCTTCCCGAAGCGGCTTTCGTAGGCAGCAGTGTCGCCACTTTCTATCAGGCGCGCCTGATCGACCCACGCGTCACGGCGAATGCGCCCGGAAAAGCGGCCGAGCTGGGCGTCGATGCGGTCGATCTCGGCATCGTCCCAAGCGGCGATCTGCGCCACGCTGGTCACGCCGAGCTCGGCCAGTTGCGCCACCAGCTTCGGGCCTACCCCCTTGAGCCGCGCAACGTCGCTGGAGGCGGTTGGCGCAGGCGCGGGAGTCGGGGCCTGTTCAGCTGCTGCCGTGGGGGCTGGGGCCGGACCGGCTTCGGCGTCGGCAATGGCAGGCGCTGCTGCCACGGTATCGGAATTGGCGGCCTGCGACAGGGGGCCCGGTGCAGCGGCGCTCGCGGCGGGCGGGGCGTCGATCAGCGCCTGATTGCGCTTGGCCGGGGCCGGTTCCTCGCTCGTCTCGATCCGTTCCACCGTTGTGCGGCGGCTGGCCAGCACCAGCCAGCCGATAATCAGCACCAGCACGGCAACACCGATTGCCACCAGCATCCAGTTGGCTGCGATCCATTCGTTCATGACTTCAGCTCCT
This sequence comes from Erythrobacter sp., assembly GCA_027311945.1. Classification (GTDB taxonomy): domain Bacteria; phylum Pseudomonadota; class Alphaproteobacteria; order Sphingomonadales; family Sphingomonadaceae; genus Alteraurantiacibacter. Next base: position 145,960 of record DAICXZ010000030.1, read on the forward strand.
CTTGTTGCTGTTCGGCCTCATGGGCCAGCTTGCGGCTGAACAGGATGCGGTCTTCCGGGCCGAAGCCGCGGGTCCAGATCACCCAGCCATAAATGCCGAGGATCGCGGGGATACCGACTGCCAGTTCCAGCCATTCGGGCAGCAAGATCACCAGCTGCCCCACGATCACGGCGGCACCGGCGGCCCAGACCAACGCCCAGCGCCAGTTGTTGATCGGCTCGCGCAGGATACGCGACAGCATGAAGGCCTTGACCAGCGAGGCCGCGCCCAGCGTCAGCATCAGCGCGCCTGCGGCGGCCGCGGCGCGATAGTAGTTGGCGCGTTCGGGATCGGCGAGGTTCATCCCCTCGATCGCTTCCATCGCCAGCACCGTGATCAGCGCCTGCACGGCGATCGTGCCGATCGATACCCACAGGTTGCGCACCCGCGCCACATATATCAGCGCCGCTTCCGACACCACTGCCGTGGCCGCCACCACCTCGGCGGCGAGCAGGAAGGCGAGCGCGCCCGTACCACCGACGAAGTTCGGGCCGACCAGCCCCATGATCGCCTCGCCGGGAATGCCGAGCGCCAGCGCGATGCCCGCCTGCGCGGCGGTGATCCAGAAGCCGACCTGGCACACCTGCCGGGCAATGGCGGCATAGTCGCGCTCGCGCAGCTTGCGGGTGATGACCGGGCCGAGGATCGGCTCGAAACTGGTCTTGAGCTTCTGCGGCAGGCTCGCCACCTGCTGCGCGACATAATAGATGCCGACCGCTGCGGGCGCGGCAAACAGGCCGAGGATGAAGATATCGACCCGGCGCGTGCCCCATTCAATGGCGTCGGCCAGCGCCAGCGGCAGCGCGCGCCAGGTGAAGCGCAGCATTAGCTTGGGGCGCGGGTGCCAGTTATGCGGCAGGCCATAGGTGCGCAGGAACGGAATGAGGGCCACCGCGAGACCGGCATAGATCGAGAGCAGGTAGGCCATCGACAGGCCCGATGTCTTGACCCCCGGAACGAACCACAGGACACCCGCGAGGATCGAGATCGTCCACGGTTCGACCACCGCGCGGGCACGCACCGTGGTCGCGATATCATACTTATAGGCCTGCGCGGCGAGCACGATCTCGGTCAGCGCGTAGCCGGGGATGGCCAGCACGATCAGCCGATCGAGCGCTGTATATTCGCCCGAGGGAAACAGCGGCGCGGGCACGAAATAGAACCCGAGCGCGGCCACACCGGACAGAATTACCGCGATCAGGATGCCATCGAACACGAGGTTCGCGCGGTGTTCTTCGCTCTCGGCCAGCCGCTGCGCGAGGCCGCGTTTCTCGCCCATCGAACACAGCAGCGCCGCCAGCTCCACCACCACCAGCGCCGAGGCGAAGCGCCCGAGTGCGTCGGCACCGTAGAGCCGTCCGGCGATGAACAGGAACGGCAGCCGCGCGGCCAGCCGCAGCAGGAAGCCGAAGAAATTGGTCCGCCCGCCCTTGGCGAGCGCGGCCATATCGTCGCTGCGCGGTTCGGTCGCAGGGGAAGTGGTCAAGCCTGCGCTCCCTCGGCGCGCAGCGGGCGGGCGAGCAGTTCGCGCACGATTTCCTGCGCCTCGGCCCCTTGGAGCAGCCGCGCGACCGCATCGACAATTGGCATGGCGACGCCCTTTTGCGCCGCGAGTTCGCGCAGCACGGGCGCGGTGTGCGCGCCCTCGGCAACCGTGCGGCGGTCGGCCAGCAGGCCCGCCGGGTCCGCCCCTTCGCCCAGCGCCATGCCGAGCGAGAAGTTGCGGCTGGAGGTGGACGAGCAGGTCAGCACCAGATCGCCAAGCCCGCACAGGCCGGAGAGCGTTTCGGCCCGGGCGCCCAAAGCCTCACCGAAGCGCAGCATCTCGGCAAAGCCGCGGGTGATGATCGCGGCGCGGGCATTCTGGCCCAGCCGCAATCCGTCGACCACGCCGCAGGCGATGGCGAGCACGTTCTTTACCGCCCCGCCGATTTCCGCGCCGACCAGATCGTCGGAATAATAAGGCCGGAACGTATCGCGGGCGACGGCGGGGGCAAGCCGTTGCCACTGCTCCTCGCCCCCGCCGCAAGCGAGCGTGACAGCGGTGGGCAGACCGGCAGCAACCTCGTGCGCGAAGGTGGGGCCGGACAGGACCGCGATTTCGCTGTTTGGCGCGGCCTTGTGCGCGACTTCGTGCATCATCGCGCCGCTGCCCTGTTCGATCCCCTTCGAGCACAGGATCAGATCACGCGGCAGGGCGGGCATCTGCGCCATCACGCTGGCCAGATGTTGCGCCGGGGTGACCAGCAGCAGCACGTCGCAGGCGGACAGCTCGGCCATGGCGCTGGTGGCGCGGATCGATGCCGCCAGCTGCGCCGAGGGCAGGTAAGGCCCATTGATGCGCTTGGTATTGATCTCGTCGGCGAGGCCTTCTTCGCGCGCCCACAGCAGCACCGGTTCGCCGCTGCTGGCGAGCATCTGCGCCAGCGCCGTGCCCCATGCGCCTGCGCCTACCACGCCAATGGTGCGGTTCATGCTTTCACTCCTGCCCCGCGAGCGGGTTCGGCCTCGGGATCGAGCGGCCAGCGCGGCCGCGCCACGAAATCGAGCGGATCGCCTGCATGGCCGAGCGCGAGACGCTCCAGCCCAGCCCAGGCGATCATCGCCGCATTGTCGGTGCACAGCGCCATAGGCGGTGCAATGAAGGGCAGGCCGCGCGCCTGTGCAAGCGATTCGAGTGCCGAACGCACCACGGTGTTCGCCGCGACCCCGCCAGCGACGACCAGCGCAGTGACCTCGGGCATTCGGGCAAGGGCACGGGTGAGCCGGTCGTGGATGCAGTCGACCGCTGCTTGCTGGAAGCTCGCGGCGATGTCGCAATCCTTATAGGTGCCGCTCTCGTGCGCACGCAGAACCGCGCTCTTGAGCCCGGCGAAGGAGAAATGCGGTTCCGGCTTCCCCAGCAGCGGCCGGGGCAGGGGAACCGCCTGCGGATCGCCCGCCAGCGCCAGCCGTTCGAGCGCAGGGCCGCCCGGATAGCCGAGCCCGAGCACCTTGGCGCTCTTGTCGAAAGCTTCTCCCAGCGCATCGTCGATGGTGGTGGCGAGGCGGCGGTATTGGCCCGGCCCGGACACTTCGAGAATCTGGCAATGCCCGCCCGAAACCAGCAGCAGCGCATAGGGAAAGCGTAAGCTGGCATCGGCAAGCCGCGGTGACAGCGCATGGCCTTCGAGGTGGTTGATTGCAATCAGCGGCCTGTCGCTCGCCATGGCCAGCGCCTTGGCCGAAACCAACCCCACCATCACCCCGCCGATCAGGCCCGGGCCTGCGGTGGCGGCAATCGCGTCGCAATCGGCCAAGCTTACCTTCGCCTCGCGCAGCACCTGCTCGATCAGCGGGGCGATCCGCTCGGCATGGGCACGCGCGGCGATTTCGGGCACCACGCCGCCATAGGGCGCGTGTTCGGCCTCCTGGCTGGCGATGGCCTGCGCGAGGATCACGCGCTCGCTCGTGACCAGCGCGGCGGCAGTCTCGTCGCACGAACTCTCGATCCCGAGGACAACTTTGGCGGGCTTGGCGGTCATGGGCGGGTTCCACTGGACGCATTCACGCATTAGGGCAAGTCGGGCTTATGACAGACACACTCACCAATGGCCCCATCCTGCGCCTGGGCACGCGCAATTCCCCGCTGGCGATGGCGCAGGCGCACGAGACCCGCGCGCGCCTCTGCGCCGCGCATGGCTGGGACGAAAGCGCGATTGAGCTGGTCCCCGTGGTGGCGAGCGGCGACAAGGTGCTCGACCGCCCGCTGGCCGAGATCGGCGGCAAGGCGCTGTGGACCAAGGAGCTGGACCAGTGGCTCTTTGAGGGCAAGATCGACGCCTCGGTGCACTCGCTGAAGGACGTCGAAACCTTGCGGCCCGCCGAACTGGTGATTGCCGCCGTGCTGCCGCGCGCCGACAAGCGCGACCGTTTGGTGGGTGCAAAATCGCTGGCCGATCTTCCGGCGGGCGCGGTGATCGGCACCAGCGCCCCGCGCCGCGCCGCGCAGGCGCTCTCGCTGCGGCCCGATTGCACGGTCGTGACCTTTCGCGGCAATGTCGCCACCCGGCTCGGCAAGCTTGCAGCGGGCGAGGCTGATGTGACCTTCCTTGCCGCCGCCGGTCTGCTGCGGCTGGGGCAGGACGAGGTGGGCACGCCGCTCGAGCCCGCCGCTTGGCTGCCCGCCCCGGCGCAGGGCGCGATTGCGCTCGAATGCCGGGCCGACGATACGGAGACCTGCAAGCTGCTTGCCGCCATCGACCACGCGCCGAGCCGCGCCGAGGTTATGGCCGAGCGGGCCTTGCTGACCGGACTTGGCGGCACCTGCCATTCGCCGATCGCCGTGCTGTGCGAAGGCGATGGCGACACTTTAACGATGCGCGCAATGCTGTTCAGCCCCGATGGTTCGGAAAAGGTTGAGGGCAGAGCGCAGTTCGCCGCAGGTGATCTCGAGGCTCCCGAAAAGCTGGCCCGCGAGCTGCTCGCCAAGGCCCCGCCCGCGATTGCGGCGGTGTTCAACGGGGCGTCGTGAGCCTGATCGTCATCCGTCCCGAGCCCGGCGCCACCAGCACGGCGGCGGCAGCGCGCGCGCGGGGGCTTGATATGGAGGTCTTTCCCCTATCCGAAGCGCAGGCGACCCAATGGTCCGCGCCTGATCCGCAAAACTTCGACGCGCTGCTGGTGGGCAGCGCCAACGTGTTCCGTCTCGGCGGCGCGTGGATGGACGCTTTTCGCAAGCTTCCCGTCCATGCAGTCGGCCAGACCACCGCCGAGGCCGCGCGGTCCGCAGGCTTTCAGGTGGACCTCATCGGCAAGGGCGGCTTGCAATCGATCCTCGATGCCCAGGCAGGCCAGACGATCCGCTATCTGCGATTGGGCGGGGCAGAGCGCGTCGCTGTCAATCCCGCTCCGGGCACGGTGATCGAGGCGCGCACGGTCTATGAAATTGTGCACCTGCCGATGCCGCAAGCGCTTGCGGACCGATTGCGCGAGGGCAAAGCCTTGGTTTTGCTTCATTCGGCAGGCGCCGCGCGCCATTTCGCCGCCGAGTGCGACGGCCTCGGCATTGCGCGCGGCGGAATAGGTCTTGCCTGCCTCGGCCCGCGCATTGCAGAAGCGGCAGGCGAGGGCTGGGCCACCATCGCCAGTGCGCCGCAGCCGGGCGACGCGGCATTGTTGGCCTTGGCCGCCGAATTGGTTTAACAGTAAGGCAAGACGAAATCGGGGCGCAGCAGCCCATCAGAGGAAGGCTGCACGAAGGAACCTATGGATTCAATTTCCCATCAACAGGTCGGCCAGACGCCAGCGCGCGGAATCGGCCTGCGAACGCTCCTCATCGTGGTCTTGCTGGCCTTGCTGGCCGGTGCGGGCGCTGCCTACTATTTCCTGCGCGATGGCGAGATCGCCGCCGAGGCCACGCCGATCTTCTCGGTGCGTCGCGAGGAAGCGAGTGCACCCGCCACGCCCGAACCCAGCCCCAGCGCAAAAGAAGAGGTCGATGTCGCCCAGGCGCGGCAGGCGGTCGAGCGGGTCGAGCGGGTGGTCGAACAGCAAGGCGGCCTCGACGCGCGCGTCGCCGCGATGGAGCAGCGACTGACGCGGCTCGATCTGCAATCGCAGGCGGCGGCGGGCAATGCGGCGCGGGCCGAGGGGCTGCTGATCGCCTTTGCCGCGCGCCGTGCGCTCGAACGCGGGGCGCCGCTCGGCTATCTTGAAGACCAGCTGCGGCTGCGCTTCGGCGATGCCCAGCCCAATGCGGTCGACACCGTGATTGCCGCCGGGCACAATCCGGTCACGCTCGACAGCCTGCTGGCTCGGCTCGATGCGCTGTCGGAGAGCATCACCGAAAGCCCGAGCGACGAAGGATTCTTCGACTGGCTTGGCCGCGAAACGTCCGAACTGTTCGTGGTTCGCCGCGAGGGCACGCCTTCGCCGGTTGCCGAACGCCGGCTCGAACGCGCGCGGCTGTTCCTGCAGAGCGGCCGGGCCAATGCGGCGCTGGCTGAAGTCCGCAACCTGCCCAATGCGCAGAGCGCGGCGCGCTGGATCCGCGATGCCGAGCGCTATGCGCGGGCGCGGCAGGCGATCGAGTTGCTCGAAACCACGGCGGTGCTCGAGCGGCGGAACCTGCGCGATGGATCGGGCGCCCGCGTCACCGAAACAGACGCGAACTAGGCTTTCAGCAATTCCGGCAGGTCGCCGCTCATGCCGCGCGCCTCGTCCATGAAGAAGCGCTTGAGCGGAGGCGTGCGCTGCACTGCAGCCATGCCGATCCGGCGTGCGAGGCTGGGCAGCTTGCCGGGAATGCCGAACAGTCGGGTCAGCGAATCGCAGGCAAAAGCGACCGAGAACGAATCGAGCGCGCGCCACTTCTCGTAACGCGCCAGCATCTGAGCCTCGCCCGGTTCGAGCCCCAGTCGCATGCCTTCGACCAGAACTTCCACCAGCGCGCCCACGTCGCGCAGGCCGAGGTTCAGGCCTTGGCCCGCAATCGGATGAATGCCGTGCGCGGCATCGCCCACCAGCGCCAGCCGCTCGCCCACGATGCGCGCGGTGTGCTGGAAGCCAAGCGGGTAGGACGAACGCGGGCCATCGGCCTTGATCGCACCATAAATGCCGTGCATCTTGCCCATCACCTCGCCGAGAAACGCCTTCTCGGGCAGGGCGAGCAGGCCGGGAGCGTCCTTCTCGTTCACGCTCCACACCATGGCGCTGCGGTGGCGGCCCTGTGCGTCATCGCGCAAGGGGAGCAGCGCGAAGGGGCCTGCCGGGTAGAAGATTTCCCAGGCCACGCCCTCGTGCGGCTTTTCGTGAAACAGCCCGGCGATGATGGCGCGGTGGTGATAGTTCCAGTGCGCAAGGTTCAGCCCCGCCTCCTCGCGCGTGGGCGAGCGGCGGCCCTCGGCTGCGACCATCAGGCGCGCCTCTAGCACCGTGCCGTCGCCCAGCGTGGCCGAGACGCCATGCGGCCCGCGCTCGCGTCTGCTGACCTCGACCGGGGCGTGCCAGGCAATCAGGCTTTCCTTGCGCGCGGCCTCGAACAGGGCGAGGCGCAGGTCGCGGTTGCGGTACATCAGGCCGAGGCTGCCATCTTCGGGCGCAGGCTCGAAGTCGATCCGGCCCGGCTTCATCCCGTCGGTGACGGCGATGTTGGTGATCGCGCAGCCCAGCGGCGCGAGCGCATCGGCGAGGCCAATGTTGGTGAACAGGTTCCAGCTCGCGGTGGAAATGGCCGAGGCGCGGCCGTCAAAACCCTCCGCCGTCAACTCGGCCGGGTCGGCCCGGTCGATCACGTGGCTGGAAATGCCCTTCTTCGCCGCAGCGAGGGCCAGCGTCATGCCTACGAGGCCGCCGCCAAGAATGAGGAGATCGCGCTTGTCCGCCATAGTGTCGTGCTCCTAAAGGTGCGCGCGTGATGCGTGCAAGTGAAATGGACCTTCGGCGGTGGATGGCAAGCCTGTTCTGGCTGCTGATGGCCATGTTTGTGGCTTTTCCCGCAGCGGCGCAGGAAAACAATATTGCGCTTGCCGCCTATGCCGACAAGGCGCCCGAGCCGGGCGCCGAGGTCGACGTGGCGCTGGTGTTCACGCCTGCGCCGGGCTGGCATGGCTACTGGTCCAATCCGGGCGATGCCGGCGTCGGCTTGCGAATCGACTGGGATCTGCCCGAGGGCTGGCAGGCGGGCGAACCCGAGTTTCCGGTGCCCGAGACCCTGGTGATCTCCGGCCTGATGAACCACGTTTACGAGAGCCCGCATGCGGTGATCGTGTCGCTGCGCGTGCCCACCGGTGCCGATCTGACGACACCTCCGGTGGTGAGCGCAAAGCTCGAATGGCTCGCCTGCACCGACCGCATCTGCGTGCCCGAGCGCGGCGAGATCCGGCTCGATTTTGCGGGACCGTCGGCGCTCGCGCCCGAGGCCCGGTTCGAACAATGGCGCGCCGATCTGCCACCGCTGATTGACCAGCACGCTACCTATGACGTGGTGGGCGACGAGCTGCGGCTGGCGATCCCGCTGCCCGCAGCCATGGACCTGGGCGAGCCGCATCTCTTCATTGAGCAGCGGCAGGTCGCTGCTGGCCAGTCGGTCGCCTATGCCGCGCCGCAGGTGTTCCGCCGCACGGGCGATATGCTGGTGGCGCAGGTGCCGCTCAAGGGGAGCGCTGCGGGCGAGACTGGGCCGGATGTGCTCGAAGGCATCCTGTCGTTCGGCAAGGACGGACGCGGGGTGCGCTTCACCGGCGAACCGGGCGCCGTGACGGGCCTCGATGCACCAGTGATCGCGGGTGCCGCGCGAGAGGTGCCTTCGCTGGTCTTCCTGCTCGGCGCGGCGCTGCTCGGCGGGCTGATCCTCAACCTGATGCCCTGCGTATTCCCGATCCTCAGCCTCAAGGCGCTGACGCTGGCCCGCGCAGGCGGCGATGAGCGCGCGGCGCGGGCCGAAGCGCTGGCCTATAGCGGCGGTGTCGTGCTCGCCTGCCTTGCACTCGGCGGGCTGATGCTGGCCTTGCGCGCAGGCGGCACGCAGGTGGGCTGGGCGTTCCAGTTGCAGGAGCCGGGCGTGGTCGTGGCGCTGCTGGTGCTGGCGGCGCTGCTGACCGCGAACTTTGCCGGTCTGTTTGAGCTGCCGGGCCTGCCGATCCGGGGCGGCGGCAAGCCTGCTTCGGCCTTCGGCACGGGCTTGCTGGCGGCCTTCGTCGCGACCCCGTGCACCGGCCCCTTCATGGCGGCGGCGATGGGCGCGGCCCTGCTGCTGCCGGTGCCACAGGCGCTGGGGCTGTTCGCCGCGCTTGGGCTGGGGCTGGCGCTGCCGTTCCTGCTGCTGGGCTTCCTGCCCGCGCTGCGGCGGATGTTGCCGAAGCCGGGTGCATGGATGGAGCGGTTTCGCAAGCTGATGGCGATCCCGATGGGCCTAACGGCGCTGGCGCTGGTCTGGTTGAGCGTGCGCATTGGCGGCAAGCCTTTCGCCTTGCTGGCGCTGCTGCTGGTGGCGGGGCTGCTGATGGGGCTGGCGGTGACGGGCCTGCTGCAACGGCGCGGCAAGCTCGCCTGGCCCGCCTTCGGCCTGATCGCTGCACCGTTTCTGGTCTTCGCCGCCTTCGCGCTGCCTGCCGCTTATGATCCGGGCAGCGCGGGCGCGGAAGAGAGTATCCACGATCCGGTCGCCTTCGACGAATTCGTTTTGAACGACACCGTATTCTCACAAGGCAAGCCGGTGTTCCTGTGGTTCACCGCCGACTGGTGCCTGACCTGCAAGGTCAACGAGCGCGTGGCGATCGAGCGCGACGAGGTGCGCAAGGCCTTCGAAGCGGGCGACGTGGTGGCCATGCGGGGCGACTGGACGCAGGCCGACCCGGAGATCACCAAGTTCCTCGAAGAGCAGGGCGCGGCGGGTGTGCCGCTATACCTGTGGTACGTACCGAACCAGCAGCCCGAGAAGCTGCCACAGGTACTGACACCCGAAATGCTGATCGAGCGCGCTAACCGGCGCTGAGTTCGGGTTCAGTTTCCGGCTTCTCTACCGGCGCATTCACAGTCTCACCGCCCGCGCGGCACCATTCGACGAATTCGCCGGGAATGCGGCTCGGCTGCATGGCAATCGCGCCCCGGCCGGGCAGCGTGGCGCGCATGTCGCCGGGGCCGATGAACAGGTCGAGCCCCTCGTCGTCGGCTGGCAGGTTGGCTTCCCAGCGCCACTCGTTGTCTTTCACCACCGGCTCGGCGGGCAGGCGGCTGACGTGGCCGTTGCCCATCACCGCGAATAGCGCGCTCTGCCCCGGCAGCGCAGGCGCATGGCGGATGATCGCCATGGTGATCGGCTCGGCATCGAGGTCGCAATCGAGTGTGAGCAACGGGGGCTGGCCGGGATTGGCGAAGTGAATGGCATGGCCGCTTTGGCCCACGGACCAGGTGGCGAACTGCGTTTCAGGCGATTCCATCACCAGTTCACTCGGCGCGGCGGCAACGGCCTCGGCGAGGTTGACGGTCTCGTCGGTGGTTGCGCCATTGGCCTGCCCGCAGGCGGCGAGGGGGAGGGCGAGGAGGATAAGGGGCAGGCGTTTCATCGGAGTGGTCATATTATCTAACCGCGCTGCTTTCGTCACCCTGAACTTGATTCAGCATGAGGGTGGGGCGTCATTTCTTTTTCTCGATCCACATGCCGATCTGAATGCCAGCGAAGCCGGCGCCGCCAGCGATGCCGAGAATAAGAATGATCTGAGAGGTAATTTCGAAGGGTGTCATGGCTGCCTCGTTTTGCGTGCAGCAATCTATAGAAAGGCAATGATCTGTCGGGTCAACAAGTCCTCTAACTGCGTTTCCATATCGAAGTGGATCTAAGCATCTAATTTATAATAATAAAATAATCCACAGATATCGCTCCTGTGCGACGGGAATCACTTCCCCCACTTCTTCTGCACCTTCCCATACCGCGTCTTGCGCGTCCCCGGACGACCCTCGTTGGAACGCCCCACCATCGGCGCCTTCTTCTCGCCGTCAGGCAAGCCCAACTCGTCCGCCTCCAGCCGCCTGATCTCGTCGCGTAACCTTCCGGCTTCCTCGAACTCGAGGTTCGCCGCCGCGTCGCGCATCTTCTTCTCAAGCTCACCAATGTAAGCCCGCAGGTTGTGGCCCACGAGGTTGTTGCGTCCGTCCTCGGCCTCGATCTCGACCAGCACGCCGTCCTTCGCCGCCGTATGCGCCACAATGTCGGCGATCTCGCGCTTGATCGTCTGCGGGGTGATCCCATGCTTCTCGTTGTATTCGCGCTGCTTCTCGCGGCGGCGGTCGGTTTCCGCCATTGCGCGTTCCATGGAGCCGGTGACGCGGTCGGCATAGAGGATTACCTTGCCGTCCACGTTGCGCGCGGCACGGCCGATCGTCTGGATCAGGCTGGTCTCGCTGCGCAGGAACCCTTCCTTGTCGGCATCGAGGATGCAGACGAGGCCGCACTCTGGAATATCAAGCCCTTCGCGCAGCAGGTTGATGCCGATCAGCACATCATAGACCCCCATGCGCAGGTCGCGGATCAGCTCGATGCGTTCGAGCGTCTCGACGTCCGAATGCATGTAGCGCACGCGCACGCCCTGTTCGTGCATGAACTCGGTGAGGTCTTCGGCCATGCGCTTGGTCAGCGTGGTGACGAGCGTGCGGTAGCCGTGGCTGGCCGCGTCCTTGGCTTCGGCGATGCAGTCCTGCACCTGATCCTCGGTCGGGCGGATTTCCACCGGCGGGTCGATCAGGCCGGTGGGGCGGATCACCTGTTCGGCGAACACGCCGCCGGTGGCCTCCATCTCCCAGTTGCCCGGTGTGGCAGAGACGGCGACAGTCTGCGGGCGCATCGCATCCCACTCGTTGAAGCGCAAAGGGCGGTTGTCGATGCAGCTCGGCAGGCGAAAGCCATATTCGGCCAGCGTCAGCTTGCGGCGGTGGTCGCCCTTGGCCATCGCGCCGATCTGGGGGATGGTCTGGTGGCTCTCATCGACGAACAGCAGCGCGTTTTCAGGCAGATATTCGAACAGCGTTGGCGGCGGCTCACCCGGCAGGCGGCCGGTGAGGAAGCGGCTGTAGTTCTCGATCCCCGCGCAGGAACCGGTGGCCGCGATCATCTCGAGATCGAAGTTGGTGCGCTGCTCAAGCCGCTGGGCTTCCAGCAATTTGCCCTCGGCGTTCAGTTCTTCCAGCCGGTGCGCCAGCTCGAACTTGATGGCCTCGGCGGCCTGCTTCATCGTCGGCCCCGGCGTCACATAGTGGCTGTTGGCATAGACCCGCACCTTGTCGAGCGCCGCGCCCTTCTTGCCCGTGAGCGGGTCGAACTCGGCGATCTCCTCGATCTCGTCACCGAAGAAGCTGATCCGCCAGGCGGTGTCTTCGAGGTGGCTCGGGTGCAGTTCGAGATTGTCGCCGCGCACGCGAAAATTGCCGCGCGCGAAGGCGGCGTCGTTGCGCTTGTATTGCAGGGCGACCAGCTTGCGGATCAGCTCGCGCTGGTCGACGCTGTCGCCCTGCTTGAGGTCGAAGATCATGGCCGAATAGGTCTCGACCGATCCGATGCCGTAAAGGCACGATACCGAGGCCACGATCAGCACGTCGTCGCGTTCGAGCAAGCTGCGGGTGGCGGAGTGGCGCATCCGGTCGATCGCCTCGTTCACCGAGCTTTCCTTCTCGATGTAGGTATCCGAGCGCGGCACATACGCCTCGGGCTGGTAGTAGTCGTAGTAGGAGACGAAATACTCGACCGCGTTCTCGGGAAAGAAGCTCTTGAACTCGCCATAGAGCTGCGCGGCGAGGATCTTGTTGGGGGCCAGGATCAGGGCCGGACGCTGCAGGGTCTCGATCACCTTGGCCATGGTGAAGGTCTTGCCCGAGCCGGTGACGCCGAGCAGCACCTGCGTCTGTTCATTGTCCTCGGCGGCGGCAACCAGATCGGCGATGGCGGTGGGCTGATCGCCCGCCGGCTCGTATTCCGACACCAGCTTGAACGGCCTGCCGCCCGCCATCTTCTCCGGGCGCGCGGGCCGGTGGGGCACGAAAGCGCCGGAGGTGTCGGGCTCTTCCAGCCCTCTGCGGATTACCAGTTCTGCCATTGCATCGATATGGGACGTGCGCCGGTTTGGCGCAACGCTGCTGAAAGAGCCGATTGGCAGTGCGGCATGGGGCTGTTAGGCTCGGTGCAACTAGGGGCCGATTGTAAGCGTCTGTCTTGTTGCGCTTTTGCACCCCTTGCGTTTTTTGGGAAGGAACCCGCCGAATGAAAGCTCGCCTGATCCTGTCTGCCGCCGCCGCCGTGCTCACGCTTGCCGCCTGCGGCAGCTCGAACGACGAGGACTTGCAGGACGAGGCGCTGTCGGCCGACGATGTTTCGCCCGGCGCGGGCGATCTCAAGCTGGCCGCCGGGCAATACAGCTCCAAGGTCGAGCTGGTAGAGTTCGAGCTGCCCGGCCTTCCGGCCGATGTGAAGCGAATGGCCGAGCGTGCCTTTGCCGATGGCGCATCGGAACCTTCGCTCAGCTGCGTGACGGCGGATTCCACCCCCGAGCAGTGGATCAGCGAGATGAACGAGAGCGACTGCACGGCGACCGATTTTTCGCAGTCGGGCAACAGCTTCTCGGCCACAATGCAATGCCAGGACGCCGAGGGCCTGAACGGCACGGTGAACTTCGAAGGCACCGTGGGCGAGGACAACGTGCAGATGGAAGCGCGGTTCGAGCAGGCCATCCCCGAAATGGGCACCGCCAGGATGCATATGCGCGTAACCGGCACGCGCGTTGGTGAGTGCAGCTAGGGCGGGATACAATGCGCCCACCATGCGTTTCTTTTTCTAATCGAGAAAACAACGCCAAGCGGGGGTGAATGTTTGAATTGCTGCCACGGTCCGGGTTCGATCTGACCCGTTTGCGCGAAAGCGCGGCGGCTCTCCTCGATGCCGTCCGGCGTAGGCTCGCCCTGCTCACCGCGCCGCAGCCCAAGGGGGCGCACACCCCGCCGCTCAAGCTGCTGCCCGGCGAGCTTGCCTATTATCTGCGCTGGCTGGCGGGGCGGGCGTTCCGCCCCTGCGCCTTGGCCAAGTCCGACGACCCCAAGGTGGTTATCCTGCTGCCCGGCTTCGGCGCCGATGCACGGCGGATGGCGCGGATGGCGCACGAACTGGAACATGCCGGCCACAAGGTGAAGCGCTGGAAGCTCGGCTATAATTTAGGCCCCAGCGAAGAGCGTTTTCACCAGTTGTCCGAACGTATCGTCGAGGTGCACGAGCGCTACGGCAAACCGGTTTACCTCGTCGGCTGGAGCTTGGGCGGAGTGTTCGCCCGCGAGATGGCCAAGCTGCACCCTGAACGCGTAGCCAAGGTCATCACCATGGGCTCGCCGTTCAGCCACACGCCTTGGTCCAATCACCTCTGGCGCACCTATCAGGCGGTCACCGGCCACCCGGTCAACGAACCGCCGATTGCCTGTGATGTGCGGGCCAAGCCGCCGGTCGAAACGGTGGCGCTGTGGAGCCCATGCGATGCGGTGATCTCGCCGCGTGCGGCCCGCGGTTTGCCGGGAGAACGCGACCGCGCGATTGCGGTCCGTTGCACCCATCTGGGCTTTGCCGATTCGACCGAAGCCATCCTGGCCGTGGGGCGTGAACTTGCCTGATGCGCCCAGCAAAAAAACTGTCGCGAGGGCACTTGGCGCGGGGCAAAGTTCCTGTCATGCTGCATCGCACAAAGGAGTTGCATGAACAGCGAAATCTGCTTTGACGAGATGCACGCACCCGACGGATCGGTGCGCCCGGCCTATGCCGGATATCAGGAATGGCTCTCGCAGCAGGATGAACGCTGGATGCACTCGAAAAGCTTCGAGGCCGAGACCTTCTTCCGCAAGACCGGGATCACCTTCAACGTTTATGGCGAGGATGACGCCGAGGAACGGCTGATCCCTTTCGACATGGTGCCGCGCATCATTACCGGCCGCGAATGGCGCCGCCTGTCGCGCGGTATCGAGCAGCGGGTGCGGGCGCTGAACGCCTTCATGCACGACCTTTATCACCGGCAGGAGATCATCCGCGCGGGCCGCCTGCCGGAGCGATTGTTCCGCAACAACGATGCCTGGCTGCCGCAGATGGTCGGCTTCACTCCGCCGGGCGGCGTTTACACCCATATCGTCGGCATCGACCTGGTGCGCACCGGGCCTGACGACTTCATGGTGCTCGAGGATAATGCACGCACGCCTTCAGGCGTCTCGTACATGCTCGAAAACCGCGAGACGATGATGGCGATGTTCCCCGAGCTGTTCAGCCATGTCTCGGTGCGGTCGGTGTCGGACTATCCGGCGCGGCTGGCCGCCAGCCTTGCCGCCTGCGCGCCGCATGGGGCAGGGCCGAAACCCTCGATTGCGGTGCTGACGCCGGGCATCTACAATTCGGCCTATTTCGAGCACGCCTTCCTCGCTGACCAGATGGGCGCCGAACTGGTTGAGGGCAGCGACCTGCGCGTGGTGGATGGCAAGGTGCAGATGCGCACTACCGGCGGCTATCAGCCGGTCGATGTGATCTATCGCCGGGTTGACGATGAATTCCTCGATCCGCTCACCTTCAATCCGGATTCGGTGCTGGGCGTGCCGGGGATCATGGATGTCTATCGCGCCGGCAACGTAACGATCGCCAATGCGCCGGGCACGGGCGTGGCGGACGACAAGGCGATCTATTCGTTCATGCCCGAGATTGTGGAGTTCTACACTGGCGAAAAGCCGCTGCTCCCGAATGTGGAAACCTGGCGCTGCGCCGATCCCGATGCGCTGAAATATGTGCTCGATAATCTGGCAGAACTGGTGGTGAAGGAGGTCCATGGCTCGGGCGGCTATGGCATGCTGATCGGCCCGACCTCATCGAAGAAGGAGATTGCCGCCTTCCGCCACAAGCTCGAAGCCAAGCCGGAAAATTACATCGCCCAGCCGACACTGTCGCTGTCGACCTGCCCGATCCTCACCCGCAAGGGGCTCGCGCCGCGCCATGTCGATCTGCGCCCCTTCGTGCTGTGCTCGCCATCGGGGGTCGACATCACGCCGGGTGGGCTGACCCGCGTGGCGATCAAGAAGGGATCGCTGGTGGTCAATTCGAGCCAGGGCGGCGGCACCAAGGATAGCTGGGTGCTGGACGACTGATGGCGAACAGAACGCATATCCTTGGCCGGACGGCCAACGCCACCTTCTGGATGTATCGCTATCTGGAGCGGGCGGAGAACACCGCGCGCCTGCTTGCGGCGGGGCAGCGCATGGCGCTCACCCGCGGGGCCGAGATGGCGAGCCAGGAATGGGCCTCGGTGCTGACCACGCTGGGCCTGAAGGATTCTTACCTCACTCAGTATGACGAATATACTGGCTCGCACGTCTGCGATTTCGTGCTGCGGTCGAAGAACAATCCGGAAAGCGTGCTCTCGATGATGGAGCGGGCTCGGCTGAATGCGCGCATGTGCCGCTCGGCGATCACCGCCGAGGTGTGGGAATCGGTCAACGAGGGCTGGATGAGCCTGCGCGAGCTGCTTTCCAAGCAGGTGCGCTCGGCCAATCTGCACGAGGTGCTGATGGCGATCCGGCGCGAAAGCGCGGTCGTGCGCGGGGCCACGCACGGCTCGATGCTGCGCAACGAGATTTACAGCTTCGCCCGCGCCGGCACCTTCCTCGAACGCGCCGACAACACCGCGCGTATCCTCGACGTGAAGTACTATCTGCTGTTGCCGTCGCTGTCTTATGTCGGCACTCCGCTCGACGCGGGGCAGTGGGATAATGTGCTGCGCTCGCTCTCGGCCGAGCGGGCCTATCGCTGGCTCAACGCCGGGCGCAGCGACATTCGCTCTATCGCCGATTTCCTGATCCTCGACGACCGGTTCCCGCGCAGCCTGATCTTCTGCTATCATGCGATGCGCGAAAACCTGTTTCATCTCGCCCAGTTTCACGGCCGCGAGGGCAAGGTTCACGAGACCATGCGCGAGGCGGATGTCAAACTAAGCGAAATCACCGTCGAGGCGATTTTCGAACAGGGCCTGCACGAGTTCCTGCTTGGTTTCATCGCCGACAACAACAAGCTCGCGAGCGCGATTGCGGAGGATTACCGCTTCATCGCCTGAGCCAGCGGAGCAAGCCCACCATGCGACTGACTATCCGCCACACCACCCGTTACCGGTTCGCTCAGGAAGTGGGCTATGCGATCCAGCGCCTGCGGCTGACGCCCAAGGAAACGCAGGGGCAGAAGATCATCGATTGGCAGATGGTCTACGAGAACGCGCGGGAAGAGGTGGTCTACGACGATCAGAACCACAACCACGTCACCCTGATCACGGTGGAAGAGGGCGCGCGTGAGGTCGTGGTCGGGTGCAGCGGCACGGTCGAGACGCAGGACCAGGCGGGGGTGGTCGGGCATCATGCAGGCCATTTGCCGCTGTGGTCTTTCCTCTCGTACACCGACCTGACGCGGCCCGGCCCGAAGATCCGCCAGATCATCGCCAAGGTGGAGCGCAGCGAGGAGGGCATGGTCGATACCTTGCACAACCTTTCCGCCGCCATCCTCGAAACGGTGGAATATGTGGCGGGCGAAACCAATTCGACCACCACTGCCGAAGCAGCCGCCGCGGCGGGCAAGGGCGTGTGCCAGGACCATGCGCATATCTTCATCGCCGCAGCCCGCGCGATCGACATTCCGGCGCGCTATGTCAGCGGCTATCTGATGATGGACGACCGCATCGAACAGGAGGCGACCCATGCCTGGGCCGAGGCCTGGGTGCCCTCGCTTGGCTGGGTCGGGTTCGACGTTTCCAACGGGATCAGCCCCGATCCGCGCTATGTTCGCGTGGCTACTGGCCGCGACTATCGCGATGCCGCGCCGGTCACCGGGATCAGCTTCGATGCCGTGACCGAGGACTTCCATGTCGAACTCGCGGTTGAACAGCGCAGCGCCGAGCAATAGAGGCGCGGGGATGAGGAACGCGGCCTGACCCTCACACGGGCTGGCCGCCATAGGAAGATCGATCGATGACATATTGTGTTGGCATGGTGCTCGATAAGGGCCTTGTCCTGATGAGCGACACGCGTACCAATTCGGGCGTCGACAACATTTCGGTGTTTCGCAAGATGCACAGCTGGTCGGTGCCGGGCGAACGGGTCCTCTCGATCATGACCGCGGGCAATCTCGCCACCACCCAGGCGGTGATTTCGCAGCTGGAGGAACGCTCGAAAGCGCCCGAAGACCGCTCGAACAGCCTGCTGGAACTGCCCACCATGTTCCAGGTCGCGATCGAGCTGGGCAACCTGCTGCGCGAAACGATCGGCGATACGCAGAAGAACAATGGCGCGAACGGCGGCAGCCGGTTTACCGCCTCGCTGATCCTTGCAGGGCAGATCAAGGGCATGGAGCCGCGCCTGTTCATGATCTATCCCGAAGGCAACTTCATTGAGGCCAGCTTCGACACCCCGTTCTTCCAGATCGGCGAGACCAAGTACGGCCGCCCGATCCTGCTGCGCGCCTACGAGCGGACGATGAGCTTCGAGGATGCGGTGAAGCTGCTGATGGTGAGCATGGACTCCACCCTCAAGGCAAACCTCTCGGTCGGCCTTCCGCTCGACTTGATGGTGCTGGAGCGTGACCTGTTCGAGCCGCGGCATGAGCGCCGTATCGAGGCGGGCGACCCGTTCTTCGAAGAGATTTCTTCAAGCTGGGGAGATGCATTGAAGAGCGCGTTCCACTCGCTGCCCGATTACTCGATGGAAGAGCCAAGCAAAATCCCGTGATCTGAGTCGTTTCCAACCTCGCCAAAGTGCTTAAGCATTGTTGCAGGAAAAATGCCGATTTATCTCCAGTTTGGGGACTTATTAACCACGCAGGTCTGCGGAATTTGGGCAAATAGCCCGCCCTATCTCACTGTTTCCGTAGCAATACGAAGTGCGCTTAGTGAAATTTACGGGCTATTTCTTGGTCATGGCAAACAGGATCGCACTTCACATCGTTGGCGGCAGCAGCCGCACCAGGGCAGAACAGGCGCGGCTGGCGTTTTCGCTAGGGCACCATGCAGAGGTCTATGCTGATCTCGATGAAATGTTCGACCGACCACCACGACACGGGGTCATCGTCGCCTGCGACGATGTTCTTGAAGGCGGGGTAGAAACCCTGCTCGACAGGCTGGGAGAGCAGGGCATATGTGTGCCGCTCGTGGCCGCGAAAGAAACCCCTGACGTGGAAGAAGTTGTCAGCGCAATTCAGGCGGGCGCCCTCGATTACATGGAACTGCCGCTGACGGCAGAAGAACTCAAGCGTATGATTGCTCATCTTGAATCCGATGCTGGCCGCCATGCAGAGGCACGCCGTCGACTGATCGACGCCCGCCGCCGCATTGGCACACTATCCAAGCGCGAACGCGAAGTGCTCGAATGGCTATCCGAAGGATGCTCGAACAAGGCAATCGCACGCGAATTGGAGATCAGTCCGCGCACGGTGGAAATTCATCGCGCCAACATGATGGACAAGCTTGGGGCAGGTCATGCCGCCGAGGCGGTGAGAATGCGGCTCGATGCCGGGTTGGACGCCATTCAGAACGAGGCCGCCAGTAGTCAGAGGCATGGCGATGTTCGCGACGAGCACCTGCGAATGCCGCTTGAAAGGCGCATTGGTTAGGTTCGCGAGGGTCGGCGGGTCCGTCTTCGCAACGGGCCTAACGGCAGAAACTCTTGCCCTCGGCGATGCCTTCGAGGTGAAAATGATTGCGGTGGGCGGAATCGTATTCGGGTCCAAGCACGGTGCCAAAGCGGCGGCAGGCAGACGTCTGCACTGTGCGAAGGAACTGGCGCTCGGCGGCTGACCCACCGTTCCAGTCGTCGAGCACCGAAACCCGGCGTCCATCGGATAGCACGAAGGCCGAGATGTCGATGGCCGAGGCCGTGGCATGGGCGCTGCGGCGTGAGGTTCCCGCCACGTTGCGGCAGTTGTAGCTGCCGAAGGTCTCGATCCGCACCAGTTTCGCGCCAAGGATCTGGCGTGCCGCCCGGTCGACGCCAAAGCGTGCCCAGCTGGCAAAGGCCTGGCTGACCGGGCAGGTCAACGCTCCGATATTGCTCAGTGCCAGTTCGCCGTCGTCGCTGCTAAGGGCAAGCAATTGGACCGTGCCGAGATTGGTGCAGCCATTTCCGTCATAGCGGTCGGGCAGGGGGGTGAAGCGCGCGCCGCTGCCGCCCAGATCTGCCATGCAGACCCGATCCGCGGCGCGGGTGGGCGTAGCGATAGTGCGTGAATCGGCGGTGCGCGGGGTGCTCGCCTGCCTGCCGGAGCGATCCGGCACCATCGAGCAGCCAGCAAGGGCCGAAGCGAGAATCAGCAGGGCAGGCAGTCTTCGCATAAGGCCTATATTGGCGCAGCTATGCTTAAGCCAACCTTGCCAGCCGTAGAAAATTGCCCCCTGCGCCATCCGTAAGCGGGCCTTTCGTGGGCACGGGGCGGCGATCTGTGATTGACATTAGACAGTGCGTCTTTAGGTGCGGCGCCGGGCCACGCGGTCCCAACGCCGCGCGAGCTCTCTGAAAGGAGAGAATATATGACTGCACAACCTACGCTCAAGCCTGAGCGCCCCTTCTTTTCATCCGGACCCACCTGCAAGCCTCCCGGCTGGTCTGTCGACAAGCTCGACACCCGCTCGCTCGGTCGCTCGCACCGCGGCAAATATGCCAAGGGCCGGTTGAAATATGCCATCGACCTCACCCGTGAGCTGCTCGGCGTTCCCGACGACTATCTGGTCGGCATCATGCCCGGCTCCGACACCGGCGCGCTGGAATGCGCGATGTGGACGATGCTCGGCGCGCGCCCGGCCACGATTGCGGCGTGGGAAAGCTTCGGCAACGTGTGGATTCAGGATGCGGCCAAGCAGCTGAAGCTGAAGGACCTGCAGATCCTTGACGCCGGTTACGGCGAAATTCCCGATCTGACGCAAGTCCCGCAGGAAAACGACGTGGTGTTCACCTGGAACGGCACGACCTCGGGCGCGAAGATCCCCAACACCGACTGGCTCGCTCCGGGCCGTGCGGGTCTTGCGATCAACGATGCCACCAGCGCCGTCTTCGCGATGGAGATGGACTGGGCCAAGCTCGATGTGACCACCTATTCGTGGCAGAAGGTGCTGGGCGGCGAAGCGCAGCACGGCATGATGATCCTTTCACCCAAGGCGGTGGAGCGGATCAACAGCTACGACCCCGAGTGGCCGCTGCCCAAGCTGTTCCGCATCAAGAAGAAGGGTGCCATCGACACCTCGATCTTCGAAGGCGCAACGATCAACACCCCCTCGATGCTGGCGACCGAAGACTATATCGCCGCGCTTGAATGGGTGAAGGAAATCGGCGGCCGCGAGGCGATGTTTGCCCGCGCCGATGCCAATGCCAAGATCGTCAAGGACTGGATCGAGGCGACCCCGTGGCTGCGCAACATGGTTGCCGACCCGGCGCAGCAGACCAACACCGGCGTGTGCATGGTGTTCCAGGGCGAGTGGATCGACAGCCTCTCCGACGAGGACAAGGCCGCCGTTCCCGGCAAGATCGCCAAGAAGCTCGAAGAGCTTGAGGTCGGCTTCGACTTCAATGGATACCGCGATGCGCCTCCGGGCCTCAGGATCTGGTGTGGTGGATCGCTCGAGAGCGAAGACATCGCGCGCCTGCTGCCGTGGATCGAGTGGGCTTACGAAGAGCTCAAGGCCGGCAACCTCTAAAGGTTGCCTCCAGCACAATTCTCCTGATCCCGTTCGTCCTGAGCTTGTCGAAGGACTGTTTTGACCTTCCGGCCTAGCGCTGGAAAACAAGGACAGCCCTTCGACAAGCTCAGGGCGAACGGTCGATTTCCAGTTTCAAGGAATTCCCCATGACCAAGCCCAAAGTCCTTATTTCCGACAAGATGGACCCCAACGCCGCCAAGATTTTCGAAGAGCGCGGCTGCGACGTCGATGTCATCACCGGCAAGACGCCTGAAGAGCTGAAGGCCATCATCGGCCAGTACGATGGCCTCGCCATCCGCAGCTCGACCAAGGTGACGCCGGAAATCCTTGCCGCCGCGCCCAACCTGAAGGTGATCGGCCGCGCCGGCATCGGTGTCGACAACGTCGATATTCCGGCCGCTTCGGCGCAGGGCGTGGTGGTGATGAACACCCCGTTCGGCAACTCGATCACCACCGCCGAACACGCCATTGCGCTGATGTTCGCCGTGGCGCGCCAGATCCCGGCGGCTAACGAGCGCACCCAGGCTGGCGAATGGCCGAAGAACGACTTCATGGGCGTCGAGCTGACCGGCAAGACGCTCGGCCTGATCGGCGCGGGCAACATCGGCTCGATCGTCGCCAGCCGCGCGCTGGGCCTGAAGATGAAGGTCGTCGCCTACGACCCGTTCCTGACGCCCGAACGCGCCATCGAGATGGGCGTCGAGAAGGCTGATCTGGGCACGCTGCTGGAGAAGGCCGACTTCATCACGCTGCACACCCCGCTCACCGACGAGACCCGCAACATCCTCAACCGCGAGCGGCTGGAGCAGTGCAAGAAGGGCGTGCGGATCGTGAACTGCGCGCGCGGCGGCCTGATCGACGAAGCGGCGCTGAAGGATATGCTCGACAGCGGCCACGTCGCCGGTGCCGCGCTTGACGTGTTCGCCAGCGAACCCGCCAAGGAGCACCCGCTGTTCGGCACCCCGAACTTCATCTGCACACCGCATCTCGGCGCCTCGACCACCGAAGCGCAGGTCAACGTGGCACTGCAGGTGGCCGAGCAGATGGCCGACTATCTGGTCAACGGCGGCGTCACCAACGCGCTCAACATGCCATCGCTGAGCGCCGAGGAAGCCCCGAAGCTGCGCCCCTATATGGCGCTGGCCGAGAAGCTGGGCTCGCTGGTCAGCCAGCTCGCCCACGGCAACCTCACCGAAATCAGCATCGAGCGTTCGGGCGCTGCTGCCGAACTCAACGGCAAGCCGATCGAGGGCGCGGTGCTGGCGGGCTTCATGCGCCGCTATTCCGACACGGTGAACATGGTCAACGCGCCTTACCTCGCGAAGGAGCGCGGTCTTCAGGTCCGTTCGGTCCGCTACGAGGGCGAGGGCGTCTACAACACGCTGCTGCGCGTCACCGTGGCGACCAGCGCCGGGCCTCGCTCGGTGGCGGGCACGCTGTTCGCCGATAAGGCCGCGCGTCTGGTGGAGATTTTCGGCATCGGCATCGAGGCCGATCTTGATGGCCACATGCTCTATGTCGTCAACGAGGATGCGCCGGGCTTCATCGGCCGTGTCGGCTCGCTGATGGGCGAGCATGGCATCAACATCGGCACCTTCCACCTCGGCCGCCGCGAGACCGGCGGCGAGGCTGTCGTGTTGCTGAGCGTCGATGCTCCGATCCCGGCCGAAGTGATCACTGCGGCCGAGAAGCTGCAGGGCGTGAAGCTGGTGAAGGCCCTCAGCTTCTAAGCCCGGTTCCCCTAACCAGAACCCGCTCAGCCTGAGCTTGTCGAAGGCTCGCCCTTTCTTTCTGCGACTGAGGTTGCCAAAGGGAGGGCAGTGCTTCGACAAGCTCAGCACGAGCGGAATTAACGGGGATCAGCACAATATAATGACCGATCGCACCACCGACCTCCTGCCCGAAGGCCTTGAAGACCGCCTGATCCAGAGCGCCGCTGCGGCCACGCGGATCGAACGGTCCATCCTCGATACCCTGATCGCGCACGGCTATGACCGCGTGCGCCCGCCGCTGATCGAGTTCGAACGCTCGCTCGCAGCGCGGATGGACGGCGTGAGCCGCAACCACATGTTCCGCTTCGTCGATCCCAAGAGCCTGCGCACGCTGGCCTTGCGCAGCGACATGACGGTGCAGGTCGGGCGCATCGCCGCCACCTCGCTGGTCGAGGCGCCGCGCCCGCTGCGGCTCGCCTATGCCGGGCAGGTGGTTAAGATCGCTGGAACCGCGCTCGAACCGCGCCGCGAGAACCTGCAACTGGGGGCCGAGCTGATCGGCACCGATTCGGTCGCCGCCGCGAGCGAGATCGTCGAACTGGCGATTGCCGCGCTCGAAGCTGCCGGGGCCACCGGCATTTCGGTCGATTTCACCATGCCCGATCTGGTCGACGTGCTGGCCGACGGTCCGCTGCCGCTGGCCGACCGCGAGGCGGTGCGCCGCGAGCTGGATATGAAGGACGCGGGCGCGCTCACCGAAGCGGGCGGCAAGGCCTATCTGCCGCTGCTGTTTGCCACCGGTGCGCTGCCCGAGGCGCTGGCCGGGCTTGAGGCGCTGAACAAGGATGGCGTGCTCGACAGCCGGATCGAGGCGATTTCGCAGATCGCTGCGCGGGTCGAAGGGCGCGCGCGCCTCACGCTCGATCCGACCGAGCGGCACGGCTTCGAATATCAGAGCTGGTTCGGCTTCACGCTGTATGCGCAGGGCGTGCGCGGCGAGCTGGGCCGGGGCGGCACCTACCGCATCGGCGGCAGCGGCGAAGTCGCGACCGGGTTCTCGCTCTATCCCGAAGAGCTGGTCGACGCGGTGAAGGCAGGCGAGAGCATTGGCGAGAAGGTGTTCCTGCCGCTTGGCCATGACGCCGACACAGCCGCCAAGCTGCGCGCAGAGGGCAGGCGGACACTGGCTGCGCTGTCCGATGCGGACGATGCCGCCGCGCTGGGCTGTTCGCACCGGCTTGAAGGTGGCGAGGTCAAGCCGCTCTAATCGCGGAGGATTTCCTTGATCCAGCTGCGCGCGACTTCGGTCGGGCCGAAGCCTGCGCGCCCGAACCAACGGCTCAGCCGCATATGCGCGAGCGGGCTGGTGCCGGGAAAGGCGTGGCGCGTAACCTGGCCACCTGCGTTTTTCAGCGCTTGTTCCAGCAGCTGCGCCTGCGCGCCGGAAAAGCCGCTCGTGGTGTGCAGGATCAGGAAGGGCGGGGCATCCGCGCCATTCGCCTCCAGCTGCGCGACGGGTGACAGCGCGGCAAGGTCCGCCCGAGTAAAGGCCGGATCGATCAGCCGCTTCCTGAGCAGGTCAGAACCGGTGCTCGGTTTGCTCGGATCATAGGCCGCGCCGTCGATGGCGATCACGCCCGCCAGATCGCCCGTCGCAAGGCCATGGGCGCCCAGCAGGTTCGGATCGCTCGCCACCAGCGCGGCCAGGTGCGCGCCCGAGGAATGGCCGATCAAAACGACCTTGCGACGGTCGAGCGAGAGCTCATCGGACTGCTTGAACAGCAGTGCCAGCCCCGCCGCCACGTCCTCGGCCATCGTCCGCAGCGCCACCTCGGGCACCATGCGGAAATTGAGCGCGGCGAAGTGCCAGCCATGGTCATGCGCGAAGGGGACCTTGGCGTCTTTCAACCGCCGGGTCTTGTCGCCGAACTGCCAGGCTCCGCCGTGCACGAATACCAGCAGCGGGCGCGGGCTGTCCGCCGCATTGTAGACATCGAGCGCCTGCAACGGGTGTTCGCCATAGGCCAGCGTCACGCTCGGCCGGCGAAAGCGCGGGCCGGAACGGTCTTCCGCCCTGCGGCCGTAGCCCAGCAGGACATTGGCGATGGTGCGCAGGCTCGGCATCGCAGGCTCGCTGCCTGCACGCCTTGGTGCTGGCAAGACCTAACTTGCGAAAATGCGCGCAAGGAAGGCTGCCACCACCGGCGTCGCCGGATAGCCTGCTTCCCCAAGCTTGCGATTGATCTGCATATGTCCGCGCAAGCCTCGCCCGCGGAACTCCTGCACGGTGGCGGGCGTACCGGCGCGGGTGAGGGCAGCGGCCAACTCGCGCGATTGCCGCCGCCCGTCGTCGCGCTGGACATGGAGGATGAGGAACTCCGGCGCATTGGGTGTGCCTGCGTGAAGGGTGGGGGAGAGGCTGCGCTGGCGTGCCGGATCGGTGCCAAAGGCCTCTTCGTAGGTATCGCCCATGAGGCGGGCATTCTCACCCATCTGGTCAGGCACGTTATAGGCCGCACCATCGAGCGTGACCACGCCCGCGACATCGTCCATCGAGAGGCCCGCAGCCCGGAAATAGGCCGGATCGGTGCCAACCAGCGCGACGAGGTGCGCGCCTGCGCTATGGCCCACCAGCGCGATCCGCTCGCCATCGAAGCCGAGCCGGGCGGCATTCTCCTTAAGCCAGGCGACCGCGCTTGCCACGTCGGCAGCCTCTTGTTCGACCGTGGCCGCAGGCACCAG
This sequence comes from Erythrobacter sp., assembly GCA_027311945.1. GTDB lineage: Bacteria > Pseudomonadota > Alphaproteobacteria > Sphingomonadales > Sphingomonadaceae > Alteraurantiacibacter. The sequence continues at coordinate 171,656 of DAICXZ010000030.1, forward strand.
CCGGTAGTTCACCGAGGCGACGGCATAGCCCGCCGCCTGCCAGGCCGAGAGCTTGTCCGAGCCGCGCATCATGGTCTTGTCGCCGCGCTTCCATCCGCCGCCGTGCACGAACACAACCAGCGGGGCCTTAGCATCGCTGCCGGGCCAGTAGTCGAGCCGCTGCAACGGGTCGGCGCCGAACGAAAGGTCGTATTGCGCCTCGCCACGGCGCTGGCCGAGCGCGGGGGATGCGGCAGAAAGAACCAGACTGAAGGCGGCAAGAAAGGCAAGGACAATGCGGTGCATGGCAATGACTCCGGCTGGTCCACGCATGATGCATTCGCGATGGTTGCCGTTCGGTGAACCGTGCACTTTCCTACAGGGTGGCTATCGGTGCATGGCTGCCCTAAGCTCACATGGCCCGCCGTCCGGATGCGCGCGCGCCGAAACCGCGTTAAGTGTCAAGTTTATAAAACTGGATCAAACAATTGATAAATAACATGAATACCCTGATATTGCGCGCTGGTGGACTGTCAACTTTGTCAAGTTCGCTGACATCGGTTGACTTGGCAAATGGCCCGGCTAAAGACGCCCCCGCATTCGGGGAGCCGTGCTCCCTTCTGGTCCAATCCGTTCGCCGAGTCCTGTCGAAGGGCGTCCCGGATTTCCCTGGCAGGGTGGAGGACTCTATCCATGCCTAACGTAACCGTGATTGGCGCCCAGTGGGGCGACGAAGGCAAAGGCAAGATTGTCGACTGGCTGGCCACCCGCGCCGATGTGGTGGTGCGCTTCCAGGGCGGCCACAATGCTGGCCACACGCTGGTGGTGGGCGAGAAGGTCTACAAGCTCTCGCTGCTGCCTTCGGGCATCGTCACCGGCACGCTTAGCCTCGTCGGCAACGGCGTGGTGCTCGATCCGTGGGCGTTGAAGAGCGAGATCGAGCGGCTGGAAGGGCAGGGCGTTGCGATCACGCCCGATAATTTCGGCATCGCTGATAACTGCCCGCTGATCCTGCCCGTCCACGGCGAGCTTGACGTGATGCGCGAGGCTGCGGCGGGCAAGGGCAAGATCGGCACCACCGGTCGCGGCATCGGCCCGGCCTATGAAGACAAGGTCGGCCGCCGCGCGATCCGCGTGTGCGACCTGTCGCACCTCGACGAACTCGAACCGCAGCTCGACCGCCTGTGCGCGCATCACGACGCGCTGCGCGCCGGGTTTGGCGAACCGCCGATCGACCGGGCCGATCTGCTGGCCAAGCTGCGCGAGATCGCGCCCTTCGTGCTGCAATATGCGCAGCCGGTGTGGAAGCGGCTGAACGAGGTGAAGAAGGCGGGCGCGAAGATCCTGTTCGAGGGCGCGCAGGGCGTGTTGCTCGATGTCGATCACGGCACCTATCCCTTCGTGACCAGCTCGAACACCGTTTCGGGCACGGTCGCCAGCGGCTCGGGCATGGGGCCGGGCGCGGCGGGCTTCGTGCTCGGGATCGTCAAGGCTTACACCACGCGCGTGGGCTCCGGCCCGTTCCCGACCGAGCTGGAAGACGAGACCGGGCAGCGGCTGGGCGAACGCGGCCACGAGTTCGGCACCGTCACCGCGCGCAAGCGCCGCTGCGGCTGGTTCGATGCCGCGCTGGTGAAGCAGACCTGCGCCATCTCGGGCGTCACCGGCATTGCGCTGACGAAGATCGACGTGCTCGACGGGTTCGAGACGATCAAGATTTGCACCGGCTACATGCTCGATGGCGAGAAGATCGACTACTTGCCCGCCAATGCGCAGGAGCAGGCGCGGCTGGAGCCGGTCTACGAGGAGATCGACGGCTGGGAAGGCACCACCGTGGGCGCGCGCAGCTGGGCCGATCTTCCCGCACAGGCGATCAAGTATATCCGCCGGATCGAGGAGCTGATCGAGTGCCCGGTGGCGAGCGTTTCGACCAGCCCCGAGCGCGAGGACACGATTCTGGTGCGCGATCCGTTCGCCGACTGAGCCTTGGCCTCGGGGTATATGCTTAACGTATTCTTGACAAGATCCCGTTTTGTTCTCATTGTGTTCGCACTCACTTCGGGGAGTGCGAAAACATGGGTCAAGCTGCCTTAATCGATTTTACCTATGAAATGGCCGCTGACAGCGCCGGTATGAAGCTGGCGCTGTCGGTTTTCTCGGACCGGGCGCAGTTTCGCGACGAACTGCGCGAGGATGCGGAGATTGCGGGATTTGGCGTGCGCGATTGCGGCGTCCTGGCGGAGCTGCTCGAACTTGACGAGCGGCCCCTGGGCGAACTGGTGTTTCTCGATTGCCCCGATCTGGACGGGGCGGGCTATGCGGCGCTCAGTCGGCTCGATGAACGGGCGGCGCAGACGGGGGCGCGGCTGATCGTGGCGACCACGGTCGATGCGCTCGATGCGGTTTACGGTTGCTGCTCGGCGAGCGATCCGCAGATCCTCGTCAACCCGCGCCGCGCCGATCGGGTGATTGCGCTGGGCCGGATGCTGGCGGAACTGTCGGGGCTGCGCGTTCGCGAGCTGTCGGAAGAGGATCGGCACAATCTGGTGCGGATCACAGAGCAGGTCACGCATATTGCCGAGCGGCTCGATCAGCTGACGCCTGACCATGTTGCAAAGCGATCCAGCGACAGCATATTCCGGTTCGAACCGGCGGAACCCTCGCGCGCCCGCAATGGCGAGGGGCTGGTGCGTACCACGCGTGCGCCGCTGCCAGATCCGCGGCTGGTGCGGCGGATCATCCAGCAGCGGCAGCTGCGTGCACGGTTCTTCGATGGCGACCTGTTCGCCGATCCCGCGTGGGACATGCTGCTTGATCTCACCGCCGCGAGGGCGGAACATGTGCGGGTGTCGGTCACTTCGCTGTGCATCGCCTCGGGTGTGCCGCCTACCACGGCGCTCAGGTGGATTTCGCAGATGACCGAGGCCGGATTGCTGGAGCGGATCGAGGACGATGCTGACCGCCGCCGCGCCTTCATCCAGCTGACCGAGAAATCGTCCGACGCGATGGCGCGCTATTTCCAGGAACTGGGCCAGGCTGCGGCGCAAATGGTGTGATCGGGGAGGGGCTTTTGTGCCGTTCACGTCAAAACTGGTCGGTGACGGGCTCACATAAGTGCCCACAATTGGCTGTTTTTAGGCGATCCATGGCGATATGAATTTCGAGAGGCCCCCAATCAGGCCCCCAAATTCTCCGCCTGCGCTGAGGTAAGCGGTGGCGCGTCGATAGATTCTCCGGGCTTACGTGTGCTGCCGCGCTTGGCCACAGATACCCACGGCTACGCAAATTCGTGGATTTGCCGATCATTCAATCGCATAAATGAAGAACTGATTGGGGGACGAAACGATGGCGATGATTCGATGCGGGGAGTGCGGGCGCGAGGTTTCCGACAAGGCAGCTACGTGCCCTAGTTGTGGCGCGCCGGTTGACGCAGCAACTGCCGTGCGCGCACCGGAAGCTCTCTCATTTGAGGACGGCCACTTCGTTGGCACCTCAGCCATGATTGCCGAACTGGCAAAGCGCGCGATCACCAGTGCGAATTACCGTGTCGACAACGTGGATGCGTCGGCGGGAACGGCGACATTCACGACTGGCGTCACCATGGGCTCTTGGTCTGGTGTCTCCGGCACGATCAGCTGGAACGAAGTTGCCCCCTATCGCTACAAGGTGACGGGCCATGGCAAGCAGAACGTGCAGGGCGGCCAGGTTGTAGCAATGAACCTGTTCGACGAAGCCAATGCCAAGGCGAACAATGTGATCCGAGAGATGGTGAGATTTGCAGGCGGGCCAGCCGATGCAGTTCCTCAGGGCTCTTGTGCGGTCGTCATCTTGGCCATCGGTGTTTCAACGCTGATGATTGTCGGAGCAGCTGCCACCCTCATCTAGGTTGCAGGCTCGGCGCGGCACGTGACGCCGGGGTCGGATACTTCGGCATCGCGCAGTTGGCGGGCTTCGTGGATTTGCTTGCGGGTGAGACCTGCGTCGGCGGTGGTTGGAATAAAGTCGTTCTCGTTGGGAACGTCTTTCGGGCGACCAGTTCGCTGCCCAATCTCGCCCCGTTCCTGAGCCGCGTCATATTCAACCGCAAGCCGCCGCTTCGCCATGCTCTCGATCTCGAGCGCATCGGCTTGGGCGCGGTAGACGGCGGAATATCGCTCTCCCTCTCGGCGTTCCGATTGCCAGGGTTAGCGTCAGAGCTTGCCCCCTGAGCCGAAGGAAATCGCGGGTCCTCCCTGCGGATTCGGCGGGAGGTAAGCGCTTCTGGACCGCATTTTTTCCAACTGATCCCGCCCCTGAGCATGGGTTCAGTTAGAAGTTACCCTCTCGGAAGGCGGGCACGAAAAAGGGGTGAGGCCAAGGAAAGCCTCACCCCTTCCAGCGCGGGGGACCGAATAAACCCCGCTCTGTCTGTGCTCGCTAGTAGAGCGGAATTTCCCCGAGTTTGGCCGGCTGGAAGGCCTCGCCCTTGCCATCCAGCGCGTCGATGACCTCTCGAAGCTCTTCGGGCACTTCGGCAGCGCGAACGTAACCGAGTAACCCATCACGGCCATGCAGGCCGCTAATCGCTTCGTGCAGGAGGCTTCGCTCGCTCTGGAAACCGCCCGTTGCCATAGTGAGGCCGCTGAGGGCAGCATAGGCGCTCATGACACTCTGGGCTGTTTTCAGCTGCTCGGCCATGAGGTGCTCGACCAGAGGCTTTGCAACCACCGCTGCTTTGCCCCTCGCCTCAAGTTGGATCGTATCCCGTTCGGCCCGCAAGTCCTCGGCGCGGTGCCGCAGCCTGCGCAGGCCTTCGATGAGCGAAGCCTTTTCCTCCTTGAGCTGCTCGCCGGTTCTGGAGGCGCTCGCCGCCAGTGCTGCATCGCCGTGTGCGAGCAGGGCATCGGCCACCGCGTCACCATCCGGCCCGCGAGCCTCGGCAATGGTTCGGTGGATTTCCTGCATCCGCGATTCGCCGGCCTCTATCGCCCGCGTCGTATCATCGAGCCGGGTCTTGATCTCGGCCAGGCGCGCGTTCTCGTCGCTGAAGTCGAGCGAAGAGAAGGCGGCGGCCGTTTGAGCGTAGATGTCCATCTCAGTTTCCTTTCATATTGGCGAGCGCGCGATCCCACACGGCTCCTGCGTCCGTCTGACGGCTGGCTTTGGCCTCGCGCTCGCGCTCGCCATCGGTGCCCATCTTCGCGAGCATCGAGACAATCTCGCCCGCGCCGAGCCCCTCAGTGGCGAGCAGCTTGGCGGCCATGCGCTCGCGGCCCTGCGATGCGCTGTGAGCGAAGACGGTGGCAATGCGTTGCCGCTCACCTGTTCGGACTCGCGGCGGAACGCGTCGATGAAGGGGCCTGTCGGGCCGTGACTGAGGGTGGTGCGCATGTCAGCCATCCATCTCTTCGAGGAGACGTTGGGCGCGGTAGCCGTCCTGTTCGCCACCGAAGGCTTCGCAGACCTCCGTGAGCCAACATTCCATCTCGTAGCGCTCGCCCGGTTCCATCGCGGCCGGATCACGATCGACCTTTGCGAATGCCTTCTCGAAATGGACCAGCTGTGACGAGGTTGGCAGCGCTTCCCAGCTTGGCGGCAGTAGTGCTCGGAATGCCGAATGGCGCACGCCGCTAAGCCGCGCTTCTTCGTCGAGAAAGCCCTTCATGGCCGTCTCGACGACGATCTCACCGCGCTCGACCTGCTCGGCCATCGCGCGACAGGGGCCGACCACGCGCATGAGCATGTCGTAGTTCGGGTCTTTTACGTATTCCGGGTTGCGAAAGTTGCGGCGCGTTGACCTAAGACCTTGGCGGGCCGCTTCTATCACCGCCTCTCGAAGCCGGAGCACTTCAGGGGATGCTTTGCAGGCCATCACGCTGCCTCGCCCGTGATCAGCGCGTGCAGAGCGTCGGCTGGGATCAGTGTGCGACCGCCGATCTTATGGGCAGTGAGACGGCCAGCGGCGATGTGGTTGTAGATTGTGCCTCTCGACAGGCTGGTGGCCTGCACGGCCTCGCGGATGCTGTAGGCAATCTTCGGCGGGTCGAAATTTCGGGACGGCATTGGCGCACCTCGTTTGCTGTTGAACGGGTGCGGATACTTCGGCGTTACTAGCAAACGTGTCTTGGGGGAAAAGATTGGAGTTGCAGAGGCGACGTCTTAGGGAGGTGGTTCGTCCTCGGCCCAAAGCCATGAGAAGTGACGCACGAATGCATCAACATCCTTACGATCGGGAATCTGTTCGTAGTGTCGCTGGCGCATCTCATAGTTAATGAACTGAACGATTGGGCCAGCTCCGCCATTTAGGATTTCAGGGTTTTGCGCAGCTTCTATTGTGAGGGCAGCTTTCACCTCATCCCATTTCCATGCAGGTGGCCGCCCGCGTCTGCCTCGATTTTGTAGGGCTAACGCAACATCGCCCCATGCTTGCCATTGTGGATCTTCGGCGAGCGCCATCAAACTGTTCTTTGGGAAATGCACTCCCCATGCGAACTGCGTCAGATTGACCCTTTCATTTTGCAAGTCGCCATAGGCCTTGTCGCGCATCCGATATGGTAGCTCGCTCGCGGTCACTTCGGTGATATGGCCAAGATTGTTGGCTTCGAAACTGCTCCTTGCATCATTGTTGATCGCCATGCCGATGCGCCAGAAGTCAGAAGGAATTGCGACGAAGACGTCCGGCGGCGCGCGAAACGGTGAAGTGTCCGGTCGATCAATGCGGACGTAGGATTCTTCGAAGCGCGCAGCATAACCACAAATGCCACTTTCGTTGTCGTGGACAGCGATGCCGATAAGGAACTTTCTGACCGTGAGTGGCTTGGCTGAAGGATGCATGTGCATCACCACATCGACTGCTTGCGAAAGCGAAATGTCGTGTTCAGGATCAAAGCCTTTCGGCTTTCCATCTTCGGTATATTCCACACCCGCCTCCCAAGCGGTTCCCAAAATGGATGCGGGGAAGCACGTGGGAATCGTGCTTGTCGGCTGGCCGGCCTATCCCCGCAAATCGGTATGCTCAAATTCGGCCGGGAAGGCCAGTCGAGCAGCTAGATTCCAGTCGGCTCCTTGGTCTGATCGATCCCATAGCGACCGCAAAGCCCGCTACCGTCAGGACGGTCGTCATCCGAGGCTAGGCAACCTGGCCCTTTCGATCCGTGAAACAGGGCGGCCGGCGATAGCCAAAAATCGTCCTCGGCATCGCTGCAATCGCCAACATCGTCGGCACCGCGGTCGGGATCGGCCTCTATGCAGCCGGGCCCGCTGCGCATGGTCGCGAACTTGGCGGCGCCTTCGTCCTCGGCGAAGGTGCCATCCTCCTCGTCGCCATTCGGCTCGATGTCCGGGTCACCATCCATTGCGTCAACCAGCTCGATGCCGACCGCGATGAACGCGCTCAACTCATCGCGCCTGAATCCGCTCATGATGCGAGCGATTTTCGGGTGGATAGTGACGGGCGTTGCAATCGCCCGTAGTGCATTCTCAGCCATAGATTCGACTCCTGTTAAGTCGGTTGATGGTGAGGGCCAGCCGGGAAGGTACGAGCTTCCGGCTGGCCCGCTTCCATCGGGCACCGCGCCCGGTGAAACTTTAGCCCGCCTCCCTTTCGGGAAACGGCACAATGTCGGCGCCCTTGCGAAGTTGGTCGAGGTAATCGCTCCACCATTGGGCCATCTCGACGCGCTCCTTCCAATGCGCGCCGCGATGGTAGGCCGCGCGCACGCGGTCCTCATCGCCGTGGGCCAGAGCGCGCTCGATAGCATCAGGGTTCCACCTGCCGCTTTCGTTCAACAGCGTCGATGCCATCGCCCGAAAGCCGTGCGCGGTCATTTCGTCGCCGCCGAATCCCAGCCGCCGCAGCCCTGCGTTAATCGTGTTCTCGCTCATTGGCCGCGTGCGTGTTCGGATCGAGGGGAAAACGTAGCCGATTGGGCCGGTGATCTCCTGGACCTGCTTCAGCAGTTCGACGGACTGACGGGACAGCGGCACCTGATGCGGCCGACGCATCTTCATTTTCTCGGCTGGGATGATCCACAGGCCCCCGTCCAGATCGATTTCGCCCCACTCCGCATGACGCAGTTCGCCGGGCCGGACGAACACGTTAGCCGACAACTGCATGGCGATCTTGGTGATTGCCTGCCCCTCATAGCCGTCGATCGCGCGCAGTAGTTCCCCCGCGCGCTTGGGCTCGATGATCGCCCCGTAATGCTTCGGCTGGGGAGCAGTGAGCGCGCCGCGCAGATCGCGGCTGGGGTCCGATGGCAGTCGCGCGGTTGCCACGGCATAGCGGAAGATACGCCCGGCCAGTTGAAGCACCCGCCGCGCCGTCTCGTAATTCCCCTTGGCCTCGATGCGGCGAAGCACGGCCAAAAGGTCGGGTGCAGTGATCTCGGATATTGGCAGGCGGGCAACCGCCGGTCCCATGCGCGAGATGTAATACTCGCTCTTGTCGGCGGTGGAGGTGGAGAGCCCTTCGCGTCGGCGCTTATCGATGAACTCTCGCGCAATCTCGCCAAAGGTATTGGCCGCAGTCACCTTGGCTCGATGCTTCGCTTGCTGCTTCTCGCGGGAGGGATCAACGCCAGCGGCGATCAGTTCGCGTGCTTCATCGCGCCGCTTGCGGGCATCCGCCAGGCTGATCTCGGGATAGCTGCCGATCGCCAGCTTCTTTTCGCGGCCATCGACACGATACTTGAGACGCCAGAGCCGTCCACCAGCCGGGGTGACGAGAAGGTAGAGCCCGCCGTTATCGGCTAGCTTATACTCCTTCTCGCGACCTTTGGCCTTCCTGATCCCTGTGTCCGTAAGCGCCATTCTGGGGGCCTTTCAAAAGCCCCGGATTCGAGAAGGCCCCAATCAGGCCCCCAATCCGGAGTGGCTTCCAGCGAACAAGCTTGGACGCTATTGGCCAATGAAAGGCAAGATACGGCGGTTTTCCTGCCGTTGTAAAGACGGATTTGGACATTGCTGGATAGGAATATGGTGGGCGGTGACGGGCTCGAACCGCCGACCCTCTCGGTGTAAACGAGATGCTCTACCAACTGAGCTAACCGCCCCAGAGGCCATAAGCCTCATAGAGCAGCGCCGCTTAGCGGAAGGTTTGGCGGCTGAAAAGAGGGGACTTGCCGATGCTGCGATTAATGCGACTGGCCCTCATGTCAGCTGGCCGCTTCCAGCACCGCTTCGCGCGCTTCGGCGCTGGACCAGTCATAGGCGCCGATCACCCGCCAGACTTCCTTGCCCTCGCCATCGTAAAGGATGGTGAGCGGCAGCACCGCGCCCCCGCCATAGGCAAAGGCGAGCGCGTTGTCGGGGTCCATCCACGGTTCGAGCGCAGCGAAATCGTGCTCGGCGAAGAACGGCTTCACCGCGTCGGCACCGCGCAGGTCTTCGCTCACCGTCACCACCCGCACCTTGCCGCTCAGCTCGTCCGCCATGTCATCAAGCAGCGGCATTTCGACCACGCAGGGCGCGCACCATGTCGCCCAGAGGTTGAGGAGGAAGGGTTGCCCGTCCATCTCGTTCAGCGCCAGTTCGGTGCCATCGGGCTGCCGCACCACCACTTCGGGCACCCCGTCGCCCGCCAGAGAGCGGTCGAGCGTGCCGGTGAGGGTACTGTTCTGCGCTTCGGTGCTCGCAGCTTGCGTGTCCGGCTCTGCGCCGGTATCGCACCCGGCCAGCAGCGCCGCGAGGCAAACAACCAGCAACTCCGGGGATTTTCGCAGTTTGACCAAGGATAGTTCCTCCAACGCCATGTGGGGCGGACGGTTCGCCGAAGGCCCTTCGGCGATCATGCGCGAAATCAATGCCTCGATTCCGTTCGATAAAGCCCTTTGGCGACAGGATATTGCCGCAAGCAAGGCTCATGTCACCATGCTTGGTGCACGGAATATCGTTTCTGCCGCCGATACCGAGACGATCCTGGGCGGGCTCGACAAGGTTGCAGGCGAATACGAAGCGAACGGCGTCCCCGAAAACTGGGACCTCGAAGACATCCACATGACGACGGAGAGCCGCCTTGCCGAGCTGATCGGCCCGGTGGCAGGCCGCCTCCACACTGCGCGCAGCCGCAACGATCAGGTGGCGACCGACTTCCGCCTCTGGGTTCGCGATGCCATCGACGAGACGCTGGCCGGGCTCGATGCCCTGCGCCGCGCACTGGTCGAGCAGGCGGGGAACCACGCGGAATCGATCATGCCCGGCTTTACCCACCTGCAGACCGCGCAGCCGGTCACGCTCGGCCATCACCTCATGGCTTACTACGAGATGGCCAGCCGTGACGTATCGCGCTTTGAGGATGCGCGTGTGCGTCTCAATCGATCGCCGCTCGGCAGCGCGGCGCTCGCAGGCACAGGTTTCCCGATCGACCGCGACATGACCGCGCAGGCGCTCGGCTTCGATAGCCCCACCGACAACAGCCTCGATGCCGTCTCCGACCGCGACTTCGCGCTCGACTATCTCTCCGCTGCCACCCAGTGCAGCCTGCACCTGTCGCGGCTGGCGGAGGAATTCGTGATCTGGGCCAGCCAGCCCTTCGGCTTCGTGCGCATGGCGGATAGTCTTTCGACCGGCTCCTCGATCATGCCGCAGAAGAAGAACCCCGACGCTGCCGAGCTGGTGCGCGGGCACGCGGGCCGCATCATGGGTTGCTTCACCTCGTTGATGGTGACGATGAAGGGCCTGCCGCTCGCCTATTCGAAGGACATGCAGGACGACAAGCCGCCGGTGTTCGAGGCGCATGGCCTGTTGCGCCTGTCGATCGCGGCGATGGTCGGCATGATCGCCGACAGCACCTTCAAGACCGAGCGGATGCGGCAGGCGGCCGAGCTGGGTTATGCCACGGCCACCGATCTGGCCGACTGGCTGGTGCGCGAGGCGGACATTCCGTTCCGCGAGGCGCATCACATCACCGGCGCGGCCGTGAAGCTTGCCGAAAGCAAGGGCTGCGCGCTTGACGAGCTGTCGCTCGACGAATTGCAGGCCATCGATGGCCGGGTGGACGAGCGCGTCTACAAGGCGCTCTCGGTCGAGGCATCGGTGGCCGCGCGCTGCTCGCACGGCGGCACCGCGCCGGTCGAGGTGCGAAAACGGGTGGTCGAGGCGCGATTGGCATTGGGGATGGGCGCGTGAGACGCGTTGCACTCCTCCTTGCCGGTTCGCTTGCGCTTGCGGCTTGCGGCCAGCGCAACGAGCTTGAGCCCGCGCCCGGCCGTGCCTTGCCGCCCGCGCCTTATGGTGTGAGCGAGCCGCTCACCTCCAGTCAGTTGCTGGCAGTAGATCCGCAAGCTGTGCCCGAGCGCAGCGTGGAACTGCGCAGCGAATCCGAAGAACGGGAGGACGATCCGTTCGACCTCCCACCCGAAGGGTAAGATACATTGGATCATTTTCAGTTTCGTAACGGCGAGATGTTCGCCGAGGACGTTCCGCTCGCCCGCATCGCGGACGAAGTGGGCACGCCCGTCTATGTCTATTCGCGCGCCACGTTCGAGCGCCATGCGCGGGTGTTCCGCGAGGGGCTTTCGGGGCTTCAGCGCAAGCCGCACATTGCCTTTGCAGTGAAGTCGAACCCGAACCTTGCCGTGCTGAGCCTGCTTGGCCGCGAAGGCTATGGCGCCGACGTCGTCTCGGGCGGTGAGATGGCGCGCGCCATCGCGGCAGGGATTCCGGCGGCGGACATCGTGTTCTCGGGCGTCGGCAAAACCGCGCGCGAACTGGCCGCAGGGCTCGACGAGCGGATCGGCCAGTTCAATATCGAGAGCGAGGAAGAGGGCGTCGAACTGGCGCAGATCGCGGCGGAGAAGGGGCTCAAGGCTCCCTGCGCGCTGCGGGTGAACCCCGATATCGACGCCGGAACTCACGAGAAGATCTCGACCGGCAAGAAGGACAACAAGTTCGGCGTGCCGATCGACCGTGCAGGCGAAATCTACGCACGCCTTGCGGCCTTGCCGGGATTGGAGATGCGCGGCCTTGCAGTCCACATCGGGAGCCAGCTGTCGGAACTGGCTCCGCTTGAAGCGGCCTTCCTGCGGCTGGGAGAGCTGCTTAGCGACATTCGCGCGGGCGGCGAGAGCGTCACCCACATGGACCTCGGTGGCGGGCTCGGCGTGCCCTACAAGAAGGGCGAAGTTTATCCGAGCCCGGCTGATTATGGGGCGATGGTAGCCCGCGTCACCAAGGGCTGGGACGCTACGCTGATGTTCGAGCCGGGCCGCGTGATCGCGGGCAATGCCGGGGTACTGCTCACCCGGGTCATCCGCGTGAAGCGCAATGCCAACCGCGATCCGTTCGTGATCGTCGATGCGGCGATGAACGATCTGGCGCGTCCCTCGCTATATGGCGCGTGGCACGATTTCGACGCTGTGCGGCCCAGCGGCGCGCGGATGGTGGCGAACATCGTCGGCCCGATCTGCGAGACTGGCGACACCTTCGCCACCGGTCGCGAGATCGACGCGGTGGGGCCGGGTGATCTTGCCGTATTCCGCACCGCTGGAGCTTATGGCGCGACCATGGCGAGTTCCTACAATTCGCGCGGCTTCGTGGCTGAGGTGATGGTCGACGGCGAGGAGTTTGCCGTGGTGGCCGACCGCATCCTGCCCGAAGCGATCACCGCCGCCGAGCGCGTGCCCGATTTCCTGAAGCGCTAGGACCGCTGGTGCGCTCGCTCCCGCTCTTCCACCGTATTGCCGGTCAGCCGGTGATCGTGCTGGGCGAGGGCGAGGCCGCCTCGGCCAAGGCGCGGCTGGTGGAGCGTGCTGGCGGCAAAGTTGTCGCCGAGATCCAGCGCGGGATCGACGAGGGCGCACGGCTGGCCTTTGTCGCGCACGACGATGAGGCGCGCTGCGAGGCCGATGCCCTGCGGCTGCGCGGGACGGGGCTGCTGGTCAATGTGGTGGACAAGCCCGACTGGTGCGATTTTACCACCCCGAGCCTGCTTGAGCGCGATCCAGTGCTGATCGCTGTCGGCACTTCGGGGGCCTCGGCAGGGCTGGCCAAACATCTGCGCTTGCGGCTTGAGGCCTTGTTGCCGCCGTCGCTGGGCAAGCTGGCGCAGGGCTTGTCCGAGGCGCGCGGTGCCTTGCGCAAGGTCTTTCCCGAGCCGGCCGAGCGCCGCCGTGCGCTCGATGCAGCACTGGGCGAGGGTGGGGCGCTCGATCCGCTTGATACGGGAAGCGCTGGGCGGCTGGCCGCGTGGCTTGAAACAGGAGGTGAAGCCGCTGCCCCCGCTGTCCACGAGTTTGTGGTGACGAGCGACGATCCCGACGATCTCACGCTGCGGCAGGCGCGCCTGCTCGGCATGGCCGATGCGGTGGTTGCCGACCCGCAGGTCAGCGAAGCGGTGTTGGTACGCGCGCGGGCCGATGCCGTGCGGCTGATGCTGCCGCATGAGGGCGATATGCCTGCAGGCCTCGTCGTGATTCTGCGCCGGGGTTAGAAAATCCCGCCGGCCAGCCGGTCGATCGCGGCTTGCAGGATGATCGCTGCGGCGTGGCTATCGATCCGTTCGGCGCGCTTGGCGCGGCTGAAATCCTGGTCGATCATCGCCCGTTCGGCGCTGGTGGTGGACCAGCGTTCGTCCCACAGCAGCACCGGCAAGCCGAGCCCCTGCTCAGGCATCTGCGCAAGGTTGCGGGCAAAGGCGCGGCTCGCCTGTACGCGCGGCCCTGCGCTGCCATCCATGTTGAGCGGGAGGCCGATCACCACGCCCACCACCGAGCGGGCCGCGCAGAGTTCGGCCAGCGCGGCGCGGTCGCGGCCATATTTGCCCTTAGGCAGGGTTTTTCCCGCCGTCGCGAAGGTCCAGCGGGCGTCGCACAGCGCTGTGCCAATGGTCTTGGTTCCGAGATCGAGCCCCAGCAGCACCCCGCCATCGCCCAGCGCATCGCGGAAGACCGGAGCCTGTTCGGTTACGAGCGCGCTTGTTGCCATGCCGTCACCCGCCGCACCACGTCGGCCTTGAGGTTCGCCCAGAACAGCGGGATGTCGTAGACGTGGTAGTTGTTGCCCGGAAGCACGTACTGCCCCATGTCGACGGCTTCGCCGATCAGCAGCAGGCCGTTCGCATCACACCGTGCGCCAACCGCTGCGGGCACCAGTTCGCCATCGGAAAGATCGGAATTGGGGACGAGTGTGCCGGTATTTACGCTTGCTGCCGCTTCGCCGCCCACGCTGCCGGTGAGCGGGTTCACGCAGAGGATCGGGCTGCCGACGCGGCTTTGCCCGTCGAGCCCCGGCGTGCCTTCGTAACGGGTCAGCAAGAGGCCCGGCTCGGCCGGTTCGGCAAAGCTCACCCAATCGCTGATGCAGGCGGGCTGATCGGGGTTGGTGCAGGCGGGCAGGCCAAGTGCGGGGAGGTCATGCTCCAGCGAAATCGGCCAGCCGACCGGATAGGCCGCAGCGATTCGTTGCTGTAGCGGCGTGCCGACCACGCGCTCCTGCAACAGGCGGGCGACGTGGTAGCCGCCCTGGCTGTGCCCCGCGAGCACGATCGGCATGTCGGCATCGACGCTTTCAAGGAAGAAGTCGAAGGCCTGGCTCACGTCGATATAGGCCGCATCGAGTGCCTGTTGCGCTTCGGGAGCGTCGGTGAGGAAGGCGCCGAAGGTGGCTTGCCGGTAGCGCGGGGCCCAGATCTCGCTGGCGTCGTTGAAGGCGCTGGCCATGCCGCGCACCATCAGCCGCGCGCGCCACTGCGATTCCTCGTGGTCGAGCGGGGCGTTCCAGCTCGTGCGTTCGAGATAGCTGGTGGGATGGACAAAAAACACCGCGAAGGCCGGGGCGCTATCCTCGGCGCTTTCGTCAGCTGCATCGGCCGGAGTCGCGACGGGCGATGGCACATCCTCCGGGTCGCTGTCGGATACGGCGGCCTCGGCGGGTTGCCAGCGCGCGACGTCATCCTCGGCGGCGAGGCCGGGGCGGCTGAACCACATCGCAGGATCGTGATAGGCGACCTGCTCCAGCGGGGCCTGTGTCACGAACTCGCTATCGGGCACGAGCGCTATCTTCGTCACGTCATCGGCATAGAGCCGCAAGGCAAACAGCACCGCAGCTACGAAAACGATTCCAAATACGATAAAATAGAGAAACTTACGCAGGGTTGCTCTCCCCAGAGGCCGCAGCTTCGTCGCGCGCGTTCTGCTCGCTGCGCCGTTCAAGCGCGACCTTGATCATGGCCAGCAGCGGATCGGCAAGGAACAGGCCAAGGATGCCGAACAGGATGCCCATGATCAGCTGCATGCCCAGCACCAGTGCCGGGGCAAGGTCCACGGTCTTCTTCGCGATCATCGGGATCACGATATAGCCGTCGATGTTTTGGACCAGCAGATAGACCACGATGGTGTAAATCCCCATCTCGGTCCCGCCCGAAAAGCCCACCAGCACCATCAGCACACCCGATACGAAAGCGCCGATATTGGGGATGAACGCCAGCAGGCCGGTGAGGATGGCGAGGAGGGCAGGCATCGGGATCGCGTCGCCGGTCACCAACCCGTAAAGCATCAGCATTATGTAGGTGAAGATACCTTCTACCACCATGCCGACGATGCGACCGAACATCAGCCGGCGCATGGTGAAGCCCATGCGTCTGGCGGTGATGTGAAAGTCCGCGCGGCGGTGGCGTGGCAGAATCCAGGCAACACCGCGTTCGTAAAGCCGTGGCTCAATGGCGACATAGATGCCGATGATCAGGATCAGCAGAAGCGTTGTCAGCCCGCCGAACAAGCCGCCCAGCGCGCGGGTGACCGTGCCCACGCCGTCCATTGCCTGGCCCATCATGCCTTTGATATCGTCGAGAGCGATTTCGAAGCCTTGCGCGCGCCCCCAGACGAACAGCTCACGCGCCTGCTGCTCTACGATGGCAGGCAATTCGGCTGCCTCGCTGGAGATTTGCGACCCGGCATAGATCGTGAGCCAGAGCAGGAAGGCCACTGCCCCCACCAGCACAATAACCACACGCCAAGCACGCGCAATCGGCAGCACGCGCCCCAGCAGACGGGCTCCGCCGTCGATCATCGAGGCGAAGACCATGGCGCCGAAGATCACCAGCAGGCTTTGCGAAATGTAGATCGCGAGCACGAGCAGGCCGACAATGGTTGTCCATATCAGCGCGCGCGCCGCCTCGAATCGCAATTCGGGGCTGGTTATGCTCGCCGGGCTGGCGCCCATCTCCCGATCGTCGTTGTCGCTGTCGGCCATGGTCTAGTCGCCGTCCTTTTGTGGGCGCAGGCTGGTCCAGGCGCGGTCGGGCCGCAAGGCTGAGAACCAGGTCAGCGGATTAAAGGTCGCGCTGCCGTCCAGCGAGAAGGTGATGAATTCGGCGCGTCCACCGACATTGGCGAGCGGCACCGGCCCGCCAAGCCCGCTCGCCTCGATTGGGGCGCGGCTGTCGGCAGAATGGTCGCGGTTGTCACCCATCAGGAACACGCTGCCATCGGGTACGGTGATCTCTTGCATATTGTCGAGATACTGGTTCTCGTGGTCGATGATCAGATAGCTGGCCCCGTTGGGCAGCGTTTCGCGGTAGGTTGGCGGTTCGTAGACCGCGGTGCCATCCTCCAGCCGCACGCGATAGTCGGCAAAGGCGCGCATGCAGTCCATGCCGGAGCACTGGCCATAATCATCTGCGGGCAGGCGCACCGCGGGTTCGACCTTCTGCGGCACGGGCTTGCCGTTCAGGATGATCTGGCCGTTGACCACCGCGATCCGGTCGCCGGGCAGGGCGACCACGCGCTTGATATAGTCCTCGGCGTGACTCGGCGGCACGGCGATTACGATATCGCCATATTCAGGCGTGCCCGGCGCGATACGCCAGTCTGAACGCGGCAGCAGGTGGAAGCTGGCCGAAACCCACGACCAGCCATAGGGCCACTTGCTTACCACCAGCCGGTCACCCACCAGAAGGTTGGGCATCATCGAGCCCGACGGGATGTAGAACGGCTTGGCGATGAAGGTGTGGAAGGCCAGCACCGCCAGCAGCATCAACGCCAGGCCGCGAATCTCGGCCAGCCAGTTGATCTTCTCTTTCTCGCTGGCTTTGTCGGAGGTGTTGGTGGCGTCGCTCATGCGGGAAAGGCCTCAAGTATCACGAAGGCTTGCGCCCATGGATGATCGTCGGTCAGGGTCAAGTGTATCTTTACAAGGTGTCCATCCGGGGTCAGCTGTGCCAGCCGCGCTGCCGCCCCGCCGGATAGGGCGAGGGTAGGGGCGCCCGAGGGGGCATTCACCACCCCGATATCCTTCATGAACACGCCAGCCTTGAACCCGGTGCCGACCGCTTTCGAAAAAGCTTCCTTGGCGGCGAATCGCTTGGCGTAGGTGCCCGCCTGCGTGTGTGGGCGGCGCGCGGCCTTGGCGTTCTCGATATCGGTGAAGACGCGCTGGGTGAAGCGGGTGCCGAACCGGTCGAGCGAGTTCTGGATGCGCTCGATGTTGCAGAGGTCGGAGCCGAGGCCGATGATCACGACGCCTCCCCCAAGCCATCGTCCCGGACTTGATCCGGGGTGGGGCGGATCTCCTGGTTGGTGGTTTGTCTCACCGCGCGTCGTCCATCAGCGCGCGCATCCGTAGCACGGCGCTTTCCAGCCCGCAGAAGATCGCCTCGCCAATCAGGTAGTGCCCGATGTTCAGTTCGGCGAGCTGGGGAATCGCCGCCACTGGCTGCACGTTGTCATAGGTCAGGCCATGTCCCGCATGCGGCTCGATGCCGTTCTTCGCGGCAAGCGCAGCCATGTCGGACAGACGTTTCAATTCGCGCGCAACTTTCTCGCTGTCCCCGTCGAGTCCGGCATGGGCATATTCGCCGGTATGGAACTCCACCACCGGCGCGCCAAGCTGCAAGGCGGCCTCGATCTGGCGCTCATTGGCCTCGATGAACAGCGAGACGCGGATGCCTGCGTCAAGCAAGCGCCCGACAATCGGGGCGAGCTGGTTGTGCAGCCCCGCTGCATCGAGCCCGCCTTCGGTCGTGCGCTCCTCGCGTTTTTCGGGGACGATGCAGGCAGCGTGTGGCTTGTGCGCGAGGGCTATGGCCAGCATCTCGTCGGTCGCCGCCATCTCGAAATTGAGCGGCAGGTCGGTCGCGTCCTGAATGCGGCGAATGTCCTCGTCGCGGATATGGCGGCGATCTTCGCGCAGGTGCGCGGTGATACCGTCGCCGCCGACTCGGGCCACGATTTCGGCTGCGCGGACCGGATCGGGATGGTCGCCGCCGCGCGCGTTGCGGATGGTCGCGACATGGTCGATGTTCACGCCAAGCCGCAGCCTGCCCGGATTGAGGACGTTCGACTCGGCCATGATCAGGCGCGGCTCCCCGGCTTGGTGACGGCAATTGCGGCCAGCTCTTCGGGCAGTTCGTCCTCGGCATAGGTTGGGAAGTTCAGCGCCACGAGCGGGAAGAACGGCACGCCAAGATCGGCCTCGCCGCCCGAGCGATCGACCAGCGCCACCTCGGCCACGACCTTGCCGCCTTCTTCGCCGACCGCCGCAATGGCTTCGCGGCTGGAGAGGCCCGTGGTAACCACGTCCTCCACCATCAGCACCCTGGCGCCTTTTTCGAGTGCGAATCCGCGCCGCAGGTGGAACTTGCCCTCGGGGCGTTCGAGGAACATCGCGTCTTTCTGCAAGGCTCGGCCCATTTCGTGGCCGATTATGATGCCACCCATCGCGGGCGAGACCACGGCATCGATGCTGGCCCGCAGGTCACGCGGGATCTGCTGGGCGAGGGCTATGGCCAGCCGGGCAGCCCGGTCGGGGTTCATCAGCACGCGGGCGCATTGCAGATAGTGGGCCGAGTGGCGGCCCGACGAGAGGCGGAAGTGCCCCTCCAGCAAGGCGCCGCTGGCGCGGAACTCGGCGAGGACCTCGTCTTGTGTCATGATGGGTGACGTTTCCTGTTTCTTGTGCGAACGATTTGCAACTAGAGCGGTGTTTCCACCGGCGCTTGAAAAATTCCCTAGAAGCGCTTGAGGCATGGGGCAAGCGGGCGTATAGGCGCGCCATACAGGCCCCATTGAGGGGCAAGAAGGCCTGTGCGCAGGGGCTTGGATTCAGGGTTCGCGCGCTACAAAAGAATGGAAAGCTTCGACGCAATGACTTTCGGCGACATCGCCCGCAAGCCGCTCACCTTCCTGACCATGCTGGTCGCGGCCGTCTCTTTCACCGCTTCTCCGCAAGCTGTCTTTGCGCAGGATCAAGCCGTCACCGCGCCCGTCGAGGCTCCGGTCGACGCGGCTCCGGCTGACGAAGCTGCGCCTGCTGCCGAAGCGGCTGCGCCGACGTTCGAGCACTACGGTCCGGACATGATCAAGGGTCAGCCGACGCCCGGCGGTCTTGGCTTTCAGGAACAGTACACCGCCAATGGCAACTACGCCTTGTGGATGCACGACGCGATCCTGCTGCCGATCATCGTGGTGATCAGCCTGTTCGTGCTGGGCCTGCTGCTGTGGGTGGTCGCGCGATACAATCGCCGTTCGAACACCGTGCCTTCGAAGACCAGCCACAACACGCTGATCGAAATCGTCTGGACCGTTATTCCGGTGCTGATCCTTGTTGTGATCGCGGTCCCGTCGATCACGCTGATCTCGCGTCAGTACAAGAGCCCGCCGGAAAACGCGATTACGATCAAGGCCAATGGCTACCAGTGGTACTGGGGCTATGAGTATGTCGACAACGGCGGCTTCGAGGTGATCTCGAACATGCTGAGCGACGAGGAAGCGCTGTCGGCTGGTGAGCCGCATCAGCTGGCGGTGGACAACCGTATGGTTGTGCCCGTGGGCGTGCCGATCCGTCTGCAGACCTTCGGTGCCGACGTGATCCACTCGTTCGGTGTGCCCTCGTTGTGGTTCAAGATTGACGCCGTTCCGGGCCGTATCAACGAGCGCGTGCTGACGATCCAGGAGCCGGGCATCTATTATGGCCAGTGCATGGAGCTGTGCGGTGCGCGTCATGGTTATATGCCGATAGCGATCGAAGCGCGTCCGGTTGAAGAGTTCAATGCCTGGGTGCTGAGCCAGCCGGGTGGCACCACGCCGGAACTCGAAGCCGCTGCCGCCGCTGCAGAGGCCGCGGCTGCCGAGGCAGCAGCTGCCGAAAGCGAGGCCGAGCCGGCTGCCGACGCTGACGCCGCCACGCCGACCGTCTGAACAGAACAACGAATAGCAAGCTAGGGTAGCATCGAAATGGCCACCACCGCAGACACCTTCCAGGCCCATGCCGACGAGCATCATCACGATGCCGATCACAAGCCGGGCTTTTTCGCGCGTTGGTTCATGTCGACCAACCACAAGGACATCGGCACGCTGTACCTGATCTTCTCGATCATTGCGGGTATCATCGGTGGCGGCATCTCAGGCATCATGCGTGCCGAGCTCGCTGAGCCGGGCCTTCAGGTTCTCGGCCATGTTGTGAACTTCCTTGGCGGCGATGGCGCCAGCTTTGACCAGCAGGGCCACATGTGGAACGTGCTGATCACGGCGCACGGCCTCATCATGGTGTTCTTCATGGTCATGCCGGCAATGATCGGCGGCTTCGGCAACTGGTTCGTGCCGATCATGATCGGCGCGCCCGACATGGCCTTCCCGCGCATGAACAACATCTCGTTCTGGCTGACTGTCGCGGGCTTCTGTTCGCTGCTGTTCTCGCTGTTCGTGCCCGGCGGCACGGGTCCTGGTGCCGGTACGGGCTGGACCGTCTATGCGCCGCTCTCGACCAGTGGGTCTGTGGGGCCGGCGGTCGACTTCGCGATCTTCTCGCTGCACCTTGCCGGTGCCGGTTCGATCCTGGGTGCGACCAACTTCATCACCACCATCTTCAACATGCGCGCGCCGGGCATGACCCTTCACAAGATGCCGCTGTTCGTGTGGTCGGTGCTGGTCACGGCCTTCCTGCTGCTGCTCGCACTGCCGGTTCTGGCTGCGGCGATCACCATGCTGATCACCGACCGTAACTTCGGCACCACCTTCTTCGATCCGGCCGGTGGCGGTGACCCGATCCTGTACCAGCACCTCTTCTGGTTCTTCGGTCACCCCGAAGTGTACATCATGATCCTGCCTGGCTTCGGGATGATCTCGCAGATCATCGCGACCTTCAGCCGCAAGCCGGTGTTCGGTTACCTCGGCATGGCCTACGCCATGGTCGCGATCGGCGTGGTCGGCTTCATCGTGTGGGCGCACCACATGTATACGGTCGGCCTCGACGTGAACACGAAGATGTACTTCACCGCCGCAACGATGGTTATCGCGGTGCCGACCGGCATCAAGATCTTCTCGTGGATTGCGACGATGTGGGGCGGTTCGATCCAGTTCAAGTCGCCGATGGTATGGGCGATGGGCTTCATCTTCCTGTTCACCGTTGGCGGTGTGACCGGCGTTGTGCTCGCCAATGGCGGCATCGACGACAACCTCCACGATACCTACTACGTGGTGGCCCACTTCCACTACGTGCTGTCGTTGGGTGCGGTCACCTCGATGTTCGCCGGGTTCTACTACTGGTTCCCGAAGATGAGCGGCAAGATGCACTCGGAATTCCTGTCGCACCTGCAGTTCTGGATCTTCTTCGTCGGTGTGAACATGATCTTCTTCCCGATGCACTTCCTCGGGCTGCAGGGCATGGCGCGTCGCTATCCGGACTTCACCGCGGCCTATGCCGAGTGGAACTACGTTGCCAGCATCGGCTACGCCATCACGCTGGTTTCGGTGGGCGTGTTCTTCGTGAACCTCATCTACGCCTTCGTGGCTGGCAAGAAGGCTCCCAGCAACTACTGGGGCGAGGGCGCTACGACGCTCGAATGGAGCCTTTCCAGCCCGCCGCCGTTCCACCAGTTCGAAACGCTGCCGGTGATCGAAGATCATCACAGCGCGGACGACCATATCTCGACGAAGCCCGCGACTGCCTGAGCCGCGCCTTCTGACTGACGATAAACAGAAGGGGCGCGCCGGCAACGGGGCGCCCCTTCGCCAAGGACCAGATGTGAACACGACCACCGCCACCTTTGCTCCAACGCTCCCGGCCGACTGGCGCGACTTCCTCGCGCTGACCAAGCCGCGTGTGATGAGCCTTGTGGTGTTTACCGGGCTCTGCGGCCTCCTCGCCGCGCCGGGGCATATTCATCCGGTGCTCGGCTTTACCGCGATCCTGTGCATTGCCATGGGTGCCGGAGGGGCGGCGGTGCTCAACCAGTGGTGGGAAGCCGATATCGATGCGCTGATGAAGCGCACCGCGAACCGGCCGCTGCCGGCGGGACGGATGCGGCGCAGCGATGCGCGCGACTTCGGCCTGTTCCTGTGCTTCACATCGGTGATCCTGATGGGGCTGGCGATCCATCCACTTGCGGCGGGCGTTTTGGCGCTGTCGATCGTCTACTACTCGGTGGTCTACACCATGTGGCTCAAGCCGCGCACGCCGCAGAACATCGTTATCGGTGGCGGCGCCGGTGCCTTCCCGCCGCTGATCGGCTGGATCGCGGTCACGGGCGAGATCACGTTGATGCCGGTGTTGCTGTTCGCGATTATCTTCACCTGGACGCCGCCGCACTTCTGGGCGCTCGCGCTGTTCGTGAAGACCGACTATGCCAAGGCCGGCATTCCGATGATGCCAGTGGTGGCGGGCGAACGTTCGACGCGGCAGCAGATTCTGTCCTATTCGGTGATACTGCTGGGTGTTGCGCTCGCGCCTTGGGCTATCGGTGGTACGGGCGCGATCTATGGTGTGGCGGCGCTTGCCTTGTCGGCCGCCTTCCTGGTGCTGGCGGCGCGCGTGGCCTTCCGCCGCGCGCAGCCGGACGACGCGATGAAGCCGGAAAAGCAGTTGTTTGCATTTTCGGTGCTGTACCTGTTCGCCTTGTTCGCGGCGCTGGTGGTCGATAGGATGGTGTTGGCATGACGCCCGAAGAACAGGAAGAATTCATCCGTCGCCGCAAAGCCCGCAATGTGGTGATCGCGCTGGGGCTGGCTGGTTTCGTGGTGTTGTTCTACTTCATCACCATCGTCCGGATCGGAGGCAACTGATGTCGCACTCAGCCACCATCGACGCGCGCAATCGGCGCACCATGCTGTTCGCATTCCTGGCGGCGCTGGCGATGCTGGGTCTGGGCTATGCCTCGGTGCCGCTTTATCGGCTGTTCTGCCAGGTCACGGGCTTTGCCGGAACGACCCAACGCGCAACCGAGGCCGACGCCAATCTGGCCGAACGCTTTGCCGCAAGTGCGGGCGGCGCGACCTATTCGATCCGCTTCGACGCCAACACCGAGCGCGACATGCCGTGGGATTTCCGGCCGCTTCAGCGCACCGACACGGTGAGCATCGGGCAGCGCGACATGGCGATTTTCGTGGCGCGCAACAATTCGTCCGTGCCGATCACGGGTACCGCCACTTTCAATGTGGAGCCCGAGCAGGCCGGCGCCTATTTCAACAAGATCCAGTGCTTCTGCTTCACCGAACAGACGCTCCAGCCGGGGGAGGAAGTGCGCATGCCGGTGCTCTACTTTGTAGACCCGAAGGCGCTGGATGATCCGAATATGGCCGAGGTGGAACAAATCACCTTGTCCTATACCTTCCATCGCGCTCTCGATCAGCAGTCGGCGGGCGAGGGGGAAGGCGAGAGTTAGGCTCTGGACCGCGCCGAAAGCGCGTTCTAAGGGCAAGTGAAAATCTGCCGATCAGGGAAGACAGACAATGGCCGGTGCCAAGAACCACGACTATCATATCCTCCCGCCTGACATCTGGCCGTTCGCCGGTGCGATGTCCGGGCTGGTGTTCACCAGCGGCATGGTCATGTTCATGCACTCGGACTATTTTCCGAACTGGCACCTGGTGCTCGGCCTTGGCATTGCCGGCCTGATCGCCACCTTCTTCGGCTGGTTCTCGAAGATCGTGAACGAAGCGCAGGCGGGGGATCATACCCCTGTGGTGCAGCTGCACATGCGCTATGGCATGATTTTGTTCATCGCTTCGGAAGTGATGTTCTTTGTCGGCTGGTTCTGGTCCTGGTTCGATTTTGCGCTGTTCCCCTCTGCCATGTCCGAGGTGGTCGATGGCGTCTGGCCGCCGAAGGCTATCGAGGCGGTGATGAACCCGTTCGATCTGCCGCTGCTCAACACGCTGATCCTGCTGTGCTCGGGCACCACGGTCACCTGGGCGCACCACTGCCTGATCCACGGCGATCGTGACGGACTGAAGAAGGGCCTGTGGCTGACGATCGCGCTCGGCGTGCTGTTCTCGGCCGTGCAGGTCTACGAATATGGCCATGCGCCGTTCGGCTTCGGCGGCAACACCTATAGCTCGGCCTTCTACATGGCGACCGGGTTCCACGGTTTCCACGTGCTGGTCGGCACGATCTTCCTGATCGTCTGCCTCGCGCGCACCTACAAGGGCCACTTCACGCCGCAGCAGCACTTCGGTTTCGAAGCTGCTGCCTGGTATTGGCACTTCGTCGACGTGGTCTGGCTGTTCCTCTTCATCACCGTGTACGTATGGGGCGGCTGGGGTGCCGAGTATCACTAAGGCCTGTTCGTGAGCGAAGCCCACGATAGCACGAAGGGGCAGCCCACCATCGGTGAGGCTGCCCTTTTCGGTTTGTGTCCACGCTGCGGCGCGAAGAGCCTTTTTGCAGGGGTGACACGCTTTGCCGAGAAGTGCCCTTCCTGCGGGCTCGACTTCTTGCGCTTCAATGTGGGTGACGGTCCGGCGGCGTTCCTCACCATGATCGTTGGCGCGCTTGTGGTTATCGGCGCCCTGTGGCTGCAGCTCTCGTTCGAGCCGCCCTGGTGGCTGCACGTAATCCTGTGGGTGCCATTGACAACCGGCGGGGTGATCCTCGGTCTGCGGTTGTGCAAGTCATGGCTGCTGGCGAGTGAATACGGCCGCCGCGCCGAAGAGCACCGCCACGAACAAAAGGGTGAAGAATGATCTTCGGCATCCGCCGCTGGCCGATCGTTCCGACACTGGTGGTGCTGGTGGCCGCTGCCATCATGGTCAGGCTGGGCTTCTGGCAGCTGGACCGG
Organism: Erythrobacter sp.; assembly: GCA_027311945.1. Lineage (GTDB taxonomy): Bacteria > Pseudomonadota > Alphaproteobacteria > Sphingomonadales > Sphingomonadaceae > Alteraurantiacibacter. The sequence goes on from DAICXZ010000030.1 coordinate 196,602, forward strand.
ATGAACCAAGAACAAGGCAAGCTCGCCCGCTTCGAACAGGCGGCAGAGCTTTCCGCGCCGGTTGCGTTCCCGAAGCCCGGTTCGCCCGATGTCGAACAGGCAGCCTATCGGCGAGCCACAGTCGATTGTTCAGGGGCAGGCGCGTGGCGCACCACCGCCGGGCGCAATGCGCAGGACCAGGCGGGCTACGTGCAAATTGTCGAGTGCCTTCGCTCTGGCCTCGAAGCGGTCGAGGTACAGGCTGGCTGGTCGGAAAATCTTGCCGCGCCTGATTGGAATGGTGGCGAGGTGAGCGGCGTTATCGCACCGAACAGGGATGGCACGATGGTCCTCGTGGCCGATCCGCCGCTGGCGGACCTTGAGGCAAATGCCTTGCCGACGCCCAAGGCCGATCAACCGGCGAAGAACCTGTCTTACGCCGTGCAGTGGTTCGCCTTCGCGCTCACCGCGCTGGTGATCTATGTGCTCGCCTTGCGTCGCAGGCAGCGTGATCGCGCCGCAGTCTAAGGCATAGCTTGCGGGCGGCGCTCGTCGCCGCTAACCGCTTTTCCCGATGAAATACGTCTCCACCCGCGGCAATGCGCCGTCGCTCGATTTCGAGGGCGTGACCCTCGCTGGCCTCGCATCCGATGGCGGACTTTACGTGCCCGAGGCATGGCCGCGCTTTAGCGAGGCCGAGATCGCTGCCATGGCGGGCCTCACCTACGTCGAATTGGCGGTGAAGGTCATGCTGCCCTTCGTCACGCCCAGCCTCACCGAGGACGAGCTGCGCGACCTGTGCACCCGCGCCTATGGCCGGTTCGCGCATCAGGCGGTTACCCCGCTCGTCCAGTTCGACCAGCAGCAGTGGCTGCTCGAACTGTTCCACGGCCCGACGCTCGCCTTCAAGGATGTGGCGCTGCAGCTGCTCGGCCGTCTGTTCGAGCACTTTCTTGCCAAGCGCGAGGATCATCTGACCATCGTCGGCGCGACGAGTGGTGACACCGGCTCTGCCGCTATCGACGCGGTGGCCGGGCGCGAGCGGGTCGATATCTTCATGCTTCACCCCGATGGCCGTGTGAGCGACGTGCAGCGCCGCCAGATGACCACGGTGCGCGCGCCCAATGTGCACAACATTGCCATCGACGGCAGCTTCGACGACGCGCAGGCGATGGTGAAACGCATGTTCGTGGATCGCCACATGACCGGGCGTTTCCGCATCAGTGCGGTGAACTCGATCAACTGGGCGCGGCTGATGGCGCAGGTGGTCTACTATTTCGCCGCCGCGCTCCAGCTTGGCGCGCCGCAGCGCAAGGTCGCCTTCTCGGTGCCGACGGGCAACTTCGGCGATGTCTTCGCGGGCTATGTCGCGGCGCAGATGGGCCTGCCGATCGAGCGGCTGATCGTCGCCACCAACGTGAACGACATCCTGCACCGCGCGCTTTCCAGCGGCGACTATTCCGCGGGCACCGTTACGCCCACCGCCGCGCCGAGCATGGACATTCAGGTCTCGTCGAACTTCGAGCGGTTGCTGTTCGATGTTGGCGGGCGCGATGGCAAGGCGCTGGCCGAGCAGATGGCTGGCTTCGAAAGCACCAAGGCCATGCAGCTCACCAATGCCCAGCGCGAAGGCGCCGCCGCGCTGTTCACCAGCGCCCGCGCCGATGCCGACGACATGGGGCAGGCGATGGCCTGGGCCCATGAGAAGTGCGGCCAGATCATCGATCCGCACACCGCGATCGGCCTTCATGCAGCGCGCACGGCTGGTATCGACCCGGCGGTCCCCGTGGTTACGCTGGCAACGGCACACCCGGCCAAGTTCCGCGATGCGGTGGAGCGGGCGACGGGCACACGGCCGTCCTTGCCGGGCCGCATGGGCGACCTGTTCGAGCGGGCCGAGCAATACGACCGCCTGCCGGGTGACTACGATGCCGTGCGCGACTTCATCGAGGCGCGCGCGACGCCGTCGGCCTGATGGCTGAGCTTGCCACAACGCCGCTGGTGATGGCGGGCGAGGGCTGGGCCGACTACGGCCTTGTCGACTCGGGCCATGGGCGCAAGCTCGAACGCTATGGCGACTATCGCTTTATCCGCCCCGAGCCGCAGGCCATGTGGGCGCCTCGCCTCGCCGAGTGGGACGCGCACGGCGAATTCGTCCCCGGATCGGACGAGGACGGCGGCGGGCGCTGGCAATTCTCCAAGCCAGTGCCTGAAGAGGGCTGGCCGCTCGGTTGGGAGGAGGTACGCTTCACTGCCCAGTGCACGCCGTTTCGGCACCTTGGCTTCTTCCCCGACATGGCCCCGGTATGGAGCTGGATGCGCGGAATGCTCGAGGGCAAGGCCGATGCCAGCGCGCTTAACCTGTTCGGTTATACCGGCGTGGGCAGCCTCGCACTGAGCGAATGCGGCCCGGTTACCCATGTCGATGCGAGCAAGAAGTCGGTTGCCCAGGCGCGCGAGAACGCGGCGCTGTCAGGCATGGAAGACCGCCAGGTGCGCTGGCTGATCGACGATTGCGCCAAGTTCGTCGCGCGCGAGGTGCGCCGCGAAAACCGCTATGACGGGATCATCCTCGACCCGCCAAAGTTCGGTCGCGGGCCCAAGAACGAGACCTGGCGTCTGGAAGAGGGGCTACCCGGCCTGATCGGCGATTGCCGTCAGTTGCTCGATGCCGACAGCCGGTTCCTGTTCCTCACCGTCTATGCCGTGCGGATGAGTTCGCTTGCGCTGGCGGGTCTGCTGGCGGAGGCCTGTGCCAGCCTGCCGGGGCGGATCGAATATGGCGAACTGGCGGTGCGCGAGGATGGGCCCGAAGGCCGCCTGCTGCCCACCGCCATCTTTGCCCGCTGGGCGAACGACTAGGCCGCCGAGAGGTCCTTCAGGAAGTCGCGGATGCGCTTGGCGTTGTAGCCGAGATCGCTCACACCCACGCGGCTGACCGAACGCATGTCCACCCGGGTCGAGCCGTCCATCACCGGGGTCACGCGCACCACCACATCGTCGCGGAAACGCAGGTAACCGGCATAGGCGGTCGCCTCGAGCTGCTCCTCGATCGGCTGCTTCTCCGCGACCGTCCATCCGCGCTGCTCCATCAGCACCCGCGCGGCGGCGAGCACTTCGGACGGGCTGCGGTTGATCAGGATCGGCTCGACATCGGAATAGGCGTCCGTGTGAAAGGCGCGCCATTCCTCCTCGCTGAAGGGGCCGGTGCTGACCGGCTCCACATCGAGCGCAATGAACTGCGGCATGTTGTTGAGATCGGTGGTCACGTCGTGAATCGGCGGGGCCTTGCTCGCGGGCATTACCACCTGGGTATACATCACCAGCACCAGCCCGGCGCTCAGCACGAGCGCGAGGCCCGCCTTCCAGCGCCTGCCGCCACCCTTGACCACGAAGCCGATAATCAGCGCCAGCAGCGCAGCGATGGCCAGCACGCCTGCGGGCCACATCATCGTCATGAAAGCGCGGAAGCCGGAAAGCTTGTCGATAAGGTCGTAACGCGCGAGGGTGAGGCCGCCGAGCGCGATGAGGATGGCGAGCAGCGAGCCGCCCAGCGCAAAGGCGCCAAGCCCGCGCGCGATCTTTGCCCCCATCGAGGGGGCCTCGGTCTTCGTCTCGGTTTCATATGCGGTTGTTTCGTTCATCGCTGTGCTCCCCTCGCTTGGCCTGGCTACGAAAAAGCTCATATTCGCGGCCTTGCGTCAACGATACAAACACCGGGGTGCTTGCCAAGGTTCCACGGCGGTGCCATGCGGCGCGCCATGGCAGACAGCCTTACTCTCGAACTGGCCGACTTCGAACACGATGTCCACACGGGCATCTACTCGGAGGAGACAGGCCGCCCGCAGCCGCTGCGCTTCACGGTGCAGGTGCGTTTCCGGTGTCCGGCCGAACGTTTCGTCCCTGAAACGCCGCTGAGCGCGAGCAAGAACTACATGGATCTGAAGTTCGCCTGCTCCGAAGCGCTGGGCGACACGCATTACCAGCTGATCGAGGCCGTGGCCGATCACGTGTGCGAAACGCTGTTCCTGCAGGACGAGCGCGTAGAGGCGGTGACGGTCAAGATCGTGAAGCTGGCTCTGTCCGAGGCGGACGAGAAGATCGGCATCACGCTCCACCGCGACCGGCGATGACCTCAGCGCCAAGCGGACCGGCAATTGTTGACGCGCGCGATCTGCCTGCAAGCGCGCTCGATGCAGCGGCGCAGTTTCACGCTAGCCTGGTCCCGTTGGTGCGCGAACAGGCGAGGGAGCATCCGCTGGTGGTGATCGACTTTGCCATTGCCGACCACACCCACGCAAGCTGGCGCCAAGCGGTTGTGGGGCAATTGGCGCGTGAGTTTGCGCCAGTGCGGGTGAATGCCATCGCCAGCGCTGCCGAGGCACAGGAGGCGAGGGCGCAGGCGCTCGACTATCTTACCCGCGCGCCGGGTGTGACGGGGCAAGTCCTCAGCTTGGATGGCAATCGCTGAGAAAATGGCTAAGTAGGGCACAATGTCCTGTAGTCAGCCTCTGGTCGACGCGTTCCAGCGCCGCATATCCTACCTTCGCCTGTCGGTGACGGACCGGTGCGACCTGCGTTGCACCTATTGTATGCCCGAGGCGATGCAGTTTCTGCCCAAGAAGGACGTGCTGAGCCTTGAAGAGCTGCACAAGCTCTCGCTCGGCATGATCGAACGTGGGATCACCAAGATCCGCCTCACCGGCGGTGAACCGCTGGTGCGCCGCGACGTGATCGAGCTGATTCGCGCGCTCGGCCGCAAGATAGGGAACGGGCTGGACGAGCTGACCCTCACCACCAACGGTACCCGGCTCGAAGAATTTGCCGAAGATCTGTTCACCGCCGGTATTCGCCGCATCAACGTCAGCCTCGACACGATGGACAGCGCGCTGTTCGAGCAGCTTTCGCGGCGTGACCGGCTGGTGAAGGTCCTGCGCGGGATCGCGGCGGCGCAGGCGGCCGGGCTCAAGGTCAAGCTCAACACCGTGGCGCTGAAAGACCTCAACGAGGAGGAAATCCCATTCCTCGTCGAATGGGCGCACGCGCGCGGAGCCGACATGACGCTGATCGAGATCATGCCGCTGGGCGAGATCGAGGGCGAGCGCTCCGATCACTACCTGCCGCTGCCCGCCGTGCGCGACCGGCTCGAACAGCGCTGGACGCTGACCGACATTGCCGATTCGACTGGCGGCCCGGCCCGCTACGTGCGGGTGGAGGAGACCGGCGGCAGGCTCGGTTTCATCACCCCGCTGACGAACAATTTCTGCGCTTCGTGCAACCGCATCCGCATCACCGCCACCGGCCAGCTCTATGCCTGTCTCGGCGGGGCAGAGATGGTCGACCTGCGCGCGGCGCTGCGTTCCGAGACACCCGATGCGCGGCTGGCCGAGGCGCTTGACGAGGCCATGCGTATCAAGCCCGAGAAGCACCACTTCCGCATTGAGCAGGGCAGTGGCCCCGCGCAGCCGCGGCATATGTCGGTGACGGGCGGCTAATGGCGGTAAAGCTCGTTTTTCTCGGCAAGCTGGCCGACCTTGCGGGCGGGCCCGAGCGCGATGTCGCTGGTCCGCTCGACTGGGACGGGCTGCTCGCCGCATTGCCGCCGCAGGTGGCCGCGCAGGTGCAGGGCCAAAAGGTCAAGCTCGCGCTCGACGGCGCGCTGGTGGCCGACAAGGCCGCGCTTGCCGCGCCCGATGGCAGCGAGATCGCGCTGCTCCCGCCCGTCTCGGGTGGCTGACGTGGCGATCCACGTTCATCTCGTCGATCAGCCGTTCAACCCCGGTGCCTTACTCGGGCCGTTCACCAATGCCCATCCGGGCTACGGCGGCCTCGCGAGCTTCATCGGGGCTGTGCGCGGTGATGACGACGTGCGGGCGCTCGAACTGCTACATTACGAGAAAATGACCCGCCCCGGCATGGAAGCGCTCGCCGAAGAGGCCGCGCATCGCTTCGAGCTGCTCGGGCTGCTGGTGATGCACCGCCACGGCGTGATGGAGCCGGGCGAGCCGATCGTGATGGTCGCGGCCTGTGCGCAGCATCGGCGCGGGGCCATTGCCGCGGTCGACTACTGCATGGACCACCTCAAGTCCGACAGCTGGTTCTGGAAGCGCGAGTTGCGCGCCGACGGCTGGCACTGGATCGAGCCGCGCGACCAGGATCACTCGGATCTTGCCCGCTGGAGCAAATGATCGCGTCGATTTGACCGCGATCAAGGATGGTCCCCGGCGATAAAGCCAAACCGGTTCCTGCAACGAGGGAGCCGATCAGATGGCGACAGCAGACGGATCAATGGCAGGACTGGCCACCACTGCAACCGCTGAGCCGGTCGGCACCCATACTGTCATGTTCGGCCGCGCAAGCGGTCGGGTTTCACGAGTTCAGGACTACTATCTCCCGGTCCTGATCATTCTCTGGGCGCTGGGTTCGGCGGCGATAGCTGCTCTGGCTTAGGGGCATTGCCATCAGCAGCTGCCAATATGGGCACAGTATTCAGAGTTGCGCGGGGCCACGAGGGCGGCCCCGCGCATTTTTCTTTGCCTGTAAGCTAGGAAGCCAGCTGGGCCGATAGTTCGGACAGGACTGCGTCCTGCGCTGCCACCATGCCGGCGGCCTCGCTGCGTGCGTCGCCAATCGTCTCGATCGATTCGCCCGACGTGCTGGCGGCGATGAACAGCCGGTCGAGATCGGCCAGTGCCACCATCGCCCGGCTGCGCTGCGTACTTAGGCCCGCCAGCGCCACTTCGGCCAGAGCCCATGCATCGCTGCCCGCGCTGGCCCCGCGTGCCGCAGCTACCTGCGAGCGAACGGCACTTTCACCGGCAAGAAAGGCATTGTGGGCGGTGCGGACGGATTCGACCAGCTCTTGTGCCTGCGACAATACCGGTTCAGCCGGGCTTGGGGGCGGGGCGGGAATCGTCTGCGGCGGGCTCATCACCATGCCGGCCCGCTCGATCTCGCGCTGGGCGAGAGAGGGGTATTCGCCCGTCGGCGTGGCGCAGGCCCCAAGGGCAAGCGGCGCGGCCCCGACGAAAAGCATGGCGATTCTGGTTATCATGGGACCATCGCACTAGCCTGAGCCGAGACGCCTTTCCAGTCCGGCAATTTTTGCCCCTCGCAGCGTTCTCAGCATTGACTCGATCCAGGCCATCGCCTAACGGCAGCGCTCTTGCGGTGCCCAAGAGGCGCCCTTTTTTGTTGTTTGCGCGGAGATGGGCCATGCAGGTCCGGCTCTGGCAAGAGCGACACCAGATGAAACGGATTATAGCACCATGTTCGCAGTAGTGCGCACGGGCGGCAAGCAGTATCGCGTCGCCGAAGGAGACAAGATCGCGGTTGAGAAGCTGGCGGGTGAAGCCGGCGACACGATCGTGCTGGACGATATTCTGCTCGCCGGTGAGGGCGAGAGCCTGGCCGATACGGCGAAGGTCACGGTTTCGGCCGAGATCATCGCTCAGGCCAAGAGTGAGAAGGTGATCGTTTTCAAGAAGCGTCGCCGTCACAACTATCGTCGCAAGAACGGCCATCGCCAGCAGATGACCCTGTTGCGCATTCTCGGCGTGGGCGACAGCAAGCCGGCTGCCAAGAAGGCTGCTGCCAAGGCCGATGCTCCGGTGAAGGATACGTCGGAAGAGAAGGCTGCGCCGAAGGCTCGCAAGGCCGCGCCCGCGAAGGACGCCGCGCCTGCCGCCAAGGCCGATAAGGAATAAGCCCGGCACGCCCGGCTCAGGATTACGGAGAAGACACAATGGCACATAAGAAAGCTGGCGGCTCGTCGCGCAACGGTCGCGATTCGGAAAGCAAGCGTCTTGGCGTCAAGAAGTTCGGTGGGCAGCAGGTGCTCGGCGGCAACATTCTCGTGCGTCAGCGCGGCACCCGTTTCTATCCGGGTACCAATGTTGGCCTCGGCAAGGACCACACCCTGTTTGCCACCGCTGAAGGCGTCGTGCGCTTTCACGACGGCAAGCTCGGCCGCAAGTACGTATCGGTCGACGTCATGGCAGAAGCTGCCGAATAACGGATGGCGATAGCGGGCCATCCACCGGGATGGCCCCAGTCGGGCGGCGAATAGCCCGGCACTGGAAGGAGATGGGGCCGCCCCGTCTCCTTTTTTGCGTTTCTCCTTCCGCCCGCCACCCCATCGAAGGCTTGGGTTTGCGGGCTGGCTGAGGGGAAATGCGATGTTCATACGAAGCGAGCGGCTGATGCTGCGGCCGATTTTTCCCGAAGACTGGCGCGAGGTTTTCGCCGGCATCGCCGATGAAAGCGTCGTGCGGATGCTCGCGCGCGCGCCATGGCCCTATACCGCCGACGATGCCCGCAGTTTCTGCAACGAGCCACGCGGGGCTGATGAAATGCTGTTCGCCATCACTGTGCCGGGAGCGGATGGGGCGCCGCTGATCGGCACGATCGGCCTTACCTCCGCAAGCCATGAAACCGCTCATGAATTGGGATACTGGATAGCACCTAGCCGTCAGCGGCAGGGCTATGGCAGTGAGGCGGTGGGTGCGGTGCTGGCCACGGCACGAGCGCTTGGTGTGCGCGAAGCCCGGGCCGGTCACTTCGTGGACAATCCCGCCTCGGGTAAAGTGTTGCGAAGGTGGGGATTTGTGCGTGAGGAACCGCTCGAAGAAACGGTCAGCGCGGGGCGCGGCGGACAGCGCGTGCCCATGCATCGTTATCGCTTGGCAATAGCAGCGGTTCTTCCACTTTAGAGTTGATATAAGCTTACAGAATTGTCAGCATAAACGGATATTTACTTTCCACTTTGAATACATGTTTCAATCGGATACTGTGATCTTCTAATACCCCGAAGGGTCGCACTTTTGGCGTGGCGAGCCGCGCTATTATCGTGGGTTCGCACTAATAGCCTGAGGGGGCGCACTATTAGCCTGAAGGGCGGTCGTATCCCCGGATGGTCGCATAACGGGCTAGGGTATTGTGGGGATACATGTGACTTTAAGCCGTCGGCGCTTGAGCGCTCAGGAAAGTCGAGCAGCTGCTTTGGGCGCGGCGCGCAGTTTGCTCCTCGAAGAAGGTCCGCAGGCTGTAACGTTGAAGGCCGTGGCCGCGCGTATCAACCGCACGCATGCAAACCTGCTTCACCATTTCGGATCTGCCGCCGGGCTGCAGTTGGCTCTCGCCAACTATCTTGCCACGGCGATCTGCGATGAAATGGAAGAGGCGACGCGGTTTTTGCCCTCGCGCGATCTTGACGTGCGCAAGTTGGTTGACCTGGTGTTCGATACGTTCGCCGCGAAGAGCGGGGGCGCGCTTGCTTGCTGGATGGTTTGCACGGGGATCAACGGGGCGCTCGATCCGATTCTCGAAGCGGTGCAGGATCTGATCGACCGCTCTTTGCCCGAGGGAACTTCCAGCGCCGCAGCGGAGGAACGCCGCGAGCTGACCTATTCGCTGGTGCTGATGGCGCTAGGCAAGTCGATGATGGGGGACGAGCTGACCGGTTCGCTCGGTGTCGACGATGACGCGGCGCGGCGCCATGGGGGAGACATGCTCACCTTCGCCAGCGCCCGTATGGCGGCGTCCTAAACGCCTGACCCGAGCGGTAGCCAGGCAGGCGCCAGATCGGCCGGAATATCGTCGATTCGCAGGTGATCGATGGCATAGCCGAGGGCTGAGTGCGCCACCTTTCGGCGCTTCTCGTCCGACCGGTCGAGCGGGACGATGACCAGCCGCCGGTTGACCTTCTGGCGCCAGTTCATCCGCGCGGTGTTCTCCTGCCCGACGTAGCAGCCCTTTGTGAAGCTCACTCCGTTGAGTTCAACCGCATTGGTTTCAAGCCACAACACATCGCCCAGTTCATCGCGGCCTTCGGGCACGCCGCAGGCGAGGCGGTGGGAGAGCCATGCGGCATCGCCTGAGTCCGCTCCTTCGGAGGGGGCGCGGCCAAGGCCTCGCCAGCCCAGCATCGCGAGGCGCGGGTCGGGCGTTGCCGCCGCTCCCTCAGCCGAATCGGGCGACCACCAGACGGCCAGCGCCGGGTCGCGTGCGATCGCGATCTTGCGGCGCAAGCGGTAGAGCGACAGGCGCTTCACCAGTTCGTCGGCGTAGTCAGCTTCGCAATCGAGCAGGAGGTCGCCCTCCTCGCGCCAGACGAGGAAGTCGAACATGGTCTTTCCCTGCGCTGAAAGCAGCGCGGCATAGACGGGCAAGTCACCGGTCACGTCATTGGTAACGAGGCCTTGCAGGAACTTGGCGACATCTTCCTCGCTGTCTTGCGGGGAGAGGCGGATCACGGCGCGGCGGACGAGGGGCAGGGCGGTCATACCCCATAGGTGGGAGCAAGCGCCTTCGCGTGCAAGCGGGAGGGCTGTTCGTCCGGCCCGCCCTGTGGCAGAGCGCGCTCATGACCGATACGATCACCATTCCCCGTCCCGACGATTGGCACCTGCACTTGCGCGATGGCGCGGTGATGGAGGGCGTGTTGCCCTATACCGCGCGCCAGTTCGGCCGGGCCATTGTCATGCCCAATCTCGTGCCGCCGGTGACAACAACCGAAGCGGCTGTGGCCTATCGGGATCGGATCGTGGCTGCGCTGCCTGAGGGGGCGACATTCACCCCGCTGATGACCGCCTACCTCACCGACGCCACCGATCCCGCCGATATCCGCGCCGGGTTCGAGGCAGGCGTGTTCACCGCGGCCAAGCTCTATCCTGCCGGGGCCACGACCAACTCGGCCTCGGGCGTGACCGACCTCGCCAATGTGCGCAAGGTGCTCGAAACCATGGCCGAGATCGGCATGGTATTCTGCGTCCACGGCGAAGTCACCCATGCCGAGATCGACATCTTCGATCGCGAAGCCGTGTTCATCGAGCGTACGCTCGCCCTGCTGGTGCGCGATCTGCCTGAGCTTAAGGTGGTGTTCGAACATATCACCACCGAGGAGGCGGCGGACTTTGTGGCGGAATCCGGCCCCAACGTGGCGGCGACGATCACCCCGCAGCACCTTCATATCAATCGCAATGCCATGCTGGTGGGCGGGATCAGGCCCCATGCCTATTGCTTGCCCGTCGCCAAGCGTGAGCATCACCGGTTGAGCCTGCGACGCCTTGCGACCTCGGGCAACGAGCGTGTCTTCCTCGGCACCGACAGCGCGCCTCATGCGCGCGAAGCCAAGGAAAACGCCTGCGGCTGTGCGGGGATATTCAACGCCCCCTATGCGCTTGAAAGCTACGCCACCGTATTCGATGAGGAAGACGCGCTCGACAAGTTCGAGGCCTTCGCCAGCCGCAACGGTCCCGCTTTCTACGGTTTGCCGGTGAGCGAGGAGACGGTTACGCTTGTGCGCGCGGAACAGCAGGTGCCGGCCACGCTGGAACTGGCGGGCACGCACTATGTGCCGTTCCATGCGGGTGAGACGCTGGGCTGGAAGCGCGCCAGTTAGACGGGGCGCACGGCGGGGCGGCGCGACGAGCGGATCAGATCCCAGATGAACAACGTCGCCGCCGCCCAGATAGCGATGAAGCAGGCCAGCTGAGCCGGGTGCAGTTCCTCACCGAACACCAGCAGGCCGAGCAGGAACACTACCGTCGGCGAGAGGAACTGCAGGAAGCCCATCACCGTGTAGGGCATCGCGCGCGCGGCGGTGGCGAACAGCAGCAGCGGCACGGCAGTCATCGGCCCGCCCATGACGATGCCGAAGGTCTCCAGCGGGTCGCGGCCTATAGCAAGGCCCGGCCCCATGTTCGCGCTCCAGCCGAGGAAGCCGATGGCGAACGGCGCCAGCACCATCGATTCGACCGCGAGGCCTACCAGTGGCCCAGCCGCCACGGTCTTGCGCAGCAGACCATAGGTGCCGAAGCTGAGAGCTAAGGCGAGGCTCACCCAAAGCGTCGTCAGCGCGCCCGCGGCCAACGCCGCGACCCCGATTCCCGCCAGCACCACCGCGCCCCATTGCCGCCGGGTCAGCCTCTCGCCGAGGAACGCCAGCCCCAGCAGCATCATCGTCAGGGGCAGGATGTAGTAGCCAAGGCTCGCAGCGTAGACATGGTCTGTCTGGATCGCCCAGACATAGAGGCACCAGTTCACCGCGATCAGCCCGGCGCTCGCGGCGAGTGTGAGCATGGTGCGCCGGTTGCGCAGCACGGTGGTGAGCTCGCCGATGCTGCTGCGGAAGGCGATGATCACAAGGCACAGCGGCAGCGTGAACAGCGTGCGCCAGGCGACATATTCGAACACCGGCACATCGTGAACGAGCAGCAGGTAGATCGGCATCGAGCCCCAGATCGCATGGGCGCCAAGGGCGAAGGAGAGGGCGCGTCTGCTGCCAAGGGGCGAGTGGGTCATTGTGCGGAGCGGTAGGACCATGGCTTGCGTCGGGCAAGCCTGTCACGCCGTTGCCGCCGGTTCAGCTAACCTCCGCTAGATAAGTTGCGAATCGAGATGCAATTTGTCTCGATTGCTGATGGCGCGCCGCTTGTTCCCCTGTCTCGCGGCGCGGCAGCGGGCCTTCCAGGTCGGGACTGCGGAAGGCATCGCCGGGGCGCTCGCGGCTCAGGAATGCCCGCGGGCGCCCTGATAGGGGCTGCTGCTCAGTTCTCGCGAAAACCGACACCGACGCTGGCGCGTGGCTGTTCCATCTCGGTGCTGGTGACCGGATAGGCGCAATAATCGGCGGCATAGAATGCGGCCGGGCGGTGATTGCCGGAGAAGCCGATTCCGCCGAAAGGCGCTGCCGACGAGGCGCCGTTGGTAGGGCGGTTCCAGTTCACGATTCCTGCACGAATATTGGCCCAGAATCGGTTGTACTGCGCCGGATCGCCACCCACCAGCGAGGCCGAGAGGCCGAACCGGGTATTGTTCGCCTCGGCAATCGCCGCGTCGAAATCGTCGACCCGCACCACCTGCAACAGCGGGCCAAACAGCTCGACGTCGGGCCGCTCGGCCATGCCGGTCACATCGACCAGCGCAGGAGTTACGAAGGGCAGTCCTTCGCGCGGGCGGCGCATATGGCTTATCGCCTTGCCGCCGTTCGAGATCAGGTAAAGAAAGCTTTCGGTCAGCTGGTCGGCGGTGCGCATGTCGATCACGGGGCCCATGAACGGCTGCGGATCGTCGAATGGCGCCCCGATCACGATGCGGTCGGTCAGAGCCTTCACCGCGCCGATCACGTCGTCGTACATATCGTTCTTCACGATCAGCCGCCGTGCGGCGGTGCAGCGCTGGCCGGCGGTGGTGAAGGCGCTTTGCACGATCAGCGCGGCGACATCGTCGATCTTGGGCGTGTCCCATACGACGAGCGGATTGTTGCCGCCCATTTCGAGCGCGACAATCTTGCCCGGATCGGTTGCAAGCTTGCGGTTGATGGCAATCCCGACCTGCGCCGAGCCGGTGAACAGCACCCCGTCGACATCGGGATGGGCGACCAGTTCCTTGCCTTCGTCCGGCCCGCCGATCAGCAGCTGAACCAGATCCTGCGGCACGCCCGCGCGCACGAAAAACGACAGCAGCTTTTCGCCGACGGCAGGCGTCTTCTCACTCGGTTTGAGGATCACCGCGTTGCCCGCGATCAGCGCGGGGATGATGTGGCCGTTGGGCAGGTGCGCGGGGAAATTGTACGGCCCCAGCACCGCCATCACCCCGTGCGGCTTGTGCCGTAGCGCGGCAGAGCCTTGCAATGCGCTGTCTAGCTTGCGCTGGCCGGTCCGCTCGGCATAGGCGCGGACCGAGATTTCGACCTTCGCCATAACCGCCTCGACCTCGGTGCGCGCTTCCCACAGCGGCTTGCCGGTTTCGCGTGCGATCAGCTCGGCGAACTCTTCCTGCTCCTTGCGGACCTCGTTGGCGAAGCGGCGTATCCGCTCGATCCGGGTGGCGAGCGGCTGCGAGGCCCAGGCCGGCCAGGCGCGGCGCGCGCGGGCGACCAGTTCGTCGACATTGCCATGCGGCGCGCGCCAAAGCTCGGCCCCGGTGGCCGGTTCATAGGAGATCAGATGCTGCACGTCGGGCAAGGTTGGTTTTCCTTCGGACTTCGTTTCATTTGTTCCTTAAGGCCTCATTCGGCAACAGGCAAAGTCACTCGGCCTGAGGCGACAAATGACCTGCTGGAGCTGGCGCATCGCCCAGCGCATCGCCCAGCGCGCGCACCCCCGTGAGTTTGTCGGCGAGCGGTTGCCAGTCGTCGTTTTGCGCGATGGCATCCCAGATGCTTTCGACTTCCTCGATCAGCATCGATTCGGGCTCGGTACTGTCCCAGTAGTCCGATGCGGAGGGCAGGGCGGGGCGTTCGGCCAAGGCTTCGGCCAGAGCGCCCTCGGCGTTGCGCCCGCCGCGATGGCGGTGGAAAAAGGCGTCCGGCCCGATCTGCCCTTCGCGCATGGTCACCTCCGCCGCTCCCACCAGCGCGCGGTCGGCCACCTCATCGGTGCTCTCAACGCCCAGCCGCCAGCAGAAGCGCCGCATCATCGCGGCCTCGTACAGCGGGCCGAAGCGGTTGAGCGCCGCGAGCAGCGCTTCGCTGTCGGCCATGGGGCGCAGGGCGATGGCGAGTTGAGCAAGGTTCCAGCGGATCGCCTCGGGCTGGCGACCGAATGCGTAAAGCCCCTGATGGTCGAAATAGGCGGCGGTAAACTGCGGCTCCCACTTGGGCAGGAAACGCCAAGGGCCATAATCGAAGCTTTCGCCGGTGAGGTTGATATTGTCGGTGTTGAGCACGCCGTGGACGAAGCCTGCGACCATATAGCTGGCGGCCAGGTCGGCGAGGCGCTCGGCGGCCTGATGGGCGAGGATCACCGCCGGATTGTCACGGTCGGGCGCATCCTCCGGTGGGAGAGGGCCGGGAAACTGCGCGAGGCAATAGTCGACCAGCTGCGCGAGGTGCTCGTGCTCCTCCAGCACCAGCAGCCGTTGGAAACTACCGATGCGGATATGCGAGTGCGACAGCCGCACCATCACCGCCGAACGGGTGGGGCTGGGCTCGTCGTTGCGCCACAGCTTCTCGCCGGTTTCGACCACCGAGAAGGTCTTGCTGGTGTTGACCCCCAGCGCTTCGAGCATCTCGGTGGCGAGGATCTCGCGCACCGCGCCTTTCAGCGTCAGGCGTCCATCGCCCGAGCGGCTCCACGGGGTCTGCCCGCTGCCCTTTGTGCCGAGGTCAAGCAGGCGGTCTGCCCCGTCGCGCAGCTGGGCAAACAGGAATCCGCGTCCGTCGCCAATCTCGGGGTTGTAGGTGCGGAACTGGTGACCGTGGTAGCGCAGGGCGAGCGGCTGGGGCAGGTTGTCGGGTAGCGGCTCGAAGCGGCCGAAGTGGGCGATCCATTGCTCGTCGGAGAGGGAGCCGAGACCCACGGTGCACTCGTGCCGGTGGTTGCGGAAGCGCAGGGTGGCTGCTGGGAAGTCTGCCGCCTCGACCGGGTCGGCGAGGAAGTCGGCCACTCCGGTGATTTGCGGGTCGGGGCGGTAGGGGGCTGCTGCAGGGGCTTGACGCATATGCGCATAAGTGGCCATCGCAGCGCCGTGGTGCAACCGGCCCACGCAAGACAAAGGGTGGCAGCGCGGACCATGACGACGAGCGACCATGCAGATCTTTCTTGGGCGGATCTCTATTGGGAAAGCGGCGAGGGGCTGAAGCTGCACGCCCGCGACTATCCCGGCTCCGAAGACCGACCCGCGATCCTGTGCCTGCCGGGCCTCACCCGCAATGCGCGTGATTTCGAGCCGGTGGCCGAGGCTTTCGCCGGTGACTGGCGCGTGCTTGCGCTCGACTTTCGCGGGCGGGGCGAGAGCGACTATGCCAAGGAATCGGACAGCTACATACCGCTCACCTATGTCGCCGACGTACTGGCGCTGGTCGACGAGCTGAAGCTGGACAAGGTGGTCGCCATCGGCACTTCGCTCGGCGGGATCGTGACCACGCTGATCGCGTTGCAACGGCCCGAGCTGATGGCGGGCGTCGTGATCAACGATATCGGCCCGGTGATCGAGACCGACGGGCTGGAGCGCATCCGCGATTATGTCGGGCAGGGCCGCAGCTTTCCAACCTGGATGCACGCCGCCCGCGCGCTGCGCGAAGGCTCGCTGCATATCTATCCGGACTATGCCATCGAGGACTGGCTGACCTTGGCCAAGCGGATGATGTGCGTGGGCAACAATGGCCGCATCGCTTACGACTACGACATGAAGATCGCCGAACCATTTTCCGATCCCTCAGCTGCTGACGCGGTGGATCTGTGGCCCGCTTTCGAGGCGCTTGGCGGAAGGCCGGGTCTGGTGCTGCGCGGCGAGCTGTCCGACCTGCTCTCGCCTGCAACCTTTGCCGCGATGGGTGAGCGGCTGGCCGGGTTCGATTGCGTGACCGTGCCGCGTGTGGGCCATGCCCCGACGCTGGCCGAGCCTGAGGCGCAGACCGCCATTGCGCGCCTGCTCGACCGGGTGCTGGCAGGATGAGCAAGGCCCCGCGCATACTGCACCTGCACTCCACCTTCGATGCCGGCGGCAAGGAGGTGCGCTGCGTGCGCCTCATCAACCACTGGGGCAAGGCCGCTGATCACGCTATTGTCTCGGGCGACCCCGAGCGGCGCGGTGCGGCATCGCTGCTTGGCAAGGCGGCGAAGGTCAGCTGGCCTAAGTTCCCCTCGCTCACCGGCAAGCCGACGCCGGGACGGTTCAAGAAGATCGCCGAGGCGATGGCGGGCTATGACCTCATCTGCACCTATAACTGGGGCGCAATCGATGCGGTGATGGCGCACACGCTGTTTGCCGACATGTTCAAGCTGCCCCCGCTGGTCCACCACGAGGACGGCTTCAACGAAGACGAAGCGGGCGGCCTTAAGTGGCGGCGCAACTTCTACCGCCGCATCGCGCTGGGACGCAGCGCGGCGCTGGTAGTGCCCTCCAACACGCTTGAGGCGATTGCGCTCGACGTGTGGCAGCAGCCGCGCAGCCGCGTGCAGCGGATCGCCAACGGCATCGACACCCGCGCCTTTGCCGCGCCGCCCAAACGCGACATTCTGCCCCGACTGGTCAAGCACAAGGACGAGTTCTGGATTGGCACCTTGGCGGGCCTGCGCAAGGTCAAGCAGCTCGACATGCTGATCCGCTCCATGACCTACGTACCGCCCGAATGGCAGCTGGTGATCGCGGGCGAGGGGCCGGAGCGTGAGAGCCTGCTGGCGCTCGCCGAAAGCCTGGGTGTGGAAGACCGCGTGCATCTGCCCGGCTTCGTTGCCGAGCCGCAGAAGCTGGTCGGGCTGTTTGATATTTTTGCGCTTTCCTCGCAGTCTGAACAGCAGCCGATCTCGCTGATCGAGGCGATGGCGGCAGGCCTTCCGGCCGTGGCGCCGCGCGTGGGCGATATCGCATCCATGGTCGCTTCGGACAACGGCCCGCTGCTGGTCGAGGTGGGCGATCAGGAGGCGCTGACCAAGGCGCTCGACAGCCTCGCCCGCGATACTGCCGCGCGTAAGCGGATCGGGCAGGCCAACCGCGACAAGGCCCGCGCCGAGTTCGACGAACTGCGCATGATCGAGCGCTACCGCGCGCTTTACTGGGGCCTGATGGACCGTAACGCATTTTCCCGTTCGGGCGAGTCTGCGGGCTAGGGCTTAATCGGCGGTTCACCCACAGGTGGCCAGCTGGGCACAGCGCCGACACAGTTATTGCCAGTTCCCGGCCGCCCCCCTAAAGAGCGCGACTTATCCGCTTGAAGCAGGACAGATCGAAAGACCCGTGGCCAGCACTCCGACCGATACACCCAGTTCGCCCAGCAACCGCAAAAGCGCGAGCGACGATGTCTTCATGCGCGAAGTGGATGAGGCCGTCCGTCAGGACGAAGTGGCCAACTTCGCCAAGAAATTCGGCCTGCCAATCGGCATCGCCGTGGCCCTGGGGCTGGCCGCCTTCGGGGGCTGGCTGGTCTGGTCGAGCCAGCAGGAAAGCACGCTGGAGGAAAGCTCCGAACAGCTGATCACCGCGCTTGACGAGCTGGAAGCCGACAACCCCGATGCCGCCAACGAAAAGCTCGCGGCGATTGCGGCCGGCGACAGCGAAGGCGCTGCCGGAATGGCGCGCCTGTTGCAGGCAGGAATTGCGCTGGGCCAGAACAAGACCGAGGAAGCGGTCGGGCTCTATGGCCAGGTCGCCAACGATCCCGCGCTGTCGCAGGAAATTCGCGACCTTGCCAAGGTGCGCATGGTCGCGGCCAACTTCGACAATATGGAGCCGCAGGCGGTGATCGACCAGCTGGGCCCGCTCGCCACGGCGGAAAGCCCGTGGTTCGGCAGCGCCGGTGAACTGGTGGCCTTTGCCTACCTCGCGCAGGACAAGCCCGATCAGGCCGGGCCGCTGCTCGTGGCGATCGCCAAGGACGAGAACGTGCCGGAAAGCCTGCGCTCGCGTACGCGGCAGCTCGCCGGCCTGCTCGGCAACGACGCAATCGACGATGTCGATGCGATGATGGAAGAACTCGGCGCGGCAGAACCGCAGCAGGCTGGAGGCGCGCAATGACCCGTAACGTCGGACTTCTGGCCGCTCCTGTGCTCGCGCTGGCGCTGGCCGGTTGCGGAATGTTCAGCGGCAAGGAAGAACCGCGCACCCCTACCCACGGCGAGCGGACCCCGATCCTTTCGCGCATTGCGACCACGATCGAGGCCGATCCGGCTCTTGCCTCCACCTCGGTGATCGTGCCGCCCGCGCGCGTCAACGACAGCTGGCCGCAGGCCGGTGGCAATGCTGCCAAGGTGCCCGGCCATGTCGCGCTGGCGGCGAATCCCGCTCGTGCGTGGACCGCCAGCATCGCCGGAAGCACCAAGACGCGCCGCCTCGCCGCTGCGCCGGTGGTGGCAGAGGGAACGCTTTTCGCCGTCGATACCTCGGCCGTGATCCACGCCTTCGATGCGCAGACCGGTGCGAAGCGTTGGGAACACCAGATCATCGTTTCGGGTGACCTTGAAGATGCGACCTTCGGCGGCGGCGCGGCCTATGACAACGGCCGGATCTACGCCACCAACGGCGTTGGCGATGTCGTCGCGCTCAACGCCTCTGACGGCACCGAGATCTGGCGTGTGAAGCCCTCGGGTCCGCTGCGCGGTGCGCCGACCGTGGCGTTCAACTCCGTGTTCGTGATGACGCAGGACAACCAGATCTTTGCCCTCGCAAGTGCCGATGGTGCGGTGGAGTGGCAGGATTCGGCGGCGACCGGGCAGGCAGGCGTGTTCGGCGTGGCGGCTCCGGCAGCTGGGCAGGGCACGGTCGTTGCGGGCTATTCGTCGGGCGAACTGATCGCCTATCGTTATGAGAACGGCCGCAACCTGTGGTCCGACGCTCTGGCGCGCACCTCGATCTCGACGCAGGTCGGCACGCTGACCGACGTCGATGCCGATCCCATTATCGATGGTGGCCGTGTCTATGCGCTTGGGCAGGGCGGCCGTATGGCGGCCTACGAGCTGACCACTGGCCAGCGCATCTGGGAACTCACGCTGGCGGGGATTTCCACCCCCAGCGTGGTCGGCGAATGGGTCTTCACCCTGACCGACGATTCGCGCCTGTTTGCAATCCAGCGCAGTTCGGGCCGTATCCGCTGGATGAACCAGCTCGACCGCTGGCGCAAACCGAAGGACCGTGAAGGCCCGATCTTCTGGACCGGGCCGGTGCTTGCCAGCAACAAGCTGTGGATGGCCAGCTCGCAGGGCGAAGTGCGTACGGTCGACGTGATGAGCGGCGAAGACACGCTGTTCACCGAGTTGAAGGAGAGCGTGTCGCTGCCGCCGGTGGTGGCCAACGAGACGCTCTATATCCTCGACGACAGTGGCCGGATCACCGCCTTCCGGTGATCCCTTGTGGCGGGGGCGGCGTATTTATCGCGCCGTTAACCCTCCTGTGCCTATGGCGACGGCATGAGCACCGCCGCCGCAACGCCTAGCCATCGGCCTGTCAGTGACGTTTCGACCGGCGTTGGACTGGTCGGCCTCGTCACGCTGGTTGCCTGTATCCTGATCGCGCGAGCATGGCCCACAATTGGGCCAGTCGTGGGCATCGGCGCTGACCGCGGCCCGCTTTCCGGCCCCAGCGCAGCGCTGTTGACGATGGTGTTGACGGGGCTTGCGATGGCGACGTGGTCGGTGGTGGTCGACAAGGTTCACCGTCGCCCCTCCACCGGCATCGATTGGGCCAACAAGCGCCCGCTCGAAGAGACCATCGACATCTCGGTCACCAAGCTGGCGGGCCTCTGGGCGACATGGGCGGTGATTGGCTTCGTGTACTATCTCGGCCGCTGGTATTGGGAAGGGCAATACGTCTTCGCGATGGAAGTGATCGGCTTTGCCATCGTGCCGATGTTCATCCTGTCGGTACCCTATGTGCTGATGCTTGACCGGGTCATGGTGAAGCCGCGCGACCATGCCTGGCACTTCGGCGCCATGCTGATCGGGCGTGAGGCCTACGACATGGCCGAGGTGAAGAAGCACTGGCGCGCCTGGGCGATCAAGGGCTTCTTCTCGGCCTTCATGATCTCGATCCTGCCGTTCGGCTTTGCCCATGTGGTCGAGGCCAACATCGGGGAGGCTGTGCGCGATCCGGTCGCCTTCGGGTTGATTATGTTCGAATTCCTGTTCGTGATCGACGTGCAGATCGGCACCGTGGGCTATCTGCTGACGATGCGCCCGCTTGATGCGCATATTCGCTCGGGCAATCCGTTTCTCGCGGGCTGGCTGGCGGCGCTGCTGTGCTATCCGCCGTTCGTTTATGGCTTCATGGGCGCTGGCGGGGTGATCCAGTATGAGTACAACACGGCGGGCTGGGGGCACTGGTTTGCAGGGCACACGGCGTTTCTGTGGGTATGGGCCTGCGGCCTCATCGCCCTGACGGCGGTTTATGCCTGGGCAACGGTGGCCTTCGGCATTCGCTTCTCGAACCTCACCTATCGCGGCGTGCTGACCCACGGGCCCTACCGCTTCACGCGACACCCGGCCTATCTCTCGAAGAACGCGTTCTGGTGGCTGTCGGTGCTGCCGTTTCTGGTGACCAGCAATTCGCTCGTCGACGCGGTGCGCAACACGGTGTTCCTCGGGCTGGTGAGCGCGATCTACTACTGGCGCGCGAGGACCGAGGAGGCGCACCTGCTCGGCGAGGATGCCAAGTATCGTGAATACTATGCGTGGATGAGCGAACACGGACTGATCACCGCGCCGTTGACGCGGCTGTTCAACCGGCTCAATCCGCGTCGGCGTGTGGTGGAACGACCCCACCCATAAATCCGCTCGCCCTGAGCTTGTCGAAGGGCTGTCCTTTTCTTGCGGCTTTGCACCGGGTTCGAAGGCAAGGACAATCCTTCGACAAGCTCAGGATGAGCGGCGTGGGAGGCTTCAGGCGTTGCCCACCACAAAACAGGCCAGCGCCAAGAGCAGCCCCGCAAACCGATTGGACCGAAACCGCGCCAACGGATTGGCGCCGTCGCTGGGATCGAGACTCAGCGCCTGCCAGCCCAGATGCGCCGCCACCGGCACCAGCGCGAGCAGTGCCAACCAGTCGGGCCGCAGCAGCCAGAAGGCGAGCCCCCACAAGGCCACGGCTCCCGCATAAAACCCAATCACTCCCGCCTTGACCTTGCTCCCCAAGGTCAGTGCAGAGCTGCGAATGCCTACCAGCGCATCGTCCTCGCGGTCCTGCAGGGCGTAGATCGTGTCATAGCCGATGCACCACAGCATCGCCCCGGCATAGAGCGCGGCCAAGACCTCCAGTCCGTCGCTACGCAGCGCCACCCAGCCGGTCGGTGCGCCCCAGGTGAACACCAGTCCCAGCCACGCCTGCGGCCAGCCCGTGATCCGCTTCATGAACGGATAGGCCGCCACCAGCGCCAGACTGCCGAGCGCCACGAGCTGCGCCTGCCAGCGCAGTTGCAACAGCACAAGCAGCCCGACCGCAGCCAGCATGAGCAGCCAGATCCAGGCTGCGCGCTTGCTCACCCGGCCCGAGGCCACGGGCCGGCTGGCGGTGCGCGCCACCTGCCGGTCAAGCTCTGCATCGACGATGTCATTGTAAACACAGCCCGCCCCGCGCATCGCAATCGCGCCGAGCAGCGTCCACAGCAGCAGCGGCCATTGCATCGGCCAAGGTGCGCCGGTCAACAACAGCCCCCAGGCGCAGGGCCAGTAGAGCAGCCACCAGCCGATCGGGCGGTCGAACCGCGCCAACAGGGCATAGTCGCGCAGGGATGCGGGCAACCGCGCGACTATGCCACGATGCTCGCTGTCGGGGGTGATCGTTTCGCCAGTCGCGGTTTCATCGGCCATGGCGCTGCGGCTACACCCTTCCTATAGGGGGAGACAATGGCCGATCAGCATTCCCCCAAGACCCCCGCCTGGCCGCCGAAAAGTGCGCCGCGCCTGTTCGTCACGCAGGAGCTGGGCGAAGGCGCGCAGGTAATTATCGACGGCCCGCAGGCTCACTACCTCGGGCGCGTAATGCGGGTGAGCGTAGGCGACGCGGTGATCCTGTGCGACGACCTTACTGGCGAATGGGCCACACTGGTCGATTCTGCGGGCAAGCGCGAGGTCACGCTGGTGGCCGAGCAGATGCTGCGCCTGCGCGAACAGGTGCCCGACTTCTGGCTCTGCCCGGCGCTGCTCAAGAAAGACCGGTTCGACATTGTGCTCGAAAAGGCGAGCGAATTGGGCGCTGCACTGGTGCAACCGGTGATCATGCGCCGCTGCGTCGCGGACAAATTGAACCCCGAGCGCGCCCGCACGATCCTTGTCGAAGCCGCCGAGCAATGCGCGCGCACCGCGCTGCCCGAACTGGCCGCGCCGGTGAAGCTCGACGCGCTGCTGCGCGACTGGCCCGCCGAGCGCACACTGTTCTTCGCCGACGAAACGGGCGGCCCGCCTGCCGCCGAGGTTTTTGCCCGGCACGAAGGTCCTGCCGCCATGCTGATCGGGCCGGAAGGCGGATTTGACGATGCCGAACGTGCGTCAGTCCTTGCCTTGCCGCAAACACGCCCCATCTCGCTCGGGCCGCGCATACTGCGCGGCGAGACCGCCGCGATCGCGGCCAGCGCCCTGTTCATGGGGCTTGCAGGGGACTGGGCATGACGGGGCATCTCGAATTGGGCGCTGGCACAGCGCGACTTTTGCGCTAGGGCCGGATCATGAGCACGCGAAAGGCCTCTGGGGGAGAAGAGCCGCGGATCGAAAGCCGCGCTCAGTTGATTGCGCCGATGCAGGCTGGTGAAAAGCCCGCCGCACGCTGGCGGATCGGGACGGAGCACGAAAAGCTCGTCTATCGCCGCAGCGACAAGGCCGCGCCGAGCTATCACGAGCCGGGCGGTATCCGCGATATACTCCTCGCCATGCAGGAATTTGGTTGGGAGCCCGTGATCGAGGAAGGTCCGGACGGCACGCCCGACGTAATCGCCATGTCTGGCGCGGACGGCACGATCAGCCTTGAACCGGCGGGCCAGCTCGAACTGTCGGGCGCGCCGCTTGAGAGCCTGCACCAGACCTGCGCCGAAACCGGCCGCCATCTCGACCAGTGCCGCGCCGTGGGCGACAAGTTCGGCGTGGGCTTCCTCGGCCTTGGCATGTGGCCTGACAAGACGCGCGACGAACTGCCGATCATGCCCAAGCAGCGCTACGAGATCATGATGCGACACATGCCGCGCGTGGGCAGTCTCGGCCTCGACATGATGCTGCGGACCTGCACAATCCAGGTGAACCTCGACTATTCGAGCGAGGCTGATATGGTGCAAAAGTTCCGCACGGGCCTTGCCTTGCAGCCGGTGGCGACGGCGCTGTTCGCCAATTCGCCCTTCACCGAGGGCAAGCCCAACGGCTTCCTCTCCTACCGCAGTCACATCTGGACCGACACCGATCCGCAGCGCACCGGCATGCTGCCCTTCGTGTTCGACGATGGCTTCGGCTACGAACGCTACGTCGATTATATGCTCGACGTGCCAATGTACTTCGTCTTCCGCGACGGCCGCTATATCGACGCTGCGGGCCAGTCGTTCCGCGACTTCCTCAAGGGCGAACTGCCCGCACTTCCGGGCGAATTGCCGACCGAGGCCGACTGGGAAGACCACCTCAGCACCGCCTTCCCCGAAGTTCGCTTGAAGAGCTTTCTCGAAATGCGCGGTGCCGATGGTGGCCCGTGGAACCGCATCTGCGCACTGCCTGCCTTGTGGGTCGGCCTGCTGTACGACCAGACCGCACTCGATGCCGCGTGGGATCTGGTCAAACACTGGACCATGGAAGAGCGCGAGGCCTTGCGCGACGCGGTTCCGGCGCAGGGGCTGTCGGCTCCCGTCCCCGGCGGGCGGACCCTGCGCGAGCTTTCGCGCGAAGTGCTCGACATCGCCCATGCGGGACTTGTGGCACGCGGGCGCAGCAATTCGATGGGCGACAACGAGAGCGGTTTTCTCGATCCGCTGCGCGAAATCGTCGAGCGCGGCAAGGTGCCGGCCGAAGTGCTGCTGGAGAAGTTCGCGGGCGAATGGGGCGGCGATATCAACCGCCTCTACGAGGCGAAAAGCTTCTGAACGCATAGCTTCGGTGTGCGGACGAGAAGGCGTCGAACAGCTCCAATGCAATAGGTGACCGGCGGGGTGCCGAGCCGCCCCGGCGCGCCTGTGTGCGTTAGCTAAGGCCAACTTTCACTGGATCTAATAACGGTGGATATTGCGTGATTCGCAGTTGACGGATTTGTGCTGGGCATCGCCCTCAGGGCGAAGACTGAGCTGCGCCTTATGAGAATAATTAATATATTCATATATTTGTCTGGTTGCGAATCGCGCCTTGCCGTGGTTCCCCGTTGAAGTTAACTTCAGCTACATAAAGATTCGGATCAGAGGGTTTTGCGCGTGGCGACTGCAGCACAAGAGGTAACACCGGCCCTGAGGCTGGATTCGCACGTCACCAAGGACGATGTTATTTCGATCGGCCAGCTGTCAGCGCGCACCGGCGTGGCCGTTTCGGCCCTGCGGTTTTACGAGGACAAGAGCCTGATCCGCTCGATCCGCACAAACGGCAACCAGCGCCGTTTTCTGCGTTCGGATATTCGCCGCGTCAGCTTTGTGCTGATCGCGCAGAAGCTGGGCCTTTCGCTTACCGAGATAGAGGAACAGCTCGCTGCCTTGCCGCAAGGGCGCACGCCCTCGGTGCTCGACTGGCGGCAGTTGTCGCAGCGGATGCGCGCGGCAATCGACGAGAAGATCACGTTGCTCACCCGCACCCGCGCGAAGCTTGATGACTGCATCGGCTGCGGCTGCCTGAGCCTCGACAAGTGCCAGCTTTACAACAAGGATGATCGCATGGGCCGGACAGGCACTGGCCCGCGCATGGTGCTCGACTAGGCGCACCCGTTTGAGCAAGCTCGACAAGCAGGACTACAAGCAAGCGCTCAAGCACATGAGCCGCGAGCTGGTCGATCTGGCCCGCTGGGTGGCCGATAGCGGCGCGCGGATCGTGGTCGTGTTCGAGGGGCGCGACAGCGCGGGCAAGGGCGGGGTGATCGCCGCCATTCGCCGCCATCTCAACCCACGCCATGTCCGCACCGTGGCGCTCGGCAAGCCGACTGAGCGCGAAGCCGGGCAATGGTATTTCCAGCGCTATGTCGAGCATCTGCCGACCAAGGGCGAAATCGTGCTGTTTGACCGCTCGTGGTACAACCGCGCCGGGGTCGAACAGGTGATGGGCTTTGCCAGCCAGGCCGAAGTGGAGGCCTTCCTCCAGGCCACCCCGACCTTCGAGAAATTGCTCACCGACGATGGCATCATCCTCATCAAATATTGGCTGACGACCGATCAGGCCAAGCAGGAAGAACGCTTCGCCGAGCGGCGCGACGATCCGCTCAAGGGCTGGAAGCTCTCTCCGATCGACGTTGCCAGCCGCGAGCAATACGACGCCTATACCAAGGCGCGCGAGGCCATGCTGCGGGCCACCCACAGGCAGAACGCGCCCTGGACGCTGGTCGACTTTAACGACCAGAAGCAGGGGCGGCTGACGCTGATCCGCAATCTGATCGATCGTATCCCTGAATCCAAGGTGCCGCGCCCGGTGATCGACCTGCCTTCGCTGGAGCGGAAACCGAGCAAGGAAAGCTACACGGTGATCGATGCTTTGCCTGACTGGATACCGCCCGAAGCCAAGTAATTCTGCGTAGAGCGCTCCCAAGCAAGTCTCTCCTCCCACCGCCTATTTAGGGGGGCGGGTAACAGGCGGGAGAAATCCGCGGTGATTAAGCGTTTGTCGGCTGCACTTGCAGCCAGTTCGATAATTATGTCTTCGGCGGCCGTGGCATCCGGCTGGGCCTATGAGGGCGAACACGGTGCGGAACGCTGGGGCGATCTGGACCCGGCCTTTGCCACCTGCGCACGTGGCACGATGCAATCGCCGGTCGACCTGGGCGAGGCGAACACAACCGGGGCGGTCAGCGTATCCACCAGTTATCACGCTGCGCCGTTGGCGATCCTTAACAACGGGCACACCGTTCAGGCGAACTTGCCGGGCGGCTCGACCATGCAGAGCGGCAGCAAGACATTCCGCCTGATGCAGGTGCATTTCCATGCGCAGTCCGAGCATACGCTCAACCGCCGTCATTTCCCGCTAGAGGCGCATTTCGTCCACGCCAGCGACACCGCCGAACTTGCCGTGCTTGGTGTGGTGTTTACCTGGGGCGCGTACAGCGCCGAGTTGCAGAAGCTGATCGACGCGGCTCCGAAAACGGAGGCCGGGCCGGTGGAACATGCGGAGGTGATCTTCGACCCCGCGAAACTGCTTCCGCAAGGAGAGCCGGGGATTTCCGTCTATCGCTATATGGGTTCGCTCACCACGCCTCCGTGTACCGAAGGGGTCAACTGGCACGTGGCGGTGAAGCCGGTCGAAGCAAGCGAGGCGCAGATGGCACAACTGCGCGCGATCATGCACGATAATGCCCGTCCGGTGCAGCCACTGAACGGCCGCCTGTTGGTGGCTTCGCTCTAGGCTCTGGCCAAAAGGCGTGCCGCAGGGCTAGGGCGGGCCGATGATCCCGCTCGAACACCTCGATACAGCGCAAGTGCCCGGCGGCGCCGAACTGCGCCTGATGCGCCGCGGCGCCGATTTCATGATTCAGCTCGACCGCAACGAGCTGATGAACAGCCGCATGTCAGGCTCGGAAGAGGCGTTGGCGACCGTCACTGCCGAGCGGCTCAAGGGGCGGCCAAACCAGCAATGGCTGATCGGCGGCTATGGCATGGGCTTCACCCTGCGCGCGGCTTTGAAGGTGCTGGGCAAGGACGCGCGGGTGGCCGTGGCCGAACTGGTGCCCGAGATCATCGCCTGGGCGAAAGGCCCGATGGCGGAGCTGACCGCTGGCTGCCTCGACGACCCCCGCGTGAAGCTGCACATGGCCGACGTGGCCGAGGCCATCGCGGGAATTCGCGCGAACAGCTGCGATGCGATCCTGCTCGATGTCGACAATGGGCCGGACGGGCTGGTGCGTGACGATAACGGCCGCCTTTACAGCCGCGAGGGCTTGCAGATCGCGAAGCGGGCGCTGAAGCCGGGCGGGGTGTTGGCAATCTGGTCGGCCGCGCCCGATCCGACCTTCACCGCGCGGCTGCGCCGGGCAAGGTTCGAAGTGGACGAACAGGTCGTGCGGGCAAGAAGCAACGGCAAGGGGCCGCGGCATGTGATCTGGTTTGCCACGAAGTAGGGGCTTCAATTTTTAGGTCGCATGGCATGCCAGCCGCGGATCATAAAGGCCTGGAAGAATGGGATCGGCAGGGATAGGCCCGCTTCCTTCCACAAGGCCACGGTACCTTGGGGTGACACCACGCCGAGCACCTCGCGCAGCATGGTCTCCAGTTTTGCCAGAGACTCTTCGGTCGCTCCCATTTGCCGTTGGACCTGTTTCCAGTCTTCCAGCATCGATGGGAACTCAGGAGCATCAAGATCGGTACTGATTTCGGCACTGACAAAGGGGGCTCCGGGTTTCAGACGATCGTAGATTGCGCGGTAGAAGGCGGGGCGCGCATCGTGTTCGATAAAGTGCGCGACCAGCAAACTGAGCACGACGTCGAACTCCCCTTCGGCCACATCGCCCACATAACCGTGAACGAGCTTGCACCGTCCGATCACGCCCGCATCTGCCAAACGAGCCTTAGCGACTTCGAGCATCTCGGCGGAGGGGTCGACGCCGACAAATTGCCAACCCGGCCTGAGCTGCGCGAGAGACAGCACCTCGGCACCTGTGCCCACGCCAACGCACAATATCCGTGCTTGTTCGGGCACTCGGGTGAGGGCGAGATGCATCAGGAAATGCAGGCAGTCGGATATTGGCCTTAGCCCGCTATTGCGCTGGTCGTAGCCCTCGGCCATTTGCTGCGTGAAGAAGTTGGAAGGCAGCGAAGTAGTTTTTCTGGTCATTGTGATAATGTAACATCAATGACGCGGGAGGTCGATGACGATCTCCGCAGCCGTGACGAAACTTCGCTGGGACTACTCCGCCGCCAACCTTTCCGCCTCACCCAGATCGACGCTGACCAGCCGTGACACCCCGCGCTCCAACATGGTCACGCCGAACAGCCGGTGCATTCGGCTCATCGTCACCGCATTGTGGGTCACGATCAGGTATCGGGTGGCGGTTTCCTGCGTCATCGATTCCAGCAGATCACAGAATCGGTCAATATTGGCGTCGTCCAATGGCGCGTCGACCTCGTCGAGCACGCAAATCGGTGCCGGATTGGTTAGGAACAGCCCGAAAATAAGTGCAGTTGCGGTTAGCGCCTGCTCGCCGCCCGATAGCAGGCTCAATGATTGCAGCCGCTTGCCCGGCGGCTGGGCGTAGATTTCGAGGCCGGCCTCCAGAACGTCGTCGGAATCGATCAGTGCGAGGTGGGCCTTGCCACCCTCGAACAGGCGGGTGAACAGCCTCTGGAAGTGCTCGTTCACCTCCTCGAAGGCGGCGCGCAACCGTTCGCGGCCCTCGCGGTTCAGGTTGCCGATCGAGGCGCGCAGCCGGTTCACCGCCTCGGCGAGTTCCGCCTGCTCTTCGGCGCTGGTGCCGTGTTCGGCCTCGATCCGCACCAGTTCGTCGGCGGCGACGAGGTTGACGGGGCCGATCCGCTCGCGGCTGGCCACCAGCCGCTCCATCTCCTCGGATTCGAGCGTGGCATTGCGCACGGCCTCGGTCTCGAACGCAAACTTGCCGGGTAGAAGCGGCGGCGGGCACTGAAAGCGTTCGCCCGACTGGCGCGCCATTTCCTCGCGGCGGCTTTCCTCGTTTTCAGCCCGCGCGGCAGCCCCGGCGCGCTGTTCGCGGGCGGCGGCCAGCGCTTCGTTTGCCTCGCGCAAGCCGGCGTCTGCTTCGCGGGCCTGCTGGTCGGCGGCGACCACGGCTTCGTCGGCCTTGGCCAGCTCGGCAGAGAGCCGCTCGCGCACGGCTTCGCCGCTTTCGATCTCGCGCATCAGCCCGGCGGGCTTGGCAGCGATGATGGCGCGCTCCTCGGCGATTTCCTCAAAGCGGGCTTCCATCCCGGCAAGCCGCTGCGCCGCGTCGCCAGCGCGGGTTTGCCAGCTTTTCATGTCCGCGCGCTGTGAGGAGACGCGCTCGCGCCCCACCGCCAGCGCCTGATCGTGCGCGGCCAGCGCGGCGAGGGCGGCCTGCTGTGCCTCGCGCGCAGCCTCGTTTTTCGCCCGCGCGGTTTCGAGAGCCGCGCGTCCCTCGGCGGGGTCGGGGAGCTGGCTGAGCTTGTCCTGCGCAGTCGCCACTTCGACCTCAGCCTGCACCACGCGTTCGGAAAGATCGTCGCCCGCTTCGGCGAGTTCAGCCCGCCGCGCAGCGAGCCGTTCGCGCCGCGCCTCGGCCTGATCCTGTGCGCGCAGCGCTGTACGTTCGGCCTCCGCAGCCTCATTAACCGCGCGTTCCATCGCCACCAGTTCGCGTTGCAGCGTCGCCAAGGCTTCCTGAGTTTCGGCCTGCGCGGCTTCGGCCTGTTCCGCCGCTTCGCGCAGCACGGGGACCTGTGCATCGAGCTCGGCAAAGCGGTTGTCCGCCTCCAGCCGCGCGGCCTCGGCAGCGCCCTCGCCGCGTGCGACAAAACCGTCCCACCGGCGCAGCGCGCCATCGCGGGTGACCAGCCATTCGCCGGGATTGAGGCAGCGCCCGTCGTCGCTCTCGGCAAAGTGGACCAGCGCGAGCCGGGCGGCGAGTTGTTCGGGCACCGCGCCAAGGTGATGGACGATCGACGACGCGACCGGGGCAGGGGCCTGCGAGCCTCCCCAGAAACGCCCCTCGGCCTTGCCCTCGGGCGCCCCAAGCGGAGCCTTCGCATCGCGTCCCAGCACCGCGGCGAGCGCGCGTTCGTAGCCCGGATTGGCCGAGACCCGGTCGAGCGCGGCAGGCAGGCCCTTACGACCCGCCTGCTGCTTCGCGCGCGCCTCACGGTCACGCTTCAGGGCTTGCCATTCACGCTCCACGCCCGCCAGCTCAGCCTTGGCCGAAGACAGCGCCGATGCGGCATCATCGCGCGCCTTGGCGAGATCGTCCTTGCGCGCCTGCGTTGCGGTCAGGGCCTCGCGTCGTTGCACCAGCGCCTTGCCCGCTTCCTCGGCGCGCGCCTTGGCGGCGGCGAGTTCGGCTTCGGGATCGCTCTCTCCGGCGAGCGCAGCGCGCTGCTGTTCGAGCCGCGCGACTTCGGCCTGCAACCGCTCGACCCGTCCGCGTGCCTGCGCCAGTTCGGCTTCGGCAACGCGCCATTCGGCCTCGACCCCGGCGTTGTCGGCGGTCGCCTTGGCCAGCGCGAGTTCTGCGGCGCGCCCGGCGCTTTCGGTCCGCTCGGCATCGCGCGCGAAGGAGGGGCGGCGTTCCTCGTCCGCCGCCAGCGCCTTCTCTCCCGCCGCCAGCTCGGCTTCGAGACGCTTCAATGCTTCGGCGGCGTCACGGGTCATACGGTCCGCGTCGAAGCGGTCTTCCTCCAGCCGCTGGTGCTGCCGGTCGAGATCCTTGAGCCGCTGCTCGGCGGCTTCGAGCTGGGTCGAGAGCGCGGCCATGCGGTGCCCGTGGGCGCTGGCGTCGTCGCGGCGGTCGGCCAGTTCGTCGCGCAGTTCGACCAGCCGCTCGGCCAGCTCGCGCTGTTGTTTCTCCGCCTCCGACGTTGCCGCCTGCGTCTCGCGGACGCGGGTATCGGCGGCGCTCGCTTCCTTGCGCGCGGCCTCGGCAGCGGCGGCGGCATCGCGCCAGCGGGCATAGAGCAAGCGCGCTTCGGCCACGCGGATATGGTCGCTTAGTTCGCGATAACGCTCGGCCTGGCGCGCCTGACGGCGGAGGCTGGCGATCTGGCTGTCGAGCCCGGCCATGAGGTCGGACAGGCGCTCGAGGTTCTTCTCGGTGCTGCGCAGCTTGTTCTCGGCATCGCGCCGCCGCACGTGGAGCCCCGCAATCCCCGCCGCTTCCTCCAGCATCATGCGCCGTTCGGCGGGTTTGGCGGCGATTACCTGCGCGATCTTGCCCTGGCTGACGAGCGCGGGCGAGTGCGCCCCGGTTGCGGCATCGGCGAACACGAGCGACACGTCTTTCGCGCGCACGTCGCGGCCGTTCACCCGGTAGGCGCTGCCCGCGCCGCGTTCGATCCGGCGGGTGACGACGAGCTCTTCGCCTTCATCGTCGCGGGCATCGAGCACGACTTCGGCAAAATCACGCGGAGGGCGTGTTTCGGTGCCCGCGAAGATCACGTCTTCCATCCCGCCCGAGCGCATCGACTTGGGCGAGTTCTCACCCATCACCCAGCGGATCGCTTCGAGCAGGTTGGACTTGCCGCAGCCGTTGGGGCCGACGACGCCCGTCAGCCCCGGTTCTACACGCAATTCGGCAGGCTCGACGAAGCTCTTGAAACCGCTCAGCCTGAGCTTGCGGATCTCCATGCCCGCCGCGCCTGCGCCCCCGCGCCTACTGGTCGCGGGCGCCGGCGCGTTGCAGCGCTGGCTCCACGCTCACCCAGTTGCGATCTTCGATCTGCTGGCCGTTGAGGAAGAAGGTGGGGGTCGAGTTGACGTTGTCTTCGGTGGCGGCGGCCTGCGTGCTTTCGGCCAGCGCCTCGATCGCGGCGGAATCGGCCATGCAGGCCTGCGTCTGCTCGGTGCTGATCCCGCGTGCGGCGAAGAAATCGGTCACACCGCTAGCCTGCGCCATGGCGACGTAGCGCTGGTTATCAGGCAGGTTCATTGCCTGTTCGAGCGCGGCCTGGTTGTTCTGGAACCCGGCCAGCACGCCTTCGAGGTTGGCCCAAACCTGATCGGCCAGCGGCACGGCCGCTTCCTTCGGCGCGCATTCGAGCATGCGCGTGAGCAGCAGGTCGGCAATGCCGTGGATCAGCACAGAGCGGAACTCGTAGCTGACGCGGCCGCTGTCGATATATTTTTCGTGCAGCTGGGCCGAGCCGTCGACCGAGAAGGCGGCGCAGGCGGGGCAGGTCAGCGAGCCATATTCGAGGAGCTTGACCGGTGCCTCGGGGTTGCCGACCAGCCAGCCGCCCTTGTCGGTGCGGGCAACGGTCTGGTTCCAGCTGGTGCCGTCGGGCGCATCTACCGCCGCGACCGGCTCGCCTTCGAGCGCGCTGGCATCGGTTGCTTCATCGCCGCAGGAGGCAAGCGCCAGGGCAAGGGGCAGGGCCAGCGCGGCGCGGAGAAATAGGCTCGGTTTGGTCATCGAATTGGGTTCCCGTTTCGGATGCAAGGAAATAGGCTAGTGCCCGAGGGCGGGCTGTCAAACCGCTAGTCTGCGCAGACTGGCGCGGCAACGCGGTTTTTGCACAGGGTTATCCACCGCTGGGCGTGTTCCTTATTCGGCAACGAGCGCAGGCTTGAGCGCCGCCCAGGAGTGAACGTCGGCCAGCAGCGTGCCGTTGACCACGAAACTCGGCGTGCCGGGGTAGGGGTAGTCCGTGTGGTTGGCCTCCGAATTGTTCGCGATGGCGACCGCGCGCTGTTCATCGCCGAGGCAGGCGTCGATCTCGCCGGTGCTGTAGCCGCGCGCTTCCATCATCGGGTAAAAGCCGAGGTCGCTGGCGATCGCCTTCATCTGCTCGCCAAGTCCGCCGCTCCGCCAGTGTTCCTGCTGTTCCGGTGTTGTGGCACGGGCCTTGGTGAGCCATTCGTCCTGCGTGGCGAAGATGGCCTCGTGGTTGCCGAGGAAGCGGTCGCTCGGCCCGCAGGTGGTCAGCAGCGTGGCCGAAAGATCGACAATGTTGCGGATCGCCGACCGCACTTCGACCGCGGTGCCGCCATCATGAATATAAGAAGCCTTGAGCTCGGCATCGGCCTGTTGCTCGAAGTTCTTGCAGGCCGGGCAGGTGTAGCTGACGAAGGTGATGAGCTTGACCGGAGCCTCGGGATTGCCGACCAGATAGCCGCGCTCGGTAGGGGTGACCTCAGCGGTCCAGTCTTGCGCTGCAGCGGGTGCACTCGCCACCACGGCTAGGGCAAACAGGGCATGTTTCATCACTTTGTTTCGTCCTCTTCCGTTCCGAAGCTGCGCGCCAGCGATTCCAGCACCGTGCGCAATTCAGGGTCGCCGATATCGCGCAGGCTGTCGCCCAATTCCATCGGAATCGGCTTGAGCGATGGCGGACCACCCCGCGCGGCCTGAGCAGAGGGCGGCTGAACCTTGCCTTGCCGCATCTTCACCCGCGCCACCGCACGGTAGCCGAAGAAGCGGTTCACCCGCTCGATGATCTCGGGGATCACGTGCTGGATCAGCGGCGCATGGCCCGGAGCAACCACGAGGTTGAGCATCCCTTCCGCCTTTTCGCCGGGCGGGAAACGGATGCTCTCGGGCGCGCAGACCTTGGCGTGGTGTTCGCCCACGATCTCGTGCCAGCGCGTTACCACCGAGCTTTGCACGAAGCCGAAACGGCGGAAGGCGGCGCGGCCGATTTGTGGCACGAGGTCCGACACCTGCCGCGCCGGTCCGCCGCGCGGGCGGTGGTAGGCGCGCAGGGGCTGCTTCTTGCCGCCCTTGCCAGGTGTTTTTCCCGAGATTTTGCCGGGTTTGGGGGGATCGTCGCGTTCCATGATTGCGCGGGTCATGCCATAGCAAGGCGATGCGCGATAGGGCTGCCGACCTCCTTCTCGACTGGTACGATCGTCACGCCCGCGAGTTGCCGTGGCGCGCACGGCCCGGCGCCCCTCTGCCCGACCCCTATCATGTGTGGCTGTCTGAGGTGATGCTGCAACAGACCACCGTTGCCGCCGTCATCCCCTATTTCGAGAAGTTCATCACCCGCTGGCCCGATGTCGCCGCGCTCGCCGCTGCGGCCGAGGACGAGGTGATGGCGGCCTGGGCGGGGCTCGGCTACTATTCGCGGGCGCGCAATCTGGTGAAGGCGGCGCGCGAGCTGTCGCGCTCTGGCGGCTTTCCCACCACCGAGGCTGAACTTCGCAAGCTGCCCGGGCTGGGCGACTACACCGCTGCCGCCATCGCCGCGATTGCCTTCGAGCGGCGCGCGCTGGTGATCGACGCCAATGTCGAGCGCGTGATCGCCCGGCTGTTCGCGATCGAGGAGCCTTTGCCCGGCGCGAAGAAGGCGATCCGGGCGGCACTCGACACGATCACGCCTGAGCGGCGCGCGGGCGATTTCGCGCAGGCGATGATGGACCTCGGCAGTTCGCTCTGCCGGGCGCGCGAGGCGCAGTGTCTGTTGTGCCCGTGGCAGGCGATCTGCGCCGCGCGGGAGGCGGGCGATCCCGTGCGCCTGCCCGTGAAGGCCGCGAAAAAGGCCAAGCCGACGCGTTCGGGTACGGCGTTCTGGATTGAGCGCGACGGAGCCGTGTGGCTCGTTAGGCGGCCGGGGAAGGGAATGCTCGGCGGAATGCGCGCGTTGCCCGACGACGGCTGGTCGGCGCGCGGTGATGGCTCGGGCGCTCCGCCGGTGGCAGGCGCGTGGCGCGCGGGCGGGCTGGTGCGCCACAGCTTCACGCACTTTCACCTCGAGATGGGCCTTGCTGTCCACGCGGGCGCAAAGCCTGCACCCGCAGGCGGCGGCGAATGGTGGCCGCTCGACCGGCTCGACGAGGCGGGCCTGCCGACATTGTTCGCCAAGGCTGCCGCATTGGCGCTGGCCGAACGCTAGATCACGCCGCCGCCCAGCATCAGCCGCACCACGGCGACGGCAAAGATGATCAGGCAGAAGTTGCGCCCGCCGTTGCTGCTCGACAGCGCACCAAAGGCGATGCCGACCACCACCAGCGGCAGGGCCACCCAGTTGCCCCAGCCAAGCAGCGGGATCTGCGAGGGAATGACGATGACCAGCGAAGCGAGGCCGATGAGGATCGAAAGCAGGTTGAACATGTGTCTTAGATAGCTAACACACTGCGATCATTCAAGCACTTCGGTGTTCAAGCTTGCCGCCTGCGCTGGGGCGGCTTACCCCTCGCACAGAAATCGCCTGGAAGAGGAGCCGCACAATGGTCTGGTCAGCCGCACAATTCGATGTTTCCCGCCGTTCGCTGCTGCGGAGCGGCGCCATGCTGGGCGCGGGCGCGCTCGCCGGGGGGCTGCCGTTCGGACAGGCCGCCATGGCGCAGGACGCCAGCGCGCAGTGGCCGCGCGTGGCTCGGTTGGTGAGTGATTTTGTGGCCTCGGGCAGGTCACCCAACGCGGTCGCCGCACTCGGCTGGGGGCAGAACCCGCCGCAGTATCTGGGGCAGGGCGACACCACCTTCACCAGCGGTGTCCGCGCCAATGCCGCCAGCCTCTATCGCATCTACTCGATGACCAAGCCGATCACCGGCATGGCCGCGATCATGCTGATCGACGACGGCCTGCTGTCGCTTGACCAACCGGTGGCCGAGATCCTGCCCGCCTTCGCGGAGATGAAGGTGCAGAAGGTCTACGACGGGCCGATCACCGAGGACAATCTCGAACCCGCCGTGCGCCCGATTACTATCCGCCACCTGCTCACGCATACCGCGGGGCTAGGCTATTCGATCGTGCAGCAGGGGCCGCTCGCTAAGGCCTATGCCGAGAACGGGCTGAACCCGGCGCAGGTTTCGCGGCTGGAAGTGCCGGGCGGCCTCAACACCCCGCCTGCGGCGAGCCTTGAGGCCTTTGCCGATGGCCTCGCCAGAATGCCGCTGGTCTACCAGCCGGGCACGCATTGGTCCTATTCGGTCGGGCTCGACCTGTTGGGGCGGGTAATCGAAGTCGTCAGCGGCGTCAGCTTCGATTCCTTTCTGCAGGAGCGCATTTTCGACCCCTGCGACATGTCGAGCACATGGTTCCGCGTGCCGGAAAGCGAAAAGGCGCGGCTGAGCGCCAACTATTTCGTGCTAGACGGCCAGCCAATGCCGATCGACCTGCCCGACAGCTCGGTCTATCTCAGTCAACCGGCATTCCCGTTCGGTGGGGCGGGGCTGGTCTCGTCGCCGCGCGATTATGACCGGTTCCTGATGATGCTGGCGGGCTTCGGCGAGATCGAGGGGCGCCGGGTGATGAGCGAGCCTGCCGTGCGGCTCGCCACCAGCAACCTGATGCCAGATACGCTCGCGCCCGATGGCGGCTTTTCGAGCGGTGATCGCGCCTTCGGGTTCGGCGCGGCAGGCCTTGTCGGTATTGGCGAGGCCGAGGGCCTGTTCGGGTGGTTCGGCGCGGCGGGCACGGCAGGGCTTGTCAACTTGAAGGCGGGGCTGCGGCAGACCTTCATGACGCAATACATGCCTGCCGACATGGAAATGCAGAACGCCTTCCCGCAGGCCGTGGCGGCGGACGCGGCGGCCTTGGAGCGATGAGTCTCGCCTTTTGCGAGCATGGTCTGAACCGCGACGACCATGCCCGTGCGGATCCCGCGCGCCTAGCTGAGCTGCGCGCCTCGCCGCTGGCACGATTGCTGTTGATGGATGGGTTGAGCCCGATGCTGGGCGCTGATAGCGCGCTGACATGGGGTGCTTTGGATGATGCCGCCGAGGTAGTCTTCCTCGGGCTTGACGGCGATGCACCTCTGTTCGCCCCCATTCCGGCCACGGGCGATACTCGTCCCGCCTACCAGCAGCGGCCCTCTTGGGACGCCCTGTCGCTGCTCCCGACGCAGGAGCTGGCCATCTACGGCGGCGCGCGCAGCCTCGTCGACTGGCACGCGCGTCACCGCTTCTGCGCCAATTGCGGTGCGCCAACCGAGATCGCCAAGGGCGGCTGGCAGCGCAATTGCACCGCCTGCCCCGCGCAGCACTTCCCGCGAACCGACCCGGTTGCGATCATGCTGGTCGAGCATGAGGGCGACCTGTTGCTCGGGCGCGGGCTGAACTTTCCCGAGCGGCGCTATTCGGCGCTGGCGGGCTTTGTCGAGCCGGGCGAAAGCGTCGAACAGGCCGTGGCGCGCGAAGTGCTTGAAGAGGTGGGAGTTGTCGTTACCGATGTAAGCTATGTTGCCAGTCAGCCCTGGCCCTTCCCGAGCCAGCTGATGCTGGGCTGTCACGGCATGGCGCAGGGGCGCGAGCTTGCTATCGACGAGACCGAGATCGCCGAAGCGCAGTGGTTCACCCGCGACGAGGTGACCAGGGCGATGGATCACGCAGCGCCTGAGGCAGACAAACCTTTCCTTCCCCCGCCGCCCACGGCTATTGCCTGGCACCTTCTCAACTGGTGGCTGGAGCGAGGCTGATGGCAGACGAGATAGAAGTCGATGTGTGGTCCGATGTGGTGTGCCCGTGGTGCGCCATCGGCACGGCGCAGTTCCTGAGCGCGGTGGAAAGCCTGAAGGGCGAGGTGGATGTGACGATCCGTTTCATGCCCTTCGAGCTGAACCCGGAGATGGCCCCCGAAGGCCACAACCAGATTGACCTGCTCGCCAAGGCCTACAACAAGACACCCGCCGATGTGCTGCAAATGCGCCGCCATGTCGAGCAGGCAGGCGAAGAGGCGGGCTTTCCCATGACCTGGCAGGGCGAGGGCGAAGAGCCCGTCCTGATGGTGTGGAACAGCCACGATGCGCACAAGTTGCTGCGCTGGGCGCTGACCGTGGCCGAACCGGCGCGGCAGGTGGCGCTGAAGCAGGCACTGTTCCGGGCCTATTTCCAGCTGCGCCAGAACATCTCGGATCGGGCGGTGCTGCTCGATCTGGCCGAAGCGCAAGGGTTCGACCGGGCCGGTGCCAACGAAGCGCTCGACGATCCGGCACTTTCCGAGGCGGTGCGGATGGAGGAACAGCGGGCGGCGCAGAATCAGATCACCTCGGTTCCGACCATGGTGGTGGCGGGCAAATATATCCTGCAAGGTGCCGTTCCGCCCGATCAATATGCTCAGGCGCTGGTGAAGATCGCCAGCATGGACGCAATGGCCTGAGCGCGGCGGGCGCCTGAACGCGGCGGGCGCTAGACCAGCCCCAGCTTGCTCAATTCGCTCACCAGCTTGCCGGGCAACACGTCGCCTGCAACCTCGCCCTCGACGAGATCCTTCGGTGCCTCCTCGTCGGCCAGATAGCGCCAGCCCTGATGCGCGCGCTTCGCCTTGGGGTGGACGAGGTGCAGCCGGTTTTCGAGCACGATGTCCCAGTGCCCGTCGGGCCGCTCCTCGAAGCCGAGAATGTTGGAGCGGGCAACCATGGCGCGGTCGTAAATCCAGTAGAGCGAGCCGCCCTTCATCTCCTCGTGCCTCTTGGGCAGATAGCGTGTGCGCAGGCGTCGTTCGGGGCTGGAGCCGTCGAACCAGCTTTCCAGATCGCGCATGGACTGGGCGCGATAGGCGATCTTTGTCATGTGCAGAGGCATGGGGGGAAAGATAGGGCGCGAGCCTCAGCCCGCCAAGCCTGCCGCCACCGCCAGCCCGAGGAAAGCGAAGAAGCCCATCGAATCGGTGATCATCGTCACGAACACGCTTGAGGCCACTGCCGGATCCTGATTGAGCCGTTCGAACATCACCGGCACCAGCACGCCAGCCAGGCCTGCGGTGACGATGTTGATGATCACCGCCGCGCAGATCACCGCGCCAAGCTGCGGTGTGAAGACCAACGCTGTTGCGATCCCGATCAGCGCCGCCACGGTCGCGCCATTGAGCAGCGCCACGCGCATTTCGCGCCACAGGATGCGCGGGGTGTTCGATTGAGTCAGCTGGTTGGTGGCGATGGCGCGCACGGTCACCGCCATCGTCTGCGTGCCCGCGTTGCCGCCGATCGAGGCTACGATCGGCATCAGCACTGCCAGCGCCACCAGCCTCTCGATGGCGGCCCCAAAAGCGGCGATGATGAGGCTGGCGATCAGCGCGGTGCCGAGGTTTGCGATCAGCCAGCGCACGCGCGCCGAATAGGCATCGCGGATCGGCTCGTTGATGTCGCCATCGCCCGCGCCGCTCATCAGCAGGGCGTCTTCGCCCGCTTCTTCCTGGATGATGTGGACCACGTCGTCGACCGTCATCTGGCCCACCAGTCGCCCACCTTCATCCACCACGGCGGCGGAAATAAGCGCGTATTTCTGGAACCTTAGCGCGACCTCTTCCTGGTCCATATCAACCGGGATCAGTGTCTGGTCGCGCTTCATCACATCGGTTAGCGGGATGTGGCGCGGGGTGCGCAGGATCCACGAGAGCTGGCAGGTGCCGAGAGGCCGCATCCGGTGGTCGACCACGAACACTTCCCAAAACTCGGTCGGCAAGTCCTCGTTGTCGCGCATGTAGTCGATCAGGTCGCCCACCGTCAGGTGTTCGGGCACGGCGACCAGCTCGCGCTGCATCAGGCGGCCTGCGGTCTCACCCTCGTAGGCGAGCGCGCTTTCGATGGCGGCGCGGCCTTCCGGGGCCATCTCGGCGAGAATGGCTTGCTGGTCGGCGTCGTTGAGGTCTTCGATCAGCTGCACCGCATCGTCGGTGTCGAGCTGATCGGCGATATTGGCGACAGCGGCGGCGGTCAGCGCCTCGACCATGTCGTCGCGGACATAGTCGTTGAGTTCGGCCACCACTTCGACCGTCATCAGGTCCGTAATGGCGCTGGCCAGCGCGCGGCGCTCTTCTGGTGCTAGCAGTTCGAGCAGGTCGGCGATGTCGGCGGGGTGCAGCGGTTCGACCAGCTCGTAGGCGGCGGACTCGTCCTTCTCGGCCAGCGCATCGCGCACGTCGCGCACGAATTCGGGCTTCAGGCGATTATCCTCGTCGAACTGCTCGCCTTCTTCGCGCGCAGGCGCGGTGTCTTCGGGGTCGAGAAGTTCGGAATCGGCCATCGGGCTCGGTCTATTGCAGCGCAGCGCAAAAGCAAGCACGCCTTCGCGCTAATGCGGAACGCTTGAGGCAGACTCCGGGTGACATTGCGGTCAGCGCCCCTATATCGGCGGCCAAGTTCCACGAGGAGATATTTGCATGTCCGAAGAAACGCTCACCTTCACGCTCGATTGCGGCGATGGCAAAGGCGGCGACGTCAAGATCAAGCTGCGCAGCGACCTTGCGCCCAACCATGTTGCGCGTATCACCGAACTGGCCAAGGAAGGCTTCTACGATGGCGTGGTGTTCCACCGCGTGATCCCGAACTTCATGGCGCAGGGCGGCGATCCGACCGGCACCGGCATGTCGGGCTCCGACAAGCCTAACCTCGAGCAGGAATTCTCCGACGCTCCGCACAAGCGCGGCGTGTGCTCGATGGCGCGGACCAACGACCCCAACTCGGCCAACTCGCAGTTCTTCATCTGCAACGATGACGCCCGCTTCCTCGACCGCCAGTACACGGTGTGGGGAGAAGTGATCGAAGGCATGGAGCATGTCGATGCCCTGCCCGTGGGCGAGCCGCCGCGCGAGCCGGGCGTGATCGTCAAGGCGACCGTCGCCTGATCTAACCGCTACAAGCGGCAAACGAGAAAGGGGCGCTTCGCGGGCGCCCCTTTGTTTTTGAGGTCGGTGTTTCGACGCTTAATCAGTTTCCGCATCGGGCGCGACGTTGCGGTTCTCGATCAGCCACTTGTCGCCCTGCTTGACCACCTCGTCGCGGCCCCAGCCTTGCGCCAGCATTTCAGGGCGCGGACCGCCCGGCGAACCGCGCGAGACCGTCTGCCAGTAGTAGTTCACCACCGCGCGGGTTGGGCTGACCCAATCGATGGTCTGGTTGCTCATCACGTGGTGTAGCGGCGGCACGGCCTCGCCCTTGGCGGCACGTTCCGCCCGCCCGGCCGCCATCGAGGTGACCATGTTGTGGAGAGCCTCGCGGCCTTTGGTCTGGCCGAAGGCGCCGTTCTCGGTGAACACTTCGGCATAGGCATCCGCATCCCAGGTATCGATCGCGCGGACATAGTCCCACATCAATTCCTCGATCGCGCTGCGGTCAGCCAGCTGCTGCGCGGCGGCTTCGGGCGTGAGCGTGGCGGCCTGTGGCGGCGCGGTGATGGGCAGGGTGGCCGGGTCCCAGTGCTCGTCGGCCTTGCCGTCGACAAAACGCCAGGTGTCGAACCAGGTGGTGGTGTAGCTCTGCGAGGGATCGTCGGCATAGGGCACGATCCGGCGCGTGAGGATCGTCACATAGTCACCCTCTGCCTGCACCGCGACCACGCCGTTCGGGTCTTCGGGCGACAGCGCCGGGCAAGGATCGAGCGGCGGGCGCTTGGCGACTTCGGTGAAGTAGTAGATTACGCCTTCCAGCCCCGATGCGGCGACCGGGTTGTGCTGGATATAGGCATCGGTCAGCCATTCGCCCGCGCGGCTCCACTCGTTGCATTTGAGCAGGTTGCGCTGGATGTGCAGCGCGGCCTGCTTGTTGCGGTGAAGCAGCGGATCGTCGCTGGTGAACAGGCTCTCGGGATCGGGGTGCGGCACTACCGGATCGGATAGCGCGCGCATCTGGGCCTGCGCGGCAACGGGCATGGCGGCAAGGCCGAGGGCTGCTGCCAGCAAGGCGGTTTTCAGTTTCATGATCTCTCCCCTTTCGAACGATCCGGCGATCTTGCCCGATTTCGTTATACTTCGAAAGGGTTTTGGGCGTTCTATAGTCCCGCGCCGACCAGCCAGTCGTGAAACAGCCGCACCGGACGCAGCGCCAGATCAGCGGGGCGACAGATGAAGCAATAGGAATAGGGGCTGGGCACCTGAATGTCGTAGAGCTTGGCCAGCCGCGGGTCCTTGTTTCTCGCGAGGTGATCGTCGTGCATCACCGCGATGCCCAGGCCCTGCGCGGCGGCTTCGAGGATGAGCTGGCCCGAATCGTAGTGGTCGACCGCCATCGGTTGCAGGTGCTTCATCCCGATGGCCGTTTTCCAGGCATCGAAGCTCAGGTGCATGTCGGTATGCACGAGGAACGTTTGCTGGCTGAGGACCGATTCGTCAGGCTCCGAGCCGATCTCTTCCACCAGTTCGCGATTGGCGATGGCGTGGATCGTGTTCTGGTCGAGCTTGACCGAGTGGAACGAGGGGTCGGGCTCGTTGACCAGGCCGATCACCGCATCGAGCGTATCGCCAATGCGGCTGAGCTGGTTAGGGCTGGTGTCGATATCGAGGTGCAGGCGCGGATGCAGGCGGCGCAGCTCCGGCAGGCGAGGGAACAGCCGCTGGGTGCCGAACAGCGGGGTAACGCCGAGCCGCAGGCGCATCAGCTGGAGGTTTTCCGACTGCGCCTCGACCGCCGTAGCCAAGGCTTCGAGGTGGGGAGAGACCTTGTCGTAGAACTGGCGGCCTTCCTCGGTCAGCCGCATGGTCTGGCCTTGCCGGCTGAACAGCTTGCGGCCGATGAAGTCTTCCAGGCTGGCGATCCGGCGCGAAAGTGCGGACGGGCTCAGGCCAAGCTCGGTCGCCGCCGCGCGTGCGGAGCCGAGCCGCACGGTTCGGACGAACGCCTCTAGGGCGCGCAAAGGGGGCAGGCGACGCATGAAGCCTTTCTAAACCGCTCGTTCTTTCTCTCCCACCCAACCCAATATCGCATGTGCAGCATTTTGGCGAGTGCACTGCAAAATTTGTTGGTCGGCGGCTATTCCTCGGTCGTGTTTTCGCTTTCCGCGCTCGGCGCGTGCAATCGCAGGCGGGTAACGTGCGTTTCGTCGCCCTCTGTGACCTCTATGCGCCAGCCGGTCGGGTGCTCAAGCACGGTGCCCGGTTGCGGCACCTGCTCGGCGAGGATGAAGGCGAGGCCGCCGAGGGTATCCACAGATTCCTCGATCTCGGCGAGGCGCGGATCGCCCACCAGCTCGGCCACGTCGTCAAGCTCGGCGCGGGCATCGCAGTCCCACAGGCCGTCTTCAAGCTTCACCACCTGCTCGACCCGTTCGTCGTCGTGCTCGTCCTCGATCTCGCCGATGATTTCCTCAACGAGGTCTTCGATGGTGATGATCCCGTCGGTGCCCGAGAACTCATCAAGCACGATGGCGAGATGGGTGCGCTTGGTGCGCATATCGGCCAGCACGTCGAGCGCTCCGCGCGATTGTGGCACATAGAGCGGCTCGCGCATCATCATGGTCCAGTCGGACGGCGGGGCTGCGCCGCTGGCGAGATAGGAGAACACATCCTTGATGTGCATCATGCCGATGACGTCGTCGAGTTTCTCGCGATAGACTGGCATGCGCGACACGCCATGTTCGGCGAATTGTGCCACCATCTCGTCCCAGCTCGCCTCGGCGGGCACGGCGATTATCTCGGAACGGGGAATGGCGACGTCGTCGGCGTCGTGCTCGGAGAAATGCAGCAGGTTCCTGAGCATGACCAGCTCGACCGCCGAGAGATCGCCTTTGCCGGACGACCGCTCGCCGCGACCGTTTTCGTCCTCGTGATCGTCGATGGCCTCTTCGATCTGAGCTCTCAGGCTGGTGTCGGCGCCATTATCAAATAGGGAACGCAGCGCGCCCCACAGGCCGCCGCTGCTACTACTGTCCTCGTCTCCCGCAGGAGACTGCTCGCTTTGTCCGGGTTCGGGCATAGCCCTGTCGTGATGTCCCTGTTTCATTGGTGATCGGCTGCATATGGGTCTGCAATGGCCAGAAGTGCAAGCGCCTTGATTTCAAGCGCCTCCATTTCCTCGGCATCGGCGTCGGAAATCTCGTGATCGTACCCGGCTAGATGGAGCAGGCCGTGGACGATCAGGTGCGCGGCGTGGTGGTCGAGCGCAATGCCCTTGTCCGCCGCCTCGTGCGCGCAGACGCCGTGGGCGAGGGCGAGATCTCCGAGCATTTCGGGTGGGCCGTCCGGGGCCAGATGGACGAGTTCTTCGCGTTCAAGCATCGGGAACGAGAGCACGTTGGTGGGCTTGTCGCGCTGGCGCCACTCGCGGTTGAGTTCGTGCACTTCCTCGTCGGAGGTGAAGATCAGGCTCGCGACAAGGCGCGGGTTGGCAAGTTCGGGCGCGACTTCGCACGCAGCCTCGGCCACGCGCTCGGCAAGCGCCTCCCATTGGCCCGCGGGCCAGCCTTCCATGTCAATTTCGAGGTCCATGTACTTCCGTCAGTCTTCAGCCAGAATTACCACAGCAGCATAAATTACCGCATCCGCTCGGCCTGAGCTTATCGAAGGCGAGGCACTTAGATGGCCCAGCCGGGATGCCTATCCTTCGACAAGCTGAGGATGAGCGGTGAGAGGACATTATCGGCTCTGGGCGAGCGTGGTGTCGATCGCGGTGCGCTCAGGCGTTAGGCCCCTCGTATGCTTCGACGATGCGCCCAACAATGGGGTGTCGCACTACGTCGGCGGTGGTGAAGCGGGTTACGCCGATGCCCTCGACGCCCTCCAGCCGCTCGACCGCGTCGGCAAGGCCGCTCATGCGGTCGCCGCCGGGGATGTCGACCTGGCGGGGGTCGCCGCAGATCACCATCCGGCTGTTCTGGCCGAAGCGGGTGAGGAACATCTTCATCTGCTCGCGCGTGGTGTTCTGCGCCTCGTCGAGGATCACGAAGGCATCGGCCAAGGTGCGTCCGCGCATGAAAGCGATCGGCGCGATTTCGATTTCGCCCGAGGCGATCCGCCGTTCTACCTGCTCTGGGGGCATGCAGTCGAACAGCGCGTCGTAGAGCGGACGCAGATAGGGATCGACCTTGTCCTTCATGTCGCCGGGCAGGAAGCCGAGCTTTTCGCCGGCTTCCACCGCCGGGCGGCTCAGGATGAGCCGTTGCA
This sequence comes from Erythrobacter sp., assembly GCA_027311945.1. Lineage (GTDB taxonomy): Bacteria > Pseudomonadota > Alphaproteobacteria > Sphingomonadales > Sphingomonadaceae > Alteraurantiacibacter. The sequence continues at coordinate 241,554 of DAICXZ010000030.1, forward strand.
CCGAGCCGGTGATCAGCTGCGAAACAGCCTGCGCCACGGCAAGATAGGTTTTGCCGGTGCCTGCCGGGCCAAGCGCGAAGATGATGTCGCGGCTGGCGAGCTGGCGCATGTAGTCGCCCTGCATCGCGCTGCGCGGTGTGATCGTCTTCTTGCGGGTGCGGATCATGATGGGCGGGGCCTTGGCATCGCCGGTGATGATGCCTTCGAGCATGGGCTCGTTGCTCATCGCGATCAGGGCTTCGATGGCACCTGCATCCATTTCTTCGCCTTGCAGAAGTTTTTCATGCATTTTCAGCAGGACATCGCGCGCTCTTGCCACTTCGTCTTGCGCGCCCTCGATCACCACCCGGTCACCGCGCGCGGCAATGAATACGCCCAGCCGATTCTCGATATGGACGAGGTTGGCATCGAACTCGCCGAACAGCATGCCGAGTGCGGCTTGTTCGTCGAAGATAACCTCGATGCGGGCGCGGCGCGAGGCGTCGCGGCGGTCTTCGGGGTGAGCGATCGCGGCAGCGTGTCCGGCACTGGTGCCACGGGGAGCTTTGCGGGCCATCGAGTCCTTTCTTCGCTTTGTCCTAATGAGAATAGGACTGATCGGGCCGCAAACAAGCGCACGACCTGTGGAAGGCGGTGGAAAGTCATGGAAATGCCTTGAGCGGTGGCTCAGGCCTGCGTGGGCTGAAGCAAGCGCCCCGCCAGCGAGTTCGGCCCGGCCTGCACCAGCTCTACCTCGACCAGATCGCCCATTGCGCAGTCACCTTCGAAGAAGACCGATTGCAGCCACGGTGACTTGCCGAGCCACTGGCCCGGGTGCTTGCCCTTGCGCTCGATCAGCACCTTGCAGGTCTTGCCCAGGCTTGCCTCGTTGAAGGCAAGCTGGTGCCGGTTGAGCGCCGCCTGCAAGCGCTGGAGCCGCTCGTCCATCACTTCGGGCGCAATATGGCCGTCCATGCTCGCGGCAGGCGTTCCGGGGCGGGGCGAATACTTGAAGCTGAAGGCAGCCGCGTATTTGACCTCGTCGACCAGCGCCAGCGTCTCTTCGAATTCGGCCTCGGTCTCACCGGGGAAGCCGACGATGAAGTCACCCGACAGTGCGATATCGGGCCGCACTTCGCGGAACCGATCGAGCAGCTTCAAATAGCTTTCCGCCGTGTGGCTGCGGTTCATTGCTTTCAGCACCCGGTCAGAGCCGGATTGCACCGGCAGATGCAGATAGGGCATCAGCTTTTCGACCTCGCCATGGGCGGCGATCAGGCCTTCGGTCATGTCGTTGGGGTGGCTGGTGGTGTAGCGGATGCGGAGCAGATCGGGTAGCGCGGCCAGCGCGCGGATCAGCCCATCAAGACCGATGGCGCGGCCCTTGTTGTCTTGCCCGCTCCACGCGTTGACGTTCTGGCCGAGCAGCGTCAACTCGCGTGCACCGGCTTCGACCAGCTTCTCCGCCTCGCGCAGTAAATCGCTGTAGGGACGGGAAATTTCCGCGCCGCGCGTATATGGTACCACGCAATAGGTGCAGAACTTGTCGCAGCCTTCCTGCACCGTGAGGAAGGCCGTGGCAGCAACCTTGCGGCGGGCGGGAAGGGCCGCGAACTTGGCGTCCTCGGGCATGTCGGTGTCGGTGCTGCGACGGCCTGCGGCGGCGTCCTTCACCATATCGCCCAATCGGTGATAGGCCTGCGGGCCGACCACCATGCCCACCGCCGGAGCGCGCGCCATGATCTCTTCGCCCTCGGCCTGGGCGACGCAGCCGGCAACCGCGATCATCGGCTTTTTGCCCACCTGTTCGCCCGCCTTCACAAGGCGGCCGATGTCCGAATAGACCTTCTCGGTGGCCTTCTCGCGGATATGGCAGGTGTTAAGCACGACGAGGTCGGCGGCTTCGCCTTCGGCTGCGGGCGTGATGCCCTGCGCTTCGAGTAGTTCGCTCATGCGCTCGCCATCGTAGACGTTCATCTGACAGCCGAAGCTCTTGACCCGATAGGTCTTTGGTGTGGTGGTCGGTTTCATGAGAAGGCGGCCGATACAGGAAAAACGCCTGAGGTGAAAGATCAGGTCGGCGGGTCGTCCGGCGTCTCTTTCCTCTTGTAACGCACAGGCGCCACGTCATGCGCAAAGTCGCGCGCTGGCTTGCCGAGCGCACGGACCAGTTCGGTCTCGATCATCGTGCGTGCCTTGGCCGCGATCAGCTTGCGACCACCCTTGCCATGATCGTCGGGTGCGAAGGGATCGAGGAAGTGCAGTTCCACCCGGAACGAGCCGCGCCGTGCAAGTATTCGCAGCGCATTGTTGACGCCAGATTCGCTGCCGATCCAGCCGATTTCCTCGCCCGCCGCGCCATAGTCGATAAAGACCGGCTGCACATAAACGCCGGGTGGTGGCGGTTCGAGCATCTTAAGCATCGAAGTCTTGAACGGAAGCAGCGACTGTCCGTCGGTGGTGGTGCCCTCAGGAAAAATCGTTACCGACCAATTATCGAGCAAAGCCTCGCGCACGGCGTTGATCTGGTCGGCCACATCCATTCGCGACTCGCGCTGGACGTAGACGGTGCGGTTCAGGCCCGCCAGCCAGCCCACCACCGGTGCCTTCTGCAGTTCGGCCTTTGCGACAAAGGCCGTGCCGCTTGCACCAGCCAGCGCGAGGATGTCGATCCACGAGACATGGTTGGAGAGAAAAACCACGTCGCGCCGCAGCGCCGTTCCGCGCCGCTTGACCTGCGCGCCGCAAATCCGCGCAGCAAGGTAAAGGAACAGCTTGGGGAAGGGCGAGCCATAGGCGGTGATGCGCCACAGGTAGTGGAGCGGCACGCAGACCAGCAGTGCCAGCAGCAGGCCAGCCGCGCGCAGCCCGATCCGCATCCAGCCGAACGGCGATATATAGGGCTTCGCACCGGCGGCGATGGCGGCGCGATCGGGCTTCATGCGCGCTGTCTGTTAGGCTTTTTCTTCGCGGTCGATTCGCACACCGTACAATTCCATGCGGTGATCGACGAGGCGATAGCCCAGCTTCTCGGCAATCTGCTTCTGCAGCGCTTCCAACTCGGGATCGACGAATTCGACGACTTTACCCGTCTCGACGTCGATCAGGTGATCGTGGTGAGCCTCGGGCACGGGTTCATAGCGCGAGCGGCCATCGCCGAAGTCGTGCCGGTCGAGGATGCCCGCCTCTTCGAACAGGCGCACGGTGCGATAGACCGTGGCAATCGAGATCTTGGGATCGATGGCAGAGGCGCGCGCGTGCAGCGCCTCGACATCGGGATGGTCCGAGCTTTCCGAAAGCACCTTGGCGATAACGCGGCGCTGGTCGGTAATACGAAGGCCGCGCTCGGCGCAGAGGGCTTCGAGATCGATGGTCTGGGGCACGGGGCGACCTCTTTCAGTCAGGCAGAAATGCAAACGCCCCGGACCATAGGGGGCCGGGGCGCAGTGCTCAAGTCCGTGCCGGAAATTGTCCGGTGCCTATCAGGCTGTAGGGGTGGCCTTGCGACGACCCCGGCGCTGGCCCGGCTTGCGGCCAAGACCGATCTTCTTCGCCAGTTCGCGGCGGGTCTCGGCGTAGTTCGGAGCGACCATCGGATAGTCCGCAGGCAAGTTCCAGCGCTCGCGGTATTCTTCCGGTGTCATGTCATAAGCCGTTTTCAGGTGCCGCTTGAGCATCTTCATCTTCTTGCCGTCTTCCAGGCAGATCAGATAGTCGGGCTTGATAGACGCGCGGATCGAAACGGCGGGCTCGGGCTTGGCTTCTTCGACAGTTTCACCGCCGAGCTTGGCAAGAGCGCCATAAACAGTCTCGATCAGAACCGGAACGTCACTCACTTCCACCGAGTTGTTGGCGACGTGCGCCGTTACGATATCGGCAGCAAGTGTAATGAGCATTTCGCGATTTTCGTTCGTATTTGTATCCATAATTTCCTCGGCTCTGCGACCACACGCCTGCCTATGTATTTTACAATTCGACAAAAGCAAGTGTTATATAGCAACGGAAAGGAAATGGCGCCCGCCTTTGAAGGTTCCCGAGTTATTTAGAAAGCATTTACTTTAGGGCTGCGAGTTATAGGCGCCTGGCGAAAGTCACCGCGTCAATCGGCCCATCTATCGCGCCGCGGTAATAGCCGGGGCGGCGGCCGATCTGTTCGAAACCGAAGGCGCGATAAAGAAACTCGGCAGGGTTGCTGTCGCGCATCTCAAGAAACATGTGGGCTGATCCGCGCGCGCGCGCATCAGCCATCGCCTGCTCAAGCAAGCGACTGCCAACGCCCTTGCGGCGATGCTTGGGAGACACTGCAAGCAACAACAATTCCTCTTCGTCCGCCGCTTTTCGTAGCAAGGCAAACCCGGCGGCATCAGTGGGCTGGAGCAAGAGGCTGATGGAATCGGCTGCGACCACCACGCAATGGGTGTTCGCCAGCATCAGCGCATCGGCCACTTGCCGCCGGTTCCACGCTTCGCCGTAGGTCGGATCGAAGGCCTGTTCCATCACATGCATGATGGCATCGAGCATCTCGTCGGTCACGGTTTGGCCTGTGGCAGGCGCGCATCGGGCGCGCGGCCATAGATCGGTGCGAGCGCGGCGGTGAGCACGCTGGACGAAAGCAGGTGAGCGGCGCGCGCATCTGGCAGCAGGTCGAGCACCTGGCGGTTATCGCCAAGCTGCTCCGCGAGGGCACTCGAGCGATTACCGGCGATGGTCTTGTGGCGACAAGCAGCTGCCGCCTGCGCCGGAGCTAGCGAACGAACGTCGTCCTCAGCCTCGCCGGTGTCCGTGAAGTTCTGCACAAACCATTCGCCGTGGCCGCCATTCATGCAGACCGTGATCCCAGTGTCGGGATGTTCAGCGCGCGCTATCGCAGCGACCAGTGTCAGCGTCGGATAGCCGAGCACTTCCGCGCCCCAGGCAAGGCCAAGTGCACGCGCGGCGGCAAGGCCGATGCGCACGCCGGTAAAGCTGCCGGGGCCAAGCGAAACGACAATCCGCTCCGCCCGGCCTCGGTCGGGTAATTCTGAAATCATCGGCACCAGCCGTTCGGCATGGCCGCGCCCGATTGCCGCAAACTGGCCATCGACCAGTTTACCGCCATCGAACAGGGCGACTGAACAGGCCTCGGTCGCGCAATCTATCGCTAATGTAGTCACCCGCTCTTCTTACGGATTACAGCAGGCGATTGAAGTCCTCGAATGAAGGGCGGGGCGCTCTGGGGAACACTTTTTTCGGGTCACCATAGCCAACCGAGCAGATGAAGTTGCTCTTCCAGGCCGGTTCGTCGGCAAAAAAGTCGGCATCGACGGCCTTGTTGTCGAACCCCGACATCGGCCCGCTGTCGAGCCCCAGCGCGCGCGCCGCCATGATGAAATAGCCGCCCTGCAAGGTGCCGTTGCGGAAGGCCGAGGTCTTACGCATGGCGCGCTTTTCCTCGCCTGCGAAGGCGGCCTTGGGATCGTCCATATGCGGAGCGAAGCGCGGCAGGTGCTCGTGGAAGTCCTCGTCCATGGCGATGATCGCGCAGACCGGGGCCTGCTTGATCTTTTCGATATTGCCCTCGGAAGCATGACTTGCAAGACGGGCCTTGGCCTCATCCGACTTGCACCAGACGATCCGTGCCGGGAGCTGGTTCATCGAGGTCGGGCCCATTTTCATCAGGTCCCAGATCGCGGCCAGCTGGCTATCGGTTACTTCGCGTCCGTCGAACCACTGATAGGTGCGCGCATCGCGAAAAAGCTGGTCGAGCGCGGCATCAGGCAGCGGTTCGTGCATCAAGCGGCCCTCACTTCGGTCACTTCCGGCACGTAGTGTTTGAGCAGGCCTTCGATCCCGTGCTTGAGCGTGGCGGTCGAGCTGGGGCAGCCCGAGCAGGCGCCCTGCATCTGGAGATAGACCACGCCGCTGCGGAAGCCGCGATAGCGGATATCGCCGCCGTCACCGGCCACGGCGGGGCGCACGCGCGTCTCGATCAGTTCCTTGATCTGCGCGACCACATCTTCGGTGCCTTCATCGTCGCCGAGCATCTCGGCCTCGTCCTCGGCGGGAACGGTAAAGCCGCTGGCGTCGCCGCCAGTGAACAGCGGGGCCTGGCTCACGAAATGGTCGAGCAGCACGGCCACGACCTGCGGCTTCAGCGCCGACCAGTCCGCGCCCGGCGCGGCGGTGACCGAAACGAAGTCGGAACCGAAGAACACGCCGGTCACATCGCCCGAATCGAACAGGGCGGCAGCCAGCGGCGAGGCTTCAGCATCTTCTGGGCTGGCGAAGTCGCGCGTTCCGGAGGGCATCACCGCGCGTCCGGGCAGGAACTTGAGCGTGGCGGGGTTGGGCGTGGTTTCGGTCTCGATGAACATAGCTGCGAATGTAGGAGCAGGGCAGCGCCGCGACAAGGGATGCTACGGGGCTTGCCGCGGGTCGCCAGGCATGCGTTCACTGTCCCTTCATCCGATTGTCGGTTAGGACCCCAGCATGAGCTTTCTTTCGCGCAGCGTTCGCGCTCTCGCCCCCTTCGCCTTTCTCGCTCCGCTGCTCGCTCCGGTGGCGGCGCAAGCTCAGGGCATGGCCACCTGCACGATTCAGGCGATCCCCGGCGAGGATGTGCCCAAATATGCGCGGCCCGACGATCCGTGGATCTTCCGCGGCACCGATATTCCCATCGACGATGAATGGCTGATGGGTGAGCTGCCCAACGGCGTGCGCTATGCCGTGCGCGAGAACGGCGTGCCACCGTGCCAGGCGAGCTTCCGCGTGGCCATCGATGCGGGTTCGCTCAATGAAGAGGACAGCGAGCGCGGCTTTGCCCACCTGCTCGAACACATGACCTTCCGCCAGTCGCGCGACTTCGGATCTGGCGAGGCGATTCCCTATTTCCAGCGGCTAGGCGCAAGCCTCGGGGCCGATACCAATGCCTCGACCGGCCCGACGCAGACGGTCTATAAGCTCGACCTGCCAAATGCCGACCGCGCCAAGCTCTCGGACAGTGTGCGCCTGTTTGCCGGTATGATCGAGGCTCCGACGCTCAGTAGCGACAACCTTGCCGCCGACCTGCCGATTGTGCTTGCAGAAATGCGCGACGGCGCGGGTGCGAACCGCCGCATCGGCGAGGTTACGCAGAGCACCTTCTTTGCCGGGCAGCGCCTGTCGCAGCGCAACCCGATCGGCACCCTCGAATCCTTGCAGGGCGCGACGCAGGAAAGCGTGCGCGCCTTTCACCAGCGCTGGTATCGCCCGGAAAATGCGGTGGTAGTGTTGGTGGCAGATGCGGATCCGCAGGTGCTCGCCGCGCTGATCGAGCGTGAGTTCAGCGACTGGAAGGTACCCGGAAAGCCTGCCGAAGCTCCCGACTTCGGCGATCCGGTCGCACCCGCCAATGCCCTGCCGGGAGCCGACGGTGTGCCGGTGGGCGAGGCCGCCGTGATCGTCGAGCCGGGACAGGCAAGGGCGGTCAACTATGCGATCATGCGCCCCTGGGTGCAGGTGACCGACAACATCGAATACAACCGCGGCGTGCTGCTCAAGCAGCTGGCCGCAGGCATCGTGAACCGGCGGTTGGAAAACCGCGCGCGGGCGGGCGGACAGTTCCTCTATGCGCAGGTCTCGCGCCAGAAGGTCGCTCGCTCGGTCGACGGAACCTATGTTTCGCTGGCTCCGCTTGACGAGGACTGGGAGACCGCGCTGGCCGACGTGCGCAGCGTGATTGCCGATGCGCTGGCCGAACCGCCGAGCCAGGCCGAAATCGACCGCGTGGTTGCCGATTTCGACATTTCGTTCGTCAACGGCGTCGAGCAGGCGCGTATTCAGGCCGGCAGTCAGCTTGCCGATACGCTGGTGGGCGCGGTGGAGATTCGCGAGGCGGTTGCTTCTCCGCAGACCTTCCTCGACGTGTTCCGCTCGATGCAGGACCGCTTCACGCCCGACCAGCTGCTGCAAGCCACTCGCAGCCTGTTCGAAGGCGACGTGGTGCGCGCGGTCATGCTCACACCGCAGGCGGGCGAGGCCACCGCCGAACAGTTGCGTGAGGCGCTTGCCGCTCCGGTTGCGGCCAGCGATGTGGCGCGTGACGATGGCTCGACCATAGATTTTGCCGACCTGCCCGCCATCGGCGAACCTGCCCCGCCGGTGCAGCGGGCAGAGCTTGGCGTGTTCGATACCGAGGCGCTGGCCTTCGAAAACGGTGTGCGCGCAATGCTGTTCTCGCGCGATAACGAGCCGGGCCGGGTGACGGTGCGCGTGCGTTTCGGAGCGGGCTGGCGCGGCTTCAATGACGACGAGGCCGCCTATGCCCAGCTTGGCCAGATGGCGCTGATCAATTCTGGCATCGGCCCGCTCGGGCAGAACGATCTCGACAAGCTGGCCTCGGGCCGCAAGCTCGGCTTCCAGTTCCGCATCGACGACGGCACCTTCGTGTTCGAGGGCGCGACCCGGCAGGAAGACCTTGCCGATCAGCTCTATCTGTTTGCGGCCAAGCTCGCGATGCCGAGCTGGGACGAGGCACCGCTCGCCCGTGCCAGGGCCAGCATGCGGCTCGCCTACGACAGCTATGCGGCCGATCCTTCGGGAGTGCTCAACCGCGATCTCGATTGGCTGCTGCGCGACCGTGATCCGCGCTTCGCTACCGCCGACGCGGATGAAATTGCGGCTGTCACACCCGAGCAGTTCCGCGCAGTGTGGGAGCGCCTGCTTGCACAAGGCCCGGTCGAGGTTGACGTGTTCGGCGATATCGACCGCGAGGCGACTGTCGCTGCGCTGTCGCGCACCTTCGGTGCCTTGGCACCGCGTCCGGCTCTTGCCGCGGAGGTGGCCAATCGTCCGGTGAGCTTCCCCGAAGCCAATGCCGAGCCTCTCGAGCTCACCCATGGCGGCGACGCCGATCAGGCCGCGGCAGTGATCGCATGGCCCACCGGCGGCGGCTCGGCGGGGCTGCCCGAGAGCCGCAAGCTCGACCTGCTTGGCCGGATTTACTCGATCCGCCTGCTCGACAACCTGCGCGAGCGGATGGGCGCGGCCTATTCGCCGATCGTCAACTCGACCTGGCCCAAGGATGTGGACTCGGGCGGCATGATCTTCGCGCTGGTGCAGATCGAGCCGGGACAGGTGCCAGGATTCTTCGAGGAAGCTGAAGCCATCGCCCGCGATCTCGCCGCCAATGGCCCGACCGCCGACGAACTGGCCCGCGTGGTCGAACCGGTGAAGCAATATATCAGCCGTGCCCAGACCGGGCACACGTTCTGGCTCAACCAGCTGGAAGGCGCGACCTTCGATCCGCAACGGCTCCTGGCGCTCAACAGCCTGTGGAGCGACTATGCCGAAGCGACGCCCGAGGAAATCCGCGCACTGGCGGAGCGTTATCTGGTCAGCCATGGCGGGTTCAAGGTGGCGGTCATGCCTGCCACCACCGCCGCGACTGCAGGCCGCTGAGGGCAGGGCACAAACGAACGGGCCGCTTACAGTCATCGCATATTTGCAGCGTCAGCGGCCCGTCGTATCGCATGTAACCTTTGCCACCGCGCGCTGGCGGGCCTATGGCGGACACTTCCTCGCACAATTTGCTTGAATTGTTGGCGCATGCCGGGCGCGAGGACGGCAATGGCAGGAAAGACACGTGGCACACAACTGGACCCCCGAGAGCTGGCGCGGTGATCGCTTCACAGCGAAGCATATCCCGCATTACGAGGATCAGGCGGCATTGACCGCTGCCGAGCAGACTCTGGCCGGATATCCCCCGTTGGTCTTTGCGGGCGAAGCGCGCGCGCTGAAGGCTGAGCTGGGCAAGGCGGCGGCAGGCGAAGCCTTCCTGCTGCAGGGCGGCGACTGTGCCGAGAGCTTTGCCGAGTTCAGCCCCAACAACATCCGCGACACCTTCCGCGTGATCCTGCAGATGGCGGCGGTGCTGACCTTCGCCAGCAAGATGCCGGTGGTGAAGGTGGGCCGCATGGCCGGGCAGTTCGCCAAGCCGCGCAGTGCGCCGACCGAAACGCAGGGCGACATTACCGCGCCGAGCTACTTCGGCGACATCATCAACGGGATCGACTTCGGCGTGGAAAGCCGCGCCAACGATCCCGAGCGCATGATCCGCGCCTACAGCCAGTCGGCGGCGACGCTGAACCTGCTGCGCGCCTTCGCAGGCGGCGGCTATGCCAACCTGCGCCAGGTGCATCGCTGGACGCTCGACTTCATGGACCGCAGCCCCTGGGCCGAGCAGTACCAGTCGATCGCAGACCGGATCGGCGAGGCGCTCGACTTCATGGAAGCCTGCGGAATCGACACCGAGAACGAGCCCGCGCTCAAGGCCGCCAGCTTCTACACCAGCCACGAGGCGCTGCTGCTTCCTTACGAGCAGGCGTTGACCCGGCAGGATTCTCTGACCGGCGAGTGGTTTGACTGCTCGGCGCATATGCTGTGGATCGGCGACCGCACACGCTTCATAGATTCGGCCCATGTCGAGTTCCTGCGCGGTGTGAACAACCCGATCGGCGTGAAGTGCGGTCCGAGCCTTGCTCCGGACGATCTGCTGGCCATGCTCGACACGCTGAACCCCGGCCGCGAAGCCGGGCGCATCACGCTGATCAGCCGCTTCGGCCACGAGAAGGTCGAAGCCGGGTTGCCCCCGCTGGTCCGCGCCGTGGCGCGCGAAGGCCATCCGGTGGTGTGGAGCTGCGACCCTATGCACGGCAACGTCGTGAAGTCCGATTCGGGCTACAAGACGCGTCCGTTCGAGCGCATTCTCTCCGAGGTGAAGGGCTTCTTCGCCGTCCACCGCGCCGAGGGCACGCACGCTGGCGGCATCCATGTCGAGATGACCGGGCAGGACGTGACCGAATGTACCGGCGGTGCCGTGGCGATCACCGATGAGGGGCTGGCCGATCGCTATCACACCCATTGCGACCCGCGTCTCAACGCCGCGCAGTCGCTCGAGCTGGCCTTTACGCTGGCCGAAATGCTCAACCTCGAGCTTACCGAGCGCCAGCGCGACGCGGCCTGACATAGAGCCGTAAACATAGACACTTAGAAGGGCTGGCGAGGAAACTCGCTGGCCCTTTTTTGTTAACTTTTGCGGAACAAAAGCGGCACTGGTGGTTTTCTCCCGGTGGAAACTTTCGGCCAGCCGGGCCGTGGGGGCCATCACAGCGACACCACGAGGAGAGGGTCTTGGCCACTGCCACCCCCCGTCCCCTTTTTGCACCCGACAGCACGCTGGCAGAGCGTTATCGCGCCACGCGCGCGCTAACCGAAGCTCTGCTTGACCCGCTGAGCGAGGCCGACGCCACGATCCAGTCGATGCCCGACGCCTCGCCCGCCAAGTGGCACGCCGCGCATGTGACGTGGTTCTGGGAGACCTTTCTCCTGCGCGATCATCTGGCCGGATACGAGCTGTTCAACGAGCGTTGGCCGTTCCTGTTCAATTCCTATTACGAGGCCGAGGGCGAACGGCTGCTGCGCAAGCGGCGCGGAATGCTGTCGCGCCCGACGCTGGCTGAGATTCTCGAGTGGCGCACCGATGTCGATGCCACGATGGAAGGTCTGTTCGACCGGCCCGAATGCGCCGACCTTATCGAACTGGGCCTTTCGCACGAGCAGCAGCACATCGAACTGCTGCTGACCGACATCAAGCACGCGCTGTTCTGCAATCCGCTCGGTCCGGCGATGTGGGGCATCGCAGCGCAGCAGACCGAGGTCGTGCAGGAGGATGGCTGGCTCGCTCATCCCGGCGGGATCGCCCGCGTCGGTCATCAGGACGAAGGCTTTGCTTTCGACAACGAGGGCCCAGCGCATCGCGTGATGCTGGAGCCTTTCGCACTCTCGCAGCGGCTGGTGACCAATGGCGAATGGCAGGCCTTCATCGAGGATGGCGGCTATCGCACGGCTTCGCTGTGGCTATCGGACGGCTGGGCTTGGCTCCAGCGCAAGGGCATTGCCGCGCCGCTCTATTGGCGGGGCGACGAGCACTTCACCCACTCTGGCTGGCAAGAACGCGATCCGCACGCGCCCGTCACGCATATCTCCTATTATGAGGCCGATGCTTTCGCGAGCTGGGTAGGCGCGCGTCTGCCGACCGAGTTCGAATGGGAAGCCATCGCGCGCGGGCAGGATACCAGCGGCGACAACCGTTGCGGGTTCTCGGCCAGCGCGGGCAACCAGCTCGATGGCGCTGCGCCGCCGATGACGCAGGGCACGGGCGAGTTGTTCGGCGATGTCTGGCAGTTCACCCGCTCAGGCTATCTGCCCTATCCGCGCTTTCAGCCTGCCGAGGGCGCGGTGGGCGAATACAATGGCAAGTTCATGGCCGGGCAATGGGTGCTCAAGGGCGCTAGCTGCGCCACTGTGCGCGGCCACTCGCGCGCATCTTACCGCAATTTCTTCTATCCGCAGCAGCGCTGGCAATTCACCGGCCTGCGTCTGGCAAAGGACCAATAATGGCTACGCAGACCGATATAAGGCTGGTCGATCTCGACGATCACGGCGTTGATCGCGCCTTCCGCGCTGACGTGCTCGAAGGGCTCGGCGCGCCGCAGAAGGCCATTCCCGCGCGGTGGTTCTACGACGACGAAGGCTCGCGCCTGTTCGAGGAGATCACCCGGCTGCCCGAATACTATCCCACTCGTGCCGAAACCGAGATCCTGCGCAATCGCGCCGGTAACCTCGCGAGCCTGATCGGGCCGGGGCGGGCCGTGGTTGAGTTCGGCTCGGGTTCCTCGCTCAAGACGCCGCTGCTGCTCGATGCGGTCGACCCTGGCGCCTATGTGCCAATCGACATCGCGGGCGACTTCCTGCGCGAATCCTCCGCCGCACTGGCGAAGAAGTTTCCCGGCCTGCCCGTTCATCCGGTGGAGGCCGATTTCACCTCGGCTGTCACGCTTCCGCCTGACTTGCAGGGCATGGCCAAGCTCGGCTTCTTTCCCGGCTCGACCATCGGCAACATGGTTCCGCGCTCGTCGGTCGACCTGCTGCGCACCATGCGCAAGACCCTGGACGGCGATGCCCTGCTGCTGATCGGTATGGATCTCATCAAGGATATCGACGTGCTTACCGCGGCTTACGACGATGCCGCCGGTGTCACTGCCGCGTTCAACCGCAACCTCCTGAAGCGCATCAACCGTGAACTGGGCGGCGACATACCGATCGCCGCCTTCGCCCACCGCGCGCGCTGGAACGACACCTATGGCCGCATCGAGATGCACCTCGAAGCGCGCGCCGAGATTGCCTTCACGGTTGCGGGACGCTCTTTCACCATGCGCGCTGGCGAGACGATCCACACCGAGAACAGCCACAAGTTCGACCTGCGCAGCGCCAATACGCTGCTGCTGGCCGGACACTGGACCCCTGTCGAGCGCTGGACCGACAGCGAGGACCGTTTCTCGCTGATCCTTGCGCGCGCCAGCGTGCGGCGAAAGGCACCCTGATTACCAAGCCAGCTACCCGACAGTCGTAATTCAGCAAGTCGGCGCTATATCTTCAAGATATGGACTGGTCCGCCCTTTCCGAGCAGATCGCGCATTCGGTGCGCGAATTGCCCCGCTCGGGGCTGCTGATGGTGGCCGTCTGCGCGATGGCGCTGGGCATCGCCGGTTCGCTGATCGGCCGCCGTCTGCCTGCCGCCGCGCGCCTGCTGCGCACGGTCAGCACGCTTGGCCTGATGGGCGTGCTGGTGCTGGTGGTGGTCCAGCTATCGCGGCTTGATCCCCGTTTCTCGATGGCGGTGCCCGAGATCGGCCTGCCCGAACAAGTGGTGGAGGGCGGGGAGACCCGTGTGCCGCTGGCGCCGGACGGGCACTATTGGCTGCGAGCGCAAGTCAACGGCCATGAGGCCAGTTTCCTGGTGGACACCGGGGCCACGCTGACCGCGATTTCGGAGGAAACGGCGAGGCAGGCAGGGCTCTCCCCGCGCGAGGGTGCGCTGCCGATCCGGATGCAGACCGCCAATGGCGCAGTCGCCGCGCAGATCACCTCGATTGGCGAACTGCGCTTCGGCAATGTGGCTGCGCGCGGCCTCGATGCGATCATCGCGCCGGGGCTGGGCGAGACCAACGTGATCGGCATGAACCTGCTCTCGCGGCTCGCCTCGGTGCGGATCGAGCAGGGCGAACTGGTGCTGGTCCCCAACAATCCGCAGCCTCCGCTGGAATAGCTCGTTGACGATGTCCGTCGGCAAGGCCACTCTGCCCGCTTCAACAAAAGTCCACGGGAGAGGGCTATGGCGGCGGACAATGCCACCGGAGAGAAATTCGACGTAGCGAAGTTCATCGACGAACGACCGGTGGGTGCGCGGGAGTACTTCCTGCTCGCCATTGTCTCGGTGATCCTGTTCCTCGACGGGTTCGACATGTATTTCCTCGGCAAGATCCTCCCCGCGATTGCCGAGGGGCTTGGCGGGACGCCGGTCGATATGCAGCCGGTGGTGAACTACCAGCAGATCGGCATGGCCATCGGGGCCTTCATCATGCCGCCGCTGGCCGACCGCATCGGGCGCAAGCCGGTACTAGCGTTGTGCCTTGTCGGTTTCGGATCGCTGTCGCTGTGGGCGGCTTTCTCCGACGGGTTCACGATGCTGGCGGTGCTGCGGGGCATTTCGGGCATCTTCTTTTCCGCAATGCTTCCGGTAGGCCTCGCTTTCCTCTCCGAAGCGACCCCCAAGGCGCGCCGGGCGCTGTTCATGTCTATTGCGCTGGTGTGCTTTTCCGGCGGCAATCTCGGCTCTGGCGTAATGGTGGCCTGGTTCCTCGAAGACCTTGGCTGGGAAGGGTTCTTCATTGTTGGCGGCATCGTACCGCTGCTGGCGCTGCTCCTGCTGTTGCTGGTGCGCGAGAGCCTCGCCTTCCGCGTCAATCGCAACCCGGCCGATCCGCGCATCCCGGCGCAGATACAGGCGCTTGATCCGCAGACGCCGATTCCCGCTGGTGCGGTGTTCCATATGGGCGATCAGGACGAGGTCAGCCCGCTTGGCCCGCTGGCGATGTTCGGCAAGCGCTATCTGGTGCAGACCGTGCTGCTGTTTTCGCTGTGCTTCTTCTCGCTCGGCAATATCGCGCTGCTGGCTAACTGGATGGCCACCTTCATGCAGGAGCTGGCCGGCCTCCCGATCGAGACCTTCGCTTTCTATATGATCATCGGCTATTTCGGCGGCGCGACCGGCACGCTGGTGATGGGCTGGCTGATGGACCGGGTGAACCCATACTGGCTCATCACGGGCTATTTCCTGGTCGATGCCGTGGCGATCTTCATGATCGGGCAGATTCCCCCACAAGCCGCTGTGGCCTTTGTAACCGCGCTGATCGTGTGGAACTTCTGTCAGGTCGGCGGGCAGACCGGAATCAACAACATGGCGACGATGGCCTATCCGCCCGAGATGCGCAGTTCGGGCATCGGCTGGGCGGGCGGCTTCGGGCGACTTGGCGGGATCGTGTTCCCGGCGCTTGGCGGGCAGGCGCTGGCGCTGGGACTGAGCTTGCCGCTGATCATGACGGTCACTGCGGTGCCCGCTCTGGTGATCGCGGCGCTGGTCTTCGTGCTCGGCGTAGTAAATGGCGGCAAGATCGGCGGGCGGTCGAAGATCGCGAAGCCGGCAAGCCAAGTTTGCTAGGTGAGGATCTGCACCAGCTCGATCTGGTGTCCCTGCGGCGAGGCCAGCATGGCGACGATCACCCCGCCGACATCGGTGGGGGCCATCAGCACGATCGCCCCTTCGGCCTGCGCATGGGCGAAGCTGGCTGCGATATCGGGGCAGATGAACCCGAGGGGGCCATGGCCCGGCCCTATGCTGACGTCGCCGGCTGGTTTGGTCTGCACCAGCATCAGCTGCGGGGCACCCTCCTCGCCGGGAATGGCCAAGATGTCCTCGGCGAAGTCGGGCAGGTCATAGCCGCCCACCAGTGCAAAGCCGAAGGCGCGCTCCCAGAATGCCCGTGCAGCGGCGAGGTCGGGCACGTTGAGCTTGAAGAAGGCGAGTTTGGCAACAGGTGGCGTCATGGTCGAACTCCATACCGGGAAAGATTGCCGAGGTGGTGGCGACCTTCAGGGTCGGTTAGCTTGGTCGCTATACCTGCTGTCGGCGCAATCTGCACACGATGCCTTTCCATGACACGCCCCCCCAAGCTCGATTTGAGTCTGGCCCTGCGAGATGGACGGACTGATGAAGGGAATGAGGTTTTCAAAAGAGCAGATTATTGCCGAACTGTTCGTCCCGCGTGGACCACCGGATTCGGGTCATCTTCGGTTCTGTCGCCGCCGCGAGGCGCTAATCCTGTTCCAGCGCTTCGAGCTGTTCGCCCAGGGACAGCCATTCGGCTTCGGCCTTCTCCAACTTGTCGCTGACCTTGGCGCGCTGAGAGAGAAGGTCGCTCATCGTGCGGTCGGCCAGGTGCGGCGCGGCGTTGGCCGGTTCGTACATCGCCTGATCGAGCTCGCTCAGGCTGGCTTGGAGCTTCGCCATCGCTTTTTCAGCCGTCGCCAGCTCGGACTTGATGAAGCGGGCCTTGGCGCGCGACTTGGCCGAATTGCCTGAGGATGCCTTGGCCTGGCCGGGCTTGGCCTCCTTCTTCGGCTGGTTGCGACCCAGCACGAAGTCGATGTAGTCGTCCATCGAGCCCGCATAGTCCTTCGCGGTGCCGCCATCGACCAGCACCAGACGATCCGCCGTCAGCTCGACCATGTGCCGGTCGTGGCTGATCAGGATCACGGCGCCCGAGTACTCATTCAGCGCCTGCACCAGCGCCTCGCGCGCGTCGACGTCGAGGTGGTTGGTCGGCTCGTCGAGGATCAGCAGGTGCGGTGCGTCACGCGTGATCAGCGCCAGCGCGAGCCGGGCGCGTTCACCGCCCGAAAGTTGCTCCACATTGGTGGTCGCACGCGGGCCGGAGAAGCCGAACCGACCGAGCTGCGCGCGCACCGCGCCGGGGGTCTTGCCATCCATCGCCCGCGTCATCAGCTCGACCGGTGTGGCATCGCTGGCCAGCTCTTCCACCTGATACTGCGTGAAATAACCGACCTTGAGCTTGCCGGGTGCAGCCATGTCTCCTTCGGCGGGCTGGAGCTGGGCGGCCAGCAGGCGCGCCAGGGTGGTCTTGCCGTTGCCGTTGCGGCCGAACAGCGCGAGCCGGTCGTCAGCATCGATACGCAGGTTAAGCCGCTGGAGGATCGGCGGGGCCTCGCCATAGCCGACGGCCGCGCCATCGAGCGTGATCATCGGTGAACGCAGTTCCTCGGGTGAGGGGAACTCGAAGGTCAGCGACGGATCTTCCATCAGTGCGGCGATGGGCTGCATCTTGGCCAGCATCTTGGCACGGGCCTGCGCCTGCTTGGCAGTCGAGGCGCGGGCGCTGTTGCGCGCGACATAGTCTTGCAGCCTTGCGCGCTGAGCATCCTGCGCTGCCTTTGCCGAGGCAAGCTGTGCGGCCCGCTCGGCGCGCTGCTTTTCGAAGGCGTCGTAGCCACCCGAATAGAGCGCGAGCTTGCCGCCCTGCAAGTGCAGGATATGATCGACCACATTGTTCAGCAGATCGCGCTCGTGGCTGATTACCAGCAGCGTCGCCGGATAGGACTTGAGGAAGTTCTCCAGCCACAAGGTCGCTTCGAGATCGAGGTGGTTCGAAGGCTCGTCGAGCAGCAGCACGTCAGGTTCGGAGAACAGCAGCGCGCCCAGCGCCACACGCATCTTCCACCCGCCGGAGAAACTGTCGAGCGGGCGGCGCTGCATCTCTTCGTCGAAGCCGAGGCCGACGAGGATTTTCGCCGCGCGGGCAGGGGCGCTGTAAGCGTCGATGGCGAGCAGCCGCTCATGCACTTCGCCGAGCCGGTCGACATCGGTGCAGGTCTCGGCCTCTTCGAGCAGGCTGGCGCGTTCGACATCGGCGGCGAGCACGGCCTCCTCGGGCGTGGTCAGCCCGCTGGGCGCTTCCTGAGCGATATAGCCCAGGCGCGCACGCGTGGGCTTGCCGATCTGGCCTTCGTCAGGGTCGATCTCGCCGATCAGCGCCTTCATCAGCGTGGACTTGCCCGCGCCGTTGCGGCCGATCAGGCCGACCCGCGCACCTTGCGGAATTGTCGCGCTGGCGCGTTCGAGGATGGGCCGGCCGCCAAGCCGGACGGTGATGCCGTCAATGGTAAGCATGGCGGGGCCCATAGCAGCACTGTGCGCGAGGCCCAATGGCCAGAATGCGCGAACCGCGCTAAACACCGCGCATGGACATGAACGACCTGCTGCACCGCTATTTCGGCACCTTCGATCTGGCCGAGGTTGACCCGCGCTCGATTGATGCGGGGGTGGACCGGATGCTGGTCGATCTCGGGCTTGAGCAGGACCGCGGCAGGCGCTTTGCCTTGTGGTCGATGCTCTTCATGCTGGGGGCCGCGCCCGATCTCGATGTCGCGTTTGAGGACGAGGCCGACCGCGAGGCGGCGCGCAACCTGATGGACCTGATGGCGGCCTCAGGCGAGCAGCGACCTGATAGCTAAACGAAGGTGGCCTTGCGGGGGTTGGCCGGGAGGCCACCGGGACACACTTTGCTGCAATGCGTCGATGCGTCGGCAAGCCCGACCGGTTGCGGCGTGCTCCCGGGTAGGTTCTTACCTAAGTTGCCTGGTATAGGTTCTTAAACCGTCGCCGATAGGCCGGTGAGATGGCGCCCTCCCATCCAGACGATCTGCAAATCGGTATGGAGCAAGGCTGCGTTCTCGAAGAGGATGCGCCATATTCCAGCTGGTCTGGCACCGTTCAAAGATTGTGGCTGATAACCCATTGTCGGCGCATCACGCGCGAACTCAGGTTCTGCCACCTTGTTGGCCTAGTTCTGTGCGTGGCCTGCATTCCGTTGGATGCGGTGGCAGGTGTCCTCATAATTGGCGCTGCGCTGCGATTGGGCGTGGTGGTACCCTTGTACCTTATCGGTATCTGGCTCGTCCGATCAGAACACACTCTTCCAAGACTGGTGGGGGCCGTCGCGCCCGTTGCCGGGTTCGCGGGTGTCGTTTCATTCATCGGAACGCAGACAATCGCCGAATTATCGGACAGGTATCTGATGGCTGCCACGATGCTGGTAGCGATCGCGGTTCTGCTCGTTCCGCTCCGCATCGGCCCTTCATTCTGGCTCTCTTTTTCAGGCTTCCTGGCCATTGCCCTGCCGTTCGTGCTGGCCGGTGCCGTTGACGCAGACATTGCAGATCTGCTGCTCTATTCCTTGGTCTGCTGCGCTTTCCCTCTCCTGTTCAAGCGCCGAAGCGACCGGCTCAGGGATCAGAATTTCATTCTGTCCCTCAAGAGTCGCCAGGCTCAGTCAGAATTGCTGAAGATCAACAAGGAGCTCGAAAACCTGGCGCAGATGGATCCGCTTACGGGGCTGCTCAATCGGCGGGGCTTCGAAAAGCGGTTTTCTGCGACCTTCGATGCCGCGCTGGCGTCGGGAGAACCCTTGGCGGTCGTCCTGCTCGATGTCGATCATTTCAAGCATTTCAACGACACCTACGGTCATCAGCTCGGGGACGAATGTCTGTCAAAGATCGGCGACCTGCTCAACACCGAGATACAACGGCACAAGGGCATTGCTGCTCGCTATGGCGGAGAAGAATTCATCGCCGCCTTGACCGGTAGCGAAAGCGCCAATGCGGTAGGAATCGCCGAGCGCCTGCGCAAGAAGATCGCGGATCTGGAAATCCTCGACACTTGCGGGGCCAGGATAAGGATTACCGCCAGCTTCGGAGCCCGGATTGCCAGGGCGGCAAAGCTCCGACAGCAGGAATTCATCCGTGACGCTGATGGGGCGCTCTATGCTGCCAAGGCCAATGGACGAAACCGGGTCGCGCTTTATCAGGGTGGAGACAAATTGCCCGCTGAAAGAAAGATGGAAGGCGGATGCGAGAGTAAGCGATGCGATGCGAGGGTTTCTCCGCCCCAGTCGGAACTTACCTCATATCGACGTAACCGCGGAGCCTAGGGTACACTGAGGTGATCCCGCGTTCTTGGACAGTTTCGCGGCAGCGCGTGTTCAATGAGTTCCTTTAGAGATACCGCAATACGGCGAAAAATTGTCGCCAGCCGTGTCAGATTTTCCCGCGCCCCTCGTCAAGGGGAGTGAGGCCGCAGGGATCATGGCCTTTCGCAACGAGGGACATGATGACACAGCTTCAGCGGTTTTTCGCGCGCATTTCGTGCGCCTGCACTCGCACGCCTGCGATTCTCGCGCTCATGCTTGCTGTGGCGCTGGCGGCATGCGTGCAACCAGCTCCCGAGTTGGCATCGGCTTCCTTGCGCACCGCCGAGCTTGAGCGTCGCCTTGCCGGGCCGGATGGCTCGGTGATGGTGGTGGCGCATCGGGGCTGCTGGCGCGAGACTTCCGAAAACAGTCTCGACGCGATCGAGGCCTGTATCGCCGCCGGGGTCGACATGGTCGAACTCGACGTGCGGGCGACGCGCGACGGGCAGTTGGTCTTGCTGCACGATGCGACGCTTGATCGCACCACCGATGGCTCCGGTCCGCTCGACCAGATGGACTGGGCCGAGGTGAGCAAGCTCCATCTGCGCGAAGGGCAGGGACGGGGAGCGCCACTGACCGATCGCCGTGTTCCAACGCTGGAGCAGACGCTTGCGACCGCCAAGGGGCGTATTCTCATCAATCTCGACGCCAAGGTCGACCTGACCGATCAGGTGCTCGCCTTGATCGCGGAGCATGGCGACATGGACCAGATCCTGTTCAAGGCGGAGGCCCCGCTCGGCGAAGTGCTGCAATATGCGCCGTGGGTGGGCGAGGTGAACTTCCAGCCGATCCTGCGCGAGCCTTATCTCGCCAGCGATCCGCAAGGCTACATCGCGTCCTACGATCCGATCCGCCCGGTCAGCTATGAAATCGACGTCAAGACGCGCGCCTTCACGCCGGTCGTCGCGCCGCTGATCCGTGAGCGTTGTGCGCGCTTCTGGGTGAACAGCCTCTCTGGCCGGATATACGACGATGAAGAGGCGCTGACAGACCCCGGGCACGTTTGGGGCGCGCTGGTCGAGCAAGGCGTCGACGCCATCCAGACCGACTACCCGCTCCTGCTGCGCGCCTATCTCGACAAGGTGCAGCCAACCACTTTGCGCTGCCCACCGGGCCGCTGAACCTGCGGCCTTTCGTGGCCGCCAACCCATCAAAAATCGCCGACTTCGAATGATCTCAAGCAACAGGACTTGTTACCCATGAAACGCATCTCCCGCCTTTCCTGCGCCGTCACCACTTCGGTGCTCGCGCTTGCCCTCGGCCACACCGCAGCCATGGCGCAGAGCGCTGAAACACAATCCGATAACGAGCAGGACGAAGATCGCAGCGTTCTGGTCGTGCAGGGCTACCGCCTCTCGAACGTCGCCGCCGTGGAAGCCAAGCGCGAAGCTACCGGCATCACCGATTCCATCGCGCAGGATCAGGCCGGCCTGCTGCCCGATCTCACCATCGCGCAGGTCGCCCAGCGCATCCCTGGGGTCGCGTTGGTGCCCGATTTCGGCACCGCCGACGACCGTTCGCCCGAACTTGCCGAAAGCGTGATGATCCGCGGCATCGGCTCGGCCTACAACCAGGTGACGATCGACGGCATGCCGCTCGCCACCACGTCCAACTCCAGCCGCGGAGCGCGCATTGAACTGCTGCCGCCCTCGTTCGTAAGCAGGATCGACGCGATCAAGACGATCACCGCCAACCTCGATCCGCACGCGCTGAGCGGCCAGCTTGACCTCGTTACCGCCAGCGCCTTTGACACCAACCGTACCTCGCTGGCGGTCCGCGCCTCGATTGGCGACAACTCCACCGCTGGCGCCGCCGATATGGATCAGGGCCAGAACGTGCGCGCCGATGCCACCTTCTCGAGCCCCTTGGGCACCAACCGCGACTGGGGCCTGGTGGTCTCGGGTTCGTTCGCCCGTTACTATTCGAGCAACTACGACCAGAAACCGGGCGCGGTCGACAGCAGCTACCGCATCTATCGCACCGGCTCGAACGATCAGGTCGACTATGCAAACATCACCGATACCAACGGCTACTCGGCGGCCTCGCGCAACCAGATCTTCGTCTATGACGACAAGGTCACCCGCGCGTCGGGCGTGATGAAGCTGGAATACGAACCGTCCGACAGCACCTATGCCTCGATCTACAGCGGCTATTTCTATCAGGAAGAAGACGAGATCCGGAACGAGTACCTCGCTACGGCCAACGTCAACACCGCACCTGCCAACCAAACCGAGACCTATGGCGAATGGGCGCAAGGCCGCACCTCGCTGGGCTATTCGCACCAGCCGCAAAAGCGCGAAACCTTCGTGGTGTCGGGGCTCGTCGACCAGACGCTTAACGATGCGCTGAGCCTCGAACTGCGCGGAAGCCACTCGCGCGCGCGCCTCAACACCATTCGTGATCGTTCAAAGTTCAGCACGGCCAACAACCTATCCCAAAGCGCCTTCTCCTACGATCTGGGTGCCGGCTTCCCGGTGCTGGATTTCTACGATCCCGACTTCGTCAACAATCCCGCGAACTACAAAGAAGACTATATCCAGCACATCACTCAGCGCGCGGCGCAGAACCTCTCCTTCGGTTCGGCTGACCTTTCGTACAACTTCGACAAGGACGACCGCGGCCTCGGCTTCAACGCGGGTGTGAGTTACTCCAACACCGATCAATTGTTCGACGAGAACCGACTTGCAGGCCTCCTCAACGCGGGTGACCGGGCGACGATGGAGAACTTCGTCCGCAGCGTGCGCCTGCCGACGACCGACAGCGATGTCGATTTTGTGTTCATCGACGACAATGCCTATCGCGCCGCATGGCAGGCGGCTGGCACCCCGCTCACTTCGGACGACAGCGACTACGACATCTCGAGCGACTACGAGATCAACGAGCAGATCTTCGCAGCCTATGCCGAGGCGAACTTCCGCACCGATGCTTTCAATCTGCGCGCGGGCCTGCGCTATGACCAGACGGTCAACAACGTAGACCTGTGGTTGCAGGACGAGAACCTGCCGAAGGTGCCCAACGATGCGGGCCAGTACGTGCGCAGCCATCGCCGCGCGACCTACGATTACTTCCTGCCCTCGGTCATCGCCAGCTACCAGTTCGGTGAAGGGTTCATCCTGCGCGCCGGGTACTCGAAGACCATTGGCCGGCCCGACTTCAATTACTACGCCATCGGCGAGAGTATCGGTCTGCCCGAGGACAGCGAGGACAACGTCATCTCGATCACCCGCGGCAATCCCGACCTCAAGCCGCGCACCTCGAACAACTTCGACCTGTCGCTGGAATGGTATGCGGGGCGGGGCAGCCTGCTGTCGGTCGCGGCCTTCTACAAGGACATCAAGGATCTGATCTTCACTCAGAACATAACGCTCGATAACTTTGAATATGAAGGGGAAATCTACACCGCGCGCGTGACGACGCCAATGAACTCGCAGGCGGCCAAGCTGAAGGGCCTCGAACTTTCGGCGCGGCAGGATTTCCAGGACTATACCGACAGCTTCCTCGGCAACTTCGTGCTGTCGGCCAATGCCACCTTCATCGATGGCGAGCAGACCGTGGTGCAGGCCGATGAAACTCTGCGTGACGTAAACGGGCTGGAAGGCCAGCCGAAGTTCCTCGCCAACGCGACGCTGTCATACGAGACCGACCGCTTCGGGGCCTCGGTGGCCTACAATCATGTTGGCAACTATCTGAAGTCGATCAACGAGGATGCCGAGGTGTTCGACATCTTCAGCCGCCGTCGCGGCGAGGTCTCGGCGCAGGTGCGTTATAGCGTGAGCGACAATTTCACGCTGATCGTTGAGGGCCAGAACCTCACCAAGTCCCAGATCGAATACTATCGCGAAATGCCGACCGGCCAATTGGTGGCTGAGCGCAGCCAGAAGGGCCGCGTGCTCTGGCTCGGCGTTTCGGGTCGGTTCTGATCGGGCACTAGCGACAGGAGGCGGGCGCAGGCTGTGTGTCCGCCTCCTGACCTATTTGAGAAGGATGCCGACATGATCAAGACCACACTGACCTTTGCCGCCACGATGCTGCTTACGCTTACAGCCGTTCCCGCGCTGGCTAGCACTGTTTGCGGCGACACCGCGCGCATGGCGCAGCTTCAGGCAGAGTTGCACGACCCCACCGGCCCGGTGCTGATCGCTTCTCATCGCGGGGGCCATCTGAATGCGCCGGAAAACTCGCTCGCTGCTGTCGATGAGGCGGTGGCGAACGGTGCCTACGTCCTCGAAATCGATGTCCGTGTCTCGCGCGACGGGGTGCCCTTCATCATGCACGACAGCACCGTGGATCGCACAACCGATGGCGAGGGCGTGGCCGAAGATATGACCTATGCCGAACTGCGCGCGCTGCGGCTTGCGGGCGGTGATACGCCGCCGCCGAGCTTGCTGGAGATGCTGCGACACAGCTGCGGCCGGATTCTCGTCGATCTCGATATGAAGACCGACCGGGTCGCCCCGGTGATGGCCGTGGTCGAGGGGTTGGGCATGGTCGATCAGGTCATCGTGTTCGACAGTGACAGCGATACCTTGCGGCAGGCCCGCTCGTTGCTGCCGACTATCGCAGTGATGACCCGGCTGCGGCCCGAGGCCACGCTTGCGGAGAAGAACCGGGGGCTGTTCCCTGTGGCGATTGTGCACGGCGATACCGAGACGCTCGACAGTGATGCCAGCGCGGCCATCGCCGCGATCCCGGCGCGCATATGGGCCAATGCGCTGGGCGATATCGACAGGCTCCTGCCCGATGCCTGGGCGGCCTGTCCGGCGCTTGATGATCTTGCGCAGCGTGGAGTTTCGGTGATCCAGACCGACTACCCGCGGCTGCTTCGCGCGCGTCTTGCCATCTGCCGCGCAAGATCCGGTGAGGGCGGCGCCAACTGATGCGAAAACCTCCGAAAACCGCCAGTTTCCGCGCTTTCAGCAATGAAGCTGTCACTAACCGCACCTAGGCACGCCCCGCTTGCAAAGAAGAGGGGCGCACCATGGAACTGGACGAATCGGCATACCGCTTGTTTCGCGGTGATGTCTATCGGCTGGCCTACCGCAAGCTGGGCGATCATTCGGCGAGCGAAGACATCGTCCAGGACAGTTTCCTGCGCTTTGCCCAATATCGAAAGGAGGCTGTGGGCAACGTCGGCGGGATGCTGCACCGCATTGCGAACAACCTCATCATCGACCGTGCGCGGGGCAATCGTCGACGGGGCGAAGATGCTCTGCCGGAAGATTGCGCCGAAATTGCCGGTGAGGAACCCTCGCAGGAACAGGCACTGATCGACAGGGAACGCATGGAACAGGCTTCACGAATACTTGAGGAAATGCCGCCTATGCGTCGCCAGGTCTTTATTATGCGCCGTTTGCATGGCATGTCGTCTAAAGAGGTGGGGGCAGCAATGTCGATCAGCCCGGCAGCGGTCGATGCCCATGTCGCCCGTGCCGTGTTGGCTCTTCACCGGGGTTTTGCTGCAGTGGAAGAGCAATCGATTTCTCAATGAACGACAAGATTACCGAACAAGACGAAGAGGAGGCGGCCCTCTGGGTTTCCCGGCATTTGGGCGGCCCGGTCGATGTGATGGCCTTCGCGCAGTGGATGGGCGACAAGCCCGGGCGGCGCGAGCTGTTCGATGCCATGTGGGGCAACTGCATGGACGACAGCGTCACTGCCTCCTTGCAAGAGCATAGTGCGGAGCAGATTACTGCGGCGGACGCGGCAAACGATGATGCGCCCACCGCCGGTCCGGCGCGGAGGCTGATGGTTCTGGGAGCCGTGGCCGCCGTACTGATGGTCGTTGCCGCCGTCGTCTGGCTTCCCATGAGCCAGGTGCAGGCGACGAGCGAGAGTCACCAGACGGCGATAGGTGAAGTGCGCGAGGTCGCGCTGGCAGACGGAAGCACCGTGCTCCTCAACGGAGCGAGCGCAATCGACGTGCAAATCGGCGAAGATGGGCGCCATGTGACCTTGACCGAAGGCGAAGCGCTGTTCGATGTTGCCCACGATGCCGATCGGCCTTTTACCGTGGCGGCTGGCGCGGGGGAGGTCACAGTGCTGGGCACCCGCTTCGACATCGCTCTCAATGACGACCAGGTCGAGCTGGAAGTCTCGCGCGGGCTGGTGCGCTTCGCTGCGGCAGACGCTGAGGACTCGGCGGTGCTGGTGCGGCGTGCGCAGCGCTCGACGCTGGCAGACGGCGCTCCGACGGCACCCGCATCCTACGCCCCTCGCAGCGAACCCGACTGGCGCAGCGGCTGGCTGGAAGTATCCGACATGCCGCTGTCGCAGTTGATACCGCGGCTTGAACGATGGAGTGCCAAAACCATCGAGCTGGAAGACCCCGCTCTGCTCGACCGGCGCGTGGCAGGGCGCTTTCTGCTGACGGAAACGGGCGCGGTTCTGTCCGGCCTTGGCACGATGCAGGGCTTTTCGGTCCACGAGACCGAGACTTCTTTCGTGATCCGCAGGCCTTGATCCGGGATTTGTCAGATGGCTTTGCGAAGGCGCGCAACCCGCATGTCGGAGCGGAGCCTGAGCCTGGCTCTCCGGCGCCTTAGGCCGGTTAGTATCGACCCCGCCCGCGCTGTTGCCCTGCTGGTTGCCGGGACCCTTGCCCTGTCAGCAGCCTCGCCAGCGCAAGCGCGTGATGTTTCGTTTTCGGTTCCCGCCGGGCCACTGTCGGCAGCGATCCCGGCCTTCTCGCGCGATAGCGGCGTGCAGATCATCGCCCGGCCCGAGGTGCTGCGCGGCAAGCGCACCCGCGGCCTCGCCGGGCGCATGACGGTAGAGCGGGCGCTGCGACTTCTGCTGCGCGGCACCGGGCTGGAAAGCCGCCAGCGTGGCGGCGTGATTCTGATCGTCGAAGCCCGCCGCCCAACTCGCCAGACCCAACGGCCCGCCCAGCCTGCCGCAGCGCCTGAGGTGCAGGTCAGGGACACCCGCCCGCTGATCGTGACCGGCCAGCGTGTTGCCGATCGCTTTTCGATCGAAACCAAGGTCGCCGCCATCGGCATTGTCGATGCGGTCAGCAGCGACGATATGCGGCGCCTGCCCGATAGCACGGTGGTCGATGCGCTGCGCCGTGTTCCGGGCGTATCGGTCGTGGCGATTGCCGACAACGAGCATCCGCGCGACGTGCCCATTGCGCCGGTGGTGCGGGGGCTGACGCAGGCGTATAACAACATCACGCTGAACGGGCTGCCGATTGCCTCGATCGGGGTGCCCGATGCCGTTTCGAACAGTGGCAGCCGGGGCGGGCGGATGGACCTGCTGCCAGCTTCGGCGATTTCGCGGCTCACGGTGATCAAGACCTTTACGCCGGACCTCGACGCGAATGCCATTGGCGGGGCAATCGATATGGAGACGCTGATGCCGTTCTCCGGCAGCAACGACACCTTCATGGTTGCGGAGGCCGGGCTGTCCGAGGTCAGTCAGCGCAGCGTTGTTCGCCCGCAACCTCGGCTCGGCGGCAACGCCTCGGTCACCGCAGGGCATGTGTTCGGGCCAGACCGGAAGGTTGGCGTACTGATCGCCGCCGACTTTCAGAAGTTCGACAACAGCAGTGACGTGCACGGCAATGCCGACGGCAACTTCTTCAATTCCTATAACAAATCGGGCCAGCGCGTCAGCGATATCGCGCTTTCCAACGGGATACTCGTGCCGCGCCAGGACAAGTACTGGTACAACGAAAGCGCGCGCTGGCGCTGGGGCCTGCGGGCGGCCGTGGAGGCGCGGCCTTCCGATGTCCTGAACCTCTCGGCCATGGCAGGGCTTTACCGTTTCCACGATGGCTTCACGCGCAACGAAACCATCATCAGTGCTGACGATGCGGCGGTGGTGGATCAGACTGCGACCTCGGGCCGGTTCGAGCGTGGCTCGGTGCAGGTCGGCTATCGCGACGGCGTGACCCGCAGCGCTGTGCGGTTGTTGCAGCTGAAGGCGCAGTGGCAGCCATCGCCGGGTGACCAGATCAGCCTTGCCAGCAGCCTGTCTCAGGCCAGCCTTGATGAGGTTTACCGGATGGCGAAGTTCACCGCCGGAACCGATGAGAAGGGCAGGGTGGTGGGATCTTCGTCACTGGGCATCCGCTATGACACCAGTGGCTTTCACCACAGCTTCGGCCTTTCGCCCGATGCTTACACCGACCTTGCTGCCTATGCGCCGACCTACTGGCGTGACCGTGCGCGTAAGGCACGCTCTATTGCCGATGCGTTCCGTGCCGACTGGCGTCACGATATGGCGAGCGAGGAGGTCACCCTGGAGCTGGCTGCGGGGCTTGCCTGGAAGGCCACGCGCTACTCCTATTCCTATACCAACGACGAATATCGCCTGTTCGATACGACCTTGTCGCTGAAGGATGCAGGTTCTGTGCTTGGCGTGCCGCTGAGCTGGAACCAGAGCGGCCTTGCGCAGATCGTGATCGACCCGGATGCCGCCTGGCGCATGCTCTACGATAACATCGGCAGTGCGATCCGGAAGGATTCCATTGGCGATAACCTCAGAGACAATTTCATCCATCGCGAGCGCATCGCCGCCGCCTATGCCATGGCGCGCTACGAGCGAAATGGGCTTGAGCTGGTGGCGGGGCTGCGGGCGGAGCAGACATGGACGCAAACGGCGGCCAACCGCGAGGTGGACGATCTGTGGGAAGCGGTTACCGAGCGTTCTGACTATCTGGAGGTGCTGCCCTCGCTGCTAGCCAGCTACCGGATTGCCGAAGGGCTCAAGCTGCGCGCAGCCTATAGCAAGACCATGGGGCGGCCGGGGTTCGAGGCCTATGCCCCGCGCCAGTCGATCAGCTTTTCCGCTGACGAGGAAAGGGGTGATCCCGAGGCGCTGGGCGTCACGGTCAACCTTGGGAATGCGGATATCAGGCCGCGCATTTCGGATAATTTCGATCTCTCGCTGGAGTGGGAACTGCCCTTCGATTTTGGCGGGCTGGTTTCGTTGGCGCTGTTTCGCAAGACCATTACCGATGAAATCTTTGATCTCGTGACGAGCGGCTATGCCTTTGACGGGGTCTACTATCGCAATGCCACCGTCACCCAGCCATTCAATGCCAGCAAGGCCCATGTCTCCGGCCTCGAACTGGGCGCGACCATCGCCTCGTTCGGAGGGCTGGCCGAGCCGCTAGAGCCGCTGGGGCTGAGCGCCAACTGGTCCGTGCTGCGCGGGGGGCTGGAGGTTCCGGCAGCAGAAAGCCCCGCACGCGAGATTGATCGGCTGGTTGGCCAGCCTTCGCAAATTGGCAATCTTTCGGTCTACTATACCCGTGGCGGGCTGGAACTGCGCGCGGCGTTTAACTGGACGGGGCTGGCCTTGCGCAACCTGCAGGCGGACGATGCACTGCAGGATGTCTATTGGGCCCCGCGCCGACAGATCGACCTGCAAGCCCGCTATCGTTTGGCCGAGGGGGTCAGTATCATTTTCGAAGTGGCGAACCTGACCGAAGAGCGGCTGGTCAGCGTGACCGGCCCGGATCAGGCTTGGCTGAAGGACAGCTATTCGGTGCCGCGCGCACTGCGCCTCAGCCTGAGCGCACGGATCGGCTGAGCAGCGGGATAGCGGCTCGGCAGCCGCGCATCGCGCCCGCTTGGAAATCCCGGGCCGGTCAAATTCGCCGGGTGCGCCGACGGCGCCTCCACCACAGGCGATAGCCGGAGATGCCGAGATAGGCTGTCACCAGCCCCGCGATCGTCACCAGAACCCGGCCCCAGAAGCCCAGCGCATGGCCCGAATGCAGCGCATATTGCCAGACGAAGAATGTGTCGCCCGCGCTTTCGCCGGCATCGTGACGCTGGGCGGCGATCGCACCGGTTTCCATGTCGACGTAATTCCAGAGTCGCCCCTGGTCATCGACATCGCGCGGATCGAAGGTGCGCACGGCATAGTATCCGACTTCAGGATGCGGCCGGACGCTGTGCACGGTTGATCGGTCCGAGGTCACGCTGGCAATGGCCGCGTCGACCCCGATCGGATTGGCGGGCGGCCCGCGCTCTTCCATGTCGTAATGCAGGCGCTCGTTGATCGGAGAGACTGTTCCGACCACCGCGCGGCTTTCCATCGGGAACGACAGCGTCACGCCGGTCAGCGCCAGCATCCCCGTAACCGGCCAGAGCCACAGGCCGCTCGCGCGGTGGCGGTCCCACAGCCTGCGCAAAGAGCCGGGGCCACCGGCGACGCGAAAGGCGGCGAGCGCACCGCGCAGGCGGGGAAAGGCAAGCGGCAGCGCGAGGAAGTGATCGATCAGCCAGGCCAGCGAGATAAGCCCGACGAAGACGATGCCGACCTCGCCGAGCAGCAGGTCGGTGTGGAGGCTATAGATGATATCAGGCAGATAATGCCGATGCAGGCTGATGGCGCCGCTTTCCCGCCAGCCTGCAAACTCGGCCGTGACCGGATCGACGAAGACCTGCACCGGGCGGACAGAACCATCGGCAAGCGTCTGCCTGCCGAGCAACCAATGGGTCCAGCCCGGCTTGTGCGCGATCAGGATATTGCCCGGCTCGAACCCCGGCAGCGCCTGCTTGGCGCTGGCCACCACGGCATCGATCGGAGCTACCGGACCCGCCACCACCTGAGCGCGGCGCAGATCCGGATTTAGCAGCCCGTCCAGCTCGTTGTACCAAGCAATGGCGCAGCCTGTAATCGCCAGCAGCACGAGCCACGCCCCGCCGAGTATCCCGAACCAGCGGTGCCAGAAGCGGAAGGCGGGGCGTGCGCGCATCAGAACCGCAGCGATGCGCCAAGGCGGATGTTGCGGCCGGGTTCGTTCACGCCGCGCACGATTCCGTAGTCGGGAATCGCGGTGTAGTCGCCGACGCTCGCGTGCGAGAGGTAGGTTTCGTCGAAGAGGTTGTAGACCGCTGCCATCAGTTCGAACCGCTCGTTGCCGAGCGGCTGCCAGCGGGCGAACAGATCGACAGTGGTGTAGCCCGGCTTGTCGATGAATTGCGTGGCCGGGACATAGCCCAACTCGACATCGCGGAACAGCACCTCAAGGTTCTCGACCCGCTCGAACCGCGTCAGGCTCGCCTCGAAACCGAGGTCGGGGGAGGGATCGAAGGTGGCGCTGATGTTCCACTGGTCACCCAGCGTGTTGCCCAGGGCCAGATGTTCGTAGCCGTTGATCGGGCGGTCGTTCAGCTCGGGATTGTAGTGGTTGTAGAACCCGTTGAGGCCGAACGCGCCAAGCTGATAACCGGCACGCAGTTCGAAGCCTTCAGAACGGAACTCGCCAACGTTCTCGTAAAAGGTGCTGTTCTGTGGCGGAGTGGCCGCCGAATCGCGATAGAGCTGATCGAGCACGACATCCTCGATCTCCATCCGGTAGTAGGCGGCCGAGGCGTAGAAACCGTTGCGGTCATAGGCGAGACCAGCCTCGACGTTGTTGACCTTCTCCGGGCTCAGGCCGGGCTGGAGGATCGCCCAGGCGGCGTTGTGTTCGAGCGTGAACGCGTCGCCGATCTCCTTGCCGCGGAAGGCCTCG
The DNA here is from genome assembly GCA_027311945.1 of Erythrobacter sp. Taxonomy (GTDB): domain Bacteria; phylum Pseudomonadota; class Alphaproteobacteria; order Sphingomonadales; family Sphingomonadaceae; genus Alteraurantiacibacter. Next base: position 272,967 of record DAICXZ010000030.1, read on the forward strand.
GCATAGCCGACGTTCGCCGTCAGGCCGGGGACGATCTCGTAGTCCGCGCCGATGTTGAAAGAGAGGCCATCGCTATCGGTCCCGCCGCCATAGGTGACGAGGTCGTGGGTGTAATTGTCGTAGCGTGCGCCGAAGCTGACCAGCACCTGGTCCAGCACCTGCCACCGATCCTGCACGTAAAGGCCGAAAAGCTCGCCCTTCTCGGCAAAGCGCCCGATTGCCGGATCCCAGGCCCAGGGTTGCCACGAAGCTGCGTCGCCAAGATAGGCGCTGGTGACATGGTCGTTGCGGTATTCGATCCCGCCGGTGACGTTGTGCGCGCCTGCCGTGACGGTCAGCCGCAGGTCGCCGCCCCAGTTCTCGATCGCGGCCCCGTAAAGCCCCCAGCGATCCGAGCGGTCGAGCTCGAACTCGGCCTTCGACCAGTATCCGGTCAGTTCGATGCCGAGCGGGCCGCCGTTGTCGAAGCGATAGTTCGCAATCGCGGTGCGGCGCTTCGCTTCGGCGGGATAGAGCTCATCGTCTTCGCGCACCGGCCAGTTGGGGCGGGCGCCGAACTCGCCTTCCTCGTTGCGCTGTTCGTAGCTCACGGAGAAATCGTGGCTCATGCCGACATTGCCGCCGATCTTGACGAAAGCGACGTTCTGCTGCGCGCTGCTGCCGCGAACGGTGTTGCCATCGCCATCGCGATAGGGATCGCGGTCCTGATGCACATAGGAGGCGATGATGCCCACATCGCCCGCGATCCGGCCAAAGGCCGTGCCCGAAAACTTGTAGCCATCGTTGGAGAACCAGCCAGCGCGGGCGATACCGCCAATGTCGCGGCCCGGCTCGAGCAGGTCCACCGCGTCGCGGGTGCGGAACCGGATTGCGCCGCCAATCGCGCCGAAGCCCGAGGTCGCTTCGCCGGCGCCCGTCTGCACGTCAACGCTTTCGAGCAGTTCCGGCTCAATCGAGACGCGTCCGACATGGTGGAACAGCGTGCCCTGGACCTGCGCCCCGTCGATCGAGATATTGAGCTGCGAGTCTTCGAGGCCGCGCACGTAAATCTTTTCGGCAATGCCGATGGCCCCGCCGACTGAAACAGATGGAGTGCGGCGGAACAGATCGCCCAGATCGTTCGCCTGGGTGATCTCGATGTCCTCGCGGCTAATCGCCGAATCGGTGAGTTTGCCCACAACGACAATGGTCTCGCCGTCGGAATCGCGGCTCGCCTGTTCGTTCTCTGGCAGGTCGGCCGCGTTCGTGGCCGACGATTGCGCCAGAGCCAGCGATGGCCAGAAAAGCGCTGCGGCGGCCAGAAGACCGGGCGCGTAGTTCCTCATGAATTTCCCCCTCTATTGTGGACCGGCGGGCCGATTGGGAGCCGGTTCATCATGCAGTGTGATGGTTCGGCGTGCGCGCTAATGCGACTAAGGCGCAATTGCAAGGCAAGCCGTCTAAGGTTTGCAAACCTGTCGGGGAATGGAGGCGGACAGGCTGGTTTCGGATAGCCGCTTTCCAACCTCTCCGAATGCACCTACACAACGGCGCACGATGTCGCGCACGTGGTCATGACAGTTCAGGCATCCTCTTCCGGACTCGAAGCGGCGTTCCTCGAAAACAGGGAGCGTCTGCTGCGATTCCTCGTTGCGCGCGGGGCGGGGGAAGAGGCGGAGGATGTGCTGCAGGAGATCTGGCTGAAGATATCGGAACGGCGAACCGGACCGGTGGCCTCGCCGCTATCCTACCTTTTCCGCACCGCCGACCTCCTGCTGATCGACCGCTATCGCGCCCGGCGCCAGGCCGAGCGGCGCGATAGGGCGTGGAGCGAGGTGAATTCCGGTGCTACTCTTGGCGTCTCCGATGCGCCTTTGGCCGACCGCCAGCTCGCATCGCGCCAGCTCGCGCTGCTGGTGAAGAAGTTGCTCGACGATCTGGAGCCGCCGCGCGTTGGCGAAATCTTCCGTCGCCACCGGATCGATGGGCTGACCCAGCGCCAGATTGCGGCGGAATTCGGTGTCAGCCTCAGCACGGTGGAGAGCGACTTGCGCCGCGCTTACAAGGCCCTGGCCGACTTGCGGGAGCAGCTCGATGAGGTGTGAGGCAACCGACTCCGTCTTCGTGTCAGGAGGACTGCACCATGCAGCATGACGATCCAATCCGCGAACAGGCTGCCCAGTGGGCGGTGCGCACGGGCGACCCCGGCTTTGCCGATTGGGATGCCTTCACCGACTGGCTCGAACAGGACCCGGCCCATGCCGAGGCCTATGACCGGGTTGCAGCCGCCGTCGCCGATGCGGCGGATGCGGAGCGCGATGTCGTGCTGCCCGCGAATGACGCAGGGCCCGCTGCACGGCCGTTGGTGCGTCGCTGGATACCCACGGCGGTGGCGGCAGTGCTGCTGATCGTGGTCACGTTTGGCCTCTGGTGGGGCCAGGGCGGTGTGCAGACATACGAGACCGCTCCCGGCGAAACCCGCCTGATCGCGCTTGAAGACGGCAGTACGATCGATCTCGCCGCCGACAGCCGCATCGCTCTGGACCCTGACAAGCCGCGTCTGGCCAAGCTTGAACACGGGCGGGCTCTGTTCACGATTGTGCACGACGAGGGCGATCCCTTTGTGCTTGATGTGGGCGCGGATCGGGTGGTGGACGCGGGCACCGTGTTCGAAGTGCGCCTCGGCGCGGAAGAGCTTGCGGTCGGCGTTTCGGAGGGGCTGGTGATCTTTAATCCGGCGGGGCAGAACGTGCGGGTTCAGCCAGGACAATTGCTCGAAAGCCCGCTCGGTTCTAAGAACGTCACGATGCATGACATCCCGCTCGAGCAGGTAGGTGAATGGCGCGAGGGGCGGATCACGTTCGAGCGCGCTTCCATTGCCGAGCTGGCTGCCGAACTCACCAGCATGTCGGGCGTCACGTTCCGCGCCGCTCCCGCCAGCGGGCGCAACGAGGTTTCGGGCAGCGTGCTGATCGATCCGATCCGGGCCGACCCTGCCTCGCTCGGGCCGCTGCTGGGCGTAAGCGTGCGCAAGGCGGGCGATGGCTGGCTGATCGAGGCGCGTTGATCATGCGCCTTCTGACTTGGAGCGCTGCCCTTGTGGGTTTGTCTGTGGCCGGGCCGCTGCTGGCGCGTCCGGTGATGGTCGACAGCGCGGCAGGTACGGCTGGCCGCGCTGCGATCGCGATTGCGCGTCAGACCGGGACCAGCATCGTAATTGCCGATGCGCCCATAGCCAGCCGAAGGGTGCCGCCGATCAGAGGCCAGATGGAGGCCGAGGAGGCCGCACGGCGGTTGGCGCAGGCGGCAGGAGGGCGCGCGGTGAGGGCGGGGTCTGCCGGTTGGCGCATTGTATCTATACCAAAGCCTCCGCAGAACAGGAACGAGCCCCGCAGACGCCAACATCCTGCCGCGGTTTCCGCACCGCCGCCGGCGCCGGTCCAGCCGCTCGAACCGGCGGAAATCGTCGTATCGGCCAGCAAGCAGGACGCGATGCTGAGCCAATTTGCCGGCCAGGTTTCCGTCATCGAAGGCGAGGATCTTTCGCGCGGCGGCATCGGCGGGACCGAACGCATTTCCGAGCGGATCGCCACCGTCTCATCGACTCATCTGGGCAGCGGGCGCAACAAGCTGTTCATTCGCGGCATCGCCGATTCCAGCTTCACCGGCCCGACGCAGGCGACCGTGGGGCAATACCTTGGCGATCTGCGTCTGAGCTACAACGCGCCCGATCCCGACCTGCGCTTGTCCGATCTGGAGCGGGTCGAGGTGCTCGAGGGCCCGCAGGGCACGCTGTATGGCGCGGGTTCGCTCGGCGGGATCATCCGGCTGGTGCCCAACGCGCCCGAACTGGGCGTGGTGGCGGGGGCGGCGCAGATCGGTGGCTCGCTCACCCAGCATGGGGCAGGGGGTGTGGATGCAACCGCGATGACAAACCTGCCGCTGCTGGGCGACAGCACGGCGCTGCGGATGACGCTCGATGCTGCCACGCAGGGGGGGTATATCGACAAGCCCCTACTCGGCATGGAGAACGTCAACCGAACCGAAATTCTCGGCGGCCGCGCTGCCGTCCGCGTTGAACTTGCGCCCGACTGGACAGTCGACCTGATCGGTGTGGCGCAGACCATCGAGGCCGATGACAGCCAGTATGCCGACCGCGATGGTAGATCGCTGGTCAGCTCTTCACCGGTGGTGGAAGGCTCGAAGGCAGATTATCTGCACGGGCAGTTCGTTGTCTCTGGCTGGATTGGCGACATCAGGCTGCGTTCGACCACCGGCATCGCCTCGCAGGATCTGCGCGAGCGGTATGATGCGACGCTGGCGGAAGGCGAGCCGCGGCTGTTCGTGCAAACCAACAATACCGAGATGTTCGCCAACGAGACACGCATCTGGCAGCCGCTGACCGGCCGCATCGGCTGGCTGGCGGGCATCTCCTATACGCACAACGTGACACGGCTTTCTCGCTCGTTGGAAGACGAGGTGGCGATCCAGCCCACCCCGGGCGTCACCAACCCGGTCGATGAGGGGGCGCTCTATGGCGAGGTGCGGTTGGTTTTGCGCAAAGACCTCATTGCGAGCGCGGGTGGGCGGCTGAGCCATTCGGTGCTCGGCGGGGTGGACCGGGCCTATCTGATAACCGCCAGCGGCAATTACGACGAGCAATGGTGGGGCAGCCGCAGTACAACGGCCTTTCTGCCCTCGGCGTCGCTGCTGGCACGGCTGGGTGAGAAAGACAGCTTCTATGTCCGCTATCAGGAAAGTTTTCGACCCGGCGGGCGGGCGATTTTCGGCCCATTCGTGCAACGGTTTTTCGATGATCACACCGCGACCTTCGAACTGGGGGCGCGGCATGGGCAGAGCGGTAGCGACACGTTCGACCTTGCTGCCAGCATCTCTTACACGCGCTGGACGGATATTCAGGCGGATTTCATCGATAGCGACGGCTTTCCCAGCACGGCCAATGTCGGTGACGGGCATGTCTGGTCGGCGAGCCTGTCGGGCGGGGTCACGCTCGCCCCCGGACTGCGCGTCGAGGGCGGGGTGGTGTTCAACGACAGCAAGATCGACCGATCAGATCTCGCGCGAATTTTGCGGATGGCTGTCCTATATGATCTGTCGACCGATACTATAGAAGCGATTGAGGCGCAGCTTGCGCTGACCCAGGTGCCGAATATCGCCCGGTTCTCCGGGAGGCTCGGGTTCGACTACCGCCGCCCGCTTGGTTCAAGGCTCGAGCTTAGCGCGCGGGGCTGGGCCAGCTATGTCGGACGCTCACGACTTGGCGTCGGCGAATATCTGGGCGACTTGCAGGGCGACTATCTCGATAGCGGCGCGACCGTGCGCATTGGCTCTGCAACGCAAGGCCTGACCTTGAGCGTGACCAATCTCGCCGATGTAAAAGGCAACCGCTTCGCGCTCGGCACCCCCTTTGCGGTGTCGCGCGAACAGGTGACCCCGCTGCGGCCGCGCACCATCCGGCTCGGCTTCGACGCCGCTTTCTGAATTTTCTGCAAAACGCGCCAAGGCATGGCGCGGTCGGCTCCGTCTTTCCGGACATATGCACCCGGGAGGATATTCTTACATGCGCAATTTCCTGTTCGCCTCGACTGCCACTCTGGCGCTGGTGGCGCCGCTCGCCACGCCTGCGCTGGCGGAAGACATCGGTACGGCGCGGACCACCCCGGCCCGCACCTCGACTATCGCCAATGGCGCGCCCGCTGCGATCACAATCACCGACAAGGGCTCGATCACGCTGACCTCCGGCACGGCGGTGACGATGGATAGCAACCACGCCGTCACCAACGCAGGCACGATCAAGATTTCCGATGCCAACGGCGCGGCCGGGATCGTCGCGGTGGCAGGCACCAATGGTGCGATCGTCAACTCGGGCACGATCACTATCGACGAGCCCTATACCCCAACCGATACCGACAAGGACGGCGACCTCGACGGGCCCTTCGCGCTGGGCAGCAACCGCTTCGGTATCCGCATCGACGGCGCCCACACCGGGAAGGTGGAAAACAGCGGCACGATCACCGTGGAAGGCAACGATTCCGCCGGCATCTGGATCGCCGGACCGCTCGACGGTGCCTTCACGCATAATGGTACGACCAAAGTTCTGGGCGATGGCAGCACGGCGATCCGGCTTGATACGATCACCGGCGATGTGCGCCTTGCTGGCACCGTCAGCGCGCAGGGTGAGGACGCGGTCGGCGCGCACTTCACGGGCGATGTGACCGGAGCCATGGTTGTGCAAGGCACCGTCAGTGCGACCGGCTATCGCTACACCACCGCCCCCTCGGACCCTTCGAAGCTCGATGCCGACGATCTTTTGCAAGGTGGCTCCGCGCTGATCATCGAGGGCGATGTGACCGGCGGGATCATTCTCGCCCTCAAGCCCAAGGATGCCGCTGCGAGCGAGGGCTCGGCCAATGTCGTCGGCTTCGGCGCTGCTCCGGCCATGGTGATCGGCGCACAAGGCCGTGATGTGGCGATTGGTCCGGTTGGTTCGACGGCCAGTAAGTTCGGCTTGCAGATCGACGGCGTGGTGCGCGGGGCAGGCGTTTACGCGGGCGTCGATGCCAACGGATTGCAGATCGGCGGGCGCGGCGGCGCAGTTTCGATTGCCAATGGCGTGGCGGTGGCGGGCAGCGTCACGGCGGTCTCGTCTGGCGCGAATGCCACCGCGCTGCGCTTCGGAGACGGGGCGACCACGCCCGAGTTGCAGGTATCGGGCACGGTCCAGGCGACCGGTGCCAATGCTGCCAATGAATTTGCCACGGCTCTGCGCGTCGATGCGGGCGGCTCGCTTCCCGTGTTTCGCAACAGCGGCACGATCAAGGCGGTGTCGACCGGCGCCGATGGCAATGCCACGGCCATCTCCGATGCCAGCGGAACGCTTGCGCTGATCGAGAACAGCGGCAAGATCGAAGCCAGTGGTGCCAAGGCGGATTCGACGCGCAACATCGCCATCGACCTTCGCGCGAACACCAGCGGGGCGACCGTGCGGCAGACCGTGGTCGGCAACGGCTACAGCGCGCCCGGCATCGTGGGCGATATCCGTTTCGGCTCGGGCAATGATGTGCTCGACCTTGCCGACGGAACGATGTCGGGTTCGGTCTATTACGGGGCGGGCACCGCGCAGATGAAGCTGTCGGGCGATGCCAGCTACAAGGGCAACGCCTATTTCGGCGGCGGCGCCGATGTCTTCGCGCTGTCGGGCACTTCGGTGTTTGACGGGATGGCGGATTTCGGCGGTGGGGCGGACACCCTGACGCTGGAAGGCACAGCCCGCTTTTCCGGCAAGCTCGCCAATGCGGGCAACCTGGCGGTGACCGTAACGGGCGGCACGCTCGATCTCACCGCTCCCGCGTCGATTGCCTCGCTCGATATGGGCAAGGACGGCACGCTGATCGCGACGCTCGACAAGACAGCCGGGCAGGGCTCGCTTTACAACATTGCGGGCGCGGCCAGTTTCGCTGACGGGGCCAAGCTCGAACTGCGTCTCGCCAATCTCGATAATGCGGAAGGGCGTTACGAGATACTCAAGGCGGGTACGCTTCAGGGCGCGGCTGACCTTGAATTGGGCGACACTCTGATCCCGTTCCTGTTCAAGGCCACGCTCGCCAAAGATGCCGGGGCCAACACCATCGCTGTCGATGTTGCGCGGCGCAGTGTGGAGGAACTCGGCCTGAACGGCGCCAGGGCCTCGGCCTTCGATGCGGTCTTTGCCGCTATGAGCAAGGACGAGGATATCGAAGACTTCTTCATGGGCGTCACCAAAGGCGACACCTTCCGCGCGGCGCTGGGCCAGTTCCTGCCCGAACATAGCGGCGGCGCCTTTGAGGGCATCAGCATGGGCACGCGCATCCTCGCGCGGCAGGCGGCCGAGACTGTCGGGCCGACCTATTCGCTGGGCGGGATCGACCTGATCTTCAACGTCGCGGTGTGGACCAGTTCGAAGGATCAGCTGGACACGGCCTCCTATGATGTCGACGGCATGGCCTATTCGGTCGCTGGCGAGCTCGACACCGAGAAGATGGGCACGCTCGGCGTTTCGGTCTCCTATCTCTACACCACCTTCGATCAGGGCAGCGATCTCAGCCGGGCGCAGTCCGATACGATCGAACTGGCGGCCTACTGGCGCGGCAAGTGGGGCGGCTTCAGCGCCTTCGGGCGCGGTTCTTATGGCTTTGCCGATTTCGGCGGCACCCGCACCTTCCAGATTGGCTCGGGAAGCACGACCAAGGAGTTGGAATCGCGCGGCGACTGGGGCGGCAACGTCATGTCGCTGAGCGGCGGTGCATCCTACGAGACCGGCGGCTGGCTGTTCGTCCGGCCTGCCGTTTGGACCGATTTCGTCAAGCTTTCGGAAGACGGCTACACCGAACAGGGCGGCGGCAAGGCGATGGACCTGATCGTCGACGAGCGCGACAGCGATGAGTTCGCCGTCAACGGCAGCGTCACTGTCGGTATCGACTTTTACGGCAAGGGCCCGCGCGACAGCAACTGGCTGCGCGTCGAAGGCGAGGGGGGCTGGCGCGAGGTGGTTGGCGGCAGCCTCGGCGCCACCACCGCGCGGTTCGAGGGCGGCGAATCCTTCACGATCTCACCCGACGAGCAAACAGGCGGCTGGTTCGCGCGGGCGCGGGCCGTCGGCGGCAGCGAGGTGTTCGAGTTCGGCGGCGAAGTCGGCGCTGAGGAACGTTTCGACAAGACGGCGTTTTCGCTGAAGGGCACGCTGCGCATCGGGCTGTAGAGATGGCGCTTGCTTTCCAGACCCCACTGGGAAGCGGTGCCGCGAGGGTGGGGTGCCTGATCCTGTTGCCTCACCCTCGCAACACCAGCTTTGCGCCGCTTGTGCTGGCCGCAAAGGCAATGTTCTGACTATAACCGGTCGATCATCGGCCGCCGAGCACGGCTGAACAACACACGAGCTTGGGGGCAGGATGAAGTTCGACGGCGATCTGGATATGGATAAGTGGGCCACCCGCTTCCACGATCACTACACATCGGGCAGCCGGCTTGAAAAAGAGTTCCTGCTCACCCGCGGGTTGGTGATCGCAGCCCGGCGCTGGACCAGCTACGTCGACACGCTCATCAAGCAGCGCACCGGAATTTCGCGCGCGCAATGGCAGACGCTGTCGGCGCTGATGCATTGCGATGGCCCGGTGACCGTTGGCGACCTGTCGCGCAATATGCATGTCAAATGGCCGACGGCGATCAGGGTGCTGAAAGAACTGGAAGCGCTCGAACTGATCAGCAGCGAACCGGACCCTAACGACGCGCGTGCCAGACTGATCGCCATCACCAAGGAGGGCGAGCACATCATGGAAGAAGTTCGCGAAGTGCTCGATCCCACCCGCGCGAGGATCTTGAGCGCGCTTTCCGATGAGGAACTGGTGGCCGGAACACGCATGCTCGGCGTTCTGATGCGCGAGATAGGAGAGGCGATGGAGGGCGGCAACGGGGTCGAATGAGGCGCGCCTTGCGCCCGATTATGTAGTATGCAACATAACTGCAAAGCCGCCATCTTTGGGAGAAGACGCCATGAAATTACGCAGCCTCGAAGCCAATAGCCCCGGTCGCCGTGCCAACTGGAAGGCGCTTGGCCTGTCCAAGGAGGATATGGAAAAGCCCAAGATCGCGGTGGTCAATTCCTCCAGCGAGCTGGCGATCTGCTACGCCCATCTCGATGGCATCGCCAAGCTGGTGAAGGAAGCGATCCGCGAGGCGGGCGGGGTGCCGTTCGAAGTGCGCACCGCCGCACCGAGCGACTTCATCACCGGGGCGGGCAAGTCGGGCAGCTACATTCTTGCCGGGCGCGACATCATCGCCAACGATATCGAGGTGCAGGTCGAGGCGGCGCTGCTTGACGGCATGATCTGCCTCACCTCCTGCGATAAGACCCCTCCCGGCCACCTCATGGCGGCGGCGCGGCTGAATATCCCTACGATCCTCGTCATCGGCGGCTACCAGCAGGCGGGCGAAATCGATGGCGAGCCGGTCGACGTGGAAGACGTGTGGTCGGGCCAGGTCGGGGCGATCTTCGGCAAGGAGCCGAAGTTCCCGATCCCCGACATGGCCGAAAACGCCATTCGTGGCCCCGGCGTCTGCGCGGGCATGGCGACCGCCAACACCATGCACTGCGTGGTCGAGGCGCTCGGCATGGCGCTGCCCGGCCATGCGCCGGTTCGCGGCAACTCGCCCAAGATGCAGGCCAATGCGAAGGCGGCGGGCAAGCGCATCGTCGAGATGGTGATGGAAGACCTGCGCCCGCGCGACATTCTCACACCTGCCGCGTTCAAGAATGCCGTGGCGACGGTGTTGGCCGTTTCGGGCTCGATCAACGCGATCAAGCACCTTCAGGCCACCGCGATCGAGGCCGAGAACGGCGTCGATGTGTTCGCATTGTGGGAGGAGATGAGCGACGTTCCGGTGCTCTCTCCGGTGCGGCCGACCGGTCATATCCGTATCGAGCAGTTCGAGGATGCTGGCGGCGCGCGCGCCACTCTGAAGCGTCTCTTGCCGATGATTGACGGCGGCGCGTTGACCGTTTCAGGCAAGACGCTGGCGGAAAACCTCGCCGATTACGAGATCGAGGGGCCGGACGTGATCCAGTCGCTCGACAATCCGGTGGGCAAAGGGCCTGCCATCGCGATCCTCAAGGGCAATTTCGCCGATACGGCGGTGGTGCGCCTCGGCGTGCGCGACGGTTCGCGGCCCGAGGAATTTAGCGGCCCGGCACGCGTGTTCGAGGATACCGCGACCTGCATGGATGCGATCAAGACCGGAGCGGTGAAGCCGGGCGATGTGATCGTCAGCCGCAATCAGGGCCTCAAGGGCGGCCCGGCGATGGGTGGGGGAGCGTCGCTGATCCTGTTTGCGCTCGATGCGGCGGGCCTTGCCAAGACCACCGCCTTCGTGACCGATGGGCAGCTTTCGGGGCTATGCCTCAAGGGCCTGACTGTGGCGGAAGTCTCGCCAGAGGCGGCGACTGACGGGCCTATCGGCAAGGTGCGCGATGGCGATGTGATCACGATTTCGGTTGAGAACCGCAGCATTGATGTCGCGCTTACGGCCGACGAGCTTGCCGCGCGCGAGGGCGTTGGGGTGCGGGTGCCGGCCTCGGGCTATCTCGACAACTTCCGCCACGCGGTTCGCGGCATGGAAACCGGCGGTGTGCTGCTCCCCGAAAAGAGCTAGGGCCCTTACTCCCCTCCCCTTGGGGAGGGGCTGAGGGTGGGGGCTCGACGCTGGCGTGGAACCCCCATCCCAACCCTTCCCACAGGGGAAGGGCTTTATGAGTCGATGCGATCAGGCGACGGTAGCCGCCTCGTTGCGGGTTTCTTTCACCGCCGCATCGTCGTGCAGGTGCGCGCCCTGATCGCGCAGCGTGCGGCGGATTTCGTCAACGTCCACGGCGCGCGGCTCAATCCCCGCATTCGCCGCGAGTGCCGCGCCGACTCCGGCGGCATGGCCGGTCAGCCAGCACTGCGGAATCTCGCGCATGAAGCCGTGGCTGTTGGCGTCGCAGCTGATGTGCCGCCCGCCCACCAGCAAACCATCGAGCACGCGCGGCACGAGGCTGCCATAGGGCACCGACACCACCGGGAACTTGGGGCTGATCGACGGCGACACGCCGACCTCGTCGGCCACGGGCCTGCCCTTGGGCCAATCGGCGCGTTCGATGCGGCCCAGGCCGCCAAGCCTGCGCGTGTGGCGCACACCCAGCTGGCTCGCGCTTTGCAGCGAGTAAACGTTCTCGAAGCCGGGGGCATGCTTGCGGAAGAACTGGCAGTGCCCCTCCATCAGCCGGTGGCTGCGGATTTCCACCTCGGTCATATCGTCGACATCGAGCGCGCTGAGGCCAGACTGTCTCGGGCCGAGGAACAGCGCGATGTCGGGCCGCCAGCTGACATAGGGCGTCTGGAAAAAGCCCAGTTCCTCGCGGCCCCGGTTCATCAGTTCGGTCAGTTGCTCGGGATAGAGCACCTTCCAGTTGATCCAGCGGTCCATATTGACCCCGCCGAGCACCCAGCCGGTGTTCATGGAGTGGTGGACGTCGCCTTCCTCGATATCGGTATCGAATTCGGCCCCGGCGCGGGCGAACATGTCGCCATCGCCGGTGGTGTCGACCACCACCTTGGCCTTGATTGCCTGCCGTCCCGCCTTGCTCTCGAAGATCACGCCGCGCGCGGCCCCGTCCTCGATGATCGGGCGCGCGGCCCAGGCGTGGAACACAATCCGCACGCCAGCTTCGAGCAGCATTTCCTGCGCGTTCAGTTTCATCCGTTCGGGGTCGAGCGTGGGGGCCCATTGCACGATGCCGTGAAAGGCGGTTGTGCGCTGGCTCCAATAGGCGACCTTGGCTTCCTCGCGCGCGCCCCAATCCTCCATCGGCGGACCGGCGACGCCTTCTTTCGGCATGCGGTCGATAAATTCGCGGGCGAAGCCCTGAATGACGTGGTTGCCGCTCCAGTCGGTCATGCGGTCGATCCACATGACGAGGCCACCGGTGGAAAGGCCGCCAAGGCAGTTGTAGCGTTCGACCAGCGTCACATCGGCCCCGGCCTTGGCCGCAGCCCATGCCGCCGCGCAGCCCGCGGGCCCGCCGCCAACCACCACCACGTCTGCCTGGTGATAGACGTCGATGTCGCGCGCCTCTTCGCGAATCGTGCCGCCGCGCGTCGACGGGGGCAGGTTGCGCTCCTGCGAGCGAAACACATCCGACCCGAGGAAGCGGTCTTCGGAATGTCCTTCAACCTTCTGCAATTCGGGAATTTTTGGTGATTCTGGTTTGGTCACGATTCGTCTTGCCTCTTCCTGTCGCCCCATTTGGCTGGAGCTGATCTGACCACTCGCCCTGATTGGCGGATGGAATGATTGCATTGCTTACTATTGGTACTTGCACGAGAATGTATCAACCTACATAATATCTTCGCTTCTGACCAGCCGGTCGGAACCATCGAGAACATGGCCCACCGGTTTCGGGAGAGGCCAGCTAGGGAGAGTGATATGAAAAACGCGCAATTTGCGCGGCGTGCGGCGCTTGCCTGCTCGTCTGCGATGCTTATTTGCCTGAGCGCGAATGTCCACGCCCAGGACAGTGTTGGAACCACGGCTAGCGCGAGCAGCGACGAGATCGTCGTCACCGGTTCGCGCATCGCCCGCCGTGATTACGATTCTGAAAGTCCGATCGTCACCGTCGGCTCAGATCTGCTGGAGAACACCTCGGCCGTCTCGCTTGATCAGAGCCTCAACAAGCTGCCGCAGTTCTCTGGCGGCGCGAACCAGATCACCAGCGCTGATGACGGCCAGACCACGCCCACGAGCAGCCCCGGCATCGCTACCGTCAACCTGCGCGGCCTCGGATCCAACCGCACGCTGGTGCTGCTGAACGGGCGGCGCACGCAGCCCGCCAATGCCAGTCTCGTGGTCGACCTCAACACGATCCCCACCGCCGCCTTGCAGGGCGTGGAGATCATCTCCGGCGGTGCCGCCTCGACTTATGGTGCCGATGCCGTGGCAGGCGTGGTCAACTTCCAGCTCAAGCGCAATTTCAGCGGGGTGGAGATCGACACCCAGTTTGGCCAGTCGTTCCGCAGCGATGCCGAGCAGTACAAGGTTTCGGCGCTGATCGGCTCGGACTTTGCCGATTCGCGCGGCAACGCCATGATCGGCCTGACCTATCAGAAGCGCGAAGGCGTCCATTTGCGCGATCGGCCCTTCTATGAGGCGGCCTTTACCGATCCCAACACTCCGGGCCGGAACACCTGGCCGAATTTCGGCGGCTTCAACGGCAGTTCCACGCAAGCGGCCTACGATTCGGTGTTCGTCCCCAAGGGCTATTTGCCCGGTGACGTGCCAGCAGGCACCCAGCTGTTCTTCAACACTGCGCCGACGGTCGACGGGGCGAGCCTGTTCGCGGTCGCTCCCGGTGCGGTGTCGGGTGATGCTGCCCCCGGCTATACCGGCGCGCTCTATCCCGAGAACAAGCTGCTGGCCGACGGCACCTTGTCCCCCAACTCCTTCCCCGGCCTGCTTTCGAGCCCGATGGAACGCTATTCGCTGTTTGCGACGGCCTATTACGAGGTCAGCCCGGCGCTGGAATTCTACGTGCAGGGCAATTTCGACCAGAACGAGGTGATGACCGAATTCATCGGCTACACCCCGGCATTCAACCAGTGGTCGGTGAATATTCCGCGGGACGGCAGCCATTCGATCCCCGACGAACTGGCGACGATCCTCGATGCGCGCGCCAATCCGGCCGCGCCGTGGACCCTATACAAGCAGCTCGACTATGCCGGTCCGCGTCAGGTCACGACCAACACCTATACATACGAGGTGCTGGTGGGCGCACGCGGGGATCTGCCGGTCAGCGACTGGACCTACGATGTCTTCGCCTCGCACGGGCGGACGAGCTCGGATGTCGACTATGCCGGGTTCGTCGATCTGGCTCGCTATCAGGATCTGATCGCGCGCCCGAATTACGGGGCAGGGGCCGAGTTCAACAATGGCCGCACCGGCCTGCTTGCCACATGTACCAGCGGGCTTAACCCGTTCCTCAACACCGGTGTCTCGCAGGACTGCCTGGATATCATCGCGCCGCAGTACAATTCGGAAACCGAACTGACCCAGGATCAGGTCGAGCTGAACATTCAGGGCGCGCTGTTCGAACTGCCTGCTGGCGATCTGCGCTTTGCCATTGGCGGCGCCTATCGCGAGAACGATTTTAGCTACAATCCCGATCCCAACTTCTCGACTTCGAACACCACCTCGCTGACGATCGGCCTGTTCGATGTGTCACCCACCACGGGTTCGACCAACGTGAAGGAAATCTACGGCGAGGTGCTGATCCCGGTCCTGACGGACAAGCCGTTCTTCGAGGATCTGAGCCTTAACGCGGGCATCCGCTATTCGGACTACAACACCTCGGGCGGGGTCACGACCTGGAAGCTGACCGGCGACTGGCGGGTGACCTCGTGGCTGCAACTGCGCGGCGGCTACCAGCGGGCGAACCGCGCGCCGAACGTGGCCGAGCTGTTCCAGCCCGCTGTGTTCCAGACCGTCGCATGGCCCGATCACGATCCGTGCTCGAAGTTCACCCGCGCCGACTATGGCAACGTGCCGGGCAACCCCAACCGGCAGCAGGTGCTCGACCTGTGTTCAGCGATGGCCGGCGGTTTCCCCGTCACTGAGGATTTCGTCGGCAACGTGCCGACCTATTTCCCGCTTGGGCGCGATCTGCAACGCGGCAACCGCGACCTGACCTCGGAGAAGGCCTCCACCTGGACTATCGGCGGGGTGATCTCCTCGCCCAGTGCCAGCCCGCTGCTGCGCGATCTGAGCCTGTCTGTGGACTACTACAACATCACCATCGACGGCGCGATTGCCCCTGCTTCGACGCAGGTGGTCTATCAGGAGTGTTTCAACGCGCTGGGCAACAACCCGACCTACGATCCGAACAATGAGTTCTGCCAGCGCATCAACCGTTCGAGCGTCGACGGGCGTTGGATTTCGACCGTGGCCTCGTTCGAGAACCTTGGCATGCTGGCGACCTCGGGCTTCGACGTTCAGCTGGATTGGGCGGTCGATGCACCGGGGCTGGGTGGTGACAGCGGGGCGGTCTTTGCCAATGTGCTATTCAACTACCTCAGCGAATATCTGGTGCAGAACAATCCGGGCGGCCCGGTGTTCGACTATTCGGACACGGTCGGCGCGGAAATCGGCATTCCACCTTACGGGCCGCAGTTCCGCTGGAAGCTCAACACCACCGTGGGCTACGACTTCGGGCCGGGCATGATTAGTCTCAACTGGCGGCACCTGCCCTCGGCCCGGCATTTTGTGAAGGCGACCTCGCCCAATGCCCAGCAGGACGATATCCGCGCCTACGACATATTCGATCTGGCCGCGCGTTATCAGGTCAACGAGCTGTTGCAACTGCGCGGTGGCATCGAAAATCTGTTCGACCGCGATCCCAACATCTATGGCCGGATACCCGGCGTCACTGATGCCGTGGGCGAGCCCGAGCCGGGTGGTGCCTTCGATGTGCTTGGTCGCCGGTTCTATATCGGTGCGAAGGTTTCGTTCTGATGCTGGTGGGAGGGGCAGGGCACTCGGCTTGCCCCTCCGAGCCAAACGGGAGAAGAATGTGATGAAGGGTATCGCTGTGATGGCGGGGGCGATCTGCTTGCTGGCGGCTCCTGCTGCCATGGCCCAGCAAGAGCGAGACTGGGGCGGAATCGAACGCTGCGCCGCTATCGATGAGGCGGGCGAGCGTTATTCCTGCCTTGACCGCGAGCTGGCCGCGCTCGGGCTGCTTGGGCGGGCACCCGTCAGGTCGGGTGCTCCAGCTTCGGTCGCGCCACCGGTGCAGTCGGCTGACCAGTCTCCACCAATGGCGGCGACCGACGATACGATTGTCTACGAGGAGAGCGAACCGCGCGACCCGGTAATGTCAGATATGACCAGCAGCGTAGCCACTGCCCGGCTCGACCGCAGGCGCGGGCTGGAAATCGAAGCTGCCAACGGCACGCGTTGGCGTTCCACCTCTTCGGTGTCATTGCGCCGCGCGCCGCGTGCAGGCGCGCCCTTCGCGGCCGAGCAAGGCGCGCTGGGCAGCTACACCTGCCGCATCGAAAGCAGTACCTATTTCAAATGTGAACGCCTGTCGTGAGCGGCAGGGCGCAGCAGAGAGGATAACGAAACATGATTGAGGCCAAACCCCTTTCCCCACATTTCGGGGCCGAGATCGTCGGCGTCGACATCAGCAAGCCGCTTGATCCCGCGACAATCAAGGAGATCGTGGCGATGCAGGATAAGTGGGGCGTCACCGTCTGCCGCGACACCGGCCTCGATGACGAGGGGCAGATCCGGTTCGCCGGGTACTTCGGCTATCTCGAAAGCCTGCCTCCGCGCGATGGCCGTCCGCGCCAGTTCCTGTTCAATGCGGGCAACCTCGACAAGGACGGCGAGATCAACCGCGCCCCCAGCGCGCTGACCTACCGCAAGGGCGACATGATCTTCCACACCGACAGCTCGTTCATGGACCTGCGCACCAGCTATTCGATGCTGCGCGCGGTGGAAGTTCCACCCAGCGGCGGGCCGACGTGCTTCGTCGATGCGCGGACCGCCTATGACGACCTGCCCGAAGACGTGAAGGCTAAGATCGCCGATCTCGAATGCGAGCACTCCTTGTGGTGGTCGCGCAAGCAGGGCGGGGCCGAGATTACCCGCGAGATGATCGAGGAACGCCACCGCCCCGTGCACAAGCTGGTCCACACCCACGCCGGCTCGGGCCGCAAGATGGTCTACGCCGGGGCGCATTGCTACCGTGTGGTCGGCTGGGGCTGGGAGGAGAGCCGCGAGCTGATCGACTATCTCAATGCCCATGCGACGCAGGACCAATATATCATCTCGGTCGACTACGCCGTGGGCGACATGGTGATATGGGACAACCTTGCCTGCCTGCACCGCGGCGGCGGGTTCAACTGGGACGAGCGCCGCGACATGCGCCGTGCGACAGTGCGCGAGGCGGCCGGGCCTGAGCAGCCCGACGACCCGTTCGGTGAGCTGTTCAGCAATGCCCCGCCGATGGCGCGGCTCGACAAGATCAACTGATCGGCAAGCTGGGGGCTCAGGCTGGCGGTGTCATCGTCACGATATTGGCGATCAGCCGGTCGAGCTGCGCACGCAGGCGTTCAAGGTGGATCGGGCGTAGGCCTTCGATCATGCGATCGTTGCGCTGCTCGGAATCGGCTTCCATCAGCCGGTAGACGCGCCGGCCCTTGGCGGTCAGGTCCAGCAGGCGCGGTGTACCCGAACCATCCTCGCTGCGAACGATCAGGCCCGACTGCTCAAGCGCGTTCAGGGTCCGGCTGAGCTGCCCCTTGTCCACACCGATGTGCTGGACGAGGCCCGCAAAGGGAATGGCGGGCCGATCGGCCATGTTCACCAGCACCCGCCACTCGAACTGCGAAACGCCCGCCAGCCGCTTGAAGGCGGCCGTGGCCGTGCGCAGGACGGTGTTGGCCAGATTGTACAGCAGCGGATGGACGCGGGTCGCAAACTCGGTCTGCGCGGCAGGGAGTTCGGACGGCTCGCCCTCCGCCCGCGCCAGTGCCAGTTCCTCGGTGAGCAGGGCGCTGGCCCGCGATTGCAGGTGAATGAGCATGGCCACCAGCTCGATGATCTCGCCCGCTTCCAGCCCGCGCAGCAGGCGCGCCTCGCGCTGTTCGGCGATGGCGAACAGCTGCTTGCCCAGCTTCTCGCCCTCGGGCGTAAGGGTATAGGGATCGCGCTGGCGCCGCGTGTTGACCAGCCCGTCCTTGCGCAGCGAGGTCAGCCCGCGGCTGACCTGCGCCATGTCGCTACCCAGCGTGTAGGCGAGCTCGAACACGCGGCCTTCGCCGTTGCGATAGAGCGCGAACAGGATGCGCCGGGTGAAGGCGTTGTCGGGTTCCAGCCCGGCAAAATCGGCGCGCGCGCTCTGGTCGAGCAGCCGCCGCAGGACGAGGATGCGCGGCGAAACCAGGTCGTTCTGGATTCCAGCCAGCAGCGCATGGTCGCCATGTTGCTCGCCAGCCATCCGTTTGTTCCTCCCTTATTGCCCCTTGGGTCTTGCGCAGCTGCGATATTCGCAAATGCCGGAGGGAGCAAATCGCCAAACCGACGCCGGCAGTCCTCTTTCGAGCACTGCCGGCGTCGGGCACCGGGGAGGGCGGTGCAATCCGCTCAGAACCGGGCGCGGGCTCCGAAGGTGAAATAGCGGCCGATAGTGTCGAAATAGACCGGGTTGGTCGGGAACTGGAATTCGGGCACGATCGGCGGATCCTTGTCGAGCAGGTTGTTGATCCGGAAGAACAGCTGCAGCCCTTCGCCGTCCTCCCATTTGGGGCCGACATTGAAGGTGCCGAACAGGTTCAGGTAGAACTGGCTTGGCACCGAGTTATCGGATATGCTGTTGGGCTTGGTCGGATCGTAGCCATCCTGACCGGGGCCGGTGTAAAGCGCGTTGAGCACGCCGCTGGCGATGTAGCGCCCCTGCAAGGTGGCGCTGAAGCGCGGGTTCACCAGCGTGAGGAAGGTGCTCGCGGTCCAGTCAGCCGAGGAGGTGCCTGCTGATCCGCCGGTCTGGCCAGCGCCGTCTATCAACTGGCCGAACGACAGTGTCGAAAGCTCGGTCACATGAGTGGCGAGCGCGCGCAAGATCAGCTGGTTTCCTCCGCCCAGATCGGAGCGGTATTCGGCTTCGAAGTCGAACCCGGTGGTGCGCAGTTCCTCAAGGTTGAGCGAGACGTTGCGGATCTCGGTCAGCGCATCGCCGGTGGTGATGGTACCATCGTTGATCAGCGCGCAGGCCGCCTCGCGTCCGCCGAAGCATTCGTTCACGATGTTCTGCGCGCCGCCGGGCGGGCTGGAGATATAGTCCTTCACCGTGATGTCGAAATAGTCGACCGACAGGCGCAGCCCGCTCAGCGCGCCGCCGGGGCTGAGGATCGCGCCCGCGCCCCAGGTGTCGGCCTTCTCCGGGCGCAGGAACGGGCTGCCGCCGCTAAGCAGCGAGGGGTTGTTGCCCGCGCCGCCCTGGAACGGGTTGGAAATCGTGCTGAAGGCGGAGGCCGAGGACAAGAACAGCTCGGCGAAGTTGGGCGCGCGGATATCGCGCGAGCGGCTGAGGCGGAAGCGCAGCCAGTCGGTCGGCTCCCAATTGGCGCTGACCTTCCATGCGGTAGCATCAAACGAGTTCGAGGCATTGGTGCGCAGGTAGCTGCCGAAGCCATCGATCTTGTAGTGCGTCTGCCGAATGGCGGCGTTGACGGTCAGTGCCTCGGCCATGGGCACATCGGCCAGCAGTGGCACCTCGACTTCGGCGAAGCCTTCGATCACTTCGGTCTTGCCGTTGTAATCGGCACCGAAGTTCTGGAAATAGGCGTAGAGGTTGGAAAGGTCGTCATGCTCCACGTCGATCTTGTCGACCCGGTATTCCGCGCCGAAGGCGATGCCCACGCTGCCGCCCGGCGCCTCGAACAGGCTTCCGCTGACACTGGCGGCCAGCACATGCTGTTGCAGGCGGATGTCCTCGATCAGGTCGCCGTAGATGTAGTCTTTCGCGGCAGGGTCGTAGTTGTTCTCGCCGAACAGGTTGAGCGGCACGCAGCCTTGCGCGGCGGTCCTTAGCGCAGGATCGTCGCTCAGCAGGGCGCGGCAGGTCGGCTGGCCGGTTGCTGGATCGACCACCGCATCGGCCGCGAAGTAGAAATAGGCGTTTGACTGCGCGATGGTGGCCGGATTGGTGACCGGGAACACCGCAGCGCCGACCACGAGGTTGTCTTGCACCACCTGCAGGCGGTCGGTCCGGCTGTATTGATAGTAGCCGTCCCAGGTCCAGCCGCCGCCGAACTCGCCGTCGAGCCCGGCGGTGATGCGGTATGTGTCGGCATCCGAGGTGCTGTAGCCGCGCGCGAGGTCGTTAAACAGGCGCGCCATGGTGAAGGCGGCGGTGGCGTTGGCGGGGCGGGTCAGCGAGGCCGGGCCGGTCGGCGGCGTCGGGTCGCCGAAGTTGTCGCGGATCGCGTCGGGGATGAAGGGATTATCCGCAAAGATCGGGATCGCGGTGTTGAAGAACGAGGTTTGCAACAACTGCCCGTCGACATGGCCATAGGTGCCGTCGATGAAGGCGGTAATCCCTTCGCTCAATTCGTAGTCGAAATGCGCGTTCACCGAATAGCGCTCGACCGGCACGGTGATGTTGGCGTCGATATAGGCAGGGATAATGTCGCCGCCGATCTGGAACAGCGCGAAGCTGGGGCTGCCGACGTTGAATGGCACGGGATCGCCATTGGCATCGAAGGTGATGCCGCCAGTGCCAAGCAAACCGGCATAGGGGCCGCGCGTCACCACGCCGCCGCTGTTGAAGTTCAGCCCCGCGTTATCGTTGCTGCGCACGTAGTTGGGCTGGCCGTTGCCGGCGGCATAGCCGAGGTTGGTGACCACCGCGCCGGGCGTACACCAGTCGCGCTCGAAGCAGTTGCCGATGCCTTCCTGCTTCGACCATTCGCCGCCGATCACGAAATGGCCGCGGTCGCCGACGCGGGTGCCGAAGGCCGCGGCAGCGTGATAGCGCTCGCCGTCGCCGCGCTCGGACACACCGATGTCTGCCTCCAGTTTCAGCCCTTCCAGGTTTTCATTGAGGATCACGTTGACCACACCGGTGATCGCGTCGGAGCCATAGGCCGCCGAAGCGCCGCCCGAGACGATTTCGGTCCGCTCGATCAGGATCGAGGGCACGAAGTTGAGGTCGACCGAGCCCTCGCGCGTGGTTGGTGCAAAGCGGCGGCCGTTCACCAGCACGAGGTTGCGCGTGACGCCAAGCCCGCGCAGGTTCACGATCCGCGCGCCGACGTTGAAGCTGCCAAAGCCCTGTGTTTGCGGGCCGGTCGTGTCGCGGAACGAGGGCAATTCGGTGATCGCCTCTGCAATGTTGGTGACGCCGCGCCGCTGGAGATCGTCTGCGCCCAGCGTGGTGACGGGGGCGGGGCTGTCGAAGGTGCCGCGTGCGATGCGCGAGCCGGTGACCACGATGGTGCCGTCCTGCTCGCGGTTCTCGTCCTGCGCGAGGGCAGGGGTGGCCACGCATGCGGCGCAGGCCGCCATCAACGCGGCACGGAATTCGGGTGCAGTTCGGCGTGTCATCTATGTTCCCTCCCAGACCGCGCCGCATGGGCCGGGGAAGGGTGTCGACACACAGGCCATGGGCTTGCCCCCGCAGGCCATGCGAGTCGCTCTATCGGGCCTCAGGCCCGTCTCCCCCGTTTTTGACACATGCAAGCGTCATTTTTCTCAAGGACTTGAGTCCCTGCTAAAGTCATCCAATTTGATTCAATCAATGTCAAGTGGGCATCGCTTTGCGGGGTAGAACAGTCGGTCAGGGTTGATATGCGCTAAACATCCTGAATCTCTTGGCAATCCGTTCATATATGAGCGAATTATAATGAATGATCTCTGCAAACGCTGCTGTGCGTGAGAGGTTTGAGATTGACTAAATCAACAAAGAGACTTAGCAGAAGATGTCGAGCGCGGTCTGATTACGGGGCCATGCCAGACACGGGACGAGGGTAGAGAATTGCGCTTTATCAAAGCTTTGAATGTTGCTGCCTGGTCCGCGCTTATCTGCGCGAGCGGGGCCTCGGCGCAGGATGCTGCGGGGCAGAGCCGCGAATCGGCCTATGCGGCGATTGCCCGTCTGCCTGCCTTGGAAGGGGTGTGGCAGCCCGACTGGTCCGCCATCACCAAGCTGCGCGCCGCCGAGGGCGAGGCTCCGCTGACCGAGCAGGCACGCGCTGCGATCGACGCCTTCAACGCGGCCAAGGAAAGCGGCGAAAACCTCCAGACAGAGGGGGCCAATTGTCGGCCCACCGGTATGCCGGGTGTCATGCGCTATCCCTATCCGATCGAGTTCATCTACTCGCCGGGTAAAGTGAACATCGTGATCGAGACGCACAGCCAGCTGCGCCAGATCTTCACCGACGGGCGCGCGCTTCCAGCCGACCCCGACTTTCTGTTCAACGGCAATTCGGTCGGCCACTGGGAGGGCGATGTGCTGGTGGTCGACACCGTCGGCTTTTCGCCGCTGATCTCGCTGATGGCGGGCCTGCACCCCACGCCGCAGACCAGGATGCGCGAGCGCATCTATCTCGAAAACCCGGAAAAGCTGGTGATCGAAACCACGATCACCGATCCGGCGCTGTTTGCCGAGCCCTTCACCACCGCCGTCTCTTACCGGCTCGAACCCGATTGGGACCTGCGCGAGTACATTTGCCAGGAAAACAATCGCGACGCGGCCGATGAAGACGGGCGTCCCAGCATGAACCTCGGGTTCGACGAACTCGACTAACCGATCAGGTCCAGGAGCCATCATGAAACGTTCAGCTATCGCACTTGCCACGGCCGGGGTGCTCGCCCTCGGCGCAACCACTTCGTCGGCGCATCACTCCACCGCGATGTTCGAATGGGGCAGCGCCGTCCCGCTCAAGGATGCGACTGTCACCCGCTGGGAATGGACCAATCCGCACACCTTCCTTTACGTGACCGCCAAGGACAGCAGCGGGCAGACCAAGCGCTGGGCCTTCGAGGGCATGAGCCCGAACCACCTCAGCCGCGCGGGCTGGTCGCGCCGCACGCTGACGCCTGGCGACAAGATCGACCTTACCTATTACCCGCTGCGCGATGGCCGCAATGGCGGCTTCAACGTGACCGTCACCTTTCCCGACGGGCGCACGATGAATCAGCTCGAGTTCTAGCCCGGCAAGCGATGCTAGCGGGTATGAAAGGCTGCTCTGCCTAGTCCGCGTCCGGCGCTTCGGCGTCAGGCTCTGGCGTGGGTGAGGGTGGGTGATCCTGCCAGGCGGCCTGCTGCCCACGTTCGAGGCCGTGGGCGTATAGCCTTCGCATATAGGCCTGATCGAACAGATCGTGCTCTGCGTCCTCGTAGTCCTGGCCGATAAAGGTCAGGCGGTACGTCGCGCCGACGGTCTGAGCCCAGACATAGGCCGAGTTCACGCGGTCTTGCAGGCTGGCAAAAAGCATCACATCGATCGTGCGCGCGGCGATATCGGGAAGCGAGCCATCGATCATCTTGAATTCACCGGCCATCTTGCCGTTCACCAGCAGGTAAACTTCGGCTTGCGGTGCGGTCCCCCCTGTCTGCCCATCGGCAATCGAGGGTGCGGCGAGCAAGGTGGCAATGGTGCCGCCATCGACGTGCAGCTCGCTGATCAAACGGCCTTCAACCTGCGTCTCGATCAACACTGGCGGGAACGCCACCGGCACCGAACTGCTCGCGAGCATGATGCGGCGGAACAGGTCAAAGCGGTCGGGCGCGGAGCTGGCCGCGATGGCGCCCATGTCCCAGATCGCATTGCCGGGCCGGTCGAGGTTAGCGGTTCCGATAAACAGCCGCCGTCCGAGGCGATGCTGCTGGGCCACCGCGTCGATCACGGCATTGGTGGCGAACCGGGCGATCAGCTCTTCGAGCGGGCCGGTGGTCGCGGCGCTTGAGGAAAACGGGATCACCAGCGGAAATCGCGCTTCGTAGATATTGTCGGGAGTGATCTCGGTATAGGCTGCGGCCAGTTCGTCGTCATAGTCGGGGCCGAGCAGCGCAAACGGCGCGATCAGCGCACCGGTGCTGACCCCGGTTACGATGGAAAACGGCGGGCGCTCGCCCGACTGGGTCCAGCCGTTGAGAAAGCCTGCGCCATAGGCGCCCTTGTCACCGCCGCCCGACAGCGCGAGCAAGCGCAGCGGCTCGCCGGCAGGAGGATCGGGAATGGCCATCTGCTCGATGAGATCAGGCGCGTCGGCCCAATATCGGACCCGCGGCATGTCGGCCGGCTGCGCGGCTTCCAGTTGCGTCGCGGTGAATGGCTCGCGGTCGATACTGGCGCAGCCGCCAAGCAGCAACGGGAGCACAAGCAGAAGGAGGGCAAGATGATGTCTCAGCCGATCGTGCGAGGCACCTGCGGCAGTCGTCGGGGTGTTGCGCCGTGCCATTCCTGCCTCCGCTATCGCCGCTGACCAGCGGTAATGGCCCTCGAGCTTATCTGCAACACGCGTGCGGGCACCATCTCCGCCCTCAGGCAGGGGAGAGCCGGTGCGTATGTCGCGCCAAGGGGCTGGGGCCCCGCATTGCCCTGCCGCGCGGCGAGTTCGCAAGGGTGCGAATGACATTTGCATTTTGCATCGAACAAAACTAACGAGCGTTACGGTAAGCCGTTTTGTAACGATCGTTATGAAGCGAGAGGTCTTCACAAAGAGCCTCCGCTTCGAGGAGAGGATACTGAAGCCGTGGGCTATTTTTCCCATCGCAACAGCCGGGTTTGTCTGCAAGCCGCACTGGGTTTCCGCGATAATTCGGCCCAGCGAATCGCGCGCAGGATCGCCTCGCGCACTTGCCGGACAGATCCCTCTCCACCTCGATGATCATGGATATGGGGCCGATGGCTGACACGCCATTCAACGGCCTTGCGCAAGTTCGGCCGCCTGACGGTCGGACGGATGAAGGGAGAAGCTAGCATGCTCAAATCTACGACCAGAATTAACGCCGTCTTGGCTGGCGCATCGGTGCTGGCCTTGTGCGCCGCCGCGCCTGCTCAGGCGCAGGACAGCGACGCTGCGACTGCCCGCGAGGCGAACAACACCATCGTCGTCACCGCCCAGTTCCGCGAGCAGAACGTGCAGGATACGCCGATCGCGATCACCGCGATGACCGGCGAGATGCTTGAATCGCGCGGCCAGACCACCGTGGCCGATCTCGGCGATTTCGCGCCGAACGTCGCGCTCGAACCGGCCACTGGCCTGCAGGGCAACTCGATTGCCGCCTTCATCCGCGGTGTCGGCCAGGCCGATAGCAGCTTCGCGCTTGAGCCGGGCGTCGGCATCTACATCGACGATATCTACTACGGCACCACCTTCGGCGCGGTCATGGACCTTACCGATCTGGACCGTGTCGAAGTGCTGCGCGGCCCGCAGGGAACGCTGGCAGGCAAGAACTCGGTCGGCGGCGCGGTGAAGCTTTATACCGCCAAGCCCGATGGCACCGGCGGCGGCTTCGTCGAGGCGACCTATGGCAGCTATGATCGGCTCGACCTGCGCGCCAGCGCCAACTTTGCCATCTCCGAGGAGCTGTTCGCGCGCGTTTCGGTCGTCTCCAAGTCGTCGAACGGCTATTTCAAGCGGCTTGACTATGGCTGCGTCAATCCCGGTGAGGGCTTTCCCGAGACGGGTGACGGCGGCTCAGATTGCGTGATCGGCACCGAAGGCGGGCGCGACCTGCAGGCCGTGCGGCTGGCGATGCGTTACGCCCCCGTCGACGCTCCGTTCGAACTCACGCTGCGCGCCGACTATGCCAACGACAAGTCGGAAATCGCGCCCACCAAGCTGCTCTATGCCGACAATCCGAGTGTGCGCAGCTATGTCGAAGGCGACCCTTCGGCGGGCGTCCCGTTCGATGACCGGTTCCTCACCGCGCCCGACAGCTACACCAGCTACGCGACCTATTCGAACGGCGGCAACTACACGACCGCCTTCGGCATCGACCGCCAGGTTGCGCCGGGCTCGTTCACGGTCGATCCGCAGGGTTCGGTCGAAAGCTGGGGCGTGTCGGGCCATCTCGATGTCGATCTTTCCGACAATCTCGTGCTGACGTCGATCACCGGCTATCGCAAGGCCGAGGGCACCAGCGGCATCGACGTCGATGGATCGCAGCTCGCGATCCTGTTGCAGCAGTTCAACTACAGCCACGAGCAGTTCACGCAGGAATTGCGCCTGTCGGGCCAGTTCGCCGACGGCCTGATCGATGCGACTGTCGGCGGGTTCTACTACGATGCGAACGACATTCTCACCGGTCGCAACCAGATCCCGACGCTGCTGTTCGATTTCCTTTCGGACGACCTGGTGACCAACCGTTCGATCTCCGCCTTCGGCCATGTCGAAGTGCACGTGACCGACAGCATCAACCTGATCGGCGGGCTGCGCTACACCGATGACAAGAAGGTCTACAACTACAGCCGCCTGAACGTTGATGGCACCGTGCCGAGCGGCGCCTTCTTCACCGAGAACTTCCTGCTTGCGGGTCTCAACGGGGAAAGCGGCACGTTCAAGGGCGACAAGGTCGATTACCGCATCGGCTTCAACGTCACCCCGATTGACGATCTGATGCTCTATGCCCAAGTCTCGACCGGCTACAAGGGTGGCGGCATCAACCCGCGTCCCTCTGCGCCCGATCAGGTGCTGACCTTCGGGCCGGAAAAGCTGACCACCTACGAGGCAGGCTTCAAGTCGCAGCTGGTCGACGGGCGCGTGCGCCTCAACGGTGCGGTGTTCCTCAACGACTACACCGATATCCAGCTTGTCCGCTACAATTGCCCGGAAAGCGTCGTGCTGTCGTGCTCGGTGCCGTCGAACGCGGGCGATGCCGAGGTGCTGGGCTTCGAACTGGAAACCTTCCTCGAGCCGGTGGACAACTTCACCATCGACGGATCGCTCGGCTATCTCGATTTCGACTACAAGGAGATCAAGAACCCGTCGACGCAGGTCACGCTCGACATGATCGCGCCGTTCATCAGCAAGTGGCAGCTTTCGGCCGGCGCCCAGTATCGTGCCGAATTGCCGGGCGGTGCCTCGATCACGCCGCGGGTGGACTGGAGCTATCGTTCGGACTTCTGGTATAACTCGATCAACAGCGACTTTAACAAGATTGACGGCTACAACCTTGTAAATGGACGCGTTACTTTCGAAAGTGCGGATGGAAACTGGTCGCTGAGCGGCGCGGTTACCAACATTCTCGACAAGTTCTACTACACCGGCAAGGCCGAGAACATCGGCAGCTTCGGGGTCGTGACCGGCAATCCGGGCCGCCCGCGCGAGTGGTCGGTGACCCTGCGTCGCAACTTCTGATCGTTTAGCGGATCGGGAAAATGGGCCGGGCCAGCGCATCTGCTGGTCCGGCCCTCTTTTCATGTAGCGCCTGCCAGTCGCTAAATTCCGGTATCTTGCTCGGTGCCGTCGCTCGTCTCGCTTTCAAGCACCGCAGCCGCAGGGCTGGTGCGCGGCAGGCCGACGAATGCCTGCTGCTCATCGGCTGGCACGGGCGAGGCAATCGCGCTGCGCCACAGGCCGAACAGCGCAGCCAGCAGCGAGACTGCACCGATCGCCGCGAACAGTCCGGCTGGTCCGAGCGCCGACATCGCGAGCGAGCCCACCAGCGGCCCTGCTACGGCCCCCGCTGAATAGACCAGCACCAGCCCGCTGCTCGCGCCGATGCGTTCGCTTTCGCTGAGGTGATCGTTCGCGTGGGCCACGCACAGCGGATAGAGCGCAAAGGCAAAACCGCCGAACAGTGCGCCCGGCACGAACACTGCGAACGGACCATTGGCAAAGACCAGCGCCCCGCAGACCGCCGCCGTCGCAAGCATCGTGCCGACGATCACACGGCGCCGGTCGAACCGGTCGGAAAGGATACCGAGCGGATATTGCAGCACCACGCCTCCTGCGATCACGCTGGAGGCAAAGGCTGCCACCAGCGCCAGCGGCAAGCCGATCCGCTGCGCAAAAACCGCGCCGAGGCCATAGAACGCGCCCATCATCACTCCCGTCGCCAGCACCCCGACGATGCCCAGCGGCGAAGCCGCGTAAAGCCGGCGCAGCGAGAACGGCGAGATTTCCTCCATCACCGGCTGCGCAATGCGCGTCAGCACCACCGGCAGCAGCGTCAGCGACAGCAGAATGGCCGAAAGCATGAAGGGCAGGGCAGGGGCATTATCCTGCAGGTTAAGCAGGAACTGCCCGAGCGCCTGCCCCAAATAAAGCGCTATCATATAGGCCGCGAGGATGGCGCTGCGGTTGTTGGGCTGGGCCACGCGGTTGAGCCAGCTTTCGAGGCACACGAACACCCCGCTCATCACGAATCCGTCTGCAAAGCGCAGCACGATCCAGATCGGCCAGTAGTCGACCAGGGCATAGGTCAGGCTGCTGGCCGAATAGATCGACACGAAGGCGGCAAAGGCGCGGATATGCCCGACCCGTGCGATCAGCGGCGTCACCCGCAACGCGCCGAACATCAGCCCGGCGAAATAGGCTGTTGCGACCAGGCCGATCACCAACGATCCTGCGCCAGCCTCCTCAAGGCGGATCGCGATCAGCGTGGCGAGAAACCCGCTGCCGGCCATCAGCATGAAGATCGCCACCAGCAGAGCGCGCACGGAAAGGAGCGAGGCAAACATGGGGCGGCCCATAGGCCTGCCAGAGGTCTCAGGCTACCCTATGTCAGCTCAACGTCTCGGCTAGCGCGGTGTGAGCAGGTTCGGATCGATGAACTGGCGGACGATGCCAGGCCCCTGGAACCACGCGCCCACCCAGGCCCCGCCGCCGCCGTTGAACCATTCGGCCCGAAACGCATGGCGCCCCGCTTCCATTTCGGCGCTGCCCGCCGCCATTACCACGCCGTGGTCGCCATCGTTATCGACCACGGTTCTCCCGTCGATGTAGAGTTTGCTGCCGTCGTCGGAGGCGAGATAGAAGTCGTACTTGCCGGTGGTGGGGATATCGATGAAGCCATCGAAGGTGACCGCCACCGATTGATCGCGCGGCAGGTCCAGCCCGGCGAGCGAGACCTCGTGGGTCACGCCGCTCACCGCCGGTTCGAGCCCATCGAAATTCGGCAGGCGGACGGGCTGTTCGGGCAGCAGATAGGCTTTCCAGCTGAGGCCGCGCGGCTCGGCCGAAGGCTCCAGCACGCGGAAATAGGCGGTGGTGGGCGCGCTCGCCTGCGCGCCGTCGACGAACAGCGCGGTGCGCACCACGGTGGTTTGTTCGATCGTCACCGGCCCTTGATAGAGCGGCGAAGTGGCGGCGGGGTTCGAGCCGTCGAGCGTGAAGCGCACTTCTCCAATCGGATTGGGGTTGGCGATGGTCAGCTCGGCCGGGCCATCGGTGAACAGGCCGCCCGCCGGATCGTTGCCTTGGGCCAGCGGCGAAATGACCGGCGCGGCATAGGCGCTGCTCAGGTGGTAGGTCTGCGCGGGCATCTCCTCGCTTGCCAGCACGGGGCGCACCGGGCGGCCGATCCAGGCATAGGGAATATCAAGGCCGAGCAGGAAGGCGGCGGTGGCGGGCGTATCGTAAGTATTTACCGGCAGCGTCAGGGTGCGGCCCTCGGCGACGCCTGCGCCCGCAGCGATCCACGGAATTTCCAGCTCGGCCAGTGAATCGCCGCCATGCCCCTTGCCGACGCCGCCATGGTCGGCGGTCACGATGATCACTGTCTCATCGGCAATCCCCGCATCAATCACCGCCTGCCGGATCATGCCGATTTCGGCATCGGCGCTTGCCACCGAGGCATAGTATTCGGGGGTGCCATGACCGTAGGTGTGCCCCTCGTGGTCGGGCTGGTCGAGGTGCATCATCAGGAAGTTGGGGCGCTTGGCCTTGATATAGTCGACCGCCTGCGCGGTGGTCTCGGCATGGCCCGGACGGTTCGCATCGAAGTCGACGAAGCGGTGATCGTAGAGATTGCCGAAGCCGTCCCAATCGTAGATCGAGCCAACTTCCCATTCGGGGTGCTGCTCGGTCAGGAGCTGGAAGATCGAGGGATAGAAGTTGCCCGATCCGGTGACCATGGCGGGGAAGTTGAACTCGCCCACGCGCCAGTCGTTGCTGGTGACGCCGTGCTGCTCCGGCCCCGCGCCGGTGAGGATCGAGGCCCAGTTGGCTGAGCTGGAGGTGGGCAGCACGCCGCGCGCGTTCATGGTCGAGGTGCCCTTGGCCATCATCTCGTCGATCACCGGGGTATCGGCATGGCGGATACCGTCCGGGCTCATCGCATCGACCCCGATCACGATCACATGACGCACGACCGGCGCATCGTCACGATCCTGCGCCAAGGCCGTTCCGACGAGGCCGAGGTTGGCGGCGGCGCCAAGGAGCGTGGCAATGAGGGCGGTGCGCGGGGAGGGCATGGGAGAAGTCCTATGTTGGAAATTGGTCTAGACCAAATAGCCGCGCATTCTTACAATTCGGCGACGATGCGGTGCTATTGTTCCGCCACGAGGTGGTGCAGCACGCGCTTTTGCAGCACGAGCATGGCGTCAGCGCCGTTGGTGCGCATCACCAGCCCTTCGGCAAGCGGGGCGGCGGCCTGTTCGCAGGTCCTCGCCATCCCGGTAAAGGCAGGGCGCGCGCGCGGATTGTCGCCGTGCATGGCGCAGAGCTGCCGCCAGTCGCGCACGAAGTCGCGCAGGTGGCGGGTCAGAGCGGCGACCTGCGGTTCGGCTTCGGCGGAGGCGGGGGCCAGTTCCGCGATCCAGTCCTCGACAAGCCATTGCACCTCGGCAGGCGGCATGATCGCTGGGCGCAGGCTCGTCTCAGTCAAAAGCTTGGGGCTGGCCTCGGGGCGGAAGGGCAGAGTGCGCCATTGGCCGCGCGGCGGTGGCGGGGCGCAGGCGAAGTTCCAGAAGGCTGAGGTGCCGGTGGTATCGGCGACGAGGTGGATACGTTCGGTAGGCGAGGGGTTCTCGACATGGTGGCGGCGCCAGTTGTCGAAGATCCATGCTTCGCCCGCGGCCATGTGGACGCTCTCGCCGTCGCAGTGGAAGCGCACTTCCTCGCGGGTGACGACGGGCACATGCATGCGCACGCGGGTATGCCAGTGGTAGTTGATGTCGGCGTGTTCGGGCACCTCTGCACCGGGGGCGAGGCGCATCAGCCGCGACCGGCTCCACACCACGCCGAAGCTCGCCAGCACCTGCCGCGCATAGGGCATCTGCGCCAGCCAGCGGGTGGGGAGCATCTGGCCGTAGACACCGTCGTTCTCCTCGCCGTGGGCGGTGATCAGGCGGGCGGCGGAATTGCCGGCCACGCGGTCGGGGTGGGGTGCCCATGCTTGCGGAGGGAGCGCGGCGACTTCCTCCTGCAAACGCGCCGCATCGAACAGGATCGGCAACTGGTAGAAGGGCTGCTCAAGCCGCATTGCGCAAGTCTCGGTGGCGGGTGAGCGCATCGCCGAGCGCGGCGCGCAAGGGGCCGAGATGGGGCGCATAGTCGTCCACCCGCTCGATTCCCGCCCGGTTGATCGGCTGGCGGACCTGCTCGGCCGACGGGGTGCGCACGCTGCGCTCGGTGCGGTGAAAGGCGAGGCAGGCCGGATCGAAGGGCAGGTCGCAATGGGTAAGCAGGCGGCGGACTTCGCCTTCGAGGTCAGCCACGAGATCCTCGTAATGAACGCGCAGCACGCGGCCCGGCAGCGCCTCGTCCCAGTGCTCCATCATGGCGAGATAGGCGCGGATATGGCCCGCGATATGGTCGACGCCATAGGTGAACTCCTGATTGGAGGTGCCGAACAGCTGGCGCAGGTTGGCAAGCGCACAGGAGAGCGGCTCACGCCTTATGTCGATGATCGTGGCACGAGGAAGGAGCGTGTGGATCAGGCCCAGGTGCCAGAAATTTTTGGGCATCTTATCGATGAAGAACGGGCGGCCCAGCCGGCGATGGACGCGGGTTTCGGCCATGTAGCCTTCGCCCAGCTGCGCGGCCTGCGCCCGGCTGAGCGCGGCCAGCGCCTCGGGCGTGCGGGGGAGGCCGCAGGCGGGGTCTTTTCCGCATAGCTCGGCGGCGATGCGGCCCATGGTGGTCAGTTCATGAGTGCCTTCCACCGCGTGATGCGAGGCGAGGATCTGTTCGACGAGCGTCGAGCCCGAGCGCGGCAGGCCGACCACGAAGATCGGCGCGCGGTCGCTGTGGCCCCAGCCTTTGCGCCCGGCGAACAGGGCAGGGCCTTGCGCTGCGGCGATGGCGGCGGCGCGTTCCTGCGCGGTGCGGGGGCAATAGGTGCTGGCCCCGCGGCGCAGGTCGTTACCGCGCTGGAAGTGGTGCCAGGCGCGGGCGAAATCGCGCACGTCCTCGGCGGCCTTGGCGAGTGCGAAGTCGAGGTAGACGCGGTCCATGTCGGTGGTGTCTTGCGCGCTGTATAGCTGTTCCATCTGCGCGATATCGGCGGGCGAATAGCGGACTGTCTTGAGGTTGGCGAGGCTGAACCAGGCGACCGCATAGCCGGGCCTTGCCGCCAGCGCGGCGCGGTAGGCTGCCACGGCTTCCTCGGTTCGTCCCACCGTCTTCAGCGCATTGCCGCGAAACAGGTGCAGTTCGGCGGCCTCCAGCCCCTCGGCGGGGATATCGGCGATCAGTTCGGCATAGAGGTCGATCACTGCCTCGTGGTCGCCGAGAGCGACCGAGGCGGCGGCATATTGCTTGCGCCAGTTGCGGTTTTCCGGCTGGTGCCGCAGCAGGAATTCGGCGTGGAGGCGCGCTTCGGCCGGCTCCTGCTGCCGCAGCAACAGCACGGAAAGATCGAACCGCGCTGCGAGGAAAGTGCCATCGCGCGAAATCAGTGCGCGCAGGATGCGCTCGGCCTCGGCGTCGTCTTGCCCACTTTCCATAAGTACACGCGCGAGCAGGTGAGCGGCACCGAGATTGCCTTCGTCGCGGGCGAGGTAGTCGCGAAGGATCGCGGCGGCGCGCGCGTGGTCGCCATCGGTGTGGAGCGCATTGGCCATGACCACCTCGCGCGGCAACTGCGCCAGCTTTTCGGCGCGCTGGCGAGCCTCGGCGGCCCCGCGCTGATCGCCGGTGCGATGGAGCAATTGCGCCAGCATGTCCCAGCAGGCGGGCAGGGCAGCGTTAAGCCGCAAGGCCTCGTTCAACGCGGCGATGGCGCCCTGCCCGTCGCCGAGGTGAAGGAGGCAATGGGCGCGCTCCTGATAGAGGCGGCTGAATTGCGGGTGCGCAGAAGCCTGTTGGTCGAGCAGGCGCAGCGCCTCGGCGAAGCGACCCTCCTTGCGCAGGCCCATCGCCGTGCGCAGAATGTCCTCGCGAGCGGCGCTCATCGGCTGGCCCCGCTAGTGAGGAAGGGGGCGAGCCAGTCCGGCTCGGGCTGGTCGGCGTCGAAATATTCGAAGATCAGGTGAACCCGCTCGCTCGTGCCCTCGTTGCGGACCCAGTGCGGGGCGAGGTTGTTCACCTCCACCGCCTCTCCGACCGCGAAGTGATGCTCCGCCCCACCGAAATGCGACACCACCTGTGGGTTGGTGATGAGCGGAACGTGGATCTTGTGCGGCCACTTGGCGGCCACCAGCGCATCGACATGTGGCTTGATCACGCCGCCCGCAGGCATCCGCGCCAGCATCACGCGTGGGAACACCCCGCGCGCATAGCCATAGGGCGCCACCGCCGCCTCCAGCACCGGCTCGAGCAAGCCGCGCCAGTAAGCCCATGCGGGCCGATCGTGCGAGAAACGCCAGTCGCGCCCGGAATCGACGAAGCGGAACACGATGTGCTGCGTCGCATCGAGCGCTTCGAACCGGTTGGGCTTGGCCGCGTTTTCCGCCACCCAAGCCGCCTCGGGCACCTGCCGCACGGCGGCCACCAGCCGTTCCACATCGACCGAGCCGAGCAAGCGCACGCCGGTAGTCTTGCGCGGATTGGGGGCGGGCAAGTTCATCGCGAACCGTCGAAAGTGTAACCGAACAGCGCGAGGTCGGCGGCATAGCGCCGCGCCACGGCATCGGCGAGACGCTGGTCGTAATAACGGCGATAGTCGCCATGGCGGCTCGTATTCACTCGTTCGAGCGCCTGCGAGGCGATGCCGATCCGCGCGCAGATTGCATCGTAAGAGGCTTGCATGTCCTCCACCCGGCCCACCTCGTCGGCGAGCAGGCTGTGGCCGTCGTCGTCCACCAAAAGGCTCGCCTGCGGGCGGAAAAGGATGTGGTCGGGGTTCGGATGCTCGAAAGCGAAGCGGTACAGCGCCTCGCGCGGGCTTCGCTGAAAAAGGTCGGTCTGGCGCAACATGAACGCGCAGTAGGAGACAAATCGGTCAAACGGATTGCGCACGAAGGCGAATTTCACATAGCCTGCAAACGCCTCTTCGCCGAGGAACGGGCGAACCTGCCGCAAGGCGAAATGGCCATGGCCCACCTCTGCCAGCTCGGGCCAGGGAAACTTGCGCTGCACGAACAGGCCGACCTGTTCGCAGTCCTCCTCGCCCATATGTTCGCGCAGCGCCCGGCGCACCGCATGGGTGCCGGTTTTCGGCACGGCGGCGAAAATGAAGCGGTGGCGGTGCGAAATAATCATCGGTGGCAGTCAAACGAGGTGAGCGCGGCCTCGCCGCAGATGGCAAGGCCGCGCCCGATCACTCATCCAGTCGCGATCAGAACTTGTAGTTCACGCCGCCCAGAATGGTCGTACCGCTCTGGTTCTGGTTGTAGAGGTAGCGGTTCTGGCCCCAGAACTGCGTATCCTTCTCATTGGTCAGATTGATGGCATTCACGTTGATCTGCAAACGCTCGGTCACGTTGAAGAAGGCCGAGGCATCGAAGTAGGTCGATCCCTCGAAGCCGCGTGTGCTGGCGCTCATCGGATCTTCGTTCTTGCCGGTGTACCAGCGGCTGCGATAGCTGACTGATCCGCGCAGGCCCCAGCGCTCGGTCTCGTAGTAGATCGTGCCGTTGGCGCCGGTGTCGGAAAAGCCGGTCAGCTCCTCGTCGGCGTCGATATAGGTGAAGTTGGCGATCACCCCGAACCCGTCAAGCGGGGCGGGCAGGAACGACAGCTGCGACTGCGCGGCCAGCTCGATCCCGGTCAGCGAGCGGTCGCCATCGATGTTCACGGGCATCGTGAACTCGCTGACGATGGTGTCGGCGGTGGCACCCGGAATGGTGGTGAAGGGCACGCCGGTTTCGCTGAACGCGATGTTCTCGATCACATCGTTGCTGATGAAGTTGGTGATGATCTTGTGGAACGCACCCGCCGACAGCAGCCCGACATCGCCGAAGTAGTATTCGACCGCGAAATCGAAGGTGGTATCGGTGAAGGGCTTGAGGTTCGGGTTGCCCCGGCTGACGGTGATTTCACCGCTGTCCTCGTTCTGGAAGGCGCTGCCTTCGGCCGCCATCGAGCCGAGGCTCGGACGGTTGAGGTTCTTGGTGGCGGCGAAGCGCAGCAGCACGTCGTCGGTCACTTCGAGAACGGCGTTCATCGCGGGCAGGACACCCGAATAGCTGCCTTCTACCTCGGAGGTGCCGAGATAGGCATAGCTGTCGCCCTGGATCCAGCCGACGCTCTTGGTGTCGGTGCTGTAACCGCGCAGGCCCACGTTGCCGCGCAGGCGCATGCCGCCGACTTCGGTGTCCCAGTCAGCCTGAAGGTAGCCCGAGATCGTGTCTTCGGTGGTTTCGTAGACGTTCTCGATATCCTGCAGCGCGCCGCCGGTGCCATCGGTGTTGGGCTCAAGGCGGTGGTATTCGTCGTAACGGTCGAAGGCGTCGGCATAGTTGCCGATCAGCCATGAGCCGAACTCGTTGGTGAACACATCGCTCACGCCGCTGACCGAATCGCCACGCATCTTATCGGTCGTGCCGTTGACGTTGGAGTCATAGAACAGGTCGATGCCCTGCTGGCGGAACGAGTGGTAGGCACCGCCGAGGCGGATCGTCCACACCGGGCTCGCTTCCCAGGCAAGGTTGGCTTCGCCCTCGTAAAGCTCGCTCTCGTTGTTGAACGCGCGATAGTAGAAATTGTCGAGCGCGTAGCTGCCGGGATCGGTCGCATCCCAGCCCGCATAGCTGAACGTGGCCGAACGGCCATCGGTGCCGTAGTCGGCGATCATGTCGCCGCGCGCACGCATGTAGAACTTGTCATCATACGGCGTGTCGTAGGTCGACTTCTCCCAGCCGACATGGCCGTCGAAGGTCAGCGTGTCGGTGACATTCCACTCGTTGGTAAGTGCGACCTGCCAGAAGCGGTTTTCGTTGCGCGAGCGGCGATGCTCGGTGCCGAAGCCGACCCCGGAAACATCGGCATAGGTGACGTAGCCGTTATCGTCCCACGCGATGTCGTTGACGACAGAGCCGGTCTGGAAGTTGGCGGGCCAGGGGTCCGAAGCCGCGCCGTCGATGATGATCGAGCCGCGCGAGTTGAGCGGGCGGGTGGCGAGGTGCAGCTCGTTGCGGTCGGTGGTGAACTGGCCATGCAGCACGTCGAGCGTGAACAGCGCATCGTCGCTCGGCTGCCACTGCACCGCGGCGGTGATGCCGAGGCGTTCCTGTTCTGCGTTCCACGAGGACAGGCGGTTGCCGTCGGCGAAATAGAAGGTGTTGTCCGGGTCAAGCAATTCGGCCTGCTGCGCCGCCGAGAGGTTCGAGATGTCGACGCCCTTGTCGATCAGCTCCTGCATCTGCGTGCCGTTGACCGTGCTGTAGTTATAGGTGTTGTGGCCTTGCTCGGTGGTTTTGCGCTTGCTCCAGGCGACCGAGACGGCAATCCCGAAGGTGTCGCCCCAGTTCTGGCTCAGCAGCGCTGCAATGCGCGGCTGGGCATCCTCGGTATAGGTGTTGGTGCCGAGCTTGAGCGCAATCGCGCCGTTGATCCCGTCGTTGTAGTCAAACGGTTTGGCGGTGAAGAGGCCCACGGTGCCGGCCATGCCGCCTTCCTTCTGCGCCGCCTGGTAGGTCTTTTCGACCTCGACCCGGCTGAACAGTTCGGAGGCGAAGATATTGAAATCGAAGGCACGGTCGCGCGAGCGCTGGCCGCGGCTATCCTGCGCCGAATCGACGTTGCCGAGCACTTCCATGCCGTTGAGCTGGACGCGGGCGAAGTCGGGGCCGAGGCCGCGCAGCGAGATGCGCCGGCCTTCGCCGGCCTCGCGGTTGATCTGTACGCCGGGCAGGCGCTGCAGCGATTCGGCAAGGTTGAGATCGGGGAACTTTGCCATGTCCTCGGCCACGATCACGTCGATGCGGATGTTCGAGTCGCGCTTGGCGTCGAGCGCGTCGGAGAGCGACTGGCGGAAGCCGGTGACGACGATGGCGTCATCGGCGCTGGCGGCGCTATCCTGCGCAAAAGCTGCGGCCGGGCACAGCAGGGCCATGGCCGATGCGGTGGTGAACAGGACATTTCGGTAGCTCGGGCGGGTGGCCCGAGAGGCATTGCAACCGTTCATGAGAAACCCCTCTTGTTGGCAAACTGGTCTGAACCAGATGCTCGACTAGCGGCGCTTGATAACAGTTGCGTGACAGGATGACGGTCTGATGCTGCGTCGCAGCGATTTTGTCCAGGTGCGGCGAAATGGCCGCAGTGGCGGCTCCGCGAGATTGCGCGGTTGAACCGATTGTGCGCCCGTTGTGGCGAGCTGAGGGGCTAGCGAACGCGCAGGTCCACGTTGATTTGCACGGCATCGTGGCGCCAGTATTCGTGATCGTATTCGACCACCCGGCCATGACCGTCGTAGCTCACGCGCTGCAAGGCGAGGCCGGGCAGGCCCGACTTCTGGCGCAGGTCGACCGCCTCGTCACCGGTCAGCGCGCAGGGCTGCATCGAGATCTGGTTGCGCGCGACGGTAATGCCGAAATTGCGCTTCAGGATCGCGGTGAGCGAGGTGTTGAGGTCGAACTCTATGAGGCCCGGTGTGATGGCAGCATCGACCACCAGTTTTTCGACCAGCACCGCCCGCCCGTCGACCGAGCGCAGGCGGCGAATGTGATGCAGCGGGGCGCCGAGCGGGCGCGCGAAAATGTCCGAAAGCAGCGGGTCTGCGGGGATTGTGGCGGTGCTGATGGTGTGCGTGCTGGGCACGCGGCCCTGCGCCTCGACGTAGGACATGAAGCCTTCCCAGCGCGTCGGATCATAGACCACCGGCGGCGGCGAGACGTACCATCCGCTGCGATCGCGACGGAAGATCGCGCCCTCGGCTTCGAGCAAGAACAGCGCCTCGCGAATGGTGCCGCGGGCAAGGGCGAATTCGCCTTGCAGCTGCCGTTCCGAGGGCAACTTGTCACCCGGCTTGAGATCGCCCGCCGCGATGCGCGCGGCAATCCCGTCGCGCAGGCCCAGATACTGGCGGCTTTCCGCCGTGTCGGCCGGGCTCGCCCCGGTAGTATCCGCCGCTTTTTCCATGCTTCCTGTTAGCCTCACTACCCTGACCCGACAACCGGTGCGGGGCCTGTCTTTGCAACTTGGAAAGCCGGAATCGCGAGAAAATTGCCGGACTTGGGAAAAATGGATGCGTCACGCCGCATTATCTGCAATTGGTCTAGACCATGTTTGCGAAAGAGACAAATTGCTCCACCGCTGCTGCGGAGGCTATCGCCCTGTTCGTGCGTTTGGGCACCCTGCATTATGGCGAAAAGGTCAGCCAGCTCGACCACGCGCTGCAATGCGCGCACAATGCGCGGCTCGCGGGTGAGGGAGAGGCGATGATCGCGGCTGCGCTGCTGCATGATATTGGTCACCTGTTGCACCACGAGGGTGAGGACGCGGCCACACGCGGGATCGATACCCGCCACGAGATCACCGGCGCGACCTGGCTGCGCGAACGGTTCGGCCCCGAGGTGAGCGAGCCGGTGCGGCTCCACGTCGATGCCAAGCGCTATCTCGCTCTGCGCCAGCCCGGCTATGTCGGGAGCCTGAGCCCGGCCTCGCTCGAAAGTCTCGCGTTGCAGGGCGGGGCTATGGACGAGGAAGAAGCCACACGCTTCGAGCAGGATCCGCATCACGCCGAGGCCTTGCGCCTGCGCGACTACGACGATCTTGGCAAGAAAGACCGCGACGATCTGCAAAGCTTCGAAAGCTATCACGATATGCTGGTGCGGCTGGCGCGAGAAGGCTGAGGGCCTATCCCGCGCCGGCGCGCTCAGCCGCGCCGGGCCGCTTCGTCTTCGAGCGCGGGAATAAGGTCCGCCACCGAAGCGATCACCACGTCGGCCCCTGCGGCCTTAAGCCGTTCGCCCGCCGCTGCCACCCTGTCGGCGCGGTCAGCAGGGTCGAGCGCGGCCAGTTCCTCGACGCTCAACCCGACCGCATTGCCGGAGGCTGCCACGCCCACGGTGAAGCAGCCCGCATTGCGGCCTTCTTCCATGCCGACTTCCGCGTCGTCGACCTTGACCACGCGTGTGAGCGGCCAGACGCCGAGATCGGCGCAGGCTTTGTAGACCATTAGCGGCGAGGGGCGGCCTTGCGCCGTTTCGTTGGCGCAGACGACCAGATCGGGATCGTAGCCCTCTGCCTTTGCTCTGGGCAGGATCGCCTCCATCATCTCGCGCGAATAGCCGGTGCAGGAGGCGATCTTTATGCCCTCTTCGCGCAGGCGGGCAACTGTCTCGGCAGCGCCGGGCACGAGGTGCGCGGTTTCGCGGGCAAGCCGGATCATGGGCTCTTGCAGCGTTTCGAGAACTTCGGCGGTGGCGGCCTCATCGGGCGCGGTGCCGCGCGCTTCTTGCCAGGCGGCGGCAAGGCGGGGCTGGGCGAGCATGGCGCGGATATGGTCGGCCTTGGCGCGGCCCATGTCGGCGCGCGCTTCGGCTTCTTCAGCGGGCACGCCCGACAGGCGGAAGGCCTCGATCAGCGCCAGCACCGGGGCGCGGCTGCCGAAGTCGACCATCGTTCCGGCCCAGTCGAACATCACCATGTCGAAGGCGTTACGGATCTTAGTCATTGGGGGCGTTCTCCTCGAACAGGTTGGCCAGCACCTCTTCTGCGAAGGCGAAGGCGGTGGATGCGCCGTTTCCGGCAGTGATGAGCGCGAGCCTGACACGTGGGTGCGGCGCGGCGATCAGGCTGGGTTCGGGGCCGCGGGCATAGGTGCCGGTCCAGCGTTCGAGCACGGCCGGGGCGGGCTGTCCGGTGGCGGCGCTCCATTCGGCGAGGATGAGCTGGTTGACTGCCTCGCTGGCGAAGGGATCGGGGGTGGCACGCTCGTGGTGGCTGTCGCCGACCACCAGCGTGCCGTCGGCGCTCTGCACCGCGATGAGGTGAATGCCGTTGGCCAGTTCCTCGCCCTGTTCTTCTTCCAGCCGGATGCGCAGCGCGGCGGCGGCGGGCAATTCGCTGTAGCCATCGTAGCGCGCCAGCCCGAGGTCCGACATGATCGGCGCGGGCAGAGTGAAGCCGGGGGCGGCCAGGCGCAGCATTTGCAGTTTGGAGCGGACGAGCCCGGCGTTTTGCAGGATGTCCGCACCGAGACCGGAGAAATCGTCGCCGGGGCAGACGATCGTGCGGTCGGCAAGCACCTCGCCGCGGCCGGTCATGATGTGGGGCGGTTCGACCGCAAGGGCGGCGGCTTCGCGCAGGAAGGTCACGCCGTGCTCGCGTTCAAGATAGCGCGCTAGCAGCGGGATTGCGCTGCGCGATTCGACGCGCAGATCGTGCGGGCTCCATAGCGCTGCCCGTGTCTGCGGGCCGGTGACTTCGGGCGCGCGGGTGGCGGCTTCACCGGGCGAGAGCAGTTCGCAGCCTTCACCCATCTCGGTAGCCATGAACTCTTCGAGAACGCCCACGGCCTCGGCGCGCCGGACGGGCATGAACAGCCCGCGCTGGAGCACGTCGATGCCCGCCGGTACGGCAATCTCCAGCCATAGATCGCGGCTGCGGCGCGCGCGCTCCCAGACCAGTCCGCGCCGTTGGCCGGTGACGGTTACAAAGCCGAAGTTGCGGATCGAGGCGCCGTCGGCCTGCGCGTTGCGGTCGATCACGATCACCCGCAGCCCGCGCTTTGCCGCTGCCAGCGCGCAGCCAAGCCCGACAATTCCGGCCCCGACCACCGCCAGATCATAGTGTTCGCTCATTTTTGCGAGGCCTCCGCATCGGTTGACCTCAAGCTTTCACAGGTGGCTGGCACAGGCTGCCTCTCGTCATTTGGCTGTCGCATATTTGGTATAGACCAGCCATCTATGACAGGAGCAAGTCAGATGATCGGCAGTTTTCGCAGTTGGCTTTCGCGCACGCAGCCCGCGATGTTCG
This sequence comes from Erythrobacter sp., assembly GCA_027311945.1. Taxonomy (GTDB): domain Bacteria; phylum Pseudomonadota; class Alphaproteobacteria; order Sphingomonadales; family Sphingomonadaceae; genus Alteraurantiacibacter. The sequence continues at coordinate 314,295 of DAICXZ010000030.1, forward strand.
TGCTGTTCGCGGGGATGGCCGGGTTCTGTGCCTATTTCTCGATGTACGCTTTCCGCAAGCCGTTCACCGCGGCGACCTTCGAGAATGTGGCAGGTTGGGGCTTCGTGCTCGACTACAAGATCGCGCTCGTGCTGGCGCAGGTGGTCGGATATGCACTGTCGAAGTTGATCGGGGTGAAGGTAATTGCTGAGCTGGCTCCTGAGCGGAGGGCCTTGGCAATCTTGCTGCTGATCGGCTCCTCGTGGCTGGCGCTTGTCATGTTCGCGCTGGTTCCGGTGCCGTGGAACGTCACGTTCCTGTTCCTCAACGGGTTGCCGCTGGGGTTGATCTGGGGGCTGGTGTTCGGCTTCATGGAAGGCCGCCGGGTGAGCGAAGTGCTAGGCGCGATCCTGTGTGCGAGTTTCATTCTCTCCTCCGGCGTGGTGAAGTCGATCGGCAAGGCACTGATGGTCGATTACGGCGTGAGCGAGTTCTGGATGCCCGCTGCGACCGGGGCGGTGTTTATGCCCTTGCTGCTGGTTTCGGTGCTGGGGCTGGCCGCGCTGCCCGCGCCCAATGCTGCGGACGAGGCCGAGCGCGTGGCGCGCCGCCCGATGATGGCCACGCAGCGGAGCGCCTTCCTCAAGGCACATTGGCCGCTGCTGGTGCCGCTGGTGGCTTCATATGTGCTGCTCACCGCCTTTCGCGACCTGCGCGACAACTTCGCCGCCGAGATCTGGCAGGCGCTGGGTTATGGCGAGGCCTCCAGCGTCTTCACCGCCAGCGAGGCGCCGGTGGCGGTCATCTCGCTGGCGACGCTGGCGCTGCTGGTGCGCGTGCGCGACAACACCAGGGCCATGGCCTGGATGCATGCGGCGGTGGGGCTTGGCTTTGCCGTGCTGGGGCTCTCGACGCTGGCGTTCCAGCAGGGGCTGCTGTCGCCGATCGCGTGGATGGTGGCGAGCGGGGCGGGGCTCTACCTTGCCTATACGCCGTTCAACGCGATGCTGTTCGACCGGTTGATCGCCTGGTCGGGCACCGTGGCGACGGCGGGGTTCCTGATCTATGTCGCCGATGCGAGCGGCTATGTCGGCAGCGTTGCCCTTATGCTGCTGCGCAATTTCGCCGGGATTGACCTGCCGTGGCTGACCTTCTTTATCGGCGCGGCCTATGTCACCAGCGTGGTTGGAGTGCTGCTGGTGGGCCTTGCAGGCGCGCAGTTTGTGCGTACGAGCAGGGGAGGGCGCGACGAGACGGCCAGTCCCGGCTTTGGCTCTGTGGCCAGCGCCGTTCAGTCGTGAGCGGGCCTATCCGACTGTAACTCACAAGCAACAAGATTGCGGGGTCACGCAATCGTCATCAACTTGCCGCGAACCCGTCATTCACACTGAATAGGCGCGCTGCCATTCAACCATAACGGGAAACGCCACATGACTATTCGTTCGTCGCTCAAGTTTGCACTGCTCGCGGGCACCACGCTCGCCGCCACCCCGGCCCTCGCCGAGGAGACCGATGGCGTCGGCAACAGCATCGTCGTGACCGCGCAGAAAATTGAACAGCGCGTGGAAGATGTTCCGATCACCGTCACCGCCACTTCGGGCGAGCGGATGGAACAGCTGGGCGTGTCGGACCTCGACGAGCTTTCAAACTACGTCCCCGGCCTGAACATTCAGGAGCAGAGCGCCAACAACCCCGGCATCGTGATCCGCGGCGTCACCTCGGACTCGGGTTCGGCGCAGCAGGGTCCGCGCGTCACGCTCTATTACAACGGCGTCGACATCTCTCGTTCGCGCGGGTCGTATCAGGCGATCTATGACCTCGAACGGGTCGAGGTGATCAAGGGCCCGCAGGCCACTTTGTTCGGTACCGCTTCGGCAGTCGGTGCGATCAGCCTTGTCTCGGCCAAGCCGCAGCCCGGTGTCTCGGCCGAACTTACCGGCGGCTATGGTAACTACGACTACACATTGCTGCGCGGCTATCTGAACGCGGGCAGCGACGTTGTTGCGGGCCGCCTTGCTTTCGAGTGGAAGACCCGCGACGGTTATGTCCAGAACCTCGCCGAATCGCAGGACGAAGAGCTTTACGCGCTCGACAATCTAGGCCTGCGCGGTTCGCTGCGCTTCACGCCGAGCGACGATCTCACCGTTGATCTGGTCGGCACCTTTGACCGCCAGCGCAATGGCGGAACTCCCTTCATCTCGGGCAACTTCCCCACCGCCGCCGGTGCCGCTGACCCCTTCGGCGACGCGCAGCTTGGCGGTTCGCCGCTGTCGGCAAGCGTGCTCGGCAAGGACCAGCTCGGCCTCGACCGTGAAGTCTACGACGCGAACCTCACCGCCGAATGGCAGTTCGCCGACAACTGGACCTTCACCTCGGTCAACGGCTACCGCGAGTTCGACAGCCTCGAGACCTTCGATGCCGACGGCTCGGCAGCCTGGTTCCTTGAGTTTGCTGAAGACGCCTCGGGCTGGCAGTTCAGCCACGAAGGCCGTTTCGCCTACGAGGGCATGAACGTGCGCGGCTCGTTCGGGTGGAACTACTTTACCGAGGATGGCCGCCAGTCGGTTCCATTCTCGGGCGAGGAGGGCACCTTCCTCCAATGCCTCGCCGGGATCGCCGCCGCTGCCGGGCTCGACCTGCCGTGCACCGCCTCCGATGGTTCGGTGCCTGCCTCGCAGCTTACCGCCATTCTCACCGGCGGCGCGCTCACGCAGATCCCATATCAGTCGTGGTTCCAGAACGAAGGCCAGAACGACAGCTACTCGGTCTTCGCCGATGCCACCTGGATGCCGACCGACTCGCTCGAACTGACAGCTGGCTTGCGCTACCTGTGGGAAAACCGCCAGTCGGGCTATGTCTCCGAGGTGCCGGTGCCGGTGCTGCCAGCCCTGCTGCCCGCCAGTCTGCGCGAGGGCTTGCTGGCTGCCCTGCCGAGCCTCGCCTTCTCGCTCGTCCCCGGCCAGGTGGACACTGACGGCGTGACCTTCACCGCCGATGACAGTTTCGATGCGTGGTTGCCGCGTTTCAACGCGCTGTACCGGATCAGCCCGGATGTGAATGTCTATGCCACCGTTTCGAAGGGCCGTCGCTCGCCGGTGGTGCAGCTTTCCGCCACGCGCGATGCTTCGCTGAATACGGTGCCCGGCCTCCAGATCGTGCCCGAGGAAACGGTGTGGAACTACGAGGGCGGCATCAAGGTCGCGACCGGCGCGGTGCAGGGCTCGCTCGGCGTCTACTACCAGAACTATTCGGGCTTCCAGGTCAGCGTGACACAGGATGACGGTTCGACCCGTACCGAAAGCGCGGGCAATGCCAAGAACATCGGCGTCGAGGCCGAGCTGTTCGTGCAGGCGACCGATGCGATCAGCCTGTTCATCAACGGTGCCTATGCCGATGCCAAGATCGACGAGGATAACACGCTTGCGCCTGCCTATTCTGGCGCGCGCTTCCGCCTGCAGCCGAAGTTCCAGATGGCGGCGGGCCTCACCATCGATCACATGGTCGCCAACGACGTGCGCTTCTTTGCCACGCCGAGCGTGACCCACCGCAGCACGATCTTCTTCGAGCTGCCCAACTCGGCGAAGATCTCGCAAGGACCGGTCACGCTGCTTAACCTGCGGGCCGGCTTTGCCTTCGCCGACGACATGATCGAGGTGGCGGGCTTCGTGCGCAACTTGAGCAATGAGGACTATCTGCTCGATGCCGGCAACACCGGCGGGGCCTTCGGTTACCCGACCTTCATCCCTGCCGAGCCGCGCTTCTACGGCATTGAACTCACCGCGCGCCTGCGCTGATTGTGACCAAGGAAAGGAAACTTCCGATGCAGATCAATCGTCGCGGACTTCTGGCCCTGATGGGCGCGGGCGGGACGATGGGGGCGGCGAGCGTTACGCTCGCCCAACCCGCGCCCGCACAAGTTACCTTCGCTCATGGCGTGGCCAGCGGCGATCCCGCCGCCGATGGGGCAGTTATCTGGACCCGCACCACGGCTGACGAGGGCTTTGGCGGTGATATTGCCCTCAGCTGGCATGTCTCGGCCACCGCCGATGGCTCGCCCGTGGCCGAAGGCGATGTGACCGCACGCGCCAGCGCCGACCACACCGCCAAGGTAGAGGTGGCCGGGCTGAGGCCGGGCACCGAATACCATTACTGGTTCACCGCCGCTGACGGCACCATGTCGCCCAAGGGCCGGTTTCGCACCCTGCCGGTCGGCGCGACCGATGAGGTGGTCTATGCGGTGGCCTCGTGCCAGCTGTGGGCGGGCGGGTTCTTCAACGCCTATGCCGATATGGCCGCGCTCGACCGGCTCGATGCGGTGATCCACCTTGGCGACTATATCTATGAATATGGTGCCGAAGGGTATGGCGCCGAGGTAGGTAAGGCCCTCGGCCGTCTGCCCGATCCGCCGCACGAGATCGTGACGCTGGCCGACTATCGCCGCCGCCATGCACAGGTGAAGAGCGATCCTTCCATGCAGGCCGCACACGCCCGTGCCGCGTTCATCTGCGTGTGGGACGATCACGAAACCGCCAACGACAGCTGGATCGGCGGGGCCGAGAACCACCAGAGCGAGGAGGGCGACTGGGCCGCGCGCAAGGCTGTCGCCATGCAGGCCTATTTCGAGTGGATGCCAATCCGCGATCCGAGCCCGGTGCGGGCGCGTGAGGCGATCTTCCGCGCCTTCGAGTTCGGCGATCTGGCCACGCTGGCGATGGTGGAGACGCGGCTGCTCGCGCGCAGCAAGCAGGTCATGCCCAAGGGCGACGCCCCGCCTGCCGAAGCGCTGGCGGCGATCTTTGCCGAACTGGGCGACGAAAGCCGCGAAATGCTCGGCAAGGACCAGAGCGACTGGCTCGAAGGCGTGCTTTCGCAGTCGGTGCAGGCGGGCAAGCCGTGGCAGGTGCTGGGCAATCAGGTGGTGATGGCCAAGGTCGCCGGGCCCGATCTGGAGGCCGAGCTGGGGCCTGATGCCTATCAGCAGCTGCTCGCCGCCATGCCCGAGGCCTATCGCACCCGGATCGCTGCCTCGATGCAGGCGTTCCGCGCAGGAGTGCCGTTCAACCTCGATGGCTGGGATGGCTATCCCTATGCGCGCGAGCGGCTCTATGCGCTGTTCGAGCGCGCCGGGTCGCGGCCGTTGGTGCTGGCGGGCGACAGCCATGCCGCCTGGACCAACAACCTGCACGATAACGCGGGGCGCCTTGCCGCCGTCGAAGTGGGCTGTACCGCGATTTCCAGCCCATCTTATGGTTCGCTGCTGCCGGGGCTGGGCAAATACCTCGCCTCGCGCAACGAGGAGGTCGTGTTCTGCGATCAGGACCGAAAGGGCTACGCGCTGGTGCGCCTGACCCCCGAGCGGGCGGTGGCCGAGCATGTGGTCGTCTCGACAGTCACCAAGCCGGAGTTCGAACGGTCCGTGGCGGCGACCTTCGTCACCGATGCGGGCGCAGGGGGCCGCGGCTTCCGCCCCGCCTGAGCCGAGCTGCAACGCACGATCGCGCGGGGCCTTGAAACAGGCTCCGCGCGACCGGCGAATGGTGGGTATTTGGTAACCGCTGGAACCGGATTGCCTTGGGCGCTTCAATGCGGCAAAGTCGCTGCAAGGGTTTCTCAAGGATATATCATGACCAGACACGTTCTCGCAGCCGGTGTCGCCCTGGCTGCTTTCGCCGTTTCCGTCGTTCCTGCTCAGGCGGAAGAGGGCATGTGGACCTTCGACAATTTTCCGGCCGACAAGCTGGCGGCGGACTATGGCTGGTCGCCCGATGCAGCCTGGCTCGAGCGCACCCGGCTTTCGGCGGTGCGCCTTACCGGCGGATGCTCGGCCAGCTTCGTTTCGGGCGAAGGGCTGATCCTCACCAACCATCACTGCGTGGCGAGCTGCGTGTTCGACAACTCGACCGGCGATAACGACCTGCTCAAGAACGGCTTCATCGCCGACCGCCGCGAGGACGAGAAGGCTTGCCCCGGCCAGCAGGCCGAGGTGGTGATGTCGATCACGGACGTGACCGATACGGTGAAAAACGCCTTCGCCGGGCTGGAAGGCGAGGCGCTGACCCGTGCGCGCGATGCCGCGATCGCCAGGATCGAGGACGAAGGCTGCACCGACCGCGAAACGATGCGCTGTCAGGTCGTCACGCTGTTCGGCGGCGGGCAGTACAAGCTCTATACCTATCGCAAGTATTCGGACGTTCGCCTCGTCTGGGCCCCGGAAGACCGTGCGGCGACCTTTGGCGGCGATCCCGACAACTTCAACTTCCCACGCTATTCGCTCGATGGCAGCTTCCTGCGCGCCTACGAGAACGGCAAGCCGGTAACGCCCGAGGCGCACCTCGCCTGGAACCCGCGCGCACCGGAAGAAGGCGAGCTGACCTTCGTCGTCGGCAACCCCGGCTCGACCGCCCGCCTGATGACCGAAAGCCAGCGCGCCTTCGAACGCGAGGTGCGCCTGCCGGTTACGCTTGCCACGCTGTCCGAACTGCGCGGTCGATTGATTTCGGCGATGGAAGTGAGCGAGGACCGCGCGCGTGAGGGTGGCGACCTGCTCAGCGGCGTCGAGAACTCGCTCAAGGTCTATATCGGCCGCACCAACGCGCTGAACGATCCTGCCTTTACAGAGAAGCTGGCCGCAAGCGAGGCCGAGCTGCGGGAAATGAGCGCGGGCAATGCCGCCATCGGCGATCCGTGGACCGAGGTGGATGAGGCGGTGCAGGCCTACCGCGCGCTTTATCTGCCCTACCGCTTTATCGAGCCTTCCGGCGATCTCTATGGCTATGCCCATTCGCTGGTGATGGCGGCGCAGGAGCGCGCGAAGCCCAATGCTGAGCGTCTGCCCGGATACACCGAGAGCGCGCTGCCGCTGCTGGAGAAGGGGATCACCGACGAACGCCCGGTTTATCCGTGGCTCGACCAGATGATGATGAGCTGGAGCCTTTCGAAGGCGCGTGAATATCTTGGTGTCGACGATCGCGATTCGCAGTTGCTGCTGGGCAAGGAAAGTCCCGAACAGCTGTCCGAGCGGCTGGTGACCGGCACGCGGCTGGCCGATCCGGAGTATCGCCGCCAGCTGTGGGAAGGCGGGCTTGCCGCCATTGAGGCTGCGGACGATCCGATGATCCAGTATGCGCTCGGCCTCGTGCCGCGCCAGCGCGAGCTGCAACAGCAGGTTGACGAGGCCTATGCCGGGCCGCTCGCCGCAGCCGGTGCCGAGCTGGCCGATGCGCGCTTCGCTGCCTATGGCGACAGCCTCTATCCCGATGCGACCTTCACCCTGCGCATCTCCTATGGCCAGGTGAAGGGCTGGGTGGAGCGCGGCAATCAGGTGCCCATCGCCACCACTCTCGGCGGTACTTTCGAGCGCGCGACCGGCAATCCGCCGTTCGACCTCGCGCCCGCCTTTGCCGCCAACCGCGATGCCATCGACCCCGATGTGACATACGATTTCGTCACCACCAACGACATCATCGGCGGCAACTCGGGCAGCCCGGTGATCGACCGCAACGGCACCGTGATCGGCGCGGCCTTTGACGGCAACATTCACTCGATGGGCGGCAACTATGGCTATGACGGTAAGCTGAACCGCACGGTGGTGGTCTCCACCGCCGCGATGCAGGAGGCGCTGGAGACGATCTATCCGGCTCCGGCGCTGGTTGCGGAACTGGAGGCGCGCTGATGCGAAACGAGCGCGGCCTGAAAGGCATCGTCTTCCTCGCCGCGCTCGCCTTCGCCGGGCCGGCGGCAGCGCAGGGCATCGAACAGACCGTAGGCGACTACGAGGACAAGTTCCGTCAGCTCGATGAGGTGCTGCCGACGGCCAACACCTATCGCAATGCCTCCGGCGCGCCGGGGCATGAATACTGGCAGCAGCAGGCCGACTACCGCATCGACGCCCGGCTTGACGAGGCGAAGCGTCGCCTCACCGGCAGCGAGACGATCCGCTACACCAACAATTCGCCCGATAGCCTGCCGTGGCTTTGGCTTCAGCTCGACCAGAACATTTTTCGCCGCGATTCCATCGCCGAGCTGACCGACGACTTCAGCGGCACCGCCACTCGCGCCGGGGTCGACGACACGCCCACGCGCCTGTCGCTGCGGGAACTGCGCCGCCAGCAGTCGATGGCCGATAACGACTATGGCTACGAGATTGGCGCGGTAACGCTGGGCGATGGCCGCGCACTCGATCACACCATCGTCGGCACGATGATGCGGGTCGACCTGCCGCAGCCGCTCGCGCCGGGCGGCAGCGTGGAGTTCTCGATCGATTGGGGCTTCCAGATCACCGAACAGAAAGCCGTGGGGGGGCGTGCAGGCTACGAGCATTTCCCCGAGGATCCGCGCTCTGGCGGCAACGACATTTTCCAGCTCGCGCAGTGGTTTCCGCGCATGGTCGCCTATTCGGATTACGAAGGCTGGCACAACAAGGAGTTCCTCGGCAGCGGCGAATTCACGCTCGAATTCGGCAACTATGACGTTTCGCTGACCGTGCCCGACGATCATATCGTCGCTTCCACCGGTCTGCTCCAGAACCCAGAGGAGGTGTTGACCGCCGCCCAGCGCCAGCGGCTGGAACAGGCCCGCACAGCGAACGAGCCGGTCATGGTCGTGACCCAGGCCGAAGCCGAGGCGAACGAGCGCAGCGGTGCCAGCGGGACCAGGACGTGGCGCTTTGCAGCGCAGAATGTCCGCGATTTTTCATGGGCTTCAAGCCGGAAGTTCATGTGGGATGCGCAAGGCCACCAGCAGCCCGGCGCTGAGAACGAAGCCGTGATGGCGATGTCGTTCTGGCCCAAGGAAGGCGGCGACCTGTGGGCGAAATATTCGACCCCGGCCGTGATCCACACGCTCAAGGTCTATTCGCGCTTCAGCTTCGACTATCCCTATCCCGTTGCCCAGTCGGTCAACGGCCCGGTGGGCGGGATGGAATATCCGATGATCACCTTCAACGGCCCGCGCGCCGAATTGCAGGATGATGGCCGCCGCACCTATTCGCTGTCGGAGAAGCTGTTTCTGGTCGGCGTGGTGATCCATGAGGTCGGGCACATATATTTCCCGATGACGGTCAACTCCGACGAGCGGCAGTGGACCTGGATGGACGAGGGGCTCAACTCGTTCCTCGATTCTGTCGCTGGCTACGAGTGGGACCCGGAGATGCCGTGGAGCGGCGGGATCGCGCGCGATGTGATCCCCTATATGGTCTCCAACCAGCAGCAGCCGATCATGACCCAGTCGGATTCGGTCATCAACCTGGGGCCGAATGCCTATTCCAAGCCCTCTGCGGCGCTGCATATCCTGCGCGACACGGTGATCGGCCGCGAACGGTTCGACTTCGCCTTCCGCGAATATGCGCGCCGGTGGAAGTTCAAGCGGCCGACCCCGGCGGACTTCTTCCGCACCATGGAAGAGGCATCGGGCACCGATCTCGACTGGTTCTGGCGCGGCTGGTTCTACACCACCGACCACGTCGATATCGCGCTCGAGTCGGTCTATCGGCTGCGGCTCGACACCGAAGACCCCGACATAGACCTGCCGCGCCGCCGTCAGGAACTGGCCGACGAGCCAGAGCGGGTCGGCGTGCGCCTGAACCGCGATCAGCAGGTGCCGATCTGGGTGCTCGAAAACCGCGGTGTGACCGACTTCTACGACGAGAACGACCAGTTCACCGTCACCCCGAAGGACCGCGAGGACTACGAGAGTTTCCTCGATGACCTCGAACCGTTGGAGCGCACTGTGTTCGAGCGGGCAGTGCGCGAGGATGCGAACTATTATGTCCTCAACTTCACCAACAAGGGCGGCCTGGTGATGCCGATCATCCTCGGCCTCACCTTCACCGATGGCAGCACCGAACGCATGGTGATCCCTGTCGAAATCTGGCGCCGGAACGCGAACGCGGTCAGCAAGCTGCTGGTCTTCCCCAAGGGACGCGAGCTGGAGCAGGTGGTGGTCGATCCCGACTGGGAGACGGCCGACGCGGATATCGAGAACAACTACTATCCGCGCCGCATCATCCAGAGCCGGATCGAAACCTATCAGGCCGAGCAGAGCAAATCGCGGGTGTCGCGTGACCTGATGAACGAGGCCGCGCAGTGATCCGCAAGCTTCTTGCCGCACTGGCGCTGCTGGTGCTGGCTCAGCCGCTCGCCGCGCACCAGCAGAAGATCGTCATCACCACCATGGCGAATAACCCGCGCACCGGCACGCTGGAGGTGAGCCACCGCGTGCCGATGCACGATGCCGAGCATGCCCTGCATGACATGAAAGAGGCCGATATCGCGCGCAATCAGGCGAGCCGCGATGCCTTCGCCGTCTATGTCGGAAACCACTTCAGGGTGGTGGTCGATGGCGAGCCGGTGGACCTTGAGCTGCTCGGAAACGAGGTCGATGGGGCCTACCTGTGGATTTATCAGGTCGCCCCCGCGATCCCGGAGGGCACGGTGCTGGAAGTGCGTTCAAGCATCCTCACCGATATCTGGCCAAGCCAGGAAAACCGGGTGAACCTTGGCGAGGGGACCAGCGTGGAAACGCTGATTTTCCACACTGGCGATGGCTTCAAACAGGGGCAACTGCCCTGATCCTCTCAGCTTAGCGCCTTGCGCAAGGCCTTGAGCGCCGCCGCCTTGAGTTGGTGGACCCGCGGAACTGAAACTTCGAGGACCTCGGCGATTTCCGCAAGGTTCAGCTCCTCGAGGAAATAGAGCTGGATCACCAGCTGGTGGCGCTCCTGCAATCCGGCGATGGCGGCGGCAAGCTCGGTGCCGCTTTCGGCCTCCATCAGAAGGTCTTCTGCGTCCATCTCCTCGCTGGCAAAGGCGGCGCTGCTTTCATCATAGGCCCCCTCCATTTCTACGTGTTGTATGGGGGCGCTGCGGCTCTGCTTGTCGGAAAATTCGGCGGGTGTCAGGTTCATCAGGGCAGCGATCTCTGCATCGGTGGGTTGGCGGCCATACTGGGTGTTCAGAACCGAGCGTGCCTTTTCGATCCGCTTGCGATCCTGGCGGGAGCTGCGGGTCTCGTTCTGCATCTTGCGGATCGCATCGATCATCGCTCCGCGCACGCGCAGCTTGGCATAGGCGGCAAGGCCATCATCGGTGGGCCGATCATGCCTGCGCGCGCATTCGGTGAGCGCGATCAGGCCGATCTGCATCAGGTCGTCGGCGTCCATCGAAGGACCGGCGGATGATGCGAGATGCCATGCAAGTTTCCGCACCAAAGGCGTGAACTGCTTGATCAGCCGTGCATCACCACCGCCATAGGCGCTTCTGGGGTCGAACTGGCGTTGATCGTGCATCATGCAGCAAGGGCCTCCTGCCCCTGATGTTGGAGCGCAGGCTGCGCAGGTTGCTGGACCTCACCGCCAATAACCGCGATCACTTCGATCGGCTGTTCGGGCGGCAGTTCGGAAATCGAGAGCACCGCGCATTGCGGCGCGCGCAGCCTCAGCAGCGAGGCGAGCGGGCGGCGCGCGCGCGGCTGCACGATCAGCGCGGCAGGGCCGGAGCCGGGCGGGCGGTGGGCCAGCACATCGGACAGTTGCGCGCCCAGCGTACGGGCGAGGTCGGGATCGATCACGGGCTGCCCTGTGCTGGGGTCAACCAGTCCGCCGACGACCATATCTTCCAGTTCGGCGGCGAGCGTGATGACCGGCAGCTTGTCGTTCGGGCCGCAGATCTGGCCGATCAGCTGCCCGCCAAGCTGGGTGCGCATCATGTCGACCAGCATGTCGTGCTCGGTGGTTACCTGCACGCACTGGGCCAGCGCATTGAGCACGGGCAACGGGTGGGCCAGCGTGATCCCGTCGTCGAGCAGCGAGCGCAGGAGGCGCGTGAGGGCGCCAAGGCTCATCGGCTGCGGCGTGATCGCCTCTACCAGCGCGGCATTGCGCACCTTCACGTTGTCGAGCAGTTCGCGCAGCTCGTCGGGGCCGAGCAACAGGTGAGCGCGGGCCATCAGCAGCTGGTTGATGTGGGTGGCGATGACGTTCTCGGGTTCGACCACCAGGTAGCCCTCGGCAATTGCCATTTCGCGCTGTCGCGCTTCGATCCACTTGGCCGGGCAGCCGAAGCTCGGATCGATGGTATCATCACCGTCGACAAAGGCGTGAGGGCTGACGTCACCGGCGTCGATGGCCAGCAGCCGGTCGGGTCGCACGATCGCGCCGCCCAGCCGCGTACCGCCGAGCCGGACGCGATATTCGCCGGGCTGGCACTCGAGGCTGTCGCGGATGCGGATCTGCGGGACGATGAAGCCGAAAGTCTCGGACAGCTGGCGCCTGAGGCCCGTGAGGCGAGCCACCAGCGGCGCACCCTTTCGCTCGTCGGCGAGGTGGACGAGGCCGTAGCCAAGCTCCACGCTGACCAGCGCGTTTTCGGACACGTCCTCGATGGTGATCGCGGATGGATCGGGCGCGGGCTCGACAGCGGCGGCGGCCTCGGCCACGGCGCGTTCGGCAGCGTTCTTGCGCAGCTTGTGCCAGAGGTAGAAACTCCCGGCGGCGAAGGGCAGGAAGATCGACTGCGGCATGGCCGGGATGATGCCGAGCAGCAGCAGGATCACGCCAACCGGAAGCCAGGTGCGATGATCGGCGAACTGACCGCCGATCTGGCCGGAGAGGTCGCGGGTGTCGGAAACGCGGGTCACGATCATGGCTGCCGCGATTGAGAGCAGCAGCGACGGGACCGAGGCCACCAGCGCGTCGCCCACGGCGAGGGTGATATAGAGCTGTCCGGCTTCGCCGGCGCTCAGCCCGTGGGTTACCATGCCGAGGATAAGCCCGGCGATCACGTTCACCGCCAGGATCAGCAGCGCGGCGATGGCATCGCCCTTCACGAACTTGCTGGCACCGTCCATCGAACCGTAGAAGTCGGCCTCGGTAGCGATCTCGCGGCGGCGGGTCTTGGCTTCGGCAGCGGTTACCAGGCCAGCGGCAAGGTCGGCGTCGATCGCCATCTGCTTGCCGGGCAGGGCATCAAGGGTGAAGCGCGCCGAAACCTCGGACACACGGCCCGCGCCCTTGGTCACCACCATCAGGTTGATGATCATCAGGATCATGAACACGAACAGGCCGACCACGAAGTCACCGCCGACGAGGAAGGCACCGAAGGCCTCGATCACCTTGCCCGCCGCATCGCCGCCTTCGTGCCCGGCGATCAGCACCACGCGGGTCGACGCGACGTTCAGCGCCAGGCGCAGCAGTGTGGCGAACAGAAGAACGGTGGGGAAGGACGAGAAGTCGAGCGGCTTGTTGACGTTCATCGCCGTCATCAGCACCGCCAGCGACAGAGCGATGTTGAGCACGAAGAACACGTCCAGCATCATTGCCGGGATCGGCAGCACCAACAGGAAGATAACGATCAGGATCGCCAGCGGCATGGCCAGCGACGGGCTGAGGTAGGCTTTCAGAGCGTTCACAGGCCGAACCTCGCGATCTTGCTATAGGCCGAGGCGACATGCGCCGGGGCGGAACCGGAATTGGTGTTGGAGCCGAAGGTGCTCGTCAGCACCTGCGCCATGCTCGGGCGGGCGGCGGGTGTGGCAGAGGCCTTTGCCGAGGCGGTCTGCATCACGGGCGCGCCCCAGCCACCGGCGTGGGAGGAGAAGGAGCCGAAGCCACCTTGGCCGCTGGCCGCATTTTCCATCTTGGCGGCAAACAGGTCGCGCACCTCGCCCAGTGAGCGGGCACGGCCATTGTCGTAGAACACGCCGCGATTGGCTCCGGCGGCGCGGGGGAATATGCTTGCCGCCTCCCGGCCAGGATCTGCCGCATGGGCGGCAATGAATTCGCGCGCTCCGGCAGCGCCGAGGAAGTGGGCGAGATATAGCTCGGTGTGATCGGGCGCGCGGCCGAAGGTCTGCTGGAGATAATCGGCATTGTCGCCTGCCAGCTCGCCCGCCATCAGCGAGGCGGCCTCGGGATTGTAACGCAGTTCCATGATCGCGCTGGCCATCGAGGGATCGGTGATCCGCGCGCGGCCGCCGCTGGAGGAAATGGAGTCGGCAGCCCAGCCGAGACCGTGCGTGGCCCCGTGGCGCTCGAGCGTATTGAGCCAGGTCTGGTTGGTAAACTGGTAGAGGCCTGCGGCAGAGGAAGTGCGCGCCTTGGCCGAAGGATCGAGCGCGCTTTCGACCCGTGCCTGGGCCATCAGGTAATCGAAATCGACCGAAGTTCGCGTCGAGGCTTCGGCTATTGCTGCCTGCACCCGCGCATGGCGCGGAGCTGGTGCAGCAATAGCGGCCTGCAGGCCCGATCGCTGGATTGTCGACACTTGGCTTATCTCCCCGTGGGTAACGGGATTGATTAAGCAAGTGCCGTGCCAAACTGAGGAGCTCTCAGGCGCTGCGCAGGCTGAGGCCTAGCGCGGCATCATCTCCATCCGCTCGACCGGAGCGGCATAGAGAAAGCTGTTGCCGGTCAGAGCGCCGAGACGGGCCTGCACGTTGTCGGCAATCATGTTGCGCAGTTTGCGGTTCACCTCGTTCATGCGGCGAACTGCGTTGAGCAGGCCTTCGCATTCCTCGTCGAGGTCTTCGCGCGCGACAGTCTCGAGCTCGGTGCAAATACGCTGCTTGCCATCGGCGCAGGTAATGATGCGCTCGAGGTCGAGCCCGGCGAGGGCTGCGCGCTCGCTTTCGAGGATGGCGAGCATCTGCCGCAGGTTTTCTGCAAGGTGCATTACGAGTCCTTCTTACCCTCGATGAGCATAAAGCGGGAGGCGATCATGGCGTCGGCTACGCTGGCGGGAACGAGCGGGTAGGTGCCCTCCTTCAGCGCAGTGCGGATTTGGGATACGCGGTCGGTGTCCACCGGCGGGGTCGAGCCTGCGGACAGGCTCTCGGACCGGGTGACCATTTCGGCTTCTGGCCGGCGCGCTGGCGTCGGGGCGGGGGCCGAAGGCGTGGGCGTTGGTGCGGACGAGACTGTCCGCTGCGTTTCGCTGCCAAGCGGGCGGCTCCTGGCAACAGAGTTGATCTCGATCGGCTTCATGACTGGTCCTTTACAAGGGGTCTACGTAAAGCAGAACGGTCGTCTTATGGGGTCTTTAAGGCCTCGGTAAAAAATTTTTGCCAAAGGCCGAATATCGCATCTTAGCGGACTGCGACGCGGACCAGTCCGGCTTCCACCACCCGCGCCATTACCACGCGGCCCTGACGGGTGCCGTCGTTGATCTTGACCCGGATGGCCTGGCCTACGCTGCCTTCCTCGAGCGCCTCGCCGCTGCGGCTGACGCGGAAACCAGAGCCGCCAGCTTCCACGCGGAGCAAGTCGCGGCGTGAGACGACCGGCGCCTCTTCAGCGGCGGACACGCTTGCGGCGGTGCGCATAATTGGCACGAACACGCGCCAGCTGCCGGGGCAGGTGACGCGCACGGCGGTTTCGCCGGCACCATACCAGTCGAGCGCGAGCGGGGCCGCGCACTGGTCGAGCCGCATTTGCCGGTCGACCGGTGCCTGGGCACCGCCAGACTGGCCGATCTCGGCCCCGGCGAACCGCGCCACGGCACTGTCGATCGCGGCGAGATCATGAAATCCACTGGCCGCTGCAGGTGTCGCGGCGAGGGCGGCAAGCGGCGCGGCAGCAGCAATAAGGGCAAGACGGCGCATGGCGGGCTCCTTTGAATCGGGAAGTCTCATGCGCTCAACTATGCAATAAGCGGGCCAGTTGCCGGTCAGGGCTGGCTGGCGACTGGCGGATCGTCCTGCACCAGGCTCACCAGAGTGCCGGTGCGATCGCCCTCGGCAATCGTGATCCGCGCGCGGCTGCCCTGGGCGCCGCTCTCTGCGCGCAGCGCCGATGCGGTGGCAAGGGCATCGTCGAAACCGCCCTTGGTGTAGGTTATGACAATCGCCAAACGCTGGCTTTCGTCGGGCGTCTGTTCGGCCAGCCACTCGGCCAACGGAGGCGCGGCGGTGCCCGGGCTCCACATCGTTAGCGAGACATCGGCGGTTTCGCCCGTTTCAACAGCGCCGGTCTCGACAGCGCTGTTGTCGCGAGGGTCGCGCGTTGCGGCCGCGACGGGGGCGGGGCTTTCGTCGAGCGTCGAGGCGACCACGAGGAACAGGATCAGAGAAAGATCAGCAAGCACTGTTTGCCAGCGCGCATTGGTAGAGGAGAAAATCATGCCGCGCCTTTGTGCAGCACGGTCAGCGTCTCTTCTTCGCGTAGCCGCGGCATGGCAATGTGCGCGTGCATTTCAAGCCACTGAAACACTGTCTCGCGCGCCTCGTCCTCGCTGCGCGAGCGCCGCTCGATCAGCCCGGCCAGCGGAATGAACACGAAGTTGGCCAGCGCCACGCCGGTCAGCGTGGTGCCCACGGCCATGCCGATAGCGCCTGTCAGAGAGGCTCCTCCTGCGATCGACGGCGAGAGGGTGGCAAGCGAGATCAGCGTTCCGGCCAGGCCCATCATTTGCGCCAGCTCTGCGGCCTGATGGCATACCTGGCGGGCGGCGGTCGCCTGCGCGAACCGGCGCGACCGGCAGGCGTCGTGCTCCACCATCAGCGCATCGAGCGAGCGTGCCCTGATCATCGCATTGGTGGCGCTGTCGAATTCGGGATCGCTGCTGGCGGCGGGCCGCGCGCGCACGATCCCATCCTTGCGCAGGTCGGTGATCTGGTGAGCCAGCTCGGCGCGGGTCTGCGCCGGGTCGAACGGCTTCTTCAACAGTGCCGCGCATTGCGAAAGGCAAATGCGGCTGTTGCGCAGACCCGACTGCAGCACCGTCGCCAGCAGCGTGAAGCCGACGACAATGGCTATTGAGGTCAGGTCGGGCAAAGCGTGGGCTCCTGAAGCGCGCGGGGTGGTCCTGCATTCCAGTACGGCCGCTTGCCGCATTTCTTCAGGGGTAGCGGCGAAGAATTGCCGGTTTCCGGCGAATGATTGCCGGGTTGGTCCGCTCGCACCGGGTAGCCGCTGTATATTCGCACAAAAGAGGAATTGGCACGGTGCTTGCGAGGTTAGCGGCGGATCGTAATCCACGACGGGAACACTAGCATGAGCGAACGTTTGTTCGGCATTCACGGGACAGCACTGCAACTGCGCTCGCAGCGCATGGAACTGCTTGCCTCGAATATCGCCAACGCCGCCACGCCCGGCTACAAGGCGCGCGACATCGACTTCAGCGCCGCACTCGCCGCAAGCGAGGGCGGGCAGTCGATCGATCAGGCGCAGGCCGGTGCCATGCGCTATCGCCGCCCCGTTATCGCCAGCCTCGATGGCAACACGGTCGAGATGGGTGTCGAGCAGACGGCCTTTGCTGAAAACGCGCTGGGTTATGCCACCACGCTCGAACTGCTGCGCGGACGGGTCGATACCGTCAAGCGCGCGCTCAGGGGCGAGTGACGATGGGCCCCGCCAACATCTTCGAACTCGCCCAGCGCGCGATGTCCGCCCAGACGGTGCGGATGAACGCGGCCGCCTCGAACATGGCCAATGCCGGCAGCGCGGCTGCCACCGAAGAGGAGGCCTATCGCCCGCTGCGCCCGGTCTTCGCCGAGGAGCTCGGCGCGGTGGAAAGCCTGCGCGGTGTTTCGGTGCAGGCGGTGCGCCGCGCCGATGTCGCGCCGACCAAGATGCACCAGCCCGGCCACCCGCTGGCTGACGAAAACGGCGATGTCTGGATGAGCCCGGTCGATGAGACCGAGGAGATGGTCGAGATGCTCGAAGCCAGCAGACAGTATCGCAACATGGTGGAGGCGCTCTCCACCGCCAAGCAATTGATGCTCGAAACGATGAGGATGAAATGACGACAACTTCCGTAACGGCGTCAAGCAGCGCCAGCACCACCAGTCAGACACAAGCCTCCACTGGACGCGGCTATAGCGACCTGGGGCAGGCCGATTTCTTCCGCCTGCTGACGGTGCAGCTGCAGCAACAGGATCCGACCAACCCGGTCGATAACACCGATATGCTCGCCCAGATGGCGCAGTTCTCGTCCCTCTCGAACAGCACCGAGATGGCCGACACGCTCAAGCAGATCAGTAGCCAGCTCGACATGCTCAACGCCACGCAATCGGCTGCCGCTGCGGCCGACGCTGCACGCGAGGCCGCGGCTGCCGCCGCCAGCGACGCCTGATCCACACAGCTTCTAGACGGAGTACCTTCTGATGTCCTTCTACACCTCCCTTAACGGCCTCAAGAACGCGCAGGTCGACCTGGGCGTGATCAGCCACAATATCGCCAACGTCGAAACCTACGGCTTCAAGAGCTCGTCCACCCAGTTTAGCGACATCGTGGTGGGATCGGCCTTCAGCAACCCCAAGCTGACGCAGGGCATCGGTGCTTCGGTCGAAGCGATCACGCAGAATTTCAAGCTCGGTCCGACCGAGCAGACCGGTGCCGCGCTTGATATCGCAATCGGCGGTGACGGCTTCTTCTCCATGGTCGGCGCAGTGAGCGGCACGACGCTCTACACGCGTAACGGTTCGTTCCAGATGGACTCCAACGGCTACGTTCACGATGGCAGCGATAATCGCCTGCAGGTCTTCCCCACAGATGCCGCCGGTGCGGTAACCTCGACCACGCCGGTCTCCGCGCAGATTCCGCAGACGAACGGCGCCGGATCGGAATTCGTTTCGGTAACCGTGAGCGAGAACGGGAACGTCAACGCCGGCTACGCCGATGGTTCGGTTGCAGTGATCGGCAAGGTGGCTCTGGCCAGCTTCACCACACCGACCGGCCTCAAGCAGGTCGGTTCGTCGAACTGGCAGTCCAGCGGCCTTTCCGGCCCTGCCACACTGGGAGAGCCGGGCGTGGGCCTCTACGGCAGCCTGATGTCGGGTTCGCTCGAGCGTTCCAACGTCGACATTGCCGAGGAACTGGTCGGTCTGATCACTGCTCAGCGCAACTTCCAGGCCAATGCCAAGGCGATCGATACGGCGACCCAGATCAGTCAAACCGTCATCAACCTGCGCACCTGAGGCTGACCGATGGACCGCCTGATCTACTCCGCGCTTTCGGGCATGCGCTCTTCGATGGAGAAGCAGCGTGTGCTCGCCAGCAACATGGCGAATGCCGAGACTATCGGCTTTCGCGCCGAATTGATGGATGCGCGGGCGGTCACGGTGGAAAGCCGCAATGGCTCGCTCGAAACCCGCGCCATGCAGAGCAGCGCCGTGCGCGGGGCCGACATGAGCCAGGGCGAGATGACGCTCACCGGGCGCTCGCTGGACCTTGCGATCGATGGCGATGCGCTGATCGCGGTGCAGGCCGAAGACGGTTCCGAAGCCTATACGCGCCGGGGCGATCTGACGCTTTCGGGCAGCGGACTATTGGTTAACGGAGAGGGGCGCCCGGTTCTTGGCGATCAGGGCCCGATTACGGTCCCTCCCGGAGGTGACATGGCCATCGCGCCCGATGGCACGGTGACCGTGAGCAATCCCGCCACGCCCGCTGCGCCACCCGCAGAAATCGGGCGGATCAAGCTCGCCAATCCGGTTGGCAGTCAGGTCACCAAAGGGCTCGATAACCTGTTCCGGGTCGAGGGCGGCGGAGTGTTGCCTGCTGACCTCACAGCTACGGTAAAAACCGGATATCTCGAACAATCCAACGTGAAGTTGACGGAAGTACTGGTCGAATTGGTCGACCAGCAGCGTCTCTTCGACATGCGAACCAAGCTGGTCGCGACCGCCAAGGAGCTCGACGAGAGCGGCGCGTCGCTGATGCGTCTGGCCTGATCCGGCCGGACTGACGACAATAGGGGATACAAGCAATGCCAGTTTCCGCACTACAGGTCGCACGCACCGGGCTCGAAGCTCAGGATGCGCGCATGCGCGTCATCGCCAACAACTTGGCGAACGTCGGCACCACCGGTTTCAAACGCGACCGCGCAAACTTTGCAACGCTCGCCTATCAGGACGTCCGTGTGGGCGGTGCCCGCAGCTCGGGCGAGACCGCCTATGCGACGGGCCTCAACCTTGGCACCGGCGTCTCCATTCAGTCGACCAGCCAGATCATGACGCAGGGCGCACTCAACGGCACCAGTAACGGGCTGGACTTCGCGCTCGACGGTGACGGCTACTTCGAGGTCCAGCTGCCGGGCGGCGAGCTTGGCTATACCCGCGCGGGCAATTTCACGCTGTCATCCGAGGGGCAGATCGTCACCCAGCAGGGCTATCCGCTGCAACCGGCGATCCAGATCCCCGAAGGGGCGCAGGCTGTCACGGTGTCGCAGGACGGGATCGTCTCGGCCATGCTGCCGGGTCAGAACGAGGCGCAGGAACTGGGCACGATCCAGGTCGCGCAGTTCACCAATCCGGCTGGCCTTCGCGCCATTGGCGACAACTTCCTTACCCCGACCGCCGCATCCGGCCCCGCTCAGCTTGGGGCTCCTGGCGAAAACGGCCGCGGCAATGTCCGCCAGGGCATGCTCGAAGCTTCCAACGTCAACGTGGTGGAAGAGCTGGTCGACATGATCGAGGCGCAGCGCGCCTACGAAATCAATTCCAAGATGGTCAGCGCGGTCGACGAGATGCTGCGCAACGCCAACCAGACGCTGTGAGGCGACAGATGAACAAGATTGCACTTTCCGCGCTTTGCTGCGCCTTCATGGTCTCGGGTTGCGCCACCTCGCGCCCAAGCGGCTATTCGGCCACCCTCGCGCCGCCGCCGCCGGTGGAGCAGATTGTCGCACCTGCCAATGGCGCAATCTTCTCGACCTACGCCGGCTATGCGCCGCTGCACTATGGGCAGCGTGCCGCGCGGGTAGGTGACTTGGTTACCGTGGTGTTAACCGAACGCACCCAGTCGACCAAGGACACGTCGGCCAGTTCCGACCGCCAGGGCAGCATCGACATTTCGCCGCCTGCGATCGGGCCGTTCTCGTTTGACCCCGGCAATATTAATTCTGGCGCGTCCGGGTCGTTCTCTGGAGGGGGCGATGCCAGCCAGACCAATTCGCTGACCGGCACCATCACAGTCACCATTGCCGAGGTGATGCCCAATGGTGTGGCGCGCATTCGCGGAGAAAAGCTGATGAATTTCAGTCAGGGTGAGGAATGGATCCAGCTTGCTGGTCTTATCCGCCTGGCCGATGTCGACGCCGATAACCGCATCGCTTCGAGCCGCGTCGCCGACGCGCAGATCGCCTATTCGGGCAGCGGCCACTTCCAGCGCGCCTCGCGTCCCGGCTGGCTCAGCCAGTTCTTCACCATGGTGAGCCCGTTCTGATGGCGCGCCTCTTTGCTCTCTTCGCTGCCGCTTTCCTGGCGCTGGGTCTTGCCACTCCGGCACAGGCCGAGCGAGTGCGCGATCTCGGCACGTTCCAGTCGGTGCGTTCCAACCAGTTGACCGGCTACGGTATCGTCGTCGGCCTTGATGGCACGGGCGACGATGGCTTTGCCTATCTCACTCAGGCCATGCGCGGTGTGTCGGGCCGGTTCGGCCTGCAGCTGCCGCCGGGTGTGAACCCCTCGCTGAAGAACGCGGCGGCGGTGATGATCACTGCCGATCTGCCCGCCTTCGCGAAACCGGGCCAGCGCATCGACATCACCGTTTCGACGATCGGCAAGTCCACCAGCCTGCGCGGTGGCGCATTGGTCATGACCCCGCTTTATGGTGCCGATGGCGAGATTTACGCCATGGCGCAGGGCAATCTCGCCGTGGGCGGCCTCGGCGTGACGGGCGCGGATGGTTCGAGCCTTACCGTGAACGTGCCGACCGTGGGCCGCATTCCCGATGGGGCCAGCGTCGAACGAGCGGTGGCGAGCGGCTTCAATGTTGATCCGATCCTGCGCTTCAACCTGCATCAGGCCGACTTCCTTACCGCTTCGCGCGTGCGCGATGCGATCAACTCGCGCTATCCCGCCATCGCTTCGGTGGAGGATGGCGTGACGCTTGCGCTGCGCCTGCCCGAGGGTGCCGATGCACGCGCCTCGTTGATGGCCGATATCGAGATGATCCCGATTTCACCCGCCGAAGCAGCGGCGCGGGTGGTGGTCAACTCACGCACCGGCACGGTGGTGATTTCCTCGGCGGTGCGCCTTGCGCCGGCCGCGATCAGCCATGGTTCGCTGGTGGTGCGGGTGGAGGAAGACCCGATGGTGGTCCAGCCTGCTCCCTTCGCCAATGGCCGCACGGCGGTTGAGCCCGACAGCACGATCAGCATCGAGCAGCCGCCCAACCACATCGCCATGTTCGATCCGGGCGCTTCGCTCGCCGAGGTGGTCGATGCTCTCAACGCGCTTGGCGCTACGCCGGCCGATCTGGTCGCGATTCTCGAAGCGCTCAAGCAGGCTGGCTCGCTCAAGGCCGAAATGGTGGTGATCTGATGGACCTCTCGCCCCCAACCGATTTCTCGCTCCCCACGCTGAGGGCGCAGTTCGCCCTGAATCCCTCGGCCGAGACAACCTCGGCCGATGATGCCGCGCAGTTGCGAGAGGTCGCCGAGGGGTTCGAGGCAGTATTCCTGCGCCACATGCTGGCGACCGCGGCCCAGGCCGACTTCGGCGGGGAAGACCTGTTCGGTTCATCGGGGGAAGACACCTTCCGCGAGATGCGCGATGCGCGCTTCGCTGAAATTGCGGCCGCTACGGGCACCATCGGTCTTGCCACGCAGATCGAAGCCCAGCTGGCGCGCCATCTCAACCCTGATGCCGCAGGCGAGGAGGGCTAAGCCATGGCAGCCGATATGCTCACGGTCGGTCTTTCGGGCACCAAGGTCGCACGCGGCGCGCTCGAGATCACGGCCAACAACATCGCCAATGCCTCGACCGAGGGCTATGTCCGCCGGTCGGTGCTCGCCTCGGAGGTTTCGGCCTCGAGCATTGCGATGCGTCCGGGCGATATCTCGCTGTCGGGCGCGCGCATTTCGGCCATCCACCGCAATGCCGACCTGTTCCGCCAGGCCGAAGTGCGCCGCACATCCAGCGATTCCTCGCGTGCTGCTGCCGAGCTTAACGGGCTGGAAAATATCGAGAGCGCCGTGGAAGGCGCGCGGGTTTACGACCTTCTGGTCGACTTCGAGGCATCGCTCAGTGAGCTTGCTTCCGATCCCACCGATCCGTCGCTGCGCGCAGCGGTGATATCGGCTGCCAGCAATGTGGCGGGCAGCTTCCGTATCGCCGACGACAGTCTCGATGCCGCGGCCAAGGGCCTGCAATTCGAGGCCGAGGGCGAGGTCGAGGAAGTCAACATCATGACCGGCGAGCTGGCGCGCATCAACCTGCGCATCGGTCGCACCGGCGAAGGCACCAGCGAGCGGGCAACGCTGCTCGACCAGCGCGATGGCCTACTGGAAAAGCTCTCGCAAAAGGTGGACTTGCAGACCTCGTTCAACGCCATCGGTCAGGTCGAAGTTCGCGCAGGCGGCGCTGCGGGAGAGCTGATCGTTGACGGCGGCAGTTCCACGGCGCTCGGCGTGACCACAGCTGCCGACGGGACACTGACCTTCGATGTCGGCGGCACCGCCGTTTTGCTGGGGGGCGGTTCACTGGCGGGCAAGGAGCTGGCTCTGGAGGCGATGGCCGATACGCGCTCTAGCCTCGATACGCTCGCGAACGACATCATGAGCACGGTGAATACAGCCCAGGGCAACGGCGCAGCACTGGATGGAACGACCGGCCAGCCTTTGTTTGCGGGCACCGGTGCTGGCGATATGCAGCTCGCCTTCACCAATGGTGATGGGCTTGCCACGGCTCCAGCCGGTTCGCCAGCAGGCAGCACCAATGCAGGCAATCTTGCGGCGCTGCGCACGGCCATGGAAACCAATGGCCATGCGCAGGATGTAAGCAACCTCGTCTTTTCGGTTTCCGCCCAGGTTGCAGGCAAGAAGGTGACCAGCGAGGCGCTTGATGCGATCGCTGCGTCTTCCCGCATCGCGCTCGATCAGCAGAGCGGGGTCGACCTCGATCAGGAAGCCGCCAATCTCGTGCGCTACCAGCAGGCGTTTCAGGCCTCTAGCAGGGTGATGCAGGTGGCCTCCGATATCTTCGATACCTTGCTGGAGCTTCGCTGATGGTTACCGTGAGTACCTCCGCCTTTTACGAGCGCGCTAACCAGCAGCTCTCGTCACTGCGCAAGCAGGCCGAAGATTTGCAAGTGCAGGTCGGTTCGGGTGAGCGCCTGACCCGTTCGTCGGAAGACCCGCTGGCGGCAGCCAAACTGCGGAGCCTCTCGCGGCGCGAGCGGCTGACCGAGATCGACCAGCGCAATTCCGATCGTGCCAAGACCAGCCTCAGCCTTGCCGACTCGGCGCTCAGCTCGATCACCAGTTCGATCGTGCGCGCGCGCGACCTTGCACTGCAAGCCGCTTCAACTACGCTCACCGACGAGAACCGCAAGGCGATCGCCACGGAAATCGAGGAGTTGCGCGGCAATCTCATCGCCCTTGGCAATACCGTCGATGGCGAGGGCGAGAGCCTCTTCGGCGGCGCCATTTCAGGGCCAGCCTATGTCGAGACCGCAGGCGTTGTGTCCTATGTCGGCAGCGCCAATGCCCAGGTGACAGAGCTTGGCGATGGGCAGACTGTCGAACGGTCGCTTGTCGGTCCTGACGTTTTCTCGTTCAACGGCCCCTCGGGCGCGACTGACCTGTTTGCTGTGCTGGGAACCCTCGCTGCGGCGCTCAATGCAGGTGGTGCAGGCGCGGTGACGGCCGCTGACGATGCGCTGGCCGCGCTTGACCCCGGGCTTCAGAAAGCGACCACCGCGCAGACGGTGATCGGCACGCGCATGGCCTGGGTCGAAACCATGGACGACCGCCGCACGGTGTCGGAAGAAATGATTGCCCAGGATCGCGAGACCGTGGGCGGGGCTGACTTCGCCACCACCTACACGCGGCTGCAGGAAATGTTGACAGTTCTGGAGGCGAGCCAGGCCAGCTTCGTGAAGCTGAGCGGCCTCTCGCTGTTCGACCAGCTGCGCTGACACCAAGAGTTCGGGGACAAAGGGAACCTACGACATGAATGCAGGTATCGGGATCGCTGTGCTGCTGGGCTGCGTCTTCGGCGGGTTTATCCTCGCCGGCGGCTCAATGGGCCCGGTGCTGCACGCCCTGCCGTTCGAGGGGCTGATGATCATAGGCGCCGCCGTCGGCGCGCTCATCATCGGCAACTCCATGCACGAGGTGAAGGCCGTCGCGGGATCATTCTCCAAAGTTTTCAAAGGTCCGCGCCACACCAAGAAGGACCATATCGACGCTATCGCACTCACCAGCAAGCTGATGAAGATGCTGAAGACCGAAGGTCCGGTGGCGCTCGAAAGCCACGTCAACGATCCGTCGAGCAGCACGATCTTTGCCGAGTATCCGGCAATCCTTGCCAACGAACCGCTCACCGGCCTTATCTGCGACACTCTGACGCTGATCGTCGTATCCTCGGGCACGCTCGACGTGAACGCGGTGGAAGACGTGATGGATAACGCCATGAAGAACACGTTCCACGAGATGAGCGAGCCGCAGCACAACCTGCAGACGACGGCCGACGCGCTTCCCGCGCTGGGGATCGTCGCGGCCGTGCTCGGCATCGTGAAGACCATGGGCGCAATCAATGAACCGCCGGAGATCCTTGGCGGCATGATCGGCTCGGCGCTGGTCGGCACCTTCCTGGGCGTGTTTCTCGCCTATGGTCTGGTTGGCCCGATGGCGAGCCGCCTCAAGCAGGTGATCGAAGCCGATCAGCAGATCTTCCAGGCGGTCAAGCAGGTCATCATCGCCAGCCTCAACGGGCACCCGCAGCCGCTGGTGGTGGAAAGCGCGCGCTCGGGTCTTGGACACGACTTCCGTCCCGGCCTTAGCGAACTGCTCGACGCTCTGAGGGGCAGATAAGATGGCGCGCGGCAAGGCCGAGGAACCGGTCCGCCCAATCATCGTCAAAAAGGTGACGGTGGTCGAGGGCGGCCATCACGGCGGTGCATGGAAGGTGGCCTATGCCGACTTCGTGACCGCGATGATGGCGTTCTTCCTGATGCTGTGGCTGCTCGGCGCGACGACCGAGGAGCAGCGCAAGGGCATTGCCGATTACTTCACTCCGACGCTCGTCAACTATCGCGAGAAGTCGGCCGGCTCGGACGGCTTGATGGGCGGCGAATCGCTGACCTCGGTCGATAACTATCCCCACCGCGCCGGGCAGACCGGCACCAAGTCGCTGACCATTCCGCGCGACGCTACGGGCGGCCCGAAGGAGGGTGCGGCGGCGGCCAAGAACACCGCCAGCGCCATGCGTGCCCAGCTTGAGGAAAAGCTGGCCGAGCAGGCCAATGCCCGCCGCCTGCTCAAGCAGGTGCGCATGGTCGATACGACCGAGGGCGTACGGATAGACTTGGTCGACGATGCCGACTTCTCGATGTTCTCGCTCGGCACCACGGTGCTTAGCCCCGATGCGCGCATGCTGATCGACGCCCTGGGCGATGTCGTTGCGGGCAGCAGCGGCGAGCTTGTGGTGCGCGGGCATACCGATTCTCTGGCGTTCCGCGACAGTCGGCAGGTCAACAACTGGACGCTGTCGGCTGGCCGCGCCGAGGCGACCCGGCAGGCCCTGCTGCGTGAGGGCGTGCCGCAGGGGCGGTTCCGCCGCATCGAAGGCGTGGCCGATCGCGAGCCGCTGATCGCCGACGACAAGACCGATCCGCGCAACCGGCGCATTTCGATCACCGTGGCGGACTAAACCCCGCGCGTCGCTTTGACTGCGGGTCTTATCGCCTGCATCCTCCCGAAGTGAACAGACCAACGTCTGCTAGCTGCGCTTCGCATCGTGCGGGGCGCAGCAGCTGCTGTCTTCGATACGGCTAAGGCCCACAGCCAATAAACACCGCCTGCAGTGCGCGGCGCAGCGTGAATGAGGTGTGCAAGGCGCGCTTGGGGAGAAGGGTCTGTCCTCTTCCTGGCAAGCGGGGCGGAGCCATGGCTGGCGTTGAACAGCCCGTGCACGAGCGGACCGGGACGAAGCTGAACCACAAGGTCCTACCCGAGCGTGGAGGTTCGACCACTAGCCGTCTGCGAGCCGCTGTTAGGCGCGGCGACCTGTCCAAGACGCAGACGACTTTCGATAGGGCTGAGCAGATCGTTTCAAGCGGAGCTCAAGCGAGCACGCGCGCCTTGCCCACATCAAAACGAAAGTGCAGGGGCCTGGCCTTGTGCTGCCGCTCTTTGCCTGCACCCCGTACCATTGTTCTCTCCGCTCGGCGGACGTGGGTAGAGGGCTTTGGCGGGGCGTCTTGGGTGAACTGGAAGGCCCGGGCCGGAACCCGCTTGGGAATGGCCGCCTTTCGCCAGCAAAAAAAGCCCCGACATCCACAGTGGGATGCCGGGGCCTTGAGTCACTCCGCCCTTGGCTGGCGGGGTGAAGCTTTCGGTCTTAACGCAGCAGCGAGAGGACGTTCTGCTGGGCCTGGTTGGCCTGTGCCAGCATCGCTGTGGAGGCCTGGCTGAGGATCTGAGCCTTGGCGAGCTTGGTCGTTTCGGCCGAATAGTCGGCGTCTTCGATGCGGCTGCGCGCTTCGGACAGGTTGGTGATGTTGTCGTTGAGGTTGTTGATCGCGCTCTCGAGACGGTTCTGCCCGGCACCGAGCCCGGCGCGGGTGGAGTTGATCGAGGTCAGCGCAGCATCGACGTTGTTGATCGTCGTGCCGGCCAGCGCTGTGGTGCTCACGTCGAGCGCCGAGGCGTCGATCAGCGCGCCGTCGATACCGTTCGAAGTCAGCGTGATCTTTTCGCCCGCATTGGCGCCAGTCTGGATGTCGAAGGTGAGGTCAGTGCTCGATACCTTCGAGAACAGGTTATTGCCGTTGAAGCTGGTGGTGGTCAGCACGTCGTCGATCTGCTGGGTAAGCGCAGAGACTTCCGACTGCATCGCGTCACGGTCCGACTGCTGGTAGGTGCCCGAAGCTGACTGGATGGCCAGCTCGCGAACGCGCTGCAGCATGTTGGTGACTTCGTTGAGACTGCCTTCAGCGGTCTGGGCGAGCGAAATGCCGTCGTTGGCGTTGCGAATGCCCTGGCTCATGCCGCGCACCTGCGAGGTCATTGTAGTGGTAATGGCGAGGCCGGCGGCGTCGTCCTTGGCCGAGTTGATGCGCTTGCCGGTCGACAGGCGCTCCATCGCACTGCCCAGCATCTTGCTGGCCGAGGTTGAAGCATTGCTCGCCCGGATAGCGGCGATATTGGTGTTGATGACGTTCATGACTGATCTCCGCAAATCTTGTGTCGATTTCGCCGCCCCAACTTTTCCACGGCAGCTTGTTAACCAGACCGGCATTTCGAGGCGGAGTTTAAGAGCTGTCAGACCCACCAGGGGCCAAGAATCGACAAGTCCCTAAATTGCCAAGAATATTTTTCGCAATCACGCCTAAGATTAGGAATTAAAACGATTTTTCTGGCATAAATGCGGCAAAATCTTGCCGTCTGGGCGGCAAGATTTTGCCGCCTTTTGCCGCTTTGGCGGGCAGCCATTTTTTTGTGCCTGCGGGTTAATTTCTGCGCTTCTATGCAGTCACCCACAGACGCGGGATCATCGCGATGTAAGAGCTGCCTTATATTTGGGGTGGCATGGAAAGGACCCGAACCAATCCCTTTCTCCAACGCAAAGGGCCCCGGCATCCAGATGGATACCGGGGCCCCGTTGGGGCGCCGTTTGCGGAACGGCGGTGGAAAGTCTTAGCGCAGCAGCGACAAGACGTTCTGCTGGCTCTGGTTGGCCTGGGCCAGCATCGCGGTCGAGGCCTGGCTCAGGATCTGCGACTTGGCGAGCTTGGTCGTTTCGGCCGAGTAATCGGCGTCTTCGATGCGGCTGCGCGCTTCCGACAGGTTGGTGATGTTGTCGTTGAGGTTGTTGATGGCGCTCTCAAGACGGTTCTGGCCGGCACCCAGCGAAGCGCGGGTGGCGTTCACCGAAGCAAGAGCATCGTCAACGTTGCCCATCGTCGTGGCAGCGTTGGCGGAGGACGTCACGTCGAGCGCCGAAGCGTCGATCTTCGTGCCGTCGATGCCCTTCGAGGTCAGCGTCACGGTCTCGCCCGAGTTCGCACCGGTCTGGATCGAGAAGGTCACGTCGGTGCCCGAGGTCTTCGAGAACAGCGCGTTGCCGTTGAACTTGGTGTCGGTGAGGGCAGAGTCGATCTGCGAGGTCAGCGCGGTGACTTCCGCCTGCATCGCGTCACGGTCCGACTGCTGGTAGGTGCCCGAAGCCGACTGCACGGCCAGCTCGCGAACACGCTGCAGCATGTTGGTGACTTCGTTGAGGCCACCTTCAGCCGTCTGGGCGAGCGAAATGCCGTCGTTGGCGTTGCGGATGCCCTGGCTCATGCCGCGCACCTGCGAGGTCATGGTCGTGGCAATCGCGAGGCCGGCGGCGTCGTCCTTGGCGGAGTTGATGCGCTTGCCGGTCGACAGACGCTCCATCGAGCTGCCCAGCATCTTGCTGGCCGCGGTCGAGGCGTTGGTGGCGCGGATCGCGCCGATATTGGTGTTGATGACGTTCATTTGAGGTTCTCCGGTAGGTATGAACTCATGTGCCGCCCCGACGATCTGCGCGGCAGGCAAAGCACAGACCGGCGCGATTCTGCCGTTTTTAAGCGGCGACCGGCAGACCGGTGCCGCCGACATATAGGTATTACTACGTGGTCTTAAGTAACGCGTATTTGGACGTCCGCCGGGCAAACGGCGACTGGACGGGATGGTTAATGCGTTGGGGGTTTCGTGAGCAGACTTAGTGTTTCGCAGGGGTTCGAAAAAAAACATGCGTCGCTCGCCGGGCGGCTGGCCGGGGTGCGTTCTTCGCTCTTCCTGACCAACCCGGTCACGCTTTGCGACGTGGACGAGCCCGAAGCTGCCGGTGCGGATAGCATTGCTGTGGCCCGCGCCGATCTGTCGATCATGCAGGACATGAGCCGCAACGGTGCCTTCGTCTACAGCGACCCTTCGTGCGAGCTCGCGCTGGCCGGCTTGATCGCCCGGATCGCTGCGCACGGTATGCGCGCCCCGATCTCTGCCGACCCGCATTCGCTGTCGATCTATGCGCTGGCCGACCGGCTGGCCAAGACCGATGTTCCCGCACTGCTGACCGGCCCGACCGGCGCCGGCAAGGAAGTGCTCGCCCGCTTCATCCACGATTCCAGTCCGCGTTCGAGCAAGTCCTTTATCGCGGTCAACTGCGCGGCCATTCCCGAGACCATGCTGGAGGCCATGTTGTTCGGCCACCAGAAGGGCGCTTTCACCGGCGCCAGCGCGGGCGGCAGTGGCCTGTTCCGCGAGGCGGACGGCGGCACGCTGCTGCTCGACGAGATTGCCGAAATGCCGATCGGCCTGCAGGCCAAGTTGCTGCGTGCGCTGCAGGAAGGCGAAGTTCTGCCCGTCGGCGCGACCCGGCCGGTAAAGGTCGATGTCCGCATCGTCGCCTGCGCCAACCGCGATCTTCCCACCGAGGTGGCCGAGGGCCGGTTCCGCGAAGACCTGTTTTATCGCCTCAATGTTTTCCCCATTCATCTTGCCCCGCTGCGCGAGCGGCCGGGTGACATCGCTCCGCTCGCCTGCGCGATGCTGCTGCGCCATGCCGATCCCGCGCGCGGTCCGCACCGGATCGGCATGGGGGCGCTTGCGATGCTGCGCCTGCATACCTGGCCAGGCAATGTGCGCGAGCTGGAGAACGTCATGCGCCGCGCGCTGGTGCTGGCTGGCGGCTGCGAGGAAATCGGCCCCGAGCACATCGTGTTCGATGCGCCCGCGCGGCTTAATTCGGTGCGGGAAGTGCCTGCACCGGAGGCCTCTGAGGAAGATCCGAAGCTCTCGAACATCGTCAAGCTTTCGGAAGCGCGTGCGATCATCGATACGCTGAAGGAATGCAACGGCAAGCGGATCGAAGCTGCCCGCAGGCTGGGCATTTCGGAGCGCACCTTGCGCTATCGCCTTGCCTCCTATCGTGAGGCCGGAATGGACATGGGAGCCGTCTCGTGAATCCAGTCGGTGGTGGAAGCGGCGCGAGCGTCCAGCAGGTTATCGCCATGCGCGATGCCATGCTGGAAAAGTCGCGCCTTCTTAAAGAACTGCAACAAGGCCAGCAGGCACAGAGCGCGGTTCCGACCGACGCTCCGGCTCAAGGCGGCGGTTTCGGCGACACGCTCAAGGAGGCGCTGTCCTCGGTCAACGATGCGCAGCAGCGCTCCTCGGCGGTTTCCGAAGCCTATGCTCGCGGCGAAACCCAGGATGTGGCCAAGGTGATGCTGGCGCGCCAGGAAGCTGGCGTTGCCTTCGAGGCCACGTTGCAGGTGCGCAACAAGCTCTTGAGCGCGTACCAAGAAATCATGCGGATGGGGGTCTAGGCTAGATGGCTGATCTCGTTCCCGCCACGCCAAACAGCTCGCTTACGATGGAGCCGGCTGCAGGGCCTGTGGCGCAGGTGAAGGGCTTTATTGCTCAGCCTGCGGTGAAGAAAATGCTGCCGTGGTTTATCGGCACAGCGGGCCTTGGCCTTGCTGCGCTGACCTGGTCGCTGGTCGTCCCTGCACCGCAGCGCACACTCTATTCCTCGCTCGGCGATGGCGAGCGGGCGGAAGTTGCCGCCGCGCTCGATCAGGCCGGGATTTCCTACGAGATCGATCCGGGCACCGGTGCGGTGATGGTCGGCGAAGACGAACTCTATCGCGCGCGGATGACGGTCGCCTCGCAGGGCGCGCTGTCGATGCCCGAAAGCGGCTCGCAGATGCTCGATTCGCTGCCGATGGGGGCGAGCCGCACGCTTGAGGGCGACCGGCTGCGCGCCGCGCAGGAGCGCGAACTGGAACTGACCATCGCCGAGATCGACGGGGTCGAGACGGTGCGCGTCCATCTCGCCAAGGCCGACAAGTCGGTGTTCGTGCGGGAGAACGGCGATCCCACCGCTTCGGTGATGTTGCGCCTGACGCGCGGCAATTCGCTGACCCAGTCGCAGGTCGGCGCAATCGCGAACCTGGTTGCCGCGTCGGTGGTGGGGCTCACGCCCGATCGCGTACGGATTGTCGATCAGAACGGCTCGCTGCTGTCCGATCCTTCCAACCCGGACATGGATGGCCTCGATCTTCAGGCCCGCACCGAAGCCAAGCTGCGCGAGCAGGTGATCCAGTTGCTTACCCCGGTGGTGGGCGAAAATGCTTTCTCGACCGAAGTGCAGGTCAGCCTCGACATGAACGAGCAGACCCGCGCGCGCGAAAGCTACGAGCCCGAGGGCGTTGTTCGCTCTGAAACGGTAAGTGAAACGACACAGGCCGAACAGGCGCTTGCCGCGGGCGTCCCCGGTGCCACCACCAATATCCCGCCCGCCGATGCTCAGGCCGCCGATCGCGCGCCCGAGGGCACCGAGGCGGCAGGGGGCGGCATGCGCAACGGCGCCAGCAATGCCAGCCGCACCTTCGATGTTGGCCGCGAGGTTTCGGTCACCAGCACGCGTCCTGGTGCGATGAGCCGCCTGTCGGTGGCCGTTGCGGTTGACGAGTCTGCGCTGGGCGACAACCCCGAGCAGGAATTGAAAAAGATCGAGGAACTGGTCGCGGCCACCGTCGGTGCCGATCCCCAGCGGGGCGACATCGTGACTGTGCGCACGCGCGCATTCAACCCGGCCGAAATGGATGAGCCGGCGTTCTGGGAAACGCCTTGGTTCGCCACCATTCTGCGCAACGTGGTTGCACTGCTCTCGGTCGTGCTCGTCTTGCTGCTGGCCGTGCGCCCGCTGCTGAAGACAGTGAGCAACCGGCTCGATCCGTCCCGCGCTGCCAAGTCCCGTCAAGACGATGAGGAGGCAGCGGACGACGCAGAAGAAAGCGACGAGGACGGCGAGGGCGAAGCTCTGCCCAAAGAGGAACGCCCGGTACTGCTGCCCAGCAGCGCCGACTTCGCTAGCCCTTCGGATAACGAGGCGCTCACCCAGCAGATCGAGCTGGCCCGCCGCATCACCCGCGAACAGCCGGATGATGCGCTGCAGGCGCTGCGCCGGATGCTGCGTGAAGTTCCGCCGGCAGCCGAACCTGACGAGGCAGCAGCAGCATGACCGCGCTCACTCACCCCCAGGCCGCCAATGCAGCCCTGATGGTGCTGCTGATGGACGACGACGAGGCCAGCGCCTTGCTCTCGCGGCTGACGCCCGAGGAGCTCGCCCTGCTTGGCCAGAACATGTGCGATCTCGGCGAGATTGCGGAGGACCGCGTGAGCGAGGCAATCCGCGACTTCGCCCAGGCCGCCAGTGAGCGGGTGATGCCCGCCGAAGGCCGCATGGACAAGGTTCGCTCGGTCATGACCAGCGCGGTTGGCGCGATCCGTGCCGACGGCGTGATGCGCCGCATCGTGGTGGATGAGCCGCGCGGGCCGACCGCGCTCGAAATCGCGCGCTGGCTCGAACCCGAAATCATCCTGAAGCTGGTGGCCGACGAATTTCCGCAGACCATTGCCGTGCTGCTGGTGCAACTCGATCCGATGGTGGCAGCGCAGGTTCTGGCAGGTCTGCCCGAAGAAGATCAGCCCGAGATCGTGCACCGCGTGGCCACGCTTGGCCCGGTCGCGCCCTCGGCACTGACCATGCTCGAAGAGCTGCTGGAAAACCGCATCACTGAAAGCTTCGGCACCATGCCGCTGCGCCTTGGCGGTGTTCGCGAAGTGGCCGAAATCATCAACAGCGCGGGCAAGGCTGCCGAAAAGCGCATCCTTCCGGTCATCAACAAGCGCGACAAGGCGCTGTACAAGCAGATCGAAAGCGAGCTGTTCAAGTTCGAGCACCTGTTCGTGCTCGATCCGCAGGCGATGGGCGCGCTGCTGCGCGAGGTCGATTCCGACCTGCTTATCGATGCGCTCAAGGGGATCGACGAGACGCAGCGCGACGTGTTCTTCCGCGCCATGTCGAGCCGTGCGGCCGATGGCCTCAAGGACGAGATCGAAACACGTGGTCGCCTCAAGTTTGCCGATGTGGACGCGGCGCAGAAGCGCATTATCGAGGTGGCCAAACGGCTGATCGCCGATGGCACGATCATTCTTGGCGACGGTGACGAAGACTATGTCTAGCCGCGCCCTGCTTGCGCTCGCCCCCGCTGGATTTTCAACTGACAACCGGTTTGGCCGCGGCGCGCCGCCGCCGGTCGAAAAACCAGTCGCTGAAGAGCCGCAGCCCGATCCGCTTGAAGAAGCTTTCGCCCGCGGGGCGGAGGAGGGCCAGGCCCGCGCGCGCGGCGAGTACGAAATGAAGCTTGCCGAACTCGAGGCGCGCTATGCAGGGCTAGGCTGCGAGCTGGCCGAGCAGGCGATCGACGAGGGCGAACGGTTGCGCTCCATGTTGCGCGAGACGGTTGTGGCGCTGTGCGAACAGACGGTCGCGCCTTTCGCGCTTGATCACGAACTGCTCGCTCGGCGGGTGGAGAAGGCCGCCTCGATGCTGATGCGCGCGGCGGATGAGCGGCGCATCCGGCTTAACCCGGCGGACAAGGAGGCGGTCGAACGCCTGGTCGCGCCGGGGTTGGTGCTGGAGGAAGATCCCTCGCTGCTGCCGGGCTGTATTCGGATCGAGACTGCCGATGGCGGGATCGAGGATGGCCCGCCAAGCTGGGCCGATGCCATTCGCGAAGCCGTGGGGCAGTGCTGATCTCGTGCTGAACCTGCTCGAAACGATTCGCGCCGACGGCACGACGCTTGATCTGTCACCGCGCCGCTATGGCAAGGTGAGCGCCTGCGACGGGACCATGATCGAAGTGACAGGGCTGTCGCTGCCGGTCGGCTCGCTGTGCACCATCGGCCACGGCCATGCGCGCTCGCATACCGCCGAAGTGATCGGCTTTCGCAACGGCCGCACGCTGATGAGCTTGCTGGGCGACGCGGTGCTGCTGCGTCCGGGGGCCTTTGTTCATCCGTTTGGCCGTCCCGGTGCCTTGCCGGTCGGGCCGAGTTTTCTTGGCCGTGCCGTCGATGGCACTGGCCATCCGATCGACGGCCGAGATGCGGTAGCCGCGCGCGAATGGTGGCCTTCGGGCGGCGAGCGCAGCGGTGCTTTGGAACGGTCGAGCGTCGAGCAACATTTCGTCACCGGCATTCGCGCCATCGACGCCACCTGCACCATGGGTGTGGGGCAGCGCATGGGCATTGTCGCGGGCTCGGGCGTGGGTAAGTCGGTGCTCATCGACATGATCGCGCAAGGGGCCAAGGCCGATGTCGTGGTGCTCGGACTGATTGGCGAACGCGCGCGCGAAGTATCTGATTTCGTTGCCCGCCATATGCGCGGCGAGACCGCCCGGCGCACCGCGCTGGTGGCGGTTCCGGCCGACCATGCACCCAACCTGCGGCTACGCGGGGCGATGCTCGCCACCAGCCTTGCCGAGTATTATCGCGCGCAGGGGCTGAAGGTGCTGCTGGTGCTCGACAGCCTCACGCGCGTTGCCCATGCTGCGCGCGAGATCGGGCTGTTGCTGGGCGAAAACGGCTCGGCGCGCGGCTATCCGCCGTCTGCTCTGGCGACCATCACCAAGCTGGTCGAACGCGCGGGCAATTCTGCGAAGTCGGGCGGCTCTATCACTGGCATCTATTCGGTGCTGGCCGACGGTGACGATCACAACGACCCGGTGGTCGACACTGCGCGGGCCATTCTCGACGGGCACATCGTGCTCAGTCGCGAGATTGCGCAGAACGGGCGCTATCCTGCGGTCGACATTTCCGCTTCGCTTAGCCGTGTGATGGAAGATGTCGCGGGTGAGCAACATCGCAAGGCTGCGCGCGATCTGCGCGGGCTGGTCGCGCGTTACGAAGCGAACCGCGATCTGGTGCTGATGGGCGCCTACCAGCAGGGGCGCGACGCCGATATCGACCGCGCCATGGCCATGCACAAGCAGGTGGAGAATTTCCTCGGACAGCAGCGCGGCGAGCGTGCGGATTTCGACGAGACGGTCGGCCAGCTCATCGCGATGACCGGCCATGGGCAATAACGACAAACGCCGCGCCAAGCTGATGGCGCGGATGCTGCGGCTGCGCGAGATCGAGCATCGGCGCGCCGCAGGGGAGGCCGCGCAGGCGCTGTCGGCGGCGCAGCGCAGCGAACAGCTTGCGGCGCGGGCCCGGGCGCTGGCGGCTACCGAAATTCCGCGCGATCGTGTCGATTACGGCGACGATCTCGCCCGTCGGCTCACCTCGGGCTCCCGACTGCGCGCAATCGCCCAGACGGTCGAGCAGCAGGCCGAGTACGCTCAGAGCCACGCCCAATTGCGCATGCAGCAGGAGCGGATCGCCAGCCGCCGCCGCGACCAGATCGAAGAGCGACGTGATGCGCTGGCCGAGCAAGCCGCACAGCGCCTGGCAGCGCGCGAAACACAAAATTCTGCAGGCGGACGGCGAATTGGCACGGATCGTGAATAGGGTCTCTCAGTAACTCAGAGAGGGACCATGCAGGTTTCATCGCAAATTCAGCTTTCTAGCGACTCCGTTGTATCGCCGTCTTCGCGGGGCAATGCCTCCGATAACGGCCAGTTTGCGGGGCTGGTATCGGCCAATTCGCCCCAGTCCGGCGCGTCTCGGCCCAGTGCACGCCCCTCTGATACGCAGCAGTCCCGCACGTCTCAGGCGAATACGGCCAGCTCGGATCGGCGACAGCCCTCCACTGAGCAGCCTGAGAAGGCGCTGGTGGATGACGGCGGTGCAACGCTGCAAGCGGAACAACCTGCCACTGCAGTCGTGCGTGGGGCTGCCGAGGCGCATTTGCAGCTTCAGGCAAAGCTTGCGCGGGAACGGCTGGCACTTGCCGGTGCGCTGCCGGAGGGCGGCAAGGGTTTGCCGGTTGCCGGTGACGGTGAGGCCGACCCCGCTTTGGTGATCGATCTCGACATGGGCGAAGCCACCGAAGGCGAGGCGGGGGCCGAGGTCATTACCCTTGTGGCAGATGTCGAAGTAGCGCTGGTCGCTCCCGCTGCGCTTCCGGCGCAGGCCGCGGTGACTGACAAGGCTCCCCTCGAAGTTGATCCGGCGCTTGTCGAGGGTGACGATGCTGCAGCCGCGGGCGACATGCCTGAGACCCCTGCTGCTCCCGCTCCCTTGCGGCACGATGCGGCCCCGCGTCCGGGTGAGCTGGATCAGCTGCGTGGTGGCCGTGCGCAGGGCCTGGCCTATGAGCAGGCACAACAGACAATCCTCGCCCCCACGCACCAGCCGAACAACACCGCTGCGCAGCCCACGCTGGGCGAGGTCGCTCTCGCACCTGACGCTGGCAAGGACGCACGCGAAGGGGCCTCGACCGCCCAGCTGCTTGCCGGCGCGGATGGTGGTGAGAAGAGCGATCTGAAGTCGCTTAAGGAATTGCGTGAGGCGTGCCTCGCAGCTGCACCGGCGGCGGCCAAGGCCGTGCCTGCAGAGGCCACGTCTTCGTCGCTGGTCGATACCAGCTCTGCCGTTCGAGCGGGATCTTCCCCCGTGCATCCGACCGGAGCAGCGCCGTCCGGCCCCACCGATACCTCGCTGGCGCAGCTGGTCGATCGCTTGATCGAAACCCGCGTCGCGGCGCGGTCCGAGCGTAGCCATATCGAACTGACCCACCCCGACTTTGGCCGGGTGACGCTGGCGGTGGGCCTGCGCGGTGATGACCGGCTGAGCGTCGACCTGCCCGGTGCCCCGACCGAACTGCGCCATGCCGTGGGGCAGGCGCTGGCCCAGGCGGGCGCGGCGCAAAGCTCGGGCCAGAACGCCGGCCAGAATACGGGCAACAACGGAAACCAGACCGCCAGCCAGCGCTCCGACGGGCAGGGGCAAGCCGCTCTCGCAGGGGGAGAAAACCCGCAGAATAGTGCGGGGCATAACAGCGGGTCAGGTAAAAATACGTATGAACCGGAACATCCGCAATTATCCATATTCGCGCAATCACAGGCAGCAGGTTCTGACAGTGGGGCGGGCAGGTCCGCCGGCGGCCCGGAATCGGGCAGCCGCCGCGGCGTGCTGGCATAAAGCTAAGGGAATTCGGCAATGAGCAAGGACAAGAAAGAGGGCGATGAGGGCGCCAAGAAGGGCGGCCTGATCGGCAAGATCGTTGTGCCGCTGGTCATGCTGGCAGCCGGTGGCGGCGGCGTGTTCGGCCTGATGGCGGCCGGCATCATCGGCGGCCATGCCGAGGCCCAGGAGGAAAAAGGCCCCAAGCTGGTCGAGAAGGGCGAGGAAGACCCCTATGCCAGCGCCGAGGGCGAGGGTGAAGGCGATGCTGCCTACGTCCCCGGCGAGAGCGGCAGCGAATATCGCACCGCCTACTACGACTTCGAGAACGAATTCACCTCAAACCTGCGCGGTTCGCCGGCGATGGTCCAGCTTGGCCTCGCTGCCTCCACGCGGCGTGACGGACGCGTACTGATGTGGCTGAAGAAGCACGAGACGGCGATCCGTTCGAAGATCCTGATCGAGCTTTCAGACACCGACGAGATGGAGTTTGCCACCCAGGTCGGCAAGGAACGGCTGCAGCAGCGCATGGTCGATGCGATCAACGATGTGCTCGAAGAGGAAGAAGGCTTCGGCGGCGTGGACAAGGTCTACTTCCGGAGCCTGATCGTTCAATGAACCTGAACCAGTCCTTCGTGGCGGAACGGCGCGCGGCGATGCACTGCGCGGCGCTGGTTTCGGCCAAGCCCGATGCGGATAGCCGGCTGACCGCGTTCAGCCGCCTTGGCAGCGCGCTCGAACCTGCCCTCGCGACGCGTATGGCGGCGGTGTTCAACGCCAACGGCTGGACCTGCGAGGCGGGCGAGGCCGAAGTGATGCTGGCGCGCGAGCTGGCCGACAAGATCGACCCCGTTGCGGGCAACTTCATCTTGCCGGTGGGTGATGCGGGCGGGCGGCTGTTTGCAACCTTTGCCCTGCCGCCGATCCTCGCCCGGCTCGAAGCCATGTTCGGCGGTGACGCCGGAGCGGCCGATTTCAAGCCCGGTCGCAAGCTGCCCAGCTCGATCGAACTGCTGCTCAAGCGGCTCGCGCGATCGCTGACCGAGGCGCTCGGCACCTGTCTCGAAGCGGCGGCCCTGCGCACGGGCGAAGAGGCCACCTTCTCGACCGACTATGCCAAGCTGGCCGTGTTTCCGGGTCAGGCCGATGCCGTGGTCATGCCAATAACGGTTGCCGCGCCCGAAGGCCCGGCGATCACTTTGCGGCTCGCCTGCCGCCCCGGCACCGTGTCGCGCTTGCTCACTCACTTTACCGAGAGCGGGGCGCAGCCCAAGCCGGTCATGCCCGAGATTTTGCCCGCGGCCATTGCCGACGTGCCGCTGCGGCTGCGCGCGCGCTTGGCGGAGATGAAAGTGCCCGCTTCCAAGCTTATGAACCTCAGACCCGGCCAAGTGCTGCCGATCGCCGTGGCGCGTTCGGTGCCGCTGTTCGTGGGCAAACACCGCGTTGCCAGCGGAGCGATGGGTGAACAGGACGACCGCGTTGCGCTGCAACTCGACCACGTGCTGCTGACAGGAGACAATGCGTGAGTATTCCCTTTGCCAACCTTGGTATGCTCAAGGATATCGACGTTGCCGTCTCGGTCGAGCTGGGGGCGTCGTCCATGCGTCTGCGCGACATCTGCGCGCTGGGCGAGGGCCAGGTGATCATGCTCGACCGGCTGATCGACGAACCGCTTGACCTGTTGGTCAACGGGAAGGTCGTGGCGCGCGGCGAGGTGGTGGCCGAGGGCAACCGTTTCGGCCTGCGCATTATCGAACTTGCTGGCGGCGAAGCCGAAGATGCGATCCCGGCGCCGTCTGCCTCAGCGGGTCCGGTCGGAGGCCTGTAAGGTGGGTTGGTATCTCCTCAAGCTGGCGATCCTGCTGCCGCTGATTGCAGGCATGATCTGGGGCAGCTTCAAGCTGGCCAAGAAGCTGCAGACGCAGGTGGGCGCTGGCGGCGAGGGCCGTCCGCGTACGATCAAGGTGGTCGAAACGCTGATGCTCTCGCCCGGCCAGCGACTGGCGGTGATCGAATACAACGGGCGCGATATTCTCGTAGCCTCCTCGAAGAGCGGGTTCACCTGGCTGGCCGAATGCGCGGCGCAAAGCCGCGTTCAGGCCAAGGCGAAAGCGAAGAGCGAAGCGCAGTTTCTGGCCGACCTCGACGAGGACGAGTTCGGCCAATGAGCGGTTATGGTAAACGGGCGTTTAGCATTTTCGCTGCGCTCGGCACGCTGCTGACGCCTGCGCTGGTCCACGCGCAAGCGGCGACCGAGGCTGCGGTTCCCGGCGCGCTCGATCGTGCTTTCGGCGAGCTTTCGAACGGCCCCGACGGGGCACTGAGCCTGTCGCTCCAGCTGTTGCTGGTGATGGGTCTGCTCACGGTCCTGCCCGCGCTGATCCTGATGATGACGAGCTTTACGCGCATCATCATCGTGCTGGCGATCCTGCGGCAGGCGCTGGGCCTGCAACAGTCGCCGCCCAATCAGGTGCTGATCGGGCTGTCGCTGTTTCTGTCGATGTTCGTCATGGCGCCGACGCTTGAGCGGGTCAACGCCGAAGCGATCCAGCCCTATTCCGCCGACCAGATCGGCGCCGAAGTGGCGATCGAGCGGGCGGGCAATGCCTTTCATGCCTTCATGATCCGTCAGACCCGCGAAACCGATCTCGCCATGTTCACCGACCTTGCCAAGCATCCCGGCTATACCTCGCAGGCCGAGGTGCCGTTTTCGATCCTGCTTCCGGCCTTCGTGACCAGCGAATTGAAGACCGCGTTCCAGATCGGCTTCATGCTGTTCCTGCCCTTTCTGGTGATCGACCTGGTGGTATCCTCGGTGCTGATGAGCCTCGGCATGATGATGATGAGCCCGATGCTCGTCTCCTTGCCTTTCAAACTCTTACTGTTCGTTCTTGTCGATGGGTGGGCGCTCCTGATGGGCTCGCTTGCGGCCAGTTTCCTATAGCGTGGAGGGATGATCGATGGATGAAATGCCCGCCCTCCTGGCGCTTGCCGATCGCATGCTGTGGACCACTGCCCTGATCGCCGCGCCGATCCTGATCGCCAGCCTTGCGGTTGGCCTCGTGGTCGGCCTGATTCAGGCGGCGACCTCGGTCAACGAACAGACGCTGACCTTCGTGCCCAAGCTCGCCGCGATCTCGCTGGTGCTGGTGGTGCTCGGCGCGAGCATGATGGTGCTCCTCTCCGACTTCCTGAACGAAATCTTCAACCAGATTGCCATGATCGGGCGATGAGCGGCCTGTCGTTCGGCATCGGACCGCTCGAGGCCGAATTCTGGCGGGTGGTCTTCCTGATGACCCGGATCGGCGCGGCGATGCTCGCTGCGCCGATTTTTGGTGCCATGGCGGTGCCCGCGCAGGTGCGTGTCGTCGCCGCCGGTGCCATCGCGGTGTTCGTCGCCGCGTGGACCGACGTTTCCCCGCCCGCCGAGATCTTCAGCCTCGCTGGCGCGCTGGCTGTGGCCGGCGAGGTGGTGCTGGGGCTGACGCTGGGTTTCATATTGCAGATCGCCTTTGCCGGGCCAGTGCTTGCCGCCGAGGTGATCGGCGGGGCGATGGGCCTTTCCATGGCCATGACAACCGATCCGCAAGCCGGAACGCAGATCACCGCCTTCGGGCAGTTTTTCACGATCGTGCTCACACTCATCTTCCTTGCTCTGGGCGGCCACCTGCAATGGCTGGAACTGGTAATTCAAAGCTATTCCTCCTTTCCGCCGGGGGAGACCTGGCTTGGCGAAGATCGGGCCATGGTAATTGCCAGCTTCGGTACGCAGCTGTTCCAGTTCGGGCTGCTGATCTCGCTGCCGATCACGCTGGTGCTGCTGATGGTGCAATTGTTGACCGGCATCCTCAGCCGCTCGGCGCCATCGCTTAACCTGTTCGCTTTGGGCCTGCCTTCGGGCGTGCTGGCGGGGCTGGGCGCGCTGATCGTGGCCTCGCCGCTGATCTATGCCGAGTTCGAGACCATCGCCCGCACCGGGCTCGACAACGTAGCCCTGGTGATCACGCCATGAGCCAGGAGAGCAGCGGCGAGAAGACCTTTGCGCCAACTGCGCGCAAACGGCGCGAGGCGGCCAAGCAGGGCGACGTGCTGCGCAGCAAGGAGCTGGCCACCGCCGCTACCGTCATCACTGGCCTTGCCTGGATGATCGTGGCCGGGCCGTGGGTGCTCGACGAGCTGCGCAAGCTGGTTATCACCGCGCTCACCTTCGATTCCGCGTCGCTGGAGCGGGGCGGGGCGGGCGACGTGCTTGCGATCCTTCCCGATGTTGCAGTGCCGGTGGTGATCCTCGGTCTGATGGTGCCCGCCGCCTCGCTGGTGGCGCAGCTCTCGTTCGGCGAGGGACGCTGGGTGGCGGAGAATCTCCAGTTCAAGGCCAAGCGCATCAATCCGATGTCGGGCCTCAAGCGAATCTTCGGCCCGCAGGGCTGGATCGAGATGGGCAAGGGCCTGCTCAAGGTCGGGCTGCTCGGCGCCATTG
The DNA here is from genome assembly GCA_027311945.1 of Erythrobacter sp. Classification (GTDB taxonomy): domain Bacteria; phylum Pseudomonadota; class Alphaproteobacteria; order Sphingomonadales; family Sphingomonadaceae; genus Alteraurantiacibacter. The sequence goes on from DAICXZ010000030.1 coordinate 356,586, forward strand.
CCTTCGTGTGGATGCGCATGTCGCTGCCCGATGTTTCCGACCTTGGCCGCGCGACCCTTGCCCGTCAGCTCGAAATCGCATGGAGCGCGGCGATCTCGCTGATGGCCGCGCTGTCGGGCGGGCTGGTCATCATCGCGATGATCGACCTGCCGATCCAGTGGCTCCGCCGCGACCAACGGCTGAAGATGACGCATCAGGAAATGCGCGACGAGAACAAGGAAAGCGAAGGCTCGCCCGAGACCAAGGCCGCGCGCCGCCAGCGCCAGCGTGAGATCGCGACCGGCGCGCTCGGCTCGGCCATGAAGGACGCGCAGTTCGTTATCACCAACCCGACACACTTCTCGATCGCGCTCGTATACGATCCGGAAAAGGCCGGCGCGCCAATCGTGCTCGCCAAGGGGCGCGGCGAGAAGGCCCTCGCGATCCGCGAAGTGGCGGCCGAGATGCAGATCCCGGTGCTCGAATACCCGCCGCTGGCGCGCTCGCTTTACTACACCACGCGCGAACGGCAGGTGATCCGCGAGGAGCTTTACGCTGCCGTCGCCGCCATTGTCGCCTTCGTGCTGTCGGTGCGCCGCGGCGAGACCCCGCCGCTGCCCAGGATCAACGTCCCGACCGAGGTGCAATTCGATGCCGAAGGCCGTGCGTCGGCTTAATCGCAGCAGGAAAGGGCCGTTCTAGCAGTCATGGCAAGCACCTCATCCACCTCCGCCACCAGCACGACAAGCTCGATCATCACGACGCTTGGCGCAGGCAGCGGGATCAATATGACCCAGCTCGCCAGCGATCTGGCTGCGGCACAGTTCGAGCAGCGCACGAACCAACTGAGCGCCAAGGGCGAGCTGCTTGCACAGAAGATCACCGCCGCCTCGAACATCAAGAACGGATTTTCCACCCTCGCCAGCTCGCTGGGCGACCTTGTGCGCACGGGCGATCTCGCTCCGCTGCCCTCTGTTGCGAACGGTTCCGTCGCCACGGCCAGCACACCGCTCGGCACGATTGGCAAGGGCAGCTTCTCGCTCGAAGTGACGCAGTTGGCCAAGCGCCAGGTGCTGACCGGCCCGGTGATGGCATCGGCGACCGATCCGGTCGGTGCGGGTTCGCTCACCATTCGCTTCGGCAAGATGGATGGCGCGACCTTTACCGAGGATACGGGGCAAGCTGCGGTCGACATAACGATCGACAGCGGTTCCACCCTCAACGATATTGCCAGCAAGATCAACGCCGCCGGCGCCGGTGTCTCGGCCTATGTTGCGCAGACCGTCAACGGCCCGCAGCTGGTGTTCAAGGGCTCGGAGGGCGAGCAGAGCGGCTTCATTATCGAGGCGACAGAGACGCCCGGCGAGGAAGGCCTTGCCGCGCTTGCATGGAACCCTACCAGCGGCGCTGCGGCGCAGCTGAAAGACGTCTCGCAGGACGCCAAGTACATGCTCGACGGGCTGGAGATGACGAGCAAGACCAACAGCACCGGACAGATCGCACCGGGCTTGCAGTTGACGCTCACGGGCACCAATATCGGCGCGCCCACATCCATCACCTTCGCCAACACTACCGGCGGCGTGCCGCAGACTATGGCCGATCTGGTCTCGGCCCTGAACGAAGTGGTGTCGGAATTGAACCGCGCCACTGCCGTTGACGGCGGCGAACTGCGCGGCGATCCGGGCGCGCGTTCACTCAAGCAGGCGCTGGCACAGCTGCCCGGCAGCATCGTGATGCCCAACGCCACGGGCGGTGCCCCAAGCACGCTGAGCGACCTTGGCCTCGTCATCAACCGCGATGGCACCTTCAAGATCGACGACGATCGCCTGGCGGCGACGCTCGAGCGCGATCCCGATGGGGTTGCGGCGATGTTCACCACCGGCCTCTATGGCGTCTATTCGACCTTCGACAAGCTCGCCCGCAGCGCTGGCTCCACGGGTGATGCCAACTCGCTCGCGTCCTCGATCAAGCGTTATGAGGGGCAGGCGGAGAAGGTCACCGAGATGACCGCCGAGATCGCCGAGAAGCAGGAAGCCCTGCGTTTGCAGATGGTCGCGCGCTTTGCCAAGGCCGACGCCCGCGTGGCCGCGTCGCAGTCGACAATGTCGTTCCTGCAGCAGCAGATCGACGCTTGGAATGCGAGCAAGTAACTATGCTGATGCTCCGCCAAAACCCGCACGACGCGTACCGCAAGGTGCAGGTCAACGCCCGTATCCTGGGTTCGGATCATAAGGACCTCGTCGCGATCTGCTTCGAGCAGGTGGTGAGCGAAGTTGGCCGCGCTATCCGCGCCAACGAGACGGGCGATACCACCAACCGTTCCGAAGCGCTGACCCGCGCCATCGCCGCGATCACCGCGCTGGAAATGGGCCTCGATCGCAGCAACCCCGTGGCCGGTGCGCTCGAACAGCTTTACGGCGCTGCGCGAGAGACGATCCTCGGCTGCGTAGTCTCGTTCAATACCGAGGCCATGAGCGAAGTGCGCTCGGACTTTGCCGAGATCGGCGCTGCCCTTACCGCGGCAAACTAACGGAACAGGCGCGGCAGGAAATCCCTGAGATAGCGGCGCCAGTTGATCCAGGTGTGCCCGCCATCCGTCTCGTTATAGTCCACCGCTATGCTCTGCTCGGCGAACATTGCGCGGGTGGGGGCGACGGTGCCGTAGAGGAAATCCTCGGTCCCCATTGCGTAATAAATCGGCTCGGGCAAAGCCGCGCGCGCCTTCAGCGCATCGGCATTGGCCGCGACATAGTCGGCCACGTCAGACGGGCCTGACAGGCCCAGACCCATCGAGAAAATACCCACCTCCCCGAACAGATCGGGCCGGGTGACGCCAAAACGCAAGGTATGCGCGCCGCCCATCGACAGCCCGGCCATGGCCCGATGATCGGCGTCGGCGATGGTGCGGAAAGTGGTGTCGACAAAGGGGATCAGGTCGCGGATCAGATCATCACCGAAATCGGTGTTGGTGAGCATGTCTGCCCCATCGCGCGCGGGCGTGTGGCCGAAGGGCATGACGATGATCATCCGCTCGGCCTCGCCTTTTGCGATCAGGTTGTCGGCGATGTAGTTGGCATGGCCGACACTGGTCCAGCTGTCGGCGCTGTCGCCCGCACCGTGCACCAGATAGAGCACAGGATAGCGGTCGCTGCCGGCCATGTATCCGCTCGGGGTGTAGACGTAGGCCTCACGCTTGGCACCAAGGGTGGACGACCAGTACTCGATCCGGCCGACCACGCCGTGCGCGATTGCCGGGTCATAACTCTGGAATGCGCCCTCAGGGCCGATCACCTCGAAGGTAGAATTGATGCCACTGCGTTCGCGGCTGAAAGTGGTGGCGAGCGGATCGGGCACGCGCGCACCATCCACCTCGAAATTGAAGCGATAGGTGTCGGCGGGGATGGGCAGGGTGGTGGTGCCCGACCACAGGCCGCTCGCATCGCGCGTGAGTGGCAGACCGCGCGGACCTCCGCCGAAGCCTGCCGGAATGATCGGATCGATATCGGTACTGGTGACGAGTACCCTCTGCGCATCGGGGGCGCAGAGGCGGAAGGTTACGCGGCCATCGGCCAGCACTTCGACAGAGGTGTAATCCATCTGGCCGAAGGGGCCTTGCGGGAGGCAGGTTGCAGGGGTCCCTGCCGCATCTTGCGCCATGGCAGGCGCGGCTGAGGCCCCCATCAGCAGTGCAAGGACAATCGCGTGGTGTTTTGCCGACATTGGTTTTCTCTCCCTTTGGCGAAGGGTGAAGCCTGCCTGCCGAACAAAGTCAATCGGCGACGCGCAAACGAAAACGGGGGCCGCGCGGGCCCCCGTTCGTTTGTTCGATTGCGCTCTCGCTTAGTTGCCGGCGCGGCGGGCCGCAGCGGCCACGGCCTCGGTGGTCGGGTTGCCGAGCGACAGCTCGCGACCGTTCGGGAAGCGGATTTCCGCCGCCGAAGCGCGGGTGTCGCCATCGCGTGCCTGGAAGGCGTCGACGATGATATCGGTGCCCGCGGGCAGCGAGTTCCTGTTCCAGCCACGACGCAGCAGGGCCGAAGGCGCGCCGCCTTCGATGCGCCAGCGCTCGGCCTTGCCGTTGCGGTTCACGTCGATGTGAATCCAGGAGTGGGGGTTCACCCACTCGAACATCACGACCTTGCCCGAGAGGCGGATCGGCTTGTTACGGTCGAATTCGGTGGCGAACGAGTGGTGAGCGGCGGCCCCCACTGCGGTGATCGCCAGCACGGCGCCGATTGCGGCAGCGCTGAGCTTCTTGATCTGCATGGTTTACTCCTTGTCAAAATCCCCGGGTTTCGGACAAATCTCAAATTGACTTTGTCTTTTTGCCCGACCCAACATTACTCTTCGATTAAGTCGCCGTAGAGCAGGTGCTCGGAGAACGGCACGCACTTGAACTCAAGCAGTTGCGCATTCTCTTCCATCCGCCGGTACAGCGGCATCTTGATCGTCCACGGACGGGTGTAGATCGTCGGATCGTCGATCGTGGCTTCATAGTCGATGTGGTTCGGCCCCATCGGCGTGAAGCGCTCGGTGACGGTCGCGTGATTGGTGAGGTAGTTGCCGTTGCGATCGAGCCAGGTAACGCCGTCGATCATCTCGCCGCCGGGCAGCTTCACCAGGCCGGGCCCCTGCGCCAGCGTGGTCACGACGAGCGTATCGCCTTCCCACTGGCCGTAAGATGTGCCCATCCAGGTGTCGATCGGCGGAATGCCGACTTCTTCCATATGGATCACGCGGTTGGCCGAGGCATATTCGTAGGCGATCAGGATATCGTCGCCATCGCCCTGAATGATCTGGAACGGGTGCGGCATATAGGTCGCACGCGGAATGCCGGGCAGATAGCAGGCAGCTTCCGGATCCCAACTGATGACGTTCTCGCGGTTCTTGTTAAGCCGCTCCAGCGCTTCGGGCTTGTACGGAATCTCGCCGCCTTCGACGACGCCCAGGCTGGGCGGCACGGCACCGATAGCGCCGAGCAGCCTGTCGCCTTCGGGCAATGGGTTCGGGCCGGCGCTGTGCGGCTCGAGGTTCCAATTGGCCTCGTTCATCACCTGCCACACACCGTTGATATTCGGTGCATCGCCGATGCGCGCCGGTGCGCTGGCTTCGTGATCCTGGGCAACTGCCGACGTGGTGGGCACGCTTGCGCAGCCGGCAAAGGCTAGCGCCGATGCCGCCAACAAGCTCAAGTGTTTAATCCCCCGCATGACCTCTCCTGTATGCATTACTGATTGAGTGCGAACGCTGCGATCATGCCGCCGGCATTGATCGCGACATATTGTCTGCCGTCACGGCCCCGATAGGTCATCGGGTTCGCATTGGCGTTACCGTTAAGTACGCTTTCCCAAAGCTGCTCGCCAGTTGCAGCATCAAAGGCGCGCAAGCGCTTATCGTTGGTGGCGCCGACGAACACAAGTCCGCCCGCGGTCACGCTCGGCCCGGCGCTGCCCGAATTGCCGAGCACCTGGCGCCCCTCGGGCAGTTCCTCGAACATGCCGAGCGGCACCGCCCAGGCGATTTCGCCGGTGTTGGCGTTGACGGCGGTGAGGCGCGCCCACGGCGGCTTGTAGCACGGCGCACTGGTGCCGACCGGGCGGCCGCGCTCGTCGTACTCGCCCGAGAGCGGCGCGCTGAAGGTGAAGAACGGGCCTTTGCCGTCGACGCTGGCGCGGTCATACTCGGGCGCCGAGGTGGCATCGAAGCTGTAGGGCTTTTCGCCCTCGACCTTCTCGACCCAGCCGACCAGCGAGGTATCCTGCGCGTTCACGTAGACGAGGCCCGTGGTCGGATCGGCCGCTGCGCCGCCCCAGTTCACGCCGCCCGTGCCGCCCGGCAGCTGGATGGTCGAACGCGGCGGAGCGCCCGCTTCCTTGAAGGCGAACGGGGTGAACGGGCCGGAATTGAAGAATCCGCCCGCCTTTTCCCACATCGCATAGCAGGCTGCCGAGTGTTCTGGCGTGGTATCCTCGGGGCTGACGATGTCCTGATAGGTCATCTCGACCCGGCTCAGCGGCGGGGTGACGACCGGGAAGGGCTGGGTGGGGTGATAGTATTCGCCCGGAACATCGCCCGGCGGCACCGGGCGCTCCTCGACCGGGAGCACCGGTTCGCCGGTCTCCGCATCGAGCAGGTAGAAGTAGCTCGATTTGCCGATATTGGCCAAGGCCATCTGGCCGCCCGTCTCGGTCTCCACCGGGATCAGCGGGCCGGCATTGCTCATGTCGATGTCCCACACATCGTGGTGCACGGTCTGGAAATGCCACTTGTACTCGCCGGTGCGCGCATCGACCGCGACCACCGAGTTGCCATAGACGTTGGTGCCGGGGCGGTCGCCGCCGTAGTAGTTGTGGGCGGGGCCAGCGATGGGCAGATAGGCGATGCCGGTGCTGGCATCGTAGGTCGCCTGGAAGCCCCACATGTTGGTGCCCCCGCGATCCTTCCAGCCATCGCCCCAGGTCTCGTTATAGGGCTGGCCCGGATCGGGCGTGGTGTCGAACTCCCACAAACGCTCACCGGTGATCACATCGTAGCCGCGCGGATTGCCCGGTTCGCCTTGCGGGTTTTCGAGCGAGGCCGCGCCGATGATCATGGTGTTGCCCGCAATCGTGGGCGTGCCGCCATAGGCAGGGCCGCCCATCGCAATCGAGCCGTTCTCGCCGAAATTGGCAACAAGCTCACCGGTGGCAGCGTCGAGCGCGTAAATGCGGTCGCCCGCGGTAACCAGAATGCGCGGGGCATGGCCCGCATCGCCCGGCCAGTAGCTTACGCCGCGCCCGGAGAAGGTGCCGGGCCCGGCAAAGGCGCCCTGGCTGGCGGGAAGGTCGCCTTCGTGGACCCAGATTTCCTCGCCCGTCGCGGCATCGAGCGCGACAACCCGGCTCTGCGCCGGGAAATACATCACGCCATCGACCACAATCGGGACAGCGGTGTTGAACGCGCGCAGCGGATAGGACCAGGCCGATGCTAGGTCGCCCACATTGGCGCGGTTGATATCGGCCAGCGGGGAATAACGGGTGGCGGCGGCATCTCGCTGGATGCTGGGCCAGTCACCTTCGGCAGGCACGCCCTGCGCGACAAGGCTGCTCGCCGCAGTGCAGGCCAGCAGGGCCGCAGTTCCAGCCTTTAGCATTGCTCGCATAGCCATTGCTGCCGAATCACCCTCTCGCCTGATGTCGCTCTGCCGGTTCAGGCGACTTGTTGATTCTGTCCTAAACTGCAGGCCGAAGTTTGACAATGCCTTCTCGCTACGAAAAGCTTTGGCAGCGCTCAGGCACGAGGCATATGCCTTGGATGCGAAGCAAAGTGCGGAAAACAGCGCCTTTATCCGGCACGTTACATTCTAACGTATAGATTGGTAACAATTGCGCAGGGTAATGAAAGCTGCCAAATAGGCTTGGCGGATAGGGAGATGCTCGCTAGCGGGTTTGCGCAAGATCAAGGCGAGGAAGCTTCGGACAGGGTCAATCTGGCCGTGGCAACAAACCTTAACTAAGAGCCAAAAACAACGAGGGGTACAGGGCCGATGGGCGATCTACTTTTCAATTTAACGGACTGGATGAGAGGCACCGTCCTGCTCGACTGGGCGTTCTGGATGCAGGAAACTGCGTTCAGCCTGTTCATGGTCGAGAACTTCTGGAACGTGCCGATTGCCCAGGCGATCCATATCCTCGCGATCGGTGCCGCTTTCGGGTCGGTGCTGATGGTGGTGCTGCGCGTGAACGGTATGGCCGGGGCGGGCCTTACCTTCGAGCAGACCGCGGCGCGCTTCGTGCCGTGGGTGCGCTGGGGCCTGTTGGTGATCGTGCTTTCGGGGCTGTCCATGATCATGGCCGAACCGGTGCGCAACATGATCAACGCCGTGTTCTGGATCAAGATGATCGCGCTGATCGTGATGGTCCTCGTCTCGCTTTCCTGGATCAAGTCGATCCGCGCGAGCGCCGAGGCGGCGGGCGTCGGCTATGTTGGGGCGGGCGGTGCCAAGGCCACCGGCTGGCTCATCATGGCGCTGTGGTGTCTGATCATCGTGTGCGGTCGCTGGATCGCCTACGTGCCGGTGTAAGGGGGAGTTTCAAGACATGTATTATCCTGAACCGACGACGATCTGGGAATCGATCCAGTATTCCCCGCTCGGCATCTTCATCGCCGAAAGCACCTGGGCCTTCCCCACGATCGAGACGATCCACGTGATCGCGCTGGTCACCGTGCTCGGCACGATCTTCGTGATGGACCTGCGCCTGCTGGGTGTCGCCTCGAAGAACTATCCGATCACCTCGATGAGCCGCGATACCTTGAAGTGGACATGGGGGGGCTTCGTCCTCGCGGCGATCACCGGCACCTTGCTCTACATCTCCAAGACGTCGAGCTACATGATCAACCCGTTCTTCATGGGCAAGATGGTGCTGCTGGCGATTGCTGGTCTCAACATGGCCTATTTCCACTTCGTGACGTGGAAGACGGTGGCGAACTGGGACACCTCGCCGGTCGTGCCGACGGGCGCCAAGGTGGCGGGCATCACCTCGCTGATCTTCTGGATCACCATCGTGTTCTTCGGCCGCGCGATCGGCTTCACGCTGGGCATCTACGACTGCTACATGGTCGGGCAGGGCGACGATGGCTTCATCGTCAGCATGCTGGCCGGGATCGCCTGCGCAGGCGCCTGATCCCAACCTGATCGAACAATAAAGGGGCAGGCGGACCACGGTTCGCCTGCCCCTTTTTTGTACTCACTCGGGCAGGGCGAAGACCGTGATCGCCGCCGAGGGAACCGCAGGCGTCGGCAGTTCCGGGGTGAAGCCGGGCAGGCCGAACGAGAGCGGATTGCCCGCTCCCGCGACCACCGCGACATATTGCTTGCCGTCCACCGCATAGGTGATCGGCGAGCCATTGGGCACGCCGGTGAGCGCGCTGCGCCAGATCTGCGCGCCATCGTCCTGCCGGTAGGCGAGAAACGCGCCGTCCATGCCGCCGGTGAACAGCAGCCCGCTGGCCGTGGCGAGCATCCCCATGTCGTAAGGCGCGCGCCGGCGGGTTTCCCACTTCACCTCGCCGGTGGCCATGTCGATGGCCTGGACGAAGCCGAAATTGCCGTCGGAATCGGCGGGGGCGGCGTAGTAGATGTTGACCCCGCTGGTCAGAAACCCGCCCTCGGCCACCGGCCGCATCTCCATGCAGGTGTCGCGCGCGTTCACGAACAGCGTGCCGGTCGCCTCGTCGAAGGACGTCGGGCTCCAGTTGCGCCCGCCGCCTGCGTGCGGGCACATGAACACAGATGGCCGGTCGCGGCCCGGTATCTTGCTCGGGTCGACGCTCTTGCGGCCGGTCACCGGGTCTATTGCGGTGATGAAGTCCTGAAAGCCCATGTCGGCGGTGGAGATATACTGGCCGGTGGCGGCATCGAGCGTGTCGAACAGGCCCTCCTTGCCGCCAGTCATCACCACGTGACGGCGCTGGCCGCCGATGTCGAGATCGCCGATCACGCGTTCGAACACCCAGTCGAGGTCGTACTGATCATTGGGCACGTGCTGGTAGTACCACCTCAGCTCGCCCGTGCGCGGCACGAAGGCGAGGGTGGAGTTGGTGAACAGCCCGTCGTTGTTCGCGCCGGGCAGGGCATCGCGATAGGGGCCGGTGTCGTAAGTCTGCGCGACGCCCCACAGCGCGAGACCGGTTTCGGCGTCGTAGGTGCCGCTGGTCCAGACCGAGCCCCCGCGCCGTTCCTCATCGGGCACCCGGTTCCAGGTGTCGCCGCCTTCGGTGCCGTTCTTGGCGACGGTGTCGAAGGTCCACAGGTGCGCGCCGGTTTCGGCATCGAAAGCGGCGATAATCCCGCCGCCGGGCTCCTGCGTGGCAAGTCCTGTCATGATCACGCCATCGGCAGCCAGCGGCCCGCCGTTGCTGCGCATACCAGGCCGATCGGTGACCTTCACGTCCCACACCGGCCGCCCGCTGCGCGCATCTAGCGCGACCAGCGCATTGTCCGAGGTCGCGACGTAAAGTTTGTCGCCATAGAGCGCGATTGTCTTCTTGGAGAGCGGCGCGACATCATCAGGCAAGCGCCGATCATAGCGCCACAACTGGCGGCCCGTGGCGGCATCGAAGGCGAACACGCTGTCGCCAAAGCCGAAGACATAGAGCACGCCGTCGCGCACCAGCGGCTCGTTCATTGTTGCACCGGGCGGCAGGGCTTGCGACCAGGCTACCTGCATGGTGGCGATGTTGTCGGGCGTGATCTGCGCCAGCGGCGAATAGCCTTGTCCCTGATGCCCGCGCCGCCAGCTGAGCCAGTTTTCCGGCGCCGGATTGGACAGCATGGCCTGCGTCACCGGGGTGTAGTTCTCGAAGCGGTCGACCGGCTCGGGCGCGGCGGGGAAGGGGTAGCGGTCGGTGATGCCGCCGATGCCCAGTTCGTTGCCTTGCTCGCTCTCCGGGGCGGGAGGTAGCTGCGGCCCGGCGAGCTGGCCACCGGCAAAGCTTAGTGCCGCATCGCCCGTCGCGCCGTTTTCCGACAGGATGAGCGCGGCGAGATCGACATAGTCGGCCTCATCAAGCGCGCTGGAGCCGCCCGGTGGCATCGAGCGGTGGATATAGTCGAACAGCTCGGCGGCGGGCACTTCGCCCCATTTGCCGAGAAAGGCCCCGCCCTTCAGCGCACCTGCAAACTGGCCGCCGGCAAGATCGGCCCCGTGGCACATCGCGCAGTGGACAGCGTAGGTCTGGCGGCCGCGCTCCGCCTGTTCCGCAAAGCCAGTGCCCGATTGCGCGGCAACAGCGCCAGCGAGCCCCATTGCTGCCAAGCCAGCCGATGCCAGCAGCAGCGTCCCCTTTTTCCGTGTCATGCGCAGCTCTCCCAAAGCGCCTGTCCGCCCACGGCTTTATGCCTGTGGGTCGGACACGGAGCCTATCTGCGCGTCAGTGTAGGCGCAATCGCTAGTCGGCAATGCCCAGCGGAGCCGCCACCTTGGCTTCGAACAGCGCATCGTAAAGCTGCACCTTCGCAGGTGCGATCCAGTCGCCGACGCCCGATTTCCCGGCATCGAGCACCATTACCTTGCCTTCAGGCACCGCCTCGACCTCAGGCCACTGCGGCAGTTCCGCGCCGTTGGGATTGCCGGTGGCGGCGAAGTTTACCCAATACTGGCTGACGAGATCGGCAAAGGCCTCTTCTTCCGGGTTGCCGCACATCTGCTCGACCGAGGAGCCACCAGGGAAGGTGCGCGGGGCGCACAGGTTGTCGAACACATAGGGGATCTCGCCGGTGTGCGCGGCGCCGAGGTTGCCCCGGCCCTCGTCATAGGGCGGATCGTGGCGGAACCAGTAGTGGTAGGCCTTCTGGCCGAGCTGCGCCTGATATTGCGCGAACTGGCGGTGCAGCCAGCTCATGTTGTCACCGAAGGGCTGGGTGGCGGTCGCCTGCGCTTCGGCATCGGTGCTGACCGGATAGGCCGCACGGCCGAGTTCCACCTGATCGCCCCAGCGCATGGCCTCGCCCGCGTTCCAGCTTGCGAGCGTGGCGGGCGGGCCGAACAGGGCGGTGAAGCTGCCTTCGTCTTCGTTCGAGCCGGTCAGCACGTCGACCTTGAGCTGGCGGCCTTGCGCAAAGGTGATCGACAGGTCTTCCGGCACGATGCGTCCGTCGATGATCATGCCTTGGCCTGGAATGGCGGCGAAAACTTCTTCGGCAGGCAGCGCGCGCAGTTCGGCAAGGCTGGTGGTGCCGAGCTTCTCCTGCGCGGCGGCGACACTGCGCTGCTCGGCGGCTTCGCGCGGAACCATGGGGGCGATGTTAAGGCCCATCCAGTTGCCCGATTCGCTGATGACGCGGGTGATCAGGCCCTCAGCTGGAGGAGCGCCCGCCAGCGCGCCGTTCATCGCCGCGCCCGCGCTCTCGCCAAAGATCGTCACGCGCGTGGGGTCGCCGCCGAACGCCGCGATATTGTCCTGCACCCATTGCAGGGCGGCAATCGCATCGCCCAGCGCCTGATTGCCCGAGTGGCCATCGCGCGCGGTCAGTTCCGGGTGGGCGAAGAAGCCGAGCGAGCCGACACGGTAGTTGAACGTGACGACGATCGCGCCCTTCTTGGCGAGCTGGTCGCCCTGGCTGAACGGCGAGGAACCGCCGCCTTCGTTGTAAGCGCCGCCATAGAGCCAGACCATGACCGGCAGCTTTGCATCCGCTTCGGTCGCCGGGGTCCAGACGTTCAGATAAAGGCAGTCTTCCGAAATGCCGGGGCTGTCGGGCATGTCGGTCGCGGAATTGACCGGGAACCGCTGCGGGGCCGGGTTCTGCACGCAGCTGTCGCCCCAGCGGTCTGCCTGGCGCACATCTTCCCAGCTTGCGGCAGGCTGCGGCTGCTCCCAGCGCAGCTCACCCACCGGCGGGGCGGCGAAGGGAATGCCCTTGAATACAGATATGCCGTCGAGCTTGCCCGCCGTGCCCTGCACAAGACCGGCTTCGGTCATTGCCACTCGTTTGGCCAGCGATGCCTCTGTTTCAGACGCGACTTGCGCAATTGCGCTTTCAGCCGTGGCACAAGCGGCCATTCCAAAGCAGGCCATGGCGGTAAGCGCGCTGCGCGCAAGCGTGGTGAACATCGATGGCATCCTGTTTGTTTCGCCGGCCTTCTGCGGGCCGGAAAGTCGGTTGGCGGACGCTCGGGCGAGCGCCCGCCAATCACTGGTGCTTAGTGCGAGGTGTTGCCCGCCGCATCTTCTTCGCTCAGCGCTTCGAGCCCGGCGCGTGAGGCGGTGATGTAGTTGCGCGGCTGCACGTTGCCCTCGTGGCAGGCATATTCGAAGAACGAATAGTCGTTGTCCTGCGTCCAATCGAGGCGCGCCGTCCACTTGTCGGTGAAGACCTCGGGGTCATTGTAGGTCAACTCGTAAACGATGTGGCCCGGATCGGTCATCGTCAGGCGCTCGGTCACCTTGGCGTTAGCGCCGGTCGGGATGGTGTTGAACGGCGGCACGCCCATGGTCGCCATGTTGAGCGGCGAGGGGCCGCGGCTGTAGGTATCGTGCGGCACGCTGTCGCCGGAGACGATATTGGTCGTCTCGATCACCAGCGTGTTGCCTTCCCACCAGCCGATCGACTGGCCCATCCACGCGCGCACGTCACCGGGCCAGCGCATGGCATCGGCGGCCGCCTTGTTGGCCACGATCGGAATCACGCGGGCATCGTGGATCATTTCCAGCTGAATGGTGACGAAGCCCGGCGCCTGCAGCACGCGGATGCCGTTGTTATAGCGGAACGGGAACATCGAGGCGGGGAAGCCGCGCGTGATGCAGCGATCCCAGGTGTCGAAATCGCCCAGCCACTCGAAATTGGTGTTCGGCGTCCAGCTCGACCGGCCTGCCTGATAGCGCTTCTGCGCATCTTCGGTCAGCGAAGGAAGCTGGCCGCTGGCGGGATAGACCAGCAGCGAGGTGCGGCGGCCCGAGGCATCCGATTCCACCCAGTGGCCCATACCGATGGTGCCGGCCTCTTCCTCAGCGGCATAGGCGGCATCCGAGCGGCCTGCCTGCTCCTGCCGGGCGGCGAATTCCTCTTCGGTGAGGTAGAAGCGATCGCCATATTGCGCCGGACGGTTCATCGGCAGGCTGGCGATGTTGTCGATCGGATAGGTGCCGCGCAGGTCCGGGTCGCCCCAGCTGGTCTTGGGCGGATCGAAGGTGGTGGGCACCGGGGCGATGGTGGTCAGGTCGTCGGGCACGACGTTCTGCGCCGCAGCGGGCATAGCGAGGGCCAGCGAACTGGCCGACAGAACGAACATGGTTCGTCCGAGCATGGTCTTCAAAGTGGTCATTGCGTTCTCTCCTGAAATCGGTTGGTGGCCAGACCCCTTTCCGGCCACCGGCAAATATCAATCTTCGCGGCGCTTGAGGCCTCCGGCAGCCGGGTCCATCGCCGGGGGCGGCCCGGCGTTCTCGCCCACGGGTTCGAGCATGATGCCGCGGGCATATTCCTGCTCGCGCCGGGCGCGGTCGGACGTGATGTAGCCGCGCAGTTGCACGTTGCCCTCGTGGCAGGCATATTCGAACATCTGGTAGTCGTCTTCGCGGGTCCAGTTCACGCGCAGGGTGAAGGGCGCGGTCCAGATCACCGGGTCTTCATAGGTCATTTCGTAAGTAATCGTATCAGGGCCAACCATGGTGAAGCGCTCCACCACCTTTGCCTCTTCGCTCACCGGGGTGGTGTTGTTGCCCGGAACGCCCAGCGTGCCGTTCGAGAATACCGAAGCGCCGGTGGTGAGGTTCGTGGTCTCGACCTCAAGCGTGTTGTGATCGACCCAGCGCCCCCGGCTCGATCCGTACCAGCCGGTGACAGCCTCGGGCCAGTGCCCGCCTTCGCCCACGGGAATGACACGCGTGCCGAGCATCTCGATCACGATGGCGACCTGGCCGGGCGACTGGAAAATGCGCAGGCCGTTGTTATAGCGCGCCGGATACATCGCGGCGGGGAAACCGCGCGTGATACAGCGGTCGTAGCTGTCGAAGTCGTTGGTCCAGTCGTAGGTCTGCCCGATCAGCCAGCTTGAGCGCATCAGCGCCGAGCGGCGGCGGCCTTCGTCGGTCCAGTCGGGCAGGCGGCCATCGGCGGGCGAGACCACCATCGACGTGCGGCGAACACCGGCCTCATATTCGATCCAGTGGCCAAGGCCGATGGTCGACTGCTCGTCCTCGACCTCGTAGGCCTCTTCCAGAGCTTCGACCTTGCCCTGTTCGGCGGCCATTTCCTCGGGCGTCTTCCAGAACCGGTCGCCATAGCGCTCGGGCCGGTTGACCGGCAGGTCGGCGATGTCGTTGATCGGCCAGCTGCCGCGCAGGTCAGGCTCACCCCACGAGGTGAGGCTTGGCTGATAGGCGTCGGACACCGGCGGCATGACGGTGAGGTCTTCCGGAGCCTCTTGCGCGGCAGCGGGCAGGGCGAGTGCAAGGCCCGCTGCTCCGATCAGGAATAGTTTTCGGTTCATTGCGGCTCTCCCCCATTTTCGCGTTCTGCGCGCGAAGCTGTAATGAAGTTGCGCACCTGGACGTTGCCCTCGTGGCACGCATATTCGAACATGCCATAATCGTCGTCGCGCTGCCATTCGAGGCGGGCGGACCAGGGCTGGGTGAAGACCACCGGGTCTTCCCAGGTGAATTCGTAGATGATCTCATCCGGGCCGACCATGTGGAACCGCTCGGTCAGCTTCGCCTCTTCGCTCACCGGAGTGCGGTTGTCGGGCGGGGAACCGGTGGTGCCGATATTGGTGGCGCTGGGGCCGGGCTGGAAATTGGTGGTGACCACTTCGAGTGTGTTGTGATCGGTCCACTGGCCGCGGCTCTCGCCCATCCAGTGCAGGATCTGGCGCGGGATCGGGGCGCTGCCATCGGTCGGGATCAGGCGCGTCTCGTGGACCATCTCGAGCTGGATGGCGACGAGACCCGGCGACTGGAAAATGCGAATGCCGCTGTTGTACATGAACGGAAACATGCTGGCGGGGAGGCCGCGGGTGATGCAGCGGTCCCAGCTGTCGAAGTCGGTCCAGCTGTCGAAGGGCTGATCGCGCACCCAAGTGCTGCGCATGGCGTCCGACAGGCGCTGGCCCTCTGCGGTAAAGGCGGGCAGCTGGCCGTCAGCCGGCGCGGTGATCCACGATGTGCGACGATTGGCGGCGGCGACTTCGGCCCAGTGGCCGATGCCCATGGTGCCGCTTTCGTCCTCGTTCTGGTAGCGTTGTTCGAGCTGCTCGACCGCGCCTGAACGCGCGGCATATTCCTCCTCGTTAAGAAGCTGGCGATTGCCCTGCTCGGCGGGGCGTTGCAACGGCGTGCGACCATTGAGGTGGTCGATCGGCCAGCCGCCGCGGAAATCTGGTTCGCCCCAGCTTGTCAGCGTGGGACGATAGGCGTCGGAGGGGGCGGGAAGGACGGTAAGGTCCTCCTGCGCCACGGCGCTGCCACCCGCGAAAAGCGCGGCTGCCGCCAGCAGGAACCGCCCCCCCGACATCGTTACTGGCCCTCGGGCAGGGCGAAGGTGACGTACTTGCTCGGCCCCGGCTCGGGCAGGCCGAGGCCGCCCGCGAAATGGCCCACGCCGCCGACGGGCACGGTGATATATTGCCGCCCGTTCAGCGAATAGATCGCCGGTACGCCCTCGGTCGCCGCATCGAAGCGGTATTCCCACAGGACTTCGCCGGTATCGGCGTCGCGGGCGCGGAAGGCGCGGTCGGTCGCGGTGCCAACGAAGATCAGGCCGCCCGCCGTCGCTACCGGTCCGCCGCGCGGAGCCTGTGCGCCGACGCCGGTGATGCCCTTCTCCTCCAGCGTGAGGATCTCGCCGTTGGGCACCTCGTAAAGCTTCTCGCCCGTGGCCATGTCATAGGCGGTGAGCAGCGAGAAGGGCGGCTCGATCGGCACCATGCCGTTGGACTGTAACCAGAAATTGGTCGGCCAGCGATAGGGCATCACGTCTTCGTCACCGCTGTTGGGCATGGCCTCCAGCGCGCTTTCGCGCCGGTCGGGCATGAGGTTCAACAGCAGCGGCAGCTCGCGGCTGACGACATAGACGCGCTTCCTCACCGGATCGCTCGCCACGCCGCCCCAATTCACGCCGCCGTTGTGGCCGGGCATCGAGACCGAGCCAGTGCCAAGGCTGGGCGGGGTGAACAGCCCATCATTGCGGGCCGTGGCGAGCTGTTCGCGCACCTTGGCCTGATCTTCCTCGGAAATGTAAGGATTGATCATCGTGGCATCGAAGTGATCGCGCCCGAACCGTTCGGGCCAGGTCGGCACCGGCTGGGTGGGCGAGCTGTGTTCGCCCGGCACATCCGACTGCGGCACGGCCACCTCTTCGATCGGCCAGATCGGGGTGCAGTCGCGCCGGTCCAGCACGAACAGGAAGCCCTGCTTGCTGGGCTGAATGACGACCGGCACATCCTGGCCATCGTGCCGGATGGTCATCAGCTTGGGCGCGGTCGGCAGGTCGAAGTCCCACAGGTCGTGGTGAACGGTCTGGAAATGGCAGACGCGCTCGCCGGTTTCCGCATTCAGCGCCAGTACCGAGTTTGCGAAGAGGTTATCGCCGGGGCGGTTGCCGCCGTAGAAATCATAGCGCGCGGTGCCGGTGGGGATGTAGGCGATGCCCGTTTCCTCATCGATCGTGAATTCCGACCAGTTGTGAATACCGCCGAACTTCTCGCGATCTTCGGTTGGCCAGGTGTCCGAACCGAACTCGCCTTCGCGCGGGACCACGTGGAACACCCATTTCAGCGCGCCCGTGCGCACGTCATAGGCGCCGATGTCCGCGGGCGAGGAGGCGTAGTCGTAGTGCCCGGCGGGCAGGGGCACGATGAACGTGTCCTTGTAGATGCGGCCCGGATTGTCGTTCATCAGCGGGCCGTTGGGCGCGGTGCCGTCGGGCCGCAGGATGCCGCGCAGGTCGACGCCGCCGTCCTCGCCGAAGTCAGCAAAGAACTCGCCGGTCTTGGCGTTGATCGCGCGCAGGCGGCCATCGTTCTCGACCATCAGCCGCTCTTCGGTGCCATCGGCGCTGGCCCAGTAGGTGATGCCGCGCGCGCCGATGCGCCCTTCGATGTTCGAGCGCCACAGCTCGGTGCCACTGGCGGGATCGAGCGCGACGAGATTGCCGTCGCCCGCCAGCACGATCATCCGGCCGCCCGCCACAATCGGGTTGAAGCGCGGCGGCTGGCCTTCGCCGGTGGGGAATTCCCAGGCAACTTCGAGCTGGTTCACATTGCTGCGATTGACCTGGTCAAGCGGCGAATACTGCGCCGAATCCTGGCCGCCGAGGTAGGCATCCCATTCGACGTTCGCCAGAGACGGCGCCACGCTGCCGGTGCCTTCGCCGGGCACCGTCGAACAGGCGCCGAGCGCCAGTGCCAGCGAGGTCCCCAGCGCCAGGCCCAGCTTGCGACGCAATGCCGGCTTCGTTTCGGTTGCCATAATCAATCCTGCTCCCACACTTTTGCGCAGCCGCTTTCGGCTGATCCCGAAAGCCTGCCTAGCCTCTTCACGGGGCATTCAACAAGGGGCAAAAAGGTATCGAGTTTGACAAAATCCGAAATAGTGCTGGTCTGGCGCGGGTTGGGCCTGGCCTATTGCCCGGCGTTGTCGGTCATCATTTCGTGCCCTGCAACAGTGCCTTGGGGGCTGGCTGCTGCGCCTTCGAGCGGACGGTCGATCTCGGCATTGGCGGCGAAGATCGTTGAGTTTGTCATTCCGCCACTCGCCTCAAGCCGCAAGGTGACATTGTCCATCGAACGGTTTTCCCAGAACCAGCCGTGAATGCCGGTGAAGGCGGGCAGGTAGGTGCCCTGCATCAGCGCGGCATCGCCGATGCCATAGCTTTCGGTCATTTCGGTGCCGCCCTCGAACGGGTGGGCGTGCATGTCATAGTGGAGTTCGCCCGTTCCCTCCCAGCGGAAGGCGACCTTTGCGCCTTCGGGGATCGTGTATTTGAACTCGACCGATTCGAACGGGGCCAGCTCGTATTCCCACACATCGGTCACGCCATCGAGCGGGGCGGGGGCGCTATCCGAGAGGGCCAGCACTTCCTGCTTGGCCATCCGCTCGTTGCCGCGCAGCGTCTCCTCGCCGACCGGATCGGCGATTTCGGTAAGCCCCAGTTTCGCGCCCACGCCGGTCGGGTCGTAGCCAGTCTCTGCGGGTAGCACGAACAGTACAGCGATGGCACCGACCAGCAGCACGAGGATGGCGACGATCCAGGGGAGTTTCGGTTTGGCGGTGGTTTGGGTCATGACGAAAGGTATCCTGAAATTTGCACGTAAGTGAGAAGGAGCCCGACGGCGATCAGCGCCACGTTGGCAACTTTGGCGAAGGTGGCAAAGCCCGCCCGGTCGCGCCAAGCGCCGAGCAGCAGAACCACGAAGGTGAGCACAAGGACTTGCCCCAGCTCAACCCCGATATTGAACGATATCAGATTGATAAGCAGGCTATTGGAGGACATGTCGAGGTCCATCACTTTGGTGGCGAGACCGAGGCCATGGAACAGGCCGAACACCAGCACCGCAATGCGGGTGTCGAAGCTAAGCCCCAGCCGGGCAAAACCGCCGAGGTTCTCGATGCCCTTGTAAACCACCGACAGGCCGATGATTGCGTCGATGATATAGGCGTTGCCGCCGATCCCCAGCAGCACTCCGCCCAGCAGGGTGAGCGAATGGCCGATGGTGAACATCGAGACATAGAGCACCACGTCCTTCAGCCGGCGCAGGAAGAACACCACGCCGACCAGGAAGGCAATGTGATCGTATCCCGTCACCATGTGCTTGGCGCCGAGATAGAGGAACGGCAATGGCGCCGCCCCGTCGATCGACTGGACGAAGGCCTTGTCGCCTTCCGCCACATCATGCGCCAGCGCCGGATCGGCCAGCATCAGTGCGACCAGCGCAAGCGCCGCTACCGCGACCAGCGGCGGGGCGGAGGAGACCTGTTCAGGTGCTCTGAGCATCGCCAGCAGCCGCTTCCAGCTCGGCCGGCGGGTACATCTGATGGCAGGCCGAACACACGTTGTAGACGGTGCCGCCGACCTCGAACACGGCATCCGGGTCCTGATCGAGCGCGGCCTGTTCGGCCTTCTTCGAGACCTCATCAAGCCCCTTGGCAAAGACCAGCCAGTCCTCGCCGCGACCTTCGGCGTAGCCATCGCTCTGCAAATCCTTCGCGAAGCCTTGCATCTTGCGCGCTGCCTCGGCGAGCTTGGCCCATTCCTCGTCGGTCTTCGGTTCGAATTCCTCTTCGACCACCGACCCATCGGCTTCGAGCCTGCTTTCGAACCGGACTGCGCCCCAATAGATGTCAGCCGTCGGCTGGACCTCGTTCGCCATCATCTGCTGGACCGTGCCATGCGGCAGAGCGGCAGCTTCGGGCTCGCTGCTGCAAGCTGCCAGCGCCAGCAGCGAGAGAAGGGCGATACGGCTCGGCCGCAAGGGCAGGGATCTAATCATGGAGTGCGTCATATCCTCTCACACTGCTACCAGGCTGACAGCCTAAGTTGACAATGTCTGTTTTTTCGCGTCAAGCGCTTACGCGTAAATCTGGCATAAAGCTAGGATTGTTCATAGCAGGGCTGGTGAGAGGCCGGGAATAATTTTCACCGGCATAATAGTTACAGACTGGAAGGATTTTAAGGAATGGCTTTGGAGACGACCGCGCTTGGCAAATGGACCCGTGCCGGCATCGCTGTGATCGGGCTGGGTGCGCTGGCCGTGCCCGCCATCGGCGCGCTGGCCATGCCTCCTGAAGAAGCGGCTGCAACGGCATCGGCCGATGCTCCGCTGACCGAAGAGCAGATGGCTGAAAGCAAGGCGCTGTTCAGCCAGTTCAGCTGCGGCGCGTGCCACGCGCTGGCCGAAGCTGGCGGCACCGGCCACATCGGCCCCGAGTTCGACGGCAACGAGGGGATCGACAAGGATTACATCGCGACCATTGTCAGCAATGGCCAGGGCGCGATGCCGAGCTTCGGCGGAATGATCGACGAAGCCCAGATCGAGCAGCTCGCCACCTATATCATGCAGGTGAAGAAGTAAGCGCAGCGCTTCGGAAATGATCTGGAAAAGGGCCGGCAAAGCATCAGCTTTTCCGGCCCTTTCCGTGTTCAGTTTGCCGGCGTGACCGGCGGGGTGGAGGCGCTGGTCTGGGCGAAGTAATTGGTGACTCCGTCCGGATCGTTGAGCCAGACCGTGGTGAGGCCGAAACCGGTCAGCCGGTTAAGCGGGGTCTCCACCGTGATCCCGCGATGCTTGCCCCGCGCATCGACCAGAGCGGCATCGCTGACGACATACTGAATGCCCGAGGAACCAGTATCGGCGGGCAGGTTGTCGCCCATCTTGTAAAGCAGCACCGTCGTCTCGCCCAGGGCATAGGGGTAGATGGTGGTGCCGAGCATCGGCGCCTCGTAGGGGGGCAGTTCCTCCAGCCCCACGAAATCGCGATAAAACGCGCGGCTTTCCTCGATATTCGAGACATGGACACCGATGCCCACGCCGTCGTCGGAATGGTCAAGCGCGTCGGGGGCGGCGATCAGCACCATGTCCAGCCCCGCAGGATCACTCACCAGCGCCTGTTTCGCACCATCGGGCCGCTCGACGAATTCGGGCGCGTCGAAGCCTGCCTCCACGAACCGTTCGCGAACCACCTCTGCATCGGGATAACGCAGCATCAGGAAGCGGATACCGGTGCCGCCCTTGTAGCCGCCTTTGAGGTTGTACAGCCGGTCGCCCTGCTGGCCCGCCGAAAGCTTGATCTGCATCGAGCCGACCCCGGTCAGGATCATCTGCTGCGTGCTGGTAAGCTGGATCGGGTTCAGCGAACGCAAGGCCAAGGCCTCGGTATAGAAGGCGACCATCCGCTCGGTCAGGTCGCGCGGGAAGCGGCGGAACACGTTCATGCCCTCGGCGGTGAACAGCGCGGCATTGTTCGCCTCCAGCTGCGCTGCGGTCAGCTCGCCCGGTTTGTAGGCAAGATCGGGATTGGTATCGAGCACCGCGCCTTCGGGGGTGGTGACAGTGCCCGTATCTTGCGCCAGGGCAGCGCTCGTAGCGAGCGCGAGGGTGGCGACACCCAGCAGAATTGTGCGCATTGGTCCTCTCCTAGTCATCGGGCAGTGCCCAGACGATCACCCGCTCAGCATTGGCCGGAGCGCCGTTCTCGTCAAGCACCGGCTCGCCCGTGCCGCCGGTGGCGACCACCGCGAGATATTGCCGGCCATCCTTGCCGAGGTAACTCATCGGGATGGTCTGCGCGGCATAGTCTAGCTGCTCGCTCCACACGAGGTCGCCCGTCTTGCTGTCGAAGGCGCGGAACAGGCCGTCGCTGGTCGCGCCGATGAAGACCAGCCCGCCCGCGGTCACTGTTGCCCCGCCGATCCAGTTCATCGCGCCGGTATCACGTTTGCCCTCGGCCAGCTGCGGCGTGGTGCCGAGCTTTGCCGCCCAGGCGATTTCACCCGTGTTGGCGTCGACCGCGATCATCCGGCCCCATGGCGGACGGATGCACGGCAGCCTGACATCGCGCCCGTTCTCGTCCTTGAAGCTGGCGTTGAAGCCCGAATAGGCGCCGGGGCCAATCAGGCTGCCCCGGTCATAGGGCTGGGTCGAGCCGCGCGTTCCGTTGCCATAGTTGCCTTCGGGGTCGCGTTCCTCGATCCAGCCGATCGAGCCGCCTTCGGTGATATTCACATAGACATAGCCGGTGGTGGGATCGGCCGCGCTGCCGCCCCAGACCGAGCCGCCATTGTGCGGCATGTTGATCGAGGCGCGCGGCGGATCGCCCTCCTTTTGCAGGAAGAACGGGGTGAACGGACCGGCGTTGAAGAACTGGCCGCCGTAGCTATCGAGCAATGCGCGGCAGGCGGCGGCGTGTTCTTCGTTGGTGTCCTCGGCGGTCACCACATCTTCCGGGTTCCACCACATGCGGTTGAGCGGTTCAGGTTTGACCGGGATTGGCTGAGTCGGTGAATACCATTCGCCCGGCACATCACCGCGCGCCACCAGCTGTTCGCGCACGCCGTGGACCGGTTCGCCCGTGTTGCGGTCGAGGATATACATCAGGCCGTTCTTGCCCGTGAGCGCCAGCGCAGGGATCGGCGTGCCGTCCTTCACCACGTCGACCAGCACGGGCGGGGCGGGCAAGTCCCAGTCCCACAGCTCGTGATGGATCGCCTGGAAGTGCCACTTGTATTCGCCGGTGTCGATGTCGACCGCGACCAGCGAATTGGCGAACAGGTTATCACCCGGCCGGTCGCCGCCCCAGTAGTTCTGGCCGGGGCTGCCGAGCGTCATGTAGAGCGTGTTCGTCTCGATATCGGCGGTGGTGTACCAGATCCACATGTTCGCGCCGGGCCGATCCTTCCAGCCATCGTCGAGCCAGGTTTCGTGGCCCGGTTCGCCGGGGTGGGGGATCGTGTTGAAGGCCCATTTGAACGCACCCGTTACGGCATCGAAGGCGCGGGTATCGCCGTCCGGCCCCTTGTCCAGCTCGGGCGTGAGCGCGCCGATCACCAGCGTGTCGCGGAAGATGCTCGGCGAGTAGGAGTAGTTCGCGCCATCGAACGGGGCCACGCCACCGGTGCCGAAGCTTCTTGCCAGCTGTCCGTCCGAGGCGTTGATTGCCACCAGCGCATTGCCGGTGGAATAGAACAGCCGTGGCTCGTGCGCCGCGTCACCCGGCCAATAGGTGACGGACCGGCGCACGGTCGCTCCCTCGACCTGATGGCGCCAGATTTCGCGGCCCGTGTCTGCCTCCAGCGCGACCACGGCATCGCCTGTGGGCAGATACATGCGCCCGTCGATCACCACGGGCACCGTGCCCGCCATGATCGAGCCGCCGCCCTGCGGACGCAGGCGGAACTCCCACACCCGCTCCAGCTGCCCAACGGTTTCGCGCGAAATCTGGTCGAGCGGGACATAGCGCTGGCCCGAATGGTCGCGGGTATAGAGCGGCCAGTCACCCGGCGGATATTCCTGCGCTATCGCAGGCAGCGTTTCCTGCGCCTGCGCCGCAGCCAGCCCGGCGAACAGGCCTGCCGTGACCAGCGACTTGATAAGAATCCGCATTACCCCATCCCAGTTGACTATGTCTCTGGGCAACTAGTTACAAATCCTAACTATCTGTCAAGTCCTGTTCGCTGATCCAGTCGGAAAGCAGGGCGGCAATGTCATCGCTGTTGCGCTCGAGCTGCATCGCGTGGCCGTTGCCGTGGATGCCGCGATCTTCCAGCCGCAGGTGCTCCACCTGACAGCCCGCTTGTGCGAGAAAGTGGACCATTGCGTGGTTGTCGCCCGCCATCCAGCTCGCCTCGGCGGTGACGACGACAATCGGCATCTGCGCGAGGTTGGGCAGGCGGCGGGCGGGTTCCGCCTGCACCTTGTAGGCGACGAGGCCTGCTCGCGGTGAGGGCTGGTCTGCGCTGGCCAGCGTTTCACCCTTGGCCAGCGGCGGATCGAAGGTGAGCGGCGCATGGGTAATGCCATAGGGCAGCGCACCGCTGATCGCCTCGAATGGCGGGCCGAGCGGCTCCACCGCAACCACGGCGCGCACCAGTTCGGGCCGGGCGTCGGCGATCAGCCAACCGGGAGGGCCGCCAGCCGAATGGGTAAGCAACACCGCCGGACCAATCAGGTCGAGCAGCTGCGCCCCGGCACGCTGGGCGTCGATCTGGCTGGCGGCATGGTCGGCGAGGGTGGGGCCGGTGCCGGCGAGGAAGGACAGGAAGGCAGGATCGCTCGGTGTGCCATCGCCCGGCCACTGGCTGTGGAGCTTGGCCTGCGGGTAGTTGTCATCGAAATCACCGGGGCGGGTGAACAGCCGTTCGAGGAAATGGGTTGGGCCTGGCTTGCCCATCTCGCCCTGAAACTCGGGGTTGAACGGGCTGCGGCCGTGTTGCGGACGGTCGACCACGTAAACAGCCCAGCCATGACGCACGAACCAGTGGACCCAGCCTTCGCGCCCGTCGGCGGTGCCGAGAAAGTCGGTGCCCTGACCGCCGCCGCCGTGGATCATCACGATCGGCAGCTGGTGCGTCAGCGCGCGCGGTATCCAGTATTCGACATATTGCTGCCCGCGCATGGCCTTGCCTGCCGCCGGGTGGTCGATCAATTCACCGCCGGTCCAGAAGAAGCCCTGTGCCGCCAGTTCCAGCGGGTTATCAGCCCCGGCGGCATGTAGGTCGGCGGGGCGATAGGAGCGGGTCAATGAAGCTGGCCCTGCCGCTCACCGATATTGATCGCGACCCGGTCGCTAGGATCGGCATCCTTCCAGCGTGAACCGGGGCGCAGCACGTCGCCAATTACCTTGTAGGCGAAGAGCATCAAGAGCGCTCCGCTATCGGGATTGTCCTTCAGCGCCTTGATATGCGCGAGGTCTTCTTGCCGCCTGGCCGGGTCAGCCTCCTGCAACATGCGCTTGTTCTCGGTGGCGGCCGGGCTGACGACCTCCCAGAAGATGCGGCGGCGCTCGTCGGAGAAGCGGCCAAGCACCTCCTCGCCTTCCTCGCCGCGCAGCACCGCGCCGAGCACGTCTGCCAGCACCACGCCGGTCCAGACGCCCGAGGTCAGGCCAAGCCCGCCGCACGGGTTGGTGGCATGGGCGGCATCGCCGGCCAGCAGCACGCGGCCCTTGTGCAGCGTCTCGCCTGCGCGCTGGTGCAGCATATAGGGGCTGGACGAGCCGATCCGGTAGTCCTTCCTGCCTTGCATGAACCACTCGTAGCGCTGGTGAATACGCTCTTCATAGCTCTCCACCGGGAGGCTGGAATCCTCCATATAGGTGCAGCGCCACAAGCCTTCGCGGTCAAGTTGGGCGATCACCGCCATGTTAACCGGATCGCATACGAAGTTGGCCTGCTGGTATCCAAGCTCGTTAAACGGGAAATAGACATTGGTGGCGACGAACCGCTCGGGCCAGGTGTGGCCTTCGAATTCGATCCCCGCGAGCTTGCGCACCGTGCTGCGCGCGCCGTCGGCCCCGATCAGCCACTTGGCGGTGAAGGTCTGCTCGCCATGGGTGCCGCTGGTCGTGACCGACACCCTGTCGCAGTTCTCGTGGAGCGCGGTCACTTCGTGGCCGAACAGCACCTCGACGCCGAGCTTGCGGGCATGCTCCATCGCCACGCGGGCGACCTGATGTTGGCCGACGTGAAGCTGGTAGTCGTAGGGGATGCCCTCGATAGGCTCGGTCACCACCACGGCGGAGTAGCCGAATTCGGGGATGTGGGTGCCGAAGGTGTCGTTTGTGAAGCCGATTTCGAGCAGCTCCGGCAGCAGGCCCAGCTCTTCGAGAACAATCAGCGTGGACGGAAAATAGACCGCCGCACGCGGGCTGTCGATGATGTCAGCCTCCTTCTCCAGCACGCGCACTGAGGCACCAGCCTGCGCCAGCGTGAGCGCGGTGAGCAGGCCCACGGGGCCAGCGCCGACAATCAGGACATCGGTGGGTGCAGAGGAAGACATCAGTTGTCCTCCTCTGCCGCGAGGCGTTCGGCTTCGCTCAGGACATAGGCGCGGATCGCCTCGGCCTGGTCGGGGTCGATCCACGGGGCAAAGCTGATCATGCCCTTGTCCTTCAGCGCGCCGCCGATCACCACCTGCCGCCATGCTTGGGCGTTCGTCGCATAGGCGCTTCGCATCAGGTTGGGATTGACCGGGCCATTGTGGCAAATCCCGCAGAAGGCGAAGAACTGCTTCTGACCCTCGGCCAGTTGCGCCGCAGTGAACTCCTCATCGCTGCGGGCATAGGGCGCTGGCTTCCATTCGGGCAGCTTGGCAATCGTGCCCGTGCCGCCGATCCTGAACACCAGCAGCGCGCCGTTGGGCGGCGGTCGGCGCATCCAGTCGGTCTGCGTGGCCATGCCCATCGAGCCGCCATAGCCCGCCATCACCGCCACATATTGCACCCCGCCTGCGCGAAAACCGATCGGCCCGGCCATGATCCCGCGCTCGCCCTGCCAGCTCCACAGTTCCTCGCCCTTGTCGGCGCTGTAGGCCATGAAGCGGCCATCGGGCAGGCCCTGGAACACGAGGTTGCCCCCGGTCGCCAGCGTGCCGCCGTTCCACGGCCAGTCACGGCGGATCTCCCACACCTTCTCCTGTTTCACCGGGTCCCAGGCGGTGAGCTTGCCGTAAGTGATCGAGGAGAGGTAAGCGCGCCGCGCCTCGGGCGTGGCACCGGGTACCGAGCCTTCGGGAGGGGCCATGAAGGTGACGCCGGTGTTCCAGCGCCCGATATGCCGCTCGAAATTGGCGTCGTCGGCATAGGCGTTGGGCACTTCCATCACCGGGATGTAAACGAGGCCGGTCTTGGGCGAATAGCTCATCGGGTGCCAGGCATGGGCACCGATGCCCATGGGCGTGATGAGATAAGGCGCATCGGCAAAGCGCGCCTCGGGCACCTCGACCGGGCGGCCGGTTTCAAGGTCGATCTTCTCGGCCCAGTTCTGTGTCGCATAGGGCTCTGCGCTGATGAGCTTTCCGGTGGCCCGGTCGATCACGTAGAAAAAGCCGTTCTTCGGCGCTTGCATAGCGACCTTGCGCTCTTTCCCGTCGATTTCGAGCGTGGCCAGCGTGATCTGCTGGGTGGCGGTGAAGTCCCAGGTTTCGCCGGGGTTGATCTGATAGTGCCACTTGTAGGCCCCGGTATCCGGATCAAGCGCAAGGATCGAGGACAGGAACAGGTTGTCGCCCTTGCCGTCGGAGCGGACGCGGTGGTTCCACGGGCTGCCGTTACCGACGCCGATCAACAGCTGGTTGAATTCGGCATCGTAGACGATCGAATCCCACACGGTGCCGCCGCCGCCCAGCTCCCAGTAGTCGCCGAACCAGGTCTCGCCTGCGAACTTTTCGAAGGCCTCGTCGGAGGCTGCACCATCGGGGCCGTCGGCCGGGTTGCCGGGCACGGTGTAAAAGCGCCAGACCAGCGCGCCATCGTTTGCATCGTAGGCCGAAATATAGCCGCGAACGCCCATTTCCGCGCCCGAGTTGCCGATCAGCACCTTGCCGCGCACCACGCGCGGCGCGCCGGTGATCGTGTAAGGCTTGGACTGGTCGACCGTGACCACGTCCCACAGCTCTTCGCCGCTCTCGGCATCGAGCCCGATCAGCCGCCCGTCGATGGTGCCGACGAAGACCTTGCCATCCCACACCGCCACCCCGCGGTTGACCACGTCGCAGCAGGCATCAGCGCCCTTGGCGCCGTCAACATCGGGATCGTATTTCCACAGCACCTCACCAGTGGCGGCATCAAGCGCCCAGACCTTCGACCAGGCGGTGGAGATGTACATCACCCCGTCGACCACGATCGGGGTCGCTTCCTGCCCGCGGTTGGTGTCCAGCTCCACCGCGTAGGCGAGGCTCAGTTCGCCGACATTGCTCTCGTTGATGTCCTCAAGCGGGCTGTAGCGCTGTTCGGCGTAGGTGCGGCCATGGGCCAGCCAGTTGTCAGGGTCGTTCTCGGCAGAGAGCAGACGGTCCTCGCCCAAGGCACCGGCATCGGCGGCGCTGCATCCCCATAGCATCGCCGCGGCACTTAAGGCTGCCAAGCCCCTGGCAATTGCCATCATATCCATCTCTCTCCCGATCCGGCCCGATTCTTAGCGGCGCCATCATCACAAATGTTAGGTTATCGAGCGCATTCCCTTGAGTCCATCGGGCAAGCGCAGCGGGCGCTGGTCGGGCCCGATTTCGAACAGGATGTCGGCCCGCGCAGGCATTTCTGCGAGCTGGTGCCGGGTCAGCCGCTCGTAGTGGTCGAGGAAGCGGGTGATGGCGGCCTCATCCATCAGACCCGGCGCGCCCGGATTGGCTTCCGCCAGCTTGCGCTCCTGCAAACGGCGGTTGGCGGCGACCGCCTCGAACCCTTGCACCTTGAGCATCACCAAGGGGTCGATCTGTGCGAACAGGTCGGCATAGTCTCCGCCAAGGAAGCGGTTGACGAGGGCGCGCCAGATGCCGCCGCGATCTTCCTCGATTTCGAGCCGGTTGATCGGTTCGGCCAGCGCTGCCTGATCCTGCGGGACTGCCCCCACGCACCAGCCTTCGAACAGCAATACGTCGACCGGGCCATGGATCGTTTCGCCTTCGTCGGCGCGGTCGTCGATGGACTTGTCGAACCGGGGCAGGGTGAAGCTGCGGCCCGCCTCCATGTCCTCGATCAGGCCGAGGGCCAATGCCACATCATGTGTGCCCGGGACCCCGCGCGTGGCGAACAGCGGGTGGACCTTGGCGGCAAGATCGGCGCGCTCGGCGCGGGTGAGGTAAAGGTCGTCGAGCGAGAGCGTCACCACGCGCAGGCCGTGCGGCTTCAGCAGCAGCTCAAGGAAGCGGCACAGCGTCGACTTGCCCGAGCCTTGCGCCCCGTTGATACCGACGATCAGCGGTTTATGACGCTTGGCCTCGCGCGCGATACGGTCGGCCAGTGGCTGCCAGAACTGCGTGACGACTTCGCGGTAGCCTTCAGGCAGGCGCTCGGCCTCGATCAGCGCCGCTACAGCGTCGGTCATGCGA
The DNA here is from genome assembly GCA_027311945.1 of Erythrobacter sp. GTDB lineage: Bacteria > Pseudomonadota > Alphaproteobacteria > Sphingomonadales > Sphingomonadaceae > Alteraurantiacibacter. Next base: position 385,583 of record DAICXZ010000030.1, read on the forward strand.
CCTTGTCGGGCAGCGGCAGGCTTGCGGCGAAGGCTTCGACATTGGCCAGCGCCCGCATGCCCATCGCCTCGCGGGTCTCGGCATTGGCGCTGCCGAGATGCGGCAGCAGTACCACGTTCTCAAGCCCGAGCAGGCATTCGGGCACCTGCGGCTCGGCGGGGTAAACATCGAGCCCCGCGCCCGCGAGCTGGCCGCTGCGCAGGGCCTCGGCCAGCGCCTCGTGATCGACCACGCCGCCGCGTGCGGTGTTGATGAGGTAGCTGCCCGGCTTCATCGCGGCGAGCGCCGCTGCGTCGATCAGGTTGGCCGTCTCCGGCCCGCCCGGAATGTGCAGCGACACGACATCGGACACTGCGAGAAGCTGTTCGAGATCGGGATAGAACGTCCCGCTGACCTCACTCGCCTGCGGCATTTCGCGCCGGGCATAGTAGGCCACCTTCATCCCGAACCCGTGATGCGCGCGCGCAGCGGTGGCCTGCCCGATCCGCCCGAAGCCCACGCAGCCGAGCACCTTGTCCTTAAGCGCCGAGCCAACCATGTGCGTCGGGCCCCAGCCGGTCCAGCGCCCGGCGCGCAGCTCGCGCTCGCCTTCGCCCGCGCGGCGGGTGGCCATCAGCATCAGCGTGAGCGCGAGATCGGCGGTGGCGTCGGTCAGTACGCCGGGCGTGTTGGTAACGGCAATGTCCTTGGCCGTGGCGGCGGCGACATCGATATGATCGAAGCCCACCCCGTAGTTGGCGATCAGCCGAACCCGGTCGCCGCCTGCGATGACTTCGGCATCGATAGTGTCCGAGACGGTGGGGCAAAGTACGTCGAACTCGCCCATCGCTGAAGCAAGTTCTTTTTTAGACAATGGCTTGTCATCGCTATTGAATGTGACATCGAACTTGTTCGCGAGGGCTTGTTCGACCGCGTGGGGCCAGCGGCGCGTTACGAGTATGCGCAATGGGTCAATCCTTGTTTCCACCTGTGGCAGGGGCCGGTGGTCGCCCATTGGTCGGACGACGGCGATGGTCTCGCGCTCAGCCTGCTCCCCTCCCGAGCTATCTTTAGAATGCTATGGGTTTGCCGGGCAAAAGAAAAGGCGCTTGTGAGCCGATCCCCACAAGCGCCTGACAAAACTCACGCGGCAAGGCTAGCGCAGGCCTTAACTATCCGCCTTGGTGATGAACTTCGTTTCGGCCTGCGTCGATTGCGGGCCGGTGTTTCGCTTGTGAATGCCGCCCATTCCGGCCGAACGGTTGAACGGATCGACATCGCCTTCGCGCTGCTCCAGCCCGTAAAGGTTGAACAGGCCGGGATGCTGCCCGAGCCCGCCGAACAGATCGCGCACCCGCTCGATCCAGTCGCGCAGCGGATCGTCTGCGGCGAGCGGCGGGGTCTGCGCCAGCGAGGCGAGCCAGAGGAAGCTGCCGATGATGCGATAATCGGCATAGTTGGGCTCGTCGCCGCCGAGAAAGCGCTGGTCGCGCAGACCGATGCGCAGTGGTTCAAGGCTGGCCGAGATCGCCGCCAGCCGATCCTCGCGGCCCGCCTGCAGGTCTTCCAGCTTGCCGCCCAGCATCACCTCGCGCGAGCTGGTGATATAGTCCTTGTCTTGCTCGAAACAGACATCGCGATAGTCGGCGCAATAGCTGCGCATCCACGGACCGACGGCGGTGCTCCAGAACCAGGCGTCGAGCGTCCTGGTCATCACCGCCACGCTTTCATGCGGGATCAGGCGCGGGCGCTCGGGGTAGGTCTCGTCGAGATATTCGACGATGCCCCAGCTATCGAGCACCCAGCGGCCATTGTCGACGATGGCGGGCAGGCGCTCGGTCTTGCCGCCGGTGCGTTCCGCGATGCCGGTGAAGCCGCCATCCACCACGTCGAGATCGAACCCCTTGTGGCGGACCGCGAACTTGGTCGCCCAGACGAAGGGGCTGATCGTTGCGCCGGTGGAGACCTGAAGGTCGTAAAGCGTGATTGCCTTTGAATCAGCCATGGGGTCCTCTCGTTGATTATGTCCGAAAAGGGTAATGCTTGCACGGCGAAAAGGAAAGTGAGACTTGGCTGAGCGATGACACAGATCGCCACGCTATCCATGGGCGAGCCGCTTGGCAGCCTTGCCGCGGGCCTCGGCCGCTCCTTTTCCGAGACCGGCTTTGCCATTGTGCGCGACCACGGGATCGCGCCAGAAACCATCGCCCGTGCCGATGCCGCGATGCGGGCCTTTTTCACGCTGCCGGAACCGGTCAAGCAGGCTTACCGGCTCGCCGGGCAGGGCGGGGCGCGTGGCTATACCCCGTTCGGGGCCGAGCATGCCAAGGATGCGGCGGTGCACGATCTCAAGGAATTCTGGCACGTCGGGCGCGAGCTGGTCGCAGGCGATCCGCTCTCGCGCTATATGCCCGACAATGTCTGGCCTGCCGAGGTGCCCGATTTCCGCGCGGCGAGCCTTGCGCTGTTTGCCGAGTTCGAGGAGGCAGGCGGGCATCTTCTCGAAGCCATCGCCGTTGCCTTGGGGCAGGAGCGGGGCTTCTTCTCGCCGAGCGTTGCCCAGGGCAATTCGGTGCTGCGCTATCTGCACTATCCGCCCGTTGCTGCGGCGCGGGAAGGGGCGGTGCGCGCGGCAGCGCATGAGGACATCAACACAATTACGCTGTTGCTCGGGGCCGAGGAAGCCGGGCTCGAACTGCTGACCCGCGATGGCGAATGGCTAGCCGTCAGCCCGCCCGAGGGCGCGCTGGTGGTGAACGTGGGCGACATGTTGCAGCGGCTGACGGCGGGCCGGCTGCGCTCGACCACGCACCGGGTGGTGAATCCTGTTGGCGAAGCGGCAGGGCGTTCACGCTATTCAATGCCGTTCTTCCTGCATTTCCGGCCCGACTATGTGATCGCGCCGCTCGGCGAGGGCGGCGAGGAGCCGATTACCGCCGATGACTATCTCCAGCAACGATTGCGCGAGATCGGATTGATCTGAGCGGACTGGGGCAAAGGTCCGTTCATCCTGAGCTTGTCGAAGGACACGCGCCAACATCTTCCCCACGATTGGGCTGCCGTTGTGCCTATCCTTCGACAAGCTCAGGATGAGCGGCCCTAACCCAGCTTCGCCTCTTCCAGCTTCACCAGCCGCCACAAGGTCTTCAACACCGGCGCTGAAAGGCCATGCGCCTCGGCGGCTTCCACAATCGCGCCGACAATCGCATCGACCTCGGTCCGCCGACCGGCCTTCACGTCCTGCAACATCGAGGCTTCGTGATCGGCATGGTCTTTCATGCTGACCTCGGTCAGGTCGACAATCGGCTGGGCATCGAGCGTCACCCCGCTGGCGCGCGCGGCGGCGACGCCCTCGGCCACGGCCTCGGTGATCAGCGCGCGGCTTTCGGGATTGGCGCCGAGGAAGCCCGGCGTTCGCAGCGTTAGCGCGCAGAGCGGGTTCATCGTCGCGTTGAAGATCGCCTTGCCCCAGATCGCGGCGTGGATCTCCGGGTCGAGCTGCGCGGGAAGGCCGCCAGCGGTCATGGCTTCGGCCACCTCGGCGGCAAAGGCGGGATCGCCGCCGAAGGCCGGGTAAAGTCGCGAGAAGCCTTCGCCATGGCTGCGCACCTTGCCGGGGCCGACGAGATCGCTCGGCAACATCGAAGCGCCGACCATCACCCGGTCGTCGCTGACAAAGCCCGCGAGGCGTTTGTCGTTGCCAAGCCCGTTTTGCAGGCTGAGCAGATGGGTGTGCGCGCCGATCGCGGCCGTGATGCCTTCGAGCGCGCCCTGTGTGTGGAAGGTCTTGGTGAAGACCAGCACCAGATCGACCGGCTCGGTCACGTCTTGCGGCAGGGCAGCGCGGATCGGCAGGTGCTCCACCCCGTTGCGGTCAAGCTCGAGGCCATTGGCGTTGATCGCATCCACATGCGCCTGGTTGACGTCGCACAGGATCACCTCATGCCCGGCGCGGTGAAAGGCCGCGCCATAGAGGCAGCCCATCGCGCCCGATCCCAGAACCAGAACCTTCATGCCTTTATCCCTCCCATTCCTGCGCCGAGCAGCAGCAGCATTTTGACATCGACCGCCACCCCGCGCACCCGCGCATCGGCGACGAACTGCTCAAGCTCGGCCCGGTTTACCCGGTGCACGATAATTTCCTCATCCTCGACCCCGCCGCCTTCGCCGACCTTGGCCAGTTCGCTGGCGCGCAGCAGGGTGAAGCTCTCGCTGACCATGCCGGGGCTGGAGAAATAGACGCCGAGGTTCTCCCAGCGTGCAGCGGAATAGCCGGTCTCCTCGATCAGCTCGCGCTTGGCGGCTTCGAGCGGATCTTCGTTCTGAGCGCCGTCTTCATCGCCAATCAGCCCTGCTGGCAGTTCGAGGCAGTTGCAGCCCAGCGGCACACGGTATTGCTCGACGAGGATCACATCATCGCCGTCGAGCGGCAGGATCACGGCGGCGCGAATGCCGCGTGCGCGCCCGACATATTCCCACTTTCCCCGGCGTTTGGCGGTGATGAACCGGCCCGCCCACATCACCTCTTCGGGTGCATCCGCATCGTCTGTTGCCATGGCCATGCGGCCTATCGGAGGACTACAGCTCGATCAAGCGATCGGGCAGTTCGTTCACGTCGCCCTCTGCGCGGGGGAAGTGCGGGGCGAGCACCTTGCCGACATCGCGCACGCCTGCGGCAATGCCATCGGCAAGGCAGCCCTTGCGGACCTCGGCCAGCATGTCGGCCATGGCCTCGCCCCAGACTTCGGCTGGCACGAGCTCGGCAATGGCGCTGTCAGCCACGATCTCGGCGCGGTGCTCCTGCATCGACAGGTAAAGCATGACCCCGGTGCGCCCATGGGTGCGGCTTTCGGCGCCGACCTTGAAGTGACGCACCGCCGCATCGCGCACGCGGGCGCGCTTGAGCGGACCTGGGACAAGCAGGAACTTCAGAGCGTCGATTTGCAGGATCGCCCAGACGGCCGCGAACTTCAGCACCCCGACCGCAAGCATAAGCGTGGTGAATTCGCCGGTGGTCCAGTCATGCCCCCAACCGCCAAGGAGGCTGTCCCACAGGTCGGTGAAGGCGGTCGGGAAGGCAGCCATCACACTCATCGCGGTGAAGGCGATGGCGGCGCAATAGGCCAGCACGACATCGGAATAGCTGTCCGACGCGTTGGTGAGCACGGGCACGATCTCGCCCGAGGTGGTGAGTTCGGCCTCTGCCACCGCATCGGACACAATCCGGTGCTGAGCTGTATCGAGTATTGCCATCGTTACCACCCCCCGGAGGCGCCGCCGCCCCCGAACGAACCACCGCCGCCGCCAAAACCGCCGCCGCCACCGAAGCCGCCACCGCCGCCGAAGCCGCCGCCCCAGTCATCGTCGCCCATGGCGCCGCGAGCAATCGCCTTGCCGGCTTCCCACAGGATGATGTCGCCAACCACGCCGCCGACACCGCCACCACGATAGCGCCGCTTGCGCCCGCGCCCGAAGAAGGCAGGCAGCACGAAGAAGAACAACAGGAACCCGAGCCAGATCAATCCGCCCGCCGGAATGCCGCCCTCGCTCTTGCGCTGCTGGCTTGCTTCCTGCGCCACACGCGCGGCCTCTTCAGGCGGCAGTTCGAGCTGGGAGATGATCCGCGCTGCGCCGAGCTTGATGCCTGTCGCATAGTCGCCGTCACGGAAATAGGGCTTCATTTCCTCGACATATTCGTAAGCAAGGCCGTCGGGGATGATCCCCTCCAGCCCGTAGCCGACCTCGATCCGCACCTTGCGCTCGTTCGGGGCTACCAGCAGGATGATCCCGTCATTGCGCTCTGCATCGCCCAACGCCCATTCGCGGCCAAGCTGGTAGCCATAGTCGGCGATGTCATAACCATCGAGGCTGGCCACCGTGGCGATTACGAACTGGCGCTGGTTTGCCTGTTCGAACTGTTCGAGCGCGGCGGTGAGTTCGGCCTCGGTGGCTTCGTCGAGGATGTTCGCCTGATCGACCACTGGCGCAGTGCCGCGCTCCGGGAAGACCGGCTGGGCCGCGGCGGGCGCTGCCGACAGCGCCAGCATTGCCGCCAGCGCCGCGAGCAGCCCGGTAATCAGGCGATTGAGCGACATGGAAGCGATCAGTTCACGCCCATGTCGAGCGTCGGCGCAACCTCGGCGCCTTCGGTGGCGGCCTCGTAAGGCACCATCGGCTCGGCTCCGTGGATCAGGTTGGCGCCGATCGTATCGGGGAAGGTGCGGATCGTGGTGTTATACTGGCGCACCGCCTCGTTATAGTCGCGGATGGCGACGCGGATGCGGTTCTCCTGCCCTTCGAACTGGGTCATGAAGCGGCCGAAATTGTCCTGGCTGCGCAGTTCGGGATAGGCCTCGACAGAGACCAGCAGGCGCGACAGCGCACCGCCCAGCTCGTTTTGAGCGGCCTGATACTGCTGCATCTTGGCCGGATCGCTGAGGTCGTCGCCGTCGATCTGAACCTCGGGCCGGGTGGCCGAAGCGCGCGCGGAAACCACCGCGTCAAGCGTGGCGCGTTCCTGCTCGGCGGAGGAGAGGACGATCTCCTGCAAGGCGGGAATCAGGTTCGCGCGTTCCTGAAAGGCGGCCTCGACATCGGCCCACTTTGCCTTGGCGGATTCCTCAGCCGCAGGGACCGAATTGATGCCACACGAGGCCAGCAACAGCGAGCAGGCAACCACGAGGGCCTTGGGCAAGAATTTCATCAGACGGTTCCTCCAAAAGGTGTGTTGCTCATGTAGCACGGCGCTGCGCGGTTACAAGCATTGCGGCCTCGAATGCGGCGACGGGATCGAAGTTGCCCGATCTGAGTCAATGCGCCAGACGATGCGAAGGCAGCAGGGAAGAGGCACATGTTTACGGAGTTCAAGAAGTTTATCGCGCGCGGCAATGTGCTCGATCTGGCGGTCGGCGTCATTATCGGCGCCGCCTTTGGCAAGATCGTGACAAGCCTTAACGAAAGCATGATCATGCCGCTGATCGGATGGGTCTTTGGCGATATCGACTTTTCGAACTGGTTCCTGCTGCTGGGCGATATTCCCGCTGACTACACCGGCAGCAAGCAGAACTATGCCCAGTTGAAAGAGGCGGGCGTGCCGATGCTCGGCTATGGCGATTTCCTGACCCAGACGGTGGACTTCTTCATCGTGGCCTTCGCGCTGTTCCTGCTGCTGCGCACGGTCAACAAGCTGCTCGACGAGATGCAGGAAAAGGCCAAGATGGCCAAGAACACCTCCGACAGCGCCGAAGTGCCGACCGATCCCCAGCTCGACGTGCTGAAGCAGATCCTCGCCGAGATGCGCAGCCGTCCCGAAGCGCGCGCCGAGGCGAACACCGACTAGCGGCTGGCGAATTGCCGGAGCTTCTGCAATTGATGCCCCATTCAAGATAACTGGGTTCAGGAAGAGCGGGAGCATCGGGAATGTTTGCAGAGTTCAAGGAATTCATCGCCAAGGGCAACGTGATGGACCTCGCGGTGGCGGTGATCATCGCCGGGGCCTTCGGCACCATCGTCACCTCTCTGACCGGCGACGTGATCATGCCCTTCGTCGGCTATATCTTCGGCGGGGCTGACTTTTCGAGCTACTTCATCCTGCTTTCCGCCCCCGAAGGCTACGAAGGCAGCATGACCGACTATGCCGCCTTGAAGGAGGCCGGGGCCGCCATGATCGGCTATGGCGCGCTGGCCACGGCGATCATCAACTTCCTGATCCTGGCCTTCATCATCTTCCTGCTGGTGCGTTATGCGAACCGGCTCAAGGCGCGGTTCGAAAAGCCGGAAGCGCCTGCTGCGCCGTCCGGCCCGAGCGAGATCGACCTGCTGATCGAGATTCGCGACGCGCTGAAGAAGTAGGGTGGTGCGGCAAGACGGTTGCACAGCAACCGCAAGGCCGACCGGCCGCCCGCAGCGTGGGCAGTTCTGCTGCCCGCAAGCGAGGATAGCCAAGAGAGCGAATGCGAGCGCCGGCGCCTGAGGCGCAGATAAAATGCACTCACTTCACATTCATTTCACAAGGCCTATATAGGGCCTGCCGGTTTCGACCGGATATGGCGATAAATGGCCTTGTGTAATAGATGCAGCGGACCCGGGGGCAGTACCCGGCGGCTCCACCAAGATCGGCGTTTTTGCGCCAGTGTTGACGGGGCCGAACCAGGATCGACGTGTATTCAAAGACAGGGTTTTTGCCCGGGCTGAGTAACCCGTAAAACTGTTCAAAACCTATAAGTGCCAACGATAACGAAGCACTCGCCATCGCTGCGTAATTGATGGGCTAACGCCCTGATATTATTAAGCTATACAGCGCGGTTGGACCGACCGGGCAACAGAACGGATTCCGGGGCTCCGGGGGTAGCTAGCAACAGAAACCCCCACTTTCCTTTTTTCTCGCAACACCCGCTCGCCCTGAGCTTGTCGAAGGGCAGGCACGGCCTCTGCCCAGCTGCGGGCGGACCTTGGTGGCTATCGTTGGCCGTTGGCCAGCTTCGCTTCCGACAGGCTCAGGATGAGCGGGTGTTGAGGATTCCGAACCCTTTTCCAGCCTTATTTCGCTGGCAGGATCGAGGTTTTCTTCGCCGCCAGTTCGCCGCGCTCGTATTTCAGGCAGTCGAGGATCTTCGCGCCCGCCATGAACACGGCGGCGGTGCAGGCGAGGAACAGCAGCTTGCCGCCCCAGCCCGGATACTGCTCGAGATAGACCGATCCGCGCTCCGTCGCGCCGAGGGCGAGGGCATAGATGATCATGAAGGCCTCAAGCCGTGTCTTGATGACAAACAGACGCGAAATCTTGCGGAACATGATTGACCCTTCCTTGCCCACCGCGAAGCAATCACCATGCCAGGCACGGATTTCCTCACAACACGATGGTTAAGGCCGTCAGAACTGTAAGGCAATCCGACAGTCGGAAAGGTTAAGCCAGTTCAGACAGGTCAAGTTCCGCGAGCAGGGCCGCACGGGCCGCCAGCACCGATTGGGCGAGCGTTGCATTGCCGATATCGGCCGGATCGATCTCCTCGGGCCAATTGGCGGCGATCACTTTTTCCAGCAGATCGGCCTTGGCTTCGCTCAGCATAAACCGAGGGTCGACCGTGGCAGGATCAGCCACCACGCGCAGACGCAGGCAAGCCGGGCCGCCGCCGTTAGCCATGCTTTCGCGCACGTCGACCACCTTCACCGCCCGGATCGGGCCGTTGCTGGCGAGCATGTCGTCGAGCCAGCCGGAGACCGCGGCGTTCTCGCGGCACTCGCCGGGAACCACCAGCGTCATTGCGCCCTCAGGCATGGTTAGAAGTTGCGCGTTGAACAGGTACGACGAGATTGCATCGGCAAGGTTAACCCGCGCGGAGGGCACCTCGACCACTTCCAGCGCCGGGAACACCGCGCGGATCGCGTCATAAGCACCCTCGCGGTCAGCGAAGGCCTGTTCGTGCGCGAACAGCACCTGCGCGTTGGCGACCGCGACGACGTCGTTATGAAAGGCCCCGGCGGCGATCGCCTCGGGGCTTTGCTCGATGAACACCGCGCGCGCCGGATCGAGCCCGTGGCTGCGCGCCACCACGCGGCTGGCCTGCTCGTGCTGGCGGGCTGGGAAGCGTCCGCCGGTTCGGCCATAGACGAACACCTCGACGCCTTCGCTCTCGTGGCTTTCGCATAGTCGCATGTGGTTGGCCGCGCCCTCGTCGCCGAAGCAGCTCGGGACCGGGCCATGCACCGCGAAATGCGCGCTGTCGGCAAAGGCGAGGCGCAGCTGCGCCAGCGTATCGGGCCATTCCTGGCTGCGGTGCGGCATGGTAACGAGGTTGGCGACGGTGAGGTGGCAGCGCCCGTCGGCGCAATCGGGCGCGGGGCTGACGGTGGCGGCATTGGCCGTCCACATCGAACTGGCCGACCATGCGCTGGCGATCAGCGCCGGGTCCATCGTGGCATCGGCAGCGAGCGCTTCGAGCCATGCCGCGTTGGGGCGGGGCAGTGGCGCGAAGAACCCCTGCGCAAGACCGTCCGCCATATTGCCGCGCATCTTGGCAAGGCCCTGCAACGCGGCCTTGCGCGGCTGCGACACCTTGCCTGCGTTCTTCGTCGCCGCAAGGTTGCCGAGGCTCAGCCCGGCATAGTTATGGCTGGGGCCGATCAGCCCGTCGAAGTTGATTTCGGTGACGCTCATCGCCCGATGCTCCACACCATATCGCCTTCGCTGATCCCGAGCAGGTCTGCCGCGCGGGCATCAATGGCCATGCCGCCCTCGCGGGCCTCGCATGCGCCGTAGCAGCAGCGGAAGTCGGCCAGCCTGCCGGTCGCGAGTAGCGACTTCTCGCCTTTGTCGAGATCGGTCGCGACCACCGGAGCAACCTTTGCATCGCGGATCGAGGCGACGTTGTCGGTGCGCGCGGTCATGGTCGGGCCGCCGTCGAAGATGTCGACATAACCTTCATAGGAAAACCCCTCGCTTTCGAGCATCCGCATGGCAGCACGGCCTGAGGGGTGGGGCAGGCCGATCACCTGCCGCGCCTGCTCGCCCAGCATGGCGAGATAGACCGGGTGCTTGGGCATGAGGTCGGCGATGAACTGGTTGCCGTGGACGGCGTTGAACTCGTCTGCCTCCTGAAAGCCCATGTGGAAGAACTTGCCGCCGATCGCGTCCCAGAACGGCGAGCCGCCGCGCTCGTCGATAATCCCGCGCAGTTCGGCCAGCAGTTTGTCGCCAAAGCGCGCGCGGAACGCGGCGATGAACAGATAGCGGCTGCGTGACAGCAGCATGCAGAGCCCGCCCGCGCGCTCGCTGGGGTGGAGGAACAGCCCGCCGACTTCGCTCGCCCCGCCCAGATCGTTGACAAGGCTGAGCAATTCGGCGGAGACGGTACGCTCCAGTTCTTTCGAGTGCTGGGTGACCGTCGTAATGCGGTAGGAATAGAACGGCCATTTCTGCCCGATGGCGGAGAAGATCTGACTGGTGCCGCGCACCTCGCCGGTCTCCACGTTTTCGAGCATCAGCACGAACAGATCGTCGCGAACCTCATCATCGCGCCTGTCGCAAGCCGCTGCCGAGCGTTCGAGCTTGGCGGTGAGCGAGGCGCGGTCCGGCGGCAGGTTGGTGAAGCCGCCGCCGGTCAGCTTGGCCATTTCGTAAAGCGGCTGAAGATCGCTGAGGCGGGCGGTGCGGATCAGGAAACTCATAGCGGCGCTCCAGAGGCGAGGCGGTGGAGGACGAGGGCGCTCAGCCGGGCGCGCTCGGTGAGCGAGGAGACGATCATGAATTCCTCGATTGAATGAATTCTACCCCCGCGAACGCCCATCGTATCGACCACCGGAACACCGCAGGCGGCTATGTTGTTGCCATCACAGACCCCGCCGCTGGGTTGCCAGCCGATGGTCTGGCCGAGATCGGCGCCTGCCTGCTTCACCAGCTCGAACAGCTTGGCCGTGCGCGCATCGACTGGCTTGGGCGGGCGTGAAATGCCGCCGGTTAGCGACACTTCCACCTCATGCTCCTTGGCAATAGTATCGACTAAATGCTTTAATTGATGTTCAAAGTCGTCGGCGGCGTTGGTGGTCTTCGGTCGGATGTTGAAGCGCAGCACGGCATGATCGGGCACCACATTGTTGGCCGAGCCGCCGTCGATCTTCGCCGGGTTGATGGGCAGGTCACTGTGTTGCATGCGTTTCAGCGCCAGCACGCAATCGGCAGCGGCGACCAATGCGTTTCTGCCATCCTCCGGATTGCGCCCGGCGTGGGCAGACCGCCCTTTGAAAACAATTGCATAGTTGCCAGAACCCCCGCGCGCATGGGCCAGAGTGCCATCGGGCAGGGCGCTTGGCTCGTAGGTAAGCGCGGCGGCCTTTCCCTTGGCCAGCTCCGCGATCAGCGCGGCGGATGAGAGCGAGCCCGTTTCCTCGTCCGAGTTGATCATCACGTCATAGCCCACCGATTGTGCCACATCGCTGGTCTCAAAGGCGGTAAGTGCTTCCAGAATAACGGCAATGCCGGCTTTCATATCGGCGGTGCCGGGGCCGTTCAGCGTGTCATCGTCGAGCCAGGTCAGTTCCTGAAACGGGTGGTCGGCGGGATAGACGGTGTCCATATGGCCGGTCAGCACGAAGCGGCGCTCTGCCTCTGGGCGCACGCTGAGAACAAGGTGGCGGCCGTGTTCCAGTTCGACCTCGCGGCCCTCGGCATCAATGGCGGATACCGGGGCCGGATCGCGCAGCGTAACCTCTCCGGGAAGTGTGGAGAATGCGTCGGCAAGCTTCTCCGCCATTGTCGCGAGGCCAGCTATGTTGGCGGTGCCGGAGTTGATCCGCGCCCAGTCCTCAGTTCGCTCCAGCATTCGCTTCTGGTCGATGGCTTCGAACAGGGCGATTTCGCTGGAGGAGGGCTGTTTCATCGGTAACGATCTGGCCTCTCAGCGCGGCCAAGTCAAATGCACCGGTGTCAGGATAGCACCCGTGCCACGGCCACGAATTCAGCGATGACCAGCGTTTCGGCGCGGCGCTGCGGGTCGATGCCGCAGGCGTCGAGGGCAGCGAGCGCGCCGGGCAGGCCCTTGAGGCTCTGGCGCAGCATCTTGCGGCGCTGGCCGAAAGCGGCTTCGGTGAGGCGTTCGAGCACGCGCGCCTTCACACCTTCGGGAGCCTCGCTGGGGGTCACGTGGACAATCGCGCTCATCACCTTGGGGGGCGGGGTGAAGGCGCTGCGATGAACCTTCATGGCCAGCTTCGCGGTGCTGCGCCACTGCGCCAGCACGGCGAGGCGGCCATAGGTGCCAGACCCCGGCGCGGCGACGATCCGCTGGGCGACCTCCTGCTGGAACATCAGCGTAAGCGATTGCCACGCGGGCGGCCAGCTCTCGCCGCCCAGCCAGCGGGTGAACAGCAGCGTGCCGATATTATAGGGCAGGTTGGCGACCACGTGGAAAGGCTCACCCAGCAAAGCGGCGTGGTCCTCCGCCAACGCATCGCCCTCGATCACGCGCAGCTGGCCGGGAAAGGCGGCTGACAGTTCCGCCAGCGCCGGGATGCAGCGCGCATCGCGCTCGATAGCCGTGACGCGTGCTCCGGCGCGCAGCAGCGCGCGGGTCAGGCCGCCGGGGCCGGGGCCGATTTCCAGCACTGCCTTGCCCGAGAGGTCGCCTGGTATGGCGGCGATGCGGCTCAGCAGTTGCTCGTCGAACAGGAAGTTCTGCCCCAGCGCTTTCGACGCGCTCAGGCCGTGGGTCGCGATCACCTCGCGCAGCGGAGGCAGCTCGCTCATGCGGCAGCGTTGCGGCGGGCGGCGATTTCTCCGGCCATGCGGATCGCGGCAATCATCGCCTGCGGCCGCGCGACGCCCTTGCCCGCAATATCGAAGGCGGTGCCGTGATCGGGCGAAGTGCGCACGATCGGCAGGCCAAGTGTAACGTTGACGCCCTCGTCGAAGTCGAGCGTCTTCAGCGGCACCAGCGCCTGATCGTGATACATGGCCAGCGCGGCGTCGTAGCCTGCGCGCTTGTGCGGTGCGAACAGCGTATCGGCCGGGTGGGGGCCGGTCGCGTCGATGCCCTCGGCGCGAAGGGCGGCGATGGCGGGCATGATGGTCTCGATTTCCTCACGGCCCATGCGTCCGTTCTCGCCCGCGTGGGGGTTTAGCCCAGCCACGGCGACATGCGGGCGAGCGATGCCATAGTCCTCGCGAAGGGCGCGCGCGAGAATACGGCAGCGGTGGAGGATCAGCTCGCGCGTCACCAGCCCCGGCACCTCGGCCAGTGCGCAATGAACGGTGAGCGGTACGGTGCGCAGGCTCGGCCCGGCGAGCATCATCACCGCATCTTCATCCGCCAGGCCACAATGACGGGCGAGCAGTTCGGTCTGCCCGACAAAGCCGGGCTCGATGCGGGCGATCTGGGCCTTGGAGACGGGCGCTGTCACGACACCGGCAGCCTCGCCCGCCTTGGCCAGCGCAATCGCGCGTTCGAGCGAGGCGAGGGCGAGCCGTGCGCCGTCTTCGCTCGGCGCGCCGGGTTTGTAGGCGCCGTCGGCTTCGGTCAGCACGGGCAAGCCATCGGCAAAGGCGTCGGCCGCGTCCGCAATCCGGGCAATCTCGACCAGTGGGACATCGCACTTCGCCCGCACGGCGGCAGCGCGCAGCACCTCCAGCCCGCCGATGGCGGCGAAGGCAGGCAAGTCCCGCTCGCCGCGCGCGCGCCATGCCGCCAGGATCACCTCGGGCCCGACTCCTGCCGGATCGCCGATCGAGACGGCCAGCGGCTTGGTCATCGGCCTAGTTGTACTCGATCACCGCATCGCGGCGCAGGTCGCGCAGATAGCGCTGTGCACGCTTGTTGATGCGGTCGTCCTCCATCTGCGCCATCAGCTGGCGCATGTCCGGCCCGGCGGCGCTGGGCGGATCGTCGCGGCCGCACAGCATCAGCACGCGAATGCCCTCCTCCAGATCGCCGAAGGGCGGGGTGGTCTCGCCGATGTTGAGGCCGAGCAGCACGTTCTGCAGGGCTTCGGGCAGCGCGCGGGCGGCGATCTCGTCGTTGTCGACCACGGTTGCACCGATGGCGGTCGCCTTGGCATTGGCATCGCCGCAGCCGTTCATCGAATCGACCGCAGCGACAAAGGCATTGCCGCGCCGTTCGGCTTCGGCCTGGCTGGTGCCGGGCTGGAAGCTGATCGAAATCTGCTTGAGGCTCAGTATCGCGTCGCGCGGATCGGCCATGCCGATCTGGCGCCGGTCGATCAGCAGGCCGATCCACAAGCCGCCCGGAATCTCCACCGGGCCGACCAACTGGCCGGGCAGCATCTCGCTGACGATGCCTTCCAGCTGCGGGTTCTGCAATTGCTCGACCTTAATCCAGCCCAGATCGCCACCGACCGCAGCGGTGGTCGCCTGCGAATACTGGCGGGCATAGGCCTGAAAGCTGCCGCCGTCGCGCAGTTGTTGCACGATCTGCTGGGCATTGGCGGCGACCGCATCGCGGTTGGCGGGGGTCGACTGGAGGAAGATTTCGCCCAGACGATATTCGGTCGAGCCGCGCGATTCCTGCATGCGCTCGTAAAGCTCACTCACCTCGGCCTCCGACACATTGACGAAGGGCGCGACGTTGCGGCGCAGCAGCCTGTCCCAGGCCAGTTCGCCCTGGATCTGGCGCTTGATCGTGCGCGGGCTGGAGCCGATCGATTCGAGATATTGCTCCAGTTCCTCGACCGTCATGTTGCGCCCTTGCTGGGCGAAACGGGCATAGGCCTCATCGACCTCGTCAGGCGTGACCGTCATGTCGAGCGCGGCGGCTTCCTGCACCTGCAAGGTCTCGTCGATCAGGTTGCGCAGCACCTGCAGCCGCAGCCGTTGCAATTCGTCAGCGGGAATTTCCACGCCTTCGTTGGCCGCCAGGATCAGTGCCACGCGCTGGTCGACGTCGGTGCCGGTGATGATATTGCCGTTCACGCGTGCGGTGGCGCGGCGGACGTTCGGGTCGCTCTGGCTGAGGAACGAGATGTCGCTCGGGAAATTGAAGGCGTCGCTCTGGCTGTCGACGGCCGGGGCGTTGGCAGCCTGGGCAAAGGCTCCGGTGGAGCCGGAGAGCAGCAGGGCGCTCGCAGCCGTGATGTTTACGAGCTTTCGGGCAATCGCAATCACGTTATCGTTCTCTTTCATCCATGCGGCGCGAGGTCGTCTCGTGCCTGACTGTTCGTTCCGGCCAATAGCGTGCTGGACTGAACATTAGCTGAGCCATCCGTTGCTGTTGCGCGCAAGCGCTCTAACGAAAACGGCGCGCGCTGCCAAATGCTTGCGCAGGCGTGAGGGCGCAAATCACCGGAAACTGAGGTTGCGCAGCGAGAAGTAGAGCTGGAACGAGTTGCCGCTGCGGGCGTCGGCCAGTTCGATGTAGTCGCGCCGCCAGGTGAAGCCCATTTCCAGGCAATCGTCGGCATAGGCGATGCCGAGGCGCGTGCGCAGCGGCTCGAACCCGTCCGACGCGTTGGTGGGGTCTTCCGCTGCGTCGGTCAGGTTGACCACGGCCGATCCGAACACCGACCAGTAGTTGGCGAAGGCGATGCGGCCCGCCAAGCGCAGTTCCTCGCGGTCCTGCAGGTCTTCGAAATCCTGCTGGATATTGCGGTTGAGGCGCAGGTAGCCCAGCTCGACATAGGTGCGGTCGGAGCCGAGGGTGGCGTCGACCTCGGCTCGGCGGATGGTCAGATTGTCCTTGTCGAGGCGGAAGCGGTGGACCAGCTTCAGGAAATCGCGATAGCGCACCTCGGTGCGGCCAACGAAGTCGGAGAAGCGCTCGGTCAGGCCGGTGCCGTCGGGAAACAGCACAGGCTCGTTGCTGAGGCGGTAAGACTGGCCGATGGTCGAGGAGATGCGCCAGCCAGGGAAGTTGAGCTGCCAGTCGGCGCCGTAGGTCATGCGAGCGCCATCCTCGACCCGGTCATAACCCGGAAAGCGATTCAGCGCGAAGAGGTTGGAATCCTCAAGGTCGATCGCACGCGCATCCTCGTTGGGGATGGCGAGATTGCGGATCGACGGCGCAGCAACGAACTGGACGCGCGGGGTAATCGTCTGCGTTCCGCCCATGAACTCGCCGATCAGCGGCCATTTGATGTCGATTGCACCCATCGCCACACCGCGGGTCTGCCAGCCTTCGGTGCCGGCATAGAGCGCGGTTGAGGTCAGGTCGTTCTGATCCGAGTGATAGACGTCGCCGCGAACAAGCGCGGTGAACGACACTTCCTGCCCGAGCGGGGTGATCTTGCGCAGGTTCCACTGGGCGCGGGCGAAAGCGCGCTGGGTGTCCTGTCCGTCGGTGCGGGTGATGGCGAGGGTATTGCCCTGCAGTTCGACCGTGCCGCCCAGTACCGGATCGGCGAGGCGTTTGCGATAGTCGATCAGCGGCAGGGCAATGGGAACCTGGCCCTGATCCTGGTTGACCAGCAGCAGCTGCGTCGCCCAGCCAGCCACCGAGAGATAGCTGCTGTCATCGATGTTCTCGAGCGCGACGGTCGATCGGATGCGATCATCGCGGCTGATGTCGTAGCGGCGCAGGAAGGTGCGGTCGCTGGCATAGCGCAGCGAGCCGGAGAGCGAAAGGTTCTCGTTGAACTGGAACCGGCCGTTACCCGCGATATAGCCGCGAATGTCGTTGCGGCTGGTGCCGTTCGGCTCGCCGTTCGCGGTGAGCGGGAGGCGGCTGCCGTAGGTGGCATAGCCGGTGATCTGGAACGCGCCGTTGTCGGTCAGCTGACGGTATTTGGCAGACACCATCGGCGCGGTGGCGGTGTAGATATAGCCCGTCAGTTCGAGGTCGCGGTTCTCCGCCATGCGCCAGTAGAAGCTGTCGGAAATCGCGACGCCGTTCGAGGCGGTCAGCTCGATTTCGGGAATGAAAAACCCCGAATCGGCGCTGCCGTCGGCACGGATCGAGAGGCCGGGCAGCGGCAGCAGGCGCGTGCCGAACAGTTCGAGGTAGGCACCGCGGAAGCGGATGCGCTGGGTCTGCCGGTCGTAATAGACGCGCTCGGCGGTGACGCGCCAGCTCGGGCTCTTGGGGCAGCCGTCTTCGTTGATCACCGAGCAGGTGGAAAAGGCCGCCTTGTCGAGCGCGATGTCGCCCTCTTCATTGCGGCGCGCCTCGTTGGCGGCCAACCGCGAGCCTTCGCGGAACACCAGCAGCAGGTTGCTCATCGCCGCCGCTTCGAGCCGGTCGGTCAGCACCAGTCGCTCGGTGAACAGCTGGTTGCCGTCGGCATCGACGAATCGGATCGAGCCCTCGGCCACGATCTCGCCGCTCATGCGGTTCCACACCACGCGCTCGGCCCGGACCGACTGGTCGCCAGCTTCGAGAATCACGTCGCCTTGCGCGGTTACGGTGTCGGAGCCCTCGTCGTAACGGATCTCGTTCGCTTCGAAATCGACCTCGCGCTCGCCATCGAGCGCTTCGATCAGTTCGGCGTTTTCTCCCGTGGATTCACTCTCTTCGGTGGCGCTTTCGGGCGCGTCCTGAGCAAAGGCGGGCTGGGCGGCAAGCAGGGCGAATCCGGCCACACCGATAAGAGGCAGACTGCGCAAGGTTGCCTTCGAAGGATAACGCCTAAGGGGGAGCATGGCTTGCCTATTGCACTGTGCGATCCTAATTCGCAACGCCAGCTTTGATCGCGGCGCATTCGGCATGTCGATGCTGTGCCCCGATCGCATCAGCATGACCGGAGTGACCATGAAAATTGCCTTTAGCCAAGCCTTCGACGCCAATTCACCTCGCCTCGTTGCGCGCGTGGTCGAGCAGGGCGCTATGCCGGGCGATCTGCCCGCGATCGTCTCCAGCGGCGCCGAGTCCTCGCGCTTCAAGGGCAAGGCCGGGCAAACCTTCGAGGCATTTTACGAGGGTGACCATGGTCCGGTGCGTCTCGCGCTGGCCGGCGCGGGCGAAAAGGACAAGGAGCGGCTGCCCTCGCTTGAAAAGGCCGGAGCGGCGCTGACCGCGAAGTTTCTCACCTCGGGTGAGACTGCGCTCGCGCTCGATTGCCGCGATGGCTCGCTGAGTGCGGAAGAGGTTGCGACCGTGCTGCTCGGCCTGAGGCTGCGGGCATGGCGCTGGGACACCTATCGCACCAAGCTGCGCGACGAGCAGAAGCCGACGCTGGCCGAGGTGGTGGTCGTGGGTGCTCCCGAGGGCACCGAAGCGGCGTGGAATGAGGCCGAGGCGCTTGCGCGCGGCGTCGAGTTCACCCGCGAACTGGTCAGCGAACCTGCCAACGTGATTTATCCCGAAAGCTTCGTCGAACGTTGCCGCGAGCGGCTGAAGGGCACCGGCGTCGAGATCGAGGTGCTGGGCGAGGCCGAGATGGAAAAGCTCGGCATGGGCGCGCTGCTTGGCGTCAGCCAGGGCTCGGTGCGCGAGGGGCAGCTGCTGGTGATGAAGTGGAACGGCGGCGAGGCTGGCGTGGCTCCGACCGTGTTCGTCGGCAAGGGCGTTACGTTCGATACGGGCGGTATCTCGCTGAAGCCCGGCGCAGGCATGGAAGACATGAAGTGGGACATGGGCGGCGCGGGCGCTGTTGCGGGCGCGATGGTCGCGTTGGCGGGCCGCAAGGCCAAGGCCAACGTGGTCGGCGTCTGCGGCCTCGTCGAGAACATGCCTGACGGTAATGCCCAGCGCCCCGGCGACGTAGTCACCACCATGAGCGGGCAGACGGTTGAGGTGATCAACACCGATGCCGAAGGCCGCCTCGTGCTATGCGATGCGCTGACCTGGGCGCAGCGCGAGTTCAAGCCCAAGACCGTGGTCGACTTCGCCACGCTGACCGGTGCCATGATGATCGCGCTGGGCATGGAACACGCGGGTGTGTTCTCCAACTCGGACGAGCTGGCCGATGGGCTTCTCGCTGCGGGCAAAGAGACCGGCGACAAGCTGTGGCGCTTCCCGCTTTCGCCGGCTTACGACCGCCTGATCGATAGCCAGATCGCCGATATGAAGAACGTCGGCCCGCGCTGGGCCGGGTCGATCACGGCCGCGCAGTATCTCCAGCGTTACATCGAAGACGGCGTGAACTGGGCGCACTGCGACATCGCGGGCATGGTCTGGGCCGACAAGCCCGGCGCGACATGGGACAAGGGCGCGACCGGCTATGGTGTGCGCCTGATCGACCGCTTCGTGCGCGACACCGCCGAAGGGTGAGGCCGGAGGTGGCGCGTCTCTCATCCCGCCCTGAAGCAGCGCAGCGTTAGGGCGAAAAAGAGCCATGCGCGTCGACTTCTACCTGCTCGAATCGGCCAGCGCCGAACAGGCCACTGCGCAGCTCGCTCGCGCCACGCTTGGTGCGGGCGAGCGGCTGCTGGTGGTCGGCGCTGACGAGGCGATGGACCGGGCGCTGTGGGAGGAATTCCCGCAGGATTTCCTCGCCCACGGCCGGACCGATAGCCCCCACGCCGAACGCCAACCCATCCTGCTCGCACACGATTGCGCGGCGGCGAACGGCGCGCGCTATGTGCTGCTGGCCGACGGCCAGTGGCGCGACGAGGCTCTCGGCTTCGTGCGGGCGTTTTTGCTGTTCGACGACACCTCCCGCGCCGCAGCGCGCGATACGTGGCGCAAGCTGGGCAATGAGGCCGGGTTGGAGCGCAATTTCTGGCGGCAGGAATCCGGGCGCTGGATCAAGCAGGCGTGATGGACTAGGTCTCAGCCAGGATTGAGGAATTCGAGAGGGGATTTGGCAATGCGCGCATTCTTGGTCATCGCCGCCACCTGGGCGCTCGCCGCCTGCGGATCGAGCGACTCGGGCGCGATCGAAACCGAGGATGGCGACATCGCCTACACGGTCGATCAAGATGGCAGCACAGCCGTTGCGACCGTGACCAACGCCGACGGCGAAACAGTCACCATGCACAGCGGCGAAGGTGCCGCGGCGAACCTGCCCGATGGCTTTACGCTCTATCCCGGCGCCAAGGTGGTCTCGAGCACCAATGTCTCTGCAGGCGGCAGCAATGGTGCGATGGTGCAACTCGAAAGCCCGGCCACGCCCGATGAGGTCGTCGCCTTCTACCGCCAGGAAGCCGAAGCTGCTGGCATCGAGATCAAGATGGAAATGAAGGCCAACGAGGCGCAAATCGTCTCGGGCGAAAGCACGGATGGGCTGGTATTCTCGATCAATGCCTCGCCCATCGAAGATGGCGGAACCAGCGCCACGCTTACCATCGGCACCAAGAGCTGACTGCTCACCTGCTTGCTTGGGGCCGTGCTTGCGGCTAGGGGCGCGCGCGAAAGAGATATAAACCAATTTTCGCGAAGGAACATCCCATGGCGGTCACCCGCACGTTTTCGATCATCAAGCCCGATGCCACCCGCCGCAACCTGACCGGTGCGGTCACCAAGATGCTGGAAGAGGCCGGCCTGCGCGTCGTCGCTTCCAAGCGCATCCACATGACGCGCGAGCAGGCCGAGGGCTTCTACGCCGTCCACAAGGAACGCCCGTTCTTTGGCGAGCTGGTCGAGTTCATGATGAGCGAGCCGGTGGTGGTGCAGGTGCTCGAAGGCGAAGACGCCGTGACCCGCAACCGCGACATCATGGGCGCGACCAACCCGGCCGACGCGGCCGAGGGCACCATCCGCAAGGAGCTGGCGCTGTCGATCGGTGAAAACACCGTGCACGGTTCGGACAGCGAAGAGAATGCCGCGATCGAGATCGCCTACTTCTTCAAGCCGGAAGAAATCGTCGGCTGATCGTTCGCGCTGGCCGATGGCCAGTGCACTGAAGACCAAGCGCGTTGAAAACAAGGCCCCGCCGGCGCGATCCGGCGGGGCTTTTGTTTGATCGAACGCAAGGTAATGTCAGCGCCGTTGGGGCAAGGCTCGGTTGATAACAACAGGAGATGCCCCCGATGAGCCATACCCCACACCAACTCGCTGCCGAATTTCCCGAAGACAGCGGGCTGCTGCACCAGCTCAAGCTGACCGACGCGCACTTTGCCCGGCTGGCCGATAATCATCACGAGCTGAACCGCGAGATTCACCGGATCGAGAGCGAGGTCGAGGCCGCATCGGACGAGCGCTTCGAAGCGCTCAAGAAGCAGCGGCTTGGTCTGCTGGACGAACTGGCGGCGATTGTCGCGAAGGCCCGCGAGGCCGCCTGAGCGATCAGGCCGGGGCGCGTGCCGGCTGATAAGCGGCGCGGTGTCCGTGGTGCGGGCTGGTCTTGGCTCGCCCCTGCTCGGCCCGCATCGCCGCCACGGCCGCGTCGGTCAGCGACAGCCCCAAGGCGCGATAGACGCGGGCGATCTCGCCTTCCCAGTCGATGCCGAGCGCGTCAAACTCCACTTCGGCGACCGGGCCTGTGAAGTCGGTCAGCGCTGCCACCATGCGTTCCTCACGCAAAGCCAGCTTGCGCCGCCATTCGGCCTCGATGTCGGCAAGGTCGGCCCGATCGGACTGGTAGGCCATCTGCCCCGCCACCACGGACAACGTGCTCGCCAGCACCTGTTCGCCGCAGCGCCGGGTGACGACCACGCGCGCCTCGGGAAACTGCGCCAGCAGCGCGGCAAGATCTTCGGCATATTGCGGGCACTTGAGCACACGCGGGCGCGCGGAGTTGCCCATCTGCGCGGCGTCCGAGCGGAGCACGCGGGCAAACTCACGATAGACCGGCGCGGGATCGCGCGCCTCGCTGAAGGCGACGAAGGAGGGCAGGCGATACTGTGCCTCCAGCGCCGCGGGCGACAGCGCGTAGGACAGCCAGGGCAATTCCTCATCGACCATCGTGGCGCCAAACGGATGCTGCACGTCGATCCAGGGGTTGATCTGGCGGGCCACCGCAATGCCGATCCGCGTCTTCACCGGGCGCAGTTCAGGCTGTTCGCGAACCGGGTTCATGCCGCAGTAGAACGGCGTTCCGGCGTGGGCAGGATCGGCGGCGAGGAGCCGGTGCATCCGCGTGGTTCCTGCGCGCATCTGGCCCACCACGATGATCGGCGGGGCGATTTCGGTCTGCTCAATGCCCGGATTGCTTCGCCACAGGGCGCCAAGCCGATGCCGCATCCGGATCGCCGCAGTGATCTGGCCATAGGCCATGGTGTGCCCCAGCGCGTTAAGCTGCGCCTCGTCACGCAAGGATTGGCACAGATGTTCAAGCCGGAGCCGGAAATCGGCCACATCCTCGGCGCTGCGGCCATAGTGCTCGTCCGCCGGGTCGGCGCCATTGGCACCGATCGTCCACAGTGCCTCAGGCTCAAGCGCCGGGCGCGGGTGCAGCCCATTGCGCCAGATCGCGCCGATGGCGCGCTCTGCCAGCCGCGAGGCACGCGAGCGGGCGAGCAGGTGCGGGCGGGGCGGGGGCGAACTGGCCAAAAAGTCAGAACCGCCCGACATAGTCGGCGAACATGCGCGGGTAGAGCTGGTATTCGGCGAGGATCACGCGGCGTCCGAGGCTCTCGGGCGTATCTTCGGGCAGGATGGCCACCGGCATCTGGCCAAGCAGCGGCCCGCCGTCGAGCTCGGGCGTCACCACGTGCACCGAGCAGCCGCCGAATGCGTCACCCGCAGCAATGGCGCGGGCATGGGTGTCGAGCCCCTTGTACTTCGGCAGCAGCGAGGGGTGGGTGTTGACCATGCGGCCCTCCCACCCGGCGACGAAATCTTCGGTCAGCACGCGCATATAGCCGCACAGCGCCAGATATTCGGCGCCCGATTCGCGCAGCGCGGCGTCCATCGCCTGCTCATGCGTGTGCCGATCCATCCCGCGATGGTCGAGCGCGAAGGTGGGCAGGCCCTCGGCGGCGGCGATCTTCAGGCCCGGCGCATCGGGCACGTTGCTCGCCACGAGCACGATCTCGTAAGGGCAGCCGGGCAGCTTCGAGGCATAGTGCAGCGCCGACATGGTCGTGCCGTTGCCTGACAGCAGCGCGGCGACCTTGACCTTGGGCCGACTGGCCTCAGGCATCGTGGCCCGCGTCCCATGCGGCATCAGCGCCCCAGGTGCCCGCCGATCCGTGCACGGTGCAGCCGCGCTGGCCTGCCTCGATCACGCCTATTTCGAGCACTTCCTCGCCAGCCTCGGCGAGCGCGGCCTTCGCGGCATCGAGCTTCGCCGGGTCGACCGCCAGCACCATGCCGGTGCCGCAGTTGAAGGTGCGCGCCATTTCGCCCGATGCGATGTTGCCCTCGGTCTGGAGGAAGGCCATCAGCGCGGGCTGCTGCCAGGCATCGGCATTGACCACGGCGCGCGCGCCTTCGGGCAGCACGCGTGGGATGTTTTCGAGCAGACCGCCGCCGGTGATGTGCGCGAGCGCATCGATCAGACCGGCGCGCACGGCGGGCAGCAGTGCCTTCACATAAATGCGGGTCGGCTCCATCAAGGCGTCGATCAGCGGTCGCGAGGCATCGAACGGGGCAGGGGCGTCAAGCTGCCAGCCCTTGTCCGCCGCCAACCGCCGGACCAGCGAATAGCCGTTCGAGTGGACGCCCGAACTCTTCAGCGCCAGCAGCACGTGGCCAGGCGCGACCTTGTCGCCGGTCAGCTGCTCGCCGCGCTCGACCGCGCCGACGCAGAAGCCCGCGAGGTCATAATCACCTTCGCTGTACATGCCCGGCATTTCCGCCGTCTCGCCGCCGATCAGCGCGCAGCCTGCCTGCACGCAGCCCTCGGCGATCCCGGCAATCACGCGCTCGGCTACGCCGTTCTCCAGCTTGCCGGTGGCGAAGTAGTCGAGGAAGAACAGCGGCTCGGCACCTTGCACGATCAGGTCGTTCACGCACATGGCGACAAGGTCGATCCCGACCGTGTCGTGCTGTCCGCTGTCGATGGCGAGCTTGAGCTTGGTGCCCACGCCGTCATTCGCAGCGACCAGCAGCGGGTCGGTATATCCGGCCGCGCGGGGGTCGAAGAAACCGCCGAAGCCGCCGATCTCGCCGTCGGCTCCGGGGCGGCGCGTGGCCTTGACCAAGGGCCCGATGGCCTTGACGAGGGCATTGCCCGCAGCGATGGAAACACCCGCCTGGGCGTAGGTGTAAGAAGGCTTTTCTGAACTCATGGGTTCGACGCCATAAGCTTTCGCGCTTGGATTTCCACTCACCTTTGGGCAAAAGGCCCACGATTTCCCCGATGACCACACGCACTCTCCTCCCCGCCAGCCTTGCGCAGCGCCCCCACAAGCGGCTCGTAATCGGCCTTGTTGCAGCCTTCGCCGTGGCGCTGGCGGCCGCGCTGATGGCGCAGGTTTCGGGCGATCGCGGCATTCCGCCGGTCGCCAGTTCCACCGATATCGAGGTGCGCGGGATCGAGGTGAATGTCGGCGGCGACAATCCCGAAGATGCCCGCTCCAATGGCTGGCTCGAGGCGACACGCAAGGCGTGGGAAAAGATCAACGGGCCCGAGCTGCCCGATGCGCGACTCGAGTCGCTGGTCTCGGCCATCGTGGTCGAGGAAGAGGATATTGGCCCGCGGCGCTATATCGCGCGGCTGGGCGTGATCTTCGACCGGCAGCGTGCGGGGCCGCTGCTCGGCGGCGGCGGCGACCGGGCGCGTTCGGCGCCGATGCTGCTGATGCCGGTGATGATGAGCGGCGGCACGGCAACCACCTTCGAAATGCGCAACCAGTGGCAGCGCGCCTGGGCCGAGTATCAGTTCGGATCGAGCGCGATCGACTATGTGCGGCCTGTAGGCTCGGGCTCCGATTCGCTGCTTTTGACCTATGGCCAGACCGGGCGGCGCAGCCGTGCCTGGTGGAACAACCTGCTCGACCAGTTCGGTGCGGCCGACGTGCTGGTTCCGATAGCCAAGCTGCGCCACGAATGGCCCGGCGGCCCGGTCGTCGGCACCTTCACCGCCCGCTATGGCCCGGACGACCGCTATCTTGGCGAGTTCACCATGCGCGCCGAGAACGACGAGCAACTGCCGCGCATGTTGGTGCGCGCCGTCGAGCAGTTCAACACGATCTACACCCGCGCACTGGCGGCGGGCGCCCTGCGACCCGATCCCACGCTTGAGCTGGATGGCTTCGAGATGACGCCCGAGATACGCGCTCTGCTTGAAGAGGCGCGGGCCGCGCAGGCGGCCGAAGCGGCGGCTGAGGCAGCGGCGGCGGCACGAGCCTTGGCTGAAGGTGCTGCGGCGGCGGTCGATGCTCCCGTGACTCAGCCCGGTCAGCCATCGGCTTCTACGCCGACGAGCTACACCGTGCAGATCGCCACGCCCGATGCCTCTTCCTTTGACGCGGCGCTTGGTGCGGTGCGCGGCACTCCGGGTGTCAGCGCCTCGGCGGTTACCAGCACGGCCATCGGTGGCACCTCGGTGCTGCGCGTGACCTTTGCGGGCAGCCTGTCGGACTTCGCCGCGGCGCTCAGGGCACGCGGCTGGCAGGTGACCGAGGGCACGGGCGCGCTGTCGATCACGCGCTAGCTGTGAGGCAGCCCGGCCATGGAGCAGATCGCCCTTCCACTCAGCCCCCGCTCCAGCGGGCCTGCCTCCATTGTGATCGGCAATGCCAATGCGCGCGTGGCCGAGGCGCTGTCTGCGCCCGGCTCGTGGCCGTTTCGCACCGCCGTGCTCAGCGGCCCGCCGCGTTCGGGCAAGAGCCTGCTTGCGCGCTGGTTTGCCGATAGCGGGCAGGGCGAGGCAATCGACGATGCGCAGAGCCTGCCTGAAGACACCATCTTCCACCGCTGGAACCGGGCGCAGGAGGCGGGCACGCCGCTGCTGATCGTGGGCGGCACCCCGCCGTGGGAAATCGCCTTGCCCGACCTGCGCTCGCGGCTCGGCGCGGCCTTGCAGATCGAGATCGGTCAGCCCGACGACGCCATGGCCGCCGACCTCATCCATTCGCTGGCGCAGGAGCGGGGGCTGGCGCTGGGACCGGGGGCGGCGGACTATCTGGTGCCGCGAGCGGGCCGCTCGTGGGCCGAGCTTGAGAGGCTGGTGCTGACAATCGACCGCTTGTCTCTTGAGCGAAAGACCCCACCTACCCTCGGAATCTGGCGTGCCGCGCTGGAGGAAGTAAACGGTCCGCAGGAACCGCGCATGCTATGACCTTGCCCGAAACGGGTTTTGGTGAGAAACTGGGTTGATTATGTTTGACCGTTTGATTTCCTATCTGGACTCGGTCCGCGCGCGTGACCCGGCGCCGCGTTCGCGTTGGGAAATCCTGCTCTATCCGGGCTTCTGGGCGCTGGCGATGCACCGCGTGGCGCACTGGCTGTTCGAGGCGGAGATGTTCTTCCTCGCGCGGTTGGTGAACCACACCGCGCGCTGGATGACCGCGATCGACATCCACCCCGGCGCCACCATCGGCAAGCACTTCTTCATCGACCACGGCTTCACCGTGATCGGCGAGACAGCCGTGATTGGCGACAATGTCACGATCTACCAGTGCGTGACGCTGGGCGGCACCAACCCCACCAACGGCAAGGGCGGCAAGCGCCACCCGACGCTGTGCGACAATGTCATCATCGGCGCAGGTGCGCAGATCATCGGGCCGATCACGGTGGGTGAACGGGCGCGCGTGGGGGCCAATGCCGTGGTGACCGACGACGTGCCCGAAGGCGCGACGATGATCGGGCTCAAGGCTCGATCGACGCTGGTTCCGGCGGAAACCTGGCTGCGCGAATTCATCCCCTATGGCACCCCTTGCGAGGAGCCGTGCGAGCCCGCCCCGAGCGAGCGCGTGAAAGAACTTGAGGCGGAGGTCGCTGAGCTGCGCCAGCTGGTCGAGGCGCTGGCAGCCGAGCGGGAGCCTCAGGCCGCGCGCAAGAGCGGCACCGATAGCTGATGCAGCCCGGCGCTGGCGGCTCCACCATTGTCCCCTTTCCCGGCGGGCGCGTACCGCAGCAGGTTGGATTCGACCGGATCGAGCTTACCCGCATTCTCGATCTTTATGGCCGGATGGTCGCGGCAGGCGAATGGCGCGACTATGCGATGGATTTCTCCAAAGACTGCGCCAGCTTCGCCGCCTTCCGCCGCACGGCCGATGTCCCGCAGATGCGGATCGAGAAGCGCCCCGCGCTGCGCCAGCGGCAGGGTATGTGGGCGCTGTTCGGCGAGCACGGTCAGGTGCTCAAGCGCGGGCACGAGCTGGCCGGTGTGCTCGCTCCGCTTGAGCGGCGGTTGGTTAAGGCGGTTGAGGACTAGGCCAGTGTCGCGAGCGCCGGGATCAGATCGCCGAAATGGTCGATCAGTACGTCACCACCAAGCTCGCCGACCGGCACATCGTGATAGCCGAAGCTCAATGTCACTACGGGCACCTCAGCATTGCGTGCGGCGCGCACGTCATAAGTCGAATCGCCCACCATTGCTGCGCGATTGCCGCCGCAGTCCTTGATTGCCGCCAGCAGCATGTCCGGCTCGGGCTTGCTGCGGCCTAGGCCGCAGGTGTCGCCGCCGTAGATCGCGGTGAAATGCTGCGTCATGCCGAGCGCCTCTATCAGCTGGCGCGCGGGCTTTTCCAGCTTATTGGTGCAGACTGCCAGCTTGCAGCCCTTCGCGGCCAACTCTTCGAGCGCGGCGATCACCCCCTCGAACGGCACCGTGTTGTCGGCAATATGCGCCCAGTAATGCTTGAGCAGCACGTCGGTCAGCTCGGCCATGCGGTCTTCGCTCGGCTGCTCGCCCTTGGCTTCGAGCGCGCGCCGCAGCATCAGTGCGGCACCGCCGCCGATATAATTGCGAACCTGGCTATCGGCGATGGGCTCGTGCCCGGCGAACTCCAGCGCGTGGTTGACTGCCGGGGCGAGGTCGCGGTTGGAATCCACCAGGGTGCCGTCGAGGTCGAACAGGATCGTATCGAAAGGAAAATCACTCATGGGCAGGCCATGTGGTGAAGTCCGGTGGAAACCGCAATGGTTTGGTGGCATGGCCGCCTCAAGGAGAAAGCTGCATGACGTCGATCGCCGCCATTGTTCTCGCTGCCGGAAAGGGCACGCGCATGAAAAGCGCGCGCCACAAGGTGCTGCACGAGATTGCCGGACGTTCGATGATCGATCACCTGCTGGCCAGCGTCGAGGCGCTGGGGCCGGAACGGCTGGTGACCGTAGTCGGCGAAGCTCGCGAACAGGTGCAGCAGAAGCTGGGTGAGCGCTCAGCCTTCGCGGTGCAGGAGCCGCAGCTCGGCACCGGCCATGCAGTGCAGCAGGCGCGAGAAGCGCTGGCCGGGTTCGAGGGCATCGTGCTGGTGCTCTATGGCGATGTGCCCTTCGTGCGCACCGCCACCATGCAGGCGATGATTACGCGGCTAGAGGCCAAGGATGCGCCCGCCGCAGTCGTGCTCGGGTTCCAACCTGACGATGCGCTGCGCTATGGCCGGGTGATCGCCGATGAGGCTGGCGCGATTTCCAAGATGGTCGAATACAAGGATGCCACCGAGGACGAGCGCGCCTGCACCCTGTGCAACTCCGGCCTGCTCGCAGCCCGCGCCGACGAGCTGTTCGCGCTGCTGGCGCGGGTCGGCAACGACAACGCGCAGGCTGAGTTTTACCTGCCCGATATCGTCAACATCGCGATTGCTGACGGTCGCACTTGTGCCGTGGTCACCACCGAGACACCCGACGAGGTCGCCGGGATCAACAGCCGCGCCGAACTCGCCGCCGCCGAAGCGCAGTGGCAGCAATTGAAGCGTGAGGAGGTCATGGCCGAAGGCGTCACCCTGCGCGCGCCCGAAACGGTGTTCTTCAGCTGGGACACCGAGATCGCGGCGGATGTGGTGGTGGAGCAGAACGTGGTCTTCGGTCCCGGCGTGAAAGTGGCAAGCGGCGCGCGTATCCGCGCCTTTTCGCACCTTGAGGGCGCTAGCGTTGGCGAGGGTGTCGAGGTCGGCCCCTATGCCCGGCTGCGGGCCGGTGCGAAGCTGGAAGCGGGCAGCAAGGTCGGCAATTTCGTCGAGATCAAGAACGCCACGCTCGGGGCGGGGGCCAAGGCCAACCATCTCACCTATCTGGGTGACGCAACGGTGGGCGAGGGCGCGAATATCGGCGCGGGCACGATCACCTGCAACTATGACGGCTATTTCAAGCACCAGACCACCATCGGCCCGCGCGCCTTTGTCGGCTCGAACTCGGCATTGATCGCGCCCGTTTCGATCGGCGCGGATGCCATCGTCGCGGCGGGCAGCGCGGTGAGCCGCGATGTCGCCGACGGCGAGCTGCGCATGGTCCGGGCCGAACAGCTGGTAAAGCCGGGCTGGGCGGACCGTTTCCACGACGCGATGAAGAAGAAAAAGAAGGAAGTGTCGGGCAAGTAAGATGGCGAGATCGGCAGGTTCCACGCTTCGGATGATCTTCGTGAGCGGCCTCGGCACAGGTCTGATGGCCGCTTGTTCGAGCGAAGCGGAAGATCCATCGACCACCGCTTCCGAGATTCCGACCGCCAAGGTCGCGGTCCCGGCTGAGGAGGTCGCGGATGACGGCCGCGTTGCGCTCGCTGCCGATGTGGAAGCAGGGCAGCCGACCACGCTATGCAACGCCGAGGAAACGCCGATCTTCAGTTGCAAGGTGCGCAGGGGCAAGATCGCATCGGTATGCCTCGCCAAGGGTGCTGGCGGTGAATTTGCGCAGTATCGCTTCGGTTCAGCAGGTGCAGCTCCGGAAATGGTCGGGCCTTCTGCTTCCAGCGAGCAAATGGAGTGGGCGTCGGTGCCTTATTCGGGTGGTGGTGAAGCGCAGTTGAGCTTTGCTGCGGGCGACGTGCGATACGTGGTCTACAGCAAGGTTGTCCGCACCAACTTCACGGCAGGTGAGCCCAACAATCCAGCCATGAGCGACGGGGTGGCGGTGCTTCGTTCGGGCAAGATTGCTGCGAATTTCGCCTGCGAAGCCGATCTGCAGCCGATTGATGTCACTGCGGCGCAAGCCCATCTTGCCAAGGCCGACGACCTGTTCACTTATGATATTGAATAGGCCCGGTTGCTCGGAAGCAAAGCCGAAACGGTTTTGCTGCTAACCTTCCTGTAGTCTCCCAAAAAGTTCAAAGGTCTGGAGTTCTCGTATGTGCGGAATTATTGGCATCGTGGGCAACCAGCCGGTCGCCCCGCGTCTTGTCGAAGGGCTGCGGCGGATGGAGTATCGCGGCTATGACAGCGCCGGGGTCTGCACCTATCACGATGGCCAGCTGATCCGGCGCCGCGCGCAAGGCAAGCTCATCAATCTCGTCGCCGAGCTGGAGCGCAACCCTGCTCCGGGCACTGCGGGCATCGCCCATACCCGCTGGGCCACCCATGGCGCGCCGACCGAAAGCAATGCCCACCCGCACGCCACGCCGCAGGTTGCGCTGGTGCATAACGGGATCATCGAGAACTTCCGCGAATTGCGTGAGGAGCTGCGCGGCACCGGGCGCAAGTTCGAGAGCGAGACCGACACCGAAGTCGTCGTTCATCTGGTCAGCCGTGAGATCGAGGCAGGCAGGACGCCGCAAGAGGCGGTGCAGACGATACTCCCGCGCCTGCGCGGTGCCTTCGCGCTGGCGATCCAGTTCCGTGACTATCCCGATCTGTTGATCGGCGCGCGGCTCGGCTCGCCGCTGGTGGTGGGCCATGCCGACGGCGAGACCTATCTTGGCTCCGATGCGCTGGCGCTGGCGCCGCTGACGCAGGACATCACCTATCTCGAAGAGGGTGACTGGGTGGTCGTCACCCGCGAGGGCGCGCAGATCTTCGATGCCAGCGGCGCCCAGGTTGAACGCGAGCAGACGCGCTCGGGCGCGTCGGCGGCCGCGATCGAGAAGGGCAACTATCGCCACTTCATGCAGAAGGAGATCTTCGAGCAGCCGACCGTGGTTGCCCAGACGCTGCGCTCCTATCTGCGCCCGGTCGAACAGCAGGTTGCCCTGCCGCAGATCGATTTCGATATTTCGGCGGTCAATCGCGTGACCATCGTCGCCTGCGGCACGTCCTACTATGCCGGGATGGTGGCGAAATACTGGTTCGAGCAGTTCGCGCGCGTGCCGGTCGACATCGATTTCGCCTCCGAGTTTCGTTATCGCGATCCGGTGCTGGAGCCGGGCGGGCTGGCGCTGTTCATCTCACAGAGCGGCGAGACCGCCGACACGCTGGCGGCGCTCAAACACTGCAAGGCCGAGGGGCAGGTTATCGCCGCCGTAGTCAACGTGCCGACCAGCTCGATGGCGCGCGAGGCCGATCTGCTGCTGCCAACCCACGCCGGGCCGGAAATCGGCGTCGCCTCGACCAAGGCCTTCACCTGCCAGCTGGCCGTGCTTGCCGCGCTTGCCGCGCATTTCGCGGTGAAGAAGGGGCGGCTCGATGCTGCCGAGGAGGCCGAGATCGTGCGCCACCTGCTCGAAGCGCCCGCTGCGCTCAACGCCGCGCTCGACCATGACGAGACGATTGCCGCCATGGCGCACCTCGTCGCTCCGGCACGCGATGTGCTCTATCTCGGGCGAGGGCCGGACTTTCCACTGGCGCTCGAAGGTGCGCTAAAGCTTAAGGAAATCAGCTATATACACGCCGAAGGCTATGCCAGCGGCGAAATGAAGCATGGGCCTATAGCGCTGATCGACGACAAGGTGCCGGTGATCGTTCTGGCGCCCTCGGGTCCGCTGTTCGAGAAGACCGTTTCGAACATGCAGGAAGTGCAGGCACGCGGCGGGCAGGTGATCCTGATCTCCGACGAAGCGGGGATCGCCGAGGCAGGCGAAGGCTGCATCGCCACGATTCCGATGCCGAAGGTCCACCCGCTGATCGCGCCGCTGGTCTATGCCGTGCCGGTGCAGCTGCTTGCCTATCATGTGGCCTGCGCCAAAGGCACGGATGTCGACCAGCCGCGCAACCTCGCCAAGTCGGTGACCGTCGAATAGGGCTGCCTTTGGAATAATTGGGGCTGGCGCTTTACGCGGCAATAACCAATTGCTCGCTATTGGCACTTTGTGAGTGACGGACATTCCGATCTGCCGAAACTGCCGCTGCAACTGAGTCCGCTGCAAGTTCTGGGCCTGAAGGATACCGCAGAGGGCGACTGGTCGCGTCTGCGCAGCCTTCAATATTCTTCTTTGCACAAGGAAGCACCTGGGCGCGCCCTGGCGAATATCGGGGCATCGCTGGTGGCGATCTCGATCTATTCGGACCACATCAACATTGTGTTGCTGGCCGTGTGGGGCTTCGCGCAGCTCGTGGCGGGGCTCAACCTTCTGCGGATCGAACAGAAGTTCGCTCATCTCGACGGGCGGCGCATGACACGCAGCGATTTCTGCGGCCATATGCTGGCAGTCGGCGCGCTCGCCAGCTTGTGGGGCTTCGCGCTGCTGGATTTCGTTCCAGAGGGGCGAATGGTCGACCACTTCGCGCTGTGGGCCATTGTCGGCATGATGGTGGCGGGCGCTTCGGCGACGTTGAATTCCGCGCCTGCCGGGCCGGCGCTGTTCGGGTTTGTGACAGGGATCGCGGGCACCATATCGTTCGCCTTGGCTGACGAATGGTATTTCGTGGCGGTCTGTGCGGCCTTTGCCGGCATTGCGGTGGGCAGCGCGATCGCCACCGGACGGGTGTTCCTCTCCGCGAGAATTGCAGAGGTGGGGGTGGCGGAGAAGAGCGAGGTGGTGTCGCTGTTGCTGCGCGAGCACGAAGCGAATGATGCCGACTGGGTTTGGCAGATCGATATAAACCGCAAGGTTCTCTCACCCTCTCCGCGCTTTGCCTATGCGCTGGGTCGCGATCGTGCTGCGGTCCAGGGCGAGAGCCTCCTGCGCCTGATCGCAGGCGACATCGCGCGTGATGCCAGCGAAGAAGAAGGCCTGCGTGAGCTGGCCGAAAATCTGAAGCGGCGAGAGACCTTTTCCGACCTGATGGTACAGGTGCAAGTGCCCGATGGTTGTCGCTGGTGGCAGCTGTCGGGCGCGCCGATCATCGATGAGAAGGGCAACTTTCGCGGGTTCCGCGGTGTTGGTTCGGACGTGACGGTGCAGCGCGACCGTGACGAGAAAATCGCTTACCTGGCACGCTACGACACGCTTTCCGGCTTGCCCAACCGGCTGATGCTGACAGAGGCGCTAGGAGATGCGCTTCGCTATTGCGAGCAGTGGAAGTCGCGCTGTGCGTTCCTGATGATCGACCTCGATCGCTTCAAGTCGATCAACGATTCGCTCGGCCACCAGATGGGCGACCGGCTGCTGGCCAAGGTCTCGCAGCGGCTGGCATCGGTCCTCGGTGAGGGCGAGATGTGTGGTCGTCTGGGCGGCGACGAGTTCGCGGTGGTGATCCGCGATGCGGGCAAGATCGGCAATGTCGAGCGGATTTGCGAGGCGATTATCACCAGCCTTTCGAAACCCTACAACCTCGATCACCACACTTTGTTCATCGGTGCCAGTGTTGGCTCGGCAATCGGTCCGCGTGACGGATCGACGGTCGAGACGCTGATGCGCAACGCCGACCTCGCACTTTATCGGGCGAAGGATGAAGGCGGCAACGTTCACTTCAGCTACGTGCCTTCGCTCCACGCCGAGGCCGAGGAGCGGCGCGTGCTCGAAGGCAGCCTGCGCCGCGCCATTGCCAACGACGAGTTGCAGCTCAACTTCCAGCCGGTGGTCGATGCGAACAGCGAAGACGTGGTCAGCTTCGAAGCGCTGCTGCGCTGGAACAGCTGCGAACATGGCATGGTCAGCCCGGCCAAGTTCATTCCGCTTGCCGAAGACACCCGCCTGATCGTCCCCATCGGCAACTGGGTGCTGCACAATGCCTGCCGCGAGGCGGTCAAGTGGCCGACCCAGGTCAGGATTGCTGTCAACGTTTCGGGCGAGCAGCTGCTTGAGCCCGCCTTTGCCGATGAAGTGGTGCGTGCACTTGCCGACTCGGGCCTGCCGCCGCAGCGCCTTGAAGTCGAGGTCACCGAAAGCGTGTTCCTGCGCGACGGGCGCACCGCGCGCGAGACGCTGGAGAAGATTCTTGCGCTCGGCTGCACGGTGGCGCTCGACGATTTCGGCACCGGCTATAGCTCGCTCGGCTATCTGCGCTCGCTGCGCTTCTCCACGATCAAGGTGGACCGCAGCTTCGTTCTCGGGGCCAGCGAAGGCAGCCAGGAAAGCGTGGCGATTATCAACGCCGTGGTCGCTATGGCGCGGAGCCTCAACATGACCACCACGGCCGAGGGCGTGGAGGACAAGGAGCAGGCGCGGATGATCCGCGAACTCGGCTGCAACAAGATCCAGGGCTATTACTTCGGGCGGCCGATGCTGGCCGAGGACGCGCGAAAATTGCTGCGGATGAAGCGGGAAGCGGCCTAGTTTTCTTTTCGATCGCCCATCCGGGCGATCGTCCTCGGTGCTGATCCCTCCACTACGTTACGGGGCACCTGCGGGCGCGCGGTCGCGCTTGCGGCCCCGAGGGGGCCGCTTCAGAAGGTAAGCCTGGCGCGGCGCTTAGGCGACCGCGAGGTTCGCGAAGATGCTCTCGAACATGGCGCGGCCGTCGCTTCCGCCTTGCGCATCCTCGATAGCGCGCTCGGGGTGCGGCATCATGCCGAGCACATTGCCCGCTTCGTTCAGCACACCGGCAATGTCGCGCTGCGAGCCGTTCACCGCCTCGCCATAGCGGAAGGCCACGCGGCCTTCGCCTTCGAGCCGGTCAAGCGTTTCGGCGTCGGCGAAGAAGTTGCCATCGTGGTGGGCGACCGGAATGCGGATCGTCGCACCGGAGCCATAGCCGCGGGTAAACAGGCTCTCGCCATTCTCCACCGTCAGCGGCACGGTGCGGCAAATGAAGGTCTGCCCGGCATTGCGCATCAACGCACCCGGCAGCAGCCCGGCCTCGGTCAACACCTGAAAACCGTTGCACACGCCGAGCACCGGCACGCCGCGCTCAGCCGCTGCAACCACGCTGCGCATGATCGGGCTGTTGGCTGCCATCGCGCCCGAGCGCAGATAGTCGCCATAGGAAAAGCCGCCGGGCAGGGCGATGAAGTCGAGCCCATCGGGCAGCTCGGCATCGCCGTGCCAGACGCGGATTGGAGCTGTGCCGGAGACCTGTTCGATCGCCACCGCCATGTCGCGGTCGCAGTTCGATCCGGGAAAGGTGATGACTGCGGCGCGCATCAGGCGGCAACCTTCTCGATGCGGTAGTTCTCGATCACCGTGTTGGCGAGTAGCTTCTCGCACATGTCGGCGAGCGCCTCATCGCTGGTGGTATCGGCCACTTCCAGTTCGATCAGGCGGCCGATGCGCACGTCTTCGACCCCGGTAAAGCCAAGCCCATCGAGCGCGTGGTGCACAGCGCGACCCTGCGGATCGAGAACGCCGGGCTTCAGGCTGACATGGATGCGGACTTTCATGGGCTTTCTCGCGAATGGAATTTCGGACCGGGTGTGACCGGCCTATGGCTATTGCCGCGCCAGCACACAAGAGGGCAGGTGCTCCCAGCCACAACAGTTTATTACAATTGCTCCGTTGTGCAGGGGACATCAGGGTTCTACCCCAAGGGCCATCCAAACATGGAGGGTCGTGTGAGCCAGTCGCGTAAGAGCACCATGTCAGGGGCCGGGCAACCGGCGAAGGGCCGCCCATTCTTGTCGGCCCGCGCACGACGACAGAAGTTGTGGCTGGATGTGCATCGCTGGCTCGGCATCATCCTGCTGATCCCGATGGCGGTGCTGGGCGTGACCGGCTCAGCGCAGGTCTGGCCCGAGGAAACCGAGGCGCTGCTCAACCCCGCGCGCGAAGTGGCGGCCAGCGCCGATCCTGCCGCGCTGACCGTGGCACATGTGGCGGCAGCGCGCGCAGGGGCGAGTGACTATGGCCCGCTCACCGCAATCGAGGTCGGGGAAGTCGGCACTCCGCTGGTTGCGCGCAGCGCGCCCTATGCCGAACCCCTGCATGGCATTGCCGGGCCAGTTTCGCGGCTGATCTACGTCGATCCGGACAGCGCGCAGGTGATCGACAGCGCGCCCTCGTCGGGCAGTTTCATGTGGTACATGCACTTTGTCCATGGCCTGTTCCTGATTCCCGATGTCGGACGGCAGGTGGTCGGCTGGATGGGCTGGTTCCTGCTTGTGTCCGCCGTGACGGGGCTGGTGGTGTTCTGGCCCGGCAAAGGCCGGATCGTGGCCGCGCTGCGCTGGCGCAAGCGCGATGGCAAGGCGATGAACCTGCACCGGCAATCGGGTTTCCTCCTGTCATTGGTCATTATCGTCGAAGCGGTGACGGGGGCGTGGATTTCCTTCCCACAGGCGATGGCATCGCTGGTCGAACCCGGCGTCGAGCAACCACAGCGCCGTCGCCCACCGCCGCCCGGAGGCGATGGCGCGCCGCTGGCGGTGAGCGACGAGGCTTGGCTGGCTGCGCTCGGCGAAGCGGAAATCGCCTTTCCCGGTCGCCCGAAGTCCATTGCTGCGCCCACCAGGCGTGAAGGTTCATGGCAGATCGAACTGGCGGGCGAGGGCGTCGATGGCTCGGTCAGCGTGCCAGTCGATGGCGGCGAGGTGACGGTCGATGAAAGCGAGCAGCGCGCTGGCCCGCCGCCACCAAGTACCCGTGCGGGGGCGATCGCGACGGTCATGCGGCAGCTCCACTATGCCACCATTGGCGGCATCGTCTGGCAACTGCTGGTGTTCCTGAGCGGGCTCGCGCTGACGTTCCTCGCCGTTTCCGGCATCTACACCTGGGGCAAGCGCAAGCTGGGCCGTTAGGGCGGAATGGTTCTACCTTGCTCCCCTCCCCTTGGGGAGGGGCTGGGGGTGGGGGCTCGGCGCTGGCGTGGAACCCCCATCCCAACCCTTCCCCACAGGGGAAGGGCTTTGCGAGTTAGTGCTATGTCATCCTGCTAGGGCTGACCGGCCGGACGGGGCATGACCGCGATTTCGAGCCGCTTGTCAGGTACGAGAAAGCGCTCGGCGGTCGCTGTAAGGTCTGCCGGGGTGAGTGCGGCGATCTTGTCGCGCCCGGTCAGGAACCGTTCGGTCCGCCATGGCTCGGACTGAACCTCGTCGGCGATCTGTAGCCAGCCGTTGTTGGTGTCGAGCAGGTTGTCGTAGGCCTCCAGCATGGGCTGGCGCGCGCGCAGCAGCAGGTCTTCGTCGATCGCGCCATCGCGCAGCTTGGCGAGCGTCTCCAGCATGGCCTCGCGCGCTTCGTCGACATGTGCGGCGCTGAGCGAGGCGGAGAAGCTGAAGGTGCCATAGCCCGGATAGGTGCGCGACTGTTCGGCATTGGCCGAGGGGGAGTAGGTTTGCCCCAGTTCCTCGCGCAGCGAATCGGTGAGCGCGATCCGCGCCACCCGCTGCAACAGTTCGAGCCGTAGGTTGGTGTCGTGATCCTTGTCGTCGGTGGTCGGCCAGATCATCGTCAGGCTGGCCTGATCGGCGGGGCCATCGTGATAGACGACGCGCGGCGAGCGATCCTGCGTGAAGCTGCGCGAGAGGTTCTCGGTGTAGGGCCGGAAAGATGCCTCGCGCTGCGGCAGGGCGCCGAGTGTGCGGGACACCAGCGCAATCGCCCGGTCCTCGTTGATGTCGCCAACGATAGTGAGTTCGATCGCGCCGTGGTCGAGCCGGTCGGCGATACTGGCGCGCAGCTGATCGAAAGTCATCCCGAGATAGGCGTCTTCGTCCTGATAGGAGAAGCGCGGGTCGCCGTCGCTGATGATGCGCCCACGTTCGAAGCCGAGCGCGGCGGCAGGAGTGGCACTGCGGCGCGCGAAGAAAGCGCGCACGTTCTGCCGCGACTGCGCCTCTCCCGCCGAACGGAAGCCCGGATCGCTGAGCGCCGCGGCGAACAGTTCGAGTTGCAGTTCGAGGTCTTCGGGCGTGGTGCCCGCGGCCATCTGAAAGCGCGCTTCGTCGGAGGCAAAGCCAAGTGACACGTTTCGCCCGGCGAGGATCGAGAGCAATTCGTCATAGCTGTGCTTGCCGAGCCCACCTTGCGGCAGGAACGAGGCGAGCCCGGTTGCCAGCGGGTTTTCGCGCGTGTTGAGCAGGTCGCCGCCATCGAGGTTTAGCCGCAGGAGCACGCGGTCGGCCTGAAGGTCGGTGCGCTTGAGATTAAGCATCACCCCGTTGGCAAAGG
The DNA here is from genome assembly GCA_027311945.1 of Erythrobacter sp. Taxonomy (GTDB): domain Bacteria; phylum Pseudomonadota; class Alphaproteobacteria; order Sphingomonadales; family Sphingomonadaceae; genus Alteraurantiacibacter. The sequence goes on from DAICXZ010000030.1 coordinate 424,007, forward strand.
TTATTTCGCGAATGCCCAGTTCGGGCACTTGCGCATCCTTGACCACCTCGCCGGGAGTGCCGAAATCCTGATAGGCGAACTCGGTCAGGGCCTCGTCGGCAGGCGCGCTGACTTCGCGCTCCGTGCCTTCGTTCCAGACTGTGCGCAGAGCGCCGGCGCCGCCGTCTGGCGCAGCTTCGCCTTCGTAACGGATCAGCGGATCGTCGAGCGGCACCACCTCTTCGCGCAGCGCCGCCAGAACCGTGTCAGGGGTGATCTCGGGCGCATGAGCGGTGAAGCGTTCGAGTGCGCTTTCGGGCGTCGTCGGCACCTGTCCATCGCGCAGCAGCGTGACCGCGCCGGTGACGAAGGTCGAATTGGGGCGGGTGGCCGCGCCTGCCGCGTTGGCGGCTATGGCGGCGCGATAGTTGGCAAGCTGCTCGGCCACTTCTGCTTCGGTGAAGCCGTAGGTCAGCGCGCGGCGATATTCCTCCTGCGCCGCTTCGAGCCCGCGCTCCCACGCGCCCGAGATGGCGTAGACGGTGAGCGAGGTGGTGCGCCCTTCCTTGCCGACATCGCTGGTGGACAGCCCGGCAGCGCGGAATGGCGGGTCCTCCAGCCGGGTCAGCCGTTCGAGCCGGCGGTTGATGATGTCGTAGCCGATCGCGCGCCGCAGCCGGATGCGCCGTGCCTCCTCGGTGTCGGGGCCGCCCAGCCATGGACCGTGGCGGCTGACCGTGATGCGCTGGGCGAGCGCAGGGTCGAGATAGATGTCGGACTTTCCGGCCAGGTCGAAGTCGACCGGCCCCATCGTGGCGGCGGGCACTGGCGGTTCGGCTTGCCAGTCTGCAAAGCGCTCGCGGATCATCGCCTCGACCGTGTCGGCATCGTAGTCGCCAACCACGATCAGCGCGACGTTGTCGGGCCGGTAGAAGCGGTCCCACAGAGCTTTCAACTTGGCGCCGGTCGCCGCGCTGACGGTCTCGGGCAGGCCGCCGGGAAAGCGCTGCGCCATGGCCGAGCCGGGATAGCTGAAAGCCAGCGAATCCTTGGCCGAGCGCTGCTGATAGGTGTCGCGGACCGAAATTTCGGAGAGGATAATGCCGCGTTCGCGCTCTACTGCCTCTTCGTCGAAGGTCAGTTCGCTGGCGGTCTCGCGCATCAGCATCAGCGCGGTGTCGAGCAGCGCGGTATCATTGCGCGGCAGGTCGAGCCGGTAGAGCGTGGTGTCGAAGCCGGTGGAAGCGTTGGTATCGGCCCCGAAGGCCAGCCCCTCGCGTTCGAGCAATTTCACCATCTCGCCTTCGGGCAAATGGGTCGAACCGTTGAAGGCCATGTGCTCGATATAGTGCGCCCAGCCTTGCTGCTCGTCGGTTTCGGCGGCGGAGCCGAAGTCGACCCACAGCTGCACCAGCCCCTGCTTGGGCGGGGTGGCATTGGGACGGATGATGTAGCGCATGCCATTGGCGAGCACGCCGGTGCGATAGGCCGGGTCTTTCGGCAGGTCGCTTGTCGCAAAAGGCCAGGGATCGGCGGCAGCGGCCACTGGCGCCTCGGCCGCATATTCGGGTGCCTGCGCCGCCGCCGGAGCGGTGATGGCAAGCGAAAGGGCGAGCGCGGAGGTGAGCGTCGCGAGAAGCCGCGCGCGATATGCAGGACATGTCATTGCCGCACCTTGTGGCGGCAACGAGCTGAACCTGCAATGATTGCGCGCGGGCGGCTTACTTCTTCGGCTTGCCCGGCGTCGGGCGCATGCGCGAGCGCATCGCGTTCATGTCGACCACTTCGCCGGGACCGTTATCGTCGTCTTGCAGCAGGCCGAGGCGGCGGGCGACCTCCTGATAGGCCTCCTGCTCGCCGCCCATGTCGCGGCGGAAACGGTCCTTGTCGAGCTTCTCGTTCGTTTCGAAGTCCCACAGGCGGCAGTTGTCAGGGCTGATCTCGTCGGCAAGGATCACGCGGCTGTAGTCGCCATCGAAGATGCGCCCGAACTCGAGCTTGAAGTCGACCAGGCGGATGCCGATCGCAGCGAACATGCCGCACATGAAATCGTTGATGCGGATCGCCATGGCGGCGATGTCCTGCATCTCTTCAGGGCCGGCCCAGTTGAAGCAGGCGATGTGCTCTTCGGCCACCATCGGGTCGTTCAGCTCGTCGCTCTTGAGATAGTACTCGATCAGCGTGTGCGGCAGCGGTTCGCCTTCCTCGATGCCAAGGCGCTTGGAGATCGAACCGGCGGCCACGTTGCGCACCACCACTTCAAGCGGAATGATCTCGACCTGCCGGACCAGCTGCTCGCGCATGTTGAGGCGGCGGATGAAGTGGGTGGGGATGCCGATGTGGGCGAGGCGCGTGAACACGTGCTCGCTGATGCGGTTGTTGATCACACCCTTGCCGTTGATCGTGCCCTTCTTGGCGGCGTTGAAGGCGGTGGCATCATCCTTGAAGTACTGGATCAGCGTGCCCGGTTCGGGGCCTTCATAGAGGATCTTGGCCTTGCCTTCGTAGATCTGGCGGCGACGGGACATGGGGCAAACCTCGTGGTTGAAGAACAATGTCTGCGAACAAAAGCGAGCGCCCCGGCGAACGAAGACCATTGTGTCTCCGCATATGCCGGGGCGCGAAGCGATCCCTATACACGCAGCGTGGCGCTCTGGCAATTGCGGCATAGCCCCCGCAAGGGTAGGGGGCGGCGAACGTTTGGGGGTAAGTCATGAGATATTTCGATGCGGTCGCCGTGGTGACGGTTCTCGTCACCAGCCAGCTTGCCGCACCGGCGCTGGCACAGAGCGACGACACAGGCGGCGAGGACGACGTCATCGTGGTCACCGTGAAGAACGAGCAGACCGCGCTGATCGACTATCCGGGCGCAGTCACCGCGATCGATCAGGGCGAGCTTCAGGCCCGCGCCATCGCCGATATCTCGCAGCTTTCCTATGCCGCGCCGAACGTTGCGCTCGACACGGTGGGCACCTTCAAGGGCGTGGCGAACTTCTCGATTCGCGGGCTTGGCATCAATTCCTCGATCGTTTCGGTCGATCCGGCGGTGGGCCTGATCGTCGACGGGGTTTACCTCGGGATCAACGCGGGTGCTGTTTTCGATACGGTCGATATTGCGCGGGTCGATATCCTGCGCGGGCCACAGGGGGTGGCCTTCGGGCGCAATGTCACGGGCGGCGCGGTGCTGGTGGAAACGGCCGAGCCGACCGATGAGTGGGAAGGCCATGCCCGCCTCGCTTACGAAGGGCCGGTCGATTCGGGCCGCGGCTCGGGCATGTGGAGCGCGCGGGGCGTGGTCTCGGGCCCGCTGTCGGATGCCGTGGCCATTCGCCTTGCCGCGCTGCACAGCAACGACGCAGGCTATTTCAAGAATCAGTTCGATGGCGAGGACTTCGGTGCATCGGAAACCACCGTGCTGCGTGGAGCTATTCGCGCCCGGCTCAGCCCGGCCTTCACGCTCACCGCGAAGGGTGAATATACCAAGGTTACGGGCGAAGGCGCGGCGGCGCACAACAACGGCCTGTTCGCGCGCGATTCGTTCGGGCTTTCGATCGACGAGCGCGGCCGCCACGACAGCGACACCGGCTTCGTGGTTGCGCGCGCGGAGCTGGAGCTGGGCGAGGGCAAGCTCACCAACATCTTCGGCTGGCGATCCTACGATGTGTTTACCCGTAACGACATCGACAGCTCGCCCAATCCGATCTTCTCCTCGGACACGCTGACCGCACAGGAGCAGTTCTCGAACGAGCTGCTCTACTCGCTCGACAAGGACGGCTGGCGCCTCTCGACGGGCGGATACTGGTTCACGCAGGATGTCGGCTACGACGAGATCCGCAACCTTGCCACGCCGCAGTTCGGCGGCGGCAAGCAGAAGCACGACGTGTTCGGCCTGTTCGGCGAACTGGGCTTCGATCTGACCGAGCGGCTGACGCTTACCGCGGGCCTGCGCTGGTCGCGTGAGGTGAAGGACGCGCAGGTGACCTATGTGCGTCCGCGCGCCGAGTGTTCGGTGATCGCCGGAACCTGCCCGATCACCGGCGAGCGAGTGCCGGGCGAGAACAATGGCTTTGCCGACAAGCGCGCATGGGAAAACTGGTCGCCGCGTCTGGTCGCCAGCTACGACCCCAGCGACGATGCGCAGATCTATGCCAGCTGGGCGCGTGGCTATCGCTCGGGCGGTTACAACTTCCGCATCACCCAGCCGGCCTCGTTCGAGGAGGTGGCCGCCGCGCTCGGCTCGCCTGCATATGACGAGGAGCGGGTCGACACCTTCGAGCTGGGCGCAAAGTGGCAATCGCCCGATCGCACCATCTTCCTGCAAGGGGCGGTGTTCCGCAGCGAGGTCGACAACATGCAGCGCGAAGTCGTGGTGAGCAGCCCCACTTCTGGTCTGGCGCAGTCGGTCTATAACACCGCCGATGCACGCATCACCGGCTTCGAGGGGGAGGCCACCTTCCGCGCTGCGCCCGGCTTCGACTTGGCCGCCAATGTCGGCTTCACCGATGCGGGATACAAGCGCGTGTTTTACGACATCTCGGGCGATGGCATGATCGACGCCGCCGACCTCGCGCTCGAACTGCCGCGCGCGCCGCGCTGGACTTTCGGCGGCAGCCTTTCCTACGAGGCCGACCTGTGGGGCGACAAGTTCGTGCGTGCCTTCGCCACCTTCCAGCGCCGCGACCGCTTCGCCTATTCGGACAACAACTTTGGCTATAACGAAGCTGCCAACCGGGTCGATGCATCGCTCGCTTTCGGTTGTCACAGCTGCGGGATCACGCTGAGCCTGTTCGGGCGCAATCTGCTCGACGAGGTGCAATTCGGTGCCGACGCCGGGCTGCCGTTCTCGGGCGGGCCGTTCTCCGATGGTAACGACCGCCCGTTCGATCCAAGCCCGGCGCTGGGAACCTTCTCGCCCATGGCCAAGGGGCGCGTTCTGGGGGTGGCGATCGAGGCCGATTTCTGACCGCTCCGGCCAAAACCCATGCAAAGAAAAACGGCGGGGATCGCTCCCCGCCGTTTTCGTTTTCGCCGGTGGGCGCCGGGCCTAGAGGCCGACGATTCCGCCGTCGTCACGGGTGATCACCACCACGCCCGAGCGCGGACGGCCCGAAGTGGTGCCGCCCTGGCTTTGCGGCCAGTTGCTGCCGGGCGCATCGAACGTGCCGCTTTCGCCCGGATGCTGGATGCCGACGAACAGCGTGCGCCCGTCCGGGGTCGTATCGACACCGGTGATTTCACACTGCTTCGGCCCCACCAGAAAGCGTTTTAATGTCGCCGCCGTGGCAGCGGCACCGGCGATGGTGGTCTGCTGCGCGGTCGCGCCGGTCGAATCCTGGTTGGTGATGGTGACATTGCCGCCATCGCCGAGCTGGCCCGGCAGCGCCGCCAGCATCATGCAGTTGGTGCGGTCGGTCAGCGCGCCGTCGTCGGTCTGGATCCACAGCAGCGGGTTGATCTGGCCCGCCGCGTTCTGCTCGCGCGAGAACCAGAGGCCGTCAGGACTCGAGAAGTCGTTGTCGGCGGTCAGCTCCGAGATGTTGACGTTGGCATCGGCATCGGCCGAGTCGGCCCCGAACAGGTAGATGTCCCAAGCGAAGCTGGTGGCAGCGCCGTCGTCACCCGCCTCGCGCAGGCGGATGATGTGGCCGTTGGGGTTGCCGTACTGGTCGTTCCCGTCCTTCGGATCGTTGTAGTGGCGCGGGTTGGCCGCATCGGTGCCGTTCAGCGGACGGTTCGAGGCGCTGTTGTTGGTGAGCGTGAGGTAGACCTCGCCGTTGACCGGGTTCACCGCGGTCCACTCAGGGCGGTCCATCGGCGTCGCGCCGACCGCGTCAGCAGCAAGGCGCGGGTTGACGAGGATGTCGGCCTGGCTCTCGAACACATATTCGGGGAAGCCTCCGGTCGCCGGGCGGTTCGGCACCTGGCCGAACACCAGCGGGAGCCAGGTGCCGGAGCCATTGGCCGCGAACTTCGCGACATAGAGCGTGCCATTGTCGAGATACTTGTCCCCCACCGCGAGGCGGTCGGCGGCGTTTTCGTCTGCGGCGTCCCAGTTCGTGGCCGAGACGAACTTGTAGAGGTACTCACGGCGCGAATCGTCGCCCATGTAGACCGCCACTTTCTTGCCCGGCGTCAGCTTGCCTATCCACGCGCCTTCGTGGCCGAAGCGGCCCAGCGCGGTGCGCTTGCGGGGCGTCGAGTTCGGTTTGTACGGGTCGATCTCGACCACCCAGCCGAACTGGTTTGGCTCGTTGCGATAGTCGTCCGTGGCGGCCCCGGTGCCGGCTCGGGCATCCCAGCGGGTGAAGATGTCCTGCGTGGGCGTGGCGGTGGACCATGCATAGTTGCCGGTGGAGCTGCGAACGCCGGAGCGGGCGAGCGCGGTCTGCTCGCGCACGCTGCGGTTGGCTTCGTCGGAATCAGCGCCCGAGCTGGGCCGCTTGAAATATCCCGCCCAGTTCTCCTCGCAGGTCATGATCGTGCCCCAGGCGGCATAGCCGTTGGCGCAATTGTTGATCGTGCCGCGCCCGGCGGTGCCCGACGGCGAGTACTTGGTCTTGAGGTAATCCGTCCCCGCCACCGGACCCTTGAAGGTGGTGGCCGTGTTCGGCGTCACGCGGCGGTTGAACGCGCTGTTCTGCACGTAGGACCAGGCACCGTTTCCATCGTCGCTTACTTCAACGAAGCTGAGGCCGTGGCACTCTATCTCCTTGATCGCCTCCTCGGCAGGGCGCGGACCGCTCGAAAGGTTGGTCGGGCCGTTAGGGTGCAGGTAGGTCTCGGTGATGTTCTCGTGATTCTGCACGAGAATACCGCGGGCGCTGGAGCTATAGTCACGCTGGCCAGCGGCGTTGAGGCCGAAGAAGTACAGCGCATCGCCATGGTCGCCGATGCGTGAAGCGAAATCAGTGTCGGTGCCATCGTTCGCATAGGCCGGGCTGCCCGCGATGATCGGATCGCCCAGCGCCGTGAGCACGCTCACCGTATATCCGGCGGGAACGGTGACGACGTCGTCGAGGTTCTTGGGCACCGCATCGAAGTTCAGCGCTGCCGGGCTCACGGTGATGACGGTATCATCGCTCTTGAGGCCGTTTTCAGCCGTAAAGCGGAAGGTGAGGGGGGTGGCCGAAGCGACGGCGGGCGCCAGGAAGGAAACGGTGTTCTGGTCGACCGTGATGAGGGTGACTGCCTCGCCGCTTACCTGCGACCAGGCGTTGCCGCCGGTGCCACCGGTGACACTGCCCTTGAGGGTGACGTAGTTGCCCGAAGTGGTGGCGGCATCGGCGCCCGCATTCACGGTGATCGCCGAGCCCTGCGGCTCATCGTCGTCATCGCAGGCCGAAAGCAGGGCGCTGCCGAACACAGCAAAGGCGCTGGCTTGCAGACCGCCGCGAATGGTCTGCCGACGCGAATAGCGCTCGGCGACGATGGAATTAAGCGAGCGGTTGCCCGATTCGTTGGTATCGACGTCGCCGTCGCTGTAGCCGATTGAGATATTGGACATAATCACCCCCATGCAGGATTGGTGAACCTGAATTAGGGGGTGATTTTGACGCGCGGAGGTCCGTTCGGGGGCAACTTGGCGACGGTTTGGTGTCCGATCGGTGTTCGCGACTAACTCGCGAGCTTGGCCGCCGTCGTGCCTACACGCTTGCCGAGGTAGCGCGCACCGGCAAGGTCAGTCTCGCTCGGCTGGCGCTTGCCGTCCGGCCCGGCAATGGTGGTCGCGCCGTAGGGAGCGCCGCCCTTGACTTCGTCGACGCCGTTCTGGCCTTCGAACCCGTAGTCGAGTCCGACGATGGTCATGCCGAAGTGCAGCAGGTTGGTGATCATCGAGAACAGCGTGGTCTCTTGCCCGCCATGCTGCGAGTTCGATGAGGTGAACACGGCGCCCGGCTTGCCGATCAGCGCGCCCGAAGCCCAGATGCCGCCGCAGGTATCGAGGAACGCGGCCATCTGGCTCGGCAGGCGGCCAAAGCGGGTGGGAGCGCCAAGCACGACGCCATCGTAATTGCCGAGCGCATCCGGCCCTTCGATCAGCGCGTGGCTCTCGTTATGCGAGAAGCCGAAGTTCTCGACGATCTCGGCGGGGGCGGTTTCGGGTGCGCGGCGAATATCGCATTCGGCACCGCTGTCGCGCACACCTGCGGCGACGGCCTCGGCCATCTGCGAGGTGTGGCCGTAGGACGAATAATAGAGCACGAGAACGCGAGCCATGGTGTTTCCTTCGTTTGGAGGGTTTGCCAGAGGCAATGGGTGAAGGCCCGCCGCGGTTCCGGCTTTGGAAAAATTTGCGATGAGGGCAACAAAAGCGCGGGAAGGGCCTTGCCAAGCTCGCGCAGCTTCGCCATAGGGCCGCTTCCAATTTGCTCGCCGGGCGCTTCGAAGATGTCCGACGCAGGAGCAATGCCTGGGTAGCTCAGTGGTAGAGCAGACGATTGAAAATCGTCGTGTCGGTGGTTCGACTCCGCCCCCGGGCACCACTCCCCACCAGGGGAGCGGTGTGGATTACCCTTCTTTAGCGAGGTCTTCGGGATCAGCCGGCGGGCCGGGTAAGGCATAGCCATCGCCGAACCACTGCGCGAGGTCGCGGTCGCGGCAGCGGCTTGAGCAGAACGGGGAAAATTCCTCGCTGCGGGGTTTCTTGCAGATCGGGCAGGGACGGGTGCTTGCAGTCATGATGTGAGTAGCTGGGCCTGCGGGGCCTCCAGCGCAAGGGCCGGATCGGTTTCAAACCGGACCTGCTTGCCGGTGCGCCGCGCCAGCTCGTCGAGCCACTCGGGCTTTATCTTGGCTTTCAGAGCCGGATGGACGCGCAGCGCGAGAACAGCGCCGGTTCCCTCCACCCGTTCACCCACACGGCAGGCATAGCGTGCGGCAAGCCCGGTGCGGCTGGTGGCAAAGCGGTGCAGCAGCGAGGGGCCTTCGAGCCGCGCCACGATATGAACGAAGCCGAAGCCGTTGATCGCGGTGCGCTCGTGCGGCCACTCGGCCAGCGCCTTCCCGAGCGCCTCGTCGACTGCCTTGCGGTCGGCCTTGGCGGCGAGGGTTGGAAAATCGATCCCGATCGAGCCGCCCAGATCGAGCAGCGGCAAGGCCTCCGCCAGAGCGGGTACGGCGGCGAGCGCCAGCTCGCGCGGAGGGAGGTCGCCATCAATGTCGGCCAGCGTCATCGCCGGCGTAGCGCTGAACAGCAGCGCGCCGCCGGGAAAGGCGATTTCGCCCGAAGAAGCGGTTTGCCAGACCTCTTCCCATTGCCCGGTGGGGAAGCGATGCACCTCGCGGCCCGTGGCGAAGGGCGAGGGTGCGATCTCCTGCCCCTCATAGAGCCGCCCCTGTGCGCGCTTGAGGCGGCCACGCTCGGCGATGCGGGCGCGGGTTATCAGGATCTCGCAGTTGGAGCCTTCGGTCGCGCTGGGCGGCAGGCGGTCGACCAGCACCTCGGTGCTATCGGCGGTGAGCGCGGTGCCGCGCTTAGCCCCTGCCGCGCGGGCGACCAGTTTCGCGGACACCACCGCACCCGCCACCAGTTCACCCGGCCATTGAACCTTTGCCGCCAGCACCCGGTCGCCGTCGACCAGCAGCGCGCGGTCTTCACCGATTCCGCGCTCGATCAGCCACTCAGCCAATGGCGAACCCGGCAGCCTTGAGCAAAGCGCGCGTTTCGTACAACGGCAGGCCCATCACGCCCGAGTGGCTGCCCCTGATCCATTCGATCAGCGCCTCCGCGCGGCCCTGGATGGCATAGCCGCCCGCCTTGCCTTCCCACTCGCCGCTGGCGATGTAGCTTTCGATCTCCTCCTCGGAGAGGCGCTTGAACTTCAGTTGCGTCTCGCTCAGCCGTTCGCGCATGCTGCCGTCGGGCGCCATCAGCGCCACGCTGGAAAGCACGCGGTGGCGGCGGCCCGAGATCAGCGCAAGGCACTTGCGCGCGGTCGCCTCGTCCTCGGCCTTGGGCAGGATGCGCCGCCCGCAGGCGACCACGGTGTCGCCCGCAAGCACGAAGCCCGCGCCATCGTGTGCGGCCAGTGCCTTCTCCCGCGCCATGCGCTCCGCATAGGGGCGGGGCAACTCGTCCTTGTGTGGGGTCTCGTCGATCTGCGCCGGGGCAACAGCAGCGGGCGCAAGGCCAAGCCGGGCAAGCAGGTCGCGCCGCCGCGGGCTGGCCGAGGCGAGGATCAGGCGCCGTTCTGGCGAGGGAATGGCTGGGTTTGCGGCCATGCCGCGCGCCTTAGCCGGTGTAGCCGGGCGGGCCGCCGCGACCGGGCATGAAGCGATAGGTGATGCGCGCCTTGGTGAGGTCGTAAGGCGTCAGCTCGCATAGCACCTCGTCGCCGACCAGCACGCGGATGCGGTTCTTGCGCATGCGGCCGGCAGTGTGCCCAAGCACCTCGTGACCGTTTTCGAGCTCCACCCGGAACATCGCGTTAGGCAGCAGTTCGACTACCTTGCCGCGCATTTCGAGGAGTTCTTCTTTGGCCATATGTCGTCCGGTGCTTTCTGTAACTCGGGAGGCGAGTGCGCGGCGCCATAGACTGCAACCGGGTAAAAGGGAAGAGGGTCGGCATATAGGCGCGCCATTCCTGCACAGCGGCACAACGCATGGGTAATCCGCGATACAATTGCGACACTTTATTACCCGGCATTGCTTGTGTCCTGTTGCAGCGCAACACATAGCGCTTGGCGGGGGATGGGAAACACTATTTCAATCGTGTGAGGTGAGTTTGTCGTTGTCCCATCAAGTCAGCCTGCTGACGCTGGCCGCAGCCCTTGCTGCCGCTCCCGCTTTCCCGCTTGCCGCGCAGAGTGTGTCCTCCGCGCAATCCGGTGGTCAGCCCGAAACCGGCCCCGAGCCCGAAGACCAGACCTATGACGAGAACACCATCGTCGTCAGCGGCGCGCGGGTAATCGGGCAGGTCGATGCCCCGCAACCGCCGATCCTCGAACTCGATGCCGCCGATATTGCGGCCTATGGGGCCGGCTCGATTGCGGAGCTGATCGAGGCGCTCGGCTCGGACGTGACGAGCAGCCGCGGGCGCGGCAGCGGCGGGCCGGTGTTCCTGGTCGGCGGGGTACGCATTGCCTCGTTCCGCGAGATGCGCAGCTTTCCGCCCGAGGCCATCGAGAAGGTCGAGGTGTTCAGCGAGGAGGTGGCGCAGCAATATGGCTATTCGCCCAACCAGCGCGTGGTCAATTTCATCCTCAAGGACAATTTCTCCAGCCGCGAGATCGAGGTCGAATATGGTCAGCCGTTCGACGGCGGCTATTCTACGCAGGAGGTTGAAGGCACCTATGTCCGTATCGACGGGCCGAGCCGCCTCAACCTGAACCTCGACTGGAACAATTCGAGCCTCCTTACCGAAGGCGAACGCGGTGTGCTGCAGGCCGAGAGCAGCACGCCCACCTACGCCAGCGATCCCGACCCGGCCGACTACCGCAGCCTGGTTGCCGACAGCGCCAGTCTGGAGGCGACGCTCAACTGGGCCATGAGCCTCGGGGCGGGCACCTCGCTGAGCGTCAACGGCACATTCGAGCGTGAAGACAGCCTCCGCCTGCAAGGGCTCGACGAGGTGACGTTGAGCGACGGCACCGACACCGTGCTGCGCGCCTTTAACGAGGGCGATCCGCTGACCGTCGATAAGCGCACCGAGACCTATTCGGGTGCCGCGACGCTCAACTTCGGGCTGGGCGACTGGGAAGTGACCGGCACCGCCGATGCCACCTTGACACATGCCCGCAGCGTGACCGGCCAGGCTGTCGATACCAGCGCTCTTGAGGACGCTGCCATAGCTGGCACGCTCGCGCTCGATGCCGATCTCACGGGCCTGTTCGATGCCGCCGGCAGTGAAACCGCGCTGACCGATACCTACTCCGTCAACACGCTTCTGACCGCGCGGGGCCTGCCGGTCTATCTCCCGGCGGGTGATGTCTCGGTGACGCTCAACACCGGTTATCGCTGGAACGGCATCGACAGCGAGGACACGCGCAACCCCGGTGTGAAGACCAACCTCAACCGCGGGCAGTTGCAGGCGGGCGTCAATGTCGGCGTGCCGCTCACCAGCCGCGACGACGACTTCCTCGGCGCAGTGGGCGACATCAGCCTCAACCTCACAGCAGGGGTCGACGAACTCACCGACTTCGGCACGCTTTACAACTGGTCTGCGGGTGTGACCTGGGGGTTGACCGACAGCCTGACCCTCAACGCTACCTATATCAACCAGGAGGATGCGCCCTCGCTGAGCGAGCTGGGTAGCGCCGAAATCGCCACGCCCAATGTGCCGTTCTACGATCTCTCGCGCGACGAGACGGTGCTCGTCACCACCATCTCGGGCGGAAACCCCAACCTCGAAAAGCAGACGCAGAGCGACTGGAAGGTCGGCCTGCAATGGGAAATTCCGGTGTTCGACCGCTCGAACCTGACTGTCGACTACATCCGCAATCACTCCGAGAATGTCAGCGGGAGCTTCCCGACGCTGACCCCGGCGATCGAGGCGGCCTTCCCCGACCGCGTGACGCGCGACCCGGTGAGTGGCCAGATTGTCAGCATCAACCAGCGCCCGGTGACTTTCGCCGAGCAGGATGTCGAGCGGATCGCGGTCGGGCTTAACTTCTCCGGCCAGATTGCCGCGCCCGAAGCCCAGGCTGGCGGCGGTGACAGTGCCGGCGCGGGAGGCCCGGCGCAGATGGCGGGTGGACCGATTGGCGGCGCTGCTGGTGGCGGCGACCCCGAGCGCTTCGCCGCCATGCGCGCGCAATTCTGCGCGGCCGAGCCTGCCGACATGCTCGCGCTGCTGAACCGCGCGCTGGCTGCTTCGGCTGCGGGCGAGGCCATGCCCGCCGGCCCCGACGGCCAGCCACTCGCCATCCCGCCGCAGATGCTTCAGCGCCTGGCCGGGGCCGACGGGACGGTCGATCCCGAACGGTTCGCCCAGATGCGCGAGCGGATGTGTTCCGGCGATGGTCCGCCGAACGCCGCGCAGGCGGGCGGGGGCCGTGGGCCCGGCGGACGCGGCGGTCCTGGCGGTCCCGGCGGGCCGGGCTTCGGGCGTCCGGGAAGCGACGGCGGCGGGCGTTGGTTCTTCAACGTGAACTACCAGTTCGACCTCGCCAACACCGTGCTGATCGCGCCGGGTGTGCCCGTGCTCGACCTGCTCGATGGCGATGCGATCTCTGGCGGGGGGCAGTCGGAACATACCGTCAACCTGCGCTCGGGCGTGTTTTACCGTGGGTTTGGCCTGATCACCTTCTGGAACTATGCGAGCGCAACGCGCCTCGACGGTTCCGGCCTGCCCGGCAGCACCGACCTCTATTTCAGCGACCTGTTGACGATCAACTTCCGCGCCTTTGCCGATCTCGGCGCGCAGGAGAAGCTCGTCGCCGCCGTGCCCTTCCTTGAAAATACGCGTGTCGGCATCGGGGTGGACAATGTGTTCGACGCCCGCCAGCAGGTGACCGACAGCAACGGCTCGGTGCCGCTGCGTTATCAGCCGTTGCTCGTCGATCCGGTGGGCCGCAGCTTCGAGATCGAGTTCCGCAAGCTGTTCTGATGGGTTAGAGCGCCTGCGCCGCCGCGTGGGCGCTCGCCCAGGCCCATTGGAAGTTGTAGCCGCCGAGCCAGCCCGTCACATCCACCGCCTCGCCGATGGCATAGAGGCCGGGCAGCTTCTTGGCCTCCATCGACTGGCTGGAAAGCTCGGCGGTGGAGATGCCGCCGACCGTCACCTCGGCCTTGGCGAAGCCCTCGCTGCCGTTGGGGTGGAAGGTCCAGCGGGCCAACCGCGCTTCGGCTTCGGCCAGCTTGCGGTCGGGCAGATTGCCGAGATCGCCCGCCAGCGCGAGCTTTTCGGCCAGCGCATCGGCCAGCCGTGCAGACAGGTGGCGGCGCAGCAGAGCGGCGAAGGTCAGGCGCGGCTCTGTGCGTTTCGCTTGCGCGAGCCAGCCGCTTGGCTGGTCGGGAAGGAAGTCGACCGCGATGGGCTTGCCCGGATACCAGTAGGAGCTGACCTGCAGGATTGCCGGGCCGCTCAGCCCCCGGTGCGTGAACAGCGCGGCCTCGCGGAAAGCGGCCTTCTCGCAGGAGGCTTCGACGGGTGCGGAAACACCTGACAGTTCGCGGAACAAGAGATCGTCCCCGCCCAGTGTCAGGGGTACGAGGGCAGGGCGCGGCTCGACCACCTTGAGGCCGAACTGCCGCGCGAGATCATAGGCAAAGTCCGAGGCCCCCATCTTCGGGATCGACGGACCGCCGGTGGCGATTACGAGGTTCTGCGCGGAATATTCGCCGTCCTGCGTCGTCACCATGAAGCGGTCCTCGGCATGGGCCACCGCGCCGACTTCCTGCCCGCATTTCACCGCCACATCGCCCTTCGCGCATTCGGCCAGCAGCATGTCGACGATCTGCCGCGCCGAGCCGTCGCAGAACAGCTGGCCGAGCGTCTTCTCGTGCCAGGCGATGCCATAGGCCTCCACAAGGTCGAGGAAATCGCGCGGCGTGTAACGGGCCAGCGCGCTCTTGGCGAAGTGCGGATTGGCCGAAAGGTAGTTGGCAGGGCCAGCGCCGATGTTGGTGAAATTGCACCGCCCGCCGCCCGAAATCAGGATCTTCTTGCCCGGCTCGCTCGCCTTTTCGAGCACGCAGACACGTAAGCCCCGTTGCCCGGCCAGCGCGGCGCAGAACAGCCCCGCCGCCCCGCCGCCCAGAATGATTGTGTCATAGTGCTCCATCGCGCCGGGGGTTAGCGCCGTGCGTCCGATTGGCAAGGGCGCTGCACCTGCCTATCTCATGCGCCATGAGCCGCAGCGAAGCAGGAAGCCCCCACGATCCGCGTGGTGCAGGTCGATTCAACGAGGACCGCTCCGCCGCCACGGTGAAGGGCGCGAAGCTGGATCTCGAAGCGGGCCTTGCAGCGATCCGCGAGGTTCAGCGGACCTTGAAGCCCAAGCCGGGTGTCTACCGGATGCTCGATGCCAAGGGCGAGGTGCTCTATGTCGGCAAGGCACGCAGTCTCAAGGCGCGGGTGGCGAACTATCTGCAACTGAAGGGGCTCACCAACCGGCTCCAGCGGATGATCAGCCAGACCCGCGCGATGGAGATCGTCACCACCAACTCCGAGGCTGAGGCGCTGCTGCTCGAAGCGCAGTTCATCAAGCGATTTCGCCCGCCGTTCAACGTGCTGCTGCGCGATGACAAGAGCTTCCCATTCATCCTGCTGCGCGAGGGGCACGACTTTCCGCGCATCATGAAGCACCGCGGCGCGCGGCGGCACAAAGGCAGCTATTTCGGGCCCTTTGCCAGCGCCGGTTCGGTCAACACCACGATCAACGCGCTGCAAAAACTGTTTCTGCTGCGGAGCTGCACCGACAGCTTCTTCTCGCGCCGCGACCGGCCTTGCCTGCTTTACCAGATCAAGCGTTGTTCGGCCCCTTGCGTGGGGCGGATCGACGAGGCGGGCTATGCCGAACTGGTGCGCGAGGCGAAGGATTTTCTTGGCGGCAAGTCCTCGGCCGTGCAGGCGCGGATCGAGGCGCAGATGGCCGAGGCGGCCGAAAAGCTCGACTTCGAGACCGCCGCGCTGCTGCGCGACCGGCTGCGCGCGGCGACGTTCATTCAGGGCTCGCAGGCGGTGAACGCGCAAGGGGTGGGCGATGCCGATGTCTTCGCGCTTGCCGCCAAGGGCGGCCAGATCGCGGTGCAGGGCTTCTTCGTGCGCGGCGGGCAGAACTGGGGCCACCGGGCCTTCTTCCCGCGCCACATCACCGAGGTGGAGGAGGCCGAGGTTCTCGCCCGCGTGCTGGCCCAGTTCTACGAGGAGGTGCCGCCGCCGCCCACCATCCTCGTTGACCGCGAACTGCCCGAACGCGCGTTGATCGAAGAAGCCTTCGCCGCCTTGGCGGGCAAGAAGGTCGAGATTTCGGTCCCCCAGCGCGGTGACCGTCGCCGCCTGATGGAGCAGGCGAGCCGCAACGCGGCCGAGGCGCTTGACCGGCGGCTGGCCGAGACCGGCACGCAGGCGAAAATCCAGCGCGAAATGGCCGAGTTCCTCGAATTGCCCGAGGTGCCGCAGCGGGTCGAGGTTTACGACAACAGCCATATCCAGGGCACCAAGGCGGTGGGCGCGATGATCGTCGCCGGGCCGGAAGGCTTCCTCAAGAACCAGTACCGCAAGTTCAACATCCGCGAGGCGCAGTCGAACGACGACTTCGCCATGATGCGCGAGGTGATGACCCGCCGTTTCGGCCGCGCCATGCAGGAAGACCCGGATCGCGAAGGCGGCATGTGGCCCGACCTCGTGCTGATCGACGGCGGCAAGGGCCAGATGAGCGCGGTGCAGGATGCGCTGGAGGAACTCGGCGTCGAGGACGTGCCGCTGATCGCCATTGCCAAGGGCCCGCACCACGGCCGCGATGGGCGCGAGGTGTTCCACTTCCCCGACGGGCGTGAGAAGATGCTGCCGGTCAATTCGCCGGTGCTGTTCTATCTCCAGCGGCTGCGCGACGAGGTCCACCGCTATGTGATCGGCGCGCACCGCGACAAGCGAAGTCGCGCCATTTCCGCCTCGCCGCTCGACGAAATTCCCGGCATCGGCCCGGCCCGCAAGCGCGCGCTACTGCTGCATTTCGGCACCGCGAGCAAGGTCCGCGCGGCGGCGCTCGACGATCTGAAGCGCGCGCCCGGGGTCAGCGAAAGCGTAGCGCGCAAGATCTATGACTTTTACCATGCAAGCGGCTGATTGTTGCGCGAGGTCAATGTGCAAGTGATCCGGGGTCTGCTAATTGTGACGGCATAGGAGGACAGCCCCATGCGTTCGCTACTGCTTCATGCTCATAACGATCCCGGTTTCGAGGCCCGCCTGCAGGTTGCGCTCGATCTTGCCCGTGCCTTCGATGCGCACCTCACCGTGCTTCAGCCGATTGCCTTCAACGTTGCCTTGCCGGGCGATGCCTATGGCATTTTCGCCGCCGAGACGGCGAGCTACGTGCGCGAACAGGCGGCAGAATTCCGCCAGCAGACCGAGCCTCGCCTAGAGGCGGAAGACGTGCGGTGGGACTGGGCCGATGCGATCGGAATCGCCGAGGCCAGCTTGCTCGAATATGCGGCGCTCGCCGATCTGGCGATCATCGGCACCGGCCCGATCGAGGGTGATGCGGTCGGGCCGTCTCCGCTGGCCGGTCTTCTCGCCGTGCACTGCCGCGCGCCGATCCTGGTCGTTCCCGATGAGGCACGAGCGATGGTGCCGGGAGCGCCGGTGGTGATCGCCTGGAACGGTTCGCTCGAAGCCTCGCGCGCGCTCAAGGCGGCCTTGCCGCTGCTCAAGGCGGCTTCTTCGGTGACGCTGGTGTCGGTGACAACGTCCGAGGACGAGCAGGCTGGCGAGCTTCCGGCTCTGGCCGGTGCGCGCTATCTCGACCGGCATGGTGTGATTTGTGAAGTGGTCGAGGTTCCGCAGGGCGAGCACAAGGTCGCCGAGGTGCTGAACGAGGTGGCCCGTGCACGCGGGGCTGGGCTGGTTGCCATGGGTGCCTATGGCAAGCCACGCCTGTTCGAGACGCTGTTTGGCGGGGTGACTGCCGGAATGCTGCGCAATCCGAAGCTGCCATTGCTGCTGGCCCATTAGGAGGCCAGCGGCGAGCGCTGCGCGCGCTCAGTCGAGCAGGCGCAGCATCCCTTCCTGCGCCACACTGGCCACCAGTCGGCCGTCGCGGGTGAACACCTCGCCCCGGCCGAAGCCGCGCCCATGGCCCGACCAGGGGCTTTCAGTGACGTAAAGCAGCCATTCGTCGACCGCGAAGTCGTCATGGAACCACAGCGCATGGTCGAGGCTGGCGCCTTTCACTTCGCCCCGCAGGAAGCTTTTCCCGTGCGGTTGCAGCGCCGTGGCAAGCAGCTGGAAATCCGAAATGAACGCGAGCACCGCACGGTGCAGCGCTTCGATCGGCGGCAGTGGTGCCACCACGCGGAACCACACGTGCGAGATCGGGTTGCGCTTCTGCGGATGCAGCCAGTCGCGCGGTTCGACCGAGCGGAAGTCGATCGGCTGCGGGCGCATCAGCAGCGTCTTGAGGGTGGAGTCGGGCATCTGCTCGGCAGCGGCACGGCCAAGCTTGGCATCGGACACCAGGCCCTCTGGAGGAGGAACCTGCGGCATCTCGCGAAACTGATGGCTGGCCCCGTCGCTCGGCCGCTGGAACGAGGCGACCAGGTTGAGAATCGGCACGCCATCCTGGCTGGCCACGACCCGGCGATTGGAGAAGCTGCGCCCGTCGTGATCGCGCTTCACGCGATATTCGATCGGCAGGTCGTCGCTGCCGGGGCGCAGGAAATAGGCGTGGAGCGAGTGGACCTCGCGGTCATCCTCGATCGTGCGCCGCGCCGCACTCAGCGCCTGGGCGATGGCCTGGCCGCCGAACACGCGGCCCGTGCCGAGCTCGCGCCGTCGGCCGATCCAGCGGTCACCACCGCGGGTTTCGAGATTGAGCAGTAGCACCAGATCGGCGACCAACTGCTCAGGCGTGGGAGCGGAAGGGAAATCCTGCGGCATTGCTGGCGACATGGCCCTCGCGAAGCGATCCGTCAAGAAATGCCCGGCATTCGGCGCAATACTCGCCATGCCAAGGACTTGGCGCGGTTTTGCCCCGGCCACCGTTGCGGCGCCGAAGGGTGCAGACCGACCGAACGCAGCAACTTGTTGAAAGCACGCGCATCCGACTCGGCAAAGCTCCATTCCGAGCGCCAGGTGATCGAGAGCGACAGCGAGACCGCGTTCAGGTTGCGCACGAAATGCGGCGCCATCACGGGCACGAAAATCGCTTCACCGGGGGCGAGGCGGAAGGTGTTGCCAGCAGGCTGGAAGGCGTCGTCCCAGCGTAGTTCGCGCGGGCCGCCGGTGTGATAGGTCTCGTGCACCTCGTCAGGGGCGAAGCGCGCGTCGCCGGGTGGAAAGACGGTCATCTCCTTCGTCCCGCGCAGTTGCAGCAGAATGTTGTGCTCGGGGTCGAAGTGATAGGGCGTGACTGCGTTGGCGCTCGACACGAAGACGAAGCCCTGGCGTTTCAGCATCTTGCCCGTGCGCTGGCGGATCGGCGCTTCGATTTCGTCCAGCAGATCGTTCAGCAGCTCGGCATAGGCGGGGACTTGCTCGATGTTCTTGAGCACGGCCCAGCTGTTGGCGGTCTCGATATTGCGGATCGTCTCGCCGATGGTGAGGCCGGTCGCGCCGGGCTTGCCGTCCACGCCGAGCGGCAGGTCACCGCGGTTGTATTCGATGCTCTGCTCGGGAAGCGCTTGCGCCATCTGCGCCAGCGCCTCAAGCTCCAGCAGCGGATGCTGGTCAAGCCCGTGCACAAGCTTGTGCGGGCCTTCGGGATAGGAAGCGGCGAAATTCACCCGCGCCTGCGGCGGGAAGACAGCGTTGGCGGTGGCGGGCTTGTAGGTCATGCAATGCCTCTGGGCGCGCGGCCTGTCTCCAGGCGGCTAAGGAAGGCGAACAGGGCGCGCCGCGCGCTGCCGCCGATGGCGATGGAATGATGGGCGATGCGGCGACGCTCGCGCCAGAAGTGGTCGATCATCGGGTGGTCGGCCCCGGCGCAACTGTCGATCCAGTCGATGCCTTCGTGCCCGACAAGCGCCAGCGCCTCGCGCTGCAACAGCACGCCGGGCGAGAATCGGGCGTAGTCCTCGGCAAAGGCCGTCTTGTAGGAGAACGCTCCGGGCGGGGCGGTGAAGGTTGCCAGCATCGCGATGGGCTTGCCATCGAGCCGGATCGCCAGCCGTTCGAGCCGCCCCCGCGCAGCCGCTCCTGCCATCGCCTCGCGGAACAGCGTGGCGGTGGCGGAACTGCTCGCGAGGGCCGAAGCCGCGCGGCCCTTCCACCCGGAAGCTTCGAGCGCGAGGAATTCCTCGGTCCAGTGGGCTATGTCCTGCGCGCCCTCGCACCGCTCGACGCTCAGAGCGCCTTCTTCGCCAAGGCGGCGGTGCTGGCGGCGCAGTTCCTTGCGCTTCTTGGTCGAGAGCGAGGCTTCGAGGTAGGCGTCGGCGGAAAGGTCGGTCGCCAGCAGCGCGCGTTCTCCTTCGAGCACGGTGGCGGCGGCGCGGCCCTGCGCGGCCAGCTCGGCGGCAAGTGCATGGTGCACCGGGCCGTCGGTGCCCAGCTGCGGCAGGTGCGCAAACAGCGCGAGGGTGGCGTGGCGGTCGAGCCAGCCGAGCAGTGCACGCCAGAACGCCTGTTCGAACCCGCGCGCAATCAGCGGCTGGCCAACAAAGCTGTTCGCATGGCACCAGGCACGCCAGTGGGGGAGCGGGTTGCCATAATAGATCGGCTCCCACCGCAGCGGGATCACGCCCAGCCACTGCCCCGCGTGTTCGAACACCGCCAGCCGCACCCTGCCGTGCGGATCAAGCGCGCGCAGCGAGGGGAGCAGATACCAGCTTTCGAGAAATGGGTTAGGCTCGCTGGCGGTTACGGCCAGTGCATCCCAGGCGCTGATGTCTGCGGCAGTATCACGCTTGCGCCAGTCGCCCACCCACAGGCGAGCGTCCCCGCCAGCGGGCAAGCCGCTGATCTGGGTGACTGGCAATGCGTTCAAGGGTCCGGCCTTGTGCAAGTGCGTGGGTTAACCTTCGTGCCGGTGCAGCCCCTCTGCACCGATTTATGTTATAACCCACTGGCGGCCAAGGAACAGTTAATCGCAAAAATGATAGAGGCCCGCCCGCAGATGCTCGTTGGCGAGACTGCGGGCGGGCCTTTTGCGACCCTTCCGTTTCGGACCGGGCCTTATCCGGCGAGCGCGGCCAGCAGCAGCAGCGCGACGATATTGGTGATCTTGATCATCGGGTTCACGGCCGGGCCGGCGGTATCCTTGTAAGGATCTCCCACCGTGTCGCCCGTCACCGCGGCGTGATGGGCGTCAGAGCCCTTGCCGCCGTGGTTGCCATCCTCGATATATTTCTTGGCGTTATCCCATGCGCCGCCACCGGCAGTCATGGAAAGCGCCACGAACAATCCGCCCACGATCACGCCGAGCAACAAGGCACCGAGCGCGGCAAAGCCGTTCTGCTGGCCTGCCACCATGGTGATCACGAAATAGACCACGATCGGCGCAAGCACCGGCAGCAGCGAGGGCACGATCATCTCCTTGATCGCGGCCTTGGTGACGAGATCGACCGTGCGCGCATAGTTGGGTTTGGACGTGCCCGCCATGATGCCCGGATCGGCCGCGAACTGTTCGCGCACGTCCTTCACCACATCGCCTGCAGCGCGGCCCACGGCGGTCATCCCCATGGCACCGAACAGATAGGGCAGCAGCGCCCCCAGCAAGAGGCCGACGATGACGTAGGGGTTCTCCAGACTGAAATCGACGTCCAGCGTGGGGAAGAACTCCGCCAGATCGGCGGTGTAGGCCGCGAACAGCACCAGTGCCGCGAGGCCCGCCGAGCCGATGGCATAGCCCTTGGTGACGGCCTTGGTGGTGTTGCCCACCGCGTCGAGCAGATCGGTCTTTTCGCGGACAGACTCGTCGAGCCCTGCCATCTCGGCAATACCGCCCGCGTTATCGGTCACCGGGCCATAGGCATCGAGCGCCACGACCATTCCCGCCAGTGCCAGCATCGCGGTGGCCGAGTAGGCGATGCCCATCAGGCCGGCGAGCTGGTAAGCGACGATGATGCCCGCCACGATCACGATTGTCGGCAGGGCAGTCGCCTCAAGCGAGATCGCCAGCCCCTGGATCACGTTGGTGCCGTGGCCGGTTTCCGAAGCCTTGGCGATCGAGCGCACCGGGCGATACTTGGTGCCGGTGTAGTATTCGGTGATCCAGATGATCAGCCCGGTGATTACGAGGCCGAGCAGCGAACAATAGAACAGATCCCAGCCGCTGAAGGCAGCCACCTGTTCGGACAGCCCCTCCTCAGCCAGCGGAGCGCCGCCATCGATGCCGCTCACCGCGCCGCCGATCACCGTGTCGATGCCGATGGCATAGTCGGTGGCGAACCAGATCGCCGGGATTGCCAGCAGCGCCGAGACGAGGAAGCCCTTGTACATGGCCCCCATTACGTTGGTTGCCCCTGCGCCGCTGCTGCCAAGGCGTACGAAATAGGTGCCGATGATCGAGGTGACGATGCACACGCCGCCGATCAGCAGCGGTAGCGCCATCAACGGTGCGAGCATGTCGCCCGCACTTTTCAGCAGCAGCGCGGTCAGCACCATGGTCGCGCCCACGGTGACGACATAGGTCTCGAACAGGTCGGCGGCCATGCCCGCACAGTCGCCCACGTTGTCGCCCACGTTATCGGCGATCACGGCGGGGTTGCGCGGGTCGTCTTCGGGAATGCCCGCCTCGACCTTGCCGACAAGGTCGGCGCCGACATCGGCAGCCTTGGTGAAGATACCGCCGCCAAGCCGCGCGAAGATCGAGATCAGCGAAGCGCCGAAGGCGAGGCCGACAAGGCCGTCGACCACGGTGCGGTCAGCGCCGCCCACGCCGTGTCCGGCGATGGCAGTGAGATAGTAATAAAACCCGGAAATCGCGAGCAGGGCGAGGCCCGCCACCAGCAGCCCGGTGATCGCGCCGGAACGGAACGCAAGGGTGAGGCCTTCCTGCAGGCCCTTTTGCGCCGCTGCCGCGGTGCGCACGTTAGCGCGGACCGAGATAAACATTCCGGTATATCCCGCTACCCCGGAAAGGACCGCGCCGAGCACGAAGCCGGTTGCAGGCACCAGCCCGAGGAATGCCCAGACCAGCACGGCGACGACCACGCCGACGACGGCGATGGTGGTATACTGGCGTTTCAGGTAGGCCTGCGCGCCTTCCTGAATGGCCGCAGCGATTTCCTGCATCTTGGCGTTGCCGGCATCAGAGCCGAGCACCTGGCGACTGGTCACGAAGCCGTAAACAACGGCGAGCAGTCCCAGGACAATAGCGATGAGTGTTAGATCCATGCCCCGCTAGTCCTCTTCCCGAGTGAACGCGTCCCGATATTTTCCGGGTCCGCAAGGTGCCTATGGCTAACACATGTTCATCTTTCGGCAACCCGCCTTGACACTTACGGGCCGAATCTAAGCCTCTCAGTGGCTGTAACCGAGCCCAGCGGCGTTAAGCACCGGCTCGCCATCGAGGAACAGCGGCGCAAAACCACGCGGCTCGACCGTGCCGATGCGGGTGGCCGGGCAGGGCGGCTGGGTGCCGTGGGGAAGGGCGGCGAGCAGGGCATAGTCGTCGCCCCAGGTCAGGCATTCGAGACGGCGTTCGGGCGCGGCGACGGGGACCTTTGCGCCGTCGATGGCGAGCGTGACCTGCGAGGCTTCGGCCATGCGGAAGGCGTCGAGCAGGAGGCCGTCGGAAATATCCATCATCGCATGGGCGAGCGGGGCCAGCGCGCGGCCTTCTTCGAGCAGGGCACTGGGGCGCGAATAGGCGCTGTGGTCGGCTCCGGTTCCATCGCGCAGGGCCTCGAAGCCGAGCATCGCCGCGCCGACTTCACCGACCAGCCACAAGGCATCGCCCGGCTGTGCGCCATTGCGGGACGGAACGGGCTGGCAGGTTGCGCGTCCGATGGCGGTGAGGCCGTGGGTGCGGGTGCCTTTTCCCGCCACGGTATCGCCGCCCAGAAGCGGCACGTGGTAATGCGAGAGCACCTTGGCGAGCCCGGCCACGAAGCGTTCGTCGTCGCGGCCGAGCATGTGGCCGATCAGCACGCCCACGGGCTCCGCTCCCTTTGCGGCAAGGTCGGAGAGGTTGGTGGCGACCAGCTTCCAGGCGACGTCGGCCATGTCGGCCTCAGGCAAATAGTGCGTGCCTTCGACCAGCATGTCGTGGGTGAGGATGAGTGTTTCGCTGCCGAGGTCGAGCACCGCGCAATCGTCGGCCAGCCCGCGCGCGGCGGGGTGTGCGGGGAGCAGGCGCAGGGCTTCGATGAAGGCCTGTTCGTTCATGGCTTTAGGGGCGCGGCTTGGGTCACGGCCTGTGTGACTAGCCGTGCTGGCATCTGGTGCAAGACCCTATGACCACCCC
Source organism: Erythrobacter sp. (assembly GCA_027311945.1). Taxonomy (GTDB): domain Bacteria; phylum Pseudomonadota; class Alphaproteobacteria; order Sphingomonadales; family Sphingomonadaceae; genus Alteraurantiacibacter. Next base: position 447,992 of record DAICXZ010000030.1, read on the forward strand.
CGCTCATCCTGAGCTTGTCGAAGGATTGTCCTTCCCCTTGAACCCCGCGCGGACGGCGAAGGGAAAGGCAGCCCTTCGACAAGCTCAGGGCGAGCGGGGGATAGGGGCTCAGGATGAGCGGGTGTGGCTCTTAGCTTCGCACCTGCTTCGCCACGGCATCGAGCACGCCGTTCACGAACTTGGCTTCGCGGTCGTCGAAGAAGGCCTTGGCCACGTCGACATATTCGCTGATCGCGGTGCCGGTGGAGATGTCGGCGCGGGCGACCAGCTCGTAGGCCCCGCAGCGCAGGATCTGGAGCATGGTCTTGTCGAGCCGCGCCAGCGTCCAGCCCTCGGCCAGCTTGCTCACCAGCAGCGCGTCGATCTCTTCCTCGCGCGCGGCATAGCCGCTGACGATGTCGTCGAAGAACGGCACATCGGCTTCGGCGTACTGGTCGTCCTCGATCTCCTTGCCAAGCCGGTGCTGGTGGAACTCGTCGAGCAGGCGCGGCAACGGGGTGCGCTCCATCTGGCGCTGGTAAAGCGCTTGAACGGCAGCCAGGCGCGCGGAGGAACGCGTGCTCGAACGTTTGGATTTGCTCATTATAATCGGACCTTTACGCTTTCGCCATGGGCCGGAAGGCCCTCGATTTCGGCCAGCGTCACGGCCGCGGGGCCGATCGCGCCAAGCGCCTCTTCGTTCAGCGAAATGAAGCTCGTGCGCTTCATGAAATCGAGTACCGAGAGGCCGCTGGCAAAACGCGCGCGGCGGCCGGTGGGCAGCACGTGGTTCGGCCCGGCGACATAGTCACCGATGGCCTCAGGCGTGTGGCGACCGAGGAACACGCTGCCCGCATGGCGCAGGTTACCAAAAATACCTTCGGGATCGTCGGTGCTGATCTCGACGTGCTCGGCCGCGAGACGGTTGGCGAGCGCCGGAGCCTCGGCGGCAAGATCGCTGGCGACGATCACAACGCCATAGTCGTTCCAGCTCAGCCGCGCGCGTTCGCCGGTGGCGAGCTTGCCCAGCAGCACCTCGACCTCGGCCTCCACCGCGTTGGCGAAGGCGCCATCGTCGGTGATGAGGATTGATTGCGAGCTGGGATCGTGCTCGGCCTGGCTGAGCAGGTCGGCGGCGATCCAGGCGGGGTTCGACTGGCCATCGGCGATCACCAGAATTTCGCTCGGCCCGGCCACCATGTCGATGCCGACCACGCCATAAAGCTGGCGCTTGGCCTCGGCCACCCAGGCGTTGCCGGGGCCGGTGATCACGTCAACGCGGGCAATCGTGTCGGTGCCATAGGCGAGCGCGGCAATCGCCTGCGCGCCGCCGATCCGCCACACCTCGTCGACCCCGCACAGGTGCGCGGCGGCCAGCACGAGCGGATTGACCGCGCCATCGGGGGTGGGGGTGGCGACCACCAGCCGCTCGACACCGGCAACCTTGGCGGGGATCGCGTTCATCAGCAGGCTGGAGGGGTAGGCCGCATTGCCGCCCGGAACATAGAGCCCCGCCGCATCGACCGCGCTCCAGCGCGCGCCAAGGCGAACGCCCACTTCGTCGCGATAGTCGCGGTCTTCGGGCAGCTGCGCCGCGTGGTAAGCCCGGATGCGGTCCGCTGCGAGGGTGAGCGCATCGCGCGCCTCTGGGGCGAGCGCCGCAAAGGCCGCTTCGCAATCGGCAGCGGAAATGCGCCAGTCGAGCCGGTGGCGGTCGTAAGTCTCGGTCAGCTCGCGCACGGCCACATCGCCGCGCTGGCGCACATCGGCGAGAATCTGCGTGACCTTATCGGAAACGCCCGCATCGCTTTCGCGCCGATCATCGACGATGGCGGCGAACTTGCCCGCGAAATCGGGATCGCTGGTGGAAAGCCGCTGCATCAGCTTTCGCTCGCCACCTTGCGGAACCGCTCGACCAGCTCGCTCACACGCGGGTCTGTCTTCAGCGCGGCGCGGTTGACGATCAGGCGCGCGGAAATCTGCATGATCGTTTCTTTCTCGACCAGCCCGTTCGACTTCAGCGTACTGCCGGTGGAGACCAGATCGACGATCCGCCCGGCCAGCCCGAGCGAAGGAGCGAGCTCCATCGCGCCGTTCAGCTTCACGCATTCGGCCTGTACGCCCTGCCGCTCGAACCAGCGGCTGGTGATGTTCGGATACTTGGTGGCCACGCGCATGTGGCTGGCGATCCCGGCGGAATAGTCGTTCGTTTCCACCGGTTCGGCCACCGACAGGCGGCAGGCACCAATGCCGAGGTCAACGGGCGCATAAAGCTCGGAATAATCGAATTCCTCGATCACGTCGGAGCCGACAATGCCGACCTGCGCCGCGCCGAAGGCCACGAAAGTCGCCACGTCGAAGGCGCGCACGCGGATGATCCGCATGGTGCCATCTTCGCTGGCAAAACTCAGCGAGCGGTCCATCTTGTCGTGGAACGCGCTTTCGGGCACGACGCCGCCACGCGCCATCACCGGCAGGGCCTCGTCGAGGATCCGCCCCTTGGGGACGGCAAATGTCAGCGGCTGGGTCATGGGCGCGCGATGTAGGGACAGCCAGGCGAAAGGGCAATCCACCAATGGCACAGACAGGCAAGCAGGAACGCGGCCTCATGGACATCACCGATGTTGCCGAGGGCATTCGCTGGCAGGCCGAACACGCCACCCGCGCGGGCGCGCCGATCACCGGCAAGATCATTCTGGCGACGCTCGCCATCGCCGGGGCGGCGGACACCGCGACCGGACGGCGCATGGCGGCATGGCGGGGCGCGGTGCTCGAAGATGCGATGCCGCTAAGGATCGCTGGCGCACTGCATTTCCTCCACCTCACCGGCGAGGAGCCGCGCCTCGCGCCGGTTTATGGTGGGTTGATCAGCGATCAGGGGCAGATCGACGCCATCGTGCTGGAGACCGCGCGGAAATTCGACACCGTGCTGCTGCCGTGGCTCGACGGCCCACCGCAGACCAACGAGGCGGGGCGCTCGGCCTCGGTGATGGGCGCGCTCTTGTGGCTTGCGCAGAAATTCGGGCCAAAGTTCCAGCTGATCGAAATCGGCGCCAGCGCGGGCATCAACACGATGATGGCGCGCTATTGCTATGATCTTGGCGGCACCACGGCGGGGCCGAGCCTTTCGAGCATGAAAATCGTGCCCGAATGGCGCGGCGCTGCGCCGCCTGCGGGCGAGGTGGAAATTGTCGATGTGGCGGGCTGTGACCTTGCGCCAATCGACCTCGCCGACGAGGCGCAGGCGCTGCGCCTCAAGAGCTACATCTGGGCCGACGTGAAGGAGCGCATGGCGCGGATGGATACCGCGATCGCCATGGCCAAACGCGCCGCGCCTGATCTGGTGCAGATGGACGCTGCCGAATTCGTGGCGAAGAAGCTCGCCGAGCCGCAGGCGGACGGCGTAACGCGCGTGCTGTTCCACACGGTGATGTGGCAATATCTGCCCGAAGCCACGCGCGCCGCAATCACCGCGGCGATGGAGGAGGCGGGGGCTGCGGCGACGCCGGAACGTCCGCTGGCGTGGATCGCGGTCGAGACCAACCGGGCGACCTTCCGCCACGAGTTGAAGCTGCGTTACTGGCCCGGCGGTGCGGAGGCGATGCAACTGGCCGAAGCCCATCCGCACGGTGCCTGGGTGGAGTGGCAGGGCTGAGAGCCGAAGCGTCGCACCCCCACCCCCGACCCCTCCCCAAGGGGAGGGGAGTTTAGGGTCTTCGCTATTCAGGAAGCCCTTCCCCTCGGGGAAGGGTTGGGATGGGGGCTCTGCCGTATCGAATTGCTCTCAAAGGGCAGCTGAAGCTCAGTCCTCAATCCCAAGCAGCTCGATCTCGAACCACAGCGTCGAGGCGGGCGGGATCGGCCCGGCACCGCGCGCGCCGTAGCCCATTTCGGCAGGCACGAGGATCTCGGCGGTATCGCCCACGCCCATATAGGGGATCGCGATCTGCCAGGCCTTGACCAGCCGTCCGAGCGGGAAGGTTGCCGGATCGCGGCCACGGCTCGAATCGAAGGTCGTGCCGTCGGTCAGCTTGCCGGTGTAGTGGACCGTCACGGTGTCCTGCACGGTGGGTGCAGGGCCGGTGCCGTCGCCTGCAGTGCGGCGGAATTTCACCCCGCCATCGAGCGTGTACCAGCCATCGGCCTGCGTCGCATCGGCGAGCGCGGCCTGCTGTTCGTTGAGCCAGGCGGAGGATTGGCCTTTGTTCACTGGGGTCTCCTGAGCATGTGCCGGAACGGCGATGAGGGCCGCGACAAAGGCGGCGCAAAGGGCGGTACGGGTCATGGGGCTAAGCCTTAGCGGTGCTTTTGGCTCAGGGATAGCTCACGGTTTTGGGCTTCTCGGGGAGCGGGATATACTCCTCCTCGTCGCCCGGAACCTTGGGGAAGCGGCCTTCGCGCCAGTCTTCCTTGGCCTGATTGATCCGCTCGCGGTCGGAGCTGACGAAGTTCCACCAGACGTGGCGCTTGGTCGTAAATGCCTCGCCGCCCATCAACATCACCGTACCGCCGGTGTCGGAGGCAAGCGTCATGGCCGCGCCGGGCTTGAGCAGCGTTAGTTCGTAGAGCCCGAGCGGCTCGCCGTCGATGGAGGCCGCGCCGCCCACCAGCATCAGCGCGCGCTCATCGGCCTCGGCATCAATGGGAATGCTGCCGCCGCCCGCCAGCACGATCTCGGCGTTGATTGTCTCGGCATAGGTGGTGACGGGCGCGGTTCGGCCCCACAGCGAACCCATGATAACGCGCGCCTTCACGCAAGCATCCTCGATCAGCGGCAGGTCGCTCACGGCTTCGAAGGCCGGGTCGATCTCCTCCTGCGCCTCGGGCAGGGCGAGCCAGGTCTGCATCCCGTAAAGCCCTGCGCCCTTCTGCCGCTCGTCCTGCGGTGAACGCTCCGAATGGACGATCCCGCGCCCGGCAGTCATCAGATTGACCGTGCCGGGGCGGATCGTGCTGAAGGTGCCGAGGCTGTCGCGGTGCTCGATCGCGCCGGCATGATCGCCGCCGAGCAGCCAGGTAACCGTGGCGAGGTTGATATGCGGGTGTGGGCGCACGTCCATCCCGTCGCCAACATCGAGCCGGGCGGGGCCGAACTGGTCGATGAACACGAACGGCCCGACCATCCGGCATTGCGGGCTGGGCACGGCGCGGCGAACGGTGAACCCGCCAAGATCGTGGCTGATGGGGGTGACGGTCTGGATGATGCTCATGGCTTTACTCCCCGGAAATGCTGGTGGCCTGCCCAAAAATACGCGCGAGCCGCTCGCTGGTTTCGCTTGGCAGCGGCGGGGCGAGAATCGACGCGATGTTCTCTTCGAGATGCGCTTCGTTGCCGGTGCCGGTTAGCACGACATGGGCACCCGGCTCATAGCGGCAGAAGCGATAGGCGGCCTCGACTTGCGATTTGATCTGAGGATGTGCTGCGAGGAATCCAAGCGGATCGGCAGGATCGACCAGCGCCGGGTCGACTTCGCCCAGTTCAATCAATTGTGCCACCGCTTCGGCGGCGTTTTCGGCGCTGTTAAGCGCGCGGCGCACGGCGAACATGATCAGCGTGCCGACATCGTGCTCGATCGCGAGCGGGAACACGGTTTTCCGCGCGCCGGGGTTGATCATATTGAACCCGACCATCGCCACGTCGAACTCGCCGGTGGGCAGCGCCTGCTGCAAGGTCTCGTGGCGCAGGTCTTCGCGAAAGGCTTCGGTGATGCCGATAAAGCGGATTTTCCCGAGGTCGCGCTGGCGGTGCATTTCGGGCAGCAAATCGTTGTAAACATGCTCAAGCTGGAACGGCGCGACCCCGTGCAAATGCCACAGATCGACATAGTCGGTGCCCAGAGTGCGCAGGCTCGTCTCAAGGTTGGCAACGAAGTCGGCCACGGGCAGCGGATCGGGATTGCGGTTCGAAAGATCGGTGCCGGTCCAGCTCTTGGTCGAGAGGAACAGCTTGCTCCGGTCATGCCCGCGAATGCCGAGGCCGACGGCCTCCTCGGTGCCGTAAGACCTTGCCGTATCGAGGAAATTCACCCCCAGATCGAGCGCCTTGGCGACGATCCGGCTGGCTTCCTCGCTCGAAGCACCGCCAGCCATGCCAAGGCGCGAATGGCCGCCGCAGCCAAGCCCCGCCACGCTGACCATAGCTTCGGTGCGACCCAGGCGGACATACTCCATCGGAAAATCGAGCTCCTATTGTTCGTCGAGTTCTTCGTAATGGCGGAAGATGCCGTCGTCGTTGAAGTCCATCCGTTGCTCGCTGGCAAGATAGGCGGTCAGACCTTCGATATCGGGCACGGCGGCCTGCAATGCCTCAAGGTTGGCCCAAGTGCCCTGCATCTGCGCCATGTAGTTGGGGAAGGCGTAGTCGAGCCCCTCCATCAACTGGAACAGGCTGGTGTCGACATGGCTCCACTGCTCGCCCAGCATGAACGGGCCGCCATTCGCGGCCAGAGCATTGTCGAAGTGGATCAGATACTTGGGAAGGCGCGTGGCGCGTAGATCGGCTGCCTTTTCATAAGCCGCGTCCATCTGGTCGGCATAGTAGAGGCCGGGCGCAATGGGGTGATGCGTGCCGTGGATCTCCTCGACCAGATCGGCTATGTCCATCTGCAGCTGCATTAGTTTGAGGTCAGTCGCAAGGTCGCCCGAGCCGAGGCCTTCCTTGTCAGCCAGATAGAGCAGAATCAGCGCGGTCTGGCCGATCACCACCTCGTCATCGACCAGATAGGGCGGGGCGAAAGGGCGGATACCCTCGCGCGCATGCAGGTCCTCCACCAGCGCATCGGCGCCGTCGGTGCGGGCCACGTCCTCGTATTCAAGCTCGGCGGCTTCCATGAACAGGCGCACGAATTCGCCGCGACCCGGAATGCTCGGCCAGTAGAACAGCTGGTAGCTCATGCCGCTACTCTCCCGGTGCCGAGGCCTTGATGGCGAGCGCGTGGACCCGGTCGCCGGGAATGTCGCCCAGCGCCTGATTGACCATCCGCTGGCGCATCACGCGGCTCACACCGGCAAATTTCGGACTCTCGATGACAACGGCAAAGTGCGATTCGCCGCTGCCATCGTCGCCAGAGTGGCCCGAATGGTGCGCGCTCTCGTTGATCACCTCGAGCCGGGTGGGTTGCAGGGCCTCTGTAAGGAGGGTCTCGATCGTGGATTGCATCGTTTTGGCCATGCCGCCCCATGTAGGGGGCTTTCCTTTGCCCGCCTAGGCCCCCATCATAAGGCGAATGCGGCAAACGAAGTTTCATGGACGGATCGAGGACAGCGCTCGATCCTGCGACTATCCCGGATGCGAAGAACCGGGCGAATTCAGAGCACCCGGCTCGCGCGGTCACGGGTTTGACGGGCCGGGCGACTATCGCTGGTTCTGCCTCCAGCACGTGCGCGAATTCAACGCCGGTTACGACTGGTTTGACGGCATGAGCGCCGACGAAATCTATGAAGCGCAGGCCCCGGCGGCGGGCTGGCGGCGTGAAAGCCCGAGCTTCCGCGGTGCAGCGCATTTCGCGACCCCGCGCTGGGCCGATTTCGAAGACCCGCTCGACGCTATCGGCGCACGGGCCGAGGGCATTCGCAATGCCGCCCGTGCCCGCGGCGAGCGGGCGCAGGCCGAGGCGGCGCGGGCGGTCCGCTTCTCTGCGCGCGAGCGCGAGGCGCTGCAAGTGATGGGTCTTACGCAGGAAGCCGACAAACCGCAGCTTCGCCGCCGCTATTCCGAGCTGGTGCGCCGCTATCACCCCGACCGCAACGGCGGCGACCGCAGCCACGAAAACCGCCTTCAGCGGGTGGTTGAGGCCTATCAGGTGTTGCGGCGCGCGCACGCCTTTTCCTGAGCTGTCAGCCGGGTATCCCGCCCATGGTCGCTGCATAGGCCGGCCGCTCGCGCAGCCTCGCCGCATAGACTTCAAGGTTCGCGCCAGCCGGGATCGAGCCGAAGCGCAGGCCCCAGTCGACCTGGCTGCCAACATAGACGTCGGCCATGGTGAAACGCTCGCCGCAAACATAGGCGCGCTCGGCAAACCAGCCGTCGAGCATGGCCGTGACCCGTTCGAAGCTGCCATAGCCAATTGTCATCTCGCCGCGTTCGCCGTCGGGCACCCAACCCATCGCCTTGTTCGACACCGCCGCTTCCACTGGCCCCGCCGCAAAGAACATCATGCGGAAATAGTCGGCCTTTTCAGCATCGGTCGGCAGCAGGGCCGGGGCTGCGACATCGGCGACATAGTGACAGATGGCCGCGCACTCGCTTACCGCATAGTCTCCCTCGGCGCTGTGATGGATCAGCGTGGGAATCTTGCCCAGTGGATTGGCTGCCAACAGCTCCGCCGGTTTGTTATCCCACTCGACCAAAGAGATAGCGTAGTCCGCGCCCGCTTCCTCAAGCGCCCACTTGCCAATCAGCGCGCGGCTCATCGGATTGAAGAACAAGGTGAAATCGGCCATTGCACACTCCGCGAATTATTCAGAACAAATATAGAACATTGATAGCGCAGCAGGTGCGCTGGTCAAGCCGCTTCGGCCAGCGCCTTCAATTGTTCCGCAGCGGCCATCCACCCTGCTTCGAAACCCATATCCTGATGCTGCTTGCGCGCCTCTTCGGTCCAGTGCCGGGCACGGCCGGTAAATCGCGTGCCCTTGCCCTCCGGCGCGACTTCCCAGATCCCGATCATGAACGGCTCGCCTGGTTGCAGATCACCCACGATGGCGTCGGTGCCAGCGAACATGCGCCCTTCTTCCCAGGCGAGAAAGATGCCCTCCTGCGGCATTTCTTCGCCATCGGGGCCATGGAACATCATGCGATTGACGCCGCCCGGCCGACGATCCTGCTCGATTACCGCGGCCCGCCAGGGAGCGGGGCAGAACCACTCCTCCTGCCGGTTGGCCATCACGTCCCACACCGTGGCGACAGGAGCATCGATCAGCAGGGTTACGGAAAGTTCTTTCATTGTGGTCTCCTTTAGTCGCGGTCGGGGGCACCGGGTGGGAACAGCTTACGAAATGGGCGCGCCTCGTCGACGCAGTGGATGACGGGCTGGTAGGACAGCAGATCGGCCCGCAGCCCCTTCACGCGCGGGCAGGCGTCGGGAATGGGGCAGACCCAATCGGCATAGAACAGGCTCGGCGCTGCGGCGCAGCTGGCGAGCGAGAAATGCGCGGGCAGGAGGTTGCCTTCGAGCCAGTTTTCCAGCCAGCCAAATGCCCGCAGCAGGCTTGCCCGGGCGCGCTCGATCACCGCCGGATCGGGAGCATCGGCCATGTGGGTGAGCACGATCTCGGTTGTGGGCGTCATCACATAGTTGTCGAAGACGCGGTCGAGCATGCGCGTGGCCACCGCATCATCCGGGTCGTCCGGGATCAGCGGAGCGTCGCCCGGATGGGCAAGCGCCAGATATTCGATGATCGCGCTGCTCTCGATCACGATGGTGTCACCGTCCTTGAGGACCGGGAACTTGCCCGCCGGGTGGGCAGCCGCCACGAAGGCGGAATTATCCGGATGGCCCGGATCGATCATCTTCAGGACGTGCGGCGTACCGTTGGCAAGCAGCGCAATGCGCGCCTTCCAGGTGTAGCTGGAGAAGGGGTGGCCATAGAGTTCAAGCATCGTGATGTTCTCCCGTCAGCCGAGTCTTTTGCTCTGGCTGGCGCGATGATAGGCCTGTTGATCGGGATTTGTCCGTCGGAATTTGCCTAGGCGTCCTTTGTCACGAAGGCGACGAAAGCTCCGCCGGGGTCTTGCGCGACGAAGATGCTGTCGCCGCCCGGCACGGGGTGCGGCTCCATGATCACGCTCCCCCCAGTTCCGCCGACCGCTCGGTGAGCGGCGGCAAGGTCTGCGACCCGGAAATAGGGGAGCCACAACGGCGGCATGTCGGCAATTCCCATGCTGCCGATGGCTCCGATGCGTTGGTTGTCGAGGCTGAAAATCCGGTAGAAATGGCCCTCTGGCATCGGCACGGACGAGTCCTCGGCCCAATCGAACAGGCTGGTGTAGAACTCCAGCATCGCCTCGCCTGTGACGTGGTTGCGCTCGTTCCATGCGCAATGGCCGACCGTGCCGGGCTGAAAGACGGTGCTCTGCGCATCGGGTTGCCCCTCTGGCGGCTGCGGCTTCATGACATAGAAGGGGGCTCCTTCGGGGTCGGAAACCATGGCCATGGTGCCGACGCCCGGTGTCTCCTGCACCATCCACACGCTTGCGCCGCGAGCCTTGGCTGCCTCGCACCAGCCTTCAACATCCGCGACATCAAAATAGGGCAGCCAGCCCGGCCTCGCGCCGCCTGCTGCCATGTCAGGGGTGAGGGTGAGCACGCCGCCCTGAAAGCTGCCGTCTGCATGGGAAATCATCCGGTATTCGGCACCGTGCGGGAGTTGGTCGCCGGACGTGGGAATATGCCAGCCAAGCGTCGCCTTGTAGAACGGTGCTACAGCGACCGGATCGGGCGTCATCAGCTCGTACCAGATCGGAAACCCAGCCACGGTCAGCGGCCCATAGTGAAGATCGGGGTGAAGCCGCCATAGACCATGCGCTTCCCGTCGAACGGGATATTGTCCATCGCGCCGTCCCAGAAACCTTCGCTCGTCATCTTTTCGTGTCCGGCATCGGCGGTTGCCTTGTCGGGCCAGACCATCCACGAGAACACCACCTTTTCCCCCGGCTCGGCCTTCACGGCCATGCGGAAATCGGTCACCTTTCCGTCGGCGATGTCCTCCTCCCAGCATTCGGCGAGTTCGATTACGCCGAGTTCGGTGAGCTTGGTTGCGACCTTCTTCGCCAGCGCGAGGTAGGCGTCCTTCGCGGCTTCAGGAACGGGCGTCAGAAATCCTTGAATATACATGGTGTTTCTCCCAATCAGGCGGGCGCATTCTCATCCGCGAAGTCGGCCAGTTGAGCGGCAAGGGCGCGCTGGTAGGCGGGCCGCGCCTGGCCGCGTTCGATATAGGCGGCCAGGCTCGGGAAGGCGTTGACCAGCTCACCCCCGATCGTCCGCAGGATGAAGGAGAGCATGATGTCGGCGATGGAAAACTCGCCTGCGATCCACTCGCCATCACCAAGCGCGTCGGCGACGCGGGTGAGACGCTTCTTGGCAAAGGGCGTGAGCGCCTCGGCAGCGGGAGCAGCCCAGTCGCTGTCGGCGTAAAACAGCGGGAAGGTCGATACGTTGCGCAGCGGCGGCTCGACCGCGTTCACGGCGGCAAACAGCCAGCTTATTGCCCTCGCACGCGGCGCGGCATCGCCGGGGAGCAGCTGACCCGACTTCTCGGCCAGATGCAGCAGGATCGCGGCGGCTTCGAACATTTCGACCTCGCCGTCGCGGTAGGCGGGCACCTGGTCGAACGGCTGCCAGGCGAGATAGTCGGCCCCGCGCGGAGTTTTCGCATCGAGCAACTGGACGTCGTAGTCCCAGCCGATTTCTCTAGCGCCCAGCGCACGGGCAGGTCGCGCACGTTGCCGCGGGCGAAGTCGGGCACCCAGGAAAAGGCGGAAATGGTAATGGTGTCGGGCATGGACTGTTTCCTTGCAGCGGTTGCGGGGATCACGCGGGGGTGGGGGTGGGCGGTTCGATCTCACCGGTGGCCATTTTCGGGTCCATCCACATCGGTTCCCACACATGGCCATCGGGGTCTTCGAAGCTGCGGCCGTACATCACGCCATAGTCCTGCGGCGGATTGGGATCGGCCGTGCCGCCATTGGCCGACGCCGCCGTGACGATCGCATCGACTGCCTCGCGGTTCTCCATGCTGATGCACAGCGCGACCTGCGCCGTTTCGTGGGCGTCGGGGATGGGTTTGTCGGTGAAGCTCTTCCACTTCTCGTGGGTGAGGATCATCACGATGATGTGTTCCGACCACTGCATGGCGGCAGCGGTATCATCGGTGAAGCGCGGCTCGTTGGTGAAGCCGGCGGCCGCATAAAAGGCCATTGACCGGGCAAGATCGGTCACCGGCAGATTTACGAAAATCATCTTCGCCATCGGGGCTCTCCATCGGCGTTCGCCAAGGGACGAGGGCCCCTCGCGAATCGTTTTGCTTGCCTTGATTGCGCCCGTGAGTTACATAATACAACTATGGAGTTGGAAAAAACAAGCACCCCATCCGAGAAAGTGCACGGTCGGTGGTATCGCGATGCTTGCGGCATGGCTATGGCACTGGAATTGCTGGGAGAACGCTGGTCGCTGTTGATCGTGCGGGAGCTGTTGCTCGGCCCGTGCCGGTTCTCCGAACTGCGTGCCGACCTGCCTGCGATTTCCGCCCGGGTGCTCACCGAGCGGCTCAATGGCCTCGCGGAAACGGGGGTGCTGCATAAGACAATGTTGCCGCCACCTGCCTCCACCGATGCCTACGAGTTGACGCGATGGGGCTACGAGGCGATGCCGATCATCCGCGAGATGGTCCTGTGGGCAATGCGATCGAGCCAGCACGACGGGTACTTGCCGATGAGTGCGACGGCCTTCGCGCTGACCCTGCCGATGACCTTCGATCCCGTTCGAGGGAAGGATTCGCGCGGGCTAACGCTGGGGCTGGAAATCGGCCATCACCGCTTCGTCGCCTGGGTCGCCGGGGCGACCGTCATCGTCAAACGCGGCGATACCTCGGCGCAGGATGTGATCGTGCGTGCTGAGAATGGCAATGCGATGCTTGCGCTGTTCTATGCCCGGATGCCGTTCGACGCCTGGCTCGCGGCAGCAGAGGGCAGGGCGATTTCGGGCAAGAGCGAGGAGCTTTCGCAGCTTATCGCGACGCTTGGCTGGCCGGAGAAGATCGCCGCCTGACGTTGCGGGCCGCAATAGCGTGTTGCGGCAACCATGCAGCATCGCTAGGCAACCCCGCGAGATGACCGAAATTACCAAGACTCACGAAACCGACGGCACCGTGATGGCCGCTCCCGACATCGAACTCGACGTGCGCGAGACCTTCGGGATCGATATCGACATGAAAGTCCCGGCCTTTTCCAAGGCGGACGAACGCGTGCCCGATACTGATCCGAACTATGTGTTCGACCCGGATACCACGCTGGCGATCCTTGCGGGCTTCGCGCATAACCGCCGCGTGATGGTGCAGGGCTATCACGGCACCGGCAAGTCGACCCATATCGAGCAGGTCGCAGCCCGCCTCAACTGGCCGTGTATCCGCATCAACCTCGATGCGCATATCAGCCGTATCGACCTCGTCGGGCGCGATGCCATCGTGCTGCGCGACGGCTTGCAGGTGACGGAGTTCCGCGAAGGCCTGCTGCCCTGGGCGCTCCAGCATCCGGTTGCCCTGGTGTTCGACGAATATGACGCGGGCCGCCCCGACGTGATGTTCGTGATCCAGCGCGTGCTTGAGCAGGCGGGCAAGCTGACCCTGCTTGACCAGAACCGCGTGATCCGCCCCGATCCCAACTTCCGCCTGTTCGCCACGGCCAACACTGTGGGCCTGGGCGATACCAGCGGGCTTTACCACGGCACGCAGGCGATCAACCAGGGCCAGATGGACCGCTGGAATATCGTGGTCGGCCTCAACTATCTGCCCGCCGAGACGGAGCGGAAGATCGTCGGCGCCAAGACCAAGCTCGACGATGCGGTGGTGGCGAACATGATCCGCGTGGCGGATCTCTCGCGCCAAGGCTTCATCAATGGCGACATCTCGACCGTGATGAGCCCGCGTACCGTCATCACCTGGGCCGAGAACACCGAGATTTTCGGCAATGTCGGGCTCGCGTTCCGGCTCTCGTTCCTCAACAAGTGCGACGAGGCCGAACGGATGCTGGTGGCCGAATACTATCAGCGCGTGTTCGGCGAGGACTTGCCCGAGAGTGCGGTACGTCAGGGCTGATCGCCTCGGGCCGGCTACGGGGCAGGGCAGTTCAGCCTTGCTTCAGACGGAGTGCTCCAATAGTGTGTTGCTGTGACAATACACTGGCGTAATCCCGATGTGGCCGTTTTCGTCGTCGCGTAAGTCTGCTTCGGCGGCCAGCTGGCGCGAGTCCGGCATGCCGCGCGATCTTGCGCTCGAGGATGCGCCATGGTCGCCCTATGCCGATCTTGACGACGATGACGATCTGGCGTTCCGCCCGCGCGGGCCGCGCCAGCCGTCCTATCTGCCGCCCACCCCGCCCAGACGCACGACGCTAAGAGGGCGAATCTGGGACCGGATCGCCGCGCGCGGCTGGCTCTGGTGGTTCGGGCGGATCAGCGCTGCCTTCGCGATGGTGTTCATCCTGCTGGTCGCATGGCTGGCGATTACCGCACCGCTCAGCAAGTCCTTGCAACCAATCGCCGCGCCGCAGGTCACACTGCTCGCGGCCGATGGCACGCCGATTGCGCGCAAGGGCGCTGTGGTGGGCGAGCCGGTGGTGGTGGCCGATCTGCCGCCGCATGTGGTCGAAGCCTTCCTCGCGATCGAGGATCGGCGTTTCTATTCGCACTGGGGTGTCGACCCGCGCGGCATTGCGCGAGCGGCGCTCACCGGAACCGGCGGCGGTTCGACCATTACGCAGCAGCTCGCCAAGTTCACCTTCCTCAGCCCCGAGCGTACGCTTACGCGCAAGGCGCGCGAGGCGCTGATCGCCTTCTGGCTTGAGGCCTGGCTGACCAAGGACGAGATCCTCGAACGCTACCTCTCGAACGCCTATTTCGGCGACAATATGTACGGCCTGCGCGCGGCGAGCCTGCACTATTTCTACCGCAAGCCGGAGAACCTGAAGCCGGAGCAGGCGGCGATGCTGGCGGGCCTGTTGCAGGCGCCGAGCCGCCTTGCCCCAACGCGCAACCCCGATCTTGCCGCAGCGCGCTTCCAGTTGGTGAAGAACGCGATGGTGGCCGCGGGCTACGTCACGCAAGGCGAGGCCGATGCGATGAACGTGCCCCGGCTCGACGTGCGCGAGCGCGAGGAGATACCGACCGGCACCTATTTCGCGGACTGGGCGCTGCCGCAGGCCGAGGCGAGCGGGGCGGAGGCCTATGCCAGCCGCACGATCACCACGACGCTCGATTCGCGCCTCCAGAACATCGCCCGCCGCGTGACCGAACGCGCGCCGCTCGGCTCTGCGCAGGTGGCGCTGGTGGCGATGCGGCCCAATGGCGAGGTCGTGGCGATGATCGGCGGCAAGGACTATGCGCAAAGCCCGTTTAACCGCGCAACGCAGGCACGCCGCCAGCCAGGATCGACCTTCAAGCTGTTCGTCTATCTCGCGGCCCTGCGCAATGGCTGGCACCCCGGCGACACCATCGACAACACCGAATTCACCACCGGCTCCTACCGCCCAGGCAATGCGGGTGACCAATATTCACCTACAATCACCCTGGCTGACGCCTTTGCCCAAAGCTCCAACGTGGCGGCGGTGAGGCTGGCGCAGGCGGTGGGGATCGATGCGGTGATCGAGACGGCGCGTGATCTTGGTGTAACCTCTGACCTTCCGGCAGGCGATCCGAGCCTCGCGCTCGGCACCAGCACAATGACTTTGCTCGAACTGACCAGCGCCTATGCCGGGGTGGCGGGCAATGCCTTCCCGGTTGAGGGCCACGCCTTCCCCGAGGAAGAAGAGGGCTGGTTCGACTGGTTGTGGAACGGCAAAAGCTCGCTCGGGTTCGGTGACCATGAGGAGATGGAGCTGCTGCTGCGCGGGGCGATCAACTCGGGCACGGGCCGGGCAGCAATTCTATCCGGGCCGAACTTCGGCAAGACCGGCACCACGCAGAACAACCGCGACGCGCTGTTCGTCGGCTATGCGGGCGAGGGCGATGATCGGCTGGTGGTCGGCGTATGGGTCGGCAACGACGACAATACCCCGCTGAACGGTGTCCACGGCGGCGGCCTTCCGGCGCGGATCTGGCGCGACTTCATGACCAGCGCCATTGCCGGGCAAGCAGTGCCCGCGCGCGAAACGCCTCGGCCCGATCCGTCCGGCCCGGTCCAGCCGCTCGACGTGCCGACCGATGGGGAATTTCCGATGGGCGATGGCACCCGCCTGATTATTCGCGATGGCGAGGCTGTAATCGTGTCCGATGTCGATGGCGTACCGGTCGGCGCGCGCATTGGCGATGGCACGCTCTCGCTCGACATCGATGAGGAAGCTGCGTCCCGGCGCGTAGCCGATATGGCGCGAGAGGAGGCCGCAGCGCGGCTGGAACAGGCGCGGCAGGAGGCCGAGCGCGCGATAGATAATGCGCGCGGTGCACCGCAGGAGAGCGGTGCGGGGCCGTGAGGGAAGGCTGCGCAGTTCGCGCAGCCAAGCGCAAAACCCTAGTGTTTGTCTCTGGTTCGGATCGGCTGCCGGGGCGCCGGTGCAGGTGCAGGAGCAGCGTCATTCATCGCCGCGAACGCCGTGTCGACTTCGGAATACTTGGCGGAGGTCTCATCACCGATGGTGGTCAGTATCGCGATCAGGCCGACGGCGACCAGCGCTGCCAGGGCAACATATTCGATTGCGGACGTGCCGCTCTCGTCCTGCCACAAGCCTTTTTTTGCCATCGCTTCGCCTCCTGATGCGATGCCCAGATGGCAGCATAAGGTTAAACTTCTGCTAGCCCGCATTAACAATGGTCAGGCAGGCGCGCAGCGGGCGGGCGGTAGTCGAAGCAGGCGACCTATGGAAAAAGGCCCCGCAAGCGCACTTGCAGGGCCTTTCTCTGTGACGAACGTCTCGCTGTCAGCGCCCCGTGCTGGTGTAGGCCAGGGCGATGCGGCTGCGGGCTGCGAGTTCGCTCATGGCCTTGGCGGTGCCGTCGCGCATGCAGATTTCGCGCTCGCTACGCCGGTTTGCCTTGGCGCAGGCGTTCGTGACAGCCGTTTCGATCCGCTCGTGCATGATGGCGACATCGGAGGCCTTGGTCAGATCGAGGCCTTGGTGGCTGATGGCGATCTTGATCTCGCCGGTAGCCGAAGCGGCGACCGAGGTGGAGGCAATAACAGCGGTGAGGCTGGCGATCAGGAATTTCTTCATGGCAGCGGTCCTTGCTAAGAGAAGTGATCGCCTTCCTGCATCATCTCATTTTGTATTCTGTCCTGCTGTTGTGCGGCGCATCATAATTCAACGCAAATGCGATTAGCGCATGCGGAATTGCAAACATTGCAACTGAGTCGTGGTGGATTTCTAGTCCGCAGGGTAGGATGCGCGCAGGAAATAGAGGCCCTCGGGCGGCGCATTGAGGCCGAGAGCCGAGCGGTCTGCCGCTTCCAGCGCCTCGGCCACCTGCTCGATACGCCACTGGCCAAGCCCGACCAGCGACAGCGTGCCGACCATCGAACGGACCTGATGGTGAAGGAAACTGCGAGCCTCGGCCTCGATCAGAATGTGATCGTCCTCGCGCCGCACGTCGAGCCGGTCGAGCGACTTCACGGGGCTTGCCGCCTGGCAATGGGCCGATCGGAAGGTGGTGAAGTCGTGCAGGCCGACAAGCGCCTGGGCAGCCCGGTGCATGGCCTCGGCGTCGAGCGGGCGGGCGACATGCCATGCGCGGTTTTTCTCCAGTGTCAGCGGCGCACGGCGGTTGGCGATGCGGTAAACATAGGCGCGGCCAAGGCAGGAGAAGCGCGCGTGCCAGTCGTCGGGCACGATCTCGCAGCCGATTATCGCCACTGGATCGGGGCGCAGGTGGGCGTTGAGCGCCTCGGTCAGGCGAAACGGCTCGATCTGCTTTTCGATATCGAGATGGCACCGCATGGCCAGCGCGTGAACGCCGCTGTCGGTGCGTCCGGCGCTGAAGAGTATCGGGTTTTCGCCCGTCACCTTATGGGCCGCATCCTCGATCGCCTGCTGCACCGTGGGGCCGTGGACCTGCCGTTGCAGGCCCATGAAAGGGGTGCCGTCGAATTCTACCGTGAGCGCGAAGCGGGTCATGTCAGCACAGTGCCCTCGGCCACCGGATTACCGCGCAGGAAGTCGTCGAGCGCCATGGCAGGTTTGCCTGCACGTTGCAGTGTCACCGGGCGTAGGGCGCGGTCGCCGCAGGCGATGGTCAGGCGCTCATCAAGCACCATGCCGGGCGCGCCGGTGCCATCGACCACCTCGGCGCGCAGCAGCTTGATCCGTGCGCCGTCCAGCTCGAACCAGGCGCCGGGGAAGGGCGCGAAGGCGCGCACTTCGCGTTCGAGCAAGCCAGCCGGTTTGGAGAAATCGAGCCGCGCCTCAGCCTTGTCGATCTTGGCGGCATATGTGGCCGCGACATCGTCCTGCGGCAGCGGGGTGAGGGTGGGCAGGCGGCTGAGCGCGTTCACCATCAGCTTGGCACCCATCTGCGCGAGTTCGTCGTGCAGGTCGCCGCTGGTCTTGCCGGCGGTCGCGGTCTCGCCGCGCAACAGCATGTCGCCGGTGTCGAGGCCGCGTTCCATCTGCATGATGGTCACCCCGGTCATCGGATCGCCCGATTCGATGGCGCGCTGGATCGGCGCGGCACCGCGCCAGCGCGGCAGCAGCGAGGCGTGGACGTTCACGCAGCCGAGCCGCGGAGCGCTCAGCACTTCGACTGGAAGCAGCAGGCCATAGGCAACCACCACCGCAATATCGGCATCGAGCGCGGCGAAGGCCTTGCGGTCTTCGGCGGCGGAAAAGTTCACCGGATGGCGCACCTCCAGCCTCAGCTCCTCCGCGCGCGCCTGCACCGGCGAGGGGCGCAGCTTCTTGCCCCGGCCAGCCGGGCGCGGCGGCTGGGTATAGACCGCGCAGATTTCGTGTCCGGCCTCATTCAGGGCGTCGAGCACCGGCACGGCAAAGTCAGGTGTTCCCATTAATACGATGCGCATAGACCATTCCCGCTCATCCTGAGCTTGTCGAAGGATTGCCCTTCCTTCAGGCGCGGCGCTAGAAGAAAAAGCGGTCCTTCGACAAGCTCAGGACGAACGGATATGGGGGATGGATGGCTTCGCAAGAAATCGAAAACCTCGCCTCTGCATTGGCGCGACTGCCGGGCCTCGGGCCACGCTCGGCGCGCCGGGCGGTGCTGTGGCTGGTGAAACACCGGCAGACCGCGCTCGCCCAGCTGGTCGAGGCGCTGCAAGTGGTTGAGCGCAGGCTGGTCGAATGCTCCACCTGCGGCAATGTCGATACGACCGATCCGTGCAGCATCTGCGCCGATCCGCGCCGCGACGCCAAGGCGATCTGCGTAGTGGAGGAAGTGGCCGACCTGTGGGCGCTTGATCGGGCCAAGCTGTTCAGCGGCAAGTTTCACGTGCTCGGCGGACGTCTCTCGGCGCTGGACGGGGTGCGGCCCGAAGACCTTTCCATCGACCGCTTGCTCGCGCGTGTCGAGGCGGGCGGGGTCGACGAGGTGGTGCTGGCGATGAACGCCACGCTCGAAGGGCAGACCACCGCCCATTACCTCGGCGAACGGCTCGAACGGTTCCCGGTGCGAATCACGCAGCTGGCGCACGGCCTGCCGGTCGGCGGCGAGCTGGACTATCTCGACGAAGGTACTTTGGCGCAGGCGTTGAGGGCGCGGCGTCCTCTAGCTTGATTGGCGCGGGCCTCGCGACTATCTAGCGCCGATGGCTATCCGTGAAATCCTCGAAGTTCCCGATCCTGTCCTCAAGCAGGTCTCCACGCCCGTCGACAAATTCGACGACGAACTGAAGACGCTGGTCGAGGACATGTTTGAAACCATGTACGACGCCAATGGCATTGGCCTGGCCGCGATCCAGGTCGGCGTGCCGCAGCGCGTGCTGGTGATCGACCTCCAGCCCGAAGACCCGGATGCGGAGCCTGAGCCGTGCGATCACGATGGCCACCACCATCACCATCAGCCGACCAAGAACGAACCGCGCGTCTTCATCAACCCGGAGATTCTCGATCCGGCGGAAGAGCAGGCGACCTATCAGGAAGGCTGCCTCTCGGTGCCCGATATCTATGCCGATGTGGACCGTCCGAAGACCTGCCGTGTGCGCTGGCAGGATCTGGATGGCAATTTGCACGAAGAGCCGATGGACGGCCTGTTGGCGATCTGCATCCAGCACGAGATGGACCATCTCAATGGCGTGCTGTTCATCGACCACTTGAGCCGATTGAAGCGTAACATGGCGCTCAAAAAGCTGGAAAAGGCACGCAAGGCGGCCTGATCGGCTGCTATCCTCCCCGAGAAACGATTCGAGGAGGGGTATCATGAAGGTTTCCATGGCATTTGCTGTCGGCACGCTGGTGCTGCTTGCAGCCTGTGATCAGGCGGGCGGCGAGCCGACGCCGGGAGTTGCGGATCAGGCTGACGAGCGCGCGCAGCTTGAGGCGAACAAGCAGCTTGTGCTCGATATGTGGCACGAGGTGCTCAATGGTCAGAACTTCGATGCCGCGCGCAAGTACATCTCGCCCGACTACATCCAGCACAGCCCAGGCATCGAGGGCGGGCTCGACGGTCTTATAGAATATCTGGAAACGTCCAGGCCCGATGCCGAACCGCTTGAACCCGGCACCTATCCATTGACCGAGTTCGAATTCGTGTTGGCCGAGGGCGATCTCGTGCAATTGATGCACCAACGGCAATTGCCGAGCCGCGACGATCCCGAAACGCTGGTGCCCGTCTGGTGGTACGACACTTATCGCATCGAAGACGGGATGATTGTCGAGCATTGGGATTCGATCCACCGCTAGGGTCAGCGAGTGGGGCGCAGGATGACACTGCGATAGGGGATTGCCGCCGGCGCATTGTGCTGGCGATCTGCATCCAGCACGAGATGGACCGCCTCAACGTTTGATCATCAATTGCGACCGAAGCAAAACATGGCGCTGCAAAAGCCCGCAAGGCGCCTTGGTCGTCTAGCTTTCAGCAGCTTCAGATATCGCTGCGTCCTCTGCGGCGGCGAGGCGTTCAAGACGCTCGCTGGCAGCCTTGGCACGCGATTTTTCGATCTTCTTGGCCTGGTCGGCCAGGGCCCGCCAGGTCTTCTGCGACCGCAGGGCGCGTTCGCGGACGTTGTCGAGCGTTGCAGCCTTGACATCGCGCGCGGCTTCCGCAGCGCGTGCGTCGTAAAATGCGAAGGTCTGGCTCATATGATTTTCCCGTGAGAGGGAGCGCCTCCCCCGCGCCTTGGCGCAGGGGAGGTGAGCCCGTTGCAATTAGTCGGCGGGCGTGAGGTTCACGGCCGATGCCTTGCCGTTCTTGCCCTGCTCAACTTCATAGTTGAGGCGCTGGTCGGTGTTCAGCGTGTCCATGCCGGCAGCCTGAACTGCGGTGATGTGGACGAAGCTGTCGGCCGAGCCATCGTCGGGCTGAATGAAACCATAGCCCTTGTCGGCATTGAAGAATTTGACGGATCCGGTCTTGCTCATGATGCTTCCTTTCCAGAAGACATAGTGCCCAGCGGCAAAAGCGCCGCCAGGGGTCGTGCGTCAGGTCGTGTGATGAAAGGAAGTCGTCGTCTGGCGGCGTCGCCGGGTTAGCGGCTGCGCTTAGTCAAAGGCCGAAGTCCGTCGCAAATTTCGACGTCAGCAAGGACCTTGTAACACAGGTGTTCCGAAAAGCTCAGCAGTTTCTTTTGTGCCTGTTCGCAAGCGGCTCAGGCAGCCGCTGCTTCCTGCATGCCTTGCAGGGCCTTGAGGCAATCCTCGAAGCATTCGCGGCACATCTTTGCGCAGCGCTGGCAATGGGCATTGTCGTGCTTCGCGCATTCCTCGGCGCAAATCTTGCACGCGATCACACAGGCTTCGAGCAGCGACTTGATAACGACGGTGTTGCCCGCCGTGCGACGCGCGGCGACGCGGCTGACGGCCTGGCAGATATCGGCGCAGTCCATGCATTTGCGAATGCAGACGGACATATCCATCTGTTCGGCCGAGCAGGCATCGGCGCATGAATTGCAGATCGCCGCGCAATACATCGCGTGCTTCACCGCCTCGGCGAGGTCTTCGTTGTAATCGGCACCCACTTGCGGGTGCTCGCGAATCATTTCCTTGATGGACATGGCTCAGTCTCCTTCACGGGACTGACGCATGGAGGGGCTGGCTGGTTCCGACGCTCAGAACCAGCCCGCCGATCAGTTGATCGCTTCCTCGCTGGTGTTGGCGACCGATTCCAGATCCTGGCCGACGCCGCGCACCGTGTTGCAGGCGGCAAGCGCCAGCGCGCAGGAGCCAATGGCGAGGGTGAGCAGGGCTTTGCGGAACATCTCTTCAATTCCTTATCAAGTGGCAGGCACGATGCTGCCGCATTTCTAGTGACACTGGCATGAACGCTCGACAATCGAAAACACGCCTCCCGACAAGGCCAAGAAAAAGGGCCGCCCCATCGCTGGAGCGGCCCCTTTCTGTTCGGCCTCAGGCCGGAACTTTTAGAACAGGCCTTCGATCTGGCCGTTCTCGTCGAGATAGATGTTCTCGGCCGAGGGAACCTTGGGCAGGCCCGGCATGGTCATGATGTCGCCCGCGATAGCCACCACGAAGCCGGCACCGGCCGACAGACGCACTTCGCGAATGGCGATCTCGTGGCCTTCGGGCGCACCCAGCGCGGTCGGGTCGGTCGAGAACGAGTACTGCGTCTTGGCCATGCAGACCGGGAAGTTGCCGTAGCCCATCTCTTCCCACTGCTTGAGCTGCTTGCGCACGGCAGTCGGGATGGCGACATTTGCCGCGCGATAGATCTCGGTGGCGACGGTCTCGATCTTTTCGGCCAGCGGCATTTCGCTGGGGTAAAGCTGATCGAAGTCGGGCGCACCGGCATCGGCTTTGGTGGCGACGATCTTCGCCAGTTCCTCGGCACCCGCGCCGCCTTCGGCCCAGTGCTTGCAGATCACGGCATCGGCACCGTATTCCTTGGCCATTTCCTGGATCACGGCGATTTCGGCGTCGGTATCGAGGTAGAAGTGGTTGATCGCGATGGTCGGCGTGATGCCGAACTTCTTCACGTTCTCGATATGACGCTTGAGGTTCACCGAACCGGCACGCACGGCTTCGACGTTCTCGCCTTCGGTCAGCTGGGCCTTGGGCACGCCGCCGTTCATCTTGAGCGAGCGCACGGTGGCCACCAGCACGATGGCATCGGGCTTGAGGCCCGCCATGCGGCACTTGATATCCATAAACTTTTCCGCGCCGAGGTCGGCACCGAAGCCCGCTTCGGTCACGACATAGTCGGCCATACGCAGCGCGGTCTTGGTGGCGATCACCGAGTTACAGCCGTGCGCGATGTTGGCGAAGGGGCCGCCGTGGAGGAACGCGGGGCGGTTTTCCAACGTCTGCACGAGGTTCGGCAGGATGGCGTCCTTCAGCAGCACGGTCATGGCCGGGTCGGCCTTGATGTCGCGGCAGAACACCGGGGTGCGATCACGGCGATAGGCCACGATGATGTCGCCGAGGCGCTTCTGCAGGTCGTCGAGGTCCGAAGCCAGGCACAGGATGGCCATGATTTCCGAAGCCACGGTGATGTCGAAGCCGGTTTCGCGCGGGAAGCCGTTCGACACGCCGCCGAGCGGGCCGACAATCTCGCGCAGCGCGCGGTCGTTCATGTCGAGCACACGGCGCCAGGTGACGCGGCGCAGGTCGATCTCGAGCGAATTGCCCCAGTAGATGTGGTTGTCGATCATGGCGCTCAGCAGGTTGTGCGCCGAGGTGATCGCGTGGAAGTCGCCGGTGAAGTGGAGGTTGATCTCGTCCATCGGCATGACCTGCGACTTGCCGCCGCCAGCGCCGCCGCCCTTCACACCGAAGCATGGGCCGAGCGAGGGCTCGCGCAGACACAGCATGGTCTTCTTGCCGATGCGGTGGAGCGCATCGCTGAGGCCGACCGAGGTGGTGGTCTTGCCTTCGCCGGCAGGCGTCGGGTTGATGGCGGTAACGAGGATCAGCTTGCCGTTGCTGGTGGTGGGCAGGGTGGCGGTGTCGACCTTGGCCTTGTACTTGCCATAGGGAATCAGCGCGTCGTCTGGCACGCCGGCGTTCTTCGCTACCTCAGTGATCGGAATGAGCGTCGCCTGGCGGGCGATTTCGATATCGGTGGGCATTAACCTGTCCTTTCCCGTGTTCGGCCGGCAGCGGGTGCGCCGGATTTCGTAAGCGCGAAATTTTCGCGAATCTGAATTTGTAAGCAACCCATACGATTTTTTGGGCGCGATGCTCAAGCGGAAACTCTGGCGTTGCAGGCGCTTTTCGCCTGAGCGGGGGATGAGCGGGGTAGGCCGCTTGTGCAAGGCGGCGCTAGCGGTTAGGTTCGCCTTTCGTTCCCTATTTTTGCGAGTTTGTCGATGCCCGTTGAAGCGATTGTTGCCGCGCTGCTTGCGCTTTTGCTGGGGGTGGCGGTTGGCTGGCTGATGTGGGGCCGCGATCTGGCGCGGCTGCGCGGAGAGCTGGATGCGGCGACCTTGGCGGCGAAGGAATTGGACGAGAAGTTCCGCCGCGCGATCGTCGATCTGCAAGGCGCGGTGGTGCGCGCCGAGCGGGCCGATGCGCTGGCTGGCGAACTGGAGAAGGTCCGCGCCGAACGCGAAGGCGCGTTGAACAGGCTCGCCACGCTGGAGGCGAACGAGACCAATGCCGAAAAGCAGATTGCCCTGCTCAAGGAAGCGCGCGAGGAACTGCTGCGCGAGTTCAAGGTGACGGGTAGCGAGGTGCTGGGCAAGGCGCAGGAGAAATTCATCGCCGATGCCGCCGCGCGGTTGGGCGATGCCGAGACCAAGAACAAGGAGGCCGTCGCCAACCTGCTCAAGCCGGTGAGCGAGCGGCTGGAGAAGTACGAGCGCACGGTCGGCACGCTGGAACAGCAGCGCGTCAACGCATTTGGCGAGTTGAAGGGCCTGCTTGACCGGATGCACCTCAGCCAGGAGGAGGTCCGGCGCGAGGCGCAGCGGCTTGGCAACTCGCTCACCAATGCGCCCAAGGCGCGCGGGCGCTGGGGCGAGCGGGCCTTGCAGAACGTGCTCGAACAGTGCGGGCTGGCGCAGCACACCGATTTCCTGCTCGAACAATCGATCGAGACCGACGATGGGCGGCTGCGGCCCGACGCCATCGTCAAGGTGCCGGGGCAGAAGAAGCTGGTGATCGATGCCAAGGTCTCGCTCAACGCCTATCAGGCCGCTTTCGAGGCCGACGACGACGAGGAGCGCAAGCGCCACCTGAAGCTCCACGCGCAATCGATGCGCAACCACGTGCAGACGCTGGGTACGAAGAGCTATCAGAGCCAGTTCGAGGACGCGCCGGATTATGTGGTGATGTTCGTGCCGGGCGAGCATTTCGTAGCCGCCGCCTTGGAGGCTGACCCCGAGCTGTGGGACTTCGCCTTCGAGAAGAAGGTGCTGTTGGCGACGCCCACCAACCTTGTCGCCATTGCGCGCACCGTGGCGCAGGTCTGGCGGCAGGATGCGCTCGCCAACGAAGCACGCGAGATCGGCCGCATCGGGACCGAGCTTTACGGGCGGCTTGAAACCGCCGCGCAGCATCTCAAACGCATGGGCGGCGGGCTCGAATCGGCAGTGAAGAACTACAACAGCTTCGTTGGCAGCTTTGAACGCAACGTGCTTACATCGGCGCGGCGGATGCAGGAAAAGGGCATCGAAATCGGCAAGCGCGAGATCGAGGAAGTGCCGTTCGTCGAAGGCGTTCCGCGCTATGTCGCGGCAGACCTTGCGTCAGAGCCAGAGGCAGCCCAGATTGGGGCCGACGAGCGAAGAGAGGAAGTCGAGCAATGAGGTCTGCACGTGCCCGCCAGGTTGGCTTGCTGTTGGTAGCAGGCGCCATGGTGCTGCAAGGGTGCAACCGAAGCGATCCGCCTGCCGACCAGATCGAACAGGCGGTTTCCGACACTGTCGACCAGATCGAGGAAACGCCTCAGCCTGAGGGCCCCTTCGCCCCGCGCGACGAGTGCGCGAAAGTGGCAGGGGCCTCGCCGTTTCTAGCCGAGATCCGCAGTGCGGTCTCCGCCCGCGACACCGCGGCTTTCGTGGCGCTCGCGGCGGAAGACGTTAAGCTCGATTTCGGCGGCGGCGCAGGGCACGATCAGCTGCGTTCGATGCTGTCGACGGACAGTGCGGCGCTGTGGGCCAAGCTCGATCAGTTGATGACGCTCGGCTGCGCGTCGGATGGTGATGCGCTGATCACGCTGCCCTGGTATTTCGCGCAGGATATCAGCGCCGATCCTTACACGGGCATGATCGTGACCGGAGCGGGCGTGCCCGTGCACGAAACCGCGGCCGAGCAGGCACCCGTCATTGCAGCCATATCGTGGGATGTGGTCGAGTTGATTGACGGCGTCAGCGAGGATTCGGGCTTTGCCCATGTCCGCTGGCAACGCCGGGAATCGCCGGCGACCAAGCCGACCGTGATCGAGGGCTATATCGACGCTACGCGGCTGCGAAGCCTTATCGATTATCGCCTGCTCGCCGCTAGCCGCAACGGCAAGTGGCGGATCACCAGCCTGATCGCTGGGGATTGAGGCTTAGGTTGTCGCCGCGGACCTGAGCCGGGGCTGGGCTTGCAGAGGCTTCAGCCCTCCAGCGACGCCAGCACCTCGTAAGCCAGCACTGCCGCTGCGACCGCCGCGTTGAGGCTGTCAGCGCGGCCCTTCATCGGCATCGTCACGCGCAGGTCGCAGGCCAATTCATAGTCCTCGGGCAGGCCGCGCGATTCGTTGCCGACCATCACGAAGCACGGCGCGGCATAGGGCGCCCCGCGATAGGGAACCGCCTCGCGCAGAGACGCTGCCACCAACTGTCCCTCTCCGGCGCGCAGCCAGCCGAGGAATTCGTTCCATCCCGCCTGCGCGATACCTTGCGTGAACACGGCGCCCATGCTCGCGCGCACGGCCTCGACGCTGAACGGATCGGCGCAATCGTCGATCAGGATCAGCCCGCCTGCACCCACAGCATCGCCGGTGCGCAGCATCGTGCCAAGGTTGCCCGGATCGCGCAGCGCCTGCGCCACCAGCCAGATATTGGCTGACGAGCGATCAAGCGCGCTCAGCGAGGTGTCGAACTCTGCGAACACGCCCGCCACGCCCTGCGGGTTATCCTTGCCGGTTATCTTCGAGAGAATATCGGCGCTGGTCACGATCACCTCGCCGCCGCTCGCCAGCACATCGCCCTCCAGTGCTTCGAGTAGCGGGTGCGGGTCGCGCCCATTGGCCATCACCAGCATCTGCGGCAGACGGCCCGAAGCGCGCGCGTCGGTCAGGAGGCGCAGCCCTTCGGCGAGGAACAGGCCTTCACGTTTGCGGTGTTTCTTGTCGCGCAGGCTCTTCAGCAGCTTGACGGTGGGGTTGGAAAAACCGGTGATCTCGCGGCGCATCAGTCCTCGCCGAAACCGGCTTCGACCATCGCCACCAGCTCCGCCAGCCGAGCTTCGTGATCGGCGCCCGAGACGCGGATCGTGACCGTGTCACCCTTGGCCGCGCCGAGCATCATCAGGCTGAGGATCGAACCGCCCGCAGCCTCATGCCCTTCCTTGTTGATCACGCACACCCGCGTGCCTTCCATGCCCGATACGCAGGTCACGAACTTGGCGCTTGCGCGCGCATGCAGGCCGCGCTTGTTGACGATCAGGACTTCGGCGCTGACGGTATCGGTGGTCGTCTGGCTCATGCGTGTTGCCCGAGAAATTCGCTCGCTATGGTGATGTAGTTGCGGCCCGCCTCGCGCGCAGCTTCCGATGCGTCGTGCAGCGACAGCTCCTTGCGGGCACCCGCCAAGCGGATCAGCATCGGCAGGTTGATTCCCGCGATCACTTCGGTGCGGCCCTGATCGAGCAGCGAGATCGCGAGGTTCGACGGGGTGCCGCCGAACAGGTCGGTGAGGATGATCACACCCCGGCCGGTGTCGACCTCGGCAATGGCGTCGGCGATGTCCTTGCGGCGCACTTCCATATCGTCGTGCGGGCCGATGCACACGGGCACCACGGCCGCCTGCTTGCCGACCACGTGCTCCATCGCGGCGACGAATTCGCGGGCCAGCTGGCCATGGGTTACGAGGATCAGCCCGATCATTTCGGAAGGCCGCCAATCGAGATAAGATGCATAGGGTTTGCCACTAGAGTCACGGGTGTTGCGTGCCTTCGACAAGCTCGGCCGCGCGCGAGCCCAGATTGCGGTGAATGACCGTGGGCGAAAAGCCCGCCTCACGCAAGACCTCCGCCAGCTTCTGCGCAGAGTATACACTGCGATGACGGCCGCCGGTGCAGCCGAAGGCGATGTTCACATAGGTCTTTCCCTGCACCGCGTAGCGCGGGAGCAGTTCGGTCACCAGATCGGCGATCTTCGCGAAGGCACTGGGGAAGGTAGGGTCGCGCTCGATATGTTCGCCCACGGCGGCGTCGAGCCCGGTCTGCTGCCTTAGCTCATCGACCCAGTGCGGGTTGTCGATGAAGCGCATGTCGAACACCAGATCGGCCGAAGGCGGCATGCCGCGTGAGAAGCCGAAGCTGGAAACGGTGATGGTGAGCTGCTGCGACGCCGAAGAGGCGAAGCGTTCGCGCACCGCCAGCTTGAGTTCGTTGACCGTGTAGTTGGTGGTGTCGATCAGTATCTCGGCCCAGCGGCGCAGCGGGGCGAGCAACTCGCGCTCGGCGGCGATGCCCGAGGAAACCGGCAGGTCGGCGGCGAGGAAGTGGCGGCGGCGGGTCTCGTTGAAGCGGCGCTCCAGCTCGTGGCCGGCACAGTCGAGAAAGACCGTGGTCAGTTCGATCCGGCGATCGCCGACAAAAGCCTTGGCCTGTTCGATGATGTCGACCGGAACGAAGCCGCGCGTTCGGCAATCGCAGCCGATGGCGAGCGGGTAGCCCGCGCCGTCAGGTCCGATCAGGCGATCAAGCAGGCGGACAGGGAAATTGTCGATCGCTTCCCAGCCCAGATCTTCCAGCTCACGCAGAACGGTCGACTTGCCCGCGCCGAGCATGCCGGTGACCAGCAGGATACGCTGGGGATCGTCAGTTTGCGACGCGACCATCGGGCGGGGTCAATGCGCTTTTGCGGCGCAAAAGGAAAGACCCTAAGCGCATGGTGGCAAGGGCGTCCCATGCTGGCGCAGAGCCCAGCGTGCCCGCAGGGGCACAGTGGCGGCATCGGGATAGAGCGGCAGACGAGGCACGGCGATGCCGCACCAGCTTGCCGAGGCCAGCTTTTCCGGCAGGCGCGGGGCCTCGGGATCGAGCACGATAGCGAGGGCCACCGGGGCGCTGGCGGTGGGCAGGGCGACGAGGCCGACGCCGCGCACTTCGATCAGCCCGGCAATGTGCGGCGGGGGCGAGGCGATCAGCTGGCCGTTCTCGGCTGCGAGCGTCACCCCGTCATCGCCAATCAGCAGCGCACCCGATTCGATCAGCGCCAACGCCAGGCTCGACTTGCCCGCGCCGGGCGGGCCTTCGATCAGCAGCGCGCGCCCCTCGATCGCGACGCAGCTGACATTGGCGACCACCATGCCCATTTTGGGGCTCAAGTCGGGGCTCATGCTGGCGCCAGTTCGAACATCAGGCAGGCGCCCCCCAGCGGACTTTCGCCAGCGACCGTGAGCGTGCCGTCGTGCGCTTCGATGATGGTGCGGGCGATGGCGAGGCCGAGCCCCGAATGGTTGCCGAAGTTCTCGTGATCGGGCCTTTGCGAATGGAACCGGCGGAACACCTTTTCGCGCTCGGCCTCGGGAATGCCGGGGCCTTCATCGCAGACCAGCGTGGCCAGCCGGTTGCCGCGCTGCCGGATGGTGACCGCGATGGTGCCGCCCGGTGGCGAGAACGAGACGGCGTTGTCTATGAGGTTCTCTGCCACCCGCTCCAGCCGCAGCGGCACGCCCAACACGCGGGCATCGTCCACCTGCTTGTCGACCGTCACCACACAGTCACGCGTTTCGCCGCGCGCCTGCTTGGTCGCGACGACATTGGCGAACAGCTCGGCCAGATCGACCATCTCGAAAGTGGCGCGGCTGAGTTCGGCGTCGATCCGGCTGGCTTCGGAAATCTCGCTCACCAACCGGTCAATCCGGCGCACGTCGTGCGCGGCGACTTGTTCCAGCTGGGCGCGCAGGCCGGGCTCTGTCACGCGGGGCAGCGATTCGATCGCGCTGCGCAAGGATGCGAGCGGGTTCTTGATCTCGTGCGCAACATCGGCGGCGAAGCTTTCGACCGCATCGATCCGGTGGCGCAGCGCGCCAGTCATGTCAGAGACCGCGCGGGCAAGCAGGCCGATTTCGTCGGCGCGTTCGTCCATGCGCGGCACCTCGATCTCACGCTCGCGCCCGGCGCGCACCTTCACCGCCGCGCGTACCAGCCGCCGCAGCGGCTCGATGATGGTGGCGGCGAGATAGAGCGAAAGCACGATCGACACCGCCAGGGCGATGAAGATGATCGTCAGCAGACTGGTGCGCGCGCTGCGCACCGCCTGCGTAATATCGACCGCGTTGCGGGTGGTGAGCAGGCTGGCCCCGTTAAGGCCCACAGGCGCGGCGGCATTGATCATCGGCGTGCCGTCGGGTGCGCGGCGCAGCTCGATCTGGGTGAACCCCTGCTGGCGCACGCGCGCAAGTTCAGGCCATGCGTCGGCGGCAAGATCATCGGGTTCGGCATAAAGCGGGGCGACATCTGCCCCCACCGCGAAGTTCACGGCTTGATCGGTCCACCGCGCAAGGTCGTCGGTGAGGGGGGCCGCGACCGGATCCGACAATGAATATGCTGGCGTATCGAGCTCGAAGCTGTCGGCGATCAGCGTGCCTGCGGCATCGTACATGCGCAGCCGCATGCGCTGTTCCTTGCCGATCTGCACCAGCAGCGCCTTCTGCCGCTCGGGCGTGGCCCCGGCCAGCGCCTCGGCGGTGATCTGCGCCTCGATGCGGGCGAGCTTGTAGCGTTCGTCGAGCAGCTGGCGGCGGTAGGAATCGAGAAAGAACAGGCTTAGCGCCAGCACCAGCAGCGGGATGAGGTTCACCGCCAGGATGCGCGCGGTCAGCGAGGCACCAAGCGGAAAGGCCAGCCGTTCGAGCCGACTGGCGCGCAGGTCTTCTTCAGCCATCGGCGAAACTGTAGCCCGCGCCGTAAAGCGTTTCGATGGCGGAGAATTCCGGGTCGGCGGCGCGGAACTTGCGGCGCAGGCGCTTGATGTGGGAATCGACCGTGCGATCGTCGACGAAGATGTCGTCAGGATAGGCCGCGTCCATCAGCTGGTTGCGGCTCTTGATGACGCCGGGCCGACGGGCCAGCTCTTCGAGGATCAGGAATTCGGTCACCGTCAGGCTGACCTCGCGCCCGCCCCAGGTCACCTGATGGCGCGCCGGGTCCATCGCCAGCCGCCCGCGGGTGATGACCCCGCCCTCGGCCTCGCTCGGCGGTTCGCGCAGCTCCTCACCCGGCACCAGCGGCGCGGCGCGGCGCAGGATCGCGCCGATCCGGGCGAGCAGCAGGCGCTGGCTGAACGGCTTGGCGATATAGTCGTCGGCCCCCATGGCGAGGCCGGCCGCTTCGTCCTCCTCTTCGTCCTTGCTGGTGAGGAAGATCACCGGCAAACGCGAGTGTTCGCGCAGCTTTCCGAGCAGCTCCATCCCGTCCATGCGCGGCATCTTGATGTCGAACACGGCAAGGTCTGGCGGGTTCGATAGCAGCGCGCCCAGCGCCGCCTCGCCATCGGAATAGACGCGCGTGGAGTAGCCCTCCGCCTGCAAGGCGATCGAAAGCGTGGTGAGGATGTTGCGATCATCATCGACCAGCGCGATCACGCGCTGCGGTTCTCCCGCAGTCTGGTCGGGCCCGGTGCCAGTGCTGTGCTGTTCGTTTGCCGCTTCACTCATGCAATCACCTCGTTACCGGAGCGGCCTACCGTGCCGGCATCGTTTTCTCAATCTTGCCGCTGTTGCCAGCTTGCACATTGATGTAGCATTTCAGGGCAGTTGCTGCACCTTTGTCGCGCAGCAAATTGACCTTGCGGGATGCGCGCCCTATGCGCCCTGCCAGTAGCCCGGCGACCGTCCGCGAGCGCCATGACACAACCTGCGTGAGGAGACGCATGTGACACCCCTGAAAGTTTCACTATCCGAACAAGGTCTTTCGACCAAGGCCAAGATCCATCCCAATTTGGGCACTGCGGCGCTGGTGGAACATGCTCTGGAGCGCGGCGAAGGCAAGCTGGCCGCGCATGGCCCGCTGGTGGTCGAGACCGGGCGCTTTACCGGGCGCAGCGTGAAGGACAAGTTCGTGGTGCGCGATGCCACCACCGAGGATTCCATCAACTGGGGTGCCATCAACCAGCCGATGAGCCCTGAACACTTCGCCAACCTCAAGGCCGATTTCCTCGCCGAGCTGGAAGGCAAGGACGAGCTTTACGTCGCCGACCTGTTCGGCGGTTCGCAGCCGGAATACCGGGTGAACGTGCGCGTCATCACGCAGATGGCCTGGCACTCGCTGTTCGTGCGCACGCTGCTGGTGCGCCCGACGCAGGACGAACTTGCGAATTTCGCGCCTGAATACACCATCATCAACCTGCCCAGCTTCAAGGCCGACCCGGAACGCCACGGCTGCCGTTCGGACACCGTGATCGCGGTCAACTTCACCGAGAAGCTGATCCTGATCGGCAACACCGAATATTCGGGCGAGATGAAGAAGGGCGTGTTCGGCCTGTTGAACTACCTGCTGCCCGAGCAGGGCGTGATGCCAATGCACTGTTCGGCCAACATCGGTGCCGATGGCAAGACCGCGATCTTCTTCGGCCTTTCGGGCACCGGCAAGACCACGCTTTCGGCGGATGCCAGCCGCACGCTGATCGGCGATGACGAGCACGGCTGGTCGGATTCGGCGGTCTTCAACTTCGAAGGCGGCTGTTATGCCAAGGTGATCGACCTTTCAGCCGAGGGTGAGCCGGAAATCTACGCCACCACCCGCATGTTCGGCACGATCCTCGAAAACGTGGCCATGGACGAGGGCACGCGCGAGATCGACTTCACCGACACCAGCAAGACCGAGAACACCCGCGGCGCCTATCCGATCGAGTTCATCCCGAACACGTCGGAAAAGAACCTCGGCCCGGTTCCGTCGAACGTGGTCATGCTCACCGCCGATGCTTTCGGCGTGATGCCGCCGATCGCGCGGCTCACCCCCGAGCAGGCGATGTATCACTTCCTCTCGGGTTACACCGCCAAGGTCGCCGGCACCGAAATCGGCGTGACCGAGCCGGAAGCCACCTTCTCGACCTGCTTCGGCGCTGCCTTCATGCCGCGCCACCCCTCGGTTTACGGCAACCTGCTGAAGAAGCGGATTGCCGAGGGCAATGCGCAGTGCTGGCTGTTCAACACCGGCTGGACCGGCGGAAAGTACGGCGTGGGCAACCGCATGCCGCTGAAGGCGACGCGCGGCCTGCTGAACGCGGCGCTCGACGGCAAGATGGACGGCGTCGAATATCGTGTGGACCCGAACTTCGGCTTCGAAGTGCCGGTGTTCGTGCCCGCGCTCGCGGATCTGGGCATTGACCAGACGATCCTCGATCCGCGTTCGACCTGGGCTGACAAGGAAGCCTACGACGAAATGGCGCAGCACCTGGTGAAGCTGTTCGTCACCAACTTCGAACAGTTCGAGGCCTATGTAGACGACGCCGTGAAGGAGGCTGCCCCGCAGCTCGCCGCACAGCCGGCCTGACGAAACACGCGAGGGCGGACATCCGGGCCGGCTAGTCCGGTTCGGGTTCCGCCCCGGGTTCTTCTACGACTATCGGATCTACGATTATCGGCGGCGTCCAACGAAAGGGCGTCGTCTCTTCGGCCTCTTGCGTAGCGCCCATGAAGTGCTGCGCGAGTTGGCCCAGCCTTCCGCCATGAGGATCGAAGGCCAGAGGTGCGGCTAGCGCGCGGGCCAGGGCGATCTTGCCCTCACCAGCGAGCATCGTGGCCACCTCAAGCGCAAGCGACCGGTCGAACGGGGCAAGCTGACTGGCACGCTCCAGCGCCTTGCGAGCAAGCTCGGTCGGCTCTTCGCCCAGCTCCTGCATGGAGCGATAATAATAGATCAGCGGCAACGGGTGATCCGGCTCGATCCGATTAAGCGCGGAAAACGCCTCCATGGCCACCGGATATTCCTCCGCGCGCTGGTCCGCTGGAGCCTCTCTGGCGAGGTTGAAAAGCGCATATCCCTTCTGCACATAGGCATTCAAAACTGAGGGATCGGCCGCAATGGCCCGGTCTGCTGCCGCGATTGCCTCGGCATCGTTGCCAGCGTCCAGCTCGGCTTCGGCCAGCGCGGCGAGGACACCGGCATCGTCCGGGTAGGATGTCGCGACCGCGCGAACCTCCGGCAGCAGCTCCAGCGCCTCTTCGCGGGTTACTCCGCGCTTGGATCTTACCTGTAACGGCAGCACCGCATTCATCCCGTCGCTCAGCTCGCTGACGTGGACCTCTCCGGGCGTAATCATTGTGGCGGTCAGGTTGAGCATCATCAGGCGGCGTCGGCGTAGGTAGTTGTCCAGGTCCGTCTCGAGACGGTCGAGATCGCCAAACGCCTGCTCTGCCGCTGCCAGCGCATTCAAGCCCGCGCTCAGCGCATCGGTGTAGGCGCGGAACTGGCCCGGACGTTCGCCGGACAGGCTGAGGTAGTGAAACAGCAGCCAGGCCCGGCCATAGAAGGCGTCATGCCGGGTACTGGTTCGCTTGGCGTAGAGATCTGCGTCGAGCAATTCGCGGATTGGCACGTCAGCCGCGTAGAAGAGGTCATTGGCGCGATGGATCGCGGGGCGCCCGATCTCTACTCCGCCATCGGATGGGAAGCGAGCCGAGGCGTAGAACTCCGCGCTCCCTTCGGACATCCACAGGGGTTGCGGAAACCGAGTGCTGATCGAGGCGAAATAGTGCGCATATTCGTGCAGCAAGATGACCGCTGAGAAGGGCAGTTCTCCCGAAGTCGGGTAGGCATCCTGTACAAAGGCAACCGACCCTCCCGCACGGGCCGAATAGAAGCCGGCGATTTTCTTGTCTCCGGCCAGTCGCCGCATATCCGCGCTGTTGCCGACGGCGTAGATGGTGACGCGGTTGGAAAGGCTGGGCGTCTCGGTGGTTCTGGAGGTAACAAATTCCATCGCCCGGTGGAACCGCTCCAGCATATTGCCGAAGCGTTCGAGATCGCGTGCCGAATCATCGGCGTAGATGACGAAGTGTTCGCTTTCGGCCTTGCGCCAGCGCGCCTGTGCCGGGGTTGTCATAAGAATAATACAGCAAAATGCCGCGATCAGTCTGCGCACGATTGTCTTGCCCCAGTCGCCCCGAATAGCGGTACGATGCAGTTCCCATATGAAATGTTCAAGACGAAACGCGGATGCAGATGGCATGCAAACTGGCTCTTGTATTTGCCTTCGTGAGGTCCACTATCCTCATCACCTGCCAAGGAGACAGATCATGAGCATGCTTGACGGAATCCTGAAGACCATCGCCGGTTCACCCGACGATGTGGTGAACCTCGCTGCCAAGGTCGGGATCGACCCGGCGATGGCTGAAAAGGCGATCGCCGCGCTCGGTCAGGCGCATACGATGCAGGGCGATACGGTCGAACTGGCTTCGGCCAAGACCGGGCTCGACACCGGCACCCTGTCGCAGATCGTGGAGCAGATCGGCGGCGAAGGTTCGCTCACCGAGTTCGCCAACGCGATCAAGAACGATCCGGGCAGCATCGCCCACCTGCTTGATCGCGATGGTGACGGCAACCCGCTTAACGACGTGGTGGGCATGGCCAAGGGCCTGTTTAACAAAGGCTGATCATTCGCAAAGCCCTTCCCCTTGGGGGAAGGGTTGGGATGGGGGTTCCAGGGCATGCAGCGTCGAGCCCCCACCCCCAGCCCCTCCCCGAGGGGAGGGGAGTAATACCATCCAGCTCTAGCCGGTCGCGCCCGCGATATAGCGGCTGATATTGCCCGCCAGCACGTCGAGCGGCACGTTGCCGCCTTCGACCACTGCCATGTTGAAGTCCTTGAGGTCGTAGCGGGCACCCAGTGCCTCGAGCGCGCTCTCGCGCTGGCGCAGGATTTCGAGCTTGCCGACCATGTAGCCGCAAGCCTGACCCGGCCAGCTGCAATAGCGGTCGATCTCGCTGGCCATTTCGTCCGCCCCGTCGCCGGTCTGCTCGGTGATGAAGGCGAGGGCCTCGGCGCGGCTCCAGCGCTTGGCGTGCATCCCTGAATCGACCACCAGACGGCAGGCGCGGAAGGCCGCATCCTGCAGGTAGCCAAGCTGCCAGGCCGGATGATCGGCATAGGCGCCGAGCTCGTCGGCCAGCTGTTCGGCATAGAGCGCCCAGCCTTCGCTGAAGGAATTGAAGGCGAGGATCGAGCGGATCAGCGGCAGCTGGTTCGAATATTCGCCCTCCCACACATGGCCGGGAATGGTCTCGTGGTGGACCAGCGTGGGCAGGGTATATTTGCGGTGCAGGTCGGTGGTCAGCAGGTTGATCCACATCTTGCCGGGGATGGAGCCATCCTTCGAACCCGCGCCGCCATAGGCAGTCGGCGCGCCGGGCTCCTCAGCCAGCGGCAGGCGGCGCACTTCGAGGTTCGCGGGTACGGTGCGGCTGAACGCGCGGGGCATCTGCGAACGGATCCAGTCGATGCGCTCGTGGATGAAGTCCATGATCTGCGCGCGGCCTTCGTCGCCCTCGGCAAACTTGAAGCGCTCGTCTTCGGAAAGCTGCTTCATGCGCTGGCCCGCCGTGCCCTCGGTATAGCCGAGCGAGCGCAGGATCGGTTCCATCTTGGCGTGAATGGAGGCGAGGGTGTCGTGGCCCAGTTCGTGGACCTCCTCGGGGGTGATATTGGTGGTGGTGCTCGCCTTCAGTGCCCAGCGATAATAGTCCGGGCCGCCGGGCCGCGCCCACATGCCTGCATCCGAGGTGGCCAGAGCGCGTTCGGCCTTCAGCTCTTCGAGTTGCGCGGCCAGCACTGGGGCGATCACGCTTTGCGCGAGCTGCACCGCGTGAGGCAGTGCGGCCTTCGCCTCAGGGAGATCGGAGCGGCCGAGCGGCATGGCCCAGCCACCCCCCTCGGCGCTGTCGGTGATGGTCTGCTCCATCTGGCCGATCGCCTTATCGAGCAGGAAGTCGGGCGCGACGAGGCCCATTTCGCGGGCCGATTGCATCCGCTCCAACTCGCCTGCAAGCGAGGCGGGCACCTGCGCCAGTCGCTCCATGTAATAGTCGACATCGGCCCCGTCGCGCAGCGGCTGGTCCGAATCGAAGCTGCGCGGCAGGTCGAGATAGCCGCCCACGTTCTGGATCACGACATAAGGCGCGTTGCGCCACGAGCCGACCGCTACGTCGCCATAGGGCAGGGCGAAGCCTTCCAGCGCGTTGGCATAGGCGCTTTTCACCACTTCGAGACTGGTGCGGGTGGGCGCGTCGAGCCCGCTTTCATTGACGGAGGAGACGCGGGCAAGGTCTTCGCGCAGGGTTTCGGCAAGAGCGGCACGGCCTTCGAGTGAGCTGTCTTCAAGCCGCCCGCGCATGGCGGCATGCACGCCGGTATCCACGCCGAGCGAGGTTGCGCGTCCGGGTTGGTGTGAAAGCAGCCGCCAGGCGACATCGTCGAGCAGCGCCTTGGCGCCGGTATCGGCTGTGGCGGAGGTGGTGGCGGTGACGCAGCCCGGCAGCGTGGCGGCGATGGCGAGGCCTGAGGCACCCTTCAGGGCCGCGCGGCGGGTGAGCATGGGAGTGTCGAAGCTGTGCATGGCATCTGGTTACAGCCGCAACCGGGCAAGTCAAACCTATCTGGCGAACGACGCGCGGTGCCGCTAGGGAGGGGCGATGTTCGACGTGATCGTTTCCATAGTCATGCTGGCCGCCGCATTCCTGATCGGTGGCGGCATCAAGCTGCTGCGCCGTGGCGAGCCGCAGCGCGGCATGCTGATGCTTCTGCTCGCCTTCGTGATGGTGGCCAATGTGGCGATCTGGGTCATCCCCGACGACGACGGCGGCATCCCGCTGAGGGACGCCGCCGCCGAAAACCAGCGTTGACCGGCGCTTAGGGGATTTGCCAGGTCACCGCGCCGGTGAAGGTGCCCACCACTTGCGCGCCGCTGCCATTCTTCGCCGGTTCGAACCGTGCGCGGCGTTGCAGCAGGCGGCAGGTCTCGGAATCGAGCCCGCTGTGGCCTGAGCCTTGCGTCACTTCGCAGGTCTCCACCCGCCCATTGCTCGCCACCACGAGGCGATAGCGCACCGTGCCTTCGTTCGCGCGCATCAGGTCGCGGCGCGGATAGTCGTCGGTGGTGATCCAGCCGGTCGGGCCGTTGATCGCCTTCGGACCGACTGCGGCCACGCTCGGTGTGGGCGTGGGTAGCGCCAGATTGCCATTGCCGGTTGCCATTCCCGGCAGCGTGTCCGGGATGGCGGGCATGAGCGGGCCATCATCGAACGGGGCCGCTACGATCGGGTCGCGCGTCGGCAGGTCGATAATGCGATCGGGAGCTTTGGGCGGATTGTAAGTCACAACCTCGGGAATCTGCTGCTCCATCTTCTCGGGCGGCGGCGGTTCGAGCGTGGGTGTCGGAGTGGGCACGTTCCACGCGGTGACGATGATTTCCGGCTTGGCGATCACGCCGGTGATGGTCAGCCCGGTATAGACGCCAATCGCCATGACCGCATGAATGGCGCCGACCCCGAGCAGGGCCCTGGCGCGGGCTCCGGGCGCAGATGTGCTGTCAACATAGGCCATATCAAACTCCCTCCTTGTAATGTTATTATGTAACACATTACCATGAGCCCATGGCGGAGAAAAGCCCTGAAATACAGGCGCGATTTTCCATCCGCCAGGTGACGGTTCTGGAGGGATTTACGGATCGTGGGCCGGACGGGTTCCCGCCCGGCACGCCGATATACGGTCAGCCGATCAGGTAATCGGGCAGGACGGATCGAGCCGGAAATCGAGATAATTGTCGACCGAGGACATCAGCTCTTCGAGTTCGTTCTCGAAGAAGTGATTGGCGCGCGGGATCTCGTCGTGGTGGATCGTGATGTGCTTCTGCGTGCGCAGCTTGTCGACCAGCTTCTGAACGCTGTTCGGCTGCACCACCGTGTCGGCCGTGCCCTGAATGAAGATGCCCGAGGCAGGGCAGGGCGCGAGGAAGCTGAAGTCGTACATGTTCGCAGGCGGTGCGACCGAGATGAAGCCGCGAATCTCCGGGCGGCGCATCAGCAACTGCATGCCGATCAGCGCGCCGAAGCTGACGCCGGCGACCCAGGTTACCTGCGCTTCGGGATGGATCGACTGCACCCAGTCGAGCGCCGAGGCGGCGTCCGACAGTTCGCCGATGCCGTTATCGAAGCTGCCCTGGCTCTTGCCGACGCCGCGGAAGTTGAAGCGCAGCGTGGCGAACCCGCGGTCAACGAAGGTCTTGTACAGGCGCTGGACGATGCGGTCGTTCATGGTGCCGCCGCCCTGACTGTGCGGGTGGAGGATCATCGCCACCGGCGCGCGGGGGCGCGGAGCGGGCGAGTAGCGGCCTTCGAGACGGCCTTCGGGGCCGGGGAAAATGACGTGCGGCATGGGCTGATCGGCTCTGCTTTATTGGGTTTTGGAACCGCGCGGCTGGCGCGGGGGAAGTGGGCGGCTATATAGGGACGATGGCGTTATTCGCAATTCTTTCCGCATGACCCGTATCTATCTGGATCACGCCGCCACCTCGCCGCTGCGCCCCGAAGCGCGCGCCGCGATGGAACAGGGCCTTGCGATCTGGGCCAATCCCAGCTCGCCGCACTCCGAGGGGCGCAAGGCCAAGGCTGCCCTGGAAGATGCCCGCGAGAGGGTGAAAGCGGCGCTCGGCTGGGCGGGCGAGGTGATCTTCACCAGCGGAGCGAGCGAGGCGCTGGCGCTGGGTCTGTGCCGCGCCAAGGCGAGCCGCCGGGTGGTCAGCGCGGTGGAGCACGACGCGGTGTTCCGCGCTGCGCCCGATGCTGAGG
Organism: Erythrobacter sp.; assembly: GCA_027311945.1. Taxonomy (GTDB): domain Bacteria; phylum Pseudomonadota; class Alphaproteobacteria; order Sphingomonadales; family Sphingomonadaceae; genus Alteraurantiacibacter. The sequence goes on from DAICXZ010000030.1 coordinate 487,746, forward strand.
TCTATGCCGAGGATGTCGCGCTTGATGGCGACACGGTGTTTGCGGTGCAGCACGTCAATCCCGAAACCGGCACGATCAACCCGGTCGAGGAGATGGCGGAGGTCGTGCGGGAAACGGGGGCGCTGGTTCTGTCGGACTGCTCGCAGAGCGCGGGCAAGCTGGCCTTGCCGCAGGTCGATATGGCGGTGGTCTCGGCGCACAAGTTCGGCGGCCCGATTGGCGTTGGCGCGCTACTGGTGCGCGATTTCGCGCTGCTCGAGCCGATGGGCGGGCACGAGCGCGGTTATCGCGCCGGGACCGAGAACCTGCCCGCGATCATGGGCATGGCCGCCGCGCTGGAGGCGGGCGATTGGGCGACTTCTGCCGCCGAGCGCGCGGCCTTTCGCGAGGCGCTGGCGGGCGAGGTGCTCGAACTGGGCGAGCAGGTGGATTACATCGCGGCGCTCACGCACCCCACCATCAGCGCGCAGGCACTGCTGATCCGGCTTGACGCTATGGGCTTTGCCGTCTCGGCGGGCAGCGCGTGCTCTTCGGGCACGCTGAAAAAGAGCCGTGTGCTCGATGCCTTCGGGGTGGAGGACGACGTGGCGCGGCGCACAATCCGGGTGTCGCTGGGGTGGAACACCAGTGCGGCGGAGCTGGAGGCCTTCGTGAAGGCCTGGCGGGGTCTGAGCTAAGCGTCATGGACATATTCGGACAGGTCGCATGATGGCAGCTATCGGGCATTTCGACCTTAAAGCTGCCTGGCAGGAGACGACCCCAGAGCTCTCATTCCCTTCGCGCTGCATTTCAAAAGTGCTGGGTAGACTAGGTCGGCTGGCGTGCGGGTGATTTCGATATCGGAGCAGGGAATGCCAGTAGGGAAATGCTCTCGACACGGCCCGCAAAATACCAAATTGGAGGCACCAAGATTGCGGCCACCAATCCGTCAACCGCATAGTGCCATCCAAGATGGACCGAGGCTACAAAAACTGTCGCCTCAAAAGCGATTGCACTCCACAACTGCCAGCTATTCCCAAATCGATCGTAGACCATCCAAATTAACAAGAGATAGAGCGCATTGTGCATCGAGGGCATTGCACTGATACCCTTGCCAAAGCCGGGCGCTCCAAAATTTTCTAAGAGGTAGGCTTGCGTGCGTGTGGCTGTCAGGTCTGAAGGGAGGACCGACCGGAGCTCAGCAAATCGAGGATCGCTATAAAAGTGCTCCACGTAGACCGGACCTGTGGAAGAGAGTGCAACCGCCGCCCATACGCCAATGATGAACCAGCACATAGTGATTGCTAGAACGCACCGCCTGCTGAAAACCCGGTCTTTCGAGAAACATGCCCATAGCGACATTCCCAAGGTAACGATCAGGCAAGGCGTCACATAAAACATATCCAAAAAGCGCGTCGCGCCGGATCCCAGCAACGCATGGCTAATTCGCCATGGGTCTTGGCCAAACAACATCATATCGAGGTCTGCCAAAAAGGGATCGGCATAAAATGGCACCAAACTTGGAATCGAGACCTTCAGAACCATGTATACTTGCATCATCAGAGCTAGCGAAACGAGGAATACAGCGCCCTCGCCTAAGCGAGAGCGGTTCATTCTGCACACACGATACATGATTTTTGTAGGATGATTCATGCGCTTAGTAGCTATTTGCACGAGCAGTGCAACTGAACCGGCAAGTAGCAGCCAAACAAGTAAAAGCGATTGCAAATAGACGGCGTGCGCGATCTCACCGATATCGGACATCGGCACCGTGAACGCCAACGCCGTATGGAGGGTGAGAAAAAAGGCAAGAAATGCACGGGTATCCATGAGCCGGCTTTAATTTAGCAATGGTCAACGTGCCGTTACCCTCGCGGAATAGGTCTATGAGCTAAGCCTACCGCTTTTTACGAGATGTTCGCTCCCCACCCCAATTTCCGCCACCCAGCTAATCGTGGCGGCGTGCCGATTGCCGACCGAAACTCAGGTCTGAATTTGTCCACGCTGCCTAGCAACACTCATCACCCCTGCCGCGCTTGTAATCACTACCCGCCGTCGCCATCTAAATCTCAGCTACCAGTCGCAATCGACGGTCACCGCTTCCACCATCGGAAGCCCTTTCCTTCAGTTCCGCCTCCTAGTCGCAGCCGGGTCAATTCTGGCGCGCTGCGCACTCGTTCGAAGGAATGACAAATGGCACATTTTGGCAAGATCAAGAGCTATGACAGCAGCTCGGGCACCGGCTCGATCACCCCTGAAAAGGGTGGCGATGCACTCCGCTTCAAGAAGGCGGACCTGCAGCAGGAAGCCGAGGTGCCCAAGGTCGATCAGCGTTTCAGCTATGAAACCAGCGAAGTCGATGGCGGCAAGAAGATGGCGGTGAACCTGCAGGCCCAGCAGGGCGACGGCCAGAACCAGAAGGATCAGGCCAGCGCCCAACAGGGCTGACGCCGACAAGCAGGGCCGGGGGGATCACTTCCCCCGGCTTGCGCCCGCCCCCTCTTGCCAGGATCTGTTGCCATGCCGATGAACAAGTTTCTCTTCGATCACCAGCTTGCCGCGATGAAGGTCGACCGGTCGGGCACGGCCGAAGAACGCAAGGACGCCATCGATCTGTTGGGAGGGCGTGCCAAGCGGATGGCCGAGTGGCGAAAGACGAATGGCCTGTCCGGTCAGGGCTGGCCTCGCGACGAACGCGGCCCCGCTGACGAGGATGGATGACATGAGCATCGCACCAATCGCGGCGAACCCCGATCAGCCCGGAACCGGCGCATGGGAAAGCGAAGGCGGTTCACTGAAGCCCGATACGCCAGCCGCGCTGCCGGAAGGGATCATAGCCGTAACGTCCGTCCACTATCGCGTCGGGCCATATTCCTATGCGCGGCTCGAAGACGCTCTGGCCGAACATCGCCGCCAGCACACCTAGCAGGCATTGCCGACCTTGATCGGATTTCTGGCCAATTCCTGCCGTTTGCGCGACGCCAATTGTTTCCCGGTTGCGCCTCGCTCATGTGACCACGAGCGCCCCTTCCATCGTGGATTACTTGCGCCAACGAACCTTGTTCCGCTAGAGCGCCGCAACAAACCAAGGGGAACATCATCGTGCTTAAGCCTGTAATCATCGTGTCAGCGGCACTCCTCGTTGCGGCTTGCGTAACCGATCGCGGTGCGGATGGTCTCTCCGAAAATGCCGCCAAGGGCAGGGCTTTCGCGCAGGCTAATTGCGCCAGCTGCCATGCGCTTGAGGATGGCGTCTCGCCCAATCCCAACGCTCCGAGCCTCGAAGTGGCATCCCACCGATTGCCGGCATGGGCGGTTGCTGGCTCGTTCGAGCGGGGAATTCAGGTTGGCCATACCTCCGAAATGCCGGTCTTCAAGTTCGAGGATGGCGATATCGAGAACCTGCTGGCCTATCTCGATGCGCTCAGAACGGCGCAGTAAGCAGCCCGCCTAAGTCAAACGCGGTTCTCCGACATCGTAGACGCGCAAGTCGCGTTCGCCGATGCCGAGGTCTGGCCATGCGGCTCGCCATGTGGCCAGATGCGGGGTGGCGAAGTGACGGTCGAGGGCGGCTTGATCGGCCCACATCTCTTTCACATGGATCAGGCCGGGGACGAACAGATCTTCGGCGTAGCTGTATTCGACGCAGCCTTGCTCGGCGCGGCTGGCTTCGGCCATGCGCTGCATGATCGGCCAGGCTGCCTCAAGGTGGTGGGCAGGCAGGCGAACGGTTCCGACGATCAGGAGCATCGGGTGAAGGTACAGGAGGGAGCGGGCGCAAGCCATGCTCCTGTCATTTGATCAAGCTTGGGCTTGCGGATTGCGGGGACGTACAGTCGGTGCTCCCACAGAAACACCGCTCGCCCTGAGCTTGTCGAAGGGCTGCTTTTCTGAATCGCGGTCCGACAAAACAAAGAAGAACGGCCCTTCGACAAGCTCAGGGCGAGCGGAAGAAGGTCGGCCCTTTCCTACACACGCCGAAAGCCCCACAAGGGGGCATGATGAGCACGTCTTACTCCGAAAAATTCTGCCAGACTGTCAACTTTGCCAGTTGGCATGGAAATGGCGCAATTCTGCGGCATAGCGCCGGACGAGGGCGCTTGTCGCAGTGTCAACTTCGTCATCTTTCCAGCCCGGCGGGCCGGGCATGATCTATCTTGACTATCAGGCCACCACGCCGCTGGCGCCCGAAGCCCGCGCGGCGATGGAGCCGTGGCTCGGCGGGCCGGACAGCGCGCAGTTCGGCAACCCGCATTCGCCGCACCGGATGGGACGCATGGCTGCCGCTACGGTCGAAGTCGCGCGCGATCAGGTCGCGGCGCTGTTTCCGGCGGGCGGGCGGGTTATCTTCACCAGCGGCGCGACCGAGGCGATCAACCTCGCGATGCGCGGTGTGGGCGGGCCGGTGGCGTGCTCGGCAATCGAACATGCCGCTGTGCTCGATACGGCGAAGGCGCTGGGCGATCACCACGAACTTGCGGTCACGGGCGGGGGGCTTTGCGATCCGGCACAAGCGCTGCCCGAGGGAACGCGGTTGGTCGCGGTGATGCAGGTCAACAACGAGATCGGAACGGTGCAGCCGACGGCTGAATGGTACAGCCGCGCGAAAGATTCAGGCGCGCTCTACCTGTGCGATGCGGTGCAGGCCTATGGCAAGATCGTCTGTGCCGAGGCCGACATGATCGCGGTCTCGGCGCACAAGCTGCACGGGCCGAAGGGCATCGGCGCCCTGTGGCTGCGCGATGGGGTGGAGCTGGCCTCCGTCTCCACCGGCGGCGGGCAGGAGCAGGGCCTGCGCTCCGGCACCTTGTCGCCGATGCTGTGCGCCGGGTTCGGCGCGGCGGCAGCTTTGGCGGCCAGGCGGACGGAAGAGGACGCGGCCCATGTCGAAGGCTTGTGGCACCGTGCCTGCGAGCTGTTTGCCGAGTGGGAAATGAACGGCACCGCGACCGAGCGCTGGCATGGCAATCTCAACCTGCGCCGTGAAGGGCTAGATGTCGCGCGCCTGATGAGCGACTGCCGCGATGTAATGTTCTCTGCCGGATCGGCATGCGCCAGTGGCTCTGGCCGGGCAAGCCACGTGCTGCGCGCGATCGGGTTGAGCGAGCATCAGGCGAAATCGTCGATCCGGCTGGGTTTCGGGCGCTACACCACGCTTTCTCAGCTTGAAGAGGCCGCTGAACGAATTATAGTTGCTGCGTCGCAACAAGGATAGACGCCATCAAGGTCACCTTCATTACACGCGAGGGCGAAAAGCGCGCGGTCGAGGCCGCGCCGGGCGATAGCTTGCTCGAAGTGGGGCAGCGCGCCGGTATGCCGCTCGAGGGGACGTGCGAGGGCCAGATGGCCTGCTCGACCTGCCATGTGATCATCGCCCGCGAATGGTTCGGACGCCTGTCCGAAGCCAGCGAGGAGGAAGAGGACATGCTCGACCTCGCCGCCGATGTGGAGGCGACCAGCCGTCTGTCGTGCCAGATCCTGTTGAGCGAGGAGCTCGACGGGCTGGAAGTGCGGGTACCGAGCGAATGCCACAACGCGCAAGGGTTCTGAGCTAGGCCTCAGCTTTCGGTGTCGGGCTGCTTCTTCGGTCGCAACCGCCGCCAGCCAAGCAGGCCGACCCAGGCGACGAACCATAGGCATAGTCCCCTTCGTCCCGCGAAGAGCACATTTCGAGCACCCGGCATTGTTGCGGCCCCATGCTGTCACACAGGGCAACGTGCCGCTCCTGCAGCGGCGCCATGTCGTTTGCCGCGACGCGGAACCGTATTCGTAGACATAGGCGATCTGCGGGATCGAGACCGGGATTTCTCCGCCCGCCGCATCCGCGGAGCCGGGCGCAGGTTCGGCAATATCCGTCGTCGTCAGGCGCTCTTGCGTAGTGGCGTATTCGCCCTGCTGGCCGCGAGCAGTCAGCGCCAAAGCCGCACAACCCATTGCAAACAAACGCTTCATGGTCCGCTCTCCTGTGACTGCAATAGGTACGCCTTATTGTCGCCACATTCTATGAAGGCCATAAGCCATTTGGCAAGCGCCCACGCAAAAGGCCCCGCCGAAATCATCGACAGGGCCTTGCCAAATCAGTGCAGCGAAACGGTGTCAGACCGCTTCGAACGTGTTCTCAAGCGCTGCAATCAGCGCCTTGGTGAAGGCCGGAATATCGTCCGGGTTGCGGCTGGTGATCAGGTTGCCGTCGACCGCGGCCTCATGGTCGATCACCTTGGCGCCCGCATTGCGCAGGTCCGTGCGGATCGAGGGCCACCCGGTCACGGTCTTGCCTTTGATTACGCCGGCCTCGGCCAGCAGCCAAGGGGCGTGACAGATCGCGGCGACGGGCTTGCCCGCCTCAACGAACTCTTTCACCATCGCCACGGCGTCCTTGTTCATGCGCAGGATGTCGGGGTTGATCTGACCGCCAGGCAGAACCAGCGCATCGAAGTCTCCCGCCTTGGCCTTGTCGAGCGTGAGGTCAACATCGACCGGGCTGCCCCAGTCCTTGTCGTCCCAGCCCGTGATCTGGCCGCTTTCCGGGCTCACCACGGTGGTCTTGAAACCAGCCTCTTCGAGCAGCTGCTTCGGCCCTTCCAGTTCGCTTTGTTCAAAACCATTGGTGGCGAGGATCATAACATGTTGGGTCATAGGAATTCTTCCGTGAGAAATTGCTGTCTGGCTTACTTACGCTTGGGGAAACCGCATTGTTCCGCGCTGTCCTCCCAGCCGTGCCGCTGCTAGGCCAGACCGCATGTCGTCTGCCGAAACCGAAGACCACGATCCGTTCGACACCATCGTCGACGCGCCGTTCGACAGTGCGCTGTCCGAACGCTACCTCGTCTATGCCCTGTCGACGATCACTGCGCGATCCTTGCCAGACCTGCGCGACGGGCTGAAGCCGGTCCACCGCCGCATCCTGTGGGGCATGCGCGGTCTCAGGCTGGCGCCGGACAGCGCGTTCAAGAAGTCGAGCCGCGTCGTCGGCGACGTGATGGGCAAGTATCACCCGCACGGCGACAGCGCGCTGTACGATGCGATGGTCCGCCTCGCGCAGCCGTTCACGCTGCGCTACCCGCTGATCGAAGGGCAGGGCAACTTCGGCAATATCGACGGAGATAACGCCGCCGCGCAGCGTTACACCGAATGCCGCCTGACCAAGACCGCGCTGCAACTGATGGAGGGGCTGGACGAAGGCACGGTCGACTTCGTGCCGACCTACAACAACGAGGAAGAAGAGCCGGTCATCTTCCCCGGCCTGTTCCCCAACCTGCTGGCCAATGGGTCAAGCGGGATCGCGGTGGGCATGGCCACCAACATTCCCAGCCACAACGCCGCCGAAGTGATCGACGCCGCGCTCGAACTGATCGACAACCCGCATGTCGAGCATGCGCGGCTGATGGAGCTGATGCAAGGGCCGGACTTCGCCACCGGCGGCCTGATTGTCGACAGCCCGGAGGCGATCTCCAAGGCTTATGAAACAGGGCGCGGCTCGTTTCGGGTGCGCGGGCGCTTCCATGCCCCTGAGGCCGAGGATGCGGCTGACCGTGAGGCGGGGATAGAGCGTCACAAGGGTGGCGGCTATCAGCTTGTTATTTCGGAAATTCCCTATCAGGTTCCGAAGGGCAAGCTGATCGAGCAGATCGCCCAGGTGATCGCCGATAAGAAGCTGCCGCTGCTCGAAGATGTGCGCGACGAGAGCGACGAGAACATCCGCCTCGTGCTGGTGCCGCGCAGCCGCAATGTCGATCCGGAGATGCTCAAGGAGAGCGTCTACAAGCTGACTGACCTCGAAACGCGCTTCGGGCTCAACCTCAACGTGCTCGACTCCACCCGCACGCCGATGGTGATGGGGCTGAAGGAGCTGCTCGAAAACTGGCTGCGCCACCAGATCGAGATCCTGCAGAACCGCACGCGGCACCGGCTTGGCAAGATCGCCGACCGGCTGGAGCTGGTCGAGGGCTACATCATCGCCTTCCTCAACCTTGACCGGGTGATCGAAATCATCCGCACCGAGGACGAGCCCAAGGTGCTTATGATGGCGGAGTTTGGCCTCACCGACCGGCAGGCCGAAGCGATCCTCAATATGCGGCTGCGCAGCTTGCGCAAGCTGGAGGAAATGCAGCTCAGGCACGAGAAGGACGCGCTGCTGGCCGAGAAGGACGAGCTGGAGAAGCTGCTCGAAAGCCCGGCCCGCCAGCGCACCCGGCTCAAGAAGGACCTGCGTACGCTGCGCAAGGACTATGCGGAGGATACCGCGCTTGGCGCGCGCCGCACGACGATTGCCGAGGCTGCGCCGACGGTTGAGTTCGATCCCAGCGCGATGATCGAGAAGGAGCCGGTGACGGTGATCCTCAGCCAGAAGGGCTGGGTGCGCGCGGCCAAGGGGCACGTCGATCTGGGGCAGGATGGCCGCGGCGACTTCAAGTACAAGGAGGGCGACGGCCCGGCCTTTGCGGTCCATTGCCAGACCACCGACAAGCTCTTGCTGTGCGGCAGCGACGGGCGTTTTTTCACGCTGGGTGCAGACAAGCTGCCCGGCGCGCGCGGCTTTGGCGAGCCGGTGCGCAACGGGCTCGATATCGATACATCGACCCAGATCATGGCGATGATTGTCCATGCGCCGGGCCGGCAGATCCTGCTCGCGGCGGACACCGGCAAGGGCTTCGTCGCGGTGACTGACGAGCTGCTGGCGGAAACGCGCAAAGGTCGGCAGGTGGTGAATTTGAAGGGCGATGCCAAGCTGATCGTCGTGCACCAGATTGCGGCTGAGCACGATCACGTGGCGGTGGTGGGCGAGAACCGCAAGCTCGTGGTGTTCAGCCTTGAAGAAATGCCGGTGATGACGCGCGGGCAGGGCGTGACGCTGCAACGCTATCGCGACGGCGGGCTGTCCGATGCCACGACCTTCACCCTCGCCGAGGGGCTGAGCTGGCAGATGGGCGGCGACAGCGGACGTACCCGCAACGAGACCGAGATCGGGATGTGGAAGGTCGCGCGCGGTGCTGCTGGCCGTCTGCCGCCGAACGGCTTTCCGAAAGACAACCGCTTCTGACAAACAAAAGGCCCGCGTGGAGCATATCCACGCGGGCCGATTGAAGCACTAGGAGAAGCGCTTAGCTTGCCTGGGCCGCGATGGCCGCATCGAGGTCGGCCTTGGTGACGAGCACCATCAGCGAACCATCGGTGTCGAGCGCGAACATCTCGCGCGGCAGGGTCAGCGGCTCTTCGTTCTGCACCATGGTGACGCCGACGTCGGTCATCTCGTCGATCGTGCCGAGCGGCACGTCGTCGGCGGTGGCGACTTCAGCGCCGACCACCAGCGCAGCGGCAAGCGCGGCTTCGCGGCGGGCGACTTCCTGGTCCATCATGGCGTCGAGTTCGGTCTTGGTGATGTTGAGCGTGTAGCCAGTGTCACCTTCGGCGAAGCTTTCCAGCGCCAGCGGCACCTTGTGCTTGCCGGTGTCGACCACGGCGTTGGCGCCGTCGTTGGCGGCGATGGTTCCGATCTGGACCCCGTCGTTGCCCATCACGGTTGCGCCGACTTCCTGCGCGTTGGCGGCACCAGCGCCGAAGGTGAGGGCGAGAGTGGCGGCAAGAGCGGTGAGTTTGTTAGTCATGCAAATTC